>NZ_JAUCEU010000007.1:4437500-5637500 GCF_030348765.1 Neobacillus sp. CF12 | reverse complement strand
TTCTAACGACATTTCCCAAAACAGGAACTTTGAATATTTCTTCCTTGGCCATAAAATGAACAGGTCTAGGTGCTGTAATACCCACCACCAAAGGATCAAAATTATGAATATGATTCGTGCAAAGAAGCACTCCTCCATCTTTAGGAAAATTCTCTAATCCAATAACTTCAATTCTGTACCACGGTTTAATTACTCCAGCAACAACAGATCTAGCAAACGAATAAAACGTCACACTTATCCAACCCTTTCATGCACAAGAGCCATTATTTTTTCAACAACTTCAGGGATAGTCAAGGATGTCGTGTCGATCTCAATTGCGTCTTCTGCCTTCTTTAATGGTGCAAATTCTCGTTCCGAATCTATTTTATCACGTCGGGCAATTTCTTCCATTAATTGTTCTAAATTAGAAGGGTAACCTTTTTGAAGATTCTCCGTATGGCGTCTAACTGCTCTCTCTTCCACGCTTGCAAGTAAGAAGACTTTTACTTCCGCATTTGGAAGTACATGCGTTCCTATATCTCTTCCATCCATTACAACTCCGCCGTTTATAGCAAAGGATTGCTGCATTCTCACCATTTCTTGCCGAACCTTTTGGTGTTTGGCTACAATCGAAACAGAATTCGTTACTTCAGATGATCGAATTGCTTCTGTCACTTCTTGATTATCAAGAAAAACCAATTGTCCGTTTGGTGAAGGATAAAGTTCTAGTTTGGTTGCTAGTAAAGTGTCTAATAAAAAGTTCTCATCTTCTAGATTAATGTTGTTAACTATTGCTTTATAAGTCAAGGCACGATACATTGCTCCTGTATCGATATATATGTAGGATAACTTTTCAGCGACAACTTTTGCTACTGTACTCTTGCCTGCAGCGGCAGGGCCGTCGATGGCAATTGATATTTTTTTATTCATAAATCCTCCTAAGTCATTCATGATCGTCTTGTACGCCCATATATTTATTTTACCATAAGAAAGGTCAATGCTTCTTTTTTTTAGCACTTTTATATTTGAATTTCTTATTTACTTTTCCCACTTTGACAATAAAAAAAAAGCAGGATTCCTGCTTTTTTAATCACCGTTGAAGGTTTGTAAAATTTCAGTAAATGTACTTTCATTTACTCCCTCATATTTTGTTAACTGATCTAGTTGTGGAAAAATATCTAACTGATGTAAAAAAAATTGCGCTAAAAAAAGAAAGATAAATTGGATTATAACTACCTTTATTAATACTCTTTCAACCACTTTCATACCATCACTCCAAACTACCAATTACTACTATTATTGGAGTGATGGTATGATTTTATTCCAAGTCTCTAAACAACCTCGTCGTAAACTTCCTCTGCATTCTTTAACTTCTCAACTTCCTCTTCAACACCGTCTATAGCATTGATAAAAATTCGATACGTGTCATCTTCAATAGTACCTAGGAATTCATAACACAAGACTTCCTTGTTTAAATCATTAACAATAACCGCTTGTCTCTCTTCCATGACTTTAAATCTAGGATTTACCTTTGCCCTAGCTTGTTCACTAGTTAGCACTGGTTTCTCAATTTTTCTTGTATCATTTAATGATTTTAAATATTCCTCTGCCGAGAAACCTATTATATTGCCATTATCTAGTGCCACTTCAACCTTGATAGCCTCAGGATAAATCCTAATATTATTTTCACTGGTGACGAAATTAAAGACACCTGTGTTGTCATATTGCATACTCTCAAACAACTCTAGATTTTTATAGCCATTTTCCTTTAGAAAAGCCGCAGCTTTAAGATTTGCATCATTTAAGCTAATTTTCTGTTTGGCTACTTCTCTGTGATTAATAAACCATATAGGATATCCTGCTTTTTTTGTGATATCTATACTGCCCTCTTGGCCAGTTTTTTTGTTTCGTATTGATACACTATAAAAACCATAATCCGAACCTTTACCATTCTCTGTTACTTTTACTTCAGCATTGCCATCAAATTTCATATATTTTTTCGCAATACTAGCGGCTTCTTTTTCAGAAATGGTTTTTCCTTTTATTTTATTGAAATTTTCGTCCTTGTTTTGCATATTGGTAAAACTCGGGCCGAAATCGCTTTCGTCATAGCCTGATACAGTTTTTTCAACTGTTTTAAATCCATCAATAATCGTATTGTCTGTAGTTTCCTTTCCTGATGCCAACGCAAGTTCAACATCCATCCAACGTAGATTATTTTCTAATACCATGTGCTGTACATTACGAAGTTCATTCTGAATATCACCAGATTGTTTGTATAAAACCTTTAACGTTTCATACTCCTCTTCTGATAAAGGTTCTTTATCTAAATCTCTCACCGCAGTTTGATAACTAAACTTTCCAATTTGAGCCAAGAACTCTTCCGTTTTATTAAATGGAAGCAATGTTAGAGGAAGTTGGCCCACATCACTATGTGCTTCCGATGTTAATCTCCAAACCTCCACCAACGAAGGTGATAGGGAATGCCTTGAGTTCATCGCAAGAGTTGACCCAATTTTATCGTGAAGCATATCCATTTGATAAGTTAGATCATGAAAAGCACGTTGATAATTGTTTTCAGCATTTAACAGAATTGCATTTTTCTCTCGATGTTCTTGATAACCCCAGTAGGCAGTACCTGCAACACCCACCGCTAAAACACCTATGATTATTCCTCTGATCATCCTTTTCACCCCTCTATTCGCAAAAAATATGTTTTCCGATTCTTTTAATTTGTGGTCTGGACCAAATCCACTTGCTCGTTGCAGTTGCGGGATTAAAATAATATAGGGCTTCCCCGGTAGGGTCAATGCCATTGATTGCGTCCAGTACTGCTTTTTTAGCTTGTTCATTTGGAGTCAGCCAAATTTGTCCATCTGCGACGGCAGTAAAGGCACCTGGTTCGAAAATAACTCCAGAAACAGTATTTGGAAAGGATACACTATTAACACGGTTCAAGATAACGGCAGCTACTGCAACTTGTCCTGTATAAGGTTCTCCCCGTGCTTCCCCATAGACTGCATTTGCCATCAATTGGATATCGTTACTTGAGAAACCGCCTGGTGTATTCGCAGCAGTTGGTTTTTTTGGTGCCGCTTTAGGGGCTGCTTTGGGTGCAGCCGGTTTTGGATTAGCTGTCTTAGCTGGTGCTTTGGCAGGTTCTTTCGCTGGCGTTTTAGCCGGAGCCTTAGCAGGTGTTTGAGTCTTTGCATTTGGTTTAGGTGCAACCTGCTTTTTCTGTTCAACTCCGCCGTAATGAGTAAATTTATTCCCTTTATTGATTTGTTCGGTTACAAATTTTTTATCATACTTACTTGCTTTAGCTAATTTTGCTTTTGTATCCGTACCAGCAAGGCCATCAATGGGTAGTCCAAACTCATATTGAAAATTTCTTAGTGCCCAATAGGTGCTCCATCCAAACACTCCATCAATTTTCCGATTGTAAAATCCCAAATACTGAAGCCTAGATTGAAGTTCAATGACATCATCTCCAACTGCGCCTTGTTGAATAATCTGATTAGAGAATGCAAATGCCCGGTTGTCCTCCAGGAATGTAAATGGGATGATACAAAGGGAGATAAAGATTGGAACAGTAAATTTAACTATCTTCTTCTTCATGGTAAAGTAACCCCCAGTTGTAAATCTTTTTAGATGTAAGCCTATTTTTTGTTTTAATGCCATATTTATTCAAAAAAAAATTCCCTTCATTTAAGAATGAAAGGAATTTTGAGTTGAATATTGTTTTTTCTTATGATTTGTCGTTAAGATTTTCGCCATTTTAACCTTCCTTAGGCCTAACCACCAAAGAAAGATCATAAAAGGTAAAATAATATAAATCCAGTTTTCTTGTGAAATTAAAATATAATCATAAGATCCATGAAGGATGAAAGGCAAAAGTAAAGAAGCTAATATCCACTTTGCTTTTTTTCCTTCTGTGAACTTTGCTTTTCCCATGTAAAATCCCATAATCACCCCGAACAGGGCATGACTAGAGACAGGAAGCAATGCCCTTGCCATTGCATGTTCGATCCCATTCGCAATTAAATAAAATATGTTTTCTACAGTGGCAAAACCAAGGGAAACAGCCACGCCATATACAATACCATCAAATGGTTCATCTAACTCAACATGTTGGTAAATCGCATAGAATAGGATAAACCATTTAAAAAACTCTTCGAGCAGGCTCGAGGATAGAAAGGCTTCAATAAATCCAGATTTAATAACGTTCTCCGTATGGAACACATGCTGAATAAACATGATTGGAAACACCAAAAGAGCACCGTACATGAATGTCTTCATCACTACAGATATTGGCTCTGTCTCATATTCATCTTTTAAATAAAAATAGCTCAGCAAGGCCAGTCCAGGGGCGATGCCGGCTGATAATATTCCCAGCATGGATAATCCTCATTTCAAATAATTCGTATACTTAATCCTAACACGATATTGTCATTAATTAAATGAAAGATTATATCCATTTAAGATTTACTAATTAAAAATTTATTTTCTCGAGCCCGCTAGCCAGCGCAACAGCTAATTTAATTCTTGCCTTTTTGGAGTCATTGTCACTTCCGAGGATTACCCCTTTTTTATATAGGTCATACGCACTACCTTTATAATCATAAGTGGTATACACCGAACCTTCTTCAGCACTTGTTGTAATCACCAAAACAATTCCTTCTGAAAGTGACTTTTCTATCTCCTCCATCATTAGTGGAGCTACTTGCCCACGGCCAACACCCTCAAGGATAATACCCTTAACTCCGGATTCTCTCGCTGCCTTAATAAATTTGCCGTCACCACCAATATAACATTTTACAATTTCGACTTGGGGTATAGGACACTGTATAGCAAAATATTCACGCTTTATTGGCTTTTGGAAGATATGCACCACATCATTATCGATTATTCCTAGATAGCCGAACCCAAATACATTAAACCCCTGAATATTGGAGGCATGTTCTTTTTTTACATAGCGGGCAGCAAATATTCGTTCATTGAACACGACAACAGCACCTGCATTCTGTAAATCCTCTGAACAGGCCGAATATATAGCATGTCTTAAATTTATGTAAACATCGCTTCCTAAGTCTTCTGGAGAACGCTGTGATCCTGTAATGACCACTGGACGTGGATCCAAAATCGTTAAATCAAGAAAGTATGCTGTTTCTTCAAGGGTGTCTGTTCCATGAGTTACCACTACTCCAGAAACCTTTTCGTCCTTATAATATTCGATAATTTTATTCTTTAATTCCACTAAATCTTCAAATGTAATATGTATACTTGCCTTTTGAAATACGGATTCAACCACAACTTCAATATCCTTCGGCAGGTTACACATGGCCGCTAGTTCTTCACCTGTTAGTTCTCCAGAAGCTAATTTCCCTGAATCCCTATTGGGTTTACTAGCAATCGTCCCACCCGTAGTTAACAATACAACCTTTTTCATAGATTCTTATCACCCTTTGTTTACCTTTTTAAGTTTTTTTTGATTGATTGTGCAATCAGATTTCCATGAAACCTTCCATTTTCAATAAATATTTCGTTGGCATTATTACCTGCAGCAATGACTCCTGCGATATAAATACCTTTTATATTCGTTTCCATTGTATCAGGATTAAAAAGTGGTCTTCCAGTTTCCTCGTCAATTTTTATCCCCATATCTTTTAAAAAAGAGTGATCAGGTCGATAACCGGTCATCGCAAAAACGAAATCATTAAATATAGTCTTTTCTTCTCCATCCTTTTTATATCTTACTTGGTCTTTCGTAATCTCTATGATATGCGAATTAAATTCCATCATTATAATGCCGTTTCGTACTAAAGCCTCAAATTCTGGGAGAATCCACGGCTTAATGCTTGAGGAATACTCTTGTCCACGGTATAGCACACTTACCCTGGCACCCGCTTTAACCAGTTCAAGAGCGGCATCGACGCTGGAGTTCTTACCGCCTATCACACATACGTCCTTATCGAAATAGGGGTGAGCTTCTTTAAAATAATGGGACACTTTCGGTAAATCTTCCCCGGGAACATGCATGAAATTTGGGTGGTCATAGTAGCCAGTAGCAATCACAACAAATTTAGCTTGATATGTCTGTTTATTGGTAATTACTTGGAAACCTGTTTCTACTTTAACAACCTTTACTACTTTTTCAAATGAATTAACACGAAGTTGTTTACGCTTAACAACATCACGATAATATACGAGCGCTTGGTTTCGTTTAGGTTTATAGCTTTCTGTAATAAATGGAACATCTCCGATTTCCAGCTTTTCACTTGTACTAAAAAATGTTTGGTGAGTGGGGTAATGATAGATAGCATTCACTACATTCCCTTTTTCAATAATGAGCGGATTATGCCCAATTTCTTTAAAGGCAATAGCAGCTGCTAAACCACATGGTCCACCTCCGACAATAATAATATCTTCTAGTTGCAAAATTGATCACCTCAATTTATTATTCCACAAAAAACTCCTACCGTCATATGATAGGAGTTTTGTTCGTATGTTTCAATCATTAAGCTTTAAATCCAACCTCTGAATCGGCTAGCCTCAGCCATTTTTCTAACGCCAACCATATAGGCTGCTAAGCGCATGTCTACACGACGGGTTTGTGCTGTATCAAATATATTGTTAAATGATTTTACCATTACTTTTTCGAGTTTTTCTTCTACTTCCTCTTCAGACCAGTAATAACCTTGATTATTTTGAACCCATTCAAAGTAGGAAACAGTTACTCCACCAGCAGAAGCGAGTACGTCTGGTACTAATAAAATCCCACGCTCTGTTAAAACTTCCGTTGCTTCAAGTGTAGTTGGTCCGTTTGCAGCTTCAACCACTATGCTTGCACGTATATTATGAGCATTTTCAGCAGTAATCTGATTTTCTATGGCTGCAGGAACAAGAATGTCACAATCTAGTTCTAGGAGTTCCTTGTTTGATATCGTATTATTAAATAATTTCGTTACCGTTCCAAAGCTATCACGACGATCTAAAAGATAATCAATATCAAGTCCCTCTGGATCATATAAAGCACCGTAGGCATCAGAAATACCAACTACCTTAGCCCCAGCATCATGCATGAACTTAGATAAATAGCTGCCTGCATTGCCAAAACCTTGTACAACAACCCTGGCACCCTCGATTTGAATTCCTTTCTTTTTAGCTGCTTCACGTATACAAATGGTTACACCTTTAGCAGTAGCAGATTCTCGACCGTGTGAGCCACCAAGAACAAGAGGCTTACCGGTAATAAAACCAGGAGAGTTAAATTCATCAATACGACTATATTCATCCATCATCCATGCCATAATTTGAGAATTTGTAAAAACATCTGGTGCCGGAATATCTTTTGTAGGGCCAACAATTTGACTTATGGCTCGTACATATCCACGACTTAATCTTTCTAACTCTCTAAATGACATATCACGTGGATCACAAATAATTCCACCTTTTCCACCGCCATATGGAAGATCAACAATTCCACACTTCAAACTCATCCAGATCGATAGTGCCTTTACCTCCGTCTCCGAAACATTGGGATGAAAACGAATTCCACCCTTAGTTGGGCCGACTGCATCGTTATGCTGTGCACGATAACCGGTAAATATTTTTATTGATCCGTCATCCATTCTTATTGGGATTTTCACTGTCATCATACGTAACGGCTCTTTTAAGAGCTCATATACTTCTTCAGGATAACCTAACTTTTCAAGAGCTTTATGTATAACTGTTTGTGTTGAAGTTAACACATTATTTTGTTCCTCTTGATTAGTTTTTTCATTACTTTTTTCGGCTACCATCTGTAAACCTCCTAGGAAATCACTTTAACAAATGTTGTCGCTTTCAGACACAAGTATACACGACTAATAGATTTATGCAAGATGAAAAATACACTTTTCACTATTTTTGAGTTAATTTTGTAAACGCTAACATTGCTTTAAGAAAAGGGAAAATTCAAAAGAAAAAACAAAAAAGGAGCGGTGGACTCCTTCTTAAAATTCCTCGAAATATTAAATCTACTTAAAGTATTTTATAATTGTTTCCACCGCATTATCCTTAATAATTTGATTACCGTATTCAGCAAGTACATGCGAACTAAGAATGGAAGGATTTCCGTACTCAGATAAAAATGCAGCAATTTTTTCTATTATGGATGAATCTATATTATTCATAAGTAGGTAATATTGATTGTTATAGGAAAATAAACTGCCACCATTAACATGCAGTGAAGACAGCATGTGAGAAAGACCGATAATATCTTCTATTGTTTCGAATTGATAAAGCAGATTTTCACAGCCTTCAACCCTGACTTGCATTTCTACATAGCCATCAAATAATATTTCTTCTTCTTCTTCTTCCATATTTTCGTCAACCGTTATTATCATAATCATTCCTTGTGCCTGCAAGGAGAAAATTTCAACTGCTACAGAACCCTGAATTTCTACATCAAATTCCTCACTTGCTTCCTCCAGCATATCGCGGAAAAGTTGATGCCATTTTATTGAATCTTTCCAAATATCGTCCTTGGAAAGTCCCCTTTCCATCAAATCATCAGAGGTTAAAAAAATTTTAATCTTATTGACTGTTAAGCGTTCTAAGCGCATGCTCTTTTGCCCCCTGCCGTGACATAACTCTTATCCCTAGTGTATGTCAATGGCGTTGGTTGGTGCTTTGTCTAAAATACCATCCGTTCCATTAGCCACATTTCCCATTCATTAATTGTTTCTCCAATAATATATGGTGAGAAATATTCCCTTTCTGTGGGTTTCATTGTAGTAATTGATACAGAGGTAAGACCAATGGTGAGGTCTTGATGATTTAAGGTCAGCATTTCAATAAGTGAAAGTGCCTTATTTAAGTCTTTCTGCTCCCCTAATGAGATGATAATTAAATCAGGATGAATGATATCCAATGTTAAGTTTAGATCCTCTTGAGAATAATAAGCACCTATATTTATAACCTCAACCCCGCGTTTTCTTAGATAAAAGTGGAATAAAAGCTGACCAAAGTCATCACTTTTTTCCGAGAATGTAAGAAATACCGCTTTGTTATAATGTACATTGAATGGAAAGCTATGAATAATCGTTGTGATTCGTGCTTTTATTAATGATAAAGAATAATTCCTTTGAGAATTGGTTATTTTTCCACAAATAAAAGAATCCTCAATTTTCATAAGGACCTGGCTAAAAATATCAATAACCACTTTTTCCATTGTAAAGGTACTGAACATTGTATTAAGTACTTCGTTTATCCTTTCATGCTCAAAGTGGATTAAGGCGTCATAAAGAGTGTCCATTAACCCATTTAATGAATTACCTTGTTTGAGGTTTAAAGCTTCTGAGTCCATTTGTACTTGGTTATTACTCATTAAGGAAATAGCCTGACTTATGGTAAAACCCTGATTTACCTTCTTTATTAACCACTTTAATATCTTTATATGCTCTTCTGTATATAAACGATGTCCTGCATCATTACGAACAGGTGCAATCATATGATATCGTCTTTCCCATGCTCTTAGTGTCCCTGGCTGAATCCCTAGTATTAATGCAGCAGCTTTAATATTGTACTTACCTTCTTGATCGGCCATCTAAAATTCCTCCGATATTTCACCAAACCATTCTTGAAAAGATTTATTCTAACCATTTTTCAGCGTTATTAAATGGCACTGTGCCGGTGCCCCTAATCTTAATGGAACTCCTGTTGTTCCATAACCATTGCTAATTAATAAAGTAGTGTTTACTAATTTTTCAACTTTTCCTTGCTCATATGGACTATAACCCAAAATATGTATTTGTCCTCCATGGGTATGACCACTTAATACTAGTCTTATATTATGTTCTGGAAATATTTTGTTTGTGATATCTGGATAATGACTTGCTAGTATCTTAAAACTTTTATCTTCCGCATCTAATAATGCCAAGTCCAGTCTGTCTCGCTCTTGATTTAAGTCATCCACACCAAGCAAGGATAATTTTTCTCCGTCCACAGATTCAAAAGTTGCAGCTGTATTATCTAATACTTTTACTCCTGAATCCAATAGAATAGCATCTAATTTACGGTAGTCGGTCTCATAATCATTATTTCCCCAAACAAAATAAACGGGACCTAACTTTTTTAACTTCTCAAGGTTTTTCTTGACCCTTTCAAACGGAACATTCTTTTCAGTTAAATCCCCGCCAATTACAACGATATCGGCTTTTCCCATAGCAGCAGTAATAATATCATCGGAAATAAGACGCTTGTGAATATCAGAGATGAAAAAAATTGATACACTTCCGAACGACTTGGGAAAATCCTCAAAAGACATTACATTTTCGATCAAATGATTTCCAAAGGCTTCTTTTACCATATACAAAATCAGACCCGCTCCCAGAATCAGAAGCAAAACAATAATATAACCCATAATTTCCCCTTTTCCATTCTTAATGTCTACTCAAAATCATACCATAAAAGATGCTAAAACCAAACAAGGCTAACGTTTCCTCCGTCTTTTCATTACTATCTTATTCATAAAATGAAGAACCTCATGTAATAATTGTACAAGCATGACTAATCCAAAGAAAAAAGCAATTGAGGCAGCAAAAAATTCCAATGGATAAATAATCGGTCCTACCAAAATATCCTCAAAAACAATCGGGAAAGTAATTGGAAACCATTCAATAAATAAATAAACACACAACAGAATTAATAATAGCCGCCAAATTATCCTCAGCACAAAAATCCCTCCCATACAATGTATGAGAAGGATTTCAATTCTATCCACTTTGAAGGTCTAGTCTTCCTGAATACTTAAGATGCGGAAACCTTGCTCTTCAAGTTTCTTTGTAAACCTGTCAATATTATCTTTCTTTTCAACCTTCATTACCATTCTCCGAACCAATTTATCGGTCTCATCAAACGTCACAAGTGAAATTATATGTTCATGGAAGTGATGTGCAATTTCAGATAGCCGTGCAATACGCCCCTCTGTTTCTACAGATGTAAAGGCAATTCTAACTCCTGGGCGATTTACTCCAAAAGCACTTTGAAAGGTGGAAAGTACATCAGAACGTGTAACAACTCCAAGAAATTTACGATTTGGATCAACTACAGCTAACAACGGAAAGTCTTTTAAATCAAGAAGTGTTTTTTCAAAAACTTCTTCACCTAATAAGTACTTCTCTTGATGTGTAGCAATCTCCTTAACAGTGATGCCACTTAAATATTCATCCTTCTGTTTTCCCGAAGAAAAGTAGTTTGCATAAATATTATAACGTGTAACAACACCTACATATTTTTCTCCTTGTAAAACTGGCAATCCATCAATTTGATGCGTTTCCAACTGTTCTAATGCAACCGCCAATGTCGTATTTTCCTGAACCGTCACACAGGCATGCCCTGGGATCATCATATTTTTTACAAACACTTTCCATCACCTCTATGAAATATCCTACCTTCATATTATACTTCAACAAAACTTTGAATTATCCTTTTTTTTCAATATTTATGTCATGAATCATGATTAATATCATATTTATTAATGATATTTACTAAGGGAGGGAGACAATGTTTACTCTATATAAAACATATTGTCCGATTGCTGGTCCGTTTGACCCCTGTAAACCGATCCCAGAAAAAACGTATTCAACTCCACCGAATCTATATATTGGATTCCAGCCGCCAAACCTTCCACAATTCACACCACTCGAAGCACTAAGAGCCGGAACTCTATGGAAACCATTTTACGATCCATACTACAACCCTTTTGAAAAAGCTAAAGGGGGAATAGGTAGATGAAACAAATTCCAGCAGAATACTACCAATTAATGGAACAACTTCAAGCGGTTGACTTTGTATTAGTGGAATTAACTCTGTATTTAGACACACATCCTGATGATCTTGAAGCCATTAAGCAATTCAACCATTATGCAAAAGAAAGAAAAACAATAAAAAAGGCATTTGAAAGTCAATTTGGTCCACTTCAGCAATTTGGGAACAGTTACTCCGGACATCCATGGAACTGGAACGAGCCACCTTGGCCTTGGCAGGTTTAGAACTACTACTTTAATAAAACTGTGGGAGGGAAATGTATAGATGTGGATATATGAAAAGAAGCTTCAATATCCGGTCCGTGTAAGCACTTGTAATCCAACACTAGCTAGATATTTAGTGGAGCAATATGGTGGTGCAGATGGTGAACTGTCAGCAGCATTACGGTATTTAAATCAACGATATTCCATCCCAGATAAAGTCATTGGATTATTAACGGATATTGGTACAGAGGAATTCGCACATCTGGAAATGATTGCCACAATGATATATAAACTCACGAAGGACGCCACTCCTGAAATGATGAAAGCAGCAGGCTTAGGTGACCACTATGCCATTCATGATAATGCTCTTTATTATCAAAATTCATCTGGGGTACCATGGACTGCTGCATATATACAAGCTAAAGGTGATCCAATTGCGGACCTTTATGAAGATATTGCAGCAGAAGAAAAAGCGCGGGCCACTTATCAATGGATTATTAATCTAAGCGATGATCCGGATTTAAACGAAGGTCTAAGGTTCCTTCGAGAACGTGAAATCATCCATTCTCAACGGTTCCGCGAGGCTGTAGAAATATTAAAAGATGAACAAGGTAAGAAAACGTTCTTTTAATTACAATAAGAAGCAGACGTTGCTGCTTCTTATTTTTTTTCATGATAAAGATTAATATCATAGGTTTTTTTCATTATTTCGAAATCAATATGGCGATTTTTCCAATGTTCTTCCTTTTTCCATAAATCCTTACTCCGATTTACAATTTCACACCTTAATTCTTGGTACTCTTTTTCTTTTTTGTCCTTTTGCTGCCGTAATACATTCATCGCCCCATATAAAATTGCTGTAATTGCCAACAAACCAATATTAATAGCGTCACTAACAGAAGCTGAGAACATAGCAAAGAAAGAATAAGAGTACTGTTTAGCAATAATAAAATAGAAATAACTAAAAAATAGGAAAGCAAATAGCAGCATTGAATAAATGGATAAATAATGCAATCTTTTCGCTGTATCAAATTTATCCTTTCTTTTCCGGACATTTTCTAACATTTGTTTTGTCGCATCATCTGTATGTTCAAGTAAAATTATTGGTTTATCCATTCTTTAACCACCTCTTTAACATAAATATGAACTTGTCCGATAAATTATGAAAAATTTGCATGAAAAAACCGGTCAGGATGTGACCGGCTACTTATTTAACGGGATTTCTAAGACTTGGCCTAGATAGATTTCATTCCCTTTTAGGTTATTCGCTTTTCGGATGATATCCTCTCCAGCTTTTGAATGATAATACTTCAAAGATATCCTATAAAGATTTTCTCCCTTTTTAACCGTATGATAGATAACATTACTTGAATCTTTCGTTGAACTATTTTTGTCAGTGCCTTTGGCAGTTGAAACTGGGCTCTCAACTGAAGTATCAGGGATAATCGGCTGTTGAACCTCGATTGCCGCTTCATCCTCTACCACTGTTTTTTCTTCAACGTTCGTTTCCGCGGTGCTTTCTGTTTCAGACTTTTCAAAATTAATGACCTCGTAACCAGAAGAATCCCCAGAGACTTTCTCTGGTCTATTACTCTTTCCCTCTTCAAGGTAAGAATAAGCACTAAAAATAACGATGGGAAGGAGGATAAAAAATAACACCAATATACGAATAATTGGATACTTTACTTTTATTTTCGTTTTCTTTCGTTTTTCCCTATGAATCTGTTCTCTAGGAGGTAATTGGTCGCGAACTTCCGTTGTTTCTTCATTAATTTTTTCAATTCGCTGTTTAAGCCGTTCTGCTTGGTTTCTGAAAGGTTCTTCTTTATTCATGAAGTAGTCGCTCCTGTTCATCGACATCAATGGAGTGTCTATATTTAATATAAAGCCCTAATAAAAAATCAATAATAAAATGAGTAACCATGGTAATCGCTAAATTGTTCGTCCATTCATAAATGAATCCAATGAAAAAACTAAGGATTACTATATTAGAAAATAAAAACCAATTAAAAAGGTAACGATAATGAATAATGGCAAATATGAGACTAGCTAGAATAAGCCCAACTTTTGTTTGTATAATACCTCGAAATAGTAATTCTTCACTGATTGCTACAAATGCCGCAATCCAAATTATGTGAATGACACTTCTATTTTTAAAAATTCTTTCGTTCAAACCACCGTCATTATAAAAGTGCGGCGGAAGCATTTTCATTAAAAGTATATCAACTAGAACAATGGCTACCCCAGCAGGAACGCCAATAGACAAGATTCTTAGATCCGAAATATCAATTGCCTGCATAAAGGAAAAATGATCATACAAAAGTATCCCTAAAATAAAAGTGATAACCAGTAATATGATTTGGGTCATATATAAATGGAAGAGTAGTTCTCTATCCGTTAATCCTTGGATTAGTTCATTATATTTATTTTTCATTCACTCAACCCACTATTTAGAAGAATTTTAGCTAAATAATCTTTCCACATTCCTTCATTTAGATGATGAGATTGTACAGTGTCCTTTGCATGGTATTGATTTAAACCAATACCACAAACATCGCAGCAATTCCTTATTTCTACTGTTCCTGCATCTTCTTCAAAGTAATCTAGGATTAAATCCCTTCTACATGACTTTGACTTAATCCATTTTTTTTGGAAATGAATACTTTCCTTCTTTACTTTTAATCTTTCATTTACAAATTCCTTTATTTTTAGCTTTAAGTGCTCGAGATTAGGAATGCCTTGAGGATTTTTTATGAAGTCCTGAATAATACGCCATTGAACCTCGGAAAAGCCTCCTTGCTCCCTTAAATATTGATTTTCGTCTAGAAAATAATCATTTGGCCATTCTCCCTGTGGAAAGTGTGAGAACAGCCAGTCAATTTGCAACTCTGACGGCAGTTCTCCTTCTGCAAGCTGTAAAGGAAGTTGTTCATCACCAGGTGAATATAGTAAAACTGCAATACTGGCCTCGCCATCACGACCTGCCCTGCCGATCTCTTGCAGGTACGATTCGATTTGCATTGGCATATGGTAGTGAATGATAAATCGAATATTTTCCTTATTAACCCCCATACCAAATGCACTTGTAGCACAGATAACATCTAGTTGTCCATGAATAAACTGTTGTTGGATTAAGATTCTTTGTTCCTGATCTAAGCCTCCATGATAGGCCATTGTTCTGCTAGTTCCCTTCTCTGCTAACAGAGAAGCCATCTGTTCCGCAACCTTTTTACTCGAAAAATAGACAATTCCCGGCTTTTGTAACTGAAGAACTAATTCTAGTAACCTTGATTGTTTATCATGGTAGTTAGGTACTTCTTCCACATAAAAAGCAATATTGGGCCGGTCAATTGTCGAAACAATCTTGTTATATTCCTTTAAGTCAAGAGACTGGATAATATCCTCGCTAACTTTTTTTGTGGCAGTCGCTGTTAACGCAAGGGTTAGGGGATTCCCAAGTTTACGTCGAAATTCTCCTAACTTCGAGTATTCTGGGCGAAAGTCGAATCCCCACTGAGAAATACAATGTGCCTCATCCACTACAAATAACGATATGTCAAGACCTTGCAACTTTTTCATAATAGCTGGTAAACGTAACATTTCTGGTGAGATAAAAATATATTTGTATTTTGTTAAATTACGTAATACATAACCTCTTTTTTCTGAATCAAGAAAAGAATTTAAAGCAATTACCCGTTTCTCACCAAACTTCATTAATTGCTCAACCTGGTCCTGCATAAGAGATAACAAAGGTGATATGATTAATATATGCCCTGCAAGACAATAACCCGTAAGTTGGTAACATAATGACTTACCAGTCCCTGTTGGCAACATTGCAATGGTGTGATTTCCTCCCAGTAGAGACGAAATTACTTCCTTTTGCCCCGTTTTAAATGTCTGATAACCAAAATGTTTAAATAATACTTTTTCTAATTCCATTTTCTTTCACCATACTTTGCGAGAACGAGCCTAATTTGAAAATAGGAGGCTGTTTTAAGAGTATCCCTAATTACTTTTAGCTGTCTAGTTTCTTGTTGACGTGAAATTTCTAATATTTTCCGTTGAACATCTACGTCAACATAGGTATTAATGGAAAATCCCTCCACATTTAACGCAAATTCCACAAGATGATCTTCAATCGTGCTGATTTTTAAATTGCGTATACGTGCAATTTCTTCCGAAGAACATCCTTGATTTAAAAGTATCCATGTTTTACGAGAAGAAAGAGTTAACGAATCCTCTTGCTGCAAGTTAGCAAGCAACGATGATAATACCTTAAAACGAGAAGGATCATTTTCAACGAATTGAATCAAATAATGAAGAATATTAGTGAATTCAAGATGGTATTGTACTGAATCAATATTCAGCATTTTAGATGTTTGCATGGAAGTCAATCCAATTTGCTGATAACCAGTTAATCGATATACCAGTACGGCAGGGTTAATATCGCTGGCCTGTTCAAGACAAGCTACTAGTTCCAAAAAGAGAACTTCCCCTAACTTCTGTTTTGGTATGGAAGTGCGTTTTAAAAATACTTTTAACCAATTATGAACCTCAGTATTTTTTTGAATTGGGATGTATTTAGATTCTTGGAATGTTATGTTAGAAACTACCTGAATTAACAGTGACAGTCTTTCCCACACTAACAATGTATAGGGGTGAAATCTCCATCCATTTATATACTTGGGCAGTGATTCATTTGTTAAGTAATCATGCCCTGCATTAGTAAGTTTGTACCTTTGTTCTCCACAGGGTTCCACAAGTTTTTTTTCTACTATATTGTTGATCATTTCATCAAACGTTTCACGTGTTAAAGGATCAAGAATCCGAAAGAACTTTTTGAGTGAAAACAAATGTGCGTCCTGAAGTGTTTGTGATGATTTTTTTCCGTTTAAAAGATGATAGATGGAATAAATTGTTCTTTCACCGTTTATTTGTTTTAAACAATATAACAAAATGTTTTCCATTTTACACATTCCATTCCACCACTATTTGCTTATAATCGACAAAATCACCTATTTTTCTATCCCTATTCTATCATGAAACTGAATGACGTGTTGCTAAAAAATGTGGAAGATTAGCGGAACCAAATTCCTATATAGCATTTTTCTATTGAAAAGTTACTCATAGAGTTTTACAATAGGAATGAGTAATGCGTTTCCATTATATATGGAAGATAGTAAGTTATTTTATTGGGAGGTTTTTTTTTCATGGCAAAGTATACGATTGTTGACAAAGAGACTTGCATTGCATGCGGTGCATGTGGAGCAGCTGCACCAGACATTTACGATTATGATGATGAGGGTATTGCATTCGTAACTCTTGATGATAATGAGGGTATTGTTGAAATCCCTGATGTTTTAGTTGATGATATGATGGATGCTTTCGAAGGCTGTCCAACCGATTCAATTAAAGTTGCTGACGAACCATTTGACGGCAACCCAACGAAATTCGAATAATATTTTGTCATTAAAATATTGTTAAGCTGCTACCTCCGCCATTCTCAGGCGGAGGTTTTTTATTCTCCTTTAACTATAAACAAGAAAGAAACCAGGAGGCTCCTGATTTCTTTCTTGTTTTTAAGCACTTTTTATAGTTGTTAATTTATTAATCCACGACTGCATTCTAATGAATAGCAGCATGAATATTGAAGACATGATTATGCCTTTTATTATATTGAATGGTAAGATTGCCGGTACTACTAAATTCCGCATGTCCGGGAACTTCAATAGCGAGGTGTATGCAGGTAAAATGAATAAGTAATTTAACAGGCTCATCATTACCGCCATAATAAGCGTTCCTACAATTAGTGCAAGTGTCATGCCTTTTCTAGTTCTCAATTTGTTGTATACATAATAAGTAGGCAGTACAAACAAAATTCCAGCTAGAAAATTAGCAATATGACCAACAGGAACTCCCGTTGCACTTCCAGTTGCAATATAATTGAGTGCGTTTTTAAAAAACTCCACTAATATTCCTGCAACAGGTCCAAAAATCAAAGCTGCGATTAATGCTGGGATATCGCTAAAATCAATAAATAAGAAATTTGGAAATGGCGGTAGCGGGAAATTTAATAGCATTAAAAGATATGCGATACTGCTCAGCATTCCAATTGAAACAATTGCTTTGACACTCATTTTTTTCTTCATTTTCCTCTCTCCTTTTTGACCCATCAAGTTAGGAAGAGAGGTTCAGCATTGATAAGGGTACCTAGTAAAAATAAAAAACCTCAAGAAATATATCTTGAGGGAGTTTTCAAAGGCACTCTTAATAAACGTTCGAAATACCAGCATTTTTTGAACGTCGCAGAACCTCCATCTTCTCCCATCCAGACTATACTGTCGGCTTTGGAATCGCACCAAATCCTGCCATAAAGGCTCGCGGGCTAAAGAGTTTTACTCTAATACCGCCGATCGGGAATTTCACCCTGCCCCGAAGATAGATCGATATTTAATTTCTTTTTAATTATACTAATAAATTTTCTTTTTGAAAAGAAAAAACGCTAACCCATTATGACGGTTAGCGTAAAAATAAATTATTTATGTATCACTAAAACTTGCGATGGCCGGATAAGATCTGATTTTAGTTGGTTAACTTCCTTAAGTTTTTTAACTGTTAAGTTGCTTTTCCTTGCAATGGAAGACAGTGTGTCGCCTGCTTGTACAATATATTGGGCTTGGTCACCTTTAATATTCGTACTTGCGGCCAAACTTTCCGTATTACTTGACCTTCCACCTTTTACTGCCACACCTACCTCGGTATGACCAAGCAGGTTTTCAGGATCAATGGCATTTTTCTTATCAAATGTCCATTCCACTTGATGACTCTCAAAGTGGAGATGAACTCCAGTTGATTCACCGGTTCTTCCCATTGTCCCGATTCTGTCCCCCTGTTTAATCTGTTGACCCTCATGAACAAGACGACTGTTTAAGTGAGCATATACTGTAACATAGTTGTTGGGATGTTTAATAAATATCACATTACCATACGAATTTGAAAAATAAGACTTAGCGACAACTCCATCCTCAACTGCAACGATTGGTGCGTTTAAATTCCCCGCAATATCAATACCCTTATGTGTTCCATGTCTTGTCCCATATGTATCAGATATGACACCATCTGTGGGCCATATCCATCCAACTCTTATTTCATTTCCATCCTGCATACTCGCTTCGGTCTGCTTTCCACCTAAAAATAGTAAACCGACACAAAGCGCCATAATTGCGGCGATTAAAAGCCGCCTTATGTAGTCTCGCATTTGATTTTTTTCCTCCTTAATCTTGTCCTCTCTTCCACACACCATATGTTTACCATTAGATGTTTAGAACAAATAGTTGCAGAAGAGCGGTTAAGCATACTTGTTATAATTTGGAGAGAAATGGTTTTTTATTCATTAAAAATTGAAAAGTGTAATCTCCCTAAAAATAAAAAAAGATTAACCGCTTATTGGCCAATCTTTTTTCATCTCATTTATTGATTTTGAAGATAATTAGCTGCAATTGGAACTTTTATATCTTTAGATAAATCAAACGGTCCTAAAAGCTTAATAGGTGCATTTAAAATGGTTATGGTTTCGAATCCAAATTCCTTTGCAGTTAATAATATTGCTTCAAAGGAGGAAACTGCATCTTGAGTATTCTCCATTGGTGTATCTTGATCAAAATTAATAATTAGTTTATTATTTTGGACTTTAACTTCCTTTATCGGAAAGGATGGAACTAATGAAGCTGTTAAGCCAATCTTTGGCTGGTCCGTCTTCATTGCATCCAAAGCAGTGTCAATATCTTGATAAGTACTTGTCGAAGGAACGAGATAGGTGGTTGTCATTCCTTCAGGTGTATGAAAGAAATAGGCATGTTTTCCTTTAGGTTTAACCACAATTTCTTCTATTAAGCCAAAATTACCAAATTCAATTCCAGGATTACCATTGGTAGTTAGTAATATTTTGTTTACCTGACTATTCGAAGCAATGTTTTTCTCTAATAAATTTATGAAACCTGTTTCAGAAGTTGAACCTTCTCCATACTGATGATCAACAGGGACGTCTACAATTACAGTATTGGTTTTATTATCCAATTCAAACTTCGCATTTAAAGGATAATAATCTGTCAATCCCCACTCTTCTTCCTTTAATAATTCCATTGATTCAGTAAAAACCGTTAACCAATTTTTAGTAGTATCAGGAGTAACAACAATAGTAACGGGTACTAGTATTTGGGCTTGGGAATCAGGAATCCAATAAGTGATTGCTGTTCCATTTCCAACGTCATCATCGTATAACGCGGTTTTACTTCCGGTCATCAGTATTTTAGGTTCATTGCCTGCTATCCCATTCTCATTTCGTGCAGTATCTTCTTTTTCCCTCATTAGCGAAGATTTATCTTCAGAGAGGCTTATCTTTTCATCACTTGCAGACTCTTCTTGCTTGGCACTATCAAGGGAATATTGTGTTTGTGTTTCATCTAACAGTCTAGGAACCAATAAGAAGAAAAGGAGTAATGCTGCTGCCGTAGCAAAACTCGGAATAATCCATGTGGGCATTTTTCTCTTTTTACTGGAAAGATTTTGGTATATGTCACGAGGATTGCGATGATCTTGTATTTTTGGCATTTGCCTTAGTAATTCTTCGAGCTGTTTATCGCTCCACTCTGACTTCTTCACTCTCTAATCCCTCCTTTTCACTCAACATTTCCATATCCTTCTTTAATACTTTCAGGGCACGATGCTGTGTTGTTTTCACTTTACTTTCAGTCCACCCTAGCGCTTGGGCAGTTTCGGATATTGATAAATCGTTTAAAAAACGTAAAATGACAACTGAACGTTGGTCTACAGTGCAATGATCTAAACATTTATATATCCATTTGACTTCTTCCTTTTGAATCATAATCTCTTCAGGTATCGGATACTCATCCTTTACCTGACTAGTAGACCAATCAAACTTTTCAAGGATTCTTCCTTTCCAGCCTTTTTGCTTGCGGAAAGAATCAATTGCAACATTACGCGCAATAGAAAATAGCCATGTTTTTTCACTGCTTTTCCCTTCAAAACGGTGAAAGGACTTAAAAACCCTAATATATACTTCTTGAACTAAGTCCTCTGCCTGTTCTTTGTTTCTTACCATATAAAATAGAAATTGAAAAACGTCCTGATGATATTTTTGATATAGTTCATCGAAAACGGAGTCCATCCATTCCCCTCCCCGTTCATAGAATTAGTCGATACTTATGTACAAAAAGTTACACAATTTAAATATAGACTTTTTAAGTGAAAATGTGAAGGCATACAGCAAAAACAAAAAACCCATCTAAAAGATGAGTTTAGTGTTTATAAATATGTTTCCCGTGAATCAAGAGAAATCGCCATTTTTTTCTTATTTTCGTGGAAGTAAGAAGGCAAATGTCGTTCCTTGTCCAATTTTACTTTGCACTGTGATATGCCCACGATGTGCGTCAATAATATTTTTGGCAATCGCTAGTCCTAATCCTGTACCTGCCCTGCCTCGAGTTCTAGCTTTATCTGCTTTATAAAAACGTTCAAAAACAAATGGTAAATCTTCTTCTGGAATACCTGAACCTGAATCAGACACTTCCACTTTTATCCCGAAATCATCCTTTTTTACAAGTAACTTAACCGAACCACCTTGTGGAGTATGTCTTATGGCATTATCAAGTAAGTTTGTTAGTACTTGTTCAATCCGATCGGGATCAAATAATAGATCAGGTAGATTATTCTCCAATTCGGCACTAAGTTGAATTTCATTGTCTCTGGCCAGTCCTTGAAATTTATGAACGATTCTATTCATAAATGATGGGAGGTTAACTTCGTCAAACGTTAATTGAATATGACCTGCTTCCATTCTTGCAAGATCAAGCAATTCATTAACAAGCCTCCCCATCCTCAAGGATTCATCATAGATGACTTTTGCCATTTCCTTTTTCTCTTCCTGAGATTCCGCAATATCGTCAACAATGGCTTCACTATAGCCTTGTAACATGGAAATAGGAGTTCTTAGTTCATGTGAAACATTGGCAATAAAATCTTTCCTCATTTTTTCTAATACCCGCTCTTCAGTCATATCTCTAAGAACAGCTACTGCTCCACGAATAAATCGGTTACTATAAAGGGGACTAACTAGGATGACCCAGTGACGTCCTTGAAGAGAAATTTCACCAACTTGTTCAGTCTCAGTATCAACGGCTTGTTGAAAAAGGTCCATTACCTGTGTTGGAATTTCTTCTGAAGGTGAACCGGCTCCCCCTTTTTCATAGTACCAATATTGCAAAAATCGATCAGCAGGTGGATTGGTAATTAAAATGGTTCCATCTCGATTAAATGTAATAACGCCATCCGCCATACTACTTAAAATACTCGCAAGTTGCTCTTTTTCCTGACTCAGCGCATTCATATTGAACTTTAGTTGGCGCCCCATTTGGTTAAAAGCAGTGGCAAGTTCCCCAATTTCATCATGAGTAAGTATCGGTACTTTCGTATCGAATTTTCCTCTTGCCACTTCAAAGGCAGCCTCTCTCATCTTTCTTAATGGGGCTGTGATCCTTGTAGATAAAAAGAAGGCAAAAATAGTTGTTAGGATAATAGCAACACCAGCAACAAGTAAGATAAAATTAGTTGTTGAATGTGTAGTTTCTTGGATAATTTCCAGGGATTGATAGATAAAAACAGCACCATTTTGCTCATCATCCACATGCAACGGAACACCTATAATCGAGTATTTTGCACTATCCTGCTCCGAATCATTAGTTGTAAGCTTTGCAACCTTTTCTACAATGATGTCTTCCTCAAATACTTTAGACAGCTCGACATCATTGCGGATTTCTGGTACCGATAATTTCACTGATTTTTCCGAGTTAGGAGAGAAATAGATTTCATCTTCATTTTTAATAATGACCACTTTAGTAAAATCATCGATTATTTCCCAAGAGATTTCTAGACCTAAGGGAAATTGCTCATCGGGATGTCCTTCCAATACTTTAGCTATTTTTTGTGCCTGATGAGTTAAATCATTTTTGGTTTCCGTAATATTGTTATTCTCAAAAAATTCTAGAAGCATCACAGTTAAGATGAAAAGTATAAAGGCAACCAAAAATATGATGGTAAACCAAAGTTTACCAACTACACTCCGTAAAAAGGTCATTCATTAACGACCTCAAATTTGTAGCCTACTCCCCAAACCGTAACAATCATTCTGGCAGCTTGCTCAGAGACTTTATTTAATTTTTCACGGAGACGTTTTACATGTGTATCAACCGTACGTAAATCCCCAAAAAATTCATAATGCCAAACTTCTTTGAGTAATTGCTCACGTTCAAATACTTTGTCCGGTGATTTAGCAAGGAAATATAGTAGTTCATATTCTTTTGGAGTTAAACTGACCTCTTTACCATCTGCCAATACCCTATGTGCATCATTGTCAATCGTTAAATGCGGGAATACAATAACATCCTTAGTTGTTGTATCGGTTTGGAGATAACTAGTTTGAGAAGACCTTCTTAATAATGCCTTTACTCGTAATACTACTTCTCTCGGACTAAATGGTTTAACAATATAGTCATCAGTACCTACTTCAAACCCTTGTACTCGATTAACTTCTTCACCTTTTGCTGTTAACATGATAACAGGCGTAGCTTTCTTTTCACGTAATTCACGGCAAACTTCTATACCGTCTTTACCAGGCATCATCAAGTCTAAAAGTATTACATCATAATCATTTGCAATCGCTTTCGTTAAAGCTTCATTTCCATCCTCTGCTTCGTCAATGGAATATTCTTCACGCTCTAAATACATTTTTAGTAAACGGCGGATTCTTTCCTCATCATCTACTACTAAGATTTTCACTTCTTTATCCATTATTAATCCCCCCATGCAGTTATTTTACAAAATGTGACTATTATTATCTATATCAAACTATAAATGTCTGTATTAAAAGTGTCGATATATTGACAATTCGACGTTTCTCGAACTAATTATTTGCAAAATAGCCTTTACTTGGAAAAAGTAAAGGCTATTAACTTAACATATTTTTTTATCCAGCGTAAGAATGAAGTCCTGCAATAACTAAGTTTACAGCCACCAAATTAAACATGATAATGACAAAACCGATGACTGCAAGCCATGCTGACTTTTCACCGTGCCATCCTTTTGAAAGACGCAGATGTAAAAAGGCTGCGTAGAATAACCATGTAATCAATGCCCAGACTTCTTTAGGGTCCCAGCCCCAGAATCTAGTCCAAGCTATTTGGGCCCAAATCATTGCAAATATCAATGCCCCTAATGTAAATACAGGGAATCCGATTAATACAGATCGGTAACTTATTTCATCTACAAAATCCAGATTAATGTTCTTTGTTAAAGGCTGCAATGAGGCTGCAATACGTTTTCTTAAAATTAATCTAAGTAGTCCATAGAGGATGATTCCGCCAATAAAAGACCAAATAACGGAATTCATTTTCTTTGCATTGATAAGTGCAGGCATTTCAACCAGTGGTTCAAATTTACCTTGAGTTGATAGCTGCCCTTCATGTGGACCAGTAATTGCTGGCATTGTATATTCAATTACTGCCTCCTGGTTATTCTTATCAATCCAAGTAAATTCAGCCTTATAATCCATTGCCGAGAATAATGTGGATACTAGAACAAATCCTAACGTTGTTACTAATCCAAACATTACAGCTTCTAGCCAGAAAGTTCTCTTGCTTGCTCTCGATTGATCAATTACCTTTACGAGATAAATTAATCCTGCCGCAAAGCTGATTGCTAAAATAGCTTCACCCAAAGCTGCAGTCGTAACATGGATATGAAGCCAGTCACTTTGCAATGCGGGTATTAATGGTGAGATATCCCTAGGAAACATGCTCGCATAGGCTATGACGAGTATGGCAACAGGCATTGTAAACAACCCAAGAAGCGGGGTCCGATAAATAAAATAAATAACGATGAATGCACCGACAAGACACATTCCGAAAAAGGTTGTAAATTCAAATAAATTACTAACAGGCGCATGTCCTGCAGCAATCCATCTTGTAATAAAGTATCCAAGTTGAGAAATGAAGCCAACGATTGTTAAAAAGACGGCAATTTTCCCCCACCGATTGGTACCTTTCTTTTCACCAATATCCTTCTTAGCCTTAATGGCTCCACCAAAGAAGAGTGTCGCTACTAAATAAAGGATAAATGCAATATAAAGTAAATTACTACTTATTGTTACCAATTAGACTCCCTCCTTATCCATTCTTTCCCTTTGAATTTGATCATTAGGAATCGTTAATTTTGTTTCTGACAGTGCCGATTCTATTTCTCTTTTTAGTCCATACCAATTTTTATTGGTATGAGCAGCAATCCAAATTTCTCCATTTTTATTTTGCAACCATATTCTGCGATGATTCCAATAAGCCCCTTGGATTACGCCAATCATAAACAGTATACCGCCTACAATGATAATCCAGATTGTTAAGTCTTTACGTACAGTTAATGCCGTAACATTTTTTGTTTCGATTCCTTTGAAAGCCATCTTATACTGATTATCCCCTAAAGGCTCAATCGTTTGCTGAATGGCAACAAAACTCGTTTCCCCTTTTGGGACTTCTGGAGAAACCATTTTGAATACAAAAGCAGGATTATTAGGTATCCGTGATTTTGTCGTTGGCTCCCCATTTTTTGCGAATTCAAAATCCGGGAAAAAACTCAAGACTTCAACACGATATCCATTTCCAAGTTCATATTTTGCTTTTGGATCATATAGATTTATTTTTACGTCTCCAAATGTATTCCCTGTTGCCTTGTTTGTTAAAGAGAAGGACATTGTATTTAATTCGTCCAGTTTGTAATCTACCTGATATAAAGCAAACCTTTCAAATTTCAATGGTTGATTCACTCGAATTTGGTGTTCTTTCACTTTTTCTAATTCTGGCTTTTCACCTGGAATAGCAGGTCCAACTCTTTTGTAAAGAACGGCGTTCGTCTGATAATTTTTCACAACCATTCCAGCACGGTCAATCGCCGCTTCGAATGTTTTGTCCTTTTCTTTATCATAATTCTCGAGAATGAACTTCTCATTCGCAACATAGTATTGTCCGTCCGTCTCAGGGACAACCTTTGTTTCGCCTTCACGAAGCCACAATACTTTATCAATGTACATTCCGGGAACAAATCGCAGCATGCCGCCAATTAAGAAAACAATTAATCCTACATGGTTGACATATGGACCCCAACGAGAGAAACGACCCTTTTCGGCCAATAGATCTCCGTTTTCTTTCCGTACATGATAGCGTTTAGCTTTTAATCGCTGCTCTACAACAGCCAGGTCTTGTTCATCCCCATTCTCGCTAATTCCAAACAGGCGCTGACGTTTTAGAAATCCTTCGTGTCTAGTAACTCTTTGTGCCTTTAAAGCCTTATACAAAGGTACTACTCTGTCTAAACTACATATCACAAGAGAAATTCCTATCATGGCTATAAGGATTAAATACCACCATGAACTATACAAATTATTAAAATCTAGTTCATAATATAATTTTCCAAACCAACCATACTGATCTTCGTAGTATTCTTCTGCTGGCATTGTAGGCGGTATGTACATTTCCTGTGGTAGAATCGTCCCCGCGGCCGATGCAACCAATGTAATGACAATGAGTGATACACCTACTTTGACGGAAGAAAAGAAGTTCCATACCTTATCAACTATGGACTTATTATATGTTTGTGAGCGGCGGGCACTGCCTTCATAACGCATATCCAGCAGTGGTTGATCTTGTGATTGTTCAACTAGAACTTTTCCGCATGCTTCACACAATACGGTCCCGTGTGGATTTACATGTCCGCATTCACATTTAACATCGTTCATTACAAAAAACTCCCTACAAACCCCTTAAGGTTTAATTTTCTCCATATACTCCCTAACAGTAGCTTCTGTTAACGTTCCAGTATGGTATTTAACCACTTTCCCATCTTTATCAATCAAAAATGTTGCCGGAAGTGGATTAACACCATAAGCAGTTTGAACCTGTTCATCGGTATCAATAACAACTGGAAAATCAAGTTCTTTACGTTCTATAAAATGATTAACAGCCAGTTCAGACTCCCTAACATTAACAGCCAACACTTGAACGCCTTTGTCTTTATAATAATTATATTGATTATTTATATAAGGCATTTCTGCTTCACACGGCTTACACCATGTTCCCCAAAAGTTTAAAAATACTCCCTGTCCTTTATAATCTGAAAGCTTATGCTTTTTACCTTCCATATCAACCAATACAAAATCAGGCGCTTGTTTTCCAACTTCCACTTTCATCCGATTATCCTTGGTCAGGTTTGCATACAGCGTGTAGGCAACGGCAGCAGCAAGAATAAAAAGAATAGCAGTCCTCATTACTAATCGCCGTTTTTTCATATTTCTCCCCCCTGTAAATCACAATTACTAGACACAGTTAGTCTAAATTATATCATTTTCCACTGTGATTATAGTAAATACTTCCTAATACAATTGTGACATCTTTATGAATTTTTTTTAGTGGACTCTAAGGATAATCCCCTCAGCAACTTCACTTCATGATGCGTTAACTCTCTTGCATCCCCAGCAGATAATCCATGCAAAGTTAAAAAGCCATAGCGTTCCCTTTTTAATTTCAATACGTCATGCCCAATTGCCTCAAACATTCTCCTCACCTGTCGATTACGTCCTTCATGGATGATTATCTCTATGATAGAAGTTTGTTTTTGTTTGTCTACAGAAAGCATCTTCACTTTTGCCGGAGCAGTTTTTCCATCTTCAAGATGAATTCCTCTTTCTAATTTTCGAAGGTTCTCCTTTGATGGTATTCCTTTTGTTTTCGCAACATAAGCCTTTTCAATCTCATTCCGTGGGTGCATAAGTAAATTAGCAAATTCCCCATCATTTGTGAGCAATAATAATCCGGAAGTGTCATAATCCAGCCGTCCAACTGGGAAAATCCTTTCTTCCTGATATGGAAAGAAATCCGTTACAACCTTCCTTCCTTTGTCATCACTCACACTCGAAATAACACCGCGTGGTTTATATAAAAGAAAATAAACAGGTTCCTCCTTTTCAATCTGGATTCCATTCACTTCAACCTTGTCTGATGGTGTAACTTTTACACCTAACTCTGTAACTACTTTGCCATTGACCTTTACTCTACCTTCTTTGATTAATTCTTCGGATTTTCTCCTTGAAGCAATTCCTGCTCTTGCAATGACCTTTTGTAATCTTTCCAATATGATCCACCTCAGCTGTTTACCTTTATTTTGAATACTGGATGCAAACACCACAGTTTACTAGGAAACAAATTTGTTATTCTTTCCTAATGAATTATGACACAAAACCGCCCTTTTTCAAAGTAACGGCTTTTCCAATTCAGGAAATATAAAAAAGCAGGCTCCTATTTATGTTTTACACGCTTAGGAACCTGCTATATTTTAATAACTTTCTCTTTCCACATCATTTTACTGGGCGCCGAATACTAGGACTACTACTATGATAGCAGCTATAATCCCTACTACATCTGCTAGGAGTCCTACCTTAAGGGCATCCCCCATTTTTTTAATCCCAACAGCACCGAAATATACGGTTAACACGTAAAAAGTCGTATCTGTACTTCCTTGTAAAACGGAAGCAAGCCTGCCAATAAATGAATCGGGACCATAAACAGCAATTAAGTCACTGGTCATACCTAGGGCCGCTGTTCCAGATATCGGCCTGATTAGGATAAGGGGAATAATTTCTGCTGGGACTCCGATTGCTTCCATTGCAGGTCTAATCCAATTCATTAATGCTTCTAAAGCACCGGAAGCACGAAAAACAGTAATCGCTACAAGCATACCTACAAGAAATGGAATAATGGACACAGCAATTTTTATTCCTTCTTTTCCTCCTTCTACAAAACTTTCATAAGTAGGCACTTGTTTAAAGGTTCCATAAAGGAGGATAAATCCAATTAACACAGGGATAAATCCTAGGGAAATAAGTGAAAGAAATTCCATACAGCATTCATCCTTTACGACTTCGTCGATTATAAAAATATCGGTCTATCATAACTGCTCCAAGCATTGAGATAATAGTTGCAATTAATGTTGGTACTACAATCTCAGTCGGGGATGCCGAATTGTAGTTCATACGGATTGCTATAACTGTTGTAGGAATGATCGTAATGCTTGCAGTATTTATTGCCAAGAAGGTAACCATCGAACGGCTTGCAGAATCCTTACTTCCATTTAATTGTTTTAATTCTTCCATCGCTTTTATGCCTAGAGGGGTTGCTGCATTGCCTAAGCCGAACATATTTGCAATCATATTAGACAATATATAACCCATGGCAGGATGATTTGTTGGCACATCAGGAAATAATCTTTTTACAAGCGGACGAAATAACTTAGCCAACAATTCAAGTAATCCGGATTCTTCGGCTATACGCATCATCCCTAACCAGAACACAAGTATGCTGATTAACCCAATACAAAGAGTCACAGCCTCCTTTGCTCCATCAAATATCGCCTTGTTCACTTCTGCCATCGTCCCGTTAATCATCGCAAAAACGAAGCCAACGATTGTCATAAAAACCCAGATGTAATTAACCATTTAATCTCACGCCAATTATGGATAAAAATAGATCTTTTAAAGAATCAAATATCCCCTTTTTCTTTTCAGGACCACCCTGAAAATAAATAGGAGTTTCTCTAACCACTTTTCCATCAAGGAAAACTTGTGCTTTACCAACTACTTCCCCGATATGATTTGATTCGTCCCAGTCATCCCCCGGCTTGTTCAATTTATATTTAATCGAGAACAAGTCCATTTCTTCATCAGTCGCAGGATAAACAATTGACTTATTTACATATAGATGTTTTTGATAATACTTATTGGTTTTAATATCTATTTTGCCCTCTGATAACACTTCTGCCATATCATAGGTTTTAAAACCACTTTCATACATGGATATGTGGTCGTTCCAATCATCAGAAGCGTTCAAGGTAACGGCAATTAAACGCATGTCCCCTTTAGCTGCTGTTGTAACCAATGTTCTTTTTGCACGTTTTGTATATCCGGTTTTTCCACCAGTTGTATATTTGTACTTTGTCAGTAAGCGATTTTTATTTTTCCACTCACGATCCCAATTTTCAGTCGGATTTGGCGCTTTATAATGCTTCGTTCCAGCGATTTTTTGATAGGTTTTATTTTGCATAGCATACCGAGTCAATAGGGCCATGTCATAGGCCGTTGAAAAGTGGTCTTCATGATCATCTAGACCATGGGGATTTGAAAAATGAGTATTTAGCATGCCAATTTCCTTTGCCTTTTGATTCATTAAAAAAACAAACCCATCTAAACTTCCCCCGACATGTTCTGCAATTGCAACCGCTGTGTCATTTCCTGACCTAAGCATGAGACCATATACCAAATGCTCAAGCTTAATCTTTTCCCCAGGCTTTAAGTACACAGATGACCCCTCGGCCCGAGTAGCTTGTTCACTTACTTTCACTATTTCATTCATTTTTCCCGATTCAATAGCAAGAATCGCTGTCATTATTTTCGTAATACTAGCGATTCTTCTTTTTGTGTGGGCATCTTTCTCAAATAGGACACGCCCAGATTCTTGCTCCATTAGAACTGCACCACGTGCACTTACGGAAACGGAAGCATCCACCTTTTGAGGAATGTTTGTAATGAATAGTGAGACCATGAGGGCAAAAATGACTAGCTTCCAAATCATTCTCATAAGTTTACCTCGTCCCCTTCTTTTAGATGTCTAGCTTCAGCGCCTAGGGTCTCGGGGTCATAAGCCAATCCGTCAAGAAGGTAAAAACCAACCTTCTCGCCGGCTCGTCTTATGCCTGTCGACCCTGAACAAGGAGCTTCAGCATTTCAAACTAACTTTCTAAAATTTTATGCGGGACAAGGCTTGATATGACTATTTGTCCTAAAAAATGAAAAGGCAATCGACTTGATGTCGATTGCCTACCGTTAAAATGCTGGCCACTTAATCTCAGAGGCTTTATCAAACCTCATTTCTACATCATTCCAATTCACTAGATTCCACCAATTATCAACGTAGCCTCCCCTGTTGTTTTTATACTGTAGATAGTAAGCATGCTCCCAAACATCCAAAACCAGCAGCGGTATAGTGTCCCATTGAGTTAACAGCATATGGCGTTCTGATTGTAATATTTCAAGATGCCTTGCTCGTGGTGACCAGACAAGGATGGCCCATCCTACACCCTCTACCTGTTTTGCTGCTTCTGAGAACTGCTTTTTAAATTTATCGAAACTGCCAAAATAATTTTCAATCTCCCTTTTCAGTAGTCCTTGAGGGCTGCCCCCTCCTTTAGGGATCATGTTCTTCCAAAAAATTGTATGCAAGTAATGCCCTGAACCATGAAAAGCTAATTCTCTCGACCAATGTTTTATTAGGGCAAAATCATTGTTGTCTCTAGCTTTCTTTAAGTTTAATTCTGCTTTGTTTAATCCTTCTACATACGAACGATGATGCTTATCATGGTGCAACCTCATTATTTCTTCTGAAATATAGGGCTCAAGTGCATTGTAAGCATAAGGAAGCTCCGGTAGTGTATGACCGCCTGGCGGGATAGATTTTTTCTCAACCCAGATATTCCCGACACCTTGTTTGCGAGAAAAATAGTTTTCCATTTGTTCATGAATTTCCTCAGCTTTCGATTGAAGACTTAGCATGTCATTATCTGATAATGATTGACCTGTATTTTCTATCAATTCCGTAAAATGATCAAGTTGATCCCATAACTCTAAGTTATCTTTGACATCTTCCGTTTCTAAAAATCGCTTCATTTCCTCATTCCATTCGAATAACTCATGTACATACTGACTAAAACGATTCATGTTATCCCACCTTATATTTCGAATCTACCTAAAAGGTATGAAATATATCAGGGAATATAACCAAAAAAACTGACCTTAAAAAAGGACAGTTTCTCTAATTTTTATTTCGATTGGATCATTTTTGTACGGTAATCTGTTTCGTAGTATTCGAGTTCTTCTCTAACTCTTTGAAATTCTCCCTCGAGGCCTTTTATTAATTTCTGTACACTTTCAGGTACGTTTTTAAAAAACTTTATTGAATTTCTTCCTGTATAGGCTGAACGACTATCCTCAAACCAAGCGTCATTTTTAGGTGAGAAAAATTCTTCAATACATTGATGGAAAATTCGATATAGGGTTTTTTCTGCAGTTGCTTTTTGGAAAGGTTCGCTTTGCAAAATAACCGAACATGCATCTAAGCTTTCTTCGCAGTAAACAAGCAATTTTCTCAAATTTGAGAGTACTAATTTATAATAGGTCGTATCACCTGATAACTGTTGTTCCATTTGTGAAATCGTTGTATTATTTAAATACTCTTCTAAGGTACCAATCGTAGAAGTTAGAAATCCTCCTACATCTTTAAGTTGCGATTTAACTAATGAATTTCCCATCCAAACACCCCTTTGAATTCTTTATTAACCCATCCTATCTCGTCTGCTTAATGTAGTCTAGCGGAGAATGGAGAGCAAATTTATTATTTTGCTTAACAGAAAATACTATTTCAGGTATCTTATCAAATTCTATATCTTGAAAATAAGAAGCAAATTCCTGTTTAGAATTAATGTACAACCGCTTTCGATTGCGCAGACCCGGGTTTTTGATTAGGCACACTAAGGCAACAATGTCTTTAAAAGTTACTTGGATATCGCCTTTTGTTAAGATTGGATTTTGCTGATATGGAGTGAATTCTTGGAAAAATTCATCAAAGTATCTTACATATAATACATGCAGTGTCTTTTCCTCTGATTGATCAATAAAGGTTACTTCACTTCTATTAAAGAAGTCTTCTGAAGTATTTGATTTTTCCTTTTCTAATTCATATCCAATACAGTCTGTAATAAACAATGAAATCAATCTCCTTTAATCATTAACGAATAAGTTGAATCTTCGGAATTTCTTTGAAATCGTATTTCTATTTTATCACATCTAAATGAAATTGTTTTATTTTTAAGCTAAGTTGTCTGTTGATTTCCGCTCCACTAAGGAATGCTTCTTGGAATAGTCACCGCAGTGACAGGTGGTCTTTGCCTGTCACGAGGCACTTCGCTTTCCGCGGGCGGTCCGGGGATCCTCCTCGGCGCAAAAGCGCCTGTGGGGTCTCCCTAGCCCCGTCCTCCCGCAGGACATTGAATTTCTTCCTTGAATCCTCCCACGCACGAAGAAAATGCGATAGCATTTTCGAGGAGTCTTCGTGCCTTCCGCGCAAATCAACAGAGTGCCAATATCAATATTTGCCTTTATCAAAGCCTTATTTTTAAGAATTTATACTTTCTTGAAACTTATCAAAGAATAGGTCGGCTTCTTCTTGGACGAATTCTTCGTCGACTCTATCAGGAAGCTTGGGCAGTTCCTGTATGTTTTTTAATCCAAAGTAATCAAGAAATTCTTTTGTTGTTCCATATAGGTAGGCTCTTCCGGTGCCTTCAGCCCTGCCAACTTCCTTAATTAGCGCCTTTGTCATTAGCGTATGAAGCGGTCTCTCTGTTTTCACTCCACGTATCTCTTCAATTTCAGCACGAGTAATTGGCTGCTTATAGGCAATAATAGCCAAAGTTTCTAAAGCAGCCTGCGATAAGGTAGATGTATTTGGCGATTCAACAAGTCTTTTTAAGTATGTTGCATTTTCTTTTTTTGTTGCAAGTTGATAGGTACCAGCAAGTTGGACGATCATGAGACCGCGATTATTGTCTTCTTCATAGACCTTTTTTAATTCTTCTATTATCTCACCAGCCTTTAGTTCATCTACCTCCAGAACCTCTGCTACATGCTTTAAAGTAAGTCCTTCATCACCAGCTGCAAATAAAAGACTTTCCAAGATACTCTGCCATCTAATTATTTCCAAGTCACTTACGCTCCTTCCACTACTGCATGTACAAAGATATCGCCAAAGTTTTCATCTTGTTCAACGTCTATTTCTTTTCTTTTTATCAGTTCTAAAACAGCTAAAAACGTCACAACAATATGTTCCTTGGCAGGAATAGTGAATAGTTCATTAAAGTTTTTCCGACCTTTTACATGTTTTAACTCAATCATAATTTCAGTCATTCTTGTTTCAATTGATATTTCTTGTCTGGCAATCTTTGTGGCCATTGGGAGCTGCAGCTTTTTTCTTCTTAATAGTTTTTGGAATGCCGCCAACATATCATAAAGCGTGATATTCACCTCTACTTTATCTGGTTGCTTTTCCTTTGCAAAATCTGAAAGATCGCTTGGAGGTTTCGTATACATCAAACCTCGTTCTTCCTCCAAAGACTTTAAATCCTGCGCCGCCTCTTTATATTTCCGGTACTCAATCAGCCTTTCAACAAGTTCATCTCTAGGGTCTTCTTCGTAAGGAAATTCAGAATTTAAGTCATCCAATTCCTCTTCATGCTTTGGTAAAAGCATTTTACTTTTTATCGCTAATAAGGTTGCCGCCATCACTAAAAATTCGCTGGCAATATCTAATTTAAGTTCTGTCATTGTTTTTATATAGATTAAGTATTGCTCCGTAATTTGAGCAACAGGTATATCATATATATCAATTTCAAGACGATTAATTAAATGGAGGAGTAAATCCAAAGGTCCTTCAAAAGCGTCAATTTTTACGTTATAGTGTATCATCTTTCACCAGAATCCTTGATGTAATTTTCATTAAAGTCATAACTATTATTAGTATAGAGGATTCGTAAACGTTATCCAATAGAAAATTCACTCCCTTCCTAATTATTGAAAATGTGGTGTTGGCCTATAACACTGGACAAGCACACTACATATGATGAGAGTGAAAAGAATATCAATACAGTATAGGAGGTATTTGAAAATGGCTGAAGGTTACGGTTTTGGAGGCGGTTTTGCTTTAATCGTGGTTCTATTCATTCTGTTAATTATCGTTGGTGCTTCTTGGTTTTAATTAAGAAAGCCGAAGTAAGCTAAGTGAGTAAGAAAGTCCGCCCTTTTGCGGCGGGCTTTTTCTATTGGAACCACCTGAAGAAAGGATCAATATATGCTACACTGTACATATCTAATTGGTTAGGGGGGATTTTTTGTACCCGGAGCAGTATATTCAATTTTTAGTCCATTTTAATGGTGACCGTGATTATTTTGAGTGCCACGAAATTCTAGAAGAGTATTGGAAGGAATCTACCGATAAGAAGAAGGATTCTGTATGGGTTGGCTTCATCCTGTTGGCAGTGTCAAGATATCATCATCGGCGTGGAAATTTCAGGGGGGCCCAACGAACCTTGGAAAAGGCAATAAAAATCTTGTCCCTACATCAAAATGTTTTATCCAAACAGGGTTTAGATGTGAGTGTTCTATTTCAATTACTCTCAAAACTTCTGAGAGAAATTGAGAACGAGGAAATTTATCAAAGCATTAATCTTCCTGTGACAGACTCTTTACTTCTAAAAACCTGCAGGAAAGAATGTGAAAATAGAGGGGTTAATTGGGGACAGAAGAGTAATATTGAGGATGAATCTATCGTACATAGACATAAATTACGCGATAGAACCATGGTAATTGAAGAACGTTTAGAGGCATTAAGAGTTAAAAAAGGCAACGAATAGTATCGTTGCCTTTCATTGGTTAAGGTTAGCAAAAATCACATTTCTCAACAAACGGTGCAGTGTTATTATTAGCTGTTATTTGCTTATCTGGATACATATCCTTTAAAGCTTTAACCATCCTTTTACCGACCCCTTGGTACCGATGTGAGGGATTGACAGAAATATGTTGAATCATAATGGAAGCGTCATTATCGATCATTTGTACCCCAATAAGACCGATAATATCCTCTTCCTTCCAAAGAAAGAGTTGCAAATTTTCTTCCGTTTCATATTCCTTAATGGTTAATTGAAGTTTCTTCAAGTCCTTTTCTGTAGGCATAAAGGACAATAAGCCCATGGCTATTTTTTCAAATGTTTTCTTATAACGAATTAACATGATAGCTCCCTCATTATATTAAATAAACCCAGTTAGGGATAGTATATTTTTTCCAACTAATTCATAAATAAACAGTTTTCTTTATAATATGTAGTACAATTCGTAAAGTGTTTCAATATTGTCAATCATACATAATAAATGTTCTACTATCAATCCCGATGAACATTATTTTGGTACAATAAAAACCCAATAAATAATTCCCCATACAAGTGCTAGTCCTACAAGAATACCAAAGACACTCCAGTTACTTTTCTTCATCAAATAACCTCCAAATACGATTTGAAGATAGCGTACATGTTGTCATTCTACACTATATATTAAAAATAATCCATTATTCCATAAAAAGAGGACCCGATCAACCTAGGCGCAACAGCTGAATTAGAAAATAAATAAACTGCCGCTTTTGCGGCAGTTTATTTATTTTAATGGCAAGTCTAATCGTAGTAAATCTTCATACGTTTCTCTTTTAACCACGAGTGTGGCTTTCCCATTTTCGACGAAAACAACTGCCGGACGAGGTATCCGATTATAATTATTTGCCATCGAATAGCCATAGGCGCCAGTACAAAAAACAGCCAGAAGATCGTCATCACTTGTTTCTGGAAGAGGCAAATCCCAAATTAACATATCACCAGATTCACAGCATTTTCCCGCAATAGAAACCTTATTAGTGGCCTCAGCTAATGGCTTATTAGCTAGTACAGCTTCATACTTAGCTTGATAGAGCGCAGGTCTAATATTGTCACTCATCCCACCGTCTACAGCTAAATATTTTCTTACACCAGGAACCTCTTTAGATGATCCTATTTGATATAATGTTGTACCTGCGTCACCAACAAGTGATCGTCCCGGCTCTATCCATATTTCCGGCATTGTCATCGAGTTCTGCTGAATTAACTTCTTTACCTCTTTAATAATTTCACTAACATATTGTGAAGGTAATAGCGGTTCATCTTCGCTGGTATAGCGGATGCCGAAACCTCCGCCTAAATTAAGTACCTTTGCTTCAAAGTTAAGAGTATTTTTCCATTGATTCATTTTGCCGACAATTTTTTCAGCAGCGAGTAAGAACCCTGTAGTCTCAAATATTTGTGATCCTATATGACAATGTAATCCTAAAACATTAAATTGATTAAATCGAAGGGCAGTTACTATAGCTTCCTCCGCTTGTCCATTCTGCAAATCAAATCCAAATTTCGAATCTTCCTGACCAGTTAAGATGTAATCATGTGTATGTGCTTCAATTCCAGGAGTAACCCTAAGCAAAATACTGATGGATTCATTTTTTTCAAGACAGATTGTTTTTAATAGTTCTAATTCATAAAAATTATCAACTACAATACAGCCTATTGTGTTGTCAAGCGCCATTTCTAGTTCTTCTCTGCTTTTATTGTTACCATGAAAATGAATTCTTTCGGCTGGAAAACCAGCTGCAATAGCTGTATATAATTCTCCACCCGAGACTACATCAAGAGATAATCCTTCTTCCTCGGCAAGCTGAAGCATGGCAATCGTCGAAAAGGCCTTACTGGCATAGGCAACTTGCGCTTTAACATTTTGTTCATCAAAAGTCTGCTTAAATCCTCTAGCTCTTTCCCTCATTAAGGATACGTCATAAACATAGAGAGGAGTTCCAAATTGCTCGGCCAACTCTACTGCATCTACTCCGCCTATTTCCAAATTACCCTTGCCGTTTACGCCTGTTGTCCCGTAAAAATACATTCCCTTCCCTCTCTCCGTAAAGACTCTTTATTAGTGTATGGCAGGTGCTTAAAAAAGTAATAAATAAATAGACAGAATCCACAAAGGATACTGCCTATTTTTTAGCTTTTTATCCTTTTATATAATTAAAATTACTTTAGCATACCCTTTCGCAATCCGCAATAAATTATTCTCCTTTAGGTGGTTGACGGTACCGATTCCTCGGGTGAACAATGCTTGGTCGAAGAATCGACCCTGGTACTGCCCTACGGAAAATAATTTGCAAGAATCCCTTTGGTTCAAAAGGAAGAAATGGCCAAAAATACGGTGTATTTAAAGTACGAGTTGTTACCAGATGAATAAACAGCAAGGTTGCACCAATTACGAAGCCTGGTGTATGGAAAATCGAAACGAGAATGATCAATACGATCCTGCCTATTTTATTTGCAACACTTAACTCATAACTCGGTGTGGTAAACGTACCAATACCTGCAACCGCAACATATAATATTACCTCAGGAACAAACAAACCAACTTCGATAGCAATCTGACCAATCAACACGGCAGCAATTAAACCCATGGCTGTCGATAGTGGTGTAGGTGTATGTATGGCGGCTATCTTTAAAAATTCTAGTCCAAAATCTGCTAATAATATCTGTACCACTATTGGAATATTGGTTTGTTCGTTAGGTCCAATAAACGATAATTTATCAGGCAATAAAGATGGTTCTAACACGAACAATAGCCATAATGGAAGTAAAAAAATGGATGTTAAAATGCCTAGAAACCGAGACCATCTGACGAATGTCCCCATAACAGGAGCTTCACGAAACTCCTCTGCATGTTGTACATGATGGAAATATGTGGTTGGTGCGATGATTACACTTGGTGATGTGTCCACATAAATGATCACATGTCCTTCTAATAGATGTGCAGCGGCCACATCAGCACGTTCTGTGTATCTGACTAACGGATAAGGATTAAATCCTTGTTTTAAAATGAATTCTTCTATTGTTTTATCAGCCATCGGGATACCATCTATTTTTATGGCCTTAAGTTCTTTACGGAGAATATTAACTAAATCTGGATCTGCAATATCATTTATATAGCCAATTGCGATATCCGTTTTCGACCGTTCACCCACCTTCATAATCTCAAAGCGCAGTCGTTCATCACGTATTCTTCTTCTAGTTAATGCAGTATTTATAACAATATTTTCAACAAAGCCATCACGAGAACCTCTAACTACTTTCTCAGTATCTGGCTCCTGAGGAGAACGACCTGGATAACTTCGGACGTCAACGGCAAGAGCAGTATTTGCTCCCTCCACTACCACAACAATTAATCCAGATAAAACTTGGGTGACCATTTCATCAAGTGTTTTAATTGGACTAACTGATTGATTGACGAGTCTGTTTTCGACTATTTTAAAGAGGTCTGCAGACAATTTTTCATGATCATTTATGCGTACCAGTTCTTCTACAGTTTCAATAATAAATTGAGTATCACATAAACCAGTTATCCAATAAAAGTGGACATCCTTTTTTAGAATTTTTAACTTTCGAACACCAAAATCAAAACTTACACCTAGACCCACCCGCTGTTTCATATAATGTTCAATTTCTTGCAGGGATTCAGGAATCGGCCATGCTTGTTCGGTCTCTTTCGTCACGAAATCCACTCCTTTCGAGTATTAGCTCTACCGCTTTTTTCGTAATGGGGGCACCGCGCTCATAGTGGTCACGCCTTGCCATTTTCCCGACATCTCCAATTCCAACGATAATTGGAACATCTAATTCATCAAGGCAGTATACAGTATCACCATTTAATCTGCCTATCTCAAGTTCTGGTATACCATGTTTATCAACACCATAAGGCGTTATTTCACCATCTCGGTCAATACTTACATCGATTCTCGTCCACTCTGCCTGGTGGGTTTTGGCAGCAACCGCAATAATCCCTAAGACTTCAATATCCTTATGAGTGGCAACATATTTTAATGCTCGTTCCCCTGCTCCCTCACCCACAAGTCCACTGTCGTCAAACATAACTAATACCGGGTCATTAGCAGCCTTTTTAATTAATTTTACGAGCTCCTCCCCTGTTAGAGCAGAAGGATTCCCATAAGACTGCGTAATACAACGCCCTCCCACTTCATGTGCAACATGCTCAACAGCCCTTTTTGCATATTCATCACCATCAGTAATTAATATAACCCGCCTGCGAATACTCATTCTAGGATGTCCTTTCATTACTTCCTTTAATGATGAACAAAATAGACCCATTGGAAAATTGAACCAACAATTTTCCCTAATACAATTGCCATGATTAAAATAATAATTTTCCCATCAATTCCTAACCTTTTTGCAAGGACGGGGAACACGTTTAAAACCTCTGTTAACCCAGCGGCTAACATCCCAACAAATACACCTCCAACCAATCCAAGAGGTAACATAAAATATGGGGATAACCCTAATATTGGATCTCTCAAGCTTCCTGCGCAGCCTGTTAGCGCTCCTAATACTACAGCCCATTCATAGTGTCGAATCATTTTCATTGTTTTCGACAACTGTGTCAATCGAGGGATAATTCCAAGTACTGTCAGAAAAGCTACAAAACCCGAACCAACTGCTAATCCACCTGCAAGTCCGATAAACATTACACTGATTACTTTAATCGTCATTTGTACGTTTCATACTTTCCTTATTTTCATGAATAATGACATAGTTATCTAAATCCATTTGATAGTTAAACATCTCGACTTCCAGGGGACTTGGTTCTTCGTTAATCCTTTTTTGAAATACATGATTAAAGAATAAAATCATTCCTAGACCTAACCCAATTGAATAGGGGATTTGAAATATCCATGGTTTGGTGTCTTCCACACCTGTAATAATTTTGTATAACTTTTCCTGAACACTCCGCATACTTACATCGTCATGAAAATTCATTATAGCCATTGCTGAACCAAAAAATAATAAAAACCAAATTAAGATAAAAAAAGGAAACGACATTTGTTTTTTCTTCATTATTACTTCAATAATTGTTTGCGCCGGTCCAATGGTTTGGACATCTACATCCTCGATTAAACTTGAAATCAATCGAATAACTTTCATGACATCAATGATGACAATGTTTTTGTCCTTTACAGATATCTGATGGACTTTCATTTTTTTTAATTCAGAGATTATTGATTCTGGGGCAATGATTTGTGCTATATCCATTAAATAGATACTTTCTTCCGGTTTTGCCAGAACACGATTCCGCATGCGGATGTAGACTGTTTTTTCCAAAACATTCACTCCCCACACATTGATTTCCTTGTATAAATAGTATGAGCAAAAATCCTTTCTTTACTAAAAAAAAAAGACCGAATGGATTAGAGATCCATTCGGTCCTTCATTTGTTGTAAAATCTTTTTTTCAAGTCTTGAAACTTGCACCTGCGAAATCCCTAACCTCACTGCAACTTCAGATTGCGTTTGGTCTTTATAATAGCGTAAATAAACTATAAGTCGCTCACGTTCATCCAATTCCCGAATCGCTTCTTTTAAAGCAATTTTATCAAACCATTTACCTTCATTTCCATCATCGATCTGGTCTAACAAGGTAATTGGATCACCATCATTTTCATAAACAGTTTCATGAATAGAAGATGGTGTCCGACTTGCTTCCTGGGCGAGAATAACATCCTCTGGCGATAGTTGAAGATGCTCTGAAATTTCGTTAACAGTTGGAATTCTTCCATATGTTTTCGATAATTCATCCTTCGCCTTTCGAATTCTGTTTCCCATTTCCTTTAAAGAACGGCTAACCTTTACCGTTCCATCATCACGAATAAACCTTTGGATTTCACCAATAATCATTGGAACCGCATAGGTAGAAAACTTCACATCATAGGAAAGATCAAACTTATCTACAGATTTCAGCAGTCCGATACATCCAATTTGGAAAAGATCATCTGGATCATATCCTCTGTTTAGAAACCGCTGGACAACGGACCAAACAAGACGCATATTTTTTTCAGCAATATGGTCTCTTGCTGCTTGGTCGCCATCTTGGCTTTTCTTAATAAGCTCTTTAACTTCATGGTCCTTTAAATACGTTTGCGCTTTATCTTTTTTGACCTCCACATCCATTGGCAAGTCTCCTTAATTGCATAGCATTTTGCTTGTGTGTAAATGCTTTTTTAGTCTTACTTCGGTTCCTTTACCTGGCTGTGTGAGAACCTCAACCTCATCCATGAAATTTTCCATGATAGTGAATCCCATACCAGATCTTTCTAGATCTGGCTTCGTTGTAAATAATGGCTGTCGAGCTTCCTCCACATCTACAATACCTAATCCGACATCTTTGATTGAAATGTCCACTATATTGTCTTCAATGGTTACCTGGATATAAACAATCCCATTTGGGTCATTTTCATAACCATGTATGATGGAATTTGTTACTGCTTCAGAAACAACTGTTTTGATCTCAGTCAACTCATCCATTGTAGGGTCAAGCTGCGCAATAAAAGAAGCAACTGTGACACGGGCAAATGATTCATTTTGACTTAAAGCGCTGAATTGAAGATTCATTTGATTCTTCATATCAGGCCACCCCCAATCTTTGCAATGCAAACTCTTCAGTCGGTTCAAGTTTTATGATCTTGAACATCCCCGACATATCGAATAATCGTTGTATTGCTGGGGAAATCGCACATACGACCATTTCACCATGCACCTGCTTTATTTGCTTGTATCGCCCTAAAATGACACCTAACCCAGAGCTATCCATAAAAGAAAGCTGTTCTAGATTTAAAACTATATGACGAATATCATTCTTTTCAATGGCATTAGCAGCTTTTTCTCGTAATTCGTCCGCTGTATGATGATCAAGCTCTCCACTTAATCGCAGCAATAAAACATCATGTTTTATTTCCATTTCAATGTTAAGACTCACTATCCCTAGCCTCCTTCATCTGGTATAGTGAGTCAATTCGTTACCGTTAGAGCAATCTCCTTCTAACAAGACAAAACTAGTTGATATTTGCTAAAAAAAGTAGGAATTCGACATTCCCTTAAGCTACTTCTACTTACCTGCTTTGGTAAACATTCCGAATGAACGTTTATAGAGCGTCCACCAGTTCGCTTCTTTGACGTCGTTTTTCGCCACTAACTCACTCTCAAGGACTACTTTTCCATTTTTGACAAGTTGAATGGTTCCAACCGTATCTCCTTTATTAACAGGGGCGTTAAGGTCTTTTTTTAATATTACTTTTCGTTTAACATCTTCTGTTTTCTCACCTTTTTTTGTGAGTAAAGATAGAGGTTCACTTGTTATTGCTTCAACTTTCTTGTCTTTGCCTTTGTTAACATGAGCATCGCCAATCACTTGATTACGTTTGTACATTGGGTGTGTTTGATATTGGGCAAAAGCATAATTGAGCATCTTTGTCACTTGGGCATTTCTTTCTTTTGATGTCGGCGCTCCAAAAACGACCGCAATTACGCGCATGCCATCCTTTTGCGCAGTTGCTGTTAAACAATACTTCGCTTCAGCTGTAAATCCTGTCTTTAGACCATCTACGCCTGGATAAAAGCGCACTAATTTATTGGTATTGACAAGCCAGAATTTTTTATCTGTATTTTCACGTAGATACGCTTCATACATTCCCGTGAATTTTGTAATGTCTTCATATTTTAATAGCTCCTTGGCCATAATCGCCATATCATGTGCTGAACTATAATGACCGCTTCCTGGAAGACCTGTAGTATTTTTAAAGATCGTATTCTTTAAACCAAGTTCCTTGACTTTGTCATTCATCATATCAACAAAGGCTTCTTCTGATCCTGCAATTTTCTCTGCCATTGCTACAGAAGCATCATTTCCAGAACCAATCGCAATCCCCTGGAGCATTTGTTTAACCGTCATTTCTTCTCCAGGTTCAAGGAAGATTTGCGACCCTCCCATTGAGGCAGCATACTCACTCGTACGAACATTTTCATCCCATTTTAGTTTTCCTTTATCAATTGCTTCCATAATAAGCAGCATGGTCATTATTTTTGTCATACTAGCTGGTGGAAGCTCCTCATTACTATTTTTCTCATAAAGAATTTGACCTGTATCGCGCTCAATTAAAATCGCTGACCTTACATTATTTGTTATATCAGAGCTCGTTTTTTCTTCTGCGGATACAGATGGAATCCATAAACTTGTAAGTAACAAGGCTACTACTAGTAAAGAGATATATCGTTTCATTCGCATAACCCTCCATTCTTTATATAGATTCCATTTTTTCCAAATCTAACAACTTTATACAGTATTTTCCTTTCTGTAATACAAAAAAGTCCAGGAAATTTTTCCTGGACTCTTGCGTCTATCTATTATAGAGTTATTTCTTCATGTATTAAGATTGGTGCCTCTACTTTTTCTGAGGAAACAATTATATTTTCATAAAGTTTTTCTTTCACTGCATTTACATCTTCAAAGTTACTGTAAATCGTTACCAATGATTCGCCTTTTTTCACTTGGTCCCCTATTTTCTTTCTTAGAACAAGTCCAACAGCTAAATCGATGACTGAATCTTTTGTCGCTCTTCCTGCTCCTAAAATCATTGCAGCAGTCCCTACCTCATCCGCAACGATTTCGGATACATACCCATCTTCCTTTGCTTCTAGTTCGAATGTAAATTGAGCCTGCGGCATTTTAGAAGGATCATCCACAATCGATGCATCTCCACCTTGAGAACTCAGGAAGACCTTAAACTTCTCAAGTGCAGAGCCATCTTTAATGACATTTTCAAGCATCTTGCGTGCTTCGGCTAATGAACTTGCCTTTTCGGCTAAGTAAACCATGTGACTGCCGAGCGTTAAGCAAAGCTCGGTTAAGTCCTCAGGACCTTCACCCTTTAATGTATCAATCGCTTCCTTCACTTCAAGCGCATTTCCAATCGCAAACCCGAGTGGCTGACTCATGTCAGAAATTACAGCCATCGTTCGTCTTCCAACATTGTTTCCGATACCTACCATTGCTTTAGCCAGTTCTCTTGAGTCATCTAACGTCTTCATGAATGCACCAGCACCCGTTTTTACATCTAGGACAATGGCATCTGCACCAGCCGCAATTTTCTTGCTCATGATTGAGCCAGCAATTAATGGAATACTATTAACAGTTGCTGTTACATCTCTTAAGGCATATAACTTTTTATCAGCCGGTGTTAAGTTGCCACTTTGCCCAATTACCGCTATTTTGTTTTTATTAACTAACTCAATGAATTCCTCGTTCTTAATCTCAACATGGAAGCCTTTTACTGCTTCTAATTTGTCAATCGTACCGCCAGTATGACCTAAACCGCGGCCTGACATTTTTGCAACTGGAACATCGAGGGCAGCAACTAGCGGACCCAGAACTAGGGTTGTTGTATCTCCCACCCCACCAGTAGAGTGCTTATCCACTTTAATTCCTTCAATTTGAGATAAATCAATTTGATCGCCCGATTCAACCATTGCCATCGTCAAATCTGCTCTTTCTTTTTCAGTCATCCCTTGAAAAAAGATGGCCATGGTTAATGCACTTACTTGATAATCTGGAATGGATCCATCCGTGTATCCATTGATAATAAACTTAATTTCTTCCGTGGTTAGTTCTTGCCCATCTCTCTTTTTCTCAATTAAGTCAACCATTCTCATTTTTATCACCACTTCTATAAGATATTTTTGGATTATTTTGCGATGCTTTTAACGATTTCTTTTATATATAATAGAAAGTTTGCTTTCACTCTTTCAGTTGTTTCAATGACTTCATCATGTGTTAATGGCTGATCAAGAATCCCTGATGCCATATTAGAAATGCAGGAAATTCCTAGTACCTTCATCCCGCTATGACGGGCAACAATAACCTCAGGAACAGTAGACATTCCCACCGCATCGCCACCAAGTGTTCTTACCATTCTAACTTCCGCCGGAGTTTCGTACACTGGTCCTGGATTTCCAAAATAAACGCCTTCTTTAACATTTATCTTAATTTGAGATGCAATTTCTTTTGCAATTGCCCGCAATTCTTTTGAGTACGGTTCCGACATATCCGGGAAACGTGCGCCTAATTTGGAATCATTTGGTCCGATTAATGGATTTGTCCCCATAAAATTAATATGATCGGTGATAATCATTAAATCTCCTGCTTCAAAGCTTTCATTTACCCCACCGGCTGCATTTGTCACAATCAGCATACCTACACCAAGTTCTTTCATAACACGGACTGGGAAGGTTACTTTATCCATCCCATAGCCTTCATAGAAATGGAAACGTCCTTGCATTGCAACAACTTCAACACCATTTAGCAGGCCAAAAACAAGCTGTCCCGCATGCCCTTCAACTGTCGAAATAGGGAAATCAGGGATTTCGTTATAAGGTATTTTCACGGGATTCTCAATTTCATCTGCTAAAACCCCTAGACCGGAACCTAAGATTAGGCCAACTTTTGGTGTATTTGTGTACTTTTCTTTTAAAAATCCTGCAGCATTTTGAATGTTTTCGATATTCATTTTCATTCCCCCTTAATTCAGTTCTTGTAAGAAGCTTTTTCCGAAATTAGGCATCTTCACTTTAAAGTTATCTGCTACCGTTGCCCCAATGTCAGCAAATGTTTCGCGAATAGGAAGTTCTTTACCTTCTGTCATTTGCTTAGAATAGACGATCAATGGGACATATTCACGTGTGTGGTCCGTTCCAGGTGCTACTGGATCATTACCATGGTCTGCCGTAATGATCAATAAATCATCATCTTTCATCTTGGCAAAAACTTCCGGTAAGCGTGCATCATATTCTTCAAGTGCATTTCCATAGCCTTCTGGATCACGTCGATGTCCAAATAAAGCATCAAAATCTACTAAATTCAAGAAACTCATTCCCGTAAAGTCCATATCAAGTGTCTGCACTAGTTTATCCATACCATCCATATTGGAAATGGTTCTAAGTGACTGGGTTACACCTTCTCCATCATAGATATCAGAAATTTTTCCAATTGCAATTACATCTAAAGCAGCGTCTTTCATCTCACTCATAACCGTTCTGTCAAATGGTTTTAATGCATAGTCATGACGGTTAGCAGTTCTTTTAAAATTACCTGGTTCACCTAAGAATGGTCGGGCAATAACACGACCCACCATATACTTTTCATCTAGGGTTAATTCACGGGCAATTTTACAAATTTTATATTGCTCTTCAATTGGAATGATTTCTTCATGAGCTGCTATTTGAAGTACAGAATCCGCAGAAGTATAAACAATCAATGCTCCTGTTTTCATATGCTCTTCCCCTAGTTCATCAAGAATTTCCGTTCCACTAGCGGGTTTATTGCCAATAATCTTTCGACCTGTGCGTTCCTCTAATTCTGAAAGCAACTCATCTGGAAATCCATCGGGAAATACCCGAAAAGGTGTTTGAATATTCAACCCCATAATCTCCCAATGGCCTGTCATAGTGTCTTTACCGTTCGAAGCTTCCATCATTTTTGTATAGTATGCTAATGGTTTTGCTACTTTTTCTATTCCTTTAATCTCACGGATATTACTCAAGCCTAATTTCCCCATGTTTGGCATGTTGAGTCCATTCATTTTTTCAGCAATATGTCCCAGCGTATCTGCACCCTTATCACCAAATTGGTCTGCATCCGGAGATTCCCCAATTCCTACAGAGTCCATTACGATCAGAAATATACGTTTATATGTATTTATAGCCATTCTAGTCTGCCTCCTTTTTCTATAAATAAAAATAATTTACTTTGTTAATTAATAACAATAGAATGCCCTTATCAGAAAGGATTATTTATACTTTAAAAAATCCAACGTCAGAAGTCTGACCTCTTTATTTTACTAAACTCTAGTAAAATTACAAGAAAAAGCTGCCATTAAATTTGGCAGCTTTTCGACATTTTTTAAACTTTTTATGTAACTAGTATACTATTAAGCTCTAGGATGGAATTTACTATAAACATCTTTTAATCTTGTCTTCGTTATTTGAGTATAAATTTGTGTGGTAGAAATATCAGCATGTCCCATCATTTCTTGGACTGCTTTTAAATCGGCGCCATTTTCGATAAGATGTGTTGCAAAGGAATGCCGAAGGGTATGCGGAGTTAATTCGCTCTGAATACCAGCTTCTTTAGCCAGTTTTTTTAAGATTTTCCAAAACCCTTGTCTTGTTAACCGCCTTCCTTGGTGGTTTAAGAATAATGCATAGTCAGAGTGATTTTCCTGTAGAAAATATGGTCTTCCATGCTCCAGGTAACGTTTTAGTGCTTCTGCGGCTGGTCCCCCAATGGGAATAATTCGCTCTTTATCACTTTTACCGGTGACGGTAACAAAGCCCAACATTACATTAACATGATCTACATCGATTTGAATAAGCTCACTGACACGAATACCCGTGCCATAAAGAATTTCTAGCATAGCCTTGTCTCTTAAAACAAAATGCCCTTGGCCATTAGGAGCCTCTAGAAGCTTTTCTACTTCCTCCAAGCTTAACACTTTAGGTATTGTTCTTTCTGATTTAGGCGTATCGATTAGGACAGAAGGGTCCTGTTTCGTTGCCTGATCTCGTAAAAGAAATTGATGGAAAGCACGAATAGAAGCAACATGCCTTGCGAGAGTTTTAGCAGATTTGCCTTGCTCCTTTAAAAAGGTCAGGAATTGGATAATGTGAACTCGCTGAGCGTGATCTAAAGTCTCAATTCTCTCAACGTTTTTTAGGTAGCGAAGATAGTTTTTCAAATCTCGTTCATACGATAGCAGCGTATTCTTTGCCATATTCTTTTCAACGAGTAAAAACTGCATAAAATTTTTCAAATGATTATCCATTCAATACTACTCCCCATTTAAGTAAAACAAAATCAACCGATCCAACCAGTAAGGATTGTCTTCCTTATTAATGGTAGAAACCTTTAAAGCCGAACCTTCTGGTGAATCGTAGCGATGATAATTTTGATACTCCTCATTTACCCACATAATACCATAATAAAAGAGTATCGTGCATCCAGTGAATATGACAAAAACCTTTAAGGTTTGTAGTACGATTTTAATAAAAGAGAGCATATACCTTCCCCCAAACAGTTAGCCTAGTAAAAGATATGCCAATTTGTCCAACTTTTATACCTACTGTTTAGGTTCTATAAAGAAAAAAGCCCTTTTATTTAAAAGGACTTAGCATTAATCAACTTTTTCTTCTGTTTTTTCTTTATCCTGACAGCGATAGCAAATGCCATGAAATGTAAGGCGATGGTCTTTTATTTTAAAGTTCCATCTTCGTTCAACAACAGCCTCCACATCTTCAAGAAGATCTTCTTGAATTTCATCCACTGCTCCGCATTCAATACAAACAAGGTGATGATGAAAATGGGCTGCCCCTTCTTGGCGAAGGTCATAACGAGAAACTCCATCACCAAAGTTAATTTTATCAACAATCTTCAATTCAGTAAGTAATTCAAGTGTTCGATATACAGTTGCCAATCCTATTTCAGGCGACTTTTCCTTAACGAGGAGGTATACATCTTCTGCACTTAAATGATCCTCTTCATGCTCTAACAATACCCGAACGGTTGCTTCACGTTGAGGTGTTAGCTTATAGCTCGATGAATGCAAATGCTTTTTAATTCTCTCAATTCTTGTTTCCATCACGAAGTCCCTCCCTCGCCGCTGCTATTCTCATTATAACAGATGAGAAAGAGGAGTCAAAATAAAATTATTATAAATAAGTTTTTATAATCGATATTATTTAATAATTGTTATAAATTTAGTGATCCCATCATGGTTTTCATCAGCCATGGTGATACGTAAGCCTCGACTCCTGATGCAGCAGAAATGAGTACTACCGCAATTATGAAGGTGAGAATATAGTTCTTAAAGAATGGCAAAATTGGTTGACCATAGGACTTAAAAAATTGTTTTTTTATCATTCTCAATGAGAATATTACCGATAAAGCAGCCATTAAAATGAAAACGGGAATGATAATCACATTTTGTGGCAGAATGGACACAAATGCGAGAAAAAATCCTTTTATGCCTAATTGACTTACTAGGAAACCCACCGTAAAGCCTACCACCAAACCTTTAATAAATAATAGAATGAGGATGACAGGCAGCCCAATAATCGAAATTCCTAATATCCAAATCAGCCCAATGAACTTGCTGTTATGAAGAAAGCTTTGGGTAAATAAATCATGGTTTTCTGCCACTTTTCCATTTTGAATTTGCCCAAAGAATTGTGATAAATAATAAAATAAATCTTCCTTTTGTGTGATACTCATGCTATTAACTACAATAGCTCCAAAGATCACGCCCATTAAAAATAATATAACAATAAATAAAAAAATTGAGGAATGCTCACGGAAATAACTAGCGGCATCGTTCGGGTACAATCGTTTCTTCATCTGCAGTCCCTCCTATTTCTCCTAATCAAGTTATTACATTTTATGCCTTTCTAGTATTTCTATGACGATAAAATAATAGATTTTCATTTTTAAAAGAGGGGGAGTGAGGTAAATGCGGGCTTCGCTGATATAAATCGATTAACGCTGATATATTAGTTTTTCAGTTAAATTTAGGCAAAAAACCTGACAGATACTGCGATTCTGCCAGGTTTTCAATAGAACTATTAAATTAGTCTGCAATTTTTCCGTATTTTCCTCCGCCGCCTGCTGTTAAAGTCACTTTTCCCTCTCTTGCTTTCATGATGAGGTCAGCAATCTTTGGTGGAACCACTTCGGTTAGTGCCTGGTATGGAACTTCATGCAATATTGCCATTTCAGATCCAAAATGATTGACGAGTTTTTCAAGTAATTTTGGTCCCAATCCAGGAATAAAATCTAACGGTACTTGATGGACATAGGGGGGACGTCCTTCGGGACTATGATCTGCAGTCTTTAATTCAAGAATTCGGTCGGCTACTCCTTTAACTATCTGATTTTTCCCACACTGTGTACAAATTTGATCTTCCTCATGGGCTGGGTGCAAGCATTTTGCACAGACGGTTTTGTGATATTTACCAAGGAGCGGATCTAACCCGTAGTTCGCGATAATTTGCCTTCCCTCTTCCCTCCTCAACGCCATTCCTAATTCTTTAAATGACGGTTCGTTCATCGATATTACCTGATATTCACGAGCAATTTTCGCTAAAGAATGCGCATCGGAATTGGTCACAAATGTATAGTTGTGTAACTCACTTATTTGATCTGCCATCATTGTATTCGAACTCAGACCAAGCTCAATCCCATCGATTAGGATGGGATCAAATACCTCTGTTAAAGATTTATTGACACCCTTGCCGTAAAGGCTTTTAAAAGGTGTAAACACATGTGCTGGAATAAATATCCCGCCAATTTCTTTTACTTTTCTTTGCAATTCCAGACCTGATACATAAATCCGCTGGGAACTTAATTGGACATTTTTTAAATGATTAGACAGCCAATTCGAGAACTCTTTCATGATTAAGATTGTCGGAAAATAACAAAGAACATGTATGGGTCCATTGCATTGTTCATCATAGATTTCTAACTCTGAACCAGGAATAACGGTCAAATCACCGAATGCTAAACCTCCATCTGGATGTTCAACAATGTCTCCACTCGAAACTAGACTTTCCATTTCTAGAATTACTTCTGGTGAGTGGCTATCAATAATCCCAACCATATTCAGCCCTTTTTCGTGCCGAGCATGTTCAATGATATTGGTAAATGTTAATGATTTAGCGCCAGTTATTTTCACAGGCTTACCAGTCCAGGTTCTTCCGATATGAATATGTAAATCTACATAATAGCGTTTCATTTTTTTGCTAATGCCTCTTGTAGTTGTAAGTATTGCACAGCATAGGCGGTTTTAGCATCATAAATTTTTTGTTCCTTTATATATTGAATCGCTTCATCAAGTGTAAGTTCCTCAATATTCACAAACTCATCTTCATCAAGTGTTGCTGCATTTTCCTTCTTTGTAAGTCCTTTGGCAACATATAGATGAACAATCTCATCTGCAAATCCAGGTGATGTATAGAACGAGACAAGCAGTTCCAGACTTTCACATTCATATCCTGTCTCTTCCTCTAACTCACGTCGGGCACATAGAACAGGCTCCTCGCCTTTTTCCAACTTTCCTGCAGGAATTTCAACGATTGTCCGTTCAAGCGCTTTCCGAAATTGCTCAACCATAACAATTTTCTGGTCATCAGTGACGGCCAAAATAGCGACTGCACCTGGATGTTTAATAATCTCTCTTTTTGACTGTTTTCCATTTGGTAGTTCTACATCCTGAAGATGAAGACTAATGATCTTTCCTGAAAAAATTTCCTCGCTATGTAATGTCTTTTCATTAAGAGTACTCATCTATGTCAACTCCTGTTCTAATTCGGTATGTGCTGCTCATACATTTTACCATACATTATTTGGAGGGGTATGGGATGAAGGTATATGTGCATGAGAAAGGAATTATTCTAGTTGGTAAGGGCTGGGAAATCGTACAGAAGCTAAAGGAATACAATAAAGAGTATCCTACCGTTGCCGAGTGGGTAGAAAAAGTCGCACCAAAATAATCGCATAATTTGTAGTCTTCCCCGGACTTACGTAAAATTATAGAAAAGGACGGGGTGATATTTTTGAAAAAAAGAAAACTGGGAAAGTCAGATTTATGGGTAACAGAGTTAGGCCTAGGCTGTATGTCGATTGGCACAGATGAAAAAGCAGCTAGAGAGATTATTGAAACCGCATTAGATGAGGGAATCAATTATTTTGATACAGCAGACTTATATGATTTTGGTGAAAATGAAAAAATCGTCGGGTCTGCTTTAAAACAGGTACGTGAGAACGTCATTCTTGCGTCTAAGGTTGGAAATCGTTGGAATCAGGATAAAAAAGGCTGGTCATGGGATCCCTCCAAATCGTATATAAAAGAAGCAGTAAAGCAAAGTCTGAAACGACTAGATACAGACTATATTGACCTTTATCAACTTCATGGCGGGACAATTGAAGATCAGATTGAGGAAACAATAGAAGCATTTGAAGAATTGAAGTCTGAAGGCTATATTCGCTATTATGGAATTTCATCGATTCGTCCCAATGTCATTCGTGAGTATATAAAGAAGTCACATATTGTTTCGGTTATGATGCAATATAGTATATTAGATCGCAGACCAGAAGAAGAAGCCTTGCCATTGCTTCATGAGCATGGAATTAGTGTAGTCACCCGTGGTCCTCTTGCAAAGGGACTTCTAAGTGATAAAATGCTCGAAAAGGTGTCACAGAAAGGATACCAAGACTATAGTCAGGAAGATCTTCTTACTGTATTACCTGTGCTAAAGGACAAGTTGGCGGGTGACCGCTCATTTACCGAAGTAGCACTTCAATACAATTTGACTCATCCTGCTGTTGCTTCTGTTATTGCTGGAGCTAGCAGTCCAGAACAAGTAAGAGCCAATGCCCGTGCTATTAATAGCCCGTCTTTAACTGAAGATGAAATAGCGCTGATAAAAACAATTTCTAAGACAACGTATTATAAAGAACATCGTTAAAAATAGAGAGCCATTTGGCTCTCTATTTAAATTCCTTCCAGTTCATCCCGCTCTCATTTAGCAGATCCTCAAACGACTTATTCTTTTCCTTTAAGCGACGCTCTTCACGTTTTTGCTGCTCTTCTTCTTCTTTTTTACGCTCTTGTGCGGCCTTTAGTTGGTCTTGCTGTTCTTTTAACTGCTTGATTAATTCCGGGTTAATCATATCTTTCAGCGTAACCGCGGCTTCTTCTTTTTTTGGTTTAGATTGATTTTTTTGTTTCGATTTCTTTTTCACGAAACTCCCCCATAAACATCATTTCAAATGTATTATAGCAATTTTTAAATGAAAAAGCAGGCTGGTTTGCTCGTCAGCCTGCCTTACTTATTAATAAGCTTCCACTACGACATTCTCATCCACTGTCAAGGAAGCATCTGTTGAATTAACTACATCCTCGATTGTAAATCCTGAGGCCACTTCAACTAACTTTAACCCTGAATCCGTTACATCCATTACCGCCCGCTCGGTGATAATTCGATGAACGACCCCTTTCCCTGTTAACGGCAGTGAACATTGTTTTAGTATTTTTGATTCGCCGCGCTTATTGACATGCTCCATGATGACAATAATTTTCTGTGCTCCATGGACGAGATCCATGGCACCACCCATGCCCTTAATCATCTTACCCGGAATCATCCAGTTTGCAAGGTCTCCTGTTTCCGAAACCTCCATGCCTCCAAGGATGGCTACATCTATATGTCCGCCACGAATCATCGCAAAGGATTCTGCACTATCAAAATAGGCTGCACCACTAATGGCTGTAACCGTTTCTTTTCCGGCATTGATTAAATCAGGATCAACTTCTTCCTCCGTTGGATATGGACCAATTCCCAGCAGTCCATTTTCTGATTGAAGAACCACCTGCTTATTATCCGATATATAATTTGCAACAAGCGTCGGCATACCGATTCCTAAGTTCACATAAAAACCGTCCTCAATTTCTTTCTCTGCCCTTATCGCAATTCTCTCTCTAACAGAGACCATTGGCACTCTCTCCTTCCAGCAATCTATTTTCTAACTGTCATTCTCTCGATCCGTTTTTCCTGCTTTCCTTCTATAACCATCTGAACATATACGCTCGGAGTGTGGATAAAATTAGGATCAAGTTCACCAATTTCACAGAGTGTCTCCACTTCAGCAATCGTTACTTTACCAGCAGCAGCAATCATCGGATTAAAATTTCGTGCCGTTTTGTGGTAGACGAGATTTCCCATCTTGTCACCCTTCCATGCCCTAACAAGACTAAAGTCAGCTGTCAATGCTTCCTCTAATAGATACTCTCTACCTTTAAAGACCTTTGTTTCCTTGCCCTCGGCAATTGGTGTTCCTACCCCTGCAGGAGTATAGAAGGCCGGAATGCCTGCACCGCCTGCCCTTATTTTTTCCGCTAACGTTCCTTGTGGAGTCAATTCTACTTCGAGCTCACCCGCTAATACCTGTCTTTCAAACTCTTTATTTTCTCCCACATAGGACCCTATCATTTTTTTAATCTGTCTATTTTTCAAAAGTGGTCCAAGGCCCCAATCATCGATTCCACAGTTATTAGAAATGACGGTTAAATCCTTAACCCCTTTTTCTACCAATGCTAAGATTAGATTTTCAGGAATTCCGCACAAGCCAAAACCGCCGACCATCAACGTCGCACCATCTTGAATATCAGCGACTGCTTCCTGGAAGGATGTAGTGATTTTTTTCATCGTATTCGTTCTCCCCTCATTTTTAGGCCTACTCAAGTTCAACTACTGTAGCAACCCCTTGACCGCCGCCAATACAAAGTGTTGCCAACCCTACGCGCGCATTCCGTCTTTTCATTTCATGAATCAATGTGACGAGAATTCTTGCTCCGCTTGCACCAATTGGGTGACCAAGTGCAATCGCCCCGCCATTTACATTTAATATTTCTTTATTAAAATGAAGTTCGCGGTCAACAGCCAATGATTGGGCAGCAAATGCTTCATTCGCTTCAATTAACTCAAGCTCTTCTATAGAAATAGACGTTTTTTCTAGAACTTTTCTTACTGCTGGAACCGGTCCGATTCCCATAATGCTTGGATCCACACCAGCGCTGGCATTTCCTTTAATCGTGACTAATGGTTTCACACCTAATTCGTCTGCTTTTTTCCTGCTCATCACGACTACAACTGCAGCACCATCATTAATGCCTGATGCATTCCCAGCAGTTACACTACCATCTTTTTTAAAGGCAGGACGTAATCCTGCAAGTTTTTCTGCTGTTGTGCCCTTTTTCGGATATTCATCACAATCGAATACAATTGGATCCCCTTTACGCTGTGGGATAATAACAGGAACAATCTCGTCTTTAAACTTTCCTGCTTCAATCGCCTTTGCAGCCTTCTCTTGGCTCCATGCTGAAAACTGATCCTGTTCTTCTCTCGTAATGGAATATTTATCTGCTAAATTTTCAGCCGTCATTCCCATATGATAGTGGTTAAAAACACATTTCAATCCATCGCTAGTCAAAGTATCTACTAATTTTTGATCTCCCATTTTAAAACCATCACGGGCATTTTTTAATAGATAAGGAGCTTGGCTCATATTTTCCATTCCTCCAGCAACAACAATTTCAGCATCGCCTGCTAAAATTGCCTGTGTTGCTAGGTGAACAGCTTTTAAACCCGAGCCACAGACTTTATTAATCGTCATCGAGGAAACGCTTTCAGGAATACCTGCAGAAATAGCAGCCTGTCTAGCAGGGTTTTGACCGAGTCCTGCTTGCAGAACATTCCCTAAAATAACTTCATCTACTTGCTCTGGTTTCAAACCAGCTTTTTCAAGTGCTCCTTTGATAGCGGTCGCTCCTAGGTCAGGTGCGGATACATTTTTTAAACTTCCGTTAAAATTCCCTAGTGCAGTACGTACCGCACTAACAATCACTACTTCTGTTTGGTTCAATCTTCCCACTCCTTTTTAACACTTTTACCTTTACTATTTCGATTTACAACTCTAAAATCCTCTTATTTTGTCAAAATTTCTATTATTCTTGATTTTTAGATTTCAACACCTCTACAATGAAAGTATGAAGGTACAAGGGGGAAAATGATGTTTAATTTACCTAATAACGTAAGAATTATTGAGGTTGGGCCGCGTGATGGATTGCAAAATGAAAAGTTATTTGTTAATACTGAGATAAAAAAGAAGTTTATTATCGCACTTAAAAATGCAGGTCTTCAGGAGATGGAGTTAACTTCGTTCGTTTCTCCAAAATGGGTTCCGCAAATGGGGGACGCAGCTGAAATTGTTGCCGATTGTCTTGATGTGAATGCTCGGAACATTGTCTTGGCACCTAATCGGAAAGGGATTGATCGTGTTTACATGTCTGAATGTAAAGCGGTAGCCTTTTTTGTTGGAGTTAGTAACACCTTCAATCAAAAAAATATTAATAAAACAACTGCTGCTAGTATGGCCGAGTTGAAGCCGCTGATCGCCGAATTAAAAGACAAGAACTACTTTGTCCGCGCTTGTATATCGACAGCATTTTATTGTCCTTATGAGGGGAAAATAAACGAGGTTGATACTATCAGGCTTTGCGGTGAATTTGTTGAGGCTGGGGTCGATGAACTCAGTGTTGCGGATACAATTGGGATGGCCGCCCCACATGAAGCTTATTCCTTGTTTACAAAATTGAAAGGATCATTTCCTAACACCCTGCTTACCGCTCATTTCCATGATACCCGAAAGCTTGCATTGGCCAATATCTTAGCATCGCTTCAAGCAGGTATTGACCGGTTTGATACCTCTGCGGGCGGGCTAGGAGGCTGTCCATTTGCCCCTGGGGCAGCAGGAAACGCTGCAACAGAAGACGTTGTTTATATGCTTGAGCGAATGGGAATTTCCACAGGAGTAGACCTTAATAAACTTGTTGATGCAATTGAAATTGTCCGTCCTCACCTTTCAAGAAAGATTGAAAGCGGCTATTTTAAACTTCACTCTCAAACAGTATAGTTTGACTTAATGAATAATCAGTCATTCATATAAGCACCTTATTAAGTGAAACCACTTGAAGGGAGTCTGAAGATGATGAGTCAAAAACGAGATAAAGGCAATAGCCAAAGGGGTAAGGATTACGCAGAATCAGCTGGTGGAGGAAAACGGATGATTGCGGCTGAAGAATTAGAAAAAGCACTTCATCCTACCAAGAGACAGAATTCAGAGCAATAATTATATTTTTCATTAAGCCGCTAAATGGAGTTAGCGGCTTTTCCTATGGTAAAATAAAAGCCAACGTTAATTACCAAATTATTACTACTGAAAAACCTTTGGGAGGTGTACTGTACTTGTGAGAAAGGCACTGCGAGTTCTTTTATTTTCATTTCTGTTTACATTTTCTTTAGGTTTTTATTTTACAAATCGGCTTATGTATATGAAAAAGAAGGATGAACAATTTATAGTACAGCGGGAAAAGGAAGCGGGAAGATTTAACCCCGAGCATTTCGAATCACTTCCAAAGCGAGAAGTTATCATTGATTCCCCTTTTGGCTATCCCATTAAAGCGCTGCTGGTAGAACCACACGAGTCCAATCGCTATGTGATTATTTCTCATGGTGTGACAGAAACAAAAATTAATTCAATAAAATATATGAATCTATTCTTGGAACGCGGATTTAATGCCGTCATTTACGATCATCGACGCCATGGTGAATCAGGGGGTAAAACAACCAGCTTTGGCCATTATGAAAAATTCGATTTAAAGGCGGTTATAGATTGGTTAAAAAAAGAGAAGGGGCCCACTCTTACGCTTGGTATCCACGGAGAATCCATGGGGGCAGCTACGATGCTTTTGTACGCTGGAATGCTTGAGGATGGCGCAGATTTTTATATAGCGGACTGTCCGTTCTCTGATTTGAAAGAGCAAGTATCTTATCAACTAAAAAAAGAATTCAAAAATGTATCGACATTATTAATTCCAATTGCTGATTTTATTTTACGCTTTCGTGAAAAATATTCGATTCGTCACGTCTCACCCATCTCAGTTATTGAAAATATTAAACATCCTATTCTTTTTATTCACAGCGAAAACGATGATTTTATTCTCCCAACGATGACAAAGGAATTATATGAGAAAAAACAAGGTCCAAAAATGCTTTATCTCGCTGCAAATGGTCGCCATGCTCAGTCATTTAATGAAAATCCCGAAGATTATCGGAGAGTTATCGATAAATTTTTGACCAAATACGTTGAGACTGCTTAATTTGGGATATAGATATTTCATTTATCTGCGTTTCATCAAAACAGACTGCCCAAGTCAAGGGTCAGTCTGTTTTTGCTTTTTTTAACTTATCTAACTTTTTCTAAATGGCGTACAATTTGCCCGTAATGTCCAGTTACGTGCTTAACGATTAAATGGTCGACTAAAAAGGATAACGGTTTTCCGTCAAAGTTAGGATTATAGCTTGGAGCTGTCTTTACTAAATCCTCTGCGTTCACTTTTACAAGTGCTGCCTCCACCTTTGGGACCAAGTTTTGTAGCGCAGTTATGGCATCATCTTTCTTAATACGAGATACCACGTTTTCATCTACTGCAACTAACCGACGTACATGTTCATGATTGCGTCCCCATTTTGCACCGGGAACAACTAGCAGTGCTTCCAAATCTGCAACCCAAAATTCAACTGCCTCTAAAATATGAGATACAATTTGCATCGCTGACCATTCATTTTCCGAAGGTTTAATGAAAAGCGCCGTCTCTTCCGTATTTTTCAATACCGCTGCAATATCTTCTATGCTCTTTTTAAAAGTTTCCACTTTTTCATTCAGTACTGCTGTTGCCATAAAATAGGTCCTCCTCCAATTCACGTAATATATAAATTTTAAAATGCGCTAGAGTTAACTCTAACGCATTTATTTTTGCGAAAAGTTGTAAATTAGCAATTTACACGCTGGTAATTTTTCTTGAAATAGCCATATAGGAAATCGACAACCTTATAATCCGTTGGTTTGTGATTTTCAAAAATAAAGTTACGAAGTGCAAGTGCAGTTGGATCCTCCGCGTGAATAATTTCACCCCATCTGCGTGCTGAACCTTGTACCACTGCAGAACGTGGAATACGAATTTCTTGATATGCGTTAAATGCTTCTTCGTATGAATTATGTTCTTTTAATTTCTCACCTAATACAAACGCATCTTCAAGTGCTTGAACGCCGCCTTGAGCTAAATATTGAAGCATTGCATGACCTGAGTCTCCCAATAGCGTAATTTTGCCTGTTGTCCAGTTGTCGATTGGTTCACGGTCATACATTTGCCAACGGAATTGACGGTTAATGTAAGTTAAAGCGTTTTCAACTTTTGGATGACAATTTTCAAAACGACGTGCCATTTCTTCTGGAGTTCCCCAGTCTTCAACAGTAGCATCATAGGATTTAAATACTACTACTTGGTTATAAAGCTCTCCACGACGAACCGGATATTGTACCATATGCAGGTTTGGTCCAATCCACATGATGACATCATCTAGGTCTAAGTTTGCGTTAGTAGACACTTCTTCGATTGGAATCGTTCCACGATAGGCTACATAGGCAGAGTTTACTGGTTTGTCATCAATCAGTTGCTTACGCATGTTTGATTTTACTCCATCTGCACCAATAACTGCTTCTGTACTAAACGTTTCACCATTTTGGTTGACAATGGTTACCGTATCTCCATTTTGTTCTGCTGTTTGAATCGTTTGATTTGTAAAGAATTTGATATTGCTGCTTTTTTGACATGCTTCATAAAGAACTCTGTGTAAATCAGATCGATGCAATACGATATATGGCTGGCCGAATTCTTTTTGGAAACCTTCCCCTAAATCAAGCGTTGCTAATTCTTTTGCGGTATAAACATCTTTTAGAACGAGACGTTTTGGTAATACCGCATATTTTAATATTTCTTCCTTTACTCCTAGACGGTCTAAAACTTCTAATGCATTAGGTGCCAACTGAATACCGGCACCTACTTCTCCAAATTCAGGTGCTTGCTCAAAAATCGCCACCGATTTACCAGTTTCCTGGATTGATAGAGCTGCTGCTAAACCACCGATTCCTCCACCTACTACAATAATATCGCTTATATTAGTCATTGAAAATCCCTCCTAATTAGGTTATTATTTTCTACAAATAGAGAACAATGTTCCTGATAAGTAAACTTTAAATCATTTTTCATCATTTCGTCAATAAAAAAATTTTTAAATTCTGAAATTTCTTTTAACCAACATTTCTGCACAATGTCCAAAATCAAATTAATAAAGGGGGATCATGATGACAACTGAAACGAAAGCCGCCGGTATACAGTCCTTACAAATTGGGTTAAACATATTAGAAATCTTAGCAATGGATAAAGTGCCTCTAAAATTTACTGATATTCAAAACCGAACCTCTATGACAAAAGGCAATTTATATAAATATTTGGCAACACTATGCCAATTTGGATTAATCTCTCGAAATCCTCATACAAACACCTATACACTTGGACACAAATTAGTTCAGTTAGGAAATGTTGCTTTAGGCCAATCTTCTTTAATTGAAGTGGTTATTCCTTATTTCAAAAAGATTACTGAGAACACGAATCTAACAGTTTTACTAGCTGTTCCTTCTATAAAGGGACCATTAATTTCATTTATTTTAAGTGCAGATTATGGAATAAATATCGGTGCACAAATGGGGACACACTTGCCGCTCTCTTCTTCTACTGGAGTCGTTTTTTCTGCCTTTGAAAAAGATGTCATTACGAAGGAATGGAAAGAAGCAGAATTATCGAAGCTCACTAAAAGTAAAATAAAGCAATTTCAAGGGGAAATAGAAAAAACAAGAGCATTGTTTTTTGCATCGAAAACGGAACCGCTAATTAATCATGTCTCATCTTTTAGTGTCCCGATATTAAATTTCAATAATGAACTGCTCGGTGCCATTACCATCGTTGGTATTACTGAGACAGTACCAAAAACTGCCGACCATCACATTGGACAATATGTTCTCAATGTCGCAAAAGAAATTTCGGAATATTTCGGTTTCAAGAAATAGATTTCTGAAAACAAATAATATTGACAATTTTGTTAAAACCCATTAATATTTTTTATAAATAGTGAACTAGTTTCACAAATAGTGAGTATGAGGAGGACAATCATGAAACTTATTAATTATACGGTCGCTGGGCATACACGTGCAGGGGCAATCGTTGACAACCAGGTAATCGACTTAAACTATGCCTACCAAGCCCAATTAAAAGCAGAAGGAAAATACAGATTCGAAGCAATCGCAAAAGCATATGTGCCAGAAAATACAGACGAGTTATACCAAGGTGGTAAAGAATCGCTGATTCTTGCACAAAATGCAATCGATTTCATTCTTGCTAATCCTGAAAGTTTTGATAAAAAAGTAATTTACAATCGCGAAGAAGTTAAAGTAGGAGCACCTGTTCAAAAGCCAGGCAAAATTATTTGTGTTGGTCACAACTACCGCGAACACATTTTAGAAATGGGTCGAGAACTCCCATCACACCCAGTTATTTTCGCTAAATTTGCCAATACAATCTTGGGGCCTGAGGACGATATTCCACACTATCCGATTTCTGAACAACTTGACTATGAGGCAGAATTTACCTTTGTTGTTGGCAAACAAGCGCGCAATGTTGCCGAAGAAGATGCATTAGACTATGTTGCAGGTTACACCATTACAAATGATGTAACTTATCGTGATATCCAACGACGCACACTTCAATGGTTACAAGGAAAAACCGTAGATGGCAGTGCACCAATGGGACCATATTTAGTAACATCCGATGAATTACAAAATCCATCTGGCTTAGATGTTGTTCTTAAAGTAAATGGTGAAGTACGTCAAAAAACGAATACTGCCAATCTAGTATTCTCCGTCCAAAAATTAGTAGCTTTCTTATCAAATTTAATGACGTTAGAGCCAGGAGATGTTGTATTAACAGGGACTCCTGGAGGGGTTGGAGTTGCGATGAATCCTCCGCAATTTTTAAAAGATGGAGATGTTGTTCGTATTGAAATCGACCAAATTGGCGCCCTTGAAAATAAAGTAAAGGCAACAGAAGTCCTAGCCAGTGTTTAATTAGATTTGCAAGGGGTCAAGCAGCATGGGCTGCTCCCCTTTTCTCTATTAATTTGAATAATAAAGGAGAATGTGAAATGGCTGAAGTAAATCCAGAAGTTCAAGAGTTTATGAAAAGTTCGATTGTAACCGATTACACAAGAGATATTCAACAATACAACTTAGGACCTCTATGGGAAGCTATTCCTACAATTATGCACAAAACGCCAAAGCCTCAAGCACAAGCTTATCTTTGGAGCGATGAATTAATCAAAAAGAAAATGGCTGAAGCAGCACAAATCTTCACTCCTGATCGTGGCGGGGAACGTCGTGCTATTTATTTTCAAAATCCTGGTTTAACGTATCGTGAACCTTGGGGATGGGGATCCACTACTCAAACGATTTATGCAGCGGTTCAAATGTTATTGCCTGGTGAAAAAGCGCCATCTCACCGTCACTCACAAAGTGCATTGCGCTTCATTTCTGAAGGTTCAGGCGCATATACGATTGTGCAGGGTGAGCGTATTTTTATGGAGGAAGGTGACTTTTTAATTACTCCTAAAAATTTATGGCATGGGCACGCACATTTAGGGACTGAGCCTATGTATTGGATGGATGCCTTAGATATTCCTACTATTTACGCAATCGGTGGTACGTTCTTTGAACCTTATGAAGATGGTTTACAGCAGCCAGATATTCCAGATAATTTTTCAGAGAGACGTTATCGCGGCGGGATGGTTCGTCCTGTTGGTGATGATAAATATACAGTTGCTCCCCTTGCAAATTACAAATGGGATCGCACAGTAGAAGGAATTAAAGGCTTGATGGAATTCGATCCAGACCCACACCATGGATTTGCTGTAGAGTACATTAACCCATCCACAGGTAAACCCGCTAACCCAACGCTTGGCACAAGAATGCAGCATTTGCCGCATGGTTTTAAAACAAAGGCATTACGCCATACACACTCAACTGTTTACCAAGTACACAAAGGTTCAGGTCACACAATCATTAATGGCATCCGTTTTGATTGGAAAAAAGGCGATTACTTCGTTGTTCCAAACTGGGCTTGGTATGAACACTCTGCATCAGAAGACTCTTACCTATTCTCAGTCAACGATTTACCAATTATGAACCGTTTTGACTTAGAACAAGAGCAATCATTTGAAGAAAACAACGGCCATCAAAAAGTTACTGGCGAATTTAAAGCGGACTTCCGTTAAAAATTCAAAAAGAGCGTATCCAAAATGGAGACGCTCTTTTGATGTTTACACATCCGTTATCCTGATATCTGCAATATCAGCAATCGGAATGCGGTGTACTTCTTCAAAGTGATCGACAATATGAAGCCTCCCAGTCATTTCGTCCCAATAGTGGATTTTCCCAATGACAAGTTCATAATTTTGATTTCGATAATGAGTAATGGTAACGGATTGGTCGAATTCGATTGCTTCAGATAAGGTCGCATTCATAAGTTCAAGCTGCTGCTCATCTATTTCTTTTTTTACTTCATACTGATCTTCTTTTACCCAATCCCTAAGCAATTTAATATGCTCAGGAAGCATCATCGAAACCCATTTGATTCTTCCACGGTCGCGAATCATTGGACTCCCCCTCTCTTAAATATTTCTTATCTTTTATGCCCCCCCACAAGCGTGGCCCGGTGCTTTGCGGTTCCAGCTGCCGTATAGGAAACAGCCCGTAACAAGGAACCTGAACCAAAGCGTCTGCGGACAGAATCAACCACATAGCCCAGCTCTCGCCGCTTTACCGCACCCATGTCAAAAAGATCAAGCTGAAACTCGTGGTCATCGACGATGTTTCCGATACTAATTGCAATTTGCCTTACTGTTTTCCCGGTATAATGTTCATGGAATAATTCCAGGCAGACGCGGTACAGGTCCATCGTTACATTTGTTGGCTGCTTGATAGTTCTTGAGCGATGAAAACCGCCGCCGAGTTCATCTTGGCTATACCCAATGCTAAGGCTAATGGTTCTCCCGGCTTTACGGCGGGATCTCGCTCTTCGGGCTACTTCTTCACACATTTCTAAAATCACATGCTTAATTTCTTCTTCCTCTTTATAATCTCTTAAAAGAATTTGGCTTTTTCCAAAGCTGATTTGTCCCTCAACAAGAGGCGCTCCCAAGTCTGAAAGGTCGACTCCCCAAGCATGATGATAAAGTTGATTGCCCATGATTCCGAATTTTTTTTCGAGCGCTTCTAAATCATATCGAGCCAATTGACCAACCGTGAAAATGCCCATCCCATTTAATGTTTTTTCAACACGCCTGCCAATCCCCCACATTTCTCTTAACGGTGAAACATTCCAAAGCTTTGTCTGGACATCCTCATACTTCCATTCCGCGATTCCATGCTTCTTTGCTTCAAGATCGAGGCAAAGCTTCGACAGTAACATATTAGGGCCAATTCCGACCGCACATGGAAGCTGAAATTCACGTTCGATATCTTTCTTTATTTTTGCGGCAACCGTAAAGGCATCTCCCCACAAATGGAGTACTCCATCCACCTTGATGAAACTTTCATCAACGCTATACGTATGAATCGCTTCCTTTGGTACATAACGATTAAACAGGCGGGTGATTTCCGTAGAAATACGTAAATACGTTGCCATTTTTGGCTCGACCACTTGAATGCGCGGGTCATCTGGAATCTCAAATAGCCTAGAACCTGTTTTAATTCCAAATTCTTTCTTCAAACACGGTGAAGCGGCAAGCACAACACTTCCATTACGTTCTTTGTTACCTGCCACAGCTAAATAACAAGTCAAGGGATCAAGACCAAGCATGACAGCGGAACAACTTGCGTAAAAGCTCTTCATGTCAACACATAAAATTTGATTGTGCGGTAACGTGCTATAATCAACCATGACTTTTCCTCCAATTCAAAAGCGAGGGCGCCCGGAGCTAGACACACTATTTTGACGAACGTTTGTTCTTTATATTATATACACATCTTAAGCGAATATGCGTTCGTATTCAATGGAAATTTTTTGCTAGGTTGTTATTTGGGCGGAGGAAAAAACGATATAATGAGATTGAGGTGTCCGTTATGGAGAAAAAGTTAATTATAAAAATGATAAAAAATTGCTTTAAACAATATTATTCCGAAGTAGATTTATTGCCAATGACCAGTGGAGATTTAGAGGAACTTGTGGATCGGATTATTCAAATGAAAGCAGATCAGCCAACTGTAGATTTATACGAGGCTGTAAACGATACGGTATACGAATTTTTAACAGGGTAATAACAAAAAGTAAAACCGCTGTCGCGGTTTTACTTTTTGTTAAATGCCTTTTTTCCAATTGTTTCGAAAAGTCTTGGAAAAAGCACATATACGACACTGCCCATATTCATCCAGCGCGGCAGGTTGATTTCTCTTGTTTTCGTAAGCATGCTATCGACAACTTTCTGCGCAACATACTCCGGCTGCAGCATAAACTTTTGAACATTTTTAACATACGTACCTTTTTCATCGGCGATGTTAAAAAAGTTGGTTGCAATCGGTCCCGGATTCACAGATGTTACCCGAACATTATAATCACTAAGTTCCATTCTAAGTGAATTGGTATAGCCGAGAACCGCATGCTTGGTAGCTGAATAAACACTTGACTTCGGTGTAGCGATTTTTCCCGCCTGGGAGGCAATATTAATAATATGACCGAAGCGGCGTTCACGCATTTTCGGGAGCACCATGCTTGTGCACGCCATCAGTCCAACAACATTGACATCAAACATGCCTTTAATTTCATCCATGGTTGCTTCATGTGCTTCACGGAAAACGCCAAAACCTGCATTATTTACAAGAATATCAATATGGTCAATTTTCGCGGTTATTTCACTAAAAACATCTTTTACTTTTTCCGTGTCTGAAACATCTAGTTGATAGACATCGACCCTTACTTGATGCTTTTGCCGCAAATCCGTTTGCAGCTGCTTCAGCTTTTCTATACTCCGTGCAATTAGGACAAGATTGGCGCCACTTTGCCCGCATAGCTTGGCAATTTCCGCACCTATTCCTCCTGATGCACCGGTAATAACAATATTTTTTCCTTTAAGTTGTTCCCTAGCCATACTAACACCTCAATCAGCTTGATAAAGGACAGGTTGCTGCTCCTTACTACTAATCTCGCCGAAAGACGCTAATTAGTCAAGTTGTCCTACTCGGAGTTTCAGCCTGCCATTTTTAAAAAATATAAATAATAAATTTAAAAATTCAGAAACTTATACTTGACAGACAGCCCGGTTATCCCGGATAATCACTATTAAAATTTAATTTGTAAAATGCGATGACTAAGACTAGTAAATGAAAAATGGCAATAGAGAGTGAAGTCCTCAGGCTGAAAGACCTCACAGCCCTCTTGATCATTGAACCTACCTTATGAGCACTTAGGAAAACCTAACGTAAATCCGGCGTTATCGGAGTCGAGTGAACCCTAAAGTGCTTTTGTTTTGCTTGGGGTAAATAAAGGTGGTACCACGGAAGATAGACCTTTCGTCCTTTTTGGATGAAGGGTCTTTTTGTATTTATTAATAAATTAGGGGGCAATAGTCATGAAAAAATTAGTATTTATCGGTGCCGGTTCGATGGCGGAAGCATTTATTTCAGGAATTCTAGAGAAAAGTTTAATTGATAGAAAAAATATTTGGGTTACAAACAATTCAAATGCACAGAGGCTGAAGGAGTTAAGCAACACATATGGTGTCCACACCACCTATGATTTAAACGAATTGTTTTCTGGTGCAGACATCGTCATTTTATCGATGAAACCAAAGGATGCCGCAACAGCCATTCAAGCTATTCGTGAATATTTATCCGAAAAAATGCTGGTAGTTTCTGTATTAGCTGGTGTGTCCATGAGCACGATTGAAACTTTAGCGAGATTACCGATTGCCATTGTTCGAGCAATGCCAAATACATCAGCCGCTGTTGGTAAATCAGCCACCGCCGTTGCTGTAAATGAGCGCGTTACCCCTCATCAAATTGAATTAATGAAAAAGCTATTTGGAACAGTCGGCTTAACTTCTTTTGTTGAGGAGGAACAACTAGATGCTGTAACAGGTCTATCTGGCAGTGGCCCAGCTTATATTTATTACCTTATTGAAGCCATGGAAAAAAGTGCAGTAGAAGTTGGGCTAGATAAGGAAATGGCGAGTGAACTAATTGTGCAAACATTAATTGGGGCCGCAGAGATGGTCAAAAACTCCACGAAATCATCGGAGCAGTTACGAAGAGATGTAACAAGTCCAGGCGGAACCACAGAAGCAGGTGTTAGGGTACTTGAAGAACATCAAGTCCAGCAGGCGTTCATTTCTTGTATTAAGGCCGCAACTACCCAATCAAAAAAAATGGGAGCTGCCTTACGTTCACAGTTAGAAGTGTCAGAACCAACATCTTAATTTGGATGTTTGGGCACTATTCATATAAACTAGGTTAAAAAGACTTTGGAGTGTGCGCAGGTGCTAACGATATTATTTTTTATTGGTATCCTAGTCTGGACTGTTTTTCTCTCAGACGGATTAATAGGTTTACGAAAAATAGACTCTTTAGAAGCTGAAGAAGGCTTAGAGAATGGGCCTCTGTTATCCGTTATAGTAGCCGCGCGTAATGAGGAACAGCAAATTAAAACAAGTATTCTCAGTCAGTTAGCGCAAACATACAGAAATGTTGAGTGGATTCTCGTCAATGATCGATCAACCGATGCTACCGGTCTTAGGATGGAAGAGTTGAAAAAAGAAGATCAACGAGTTTCCATCATCCATATTGAAGAATTACCAGAAGGATGGCTTGGAAAAAATAACGCCTTATATCATGGATTCCTGCAAGCTTCTGGAAAATGGCTGCTGTTTACCGATGCGGACGTTAAATTTGAAGAAGAGGCATTTGCAAAGGCATTAAGATATTTTGAACGCCACCAGCTAGATCATTTGACTGCCGCACCCAACTTAAGTGCCAAGAAATTTTGGTTAAAGACATTTATAGCTTTTTTCTTATTTGGATTTTCCTATTTTAAACGCCCTTGGGCAGCCAATAACCCAAAGTCAAAAATCGGGACTGGGATTGGCGCATTTAACCTTATTTTGAAGGAATCGTATGAGGCGTTCGGAACACATGAGAAGGTGAAGATGAGGCCGGATGACGACTTACAGCTTGGAATGAGAATGAAGCAAGCAGGCTATCGTCAGAGGATTGTCACGGCACTTAAACTAATTGAGGTAGAATGGTATGGGAGTTTACGTGAGGCATTTGTCGGACTGGAAAAGAATACGTTTGCCGGATTACATTATCGAGTGAGCATGGTGATCTTTGCGGTATTTGGTGTATTTATTACCAATGTCCTGCCCTTTATCACGATATTTTCTTCTGATAAAATAGTCTCCCTCTTAAGCTTAGGAGTTATCTTATTAAGTGGTATTCATTACGTAATGGTCATCAAAAAAATGACGGTATTCTCCCCTTCTATGTTTCTCGTATTACCCGTTACTGCTTTATTATTTATCTACTCCATCATTCGTGCCAGCATCCTAACCTATAAACGCGGCGGAATCATGTGGAGAGGCACACTATACAAGTTAAGCGAATTAAGGAAAAAAGAGTAATGCACTTATTTTTAATAAATGAGTGCATTTTGCTATACTATAATTGACTTCTGTATAGTGTAGTGACCGAAAAGTTAATGCAGTAATGGGTTGGGTCACTCTAGATAGTCTTGAGTGACCCAACACTCTTTTCAGAATGGGGTTCGGTCACTCCAGATGATCTGCATTAACCCAACGCTCTTTACAGAATAGGTTTCGGTCACTCCAGATGGTCTGCATTGACCCAACGCTCTTTCCAAATCAGGTTTGGGTCACTCAAGGAAGCCTATAGCGACCCAAACTTGATTTCCAAAAACGGATCGTATGTACATATGAATAATAGTAGGAGGAATTTTATGTCTGCAAAATTGTTTTCGCCTTTTACGATTAAGGATGTAACACTGAAAAATCGAATTGTAATGGCACCGATGTGCATGTATTCAAGTCATAACGAAGATGGTCAAATTCAGAATTGGCACCGCACTCATTATACAAGCCGGGCAGTTGGACAAGTTGGGCTGATTATTGTTGAAGCAACTGCAGTAACTCCACAAGGCAGGATTTCACCAAGGGATTTAGGAATTTGGAGCGATGACCACATTAAAGGGCTCACAGAACTCGTTAACCTGATGAAGGAACAGGGTGCTAAAACAGGTATTCAGCTTGCCCATGCGGGTAGAAAGGCAGTCCTAGAGGGTGATATACTTGCTCCTTCGGCCATAGCTTTTAACGAAAAAATGAAAACTCCAAAAGAAATGACGACAGAAGATATTAAGGAAACAGTTGAGGCTTTCAAAAATGGGGCCGAACGGGCAGCAAAGGCTGGTTTTGATGTGATTGAAATACATGCTGCTCATGGCTATTTAATTAATGAGTTCCTTTCACCTCTATCAAATAAACGAACCGATGAATATGGTGGATCTGCTGAAAATCGCTACCGCTTCCTTCGCGAAATAATTGAAGGAATCAAAACCGTCTGGGATGGAGTGCTGTTTGTACGAGTTTCTGCACATGAATATCATGAAGAAGGGTTGACACCGCTAGATTATGTATTTTTCAGCCAATGGATGAAGGAACAAGGGGTAGATTTAATTGATCCAAGCTCTGGAGGTGTCATACCAGCACAGATTAATGTGTATCCAGGCTATCAAGTTCCTTATTCCGAAACCATTAGAAATGGTGCTGAAATTTCTACAGGAGCAGTGGGATTAATTACAACTGGTATACAAGCAGAGGAAATCCTTCAAAATGAGCGTGCCGATTTAGTCTTTTTAGCTCGAGAATTATTACGTGACCCCTATTGGCCAAGAACTGCAGCCAAGGAACTAGGCATAACCATTGAAGGACCCAAACAGTATGTACTCGGTTGGAAATAACGAATGAAGACGGCTTTTGGCCGTCTTTTTTCGTTATTTACTCTGGATATTTATTTCCTTAAAGTCTTCGGCAATTTCTGTATTCGGAAAAATCTCCTGTGCTTCCTTGACTAACTCCAGCCATGCTTGCCGGTCGTAGCGTGAACTGATATGTGTTAAGCAAAGTTGCTTACTTCCAGATCGTTTTGCCACCTCTGCAGCCTGATGGGTGGTCGAGTGAAAATAATCATAGGCAAGGTTCTCCTCCCCTTTAGAGAAGGTTGCTTCATGAATTAATAGATCTGCATCCTGTGCTAAGGAAATTGCATTATCACAGTATCTTGTGTCCCCTAGAATGGTTACAATCCGCCCTTTTTGGTCCGGACCCAAAAACTCTTCAGGTACAATCACTCTTCCATCTTCAAGTGTAATACTTTCACCTTCTTTAATTTTTCGAAATATTGGTCCTGGCTGTACTCCTGCTTCGACCAACTTATCCGCTAATAACGTCCCGGACTTGTCCTTTTCAATAATCCGATAGCCATAGGAAGGAATGCCGTGATCTAGTAATTTTGCTTCAACGATAAACTGTTCATCTTCGAAAATAATTCCTTCTTCAATCTCAATGACTCTTAGTGGATATTTTAGATAGGTTTGACTGACTGAAAGGCTGATCGTAATATATTCTTTCAGACCTTTTGGTCCATAAACCGTCACTTCTGATTCCCCGCCTTGAAAAGAACGGCTCGCTAAAAGTCCAGGAAGACCATAGATATGATCGCCATGTAGGTGCGTAATAAAAACTTTCTCGATTCTGCGAGGTTTTATCGAAGTATGTAAAATTTGGTGCTGTGTCGCTTCACCGGCATCGAACAACCAAATGGCTCCTCGTTCCTCCAGTAATTTTAAAGCGATGGACGTAACATTACGGAGCTTAGCAGGTATTCCAGCACCCGTTCCTAAAAAAAGAATGTCCAAAAAAACCACTCCTTGTCGATTATTGTATAAATAATATAGCATATCACTTGCACAAATACCCTGTTTCCATGGTATTCTCTTTTAAAGGATTAGATTTCGATACATGCTTGGGTCGATTTTTGCTAAATCTAAATTGAATACATATAAGGAGAGGTAATTATTGTGGAACAATCTAGAAATATGACATCATTAATCATGATATTTGGTGCAACTGGAGATTTAGCTATTCGAAAGCTCTTTCCCTCCCTATACCGCTTATTTCAAAAAGGAAAGCTAGATAAATTTGCGGTAATTGGTGTGGCTAGGAGACCCTTATCTACTGAAGATTTTCAAAATTCTGTTAAGGACTCTGTTTTAACCGCACTCGGGAAAAAGGATAATATTGATGAATTTGCTTCTCATTTTTACTATCAGTCACACGATGTAGCAGATTCTAAATCCTATTTAGCTTTAAAAAATCTAGCTGAGCAAATTGATGAGAAATACAACTTAGAAGGGAATCGAATTTTTTATCTTGCGATGGCACCCGAATTCTTTGGCCCAATCGCATTACATTTGAAATCTGATGGATTAACAGATGTAAAAGGCTACAAACGTCTTGTGATAGAAAAACCATTCGGTCATAACTTAGAATCTGCAAAAGAATTAAATGAACAAATCCGTACTGCTTTTTCAGAAGAAGAAGTTTACCGAATTGATCACTATTTAGGAAAAGAAATGGTCAGAAATATTGAAGTAATTCGTTTTGCCAATGCCATTTTTGAGCCGCTATGGAATAATCGTTATATTTCCAATATACAAATTACCTCTAGCGAAGTCCTCGGTGTTGAAGAACGAGGTCGTTATTATGAAACAAGCGGTGCCCTCCGGGATATGGTTCAGAACCATATGATGCAAATGGTAGCACTACTCGCCATGGAACCACCGATTAAGCTAACGACCGATGAAGTGCGTTCCGAGAAAGTCAGAGTGTTTCGTTCATTAAGAATGATTGAGGGCGAAAAAATAAATAAATATTTTGTCCGGGGACAATATGGTTCTGGTATGGTCGAGGATCAACAGGTTCCTGAATATCGCGCAGAACCTATGGTAGACAAGGAGTCAAATACAGAAACCTTTGTGGCCGGGAAGATTATGATTGATAATTTCCGCTGGGCAGGTGTACCTTTTTACATTCGAACCGGTAAAAGAATGACAACAAAATCAACAAAGATTGTTGTGCAATTTAAAGACATTCCGATGAATCTTTATTATCAGCCAGAAAAACTAATCAATCCAAATCTCCTTGTCATCCACATCCAGCCAGAGGAAGGTATTACACTGCATCTCAATGCTAAAAAAGCTGGTGGACATCTCGATGCCCAAGAGGTAAAGCTAAGCTTTGCTAATACGGGTATTCATGCAATGAACACTCCTGAAGGGTATGAAAAGCTCCTGTATGATTGTATGCGTGGTGATGCAACCAACTTTACTCACTGGGATGAAGTCGCCTATTCTTGGGCCTTTGTGGACAATATTTCAGAAGTATGGGAAAAAACGAAAGCCGATTACTATCCAAATTATGAATCTGGTTCAATGGGACCGAAAGCCGCTGATGAACTCTTAGAAAAAGACGGGTTCTTCTGGTGGCCAGTAACTGCTTTAGAAGTAGATATTTGTAAATAAGCCTAATAAAAGCTCCGCTCTTGTTCATAGACAAAAGCGGAGCTTTTACTCTTCTTCTTTATCTTTTTTCGGGAAGGTACGAAGAAAATCTTTATTAAAACTTGTCCCGGTTCCCACGTTATGTGCATTGTTAACCTTACTAGTACCGGCACTTTCTATAATACTTTTCCCATATTTATCACGAAGAGTGGACAGGGTTTTAAGTAACGGCTCTTTTTTTGCATCTTTTTCAAATGAGAATAAGTCAAGCTGTTTATAGGCTAAATCCTGCTCTACTAAATCGTAGCCTGTAATGCCTAATAGACGGACAGAATTCCCGTTCCAATGCTTGAGAAAAATTTGTTTCGAAAGTGAAGCAATATCGTCTTTAAGTTGAATGGGATTAGAAAGTTTTTTGCTTCGAGTAATTGTTTTTCGATCTTTAAAACGGATTGTAATTCCTAGTGTTGCAGCTAGGACATTTTTCCGTTTTAACCTTACTGAAACCGTTTCTGCCAAGGATTCTAATACCCGATACAATTCCTGTTGATTGCTCGTATCCTTTGGCAAGGTGGTTGAATTTCCAATACTTTTAAAATCAGAAACCGCCTCTGGATCGACTTGTCGGTTATCAATTCCATTTGCCCTTTCCTTTATGCGGATTCCATTAATGCCGAGCAGTGATTTCAATTGTATCTCATTTCCAGCCGCTAACTCCCCAATCGTATGGATACCAATAGTCTTTAACTTTTCTGCCGTTTTTTTACCAACACCATGCATATCACTTGTATTTAATGGCCACAAAACAGAAGGGATATCACGCTTTCGCAATATCGTTATTCCCATTGGTTTTTTCATATCAGAAGCAGTCTTTGCCAAAAATTTATTGGGTGCAATCCCAATGCTGCATGGCAGATCAAGCTGTTCAAGAACTCTTTTTTGAATACTTTTGGCGATTTCAATTGGGCTGCCAAGCTCAAAAGAATCTGTTATATCCAGGTACCCCTCATCAATCGATACGGGTTCTACCAGTTCTGTATAATTCCTCAGAATCTCAAACATGGCGATAGAAGCGGTCCGATAACGGTCAAAATTAGGTTTCCTAATAATTAACTGCGGACAGAGTTTCTTGGCTTCCCACAAAGGCATAGTTGTCTTTACCCCAAATTTTCTAGCTTCGTAACTGCAGGTAATAATAATCCCACGGCGCTCCTCAACGTTTCCGGCAATCGCAACCGGATTTCCCTTAAGCTCTGGGTCATACGACATTTCTACCGAGGCGTAAAAGCTATTCATATCAACATGTAGAATGACTCTTCCCTTTTTCGGATACATTTCCTTCATCTCATGACACTTCTCCTAAAAAAATGGTACCTCTAGTATAACAAAAGGAGAACCAGATGGCTCTCCCCTTAAAATATCACTTATTGATTTGTAACCTCTTCAATAATGGCAATCGTCATTTCTGCCAGCTTGTTTAATTCTTCAATCGGCATGCGTTCATTTGTGGTGTGAATATCTTCATAACCCACTGCTAGGTTTACAGTTGGAATATTGAAACCAGCAATGACGTTAGCATCGCTTCCACCGCCGCTATGTTGTAATTCACAACTACGGCCAATCTTTGCTGCCGCTTTACGTGCGATTTCTACGACCTGATCACCTTCCCCAAATTTAAAGCCTGGGTACATGACCTCAATATCCACTTCTGCTCTTCCACCCATTTCAGCCGCAACCGTCTCAAAGGCCTCTTTCATTTTTGCTGCTTGTGCTTCCATTTTCTCAGCAATAAGTGAACGTGCTTCTGCTAGAATATCAACACGGTCGCAAACAATATTCGTTTGTGTGCCGCCTTCAAAACGTCCGATATTTGCGGTTGTTTCTGAGTCAATTCTGCCTAATGACATTCTTGCAATCGATTTTGCTGCAATCGTAATCGCGGAAACCCCTTTTTCTGGAGCTACACCCGCATGAGCCGTTTTGCCATAAATAACTGCTTTAACCTTGGCTTGAGTAGGAGCGGCAACCACGATATTACCAACTAAACCATCACTATCTAACGCATAACCATATTTCGCCTTCATTAAAGAAGGGTCAAGTGCTTTTGCGCCAACAAGTCCAGATTCTTCCCCGACTGTGATAACGAATTGAATTTGTCCATGAGGAATATTTTTTTCTTTTAGTACGCGAATGGTTTCAAGCATAACAGCTAAGCCTGTTTTATCATCAGCACCTAAAATGGTTGTTCCATCGGTTACAATGTACCCGTCCTTAATGGATGGTTTAACCCCTCTAGCAGGAACTACTGTATCCATATGAGAAGTGAAATAAATAGGGTCTACGCCGTCTTTCGTTGCAGCAAGGGTACAAATAAGGTTGCCGGCACCATGACCCGTTACGGCCGTTGTATCGTCTTCAAACACATCTAGACCTAAATCTGTGAATTTTTGTTTTAATACTTTCGCAATTTCTGTTTCGTATTTTGTTTCAGAATCAATTTGTACAAGTTCTAAAAATTCATTCAAAAGACGTTCATGATTAATCATCTGAATAACCCTCCGTTATATGTACTCACTGTATAAGTATACTCCTTCGGATTCCTGTCATCAAATGATTCCATTAAAGTGGGATATTGCCGTGTTTTTTGAACGGTCTTGATTCTTTTTTGGTTCGCAGCATTTCTAATGCTTGGATAATTTTTATTCTGGTTTCACGTGGGTCAATGACATCATCAACCATTCCTCTGCTTGCTGCCACATATGGATTCGCAAATTTTTCACGGTATTCTTCAATTTTCTGCTGTCTTACTTGTTCCGGATTCTCACTATTTTGTATTTCTTTCGCAAAAATGATATTGGCAGCACCCTGAGGACCCATTACAGCAATTTCAGCATTTGGCCATGCAAAAACTAAGTCTGCACCGATAGACTTACTATTAAGCGCTACATATGCCCCTCCATAAGCTTTTCTTGTAATCACTGTCAGTTTTGGAACCGTCGCTTCTGAATAAGCATATAAGATCTTGGCACCATGTCGAATAATGCCTCCATGCTCCTGTTTAACTCCTGGAAAGAAACCTGTAACATCTTCAAAGGTAATAATCGGGATATTAAACGAATCACAGGTACGAATAAATCTTGCGGCTTTATCAGATGAATTAATATCAAGTCCGCCCGCCATCACTTTAGGCTGGTTGCAAACTAGTCCGACAGTTTCACCTTTAATCCTCGCAAAACCAACGACGATGTTTTTCGCAAAGTTTTTCTGTATTTCCATAAAAGAGTCTGCATCGGCAACTTGTTCAATTACCTTTCGGACATCATATGGACGGATAGCATCAAATGGAATAACGTCGGTTAAGTCTGGTCGATAATCGTTTTCCTCTTCAACTTCGAGTCTTGGAGGTTTTTCTTCATTATTTTGTGGAAGATAACTTAGTAATTTGCGAACCTCTTCTAAAACCTCTTGCTCTGAGGCAGATTCAAAATGGGCATTCCCACTGATACTATTATGAACATGGGCTCCACCAAGGTCCTCCGCGGAAATTTTCTCACCTGTTACGGTTTCAATCACTTTTGGACCTGTAATAAACATTTGACTGGTTTTTTCAACCATAAATACGAAATCGGTAATGGCAGGTGAATAAACCGCTCCACCGGCACAAGGTCCCATAATGACGGATATCTGAGGTATTACCCCAGAATAAATCGCATTTCGATAAAAGATATGACCATAACCATCTAGCGAGACAACACCTTCTTGAATTCGGGCACCGCCGGAATCATTTAAGCCCACAAACGGTGTGCCGTTTTTTGCAGCTAAATCCATTACATTCGCAATTTTTTTGGCGTGCATTTCCCCGAGCGCACCGCCAAATACGGTAAAGTCTTGTGAAAACAAGTAGATTGGCCGGCCATTCACTTTTCCATAACCGGTTACTACACCGTCACCAGGTCCTTTCTGTTCATCCAAACCAAAGTCATTGGTTCTATGCTCAATAAATGGACTTAATTCAACAAAGGACCCTTTATCTACTAAAAGCTCTATCCTTTCTCTTGCCGTTAACTTTCCCTTTTCATGCTGTTTTTCAATTCTTTCGTCCCCGCCTCCAAGTTCTACTTCGCGGCGCTTATCATATAATTCATTTATTTTTTCATAGATGTCTATCATTACCCCTTCACCCTTTCTTTTCGCATAGCTCGACTAAAACCCCAGAAGCTGATTTTGGATGCATAAAGGCAATATGGGCTCCTCCTGCACCAATCCTTGGTTCTGCATCAATCATCGTAATACCTTTTTCATTCATTTCTTGGATTCTTTCTTCAATCGAATCAACGCCAAGTGCCACATGGTGTATCCCCTCACCACGTTTTTCAATGTATTTGGCAATTGTACTATCCTCTGAGGTTGGCTCAAGCAGTTCTAGTTTCGTTTCCCCAGCCTTTAAAAATGCAACTCTAACCTTTTGGCTTTCAACTTCTTCAATCCCTAATAAAGGAAGATGCAGCACCTCTGTATAAAAGGGAAGTGTAGTTTCAAGTGAGCGAACGGCGATTCCAATGTGATCCACTTTTTTTATCATTTTGATCCCTCTGTTTTCAAAATTTAAATAGTTTCGACAATAACCATATTCGCTAAAAAATTCATAATTCCTTCCCAAATTGAGATGTTGTTCCATTGTTCTATTGGGCTTTTCCCTGTAAAATATAAAGAAAGCTAATAAAATAAAGGGGGAACCCACTTTGAATAAGAAAAGAACAAGAAAAATAGTCGTATATTTAATGCTAATCGCTATGTTAGCCTCAACTCTCTTAATTGGGATTGCTCAATTTATTTGATTAAAGCATAGACAAAGGGACCGTTCCTAATGGAACAGTCCCTTTTTACGTTTTATTGAATAGCTCCATTATCTTTTGCTAGTTGCTCAAATGACTTGTTCGTTGAAGTGACCAATATTTTTGTCCCTAGTGGAATTAAGGGATACAGGGAGGAAATGACTTCATTCTGGGTTCGAATACAGCCTTGTGAAACATATTTTCCAATCGAGGCTGGCTGGTTCGTTCCATGAATTCCGTAAATCCGTCCATCTGTCCCTTGCGCATCAAAGCCTATCCATCTCGAACCAAGCGGATTGTTAGGATCGCCACCGGGGATATCCTTCCTGCGATAATATGGGTCTTGTGCTTTTATCGTAATGGTAAATAGCCCTTCTGGCGTTAACTCCTTGGTTTTTCCAGTACCAACACTTACAACCGTTTGGACCTTATTTTCATCAATCAGAGCCATTTCATTTGTTGTTTTATTCACAATAACAAATGGGTCACCAGGGAGAGGGTTTGGACCTAGCGGCCAAAGAGGTGAAATAAAAAAAGCAAACAGGATTGGCGATAGTATCTTTATCATAAATACACCTGCCATTTTTTCCTTAGTTTGCTTCGAGTTTCCTAGGTTTATTCAACTTTGATGTCTTAAAAGAACTTTTAATAATGAGATATTCATTCATCTCTTTCACTAACTGCAGCAGTGAGGCACGTACTTCAAATTCCTCTCTTGTTTTTGGAAGATCCATTTCTTCAAATTCCTTTTTCATCTCTTTTAATTTACCTAGATAAATATGAGCTGTATTGCCTGGTTGTATATTTTCGGACAATTCTTCAAGAAATTCAGCGATCATTTTTCCTTGGGGTAACGTCACAGTTAATGAAGTCACAATGGGTAAGATTCTTTCAATAATCTCAAATTGCTTTTCTCTCATTTTAAAATAATGAAAATAGTCATTTTCTTCACGTAAAACATGGTTTTCTACATCACGAAAAGCAAATGATTTTGCCTCTTCTAGTAATTTAGCTGTTTCCATAATCTCTTGCCCGGACCAATTACTTTCCCCAGTTCTTAAAAACCTTACCATTTCACAAAAAACTATTTTAAAATTATCCTCTACTTTCAATTGGTATTGCTTTAATCTATTGTCTGCACTCGGCATGTAAAGATTAATTATCAGTGCTACTCCAATCCCGATTATAATAACACCGAGCTCATTGAGAAAAAGATCGATTGATAATTTGTTCGCCATATAAATATGGAGAATAATGACACTACTCGTAACAATGCCATCATTTGCTTTAAACATAACAACGGTAGGAATAAAGAATAAAAGCATAATCCCTATAACGATAGGATGGTAACCAATAATTTCAAAAAATAGACTTGAGAAGAGCATGGCTAAAACACAAGCTAAAAATCGATCCCATGATGCACGTAATGACTTTCTTTTGGTAACCTTGATACATAGTATCGTTAGTATGCCTGCCGAAGCAAAGTTGTCTAAAGCTAACTGTTGTGCAAGTAGGATAGCAATAGCAGTTCCTAATGCCGTTTTAATCGTCCGAGAACCGATTCGATATTTCATAGCATTTTCTCCTCAAAATAAAAAGATGATCTATATAAGACCATCTTTAGCTTATCCTTTTTATAGCATTTTTTGCAAGAAATCTTGTGCACGCCTGCTCTTGGGATTTGTAAAAAATTCTTGTGGCTTTGCATCTTCTACAAGCACACCACCATCTAGGAATAAAATACGGTCAGCTACTTCCCGGGCAAAACCCATTTCGTGAGTCACAATCGCCATCGTCATTCCAGTATGAGCGAGAGATTTCATTACTTCTAAAACTTCCTTCACCATTTCTGGATCAAGAGCAGAGGTCGGTTCATCAAAAAGCATAATCTCCGGCTCCATTGCCAATGCCCTTGCAATCGCAACTCGCTGCTTTTGACCGCCAGATAATCTTGTTGGATACTCATTCGCTTTTTCTGATAATCCTACTCTTTCAAGCAAATCAAAAGCAATCTTTTCAGCATCTGCCTTTGACAATCCCTTAACCTTCATAGGTGCATAAGTTAGATTCTGCAATACTGTTTTATGCGGAAATAAATGAAAATGTTGAAATACCATTCCAACGTTTTGCCGTACCTTCATGATGTTCGTTTTTTTATCGGTTACATCTTGGTCACCTACCAAAATCTTGCCGCTTGTTGGTTTTTCAAGAAGGTTCATGCAGCGAAGGAAGGTAGACTTTCCTGAACCCGAAGGTCCGATAATCGCAACAACCTCCCCTGCATCAATTGTGGTTGTGATGCCCTTTAAAACTTCAAGTTTACCATAATTTTTATGCAAATCTTCAACCTTAATCACTGCGTCTCATTCTCCTTTCAACTGCTTTTCCAAGGAATGTCAAGGTCACGACCATTAAGTAATAGATCAGTCCGGCAATCAGTAATGGTTCGAAAAAAGAATAATTCTCAGCTCCAACCTGATAGGAACGGCGCATGATATCCATTACTCCAATTGTGGTGACAATCGCAGATTCTTTTGTTAACGTAATAAATTCGTTCATTAGTGCCGGCAGAATGTTTTTAAGAGCCTGAGGCAGAATGATATCCCACATCATTTTTGTGTAGGGAACACCAAGGGCCATTGCTGCTTCCTGTTGTCCTTTATCAATCGCCTGAATCCCTGCTCGAATAATCTCAGATATGTATGCACCAGAATTAAGAGCAAAGGAAAGAATTGCTGCTGTGTATGGTTCAATTTGATACCCAAGTAATTGTGGTGAACCGTAATAGATGAGCATCAACTGTAAAACTAAAGGAGTACCACGAAAAATCGAGGTATAAACGTCTGCAAACCATCCTAGGTATTTTAATTTGCTAATTTTAAACAATGAAAGGATAATCCCTAAAATAAATCCTAATATCCCTGCAAGAATAACAATTTTAAGTGTAACAAGTATTCCCTCTAAAATGTATGGCATCGAAGGAATGAATTGTGCAAAATCTAAGTTCATTCATCTGCCGTCCTCTCTATTAATGAAAATTAGTAAGACGTTCAGAAGACCTTCTGAACGTCTTTGTTGTAGAATTAGTTTTCCCCACCAAACCATTTAACAATCAATTCTTGTAGTTCGCCGTTTTCCTTCATTTTTTGAAGCTCTTTGTTAAATTCTTTCGTTAAACCACTTTCTTTCGGAAATGCAATCGCAGATCCTGCTTCTTCTGGGTCATCGCTGACAGTGAAGCTAGTTAAATCAGCTTCTTTATCAAGGTATCCTTTAGCAACTGTATCTTCAATAATAATGGCATCAAAACGACCGGCCTTCAATTCTTGGATAAGTTCTGGGATACGGTTACGATTTTCTACTTTGATGGAGACTGTTTCATTAATTTCTTCTGCTTTACCTTCTTGAATAGAACCTAACTGAACACCAACTGTTTTACCCTCTAGATCTTCTATTGTTTCAATTCCATTTTCTGTTGTAGAAATTATCATGTGTTGAGCAGTATAGTAGATATCACTGAAATCAACGTTTTTCTTTCTTTTTTCAGTTGGAGTCATGCCCGCTAATACAAAGTCTGCTTGTCCAGATTTAAGTGACTGAACCAAACCGCCAAAATCCATATCTTTTACTTCTACTTCATAGCCAAGTTTCCCAGCAATCGCTTTTGCTAAATCAACATCAAAACCAATAATTTCATCACTTTTATCTGATTCAATATATTCAAATGGTGCATAATCCGCTGAGGTTGCCATCACGAGTGTCTTTTTATCACCTTCATTAACATCTTTCTTTTCACCACAGCCTGCAAGTACACCAACTGCTAAAATCATTATTAAGAATAAACCCATTACTTTTTTCATTTGTTTTCCTCCTATAATTTTCTGAAAATTAAAATTTAGTTTTAGATATAACTTTACTAGCTTTATAGAGTTAAAATTCAATATTTATGCAACGTATTGAATTTTAACACATGATAAAATAATTATGCAAGTATATTTATAAAAATTTATTATTACTATTTTAAAAATAAAAAAAGAGCTAATCCCCTGTTAAAGGAGATTAGCCCTTTTGACTATCATTTATAGTTCTTCGCAGTTTTCTTCGAATTCTTTTTGTAATCTTGCTACGACTGCTGCTGGATCATAGCCTTCAATTTGGTGTCTTTCTACCATTGAGACAATTTTCCCGTCTTTTAGTAAAGCAAAGGACGGAGAGGATGGCGGATAGCCTGTAAAATAGCTGCGCGCTTTTTCAGTTGCTTCTTTATCCTGTCCTGCAAAAACGGTAACAAGATGGTCAGGACGTTTATCATAATGAAGGGCATGAGATGCCGCTGGACGTGCAATGCCGCCTGCACAACCACACACAGAATTGATCATTACTAAGGTTGTACCTTTTTGTTCAAGCGCTTCTTCAACCTCTTCAGGTGTTCTTAGTTCTTTATAGCCAGCTGCCGCGATCTCTTTACGTGCTTGAGTCACAACATCATTCATGAAAAAATTGAAATCCATGCTCATACTTTTCACTCCTAATTTATGTCGATATAACTACATGATAACAGTAAAAATATGTTTTTATCAAATGAATATGTTTTTTTCACAAAAAAACAACTGCCAATCAATTGATTGGCGTTATTTACTGTCTGAAAAGAATGTCTGAAATAGAATCTCAACTGCTGTTGCTGCTGTTTTTTCACCTGCCATTACTTGATTTTCTAATTGAGGCAGTTTGAGTTTCACATCCGGATGGTGGAAGAAGCTGTAGTGCAGCTGGTCGGTTATCAAAGAATAAATCCAATCACGCTGTTGTCCTTTTCGTCTTTCTGAGAAAACTCCTGAAGATTTTCCTTTCGCTTCAAACTCCCTAATAACATCCCAAATCTCTTTAATTCCTTCTCCCGTTAAAGAAGAGCAGGTATAAGCCTTTGATGACCATCCCTTTGTAGCAGGCCGCAGAAAGTGGAGGATACGGCCATACTCTTTTCTAGTCTGCTCGGCCTTCACTTTATTGGCTCCATCTGCTTTATGAACAAGGACAGCGTCTGCTAACTCCATAATCCCTTTCTTCATGCCTTGAAGTTCATCACCGGCACCTGTCAGGACAAGCAGCATGAAAAAGTCAACCATGTCCCTTATAATCACTTCGCTTTGACCCACTCCAACAGTTTCAATTAATATCACATCAAAACCTGCTGCTTCACAAATCAGCATCGCTTCTCTAGTCTTCCGATGTACCCCGCCCAACTTTCCAGCAGTTGGCGAAGGACGAATAAAGGCCCGTGGATTTCGCGACAATTGCTCCATTCTCGTTTTATCACCAAGAATACTGCCGCCCGAGAGACTCGAACTGGGATCGACCGCCAACACTGCCACTCGTAAACCAAGGTCACAAAGGTAGGTGCCAAACGCTTCGATAAAGGTACTTTTTCCAGCACCAGGCACACCCGTTATCCCAATTCTGATTGCCTTTCCACTGTGGGCAAGGAGCTTTTGGAGGAGTTCCTGCGCCTTATGGAAATGCTGTTCTGCGTTACTTTCAACTAATGTAATGGCACGAGCCAGCTGGCCTCTATTCCCCGAGAGAACTCCATCAACTAATTCTTCAATACTTGGTTCCACAGACTTGCGTTTTTGAAAGATGGTGTTTTTTTCAATGCTAATGGGCTGACCTTCCAGCTCCTGCCCCCGCTTAATTACGCTTGAGAATTTTTCCGGTTCATTTGGGTCGCTCCATTCCGGTTTCCTATCCTCAGACATTTATTTCTCCACTTCCTCATAGCCAAGCTGCTTATAAATTTCCTTAATCACCTTTTGAGCAGCAACTGGGATAATCGTTCCTGGACCGAAAATTGCCGATGCTCCATTTTCATATAAAAATTGATAGTCCTGAGCTGGAATAACACCGCCAATGACCATTAATATGTCTTCACGACCAAGCTTTTTTAACTCAGCACCAAGCTGTGGTAACAATGTCTTGTGACCTGCTGCAAGTGAACTCATTCCAATGACATGAACATCATTTTCTACCGCCTGCATGGCCGTTTCTTCTGGAGTCTGGAATAGTGGACCGATATCGACATCAAATCCTAGGTCAGCGAAGGCGGTCGCTATAACCTTTGCACCACGGTCATGTCCATCCTGCCCCATTTTTGCAATCAGAATTCTTGGCCTTCTGCCTTCACTTTCTAGGAAATCATCGGTCATCTTTTTCACAGTGCTGATTTCCTCTTCGTTTGAAAATGCTTTACTATACACCCCGCTAATAGATCGAATAACAGCTTTATGTCTGCTGGAAACCTCCTCAATTGCATCAGAAATTTCACCTAGTGTGGCGCGAACTCTTGCAGCTTGTACTGCGAGCTCTAATAAGTTGCTTTCACCCGTTTGGGCACCCTTAGTTAAAGCTGCTAAAGCTTCTGCCACCTTTGCATCATCGCGTCCAGCTTTCAAGCTTGTTAATTTCTCAATTTGCTTTAACCGAACTGCTGAATTATCAATATCCAAAATATCAATGGCTTCTTCCTTCTCGAGACGATAGCGGTTTACGCCGATAATCGTTTCTTTACCTGAGTCGATTTGCGCTTGTCTTCTAGCCGCGGCTTCTTCGATTCTCATTTTTGGCAGACCCGTCTCGATTGCTTTGGCCATGCCGCCTAGATTTTCAATTTCCTCTATATGTGTCCAAGCTCTGTTTACCAATTCATCTGTCAGCTTTTCAACATAATACGATCCAGCCCAAGGATCTATTACATTGGTGATACCCGTTTCTTCTTGTAAAAATAGTTGTGTGTTTCGGGCAATACGAGCAGAGAAATCAGTTGGTAAAGCAATCGCTTCATCCAACGCATTGGTATGGAGGGATTGTGTATGTCCCATTGCCGCAGCATGTGCCTCAAGTAAGGTACGAATGACATTATTAAATGGATCTTGTTCTGTCAAACTCCACCCTGATGTTTGGGAATGAGTTCTAAGCGCCATTGATTTCTCATTTTTCGGCTCAAAGGATTTCATCATTTTTGCCCAGATTAAACGGGCCGCCCGCATTTTAGCCACTTCCATAAAGTAATTCATGCCTACTGCCCAGAAAAAGGATAGTCTCGGGGCAAATTTATCGATGTCAATTCCAGCCTTGAGCCCTGTCCTTACATATTCCAATCCATCAGCAAGGGTATAAGCTAATTCCAAATCAGCAGGAGCCCCTGCCTCCTGCAAATGATAGCCAGAAATACTGATACTATTAAACTTTGGCATATATTTAGAGGTATACTCAAAAATATCCGCAATGATTTTCATCGACATCTCGGGTGGATAAATATACGTGTTACGGACCATATACTCTTTTAAAATATCATTTTGAATCGTACCGGACAGCTTATCCTGCGTGACTCCCTGTTCCTCAGCGGTAACAATGAAAAAAGCAAGAATCGGTAAAACCGCACCATTCATCGTCATGGAAACGGACATTTGGTCCAAAGGTATTCCATCGAAAAGTGTCTTCATATCCAAAACAGAATCGATTGCAACGCCTGCTTTACCTACATCACCAACCACCCGTGTATGGTCGGAATCATAGCCGCGATGTGTCGCTAAATCAAAGGCAACGGATAAACCTTTTTGGCCCATTGCTAAATTTCTGCGATAGAAAGCATTACTCTCCTCAGCGGTCGAAAACCCAGCATATTGTCTTACCGTCCATGGACGATTGACATACATCGTTGAATAGGGCCCTCGTGTATAAGGAGGCAGTCCCGGAAGGTCATCTAAGTGTTGTATTCCTTCACGGTCCTCGGAAGTATAAAGCGGTTTTAGTTGAATTTGTTCATTGGTTTCATATAGTAAATCATCGATGGAAGTTTCAATTTCCTTTTCAACTTGGTCTTTCCATTCTTCTTTTGTGATGAATTCTTGTTTATCAAATAAGGTAATGTTTTGAAAATCAGGCTTTTGTGACTTCATCTGTGTGCCACCTCCATCGCTGATAAAATGAATGCAAGAGTTTCATAGCAATTACTTTTTAGATGGATAAACTGATTAACTCCCTCATTCATCCATTGCATATGAACATCTTTATGGGGTAATCCTGCTAAATAAAAAATTCGATCAGGAAATTCTTTTTTCAAGGCAGAAAGAATTCCATGCCCCTCGGACTCATATTGATCATTGCTGCCACAGAAGCAAAAATACTTAGTTTTTTGACCAAGAATAAATTGTTTTGCCTGTTCCAAGGATTGTTTTGGCTCGCTTTCAACTGTCTGCAAACCTCCAGCAGCGAGAAATCCTTTCATAAAATCCAGTCTAGGTTTGTATTGTTTAAGCTCTCCAAGGCAAATCATGCCAACCATTGGTTTATCCCCTGATTTGCTTTCAATCCGTTCACTAATCCTGCGCAGGTTCTCAAAAGGCTCTGATAGTCTTATGTTTTGTATGGCTCTAATTTGTATACTTGGAGTAACCTGTCCCAAATAACTGTCTACAGTCCGCCCATTAGCACAAGCAACTGACTCATCAAGATTAGCATAAACATTCGTTCCAATAATGCTTTGTTTTCTCGTATAAATATCCTGCTTCCGTTTTTCATTTACAGAGGATATTTCATCTTGCAACCAGCCTGTTTTTAAAGCTTCAATCATGCCGCCCTTTGCTTCAATTTGCTGAAAATACTTCCACGCTTTTTCTGCAAGCTCCGTTGTCAATGCTTCTACATACCAGGAGCCGCCGGCAGGGTCTACTACTTTTTGTAAATTTGCTTCTTCCTTCAGAATGTTTTGCGTATTTCTTGCAATTCGTTCTGCTAACTGTGAACCTCCGGTTGCGTAATCAAACGGAGTTACATGGAGATATTGAACTCCCCCTAATACTGCTGCAAACGCCTCATTTCCAGCACGAAGGATGTTTACATGAGGATCATAGACTGTTTTTGTGAATGATGAAGTTTCTGCTGCAATCTGCATTCCTCGGTTCTTTGTGTCAGCTCCGTAAACTTGAGAAATTTTATTCCATAAAATACGTGCTGCACGCATCTTGGCTAGCTCCATAAAGAAATTACTTCCAATGGAGAATTGAAAAACCATCTTGGTAAGAATCTCCTCAAGCTTCATTCCGTCTTCAAGCAGCGTCTGAAGATAGAAGGTACCAGTTGCAGCTGCAATTCCCAGTTCCTGAACTGCATTGGCGCCTCCTTGATGGTAGGTTGATGTATTTATTAAAACTGTCCTTAATTTTGGTAGTTTTAGATTTGCCAGTTTTATATCATTGACCCAACCCTTGAAAAAGTCTTCTTCAATGACTCCATCCTCTGCAAACAAAGAGATTGGGTCGCTGCCAATATACCCACTAATTTGTGTAGCGATATCCTCATGTTTTGCTAAAGCTGCTAGAAATGTTGATTGCATGCCTCTCCCATTTACTGCAAACGGGAATATAGAAGGTAAATCCCCAAGTATTTCATTTAACCTTTCTTTTGTTTCTAAAAGAGCCTCTGAAACTTCAAATGAAAGAGCTGTTTGTCCTTTTTCAACGTTCTCATGAAGCTTTTCCTTCAATTCATCAACAGAATTATATGAAATTCGCTGCGCAACCTTCCATTCTTTTGTTACATATCCTAATGAATTAATGCCTCTACGAAAATCAGAACCTCCCGGATAATCTGGTGTCTTCTTATCATCTTCCCGGGAATAAAGCGGTTCCAAAATTATGTTTTCATATGTACTGCTTTTTAATGTTTCAACACTTTTACCTTTTAGTGATTCCTCTGCCTTTACTTTCCAATCCGCTTTCGTCTTCAAAGAAAAAGCCTGATTAAGTAATTTCTCTAAACTCATTTGTTTCCCCCCCTATCTTAAAATAAAATAACGAAATATTCTCTAAATTACTTGATATCTCTATTTTAGGACACAAAGACAAGACAAGCAATAAAAAACCGCTACCGAACCCGGAAGCGGTTATTTTCATTAGTAAATAGAAGTTGTTGATTTTGATGTGTTTTCCAGAATTTCTTTTACTCGTTGAAGGAATCGGCCGCAAACAAGTCCATCTAATACCCTGTGGTCAAGTGACATACATAGATTCACCATATCACGAACAGCAATCATTCCATTGTTCATGACGACTGGTCGCTTTACGATAGATTCTACTTGTAGAATTGCTGCCTGTGGGTAGTTGATAATTCCCATTGATTGAACAGAACCAAAAGAGCCAGTATTGTTTACAGTAAACGTTCCACCCTGCATATCTTCTGAACGTAGTTTACCATTTCTAACTTTAATTGCTAATTCCGAGATTTCACGAGCAATTCCTTTAATGGTTTTCTCATCTGCGTGTTTAATAACTGGTACATACAATGCATCATCAGTTGCTACGGCAATCGAGATATTGATGTCTTTCTTTTGAATAATCTTATCTCCAGCCCACATGGAATTAATCTGTGGGAATTCTTTTAGAGCTTGCGCAACTGCTTTTACGAAGAATGCAAAGAAAGTTAAGTTGAAGCCTTCTTTTTTCTTAAACTCATCCTTTAAAGAATTGCGGTATTCTACAAGGTTTGTTGCATCGACTTCAATCATGGTCCATGCATGCGGTGCTTCGTGCTTGCTGCGGAGCATGTTTGCCGCAATTGCTTTACGGATTCCTGTTACTGGTATTTCGATATCGCCTGCTGCAACAGGGATACTCGGAGCAGGAACAGATGGTTTTGGAGCTGCAGCTGGCTGAGTGGAAACGGATGAAACTGCTTCTTCTGGTTGAGTCGCTGCCTGCTTTGGTGCCTCTACTTTTGCACCTGCAGTTGGAATATTCCCTGATTCAATTAATTTCAATAAATCTTTTCTTGTTATACGGCCCCCTGCACCGGTACCTGTCACCTGTGTTAAATCAATTCCATTTTCCTGAGAAATTTTTAAAACAGCTGGTGAATAACGGGCCTTGTTTCCTTGATCAGCCTGCTCGGAAACAACCACTGTCTCTGTTACTTCTGTTTTTTGCTCACTAGCCTTCTCTTCTTGTGCATTGCCACCTTCGATTTCAATTGTACAAATGATTTCTCCGACCGCAAGTGTATCTCCATCCTCGGCAACCAACTCTTTAATGGTACCTGTGAAGGAAGAAGGAACTTCTGCATTTACTTTATCTGTCATGACTTCAGCTAATGGATCGTATTTATTCACTTTATCACCGACAGAAACAAGCCACTTTGAGATTGTTCCTTCGGTTACACTTTCCCCTAACTGAGGCATTTTAATTTGTTCAATAACCAAGCTTCCGGCCTCCTATTGTCTAGCTACGGCGACTACCCTCTCGAGGTCATAAGCCAATCCGTCAAGAAGGTTAAAAAGCAACCTTGCTGCCGGCTCGTCTTACGCTTGTCGGGGCTGCCCAAGTCGCCTCCGCTTTTCGTTTTAATATTCCGCTAATTCTCGCATTGCTTTTTCAACTTTATCAGGATTAACCATAAAGAACTTCTCCATTGTCGGAGCATATGGCATCGCTGGGACATCTGGACCAGCTAAGCGCATAATTGGAGCGTCTAATTCAAACAAACAATTTTCGGCTATGATAGCAGATACTTCACTAATAATACTGCCTTCTTTATTATCCTCGGTAACAAGTAATACTTTACCAGTTTTAGAAGCAGCTTCAATGATTGCCTCTTTATCTAAAGGATAAACCGTTCTTAGATCAAGAATATGAGTGGAGATTCCATCCTTAGCTAATTTTTCGGCAGCCTGAAGGGCAAAATGAACACATAGCCCATAAGTGATAACCGTAATGTCTTCACCTTCACGCTTCACATCTGCTTTTCCAATTGGCAAGGTGTAATCATCAGTTGGCACTTCTCCTTTAATTAGACGGTATGCCCGCTTATGCTCGAAGAATAAAACTGGATCATTATCACGAATAGCAGCTTTTAATAGGCCCTTAACATCGTATGGAGTTGAAGGCATAACAATTTTCAAGCCTGGAGTATTCGCAAACACCGCTTCAACAGATTGTGAATGGTAAAGTGCACCGTGAACTCCACCACCATATGGTGCACGAATGACCATTGGACAGTTCCAGTCGTTATTTGAACGATAACGAATCTTTGCGGCCTCTGAAATAATTTGGTTCACAGCAGGCATAATAAAATCAGCAAATTGCATTTCTGCAATGGGTCTCATTCCGTACATCGCTGCACCAATTCCTACCCCGGCTATCGCAGATTCAGCTAGTGGTGTGTCAATCACACGCTCTTCTCCAAATTGTTCATATAAGCCTTGAGTTGCCTTAAATACTCCGCCTTTTACCCCAACGTCTTCACCAAGAACAAAAACCTTTGGATCTCTTTCCATTTCTTCTCGAATGGCCATTGTGACCGCATCTATATATGAAATTACTGCCATGTTACATCCCCCTTACTTATCCGCATAAACGTATTTCAGCGCGTGTTCAGGTGCTGCATACGGTGCATTCTCTGCATAATCAGTGGCTTCATTCACTTGTTTCATCACACGTTCGTTGATTTCTTTTTCCGACTCATCATTCATTACGCCTGTTTCTTTTAAATAGGCACCAAAGGTAATGATTGGATCCTTCGTTTTCGCTTTCGCCACTTCATCAGGGGCACGGTAGGAACGGTCATCATCATCAGAAGAGTGTGGTGTAAGTCGATATGAAATGGTTTCAATTAAGGAAGGACCTTCACCCCTGCGTCCACGTTCTGCAGCTTCCTTTACCACTTTATAGACTTCTAATGGATCATTCCCATCAACAGTAAAACCTGGCATTCCGTACCCAATTGCGCGGTCAGAAACTTTTTCACAGCCCAATTGTTTCTCAATAGGAACAGAAATCGCATATTTATTATTTTCACACATGAAAATGACTGGCAATTTATGAACTCCAGCAAAGTTTGCACCTTCGTGGAAATCTCCTTGGTTTGAAGACCCTTCACCAAAGGTTACAAAAGTCACAAGATCCTTTTTTTCCATTTTCCCTGCTAGTGCTACACCTACAGCATGTGGAACTTGAGTTGTTACTGGTGATGACCCGGTAACAATTCGATTTCTCTTTTGCCCAAAGTGACCAGGCATTTGTCTTCCGCCAGAGTTTGGATCTTCCTCTTTTGCAAAACCAGAAAGCATAAGTTCCTTTGGTGTCATTCCGAATGTTAAAACAACCCCCATGTCACGATAATATGGAAGAACGTAATCCTTCTCTGTATCCAGTGCAAACGCAGCCCCTACTTGTGCAGCTTCTTGTCCTTGACAGGATATTACAAATGGAATTTTACCAGCACGATTTAATAACCACATCCGTTCATCTATCCGACGTGCTAAAAGCATAATTTCATACATTTCTAAAACCTTTTCATCACTTAACCCTAATGCATGATGACGATTTTCAGCCATTTTTTAAACCCCCCGTTTGTTCATTCCAAAATCCCCTTAAGAATGGATTGCTCTTCCATCAACTGCTAGCGCAGCTTCCCCAATGGCTTCTGACAAAGTTGGATGCGGATGGATCGTATGAGCGATTTCCCATGGAGTAGCATCCAATACCATTGCCAATCCTGCTTCTGTAATCATGTCAGTAACATGCGGACCAATCATATGCACCCCTAGAATATCATTGGTCTCTTCATCAGCAACAATCTTGACAAAACCATCGGATTCTCCAAAAACAAGTGCCTTCCCAATTGCTCGGAATGAAAACTTACCTACTTTTACTTTATGGCCCTTTTCAATTGCCTGTTCTTCCGTTATTCCAACGCTTGAAACCTCTGGATTGCTATAAATACATCTAGATACTAAATTGTAATTAAGTTCGGAAGGATCTTTTCTAGCAATATGTTCAACTGCAATAATACCTTCGTGGGAGGCAACATGCGCCAACTGAAGTCCCCCAATGACATCACCAATAGCGTAAATATGTGATTCTTTTGTTTGATAAAATTCATTCGTAACGATAAAACCTTTTTCTACTTGGATTTCTGTATTTTCCAATCCAATTCCTTCGACATTTGCCTGACGTCCAACAGATACAAGGAGTTTTTCTGCTTTAAATTCTTTCACGCCAGACTTCACTTCTGCTGAAATCGTAACGCCATCACTCTTAACTAGTGTTTCAGGAAGGACTTTAGCTCCTGTAACAAGCTTGATACCCTTTTTCTTCATAAGGCGCTGCATTTCTTTAGAAATCTCTTTATCCTCTGTTGGAATAATGGTGTTCGCATACTCGATCACGGTTACTTCAACCCCAAAATCAGACAGCATAGACGCCCACTCAATTCCAATGACTCCACCGCCAACAATAATGATCGAAGTTGGCAGAGTTTCAAGTTCCAAAGCTTCATCAGAGGTAATCACAAACTCACCATCTATTTCAAGTCCTGGAAGAGTTCTTGGTCTTGAACCCGTCGCAACCACAACGTTTTTTGGAATAAGCATTTCATTTTCTTCACCATTATTCATTTCAACTGAAATAGTCCCTGGCATCGGTGAAAAAATGGACGGTCCTAAAATTCTGCCTAAACCTTCATAAACATCTATTTTTCCTTGCTTCATGAGATGTTGTACACCTTTATGAAGTTGATCGATGATTTTATTTTTTCTCTCCTGAACTTTAACAAAGTTAAAGGATACTTCACTCGTAATAACACCAAAATCTTCACTGTGCTTTGCTGTCGCATAAACCTCAGCACTTCTGAGAAGTGCCTTACTTGGTATACAGCCTTTATGAAGACAGGTTCCTCCAAGTTTCCCTTTTTCAACGATTGCTGTTTTTAAGCCCAGCTGAGAGGCACGAATGGCGGCCACATATCCGCCAGTACCACCGCCAAGAATGACTAAATCGTATTCTTGTGACACTGTATTTCCTCCCCAATTGTTAAATTTTTGCTGTTTTGAAGGTACCCGGATATTCTTTTACTTTTTCCTCTCCACGTAAAACTCTTAATGCACCTTCAGCTAATGCTTGAAGTTCATTCTCACCTGGATGGACAATGATATCGGCTATCCAATTTATCCTATCTGTGATGGATTTAACAAAACCTTTACCATAAGCAAGACCGCCCGTAAGCACAATAGCATCTACTTTTCCTGCTAATACTGCACTGGCTGCTCCTATCTCCTTAGCTACCTGGTAGGCCATTGCTTCATAAATAAGCGTTGCTTGTTCATCACCAGCTTCGATTCTTCTTTCCACTTCGACTGCATCATTTGTTCCAAGGTAGCCGACAAGACCACCTTGACCGACAAGTTTCTTCATGATTTCATCGCGATAGTATTGACCTGAATAGCATAGTGCTACTAAATCACCTGCAGGAACTGTTCCTGCACGTTCAGGACTAAAAGGACCATCACCATGGAGGCCATTGTTTACATCAATGACTTTTCCTTGCTTATGTACCCCAACCGTAATACCGCCACCCATATGTGTAACGATTAAATTTAAATCGGTATATTTTTTCCCTAATTCTTTTGCAACTCTTCTTGCTACAGCTTTTTGATTTAATGCATGAAAAATACTCACTCTTTCAATTAAAGAAAAACCAGAAATTCTTGCAATCGGTTCAAGTTCATCTACGACAACGGGATCGACAATAAAGGACGGAATATTTAAACCATCAGCTATTTCATAGGCAATAATACCACCAAGATTTGAAGCATGCTGGCCAGCAAAACCGGTCCGCAAATCTTCAAGCATCGTTTCATTGACGCCATAGGTTCCACCTTCAATAGGCCTCAAGAGCCCCCCACGTCCACAAACAGCACTCAGTTTGGATATATTGATTCCTTCATTATCCAGTGTATCCAAGATCGTATTCTTTCTAAATTCATATTGATCAATAATATTGGCAAATGAATTAATTATTTCTGAATCATGACGGATTGTTTTTTCTAAAATGGAAATTTCATTATCGAAGACACCAATCTTAGTTGAAGTGGAACCTGGGTTGATGACGAGCATTCGATATTTAGTATCAGGCAACGTATTTGACCTCCATTTTTTACATTTCACATTAGTAAAGGGAAAGACGCTGAATTACTCATCCAGCGTTCAGTCCTGCTTATTTTCTCTCTAGCGACGACTTAAGATATGATGACCATTTTGTAGGAATTGACTGCGGGAATTACGCATTTTCTCAATTCTTTCTTCAGCCATTCTGTCTGCTGCCACATAGGTAGGAATGCCATCACGCTTGGAAATAGCAATTACCTTTTCGATGCTTGCATATATTTGATCAACCTTTTTCATTGCCCTTTCATGGTTGTATCCATAAAGTTCATCTGCCACGTTAATTACACCGCCAGCATTTATTACATAATCAGGTGCATAAACGATACCCATTTCATGGATAATGTCACCGTGACGTGTATCTTTTAATTGGTTATTTGCAGAACCCGCGATGACCTTTGCCTTAAGTTGTGGAATTGTATCATCATTAATTGTGGCACCAAGGGCACAAGGAGCATAAATATCACATTCAACACTATAAATCTCATTTGGATCTACCGCACGTGCCCCAAAATCCTCTACTGCCCGCTGAACAGCTTCCTTGTTAATGTCCGTAACAATTAATTGTGCACCCTCTTTATGCAAGTATTGACAAAGTGTATAAGCGACATTCCCAACGCCTTGAATCGCAACGACTTTACCTTCAAGGGAATCAGAACCGAATGCCTCTTTTGCAGCAGCTTTCATTCCCACGTACACACCATATGCTGTTACAGGTGAAGGATTACCAGATGAACCGAATGCAGGGGAAATACCAGTTACATAGTCTGTTTCTTCATGGATTAAATCCATATCCGCAACTGTTGTACCAACATCCTCCGCGGTAATATATCTACCATTTAGCCCTTGAATATAACGTCCAAATGCACGGAACAATTCTTCACTCTTATCTTTACGAGGGTCACCAATAATTACTGTTTTTCCTCCGCCTAGGTTTAATCCTGCTGCTGCATTTTTGTAGGTCATTCCTTTTGCTAATCTTAGCGCATCTTCAATTGCTGCTGCTTCTGATTCGTATGTCCACATACGTGTTCCTCCCAATGCTGGGCCCAATGTGGTATCATGTATCGCAATAATTGCCTTTAATCCAGATTGTTTATCCTGGCAAAATACAACCTGCTCATAATCATATTGTTCTAAGTACTTAAAAATTTCCATGTTAACATCCTCCTCTAATTTGAAAGCTACCGAAAAAATCTATTTAGTTACAGAGCAGATGGCCAGTGCAAGTGAATATAACTTACTTTCTGCCGAATCCGCCCTAGAGGTTAATACGATTGGAGCCTTTGCACCTGCAATAACAGCTCCGACTTTTGCTTTTGCAAAATAAATTAATGACTTATATAAGACGTTTCCAACTTCAATGGTGGGAACTAATAGAATATCAGCTCTTCCCGCTACTTCACTATGAATCCCTTTGTGTTCAGCAGCCAAAGCAGAAACGGCATTATCTAATGCTAACGGACCATCTACAATACAACCTGTAATTTGGCCGCGTTTATTCATCATGCTTAATGCAGCAGCATCAACAGTTGCTTGCATAACTGGATTTACTACTTCTACGGCTGCAATTGGTGCAACTTTAGGATATTCTATTCCAATTGCCCTAGCCAGTGTTGCAGCATTCTTAACAATTTGTGCCTTTTGCTCTAAATCAGGTGAAATATTCATCCCCGCATCCGTAACAATAATAAACCGGTCAAAATCTGGAACTTCAAAAACAGCTGCGTGTGATAACACATTTCCCGTTCTTAGTCCAAATTCCTTATTCAAGACTGCCTTTAAAAGGACACTTGTAGGGATATTCCCTTTCATGAGGACAGTGGCTTCCTTATTGGATACAGCCCTTACAGCTAGTTCTGCAGCTAAAGCATTCGAATCAGCATGAACAACACTTAGTTTTTTGCTCCATTTTTTTGAATCCAGATGATTAAGATTCAATATGGTATTAATTTTTTCTTTATCACCAAATAATATAAAATCCGCGAGGTTACGGTTTAACGCTTCGATTACTGCCTCAAGTACTTCTTCATCTTCTGCCACAGCAACTGCTACCGTGTTACCCTCAAGTTGGGTTGCTTTGTCAATCAGTGATTCAAGCAACAAGTTGTCATCAACCCTTTCTCTTCAGCTGCAACTCCATAATAGTAATATGCAATATTCGTGCCAAGTTAAATTTAATGAAAACGCTTTACACCAGGAATAATTAGTGCAGTTTTTTTCTTACTATGAAAATTACTGCATGCTATTATTTTCAAGTTTGTATTTTTCTAGCTTATAATAAAGGTTTCTTACTGATAGTCCTAGCGCTTTAGCAGTTGCCGTTTTATTACCGTTTAAGTTGTTAAGTGTTTGCTGGATAATCTCAACTTCATACTCTTCAATCATCTCGGATAAGGAACGATCTTGCTGAACTATTTGATTATGAACAACAATTCGTGGTTCATTGTCTGTTTTTGTTGGTCTTAGATCAGGGAGGTGATGTATATTAATGAATGTTTCGTTATAATTCATGAAGATCATCGCCCTGCCCAAAATATTCTCGAGTTCCCGTACATTTCCAGGCCAATCATAATGCATTAATTTATGTATTGCGGTTTGGGTAACACCCTCTACATTTCTGCCGTAATCACGATTAATTTTTTGAATTAGCCTTTCACATAAAACAGGAATCTCTTCTTTTCGATTCCTCAAAGGAGGTATATGTATTGGCATACGATTTAAACGGTAGTATAAGTCTTCCCTAAAAGAACCTTTTGCAATTCCTTTTTCAAGATTCACATGGGTTGCAGCAATGATTCTAACATTTATCGAAATCGGCTTTGTCCCACCCACTCGAGTGATTTCATTTTCTTGAAGAACCCTTAGCAGTTTTGCCTGTGTATTGGCTGATAGTTCGCCAATTTCATCAAGAAAAATACTTCCGTTATTGGCCTCTTCAAAGTAGCCGCTTTTGCCTCCCCGTTTCGCCCCAGAAAAAGCTCCCTCTTCGTACCCAAATAATTCACTTTCTAGAAGCGACTCAGATATTGCAGCGCAATTTACACGAACAAATTTATTGTATTTTCGGTCACTTGCATTATGTATGGCATGTGCAAACAATTCTTTGCCAGTGCCCGATTCCCCACGCAAAAGAACAGTTGCTGGTGTTTTTGCGCCTAACTTAGCCTGCTCAATCGCAAGCGTCATTTCCTCCGAACTGCCGATAATATCCTCAAAGGTATATTTCGCTTCAAGTGTACGGATGATTTGCCTTGCCCGGTTTAATTCTCTGTTTAAGGTCTTTATCTCGGACATATCATGAATAACCCCAACACTACCTTTTAATTTCCCTTTTACAATAATTGGGGCTACATTAACGATGACTTCCCGTTTATTCGCTCCTACTCTCATCGGTACTCCACGGACTGCTCTCCTAGTTTGAAGTACCTTCATATGCATACTTTCACCTTCAGAGATATCAGCTGTTGCTGGTTGTCCAATAACCTGCTCTTGTGTAAGGCCAGTAAGCCGGGAATAGGCCGGATTAATGAGGATACCTCTTCCGTTTTCATCTACTACTGAAATGGCATCATCACTAGAATGTATGATTGCTTGAAGCATCGTTTGAATTTCTTTTAAATCGGTTATTTCCTCAGCAAGATTCACCACTTCAGTGATATCTTTAAAAACAGCAAAAGCTCCAATTAATGTTCCATTTTCTTCGATTATAGGAATACGTGTGGTAATAATTTTTCGACCATTCCCTAAAACCATTTCTTGGTTTGTCTCTATTCTCCTAGTTTCTAGGATTTGAGGAAGTCTGCTTTCAGGTATCACTTCAACCACATATCTCCCAATTGCTTGGTCACGATGAACCCCTGTCATTTCTTCTGCACGACGATTAAATAAACTAATAGAGCCTTTTGCATCTATAACCAACATTCCATCATTTGTTGCATTAAAAATTAGTTCCTGTTGATGTGAGGCATTTTGGTATTTAACAATGAATTCTTCTTTTTCCTCAAGGAGCCTTGCAAGAAGAAAGGCAACACTTCCAGGTATTAGTACAGTTTTCTTGTCTTTGCTGTTTCTTAATTCTTGAAACACCTGTTCATCACCAGTAACTTCAATGATAATATCGATATTTTCACTTAAAAATGGCTTCCAATCAGTACCGGTTTTAATTCCTTCTGTCTGTGCTAAAATGACACCCGGTGCATCTAAGTTTCTGTCAATCACAACCTTAACATGAAGAACCTCTGTTTCAGTAAGCAACTTAAGAATCGCTGTACCGCCTTTTCCGGCACCCACAATCATGACATTCTGCATTTTTTGAGCCCCTTTAAAATATTGAAAAAACAGAAATTTTTTTCACACTATTATCACCAAAAACATGCAATATTTTTCATTATCTATTTTATATTTTTTTAGTTACCTTGACAAATTTTATCTTTGTACTAATATTTTTCTTGAGGGTATCACTCTTTGAAATTGATTAAAGTATTGGAAGGATTAAATTATGAAGCGGATAGTTGCTCTACTTATATTAGTTATTCCAGGGTTTTTAGCTGGGTTCGGAATTAAATTAATGCGCGATATGACATTCGGTATTCTCCTAAGCCCTATTCCCTTCTTATGGTTGCAATTTCTTTTAGGCCTCGTACTCTTTTTAGGTGGGTTAGGATTTGTTGCCGGATTTATTTTTCATCGTGACAGAAAAAGAAATAAGGTACAGGCTCGATTTAAGAATACAAAATAAAAAGAGGCCATCATGGTCTCTTTTCAAATTGCTTCCTAATTTTAATGGCTTTCACGGGATCGTCAGTAATTAGCGCGGTACAGTTAATATTCATAAGCCTTTTGATGTCCGCCTCTTTATTAACAGTATATGGTCTAACTTCAATTCCATTCTCCATCGCACCTATGATTATATTATCCGATATCGAGGCTAATTTTGGATGAATACCTCTTGCTCGAATGGATTGCGCATAGACCCATGGCATATAAATTCGTTCATTAAATAATGGCGCTGTCTCAATTTCTGTTGCCAATCGATAACTCAAGACAATGCTATAATGATTAAAAGACGAAATAATAATCCGATTGCTCAAGCCAAATTTGCGAACAAGTTGTATCACCTTTTCTTCCATTCCTTCGTAAGGAATAATTCCGTTTTTCAGTTCAATGTTACAAACAAGGTCATTGGACTGCATCCATTCTAGAACTTCAATTAAAGATGGAATTGGCTCATTGTTAACACCTTTTTTATTCGCATTAAAAGTCCGTAAGTCTTTAAACAAAAAATCTTTGACGAAGCCCTTCCCATTTGTAGTCCGATCAACCTTTTCATCATGAATGACAACCACTTCACCATCTTTCGTTAATTGGACATCAAGTTCTAAGCCATCTGCACCTGCGTTCTCAGCTGCAATAAAAGCACTCATGGTATTTTCTGCATAGGCAGCAGAATATCCTCGGTGGGCAAAAATCTGGGTCATACTATCACTTCCTTACTAAATAAATGGAGGATCTACAATGAAACCTTTACAATTATCACCTGAAACGGCCATCAAGCTTGCCGAAAAATTAAATGTTCCGTTAGAACAGCTTATGCATATGCCTCAGCATATACTTATTCAAAAATTAATGGAACTAGAAAAAGAAAAGTAGAAAAAAAGCCTTCATTCAAAAAATGAAGGCTTTTTCTTCCTATTATTGATCTCTTCAAGAGGCCTTATGCTCTAAGCGCAGTTTATCGGCAACCATAGCGATGAACTCTGAGTTTGTAGGTTTTGCCTTGGACATGCTTACAGTATATCCAAATAAAGAGGAAATGGAATCAATGTTTCCACGGCTCCAAGCTACTTCGATGGCGTGACGGATCGCACGTTCAACACGGCTTGCCGTGGTGTTATATTTTTTTGCAATATCCGGATATAATACCTTCGTAATAGAGCCAAGTAATTCAATATCGTTGTAGACCATTGAAATCGCTTCACGTAAATATAGGTACCCTTTGATATGTGCTGGAACACCAATTTCATGAATAATGCTTGTAATACTTGCATCTAAATTCCTTGGTTTATGTTCAGTATGTGTACGATAGTTACCTGTTGTGGACTTGCGGCTAACTTGACTGCTTTTGCCGCTAACTTGGCGGATATGATTTCCTAAGTTTTCCATGTCAAAAGGCTTTAAAATAAAATAGGATGCACCAAGCTCTACTGCCTTTTTTGTAACGTCTTCTTGCCCGAATGCAGTCAGCATAATAACATTCGGTATTGCACCTTTTTTCAGTTCTCTTAAGCGTTCTAGAACCGCTAAACCATCTAAATGAGGCATGATAATATCTAAAACGAGTACATCTGTATCCGTTGATTCAAGAAGTTCTAAACAATCTTGACCATTATGAGCAATTCCTGCAATTTCCATATCATCTTGGGACGAAATATAGTCCTCTAATAACCCCACTAATTCCCTATTGTCATCTACGACACAAACTTTAATCTTTTTCACCTTTATTTCCTCCTCAAATCCAAATGGTCATGTCTCTATTTATCATTTATCTTTATTCTCTTAATTCTATTCTAAATTAGAAATTCGACAATGCAACTAAAATTCCTCTAGTTTTTTTAATATTTCTTAAAATAGTGATAAAATCTTATCTTTTCTTTGTTTTTCTTTGAATTTCGACTTAATTCGCATATATGACAAGTTATTCCAGCTTTCTGTCGAAAAATCTTTACTTAGGTTGTGTTATACTGCCAGTTGATTTGTGCTCCAGGCACTTCGCTTTCCGCGGGCGGTCCGTGGAGCCTCCTCGACGCTTAAGCGTCTGTGGGGTCTCCACTGCCCCGTACATCCCGCAGGAGTCTCGCGCCTTCCGCACAAATCAACATAGTTACAACGTTAAAATATTATTTAACACAACCTAATACAAAAACAAAATAGGCGAAGTCGCCTATTCTGTTTTAAACCTCAATTCAATTATTAACTCGCTTTTTCTCTTGGTTTTTCGTATATGTTAATTCCTGCTTCATTTAACATCCATTCAATGTGTACTCCGTAACCAGAGGTTGGGTCATTGACAAAGACATGTGTTACTGCTCCAATAATCTTTCCATCCTGGATAATTGGACTTCCGCTCATTCCCTGAACGATTCCACCAGTTTTTTCTAAAAGTTTTGGATCTGTAACTTTGATAACCATGCCTTTTGTTGCTGGAAATTTCTGCGGGATAGTGCTTACAATTTCAATTTCAAATTCTTCTACCCTGTCATCATTGACGACTGTTAATATTTTTGCTGGCCCTTCCTTAACTTGATGAGATAAGGCGATAGGCAGCGGCTTATCCAAAATTCCATTCTTTAACTCTTTATTTAACACCCCAAATATTCCAAAGGGGCTATTTTTTGTGATGTTTCCAACTATTTCTCTGTCCGATGAAAATCGTGCAAGCTTTTCTCCTGGATCACCGTTACTTCCCTTTTCAATAGATGTAACAGTAGAACGAACAATCTGACCATCTTCAACTACAATTGGCTTTTTTGTATCCATATCGGAAATTACGTGCCCTAGGGCACCATATTTTTTAGATTCTGGATGAAAAAATGTCATAGTTCCAATTCCTGCTGCTGAATCACGGATATATAACCCGAGTTTGTAGGAGTTTTCTCCCTTGTCTTTGAGTGGAGTAAGTTTCGTCGTAAATTTACCGCTTTCTCTGGTAATAACCATATCTAATGCGTTCCCACTTTGTCCTGCATTTTGTACAAAGGGTGCCACATCTGTCATTTTTTCAATCTTACTTCCATTGATTTCTGTGATAATATCACCTATTTTGATTCCTGCTATTTCTCCTGGAGATTTTTTTCCATCCTCTGTATTAACTAAATGGTGGCCTACGACCAATACGCCAACCGAGTTTAATTTAACACCAATGGATTGCCCTCCTGGCTTTACTCTGAAATCCTTTAGAACATTAACATCGACCTTTTTAACGGGTATTCCTGCAAATTCTAAAAGCATTTCTTCGTTACCATTTTCGCTTGCTAATAATGAAACATTGTTTTTATCCTGTTCAAGTGTGATAGTTGAATTGTGAGATACTAAAGAGGCTGCCACCGGTACAGCCTTTTGGAAAGTATAATCTTGTCCTTCAAAGACTGTAATGGTCTTTGGTATATCAAGGTACTGCTGAAATGGCTGAAAAAAAAGAACGCTGATTAATGAAACAAGGAGAATTCCACCAATGATCTTTCTAATTATTTCTAACTTCAAAATCTTCACTCTCCTCGTTTGCGTTTCACTCTTCATCGAAATGGCTACATCTTTAATTTTGCCTGTATCTGCACCATTTATAACCTGATACAACATAAAAAAGCTCCCCTAATTGGGAAGCTTTTCAATTTTTTTATTTTCAGATGCTAAAAACAACAGTTCTTCTGCATGTTTTTTTGTTAAATCAGTAATTTCAACACCAGAAATCATCCGACCAATTTCCTTTATTTTTTCACCAAAACTGAGTGGACTTACCGAAGTTTTGGTACGACCGCCTTTCGTGATTTTGGAAATAAACAAATGGGTATCTGCCATTGCAGCCACCTGTGGCAGATGTGAAATACATAATACTTGAGAATCCACTGCAACCTTGTAGATCTTTTCAGCTATGGATTGAGCTACTCTGCCGCTTACACCTGTATCCACCTCATCAAAGATGATAGAGGTAACACCCTGATGCTTCGAAAAAATACTTTTTAACGCCAACATAATCCGTGAAAGTTCACCGCCAGAGGCAATCTTAGATAATGGCTTTAAAGGCTCACCTGGGTTCGTGGAAATAAAAAACTCGACATGATCAACACCGTTTTGTGTAAAATGTGGCAAAATGGATTCAAACCGAATCTCAAAGACCGTTTTTGCCATGTATAGCTCTTTTAACTCATTATGTATTAATTGGGTTAGTTTTTTTGCCCAGCGTTTCCTCAGTTCTGTTAGTTGTTTAGCTTCGAGGGTCAAGTCCTTTTTAATTGAAGTAAGTTCTTTTTCTAATTGCCCTATATGTGTTTCCTTATTTAGCAATGTTTCGATTTCTTCTTCAATTTTCGCGGCATATACTAAAATTTCTTCAATGGTTTTTCCATATTTGCGCTTTAATTGATTAATTTCATTGAGTCTTTCTTCAATTTCATTTAAACGATGCGGGTCATATTCTAATCCATCGAGTTCATTTCTTAAAAAACGTGAAGCATCCTCTAATTGATAAAAACTGTTCATGACGGATTCATATATTTCTCTATAAGTCGAATCCAAGGTGGCAGCATCTTCAAGTCCACCCATCACCATACTGATCCAATCAAGACCCTTCTGCTCACCTGTTAAGGCATTATAACTTGACTGAACGGCCTCAAAAACGCGTTCAAAATTAGCAAGCCTTCTTTTTTCTTCAAAAAGTAATTCATCTTCATTAAGTTTTAAGTTTGCTTTTTGGATTTCATCAAGTTGAAACTGAATTAAATCTAGACGATGTGCAGTTTTCTGCTCATTCTCACTTAATGATTTAAGCTTCTTAAATGTTTGTTCATACCGATGGAATACTTCCTGGTATTCTGCTTGAGAATGGGATATTTCTTCAAACCCAAATTGGTCAAGCAATGGTAAATGTCTGCTTTCATCCATTAAATCTTGGTGTTCGTGTTGGCTATGTATATCAACTAGAGTCGAACCCACTTCCCTAAGAGTTGAAATGGTTACAAGCTTCCCATTAATTCTACATACACTTTTGCCAGTACGTGAAATGTCTCTTCGTAAAACGACCATACCTTCCTCGATCTCTATTCCAAACTCAATTGCTTTTGAATGACAAGGATGCTGGTCATCAATTTGAAAAAGACCTTCAATTTCTGCCTTTTCCTCCCCATGACGAACAAACTCGGCTGATCCTCTACCACCTACCAACAGATGAATAGCATCAATAATAATTGATTTCCCTGCACCGGTTTCTCCCGTTAGAACAGTCAGCCCCTTGCCAAACGAAATGGAAAGGCCCTCTATAATGGCAAAATTTTTAATTGATAATTCTGATAACAAGGTACATCCCCCCTATTAAAGCATGTCAAGGAACCTATTTGTAATTGTCTCTGTATCTTCAGGTGTACGACAAATGATTAGAATGGTATCATCACCACAGATGGTTCCTAATATTTCTTCCCAGTCAAGGTTATCAAGCAATGCTCCAATTGCCATAGCATTACCAGGCAAACATTTCATTACTAGCAAATGACCAGCCGAATCAATTCGAACAAATGCATCCATTAACGATCTTTTTAATTTTTGCAATGGATTAAAACGTTGATCTGCTGGAAGGCTATATTTGTATCTTCCATCTAGTAATGGTACTTTAACTAAGTGAAGTTCCTTAATATCACGTGAAACAGTAGCTTGAGTAACATTAAACCCAGCACTTTTTAGTTCATCAACAAGTTCATCTTGTGTTTCAATATCATTATTGGTGATAATTTCTCTGATTTTTATATGGCGCTGCCCTTTATTCAATCTATTCACCTCGTAATTAGAACATTTACGTATTTTGTACAAAAATGTCGCTTATACCCATATGTTAGCCCATTTTGCCTAGGAAGTACAATTATTATTTTTTGCAAAAAAAAAGAAGGATAGCATATGCTTATCCTTCCATATCCTGTTTGGATTTAAATTCTTGATGAGAGTCTTTCACAATTTGTGATGGCTCGATTGGCAGTAAATTTTGACCTTTATCCTGCTCACCTATCCATTTTAGATGAAGGAGAAACTCAATATTCCCATCTCCGCCTGTGATAGGAGAAAAGGATAAATTAACCGCATTAAATCCCTGGTCAAGGGCGAAATCAACAATTTTATTAACTACCTGTAAATGTACTTTTTCATCGCGAACAATGCCTTTTTTTCCAACCTGTTCACGTCCTGCTTCAAATTGTGGCTTAACTAGCGCTACAATATCACTATCAGGTATAAGAAGTGTTTTTAAGACAGGTAGGATTAACTTTAAGGAAATAAAAGAAACATCAATGGTTGCAAAATTGGGCATTTCTCCTGCCAAATCTTTTGGTGTAACATACCGAAAGTTGGTTCTTTCCATTACTACAACACGTTCATCCTGACGAAGTTTCCAAGCAAGCTGATTATAACCTACATCCAAAGCATAGGTCATTTTTGCACCATTCTGCAATGCACAGTCTGTAAACCCGCCCGTTGAAGCACCAATATCGAGCATAATCTTATCCTTTACTGATACATCAAAAACCTTTAATGCCTTCTCTAGCTTTAGCCCGCCGCGACTAACATACGGGAGTACATTGCCCTTTATGGTTAGAGGGATATCTACTTTTACTTTTTCTCCTGGTTTATCTAAACGTTCCTCGTTTGTATAGACTAGACCTGCCATGATTGAACGTTTTGCTTTTTCCCTGGTTTCTGCTAATCCTCTTTCAACTAATAAAACATCTAATCTTTCTTTATTCTTCATAGGTTATGCCCTTTGTTGTTTTTTTCGTGCAAGTATGGTTATTCTTCTAACAACTTCTGATGTCGTCATACCAATTTCTTCTAGAAGTGAATCAACATCACCATGCTCAATAAATTGGTCAGGTATCCCCATACGATCAATTGCCTGTTGGTAAAAACCCTTATCATGAGCATGTTCCAGTACAAAGCTTCCAAAGCCCCCCTGTAACACGGCCTCTTCAATTGTCATGATAGGAATATTATTAGAGAACAACTCATTGAGCATTTTTTCATCTAAAGGTTTTATAAAACGAGCGTTTACCACTTTTACAGATATCCCTTGTTTTTCTAATGTTTCTGCGGCTTTTAGCGCCATTGGTATTGTTGTACCAAAAGTTAAAATAGCAGCATCCTCGCCCTCTTTTAAAACCTCCCAAGTGCCAATTGGAATATTTTTCAACTCCTCATCCATTGGTACACCCAAACCATTTCCTCGAGGAAATCTCATTGCAATGGGACCATCATCATAATTTAGAGCGGTATAAACCATATGCTGACCTTCATTTTCATCTTTAGGCATCATTAACACAATATTAGGTACGTGTCGTAAAAAGGCAATATCAAATACGCCCTGGTGTGTCTCACCGTCAGCTCCTACTAATCCTGCGCGATCAATTCCAATAAAAACATTCAAGTTCTGTCTACAAATATCATGAACGACCTGATCATATGCACGTTGTAAAAATGTTGAGTAGATTGCTAAGAATGGCTTCATATTTTGAGTTGCCAATCCAGCAGCGACAGTAGCAGCATGCTGCTCTGCAATTCCGACATCATACATTCTCTCAGGAAACTCACTTGCAAAGCCCTCTAGCTTAGACCCAACCGGCATAGCTGGTGTAATGGCTACAATTCTCTCATCTTTACGTGCAAGTTTCCGAACCGTTTCACTTACTAAACTGCTCCAAGCTGGTGGGGCTTTATCAGATTTAACAAAGGCACCTGTATCCATCTTATAAGGTCCGGTTCCATGCCAGGTACCCTTTGTATCACTTTCAGCAGGGTGAAATCCTTTTCCTTTTTTCGTGATGACATGCAGAAGGACGGGTCCTTCCGTTTTTTTTGCATATCGGAAATTTTCAAATAAAGCTTCATAATCATGCCCATCAACAGGACCCAAATAGGTAAACCCCATTTCCTCAAAGAACATGCCTGAGACAAATAAATACTTTAGACTGTCTTTAACACGTTCTGCAGTCGCTGCAAGTTTTCCACCGACAGCGGGCACCTTCTTTAAGAACAATTCCAATTCGTCTTTCACCCATTGATATTTACCAGCAGTTCGTAATTGCCCAAGAATATTATGAAGGGCACCGACATTTGGTGCGATAGACATTTCATTGTCGTTTAGAATGACAATCATGTTCTTCTTCTCATGTCCAATATGATTCAATGCTTCTAAGGCCATTCCTCCTGTTAATGCACCATCACCAATAATCGGTACAATAAAGGAACTTTCTTTTTTCAAGTCTCTTGCAATGACCATACCCATAGCAGCTGAAAGGGAGGTTGAACTATGTCCTGTTTCCCAAACATCATGCTCACTTTCAATTCTTTTCGGGAAGCCACAAAGCCCTTTAAATTGACGCAATGTATCAAATTCGCAAGCCCTGCCAGTCAGTATTTTATGAACATAGGACTGATGTCCTACATCCCAGATAAATTTATCATTGGGGCTGTCGAAACATTTATGTAAGGCAATTGTTAATTCGACAACACCTAAATTCGGTCCAATATGGCCTCCAGTTACAGACAGCTTTTCAATCAAGAATTGGCGTACCTCTTGACTTAATACCTCCAGTTCTTGATTTGACATCCCTTTTAAAAAGGAAGGGTCTTTTATTGATAACAGATCCATGTTTGGACCACTCACTTTCATTCGTATTCACATAGTAAAAAATAGCCGCTAACACAAAAGTGATAACGGCATTGACAACGTTCTTTTCATTGACAACAATTATATCATAATTGCCCTGATGTTCAAATACCAGTTATTTTAGTGATCTCTAGATGCAACAAGTTCGGCAATTTCTCTAAGCAAATTTATATTAAGCCTGGTCTTTTCTAAGTATTGTTTAGACATATCCAGATGCTTTTGTAATGCTTCCTTCGCACCCTCCATCGTTAACAACTGTGGATACGTACTCTTATTGTTTGTGGTATCACTGCCAACAGGTTTGCCCAAAACTTCAGGATTTCCTTCTAAGTCGAGAATATCATCCCGAATTTGAAATGCGAGCCCAAGGTGATGAGCAAACGAAGATAGATTCTCAAGTTGATCCTGATCTGCCCCTCCTATCAACGCTCCTGCAATGACACTAAATTTCAATAGTCTTCCTGTTTTATGAATATGGATATACTCAAGCTCTTCAATGGTTAGCGATTTTCCTTCACCTTCCATATCAGCTACCTGACCACCCACCATTCCTTCACTACCTGCTGCTTTAGCCATTTCGATCACCAATTGCAGCTTTTTTTCACTTGAAGCATATTCAGTTGGAATTTGACCAATTACCTCGAAGCTAAAGGTTAATAATGCATCCCCAGCCAGAATGGCAATTGCATCGCCAAACACCTTGTGATTTGTCGGTTTACCTCTTCTAAGGTCATCATTATCCATGCTAGGCAAGTCATCATGGATTAATGAATATGTGTGGATCATTTCAATAGCTGAAGCTGCCAAGAGTCCCATTTTAGGGTCTTTTTCAAAAGCAGCTAGGGTAGCAAATACCAGTAAGGGACGGATTCTCTTACCGCCTGCTTCAAGGGAATAATGCATAGCTTCTTTAATAATAGGAGGTGCGTTCAGCTTTTCCACCAAGGTTCGAAGCTCTAATTCAAGCAGTTGTTTATGTTCTTGTGTAAAAGCATCTAGAACATTCGTATTCAAAGCTTACGCCTCCTCTTCTATCGTAAAGTTTTGTTTACGTCCATCCTCCGTAATGATTTGTGTTAGTTGTTCCTCAACACTTTTTAACTTATCATGGCAAAGTTTAGACAGTTCCATCCCCTCTTTATAAAAGACAATTGCCGCCTCTAGGGGGACATCTCCTTCTTCAAGCTTATCCACAATTTGCTCCAGCTTATTCATTGCTTCCTCAAAAGAAATCTTTTGTTCAGTAGTCACGGTTTTCGCTCTCCTTTATGTTCTGTACATTACAGAGAAGGCTGCCATCTGTTAATTGAATTTGTAGTGGTTCGTTCTCTTTAACTTGTTTAATACTTTTTATTAGTACATTTTCCTTTGAATAGACGAGGCTGTATCCACGTTCCATTATTTTTAATGGACTAAGGGCCTGGAGGGTTGAAAGAACCCTATCAAATTCCGTTTGTTTTTTTAAGAGGATCCGTTCCATTGCCCGTTGGATATCTTTTTGTGAGCGGTCAAACCTACTCTCAGCTTCTCGTAAAGCTACTCTTGGATGGTTTAGCATTAGACGTTTTTGAATTGTTTCATGCTGGGACCTTTTTACATCCGTCAATCTAGAAGCACCGCGAACAAGCATTTCCGTTAATTTATCTACCTGTTCCAACTTTTGTTCGTATAGACGCTGGGGATATCGAAAAGCATAAGATTTTTGAACTCGGTCTAATCGCTGCTTTTCATATCGATATCTTCCATTTATGGATTGGATCATACGGGTTCTCCGCTGCAAAAGTCTCTCCATTAATTCATCGATGTGCGGAACAGCTAACTCTGCTGCTGCCGTCGGTGTTGGCGCTCGCATATCGGCAACAAAATCGGCAATCGTAAAATCTGTTTCATGTCCAACAGCAGATATGATAGGAACTCTAGATTGATAAATAGCTCGAGCGACTAACTCCTCATTAAATGCCCACAATTCTTCAATAGAACCGCCTCCCCGCCCAACGATCAGGATATCAAGTTCATCCATACTATTGGCTTTTTCAATCGCTCGTGTGATCGAAGGTGCAGCATTTTCTCCTTGAACAAGTGCAGGCAATACAAGTATATTGGCAATCGGGTATCGTCGTTTAATGGTCGTGATAATATCCCGTATTGCAGCTCCAGTTGGTGAAGTAATAACGCCTACCGTTTTTGGATAGTTGGGGATTGGTTTTTTTTGTTGGATAGAAAATAAGCCTTCTGTTTCAAGTCTTTTTCTTAACTGCTCATATGCTAAAAATAACTCCCCGATACCATCTGGCTGCATTTCTTTAATATAGATTTGATATTGGCCACTTGGTTCATAAACAGAGATATCCCCTTTAACAACTACCTTCATCCCATTTTCCGGTGAAAATTTCATCGAACGTGATTCCCTTGCGAACATTACAGCAAGAATACGTGCTTTTTCATCTTTTAATGTAAAATACATATGTCCACTTGAATGCTGTTTAAAGTTTGAAATTTCACCACAGACGTGGACATCCTGTAAATGTGGGTCAGCATCAAATTTTCTTTTTATGTATTTGGTTAATGCCAGCACAGATAAATACTTTTTTTCCTGCATAACAAACTCCTTTTTAGAGCTGCAACGTATTTTTTGCTGATTTAAGAGTGTTATACATAAGCATCGTAATGGTCATCGGGCCTACTCCTTTAGGAACAGGGGTAATGTAACCTGCTTTTTCACTCACTTCATCAAAAGCAACGTCTCCACAAAGCTTACCAGCATCATTACGGTTTATCCCTACATCTATAACGATTGCACCTTCTTTTATGTGGTCAGCTTTAATAAAGTTGGCTATACCAACTGCTGCAACAATAATATCTGCTTGTGAAGTATGGAACTTTAAATCTTTTGTTCTTGAATGACAATAGGTTACGGTTGCATGCTGATTAAGAAATAACTGACCTACCGGCTTTCCAACAATGTTGCTTCTTCCAACCACTACAACATGTTTACCGGCGACATTTATACCTGTCTCTTCTAAAAGTACCATAATCCCATAAGGTGTGCATGGTAAGAACGCATCTTGACCTGTCATCATTCTACCAATATTTATCGGATGGAACCCGTCCACATCCTTGAAGGGGGAGATTGATTCTATCACTCTGGTTTCATCGATATGTTTTGGAAGAGGTAGTTGTACCAAAATCCCGTGGATGGCTGGATCTCCATTTAGTTCCTCAATTTTTGTAAGTAGTTCTTCCTGCGAAGTCGTTTCTGGTAATTCAATCAATACAGAATGCATACCAAGGTCTTGACAGGTTTTTTCTTTATTGGTTACATATGTTCTCGAGGCATGATTATTTCCTACGAGGATTACAGCAAGTCCTGGCGTAACTCCTAATCCCTTTAATTTTTGGACTTCCTGAGCAATTTCCACCTTTTTTTTCGCGGCTATTTCTTTCCCATCAATAATAGTTGCTGCCATGTCATTTCCCCCTAAGTTGATGTTTTATTATAGTTTTTCTTTTACCTTCGAAAGGAGCCCATTAACAAATCGGCTAGATTGTTCATCACCGTAAATTTTAGCAATTTCAATCGCTTCATCTAAAATAACATTTTCAGGAATTTCATCTCGGAAATATTTTAATTCATAGATGGCAATCCTTAATAAGTTCCTGTCGACTGTCGCTAAACGATCAATCGTCCATTTTTCAAGGTTTTCTTTGATTAATGGATCAATTTCATTTTTTTGTTCAACAACTCCTAAAACAAGTTTTGTTAGGTAGTCATCTCCTGGCTCCCCTTCCAACACATGTTCAATGGCAGAAGATGGATCCGTATTACTTACATCGATTTGAAAAAGAGCCTGTAACGCTTTTTCCCTTGCTGTTCTTCTTTTCATTATACCGTTAACTCCTTTAGAGATAGTGATTAATTTTTGTCTAATTTGATACAAGAATTGCATGATGATGTTTTGTTCATAGAAAGATAATAGCATAACTAAGTTTGATTCGCACTGTAAGAACTTATTTTTACCTAGATGCAGTATACTAATAACCTCAAGAAAAGAAAAAAACCAAAGGATTTAACCCTTTGGTCTAAGCTTAGTTAAATTTGTCTGTTGATTTGCACTCCACGCACTTCGCTTTCCGCGGGCGGTCCGGGGAGCCTCCCGCAGGAGTCTTCGTGCCTTCCGTGCAAATCAACAGGTGCTAATATCAATTATTAGCCTTTAACATAGCCTGAATATTATATCTCTTCATCCACTTCCGGGTCTGGCTTTTGGTTTTCGAAGGAGATGCCGACTACGTGTATATTTACTGCTTCAGCTTCGAGTGCTGTCATATTGAGCAATGCTTGACGGATGTTATCCTGAATCTTACCTGCAACTGTTGGAATTGAGACACCGAATTTCATTAAGCAGTATACGTCAACTTTAATTCCTTCTTCTGATAATTCTACTTTTACGCCCTTACCGTGGTTCTTTTTGCCTAACCGCTCAACTACACCAGTTGCGAAGTTCCCACGCATTTGCGCTACGCCTTCAACCTCAGAAGCAGCGATACCCGCAATGACTTCAATAACTTCAGGTGCAATTTCAACTTTTCCGTGGCCACTGTTTCCTTGATTCATTTCCAGTACATTATACTCGCTCATAAAGTACACCTCCTGATTTTAGATAGACTTCATCACATCATGTAATTCAAGAAACTTCGTATTAAATTGTCCCTCAACGAATTTTTCATGCTCAAGCAATTTTAAATGGAATGGAATAGTCGTATGAATACCCTCAATTACAAATTCACTTAGTGCACGTTTCATTCGTGAGATTGCTTCTTCCCTGGTATTACCATATGTGATGACTTTCGCAATCATGGAATCATAATAAGGTGGAATGGTATAACCTGGGTATGCAGCTGAATCAATTCGAACTCCAAAGCCGCCAGGAGGCAAATACATATTAATTTTTCCAGCAGAAGGCATAAAGTTCTTTTCTGGATTCTCAGCATTGATTCGGCACTCAATTGCCCAACCATTAAACGTAACATCCTGCTGATTTACCGTTAACCTTTCACCGGATGCAACTCGGATTTGCTCCTTAATAAGATCAATACCTGTGACCATTTCTGTAACAGGATGCTCCACCTGTATCCTTGTGTTCATTTCCATAAAGTAAAATTTACGATTGCGGTAGTCATATATAAATTCTACCGTTCCAGCACCTGAATAATCAACTGCTTTTGCAGCTTTTACCGCAGCATTTCCCATTTCTGTACGAATTTCTCCATCTAATGCGGGTGAAGGGGACTCTTCTAAGAGCTTTTGCAACCTACGCTGTATTGTACAGTCTCTTTCTCCCAAATGGATCGTATTCCCATAAGAATCCGCTAGGACTTGTATCTCAACATGACGGAAATCCTCAATATACTTTTCTATGTATACTCCTGGATTACCAAAAGCTGTTAGAGCTTCCTGTTGTGTAATATTAATTCCCTTAACTAATTCCTGTTCATTTTTCGCTACGCGGATTCCTTTCCCTCCGCCTCCAGCAGTTGCCTTGATGATCACGGGGTATTCTATTCTACTTACAAGTTCAAGTGCTTCATCAATATCATTTATGATGCCCGTTGAACCTGGTACAATCGGAACACCCGCTTCCTTCATGGTTTCCCTAGCAATATCCTTTGTGCCCATTTTTGTAATGGCTTCAGGACTCGGTCCTACGAAGGTAATATTGCATTCGCGGCATAGTTCAGCAAAATCTGCATTCTCAGCTAGGAAACCATAGCCAGGGTGAATGGCATCACAAGCAGTTAGCTTGGCCACACTAATTAAATTCGTAACATTTAGGTAACTATCTTTTGATAATGTCGGTCCAATGCAATAGGCTTCATCTGCAAGTTGTACATGCAAAGCTTCACGGTCTGCTTCAGAGAAAACGGCAACAGATTCAATTCCCATTTCTCTACAAGCACGAATAATTCTGACCGCAATTTCTCCTCTGTTTGCAATTAACAGTTTCTTTATCATCCTATCGCTCCTTATTCTGGCTTTACTAAAAATAAAGGTTGTCCGTATTCTACTAATTGACCATTCTTCACAAGTACTTCAACAATTTCACCATTAACTTCTGATTCAATTTCATTGAATAATTTCATCGCTTCAACAATACAAACGATAGAATCCTTCGTTACAACAGAACCAGCTTTTACATACGCATCAGCTTCCGGTGTTGGTGAAGCATAAAAAGTTCCAACCATCGGGGAAGTGATTTTGTGTAAATTAGCTGTATCGGCTTGGCTTGATGCAATAGTATTTGGTGTTTCTGCCTTTACTTCTTGCACAGGTGCCGTAGTTGATACTGCTGCTTGAGTTGTAGGTTGAATCACAGGTACCACTTCAGCTGCTGCTAGAGGAACTGTTTGAACAGTTGTAACTGTTGTCCCCGTATTTTTTTTCATTTTAATTTTTGAACCCTCATTTTCATATGTGAATTCATCGATGCTGGACTGGTCAACTAATTTTATTAACTCACGAATTTCTTGTACTTTTAACAATCAAAACACTCCTTGTCCTACTAAATTAAGACTAACTACTAATACTATACGCTAATACCTTGTTAGAGTTCAATATTCTTCTTCTCTAATAGCTAAAAAAGGAAAGCAACGATATGCTTTCCTTTAACTGTTTCGTTTATTTTGTTGGCTGGAATTCAACTGCCACAAAGTTTGTTTCACCAATTTCCTTCTTAACCATTTGAATAATCGCATTTGCTTCTGATTTGGATGACTCTTTATCAGACTTTACAATAATTTTTACAGTTGAACCATCCGCTCTAACCAGGGCATCCTCATAATCCATCGCTTTAATTAAAGTTTCGAGCATTTCTTCCTTTTGTGCGATTTCATTTAACTTCTGCATTTGATCAATCGCTTCGCTTCTTTCATCAGCAGGCAAATCAGTTGTTGCTACAACAGCATTTAATTGCTCTTTCAGTTCACTGCGCTCATCTTGGAGCTTCAAACGTAATGCCTCAAATTCTTCGTCACCGGCAACTTGTGAAATGATTGTATCGGTATCTTTTGCTTCAGTATCTGTTTTAGTTCCCTTTTGATCAGCTTTCTCTTCTTGCTTTACGGCAGCTAGTTCATTGCTTTTTTGTTCAGGTGAAGTAATGTAATATACGGATAGTACAACCACCAAACTTAACATTGTTAATAACCAAACTGTTTGTTTTTTCAATAGCATTCGTAAATCCCCCTTTTATTTTTTAGGCATAACGGCAACTCGGTGACTTGGAACATCTAACACCCTCGTTACTGCCTCTATAATCCATTTTTTCACTTGAATATTTTCTGCACCTTTGGCTACTACAAGAACGCCACGAATTTCAGGCTTTTTCTCTTCGATAACAATCGGTACCTCTTTCTCTCCATTACGGATGATAACCACTTGGCTATCCGTTGAGGTATCTTGTACTTTTCGTTCCCCACCCTCGTTGTCTTTTTCTTCTGTTGTTTGGGATTTTGTTACTGTATTTTTCTCGAGCACTTTCTTATCGGTAGAATCAATGTTCACCACTACCATTACATCGTCTACACCCAACATTTTTTCAAGTGCTGACGTCAGCTGCTTCTCATATGATTCCTCATAACCAGCGATTGTCTTATTATTTGAGTCTTTTTTTAGACTGAAGGTCTCAACATCTTCCGCTTGTGCTTGGCTGCTATTTACTGCCTGACTTTCGAGCGGAGTTGACTTATCAGAAAATACCACATTGCCGACAATCATGAAGGCAGCCCCGATGCAAAGTACCAGAATCATATATTGATATTTCCCAGCCTTTTTTTCACCGTTTTCTCCCTTTGAAACTATGTTTTTAAGCCATGAAAATGGTCCTTTATTATTCTCCATTTTGCCCATTCATCCCCCCTTCAACCGAGACTTCAATTGCTTTTTCGGTTACATTCCATTGTTGCGAAAGAAATGCGGCGATTTTTTCTGATTCTTCTGTTGTATCTTTAGATGGAAGAGGCGCTCCTGTGTTAATACTAACTGGTTGAATAGCTTCGACTGTCTCTACCCCTGTTTCTGGCTCCTTTAGGTGAACTGTAACCATTTCAAGGTTTTCAGGGAATTCTTCTTGACTATCATTCTTAGTTGCTAATTCTATTTTTGCAATTTCCAAACCAAATTGTTCCATCAACTCCTCTTCTACTCCCTTTTCAAGTTGGACAGCCATTGTATTTAAAATATATGCATGATTGGAGGCTTGTATTTCTTTTTTCTGCAATTCTATCGAATTTTCCATATTTTTTTCTTCTGTACCCTGAAAAGAGGGAATCTGAGCCATCGCAGTTTCAAAATCCTTCGAGATCAATTTAAAAATGGGGGTAAGGATGATTGCAATCAGCAGCAGTCCTGTAACCATTTTTGTATATTTTTGTAAACCTGTATTTGGAAGCAGCATATCTATAACGGTTGCTAGAAGGATAAACAAGATAATATTTGTTACCCATTCTATTAAAAAATCCATAACGTTCTCTCCTATCTCATCATCATCGTTAAATTCCCTGCAGCGACAATTACTGTAATACTTAAAAAGAACATGAGAGAGACAATACCCAATGCAGCGAAAACATATATTACACTTTTGCTAATAATATCCAAGCATTTAATAACCGGCCCTCCGCCTAATGGCTGTAAAATAGCAGCAGCAAATTTATAGATAAACGCGATCATCAAGATTTTTAAAGCTGGGAAAGCAACGATTATGAGAAGAATGGCTACACCTGCTATCCCAACAGAATTCTTCAGCAATCCAGAGGCACTGACCACTGTATCCGCTGCGTCCGTAAATATTCTGCCAATAACAGGGATAAAGTTTCCAGTTACGAATTTCGCGGTCCGAATGGCAACACCATCTGTTATTGCTGTAGAGGCACCCTGCACAGAAATGACCCCTAGAAATACCGTCAAAAATAGCCCCATTAAGCCAATACTCCAGTTTCTCAGCAACTGCGCAAGCTGAGTTACCTTATACTGGTCAGACATCGTACTCACAATACTTAATAAAGTGGCCAAAAAAAGCAGCGGCAGAATGACATATTGCATGAACATCCCACTGATATTCATTAAAAACAAAATCACCGGGTGGAAAAAAGCAGCGGAGATGATTCCTCCAGATGATGCAATTAAGGCTAACAAGAGCGGAATCAGTGCAAGGACGAAAGAAATCATACTCCCAATCGCCTCATTGGTATACTCTATGACGATATGAAAACTATTAAGTGCAATGATTACTAGAACCATATAGACGATGGAGTATGCCACTTTACTGATCGTGCTGCTTTCAAATGCATTTTGCATGGATTGGAGAAACATACTGAATATCGTAAGAAGGATTAGTGAGCCTAGCAATTTTCCATTTACTACAAATTCATGAAACAAGAATTTTAGAATGCCCTGAGTCCAATCCTTAAAAGTAAATTTCTTATCTCCCTTTACAAAATCGTACAAACTGCCTTTTTGGCTTTCTGGAAGGAAACCGCCGTATTTATTTTGAATATCCTCCCAATATTGTTTTAGCTCTGTTAAATCCATTGTTTTAAGTTGTGCATCTACTAATTCCTGTGGAGAAATAGGTGTCGAGTCGACATTCACTTCTTCGTTAGCTTGTACACTTGTTGAGGTAAATAAAAGAAATAATAGAATCATAATGGGAATAAACTGCAGCTTTTGCTTCATCAATTTTCACCTCTATTTTTCAAACGAAAATGAACTGCTAACTTGGAATTAGCTTAATTATGGTTTCAATCATGACAGTTAAAATTGGAATGGCCATCGCAAGAATTAAAACTTTCCCAGCAAGTTCAATCTTTGAAGCAACAGCACCTTGTCCAGCATCCTTGGTAATTTGTGATGCAAACTCAGCAATGTAGGCAATTCCAATGATTTTTAGAATAGTCTCTACATATACCAAATTCACATTTGCATTCACTGCCAACTTTTCAAGCATATGAATAATTTCATAGATTTTATCAACTAAAAACAGAAAAATGCTGCAGCCTACAAATACAATTAAGAGAAAGGCAAAATTAGGTTTTTGCTCTTTTATGATTAATGCTAGAAAGGTTGCGACAAGAGCCACTCCAACTATTTTAATAATTTCAATGGCAAAGCCCTCCTTTCTATTGAAACAAGAAGACAGATTTTATTTTCTGGAAGAGGTCGTCAACAATTGATGCGACTTGAAACAAAATATAAATAAAGCCGAATAACGTAACCCACTGGGCATATTCCTTTTTCCCAACTTGGTCAAGAACTGTATGCAAAAACGCAACGACGATTCCAACCCCGGCGATTTTAAAAATAATATCGACTTCTAAGCCCATTGCTTTTCCCCCTAAATTAATAAAATAATCAGTAATAATCCTGAAAAGAACCCTAAACTCTTTACCATTTTTTCGTATTTTGCTTGCTTGTCAATTGCATCTGCTTCCTCTCTTTCGAGATGGGAAAGAGTTAACATGATATGTTTTTGCTGGGAAAAGCGATCGTGCCGACCTAGGGTTTCCCCAAATTGTTTCATAATCTCAAATTCACCTTGTTTAAATGCAGTCTGCTTCCAAACCTCTTTCAAGCTATCTTCCCAAGCATCCTTTACTGTTGTTTCTGTATCAGTCAGTTTCTTTGCAAAACCATCAAAAAATGATGATAAGGGCTTTGATAATTGTGCCGCCAACCTCCTTGCAGCTTCGTGCAGAGGTGTATGACCGTACATTATTTCCGCTTCAAGTGATTGAAGCGCAGATCTTAATTGCCTAAGCTGTCTCGGTCGTTCACTTAAGTGTTTAGCGGCTTCAAAACCTGTCCAAGTGGTGGCGAGTATTATAAAAATGGCACCAATTAATTTAACCATTTACGTCACTCTCACTTTTTGACTGAGTTCTTTTCCATTACCATCTAAAATATGAGTAATAGTTCCTGGTCCCTGAGATCTACTCAGGACAATAAATCGTTGGAAAATGTTTTGATCGATTATCGTCTTTAATGATGGCCTATTTCTAACTTCGTCCATACTGGAGCCATGAGTGGTCATAATAAGTCTTATGCCGGCATGGACCGCTTCTTGAATAGCTTCTGCATCCTCTAATCTGCCAATTTCATCTACAACTAACACATCCGGGCTCATTGAACGGATCATCATCATCATTCCTTCAGCTTTTGGGCAAGCATCAAGCACATCTAAACGGTGTCCGAACGACATTTGAGGAATGCCATTCACGCAGCCTGCAATTTCAGAGCGTTCATCAACGATGCCTACCTTATAGGCATGAATCCCTTTTTCATGATTTCCAGTAGAAATAATTCTGGCAATATCCCGCAACATGGTTGTTTTTCCAGTCTGAGGTGGACCAATAATCATCGTATGCATCCAAAAGTCTTTGAAAATAAAAGGAGTAATCTTTTCCGCAATACCTATCTTCTCCTTGGCAATCCGGATGTTAAATGAAGCAATATCCCTTATTGCTTTTACCTTACCTTCTTCAAGGATTACCTTTCCTGCAAGTCCAATTCGATGACCTCCTGAAACCGTGATATACCCCCGCTTCAGCTCTTCCTCAAGTGTATATATGGAGAATTGGCTAATCTTATTCATTAAGTGGAAAGCATCTTCTTGCCGAATAATATACGATAGAAACTTTGGAGCTCCCTTCATCGTAATTTCTATTGGGCGGTTGATACGGATTCGGATTTCTTCCAATTCTTCTTTTTGACTAGGAGGGATTTTACTGATTAGATCTGCAATGTTTTTTGGTAAGAATTTTAGGATCGTTTCCACATATCTTCCTCCTTGCATGTTGCTTGTCTCATTATTTAAAATGTATGCCTTTCGATAAACAATATGACTAGATTGCTAGGAATACTTCGTAAAGTAAAACGTAATTTATGGAGTAAGGAATATTAGTAAGGGGGGAATTTCATGTATATTCAGAACCCTGGAGATCGGAATACCCAATCCATAAGGAACAATATAATAAAAGTGAAGGGTGAAGGGGAAATTTCTGTTCCACCAGACATGGCCACTGTTCATCTAGGTATCGTAACGGAAGGTAAAGAACTACTTGATATACAGCAGCAAAATTCTGATGTTGGAAAAAAGGTGATTGATACTCTAATTGCGTTAGGAATTGATCGAAATCAGATACAAACTTTTGATTATCGAATTGAATCTATTTATGACTATGATCAAGGGAAACAAATTTTTCGAGGATATAAAATTACACATATCTTGGAGGTAAAATTAGATGATTTATCTATAATTGGAAAAATCATAGATAATGCGGTTCAGTCAGGAGCAAATTATGTTGCTAACGTTCAATTTACAACTAGATTTAAAGATTCTTATTATCAACAAGCACTTGCAATGGCTTTGAAAAGTGCAAACAACAAAGCGACCACAATTGCTAATACCCTCAGAGTGACACTAAATCCCATACCGATTCAAGTCACGGAAGGAGGAGATACGATACAGCCCTTTGAGAGCCAACATATAGCGTTTGGTAAAAGTGCTAGTTCAACTCAAATTGAACCTGGGCAACTCTTAATCAAAGCTAGTGTTGCTGCAGAATACAAATACCATCCGATTGGGTGATAAAAAAAGGATTGAGCACTGTAGAAAGTGGTTCAATCCTTTTCAAACGATTATTGGTCGTATTTTTTTACCATTTCATATAATTGTGCTGATGTTACGGGACCATTGTAATGTTCTCTTATGATTCCTTGTCTATCAATGACAAATGTTTCAGGCTGTCCTGTGACATTATACTTTTTTGCAATTTTAGAATTGTAATCAAATACATATACGGCAGGTGTGTTATATTTTTCAAGGAACTTTTTTACTCTGTCCTTTGTTTCGCCCTTGTTGATCATAATTAATCTGTATTTATCGCCGTAATCCTTTGCAAATGCCTCAAGCTCTGGGGCTTCATCTACACATGGTTTACACCATGATGCAAAATAATTCAAGATAATAATTTCACCTTTGTAATCAGAGAGCTTCGTATTGGTTCCGTCTAAATTTGGAAGTTCAAAGTTATATGCTTGGTCTCCAACATCGGTATTGTCACCTTTACTTGCCAAACTATATCCAAAAAAACCAAACATTCCAATTAATAGGAACAACACGAGTAAGTTTATAACTCGTCTGCTCATCCCACTTCCTCCTGACAAAAAATTGGTAGACTATAGAAATGGCTAGCTTCAGCGCCTAGGGGCTCGGGGTCATAAGCCAATCCGTCAAGAAGGTTAAAAAGAAACCTTCTCGCCGGCTCGTCTTATGCCTGTCGCCCCTGAGCAAGGCGCTTCCGCTTTTCTATTTATCCAGTTGTTTTAAAAACTCAATATCTTTTTTTAGGCTGCTGTGACGTTTTCCAATTACAAGCATATAACCAAAAATAATTACCCAAACGACTGAATATGCAGCATACATGAATTCCATAATTAATTCCTCCTAGTTTTCTAGTCTTTCACGTAGTTTTTCTTTGTAATGACTAACTTTAATTTTCATATTTTCAAAGGATACACCCTTATGAAGGATGTATGCATAAAGGAAAGTAAAAGCAGCAATCGTAACCAATAAGGCAACAAGCATACTAGGTGCTATTCCTCCACCTTGTTGTGACGGTCCATCTCCGAATACGATTGGATGGAATTTAGATTGCCACCAACGAATGGCAAAGAATACAATTGGAACGTCTGCAAAGCCGATAATTCCAAATACTGCAGCTAGTCTAGCCTTTTTATCCCAAACCCCATCCATTTGTCGAACCATCAAGTATGCGACAAAAAGGAAGAAAAGGATTAGTGTTGTGGTTAGGCGTGGTTCCCAAGCCCACCATGTATTCCATGAAGACTTCGCCCAAATTGGTCCAGTTGTTAATACAATCAGAGTAAATACAACACCGATTTCAGCAGAAACATACGCATATGTGTCATAAATTCTTTTGCGTTTAACCAAAAACATGATACTAAATACAAATGTTACAAAGAATGCTAAAAATGCCACCCAGGCTGATGGAACATGCATATAAAATATCTTTTGAACAGCCCCCATTGTTTTTTCAATTTCTGCATATAAGAAAATAAAGTAAAATGCCGCTAACATGGTTACGACCATACCACCATATAAAACTTTGGTAAACAGCGAACTTTTTACTGGTGCCAAATCAGTTACCTCTAGGGGCAGCTTTTCTCTTTCAAGACTCATACTCATCTTTTAAACCTCCAGAACGTACTCAATTAGTAAAAAGCATAGTACAAAGAAAATTACATCATAGGCAGCGACCAATTGCAGCCAAGCAAGAGCACTAGGTAATTTCTCCATATTCGTAAGAATAATTTTTGTTGCTTGGGTTACACCAATTAAAACCGGGCTAGTCATTGGGAAAAGCAAAAGCGGTAATAACATTTCACTGCTCTTGGAATTGGAAGCTAATGCTGCCAAGAAAGTTCCAATTGCAATAAAGCCGAAACTCCCAACAAATAGCACTAAGATAAAATATAAAATACTGCCATTTACTTTAAAATCAAATAATAAAAATAGAAACGGAATCGATACGATTTCTACAATTAATATCATTGAGAAGTTTGCCATGAATTTGCCTAAATAAATGCTAGACGCTTCCATTGGTGCAACCAATAAACCATGCATGGTATCATTTCGCTGCTCAGATACTAATGATCGATTAAGGCCCAAGATTCCCGAAAATACAATGATAATCCAGACAGCACCTGGAATCACTGCTTTTGTCGTATTGTTTGCTGGATCAAAAGCAAAACTTAGGACTAAGATGACTAGGCCAGCAAATATAATCATGGTACCCAAAACTTGTTTTGTTCTAAGTTCGGAATATATATCCTTTTTTGCAATTGTGAGGGCTGCTCTAAACATCAAGATACTCCCTCCACCAGCAGTTGGTATTTTTCAGAAACTAAACTTAAGGATTTATTATTGATTCTAAAATCATCTGCGATTTTGCCGTTCTTCACGATTATTATTCGATCACAGATTTCAGCAGCTTGTTTGAAATCGTGTGTTACTATTAATGTCGTACATCCCTTTTCTTTCATGGAAAGAACAACATTATTAAGAATCGTAATGGCACCTTGGTCCAATCCTGTATGTGGTTCGTCTAGCAGCATGATTTTAGGTTCATGGATAATGGCCCTTGCAATTGCAATTCTCTGTATCATCCCACGAGAGAAGTTCTTTACTGGTTCATTAATAAAGAATGACAACCCAACCTCATTAACCAATTGTCTAGCTCGATTTTCAACGTCCTTGACACCATACAACTCACCAAAGAATAGTAAATTTTCTAATGGTGTGTAATGATCGTAAAGCAAGCTAGAATGCGGTAAGTATCCAAACAGTTTTTTTACTTTTATATGATCCATTTTTAGATCCAATCCGTTAATCTTTACAAGACCTGATGTAGGCTTTATTAATGTTGCAAGCACTTTTAGTAGTGTACTTTTTCCCGCACCATTTGGGCCAAGTATTGCAACAGTTTCACCCTTACTAATTGATAGGTCAACACCACGTAGGATTAACTTATTGTCGGCTTGCTTTGTAAGCTTCTTTATTTCTATCATCTGGTATCCCTCGCATTTTCCGACTGTTACTCTACAAATTGGCGCAAATTCATTTTCACCTGAACTAAATGCTGCTTATAAGCAGCCAATTTGGCTTGATAATCCTCTTCTGACATATTTCCATCACCGAAGTTCTCTTCCAATTCGAGGATTTTATCCATAATTGCTTTTTGCTTTGCCATTAGATTTTTAAATGCACTTTCTTCCTTATCTTTACCTAGTCTTTTTTCTTCCGCTATAGCCTTCATTCTAAAATAGGCGAAGTAGGATAGTGCAGCAATAATAATGGCAGCCATTACGATTAAGAAAACATGTGGATCCCAACTGCGCAGCGGTGATTGTGACCACATCCGAAGATGACCAGGATTATGAAACGCAGGTGCAGTTTTCGTTACACTTCCACTGGTTTCACTAGCGCCTTGTTCTGTAGCACCTTGAGATTCACTTTGTGAGGGTTGTTTGTCTTTGTCATAAACCAGCGTAAAGGCTTGTTTTGCTTGAATGCCTTCAACACTGTATCCCTGATAATTTTGGTCGTCCATCTTAAATAGACCTTGATTGGTTGCTGTAACGTTATTAAATTCAATGCTGCCCATTCCTTCAGGCACAAGAATTTGCATCATCTGGACAGGATAATCAAAGCTTAAGGTGATTTCTTCTCCCTTTGCCATTCTGTAGCTATATGGCAAAACAACCGTTTGATTTGCAGGAATTGGGTCTGTGGTAATAAATCCAGTTTCAACCTGTTTTTGAGCAATTTTGTTATCCAAAAAGGTAAATCCTATTGCTCCTGTCGGAATAGTGACATTCAAAACTGCTTCACCCGTGCCGTCACCTTTAAATTCTTCTGCTGTGGTATTAGTGTAGTTCACCATGTTCATCATATTGGTTGAACCATCTTCTGCAGGGCTAACGACTAGGTAATGCATATCAACTGAGATCGCTGATTCCGCAGCTGCCATCCCATTTAATGGAATAAGCAGCAGCAGTCCGACGAGGAAAACGGTGATTTTCTTGATCACTTTCCTTCCCCCTTTTTGTTTTTATAACTCTTCATCGTAGTTTCAATTTCTTTCTCTATTTCAGCCATTAAGTCCTTATCAACTGATTGAGTAGACATCTGCTCTTCTTCATCCTTCATAATGCTGAACACTTGAGATTCATATTGCTTTTTTAGATTTTTGTAATCAGCGTGTGAGATTTTATCCATCTTGTATTCGAACTCTAATTCGTTAAGCGTGGATAAAAGCACTTCTTTATTCGATGCTGAACCTTGATCCTTATTTGCGAAAACTAAATAGGAATTCCAAGAAAAGAAGGGTGCTAGAACAAGAAATAAACTAATGAGCACGAGAGCTGCAGTAAATATCATTGAAATGATCGAGATTTCTTGCATTATGTTCACATCCTAAAGGTACTTTTTGCGTTCTTCTTCAATCATAGATGAGAGGATTTCCTCTTCCACTTCATCTTTAATCTTTTCGTTGTCTTGGGTTAGTTCGTTACTTCCCTTTTTCTTCACCCATTTACGAATGATGAAGAATATCGCTACACCTGCAATTACTAACACTGCAAATGGCAGTACCCAAGCAACTAAACTGAACCCGCTTTTTTCAGGGGCTGTTAAAATTTCTTCACCGTAAATATTGATGTAGTATTCACGAATCTTGTCTTTATCCCAGCCCTTGTTCATCATTTCAACAATGTCTTCCTTAAAGCCAATGGTAAGATTACATGTTTTAGGGTCGCATTCAAAATGATCCTGGCCACATCCGCATGTACACATGAACTGTGAAGCAGCTGCCTCAAATTCCTTAGATTTATAGTCGAACTCTTTTGCTTGTACTTGGAAGTTTGATACCTGAAAAATAAAGGCAATTAGAAGGAGTCCAATATATATTTTACTTTTCACATTAAGACACCTCTTTGCGTACTCCTGTGTATCTTGGAGTAATATTTTGATATTTCCCATTCCAAACTGCAAATAGTGAACCGATAACAATCATAAATGATCCTATCCAGAGCCATGCAATCATTGGGTTTACTTTTACAATAAAGGTTGCTTTTCCATCATCTTCCCAATCACTTAATACAACATATAAATCTTCCTTTAGGGATGAAATCATTCCAACCTCTGATGATGGCTGATCCCAATTACCGTAGAATACCTTTTCAGGCTGAATTGATCCAATTCGTTTACCATTCTTAAAAACTATCATTTCCGCATAAACGATATCATTGATGCCCTCACGTTTTTGATCCAGACGCTCGTAGTTAATACGATAGTCCTTCACTTCAATGGAATCTCCTAAATTTACCGTTTTCATCGTTTGGATATCATAGTTTTGTGAACCGATAATTCCCATTGCGATAAATGCTATCCCAATATGTACGATGTATCCACCATAGCGGCGACGGTTCTTTGTCATTAGGCGATATAGAGAAAGGTAAACTTTTTCATTTGTCATTTTCCTACGTGCTTTTACCCCACGGTAAAACTCTAAGAAGTGAGTGATAAATAGTAGAACAATAACTCCAAAACCGATTACTGCCCAAGCTTTTTGTATACCGAGAATAACCATTAACGCCATTGCTGCGACAGCAAGGGCTGCTGGTATTAAAAAGTTTTTCTTTAAATTTTTAAGTGATGACCTTTGCCAAGCTAGTAATGGACAGACAGCCATTACAAACATCATAGATAATAGAATTGGTGCTTGAACGGTATTAAAGAATGGCATTCCTACTGTTACTTTCGTACCTCTTACTGCTTCAGATACTAGAGGAAAAACTGTTCCCCAGAATACGCCAAACGCAGCACCTACTAATAATAAGTTGTTAATTAAAAAGCTGCTTTCTTTTGAAATATATGAATTAAATTCACCTGCACTGCGTTTAAGCAGATTGTATCGGCTCATTAACACATACAAAGCCCCAATTACCATTACCCCCATAAAAATCAGGAAGTATAATCCTAGATTTGAATTAGCAAATGCGTGAACCGATGTAAGAACACCACTTCGTACAAGGAATGTTCCAAAAAGTGTTAATGCATAAGAAGTAATGATCAAGCTTATATTCCATATTTTTAACATGTTTTTTCGTTCTTGGATCATGACCGAATGCAAGAACGCGGTTGCTGTTAACCAAGGCATAATGGAAGCATTTTCAACTGGATCCCAAGCCCAGTAACCACCCCAGCCCAGTTCTACATATGCCCATTGACCGCCGAAGATATTGCCTAGACTTAAAAACAACCAAGCAATTATTGTCCAGCGTCTTGTCATTTTAATCCAGAAGTCATCTACGTTTTTCAATAAAAGTGCTGCCATTGCGAAGGCAAATGGAATGGCGAGTCCTACATAACCCAGGTAAAGGGTAACAGGGTGAATAATCATTCCAGGATTTTGCAGCATTGGATTTAATCCATGACCTTCAATCGGTACCTGATCCAACAACACAAACGGCTTAGCAACAAATCCAAGGATTAAAAAGAAAAATACGATGTTCCCTAATAGAATCGCGGAAATATAAGGGACCATTGGATTTCCTCTCATTTTTCGTGAGAAGGCAATCATAACGGTGTAAAGCACTAAGAAAAAAGTCCATAATAACAAAGAACCTGAATTCCCAGCCCATAAAGCTGTAAGTTTATAAATGATTGGCAGTTCACTGCTAGTATAATCAGTAACGTATTCATATTGAAATTGGGATGTTGCTAGTAAGTAGAACAGGGAGAGCATGGCCATCGATGCTGTAACAAGGATACCAATAATTCCGCCTTTCCCACTGTTAATTAATGTTTGATTCTTTGTACTGATCCCCAAAGTAATGCTGAGGAGTGAATAGATTGCTAGTGCTAAACCTACATATATTGTTGCGTTAGCAAATAAGTACATATCGTCACCTTCTTATTATTTTGCCGTTTCTGGTTCTGTTGGTGGCTGATCTAATAATTTTTTATGTGCTTCAGGATCATAGTTTTCAACATCTTCACCTTCATATTTAGAAGGACATCTAGTTTTAACTGTTTCAGCGACAAATGTATCTTTCTTAGTAGGTGCTCCTTGGAGAATAACAATAACACCTTCAGAGAAGTTATCCGGTCTTGTTCCGTTATGAATGACATGCATCAAGTTACCATCGTTATCTTTTAAATCAAATTTCAACTCAATTTTATCCGGGTTCCATTTAATAGATTCTTCGATTAATAGACCTTCTACCGTTACAAAATCATCTTTATGTTTTTCTTGATTCGCTAATAGTTCTTTCATCGTTAATTCAATTCCGCTTGATCCTGGTGTAGCTGCCATAAGTAAGAAAACGATGGCACCAGCAATAATAAATCCACCAAGCATGACAATTGTATTCTTTTTCACATTTATTCACCCCATTAAATTAATTTTTTCATTTCCTCATCGTACGTTTCTTGATCAATCTTTCCAGTTAAAAGCTTTTTACGTAATTCTTTTTTTTCATCCATGCTAATTGCCTTGATATCTTTTTTACCTAGATGCATTTTAGGGTGATTATTGGCTGCTTTAGAACTCGTTCCTTTTGGTGCCGATTGTGATTTACCTTTTAACCCTAAGTAAACAAACACACCAGCTAAGACGATAGCAATTCCAATAACGACTGCTCCGCCAATTCCAATCAATGGGCGATCTCCGCCTGATCCACTTGTTCCATCTGATCCACCAGAGATTTGATCTGTTGCGGTGCCATTAACACCTGTATGGTTTTCATCATTTGGCGGTTGTTTTTCATTAATAGCGTCTAGAGTAGATTTAAAACCATCTTTTTGGTAGGTGAAAGAATATTTATAGTTTTCTCCTACTTTCACATCTTTGTACTGATAGTAGAACAACTCTTCACCATATTCACTTTTGGTATTGTTTGGTGCCTTCGGCTCGAGTGATATTTCTTTTGCATCCATTGGAGCATAGAAGATTACATCCAACGTTCCAATCTCAGTTGGGTTACTATATTCAAAGGTAAAGCTTCTATTATCCTTTACTTCTACCGAACTGGTGTAGTACTCAACCACGAATCGATAGGATTCATTATTCTTAATTGCTTTTGACGGCGTCCAGGAAATTACTCCCTTGTCCTTATCTACATCGAATGGACGTTTCACTTCAGGCTTATTATCTTCAGGAAATTCTGCAACTAAGTAAGCTTGGAATCCCTTTTCATATGCAGGGACTGCAATTTCAATTTTCCCTTCAAAATCCTGCCCAGTTTTGTTTGTAAAAGTTCCATATTGTCCAACCAGTAATGAAGGTGTGTCTTTTGGCCAGTTTTCAGGATAATCAAACTCAGGCATTACTTGAATTTGCATTTCAGTATAAGGAAACTTCTCTGGCTGAAAGGTGTCTTCCGCATATACGTTTGGAATGATAAAACTTGAGAAAAACGACGTAATGACAAATAAAGCGAATAACTTCTTTTTAAGCATGTTAATCCTCCTTGAGCTCCTATAAAAAGCTATTTTTCACTATAGCCCTCTTTGAAATAAATATAATATTATTCATCTATGTATAGTTGATTCACTTATGAACATTTTGTAAAAGCATTATAAACGTTACGTTTTCGTCAAAGAATAACCACAAAATGTTCACATTTACATATCTACCATAAATAGCCCCCTGTTTTTCACTATCCCAACTAGTACTATAAACCCTAAACTATTTTCCTAGTTGACTCGAAAATGAACGTTTTGTTAATTTATCCATAGCAAGATCAAAACAAAATAAGAAAACCCTGAATCCATAGATTCAGGGTTTTACACAATCTTCCTTATTTCGCTTCTAAGGAACGGATATACGTCACAATATCTGTAATTTCTTCTTTCTTTAATTGTCTCACACCGTTAAGGCCTTTTAGAGTGGCTGCCATTCTGGTATCATCACGGCCATAGGCCGTACTTATCCAGATTTGTTTGTCAGTAGTGTATTTCAAGTATTGTGGATTTGAAAGAGCTGTTCCCATTTTTAATTTACCACTGCCACCTTCTCCGTGACAGTTCATACAATACACATTATATAGTTTTTCGCCGTTTACAACATCACCGGCAACTGTTTTAGGAACATCAAACTGTATTTCTTCTGTCTGCCAATTCCTAATATAAGTAACAACGTTATTTAATTCATCTTCAGACAGTCTTAGTCCATAGCTTGGCATGCCAGTACCTTCCCTGCCGTGTTTAACACTATTGTATATGTCTTTGTCACTAACAGTATTTAAATACTGTTGATTATTTATTGCTGTGCCAGCATTTTTACCTTCACCTTTGCCATTTTCACCATGACAAATTAGACACTGCTTATTATAAATCTTTTCTCCAGCAGCTATTTCTTCCGCATTCTCGCTGCTAAAAATACCACTATTAATAATACAGATAATAATCCCAATTATTATAATACTGTAAAGGCCATATAATATTTTTTTCATTGGTTATCCCTTACTTAGGTTCTGGGGTTGGAGTTGGCTCACCAAAGTCTTGATATTTAGTAGTGATTAAGTCATATATTTTCTTAGGGCTTTTACCGTCAAGATGCATTTCTACCGCCTCCCGGGCGATATCGATACAGACGTCTCAGGATATACTCATTGAATCCCAACCGGTAACGGCCTTATCTTCTCCAAATGAGTCAATATAGCAATCAAGATTACTTTCATGCCCATCTTGAGCATAGCACCCGCAATAGCATGGAACACCTGCTACAACCTCAGGATAGTTTGCTGCCATTGCATAAGTTTCTTGAACTAGTTCCGAAGAATTCAAAACATAATCTGGTAAAGGTAAATGTTTTTTATCTAAAGACACATTCATCTCTTTAGAATTTCCGCAGGCTGCTAAAAGTAGACCGATAGCCGTACAGAGAAACAAGAGAGATAGGACTTTTTTCATTTTTAAGTGTCACCCCTTTTGTTTATATGATGTAATTCTACTTTAGTTTAGCAAAAATATATCACTTAAATAGAAAGTAAATATTACTATTTAGTGAAGTTTTCACAATTGAAAAAGTAAAAAGCCTAAGACCAATGAACGGGTCTTAGGCTTTAAGCTACTTATGCACGAGATACGTAAGAAGCTTCTGTTGTATTGATGATTAATTTATCACCTTGATTAACGAAGAAAGGAACTTGAACGGTAAGTCCAGTTTCAAGGGTAGCAGACTTAGTTCCGCCTGAAGATGTATCGCCTTTAATTCCTGGCTCTGTTTCAGTAACTTCTAATACAACTGTATTCGGTAGTTCCACTCCAAGAGTTTCATAATTAAACATCATGATGTGTACTTCCATGTTCTCTTTTAAAAACTTTAATTCATATTCGATATTGCTTGCTGGAAGTTCAACCTGCTCGTAGGATTCCATATCCATAAATATATGCTGATCGCCGCTTGCATATAGATATTGCATTTTACGATTATCAATTTGTGCTTTTTCAACTTTTTCACCAGCACGGAATGTTTTTTCTTGAATCGCACCGTTACGAAGGTTACGCAGTTTAGAACGAACAAACGCAGCTCCCTTACCAGGTTTAACATGTTGGAAATCTAGAACGCGCCATAGGCCGCCATCAACTTCAATGGTTAGACCCGTTTTAAAATCATTAACAGAAATACTCATGTTTTATCCTCCTATGTATTACAAAATAATTAGTTCTTTCGTTGAATGAGTAAAAGTTTCGTTTTTGTCTTTCGTAATGAGTGTATCATCCTCAATCCGAACCCCGCCTAAGCCGGGAATGTAGATACCTGGTTCAACCGTAACAATCATGCCTGGCTCTAGAATGATATCTGAACGAAATGACAGTGTAGGACCTTCATGGACTTCAAGACCAATTCCGTGACCCGTTGAATGGCCGAAATAATCTCCATAACCTTTTTCTGTTATGTAATCCCTAGTAAGTGCATCTGCCTCTTTTCCAGTCATTCCAGGCTTTATTCCAGCCATTCCTCTAAGCTGAGCTTCAAGAACAATCTCGTAGATTTCCTTCAGTTTTGCCTCAGGTTCACCTACTGACACTGTTCTTGTGATGTCAGATACATAACCGTCATAATAAGCACCAAAGTCCAAGGTAACAAAATCTCCTTTTTCAATGACTTTGTCACTCGCAACACCATGCGGAAGAGCAGAACGAAACCCAGAAGCAACAATGATATCAAAAGAAGAAGATGTTGCTCCTGCTTTTCTCATAAAGAACTCTAACTCATTGGATACTTCAAGTTCCGTTTTTCCTGGACGAATAAAGTCCAATATATGCTTAAATGCAGCGTCGGCAATATCCGCTGCTACCTTTAATATCTTAATCTCTGAGTCAGTCTTAATCAAGCGTAACTTTTCAATTACACCGGAAACAGGAATAAGTTCTGATTCAACAGCTTTTTCATAAGCTTTATAGGTTGAAAATGTTAAATGATCCTCTTCAAAACCAAGCTTTTGAATACCTAGCTTTTTTGCTTGCTTTGCTACCTCATCAACGAGCGTGCCTGTCATTTTAACAATTTCAAATCCTTCGCATTGTTCGGAAGCTTGTTCAATATATCGGAAGTCTGTAATAAATTGTGCTTTATCCGCACTAATGAGAACTACCCCTGCCGAACCAGTAAAATTTGTCATATAGCGACGGTTAAATTGACTTGTTATTAAATAACCATCAATTCCATATGTAGAAAAACTTGTTCTTAATTTATCTATCTTTCCCATTTACTCCCACTCCCCTGTATGTAATCCGAGTCCAAAAATATTTTAACACATCTCAGAGCATATAGACTAATAAAGCGTTAAGAAGCCGTTTCATTTTCTTCCATGTGATTTATTTCATATTCATAGTTAATTGAGTAACCAATAAATAATCCATAAACCAGATATAAACATAATGTCGTAATGACCGTATTGCGACTTAAGTCTAAAAAAGGCTTCATATCTGGAAAGATTGGATTTAACACCAAGTACACAAGCAAGAAAAGGGCAATACCATACCCAAATCCCAGCCAAATTCCATTAAATTTTTTTAGTGCAATAGAATAAACAAATGCTGCACCAACGGATAAAATCCCAAGTAAAATGATGGAGATAATTGTCCCGATCCATTCATTCTTCCAATCGCCTAATGCCCATGGATCTAATATTACATTAGGACGAATTTCAGTAAAATTAAAGTAGTATGCAAGAAAACCGATAGTCCCCCAAAATAGACCTCCGAATAGACCCGTCCAAAAAACAACAGCTGTAAAAGACATTGGTTTTGGATAATTTGATTTTTTTGGACTGTTAACCATAATAAAATACCTCCTTTAAAGGTGTTCCTATATCATATCAAGAAGAATTCAACCATATTATGCCCTTACCTGGTCTATCACTTACATAGAATAAATTTTTTAATTGGAAATATTATGTCATCCTAGAGGTTTTTTCGTACTTGAAGTAGAATAAAATTAAGTACATACAAATTTTTCTTAATCTACAAAGTAAACCTCACTGAATCTCTAGACGGAATACAAATGAACTATAGAGAGAGTGTTTATATAATCGCTTCATGCTAAAGAAATATCTAAAACATTATTATTTATGAGTTTAAAAAATTGAGAAAATGATTATGATGCTGTTAGGGAGGTGGCTTTCTTGAAAAATCGGATTTCCGTTCCTTTGGTTGGTAGTATTATTGTTTTAGGGATTATTGGCATTATTAGCGCATTTACAGGTAATCCTATTGGTTTTCTTAAGAATATTGCAGTATTTGCAATGGTTGGTTTAGCCTTCTATTTTGTTTTTAGGCTCATTCGCAGATCAAATCCAAAGAATAAAGAGCAGCAGGCATTTATTAAAGCAGCTAAGAAGTCGAAAAAACGATTACAGACTAAAGGTGGAGAACAAACTGCAAAGAGTACATCTTTTGGTTCACTAACTACTCTGAAGAAAAGCAAGACAAAGAAGAAATCCCCTGTTCACTTAACAGTCATTGATGGCAAAAAAGGCAAAAAGAAAAATCGAGCGTCATTATAAACGCTCGATTTTTTCTTTTTTCAGTACATATAAAATTATTTTAATAACACCAAGACTTAAAAAACTTTTCTGCAGATTTTCGACCTAACTCGAACAGTTCCTGCTTTTTTTCCTCTGTCAAATGAAATTCAATCGTCAATGCCCCCTCAGTCGGAATAAATATGATATTCTTTTCATGTTTTCTTGAAATATAACGTGAATCATGCGCATCCTTCATCGTTTCAAACAAGGCGCCAAACAATTGAATGGCATTCTTGATTTGATGTTTTTCATGCTCATATTCATTAGCGCTTAACTTAATTCCAATTACTGGCCTTACTTTTTGAAGATTATCCCGGTCGAAAAGCCACATTGGGAAGTTGCTTAATACTCCTCCATCCACGATAACATTTACTCCATCCATAGATTTCATTTTAACTGGTTCAAAAAAATATGGAATACTGCAGCTCATTCTAACCGCTTTTGCAATTGAAAAGGATCCTGGCGAGATACCATACTTCACCAAATCATCAGGCAAAACCATCAACCTGCCATTTGAAAGGTCTGAAGCGATAATCCGTAAGTTTTGAGGCGGTAAATCTGAAAAGGTTCTCACACCCTTTGCTGCTAATTTTTCTTCAATCCATTTCTCTAACTCGTTCCCTTTATATAATCCCAACTTCCAATACACGAACAACCATTTAGCAAAAGGAAAAGGAATAATCATTTTGCGTGCATCAAGAAACTTAGTTAAATCTAACTCATCAAGAAGCTGTTCCATCTCACTACTGCCATAACCCGCAGCAATTAAGGCAGCAACAATTGACCCTGCACTGGTCCCAGCAACCCTTTCAAATTGAAATCCTCTTCTTTCGATCTCTTGAATGGCCCCTATAAGGGCAAAACCTTTTATTCCTCCCCCAGAAAAAACACCGTCTATTTTCATGGCAGCCACTCCTAAAGATGAACTCATTGTTACATCTTTAAGCAGTGAATTACCAAAATAGTACGGTGTACAAGTAAAAAATTTTCAAGTGAAATATTCAACGACTGCATTTGGGAAGTATTCATCGATATATTGGCGAATGGTCGTTTCTAATTCATTCGCTTCTTCTGTCGGGTAAACGTATTTGCCAATTCCATAGCGGCCCCATTTATATTTACGTTTTTCCTCGTCCATTTCAAGCTTAGTTTTCGGATACCTTTTTGCAATTACATTTTTTGCAGGTTTTGTAAATCTGTGTTGAATGAGTTCAAACGTTAAATTTGGTATGTTCAAACCTGAAAGTTCGTCACTTAAACGCTCAAATAATTCACGGTAGCCTTCCTTCCAATCTTCATGCAAATAAATGGGAGCAATAATAAACCCTAATGGGTAATTTGCTTTTGCTACCTTCCTTGCGGCTGACAATCTATCCTCAAATGAAGATGTACCTGGCTCAAAGTTTTTTATTACAAAACGGGAGTTAACACTAAAACGAAACCTTGTACGACCATTGTGATTGGCATCAAGCAGGTGGTCTACATGATGGAATTTTGTTACAAAGCGAAGCATGCCAAATTCGGATTGGCCAATGAACTCGATTGTCTTCTTAAGAGAATGCGTTAAATGATCCAATCCGACAATGTCAGAGGTACAAGCCGCTTCAAATCTTGTGATTTCGGGCTTACGCTCATCCATATACTTCTGGGCTTGTTCAAAAATATCCTCTAGGTTTACATAGGTTCGAATATATGGTTTGCTTCCAAGTGTTGTTTGTAAATAGCAATAATGGCAATGCCCCATACAACCTGTTGCTAAAGGAATCGCATATTCTGCTGAAGGCTTCGAAGTATCAAATTTCAATGTCTTTCTAATACCCACAACCAGGGTTGATTTTGCATTTCGATATTTCTGATTTTCATTATCTCCAGGTAAATCACGAATCTGGTTATGAGAGGTAGTTTCACGAATTTCAAGATTCAATTTTTCAAATTTCTCTTTTAGTTCTTTTCCAAGTGGGTATTCTAAGGCTCTTGGTTCAAAATATACTAATTGCGGCATAAAAGGTTCCAATCTATCTACCTCTTTTCAAAGCTGTTTTTTATAGTATGAACATTTAATGCTTATTAACATGGTTCAAAATTTGGATATATTTTGTCTACAAATTGTTCACTTATATACTCTTTTTCTTCATATCATCAACACAAAACTTCTTTATACTTTACCTATCATTTAGTTGGTTTCATTAATTAGTAAAGGTAGGGAACTTTATGAGTATAATAAAAGAACGTATAAAGGTATTTGAAATGACCTGTACCTCCTGTGAGAAGCGAGTTGAGCGAACTGTAAAAAAATTAGATGGGGTTCTCGATGTAAAAGCTAGTTTTAGCGGTCAATTTGCGGAAATTGAATTTGATGATGAACGCTGTAATATAAAAAAGATTAAAACTTCGATTCAAAGTGTAGGTTATAGTACTGAAAACCCTAAAGACTTTAAGTTTATAGGCATTATGATTGCAGTAGCAGCCGTTGTGTTACTGGGAATCAACACTGGGAATTACGATATGGAATCACAACTAAATAATGCTTCATATGCTGTATTATTTGTAGTTGGAGTGTTTACTTCTATCCATTGTGTAGGTATGTGCGGTGGAATCATGCTTTCACAAAGTATTGGAAAAGAAAGCAAGAACAAATTTGAAGCAATAAAGCCAGCACTTTTATATAATGCCGGAAGAGTGGTCGCGTATACGATACTTGGCGGGGTCATTGGCGCGATTGGTTCAGTTTTCGCTCTATCCCTAACTGCTAAAGCGGGTTTGCAGTTATTTGCTGGTGTTTTCATGATTGTAATGGGCTTTAATATAGCTGGTTTTAAGGCCTTTAGAAAATTCCAAATTAAATTGCCAAATGTGGCTTGTACAGCAATGAGTAAACCAAGGGCACCTTTTTTTGTTGGACTTCTCAATGGATTAATGCCCTGTGGTCCTTTACAGACTATGCAAATTTTCGCTTTGGGTACAGGTAGTGCTGCAGCTGGTGCCCTATCGATGTTTATGTTCTCCATCGGAACGGTCCCATTAATGCTGACCTTTGGTGCATTAGCTGGGTTATTAAGTAAAGGTTATACAAAGAAAATTCTCAAATTTAGCGGTGTTTTAATTATTATGCTTGGACTTATTATGAGCAATAGAGGGCTTGCTTTGGCTGGGATGAATATGAGTCCAATGGCTATTATGTCTAATGTCGGAGCCTTTGGTGATGCAAACGCCTCATCGTCTTCCTCTGATGGTATAAAAGCCACAATCAAAGATGGCGTTCAGGTCTTGAATATGACTGCGAATATTTATGGTTATACTCCAAAAACTCTTTATGTCCAAAAGGGAATCCCGCTTAAATGGGTTATTAATGGTGAAGAAATTACTGGCTGTAATAATACGATTGTAGTGCCAGATTTGGAAATACAACAGAAACTGCAAAGCGGAAATAATCTAATTGAATTCATGCCAGGCAGTGAGGATCTAAATTTTAGCTGCTGGATGGGAATGAAGCGTGGAGTTATTAAAGTTGTCGATGATTTAGAAGCTATCACTGCTTCAAGCAGTGACGGAAACGGGATTGATTCAGCTGTTACTGCACCACCAGTGGAGCCTGCTAAGCCTAGTATCTACGGTGACGATTTTAGTAAGGTAGCGACAGAACGTTTAGTTAAGAAGGCTGAAGTGGCTGCTAACGAGCAGACACTTACAATAAAAGGAACCGGATATGAGTTTGAGCCGCTTATTATGGTGGTTAATAAAGGTGTAAATACTAAAATGGCTTTAGACCTATCATTCTTTGAAAATGCAGAAGGGTACTTTATGATTTTGGATACATCAACAATGCAAATTGTTACCGATTTTACTGGGACAAAAGGGGTAAATAATATTGAATTTACTATTAGTAATCGTGGGACATATGGTATCTACCTAAATGAACAAGAATTACTTGCCATTATTGAAGTAGTAGATGATGTACATTCGGTAAATCTAGAAGAAATTAGAGTAAAATACATGCAATAAATAAAAAGAGCTTTGGTTGATCATTTTATCACACACCAAAGCTCTTTTTAATTTACCTGACAGGTTTAAATCCTTTTAGTCTTAATGCATTTAATAATACAGAGACCGAGCTTAAACTCATGGCGGCGGCAGCGATGATTGGGTTTAACAGCGGTCCTCCGAATAAGTAGAGGACTCCCATCGCTATTGGTATTCCTAATGTGTTGTAACCAAATGCCCAAAATAAGTTTTGTTTTATGTTTGAGATTGTTTTCTTACTTAATTGGATGGCAGTTGGTACATCCATTAGGTCACTTCTCATGAGAACAATGTCTGCAGATTCCATTGCAACATCGGTACCAGAACCAATTGCAATTCCGATATCAGCCTGTGCAAGCGCAGGAGCATCATTTATACCATCTCCCACCATTGCTACTTCTCTACCTTCTGCTTGAATCTTTTTAACCTCGTTTGCTTTGTCTTCAGGAAGGACTTCCGCTAACACTCTGTCAATACCGACCTGTTTTGCAATCGCCTCTGCCGTTCTTCTGTTATCGCCAGTAATCATGGCAACTTCTATGCCCATCTTATGAAGTTGTTCAATTGCTTTTTTACTATTATCTTTAACGGTATCTGCTACTGCGATAATTCCAGCCATCTGACCATTTATTGCGACATACATGGGGGTTTTACCCTCGCCAGCAAGCCTATCAGATGTAACCTCAAGGTCTTTTAGCGGAATTTCACTTTCAACCATAAGCTTTCGATTTCCGAGTAAAATGTTCTTACCATCCATTTCAACCTCAATTCCATGACCAGGAATTGCTTTGAAGTAATTTAATTTTTTAAATTCTATGCCTCTTTCTTCAGCATCTTTCACAATCGCTTCACCTAATGGATGCTCTGACCCTTTTTCAGCAGAGGCAGCCAATTGGAGCAAGTATTCCTCCGTTATTTCACTTGTCACAACAACATCCGTAACCTTAGGTTTGCCCTCCGTTATCGTACCAGTCTTATCAAAGACAATGGTTTTAATTTTGTGAGTAGTTTCTAATGCAACACCGCTTTTAATTAGTACGCCATATTCAGCACCTTTTCCTGTACCAACCATAATAGCTGTTGGAGTTGCCAAACCTAAAGCACATGGGCAAGCAATAACAAGAACAGAGATAAAAATTGTTAAAGAGAATACTCCCGTTTCACCCGCAAAGAAATACCAAGCCAACGCCGCCGCAATCGCGATTCCAATTACCACAGGAACAAAATATCCAGAAATAATATCTGCCATCTTGGCAATTGGAGCCTTTGAACCTTGCGCATCTTCTACTAGTTTAATAATCTGTGCTAAAGCAGTATCTTTACCGACTCTAGTAGCCTTATATTTTATCAATCCATTTTTATTGATACTCGCACCAATAATAGCATCGCCTATATTTTTTTCTACTGGCATACTTTCACCAGTCAGCATTGATTCATCAACAGAAGTCATCCCATCGATTACTTCACCATCTACGGGCATCTTCTCTCCTGGTCTAACGACAATGATATCACCAACCTCTACTTCTTCGATGGCCATTTCTACTTCTTTACCATTTCGAATAATGATCGCTGTTTTGGGAGCTAGACCCATTAGTTTCTTTATTGCCTCCGAGGTCTTTCCTTTTGTAACGGCTTCTAAATATTTACCTAGCAGGATTAATGTTATAATAACGCCTGCCGCTTCAAAATATAAATCGTAGGCATAATCAATGTTTCCGCCATATATCTGAAAAATAGCAAAGATTCCGTAAAGGAATGCTGCAGAAGTTCCCATAGCAATTAAAGAGTCCATATTGGGACTTCTACTGATCAAAGAACTAAAGCCAACCGTAAAGAACTTATTGCCAGCAAATAAAACTGGAAGTACTAATAATAATTGAATTAAGCCAAAGTATAGTGGATTTACCATTGGATCGATAATCGCTGGAAGTTTAAAACCAAGCGGTTCAAAAAACATATGGCCCATTGTGATTACAAGCAGCGGCACAGTAAAGACAGTGGAAATCACAAACTTCTTCCAAAGTACATTGATTTCTTTTTCCTTTCTCTCTTTATCATTATCAACTGTCGTTTCCTCTTCTATTGCTTTATATCCTGCCTTCTCAATTGCCTGTTTAATATCTGAAACTCTCACCTTAGAAGGCTCAAAACTTATTGATAATTTTTCGGTAGCATAATTCACACTCGATTCCAATACACCATCAAGTTTACTCGTTACCTTTTCAATTCTTTTCGCACATGCTGCACAGGTCATTCCTTCTATTTGCAGTATCCTCTTAGCCGACTCTAGCAATGCCTCATACCCTGCCTTCTCAATCGTTGCACGAATAACTGGGAGTGATACGACAGTTTCATCATATTGAATGCTTAATTTCTCGGTTGCATAATTGACGCTTGACTCTTGAACACCCCCAAGCTTTTTTGTTACTTTTTCAATTCGTTTGGCACAAGCAGCACAAGTCATACCACCTATTTTAAGACTCTGTTCCAACACTCTCACCTCAATTTTAATCATCATGGTTGATAACCACCCCCGTTATGAGGGGGGGTTCTAAGATTACTTTTTGATATCATAGATTATAACGATTTGATTTGGACTTGCTCCCATGCCCATATCATCATTGCTTGCTTCTTTAAAGACCCAGCCGCTGTCTTCAAGTTTAGTAACATCTAATCCAGCTTCTACAAGTGGTTCTGCCTTTAACACGAAGATCATATCTGCGTTATTTGTACCCAGCTTTTTTGTCCATTGAACTTGGTTGCCTTCTCCAAGGCTCAACCCGAAATGCTGTGCGTCTTTATGATATTTAACACTTTCTGTATCAGCTTTTAAGAGTCTTCTCATTGAATCCTCTGATCCGTTTGAAGCTTGTTTTTTATCGGATACATTGTAAGGTTTAATGAGGCGATTTGGCAGTTCATTTCCTTTATCGTCCTTGCCTGCAGGCTCATACAGCCATTCATTTTAATCAAGCTTTTTAATATCCAGTCCTGCATCAACTAGTGGGTCTGCCAGCATAACCATCGCAAAGTCCGCTTTATTTGCGGACATATCTTTACTCCACTCAAACTTTTCACCTGTTGGAAGCTCAAATCCCCAGTGCTTGAGTTCTTCATGAAAACCTTTTTTATCAGGATATGCCTTCACAATTTTGTTAAAGGCTTCTAGAGCATTATCCGCCTCTTTGTTTCCTGTTACCGGCCTGCTGCAGCCAGTAAAAGCTACTAATATTGTACTTGAAACAAGTAATGTAACTATTTTTTTCTTCATACCCACAACTCCTAATGTATAGTGCTTTCAACATTAGAATAGTAATTTGTTATGAAGACAGTATGAAGAAATCAAGAGTGTCAATTTTTAGTCACAGATTTACGTTATTTTGATGAATCAAAGTAAATCTTCACAGTTGTTCCTATTCCTTCCTTACTATCTACCTTAATAATCGCATTATGTAGATCTAGGATATTCTTGACAATCGTTAAACCGATCCCATTTCCTTCAATTTGGTTTCTACTTTTATCCCCTCTATATAGCCTTTCAAAAATAAACGGCAAATCTTCCTGCTTAATACCAATCCCGTTATCTATCACTTCCACAATGATGTGTTTAGTATCTCTATAAAGTTTAATAACAATCTTTCCATTATTTTCGGTAAATTTAATAGAGTTGGATAATAAATTTATCATGACTTGTTTTATCTTATCTTTATCTCCAATAATTTGGTGTTTTTCATCCGTAGCTAATCCATATTCGAAGGTAATATTTTTATGGACATTTCCCATTAAGAAATCTTTACTCATTTCAGTAATTAAATCATCTAGGTAAATGGTTTCATAATTTAGTTTAATACTTTCTGATTCAAACTCTTTTAATAGGTTTAAGTCATTTATTAATGTACCAAATCGGATTACTTCCTCATTTAAATAATTTAAATTCTCTTTCGTTACTGGCACCACGCCATCAACCATGCCCTCAAGATTATTTTGCAGCACATTCAAAGGCGTTCTAATCTCATGTGTTATATCCGATACCAATCTTTTTCTAAGTGCGTCCTGATACTTTAATTTACCTGCAAGGATGTTCACACTCTTTCTTAAATCCTCTAACTCTGCAATATTACTTTTTATAGTAGATACAGTATCAAAGTTCCCTTTAGATAGGCTGACAGACATTTTTGCTACTGCTCGAATTGGAGTAGAAAATTGTTTTGAAAAGTACAGACTTAAGCTAATGATGATAATTAGAGCAAGGGCACCACTAGCAATAATGCTTTTGTTAATGGAAGACTTAAAGGTTAAATCTTCTTCTGATAGAAGCACAGACGAATATTGTCCAATATCGATAAACCCAACTATTTTACCATTCACCTTAATTTCAAACGTTTTGGTTGTATAAACACCACTATCATGTCCTGACATTTCTCCGATATGGATTTGAGTTTGTAAGTCATCAGGGTCCATTCCCCAGACTGCCTGTTTGCCGCTATCTAAAAGAGTCAAACAATAATTTCCCATATATGCCTCGTGCATTAATTCTACACCTGTATCTGAGGTCCATTTCCCTTCCCGCTTATAGGCCTCTTCAAAATAGGAAACAATTCTTTCATATCTCTTGTTTTGAATATCAATCATGTATTCGTTAAATTTATTTGAGACAGTCAGATTGACAAATACAGTGACGAGGAGGATAGCCGAAACGGCAGAAATCACCAATAAGATACTCAATCTTCTGCTAATCGATTGCACTACTTCTCACCACCAAATTTATAGCCTGCTTTCATAACCGTAACAATATATTTAGGGTTCTTTGTGTCTTTTTCTATCTTTTTCCGGATATTTTTGATATGAACATCAATAGTCCGATCATAGCCGCTAAAATCGACTCCAAAAATTTTATCAATTAACTGTTCTCTAGATAACACATTTCCTTTTGCAGAAACTAAAGCACAAATAATATCAAATTCATTTGGTGTAAATGGAATCTCTTGTTCCAATATTTTAACTGACCTTTTATCACAATCAATTAATAAATAACCATCATTAAATATCACCTGTGAAGAGGGAAACTTTGAACCTATTCTCCTGAATAAAGCATTTACTCTGGCCGTTAGTTCTCTTGGGCTAAATGGTTTAATCAAATATTCATCTGCACCAATATTTAATCCTTCTATTTTGTCATTTAATGATCCCTTTGCGGTCAGCATAAAGATATGAACATCCGATGTTTGACGGATTATTTTACAAACCTCTTCTCCACTAATATCAGGAAGCATTAAATCGAGTATGATTAACTTAAAATCTGCGGTTTTAAAAACATCTAACCCTCGTAACCCGTTTTGCACGCTTTGAACTTTATATCCTTCCATTTCCAAATAGCCTTTAATGACAGTTGATACACTTTGCTCATCTTCGATTAGTAAAATATGATTCATCCTAATTCACCTGACTTATTAAAATTCAATCCTTATAAAATAAGTATAAGAGTTAAAGATAGTGAAAAAGTAAAAAAGGCTGACAATTATGTGTCAGCCTTTTAGTATTATTGTGAAGTTGTATATCTATAGTTTTACTTTTTGTAATCGTAACGCATTAAGGACAACGGAAACAGAGCTAAACGCCATTGCAGCACCTGCAAGCCAAGGTGCTAAGAACCCAAGTGCAGCAAATGGTATTCCGAGTGAATTATAGGCAAGTGCCCAGAAAAAATTTTGCTTAATATTAATGATGGTCTTCTTACTCATAAAAATGGCATCTGCAATGCTATTTAAATCACCGCGTATTAGGGTAATATCAGCAGCCTCCATTGCCACATCGGTTCCAGTTCCAATAGCCATCCCTATATCAGCCACTGCTAGTGCTGGGGCATCGTTAATCCCATCACCAACCATTGCTACTTTCTTTCCTTGTACCTGTAATTTCTTAATTTCATCTGCCTTGCCCTCTGGAAGAACTTCCGCAATCACATGGTCAATTCCAGCTTGTTTTGCAATCGCTTGTGCTGTCTGGTGATTATCACCGGTGATCATAATGACATCTAGCCCCATGGTTTTAAGCCGGTTGATAGCACTCTTTGAGGTATCCTTAATCGTATCGGCGACAGCAACGGTACCTGCATATTGACCGTCGATAGCTGCAAGCATGGCTGTCTTTCCTGCCCTTTCTAATTCATCCATTTTTTCGAAAGCGACGTCTGCATCCACATTATATTTATTCATTAATTTTCTAGTTCCTACTAATAATTCTCTACCTTCGATTATAGCTTTAATGCCAAAGCCCGGTATGGCTTCAAATCCTGTAACATCTTTTAACACAATTCCTCTATCTCTAACACCTTGGACAATTGCTTGTGCGAGAGGATGCTCCGATTGCTTTTCAGCTGAACCAACTAATGCTAATAATTCTTCTTCAGAAAAAAAATGATTTGTTGAAACATCTGTTAATACAGGCGTTCCGTTTGTTACTGTACCGGTTTTATCCAATACTACTGTGGTAATACGGTGGGTCATTTCTAAGTGTTCTCCACCTTTAAAAAGAATGCCATATTCTGCAGCCCTGCCTGAACCTGCCATGATTGAGGTTGGAGTTGCCAATCCTAGCGCACATGGGCAGGCAATTACGAGGACAGCTATCATTTTTTCTAGGGCCTCCGCAAAGTCTCCAGGTGCCACCCACACATACCAGATAATAAAAGTAAGAACCGCAATCCCAACAACGATTGGCACAAATACTCCAGATATTTTATCGGCAAGTCTTTGAATGGGTGCCTTTGAGCCTTGTGCTTCTTCAACCACTTTAATAATTTGCGCTAGTGCTGTATCTCTGCCGACCTTTTTTGCCTCAACCTTCAGGAATCCATTTTTGTTAAGTGTTGCCCCAATCACATCATCACCGATTGTCTTATCCACTGGGACACTCTCGCCTGTTAGCATGGACTCATCAATGGCTGAATTTCCTTCAATTATTTTTCCGTCCACAGGAATCTTTTCTCCTGGCTTTATATAGAGAATATCTCCAACGACAACTTCCTCAAGCGGGATTTCAAGTTCCTGCTCATCTCTTTCAACTATGGCTGTTTTCGCTTGAAGTCCCATCAATTTTTTGATTGCTTCTGATGAACGACCTTTCGCCTTCGCTTCAAAAAGTTTACCTAAGATGATTAGAGTAATGAGGACGGCACTTGTTTCATAATAAAGCTCAAGTGAGTGAATCCCCACAGATAGAGACAGGATTGATAAATATAAACTGTAAAAATAGGCCGCTGATGTTCCCAGGGCTACCAATACATCCATATTCGCACTTTTATTTTTTAGTGCCTTGTAGGCTCCTACGTAAAACTGGGAACCAATAATAAACTGAACAGGCGTAGCAAGTGCCAGTTGAACCCATGGATTCATAAAGGCTTCAGGAACCCAGATAAAGGCTGTGAATGAAAAGTGTCCAACCATAGCCCATAATAGTGGGAGGGAAAGAATAGCTGAAAAAATAAACTTCCCACTTTGCTTTTTAATTTCCTGTTGACGGTGATCGCTTGTTTCCTTTACATCTTCCTTTATATGAGCCCCATAACCAAGCTTTTCAACTTTTTTAATTAGGTCACTTGGTGTTAAAGTTGAACCATTGTACTCAACTGTAGCTTTTTCCAGTGCCAGATTCACATTTGCCTTAACAACACCATCTAGCTTATTTAAACCTTTTTCAATTCTTGTGGAGCAAGCGGCACAGGTCATTCCTGTAATATCAAACTCAGCTTTTTCGGTAACCACATCATAACCAAGGTCTCTTATCTTCTTTTCAATATCTTCAACCTTTAGTTTTTCAGGGTCGTATTTAATAGCTGATTTTTCTAATGCAAGATTTACAGTTGCGTTTTCTACACCTTCTAATTTATTTAGCCCTTTTTCAATCCTTAAGGCACAAGCAGCACAAGTCATTCCTGAAATCTGCAAATTGGTTTCTTTTAAATTTTGAGACATAAATGCCACCCCTTTATACCCCTATTGGGTATATTTTATTTAAAAAAGAACGTGCTAAAATTAGCACGTGTTCTTTCTATTTTACTTTACATCGTAACCTTGATCATCAATCGCTTCTTTGATTTTATCCAGTGATACCTCTTGATTGTTAAATTCAACATCTACTGTGTTTGCTTTTAAGTTAACCTTCACAGAGCTAACTCCGTTAAGTTCACCGACACTTCCTTCAACAGCTTTGATACAGTGATCGCATGACATTCCTTGTACGTTTAAAGTAACTTTTTCCATTTATATACACCCTTCCTTAATTAACACTTATTTAACCTTGTAATAGAGGTTATGTTCTTGATTCTATTTAACCATACCCCCCTACCCTATGTAAAGACTTTTTTATAATTCATTTTGTTGTTTTTCAAAGTTCTCTTTTAATAAATTTTCCCACTACAAAGACCAATAGGTAATTGTGTCAAAGATTCCTAACACTACCATTATAATTCCCGAAGTTCTTTGAATGAAAACACCAAACTTTCTTCCTTTTTTCATTAGTAGCCCACCTCCGCCTAAGTACCAAATGATAAGTATAATTAGAATGAGCGGCAGGGCAGTTCCCAATGCAAATAAGGATGGCAGGATAAAACCATAGGAACTGGACAATACGATTGGCATTAGGGTAACAAAAAACAGAATAAACATCGTTGGACAAAAAGCCAGCGAAAAACTGAAACCAAGCATAAAGGAACCTAATGGTGTTTCCTGTTGGTAATCTTTTGTACCTTTAAATAAATTGATTGTTCCTTTTAGTTTTATGAATCCTAACATATACATCCCAGCAATGATTAGCAGTGGTCCCATAACTTTGCGGATCCAAGGAAAATAGGAAATTAAGTTCTCTTGTATTTCTCTGCCTAATATCCATAACAGCCCACCTAATAAGGAGAATGCAACTATTTTACCTAAAGTAAAGAAGAGAACATCCTTCCAAACAATTTTCTGTTGAAAAGATCGGTTACCATATAGTGTTAATGCACTGATATTTCCAGTAAGCTGACATGGTGCCAATGCTCCTACTATGCCGAGGAGTAAAGCAAAAATGATAGGCCATGACTCCAAATTATTAGCGATGATAAAAAACGGTTTGCTGACAAATGAACTAAATTGGCTCATGAGATTGTACATAGAATCACCTTATTTTCATTAATGGAAACGAGGACTGTTTACTAAGTTAATACTATAACAATAGTAGTCAGATTTTTTGAAGAACCTATGGAGAGTTTTTGACAATTCTGGGACATATCAAGTAAGCAAAAAGCATCGACATTCTTGTGCCGATGCTTTTTACTTTGACTATTTTATTTCTACAACGTATGGATAGACAAATACTTGGCCGTTAAACTTAAACTCAGCCCATATTTTATAGACCCCAGGTTCTTTGAATTTTGTGGCAAACACTGGCTTGTTTCCATCGAGAGGATGAACGTGGATGTAGTTCTCTCCTTTTTCATCAAGAATCACGACATGGCCTAATGCTCCGAGATACTGTTCTGGGATTTCTCCTCCTAAGTCAAAAGTTAGTTGGATGTCTTCATTTACCTTTAATGAACTAGGCAGCAGTTTAACTGTATGACCGCCTGCTTCCTTCGTTAATTCGGTGTCAACGGTTAAAGAATCCCCTTCATGTTCATTATGATGTTCTCCGACCATGAATGGTATCGGCGTTACCTCATATGTCTTTCCTGTTGGTTTAATATCAACAAATGCTTTATACTCCCCTGCTGGAAGCGAATGAGGTACTTTGAAAACTCCAGGTTCGTTTGTTTGAGGATGTAAATGTTGATATTCTTTTAAATTGTTGCTGACAACAATTAAATGCAGCAGCTTTTCGTGATTTACCTCTAAATCGGATACTGGGTTTCCATCTAAATCTTTCAGGGTAATAATCAATTCTCCATTTTCAACTTCGAGACTAGGAGTGACCTCACTTTCGCCACTGTGGTTATCAGCATTTTCTTCATGTTCCTGACCGTGGTTACCCTCTACCTCTTGATCATGTGCTGTATTTGTCTCATTATGAGATTCTGTTTCTGAAAAAGAAGCATAGACGTAATACCCTCCTACAATTACAAAAAGGTATACTAAAGCAGAAATTGCCCATTTTTTCATTTTAACTCACTCCTTATTAATACATTTATACCTATATAGGGTATATTTTTTTGAAAAAAAATTTGTTCTTTAACTCCTTTTCTCTATGTTTTAGCCATCAAACCAACGTGGTAATATTGTTAACTCCTTGATGAAAAGATTATATTATACCCAGGTACGGTATGTAAAGGGGTTAATTTACAATTTCTTAATATTTTTGAGCAGCTCTTTTTGATGAATATTTCAAAAAATACAGATAAACTTACTTTATAATACTGGAATTCTTCAAAAGGAGGATTTATGAAACAAAATAATGTTGCTTTATTGATGGAGATTCTTGTGGTCTCTACAAAGCTCGGGCTTACATCATTTGGCGGTCCAATTGCCCATTTAGGATATTTTCATGAAGAGTATGTTCGGAAAAAGAAGTGGCTAGATGAACAAGGGTATGCCAATTTAGTAGCTCTTTGTCAATTCTTGCCCGGGCCTGCCAGCAGTCAGGTTGGGATAGGAATTGGTGTATTACGTGGGGGATTTTTAGGAGGGGTAGTTGCATTTCTTGGTTTCACGATTCCTTCGGTTATTGTACTTATCCTTTTTGCCATTATTTTAAAAGGAATGGATATCGGAAATGTAGGCTGGATTCACGGATTAAAAATTGTAGCTGTTGCAGTCGTTGCACATGCCATCTGGGGTATGGCACAAAAGTTAACCCCTGATCTGTCTCGAAAAACAATTGCTTTACTTGCATTAATTTGTTCTCTTTTATGGCAAACAGCTTATACACAGGTTAGTGTAATTCTAATTGCAGCCGTCGCAGGTTTCTTTATCTATACGGAACAGAAGGAAGATTCATCTCAAGTTATACAATTTCCACTTTCTCGAAAATTAGCAGTCCTCTGTTTAGGTTTATTTTTCGGATTACTCATCGTGCTTCCTATTTTAAGAGAGTTGACGGCTTCTAGTTGGGTGGCAATGTTTGATAGCTTTTATCGTTCTGGTTCTTTGGTCTTTGGCGGCGGTCATGTGGTATTACCGTTATTAGAACGAGAGTTTGTTCCTAGTGGTTTGCTCAGTAAAGAAGAATTCTTAGCAGGATATGGTGCTGCTCAGGCAGTACCTGGACCCTTGTTTACTTTCGCTGCCTATATAGGTGCAGTTGTAGATGGTTGGGCAGGAGGTTTGCTGGCAACCTTTGCAATCTTTCTCCCTGCGTTTTTACTGGTTTTAGGTACATTACCATTTTGGAGTAGCTTAAGCCGAAATCCAAAGATAAAAGGAGCATTAATGGGTGTGAACGCAGCAGTGGTTGGCATACTAATTTCTGCTTTTTATACTCCCATTTGGACTAGTTCGATTCTAGGACCAAAGGATTTTGCTTTTGCTGCCCTTATGTTTAGCATGCTTTCCTATTGGAAACTGCCACCTTGGGTGATCGTGATAACGGGAATTCTTGGAGGTTACTTACTTAGTTTGAATGTGTAAAAAAAACGAGGGTGCCCCAATTAAGGGACATCCTCGTTTTTTTAATTTTATAAACCACACTTAAGTTGGGTACCACAGTTAGAACATGTATTGCATCCGCCGATTTCTTTTACTTTTCCTTTGCGGCAGACAGGGCAAGTGTTACCAACTTCAGAACCAATCGTTACATCTGTTGAACGAAGGTCACTGATGGTATCAACAAGAACTACGTGCTGTTTCGTTTTTTCTTTGAATGTTGGTATCTCGTTTTCTTCTGCTTTAAGAGTCAGGACTTGTGAATCACGGGATCCATCCACATAGACAGTGCCTCCCTTAGCTCCGCCTTTGTAAAGACGCTCATACACTTTTTCCACTTGTTCTACACTGTAACCTTGTGGTGCATTTACAGTTTTACTTATAGAACTGTCAATCCAGCGTTGAATAACACATTGGACATCTGCATGTGCTTCAGGTGCCAACTCCATTGCTGCTACAAACCAACTAGGTAGATTCTCTGCATCTGCTTCTGGATGTTTATCAAGGTATTCTTGTACGATATCTGCTTTCACTTCAATAAATTTCCCTAAACGTCCACTTCGGAAATAAGAGAATGAGAAATAAGGTTCCAATCCAGTTGAAACGCCAACCATTGTTCCAGTACTCACTTTTGTTACTCTCTATAGTACTTTATAGAGGGCGGGAATATTAGTACCCGCTCCATATTTCGCAATATGGGTCAGACTCTATCACCAACCATAAATTTTATGGTTGCTCAGCGTATAGTCGTTGAGGGGTCAGCCACGACTTCCCTGCGGATTGTCTGGTAGGCAATAAGCCAACACTCTTACCTTTTTACCTGATTACATGTTGGCAAGACATAGGTAGTAAGAGATACGCCAGGGTTTCCCGCATATAGCTAAGTTTACGCAGCGCTCTTACGAACACTGGGGGCAATTACTTTACCCGTTGGAGCAACAGTTAGCAAATGTGAATTCCTTATTCCATTTTCTAATATAGATTGACGGACATCCTCAGGCATTTTTTTCATATATCCTGTATCGATGAATGCTTGTCGTAAACGATTTGTTTCCTCGTGAGTTTCACCATTTAAGAATGGAAAGCTTCCCTTTTCCTTGGCTAATTCTACTGATGTTTTGTATGCTGTGGTTGCAATTACTTCAAATACTTGATCAACAAGTTTATTTCCTTGTTCTGAACCGTACATTGTTTCGCAGTAAATAAGCATATCGTGTAAGCCCATTACTCCAAGACCAACTCGACGCTCTCCAAGAGCCTGCTTCTTATTTTCCTCAAGGAAGTATGGTGTAGCATTAATAACGTTATCTTGCATTCTAACACCAACAGCTACTGTCTTCTTTAACTTCTCGAAGTCAACTGTTTTTGTTTCCTTATCCGCCATTTCTGCAAGATTAACGGCTGCAAGGTTACATACTGAAAATGGTGCGAGAGGCTGCTCCATATTCTCGCTCTCTTATTTCTAAGAGGATTGGACTATCGCTTACAGTATCAATATACTGGCTCAACCGCTTTAGTCTCTCAGCCTGGCATTACCCTTGGCCCCTGTTGGCTTCACCTTTACGTGGTCAGCTTCCAAGTCAATTAGGTCGAGTTTTTAACGTGAGGCAAGCACTTTACCACACGGATTTGTTGCCACGACTTGCTGACCATATGCTTTTGCATTTGTCATGTCGTTGGCATTATCGATGAAGAATATTCCCGGTTCTGCAGAGTATGTTGCGCATATGTTTATAAGATTCCAAAGCTCTTTTGCTTGAATTTTCTTATAAACCCGTACTTTGTGACCAAGTTTTTCCCACTCACGCACGTCTCCAACATTATGCCATTCTTCATTGTAAATCTTCATTTCCTCTTTACTATAATGTTCAACATATGGGAAACGAAGTTCATACTCACTATCTTTTTCAACCGCGTCCATGAATTCTTTCGTTAAACATATAGAGATATTTGCACCTGTTAAGAATTCAGAATTATGAACAGTGTAGTTACCACCAGTTTGAAGCTTTTCTTCAGCCTCAGCAATGATTTCTTCACTAAAACCACCAGTTCCTGGAATATGTTTATAATTAACAATTCCTTGGTACATTGCCTTTTCTTGGGCAGTTAATGGAGTAAATTTAAGTTTGTCCTTAGCGTGTTTCTTAATCGTTTCATCATTTGTATTATCTATTAAAAATCGTAGAATTCTAGGATTTTGCATTTTAGAAATAATAAATTCAATAACATCTGGATGCCAGTCCGCCAACATTATCATTTGAGCTCCGCGTCTTGAACCGCCTTGCTCAACTAAATGTGTTAATTTCGCAATATCATCTAACCATGAAACAGATCCTGATGATTTTCCATTTACGCCTCTAGCCAAAGTATTTCTAGGTCGTAATGTAGATCCGTTTGTTCCTACTCCGCCGCCGCGGCTCATGATTTCCATTACCTGCTTACGGTGATCTGAGATACCTTCACGAGAGTCTGGTACAAATGGCATAACGTAACAGTTAAAGAATGTTACATCCGTTTCTGCTCCTGCGCCATAAAGCACACGCCCCGCTGGAATGAAGTTCATCGAAACAAGTTCATTGTAAAACTTTTCAAACCACTCAATTCTCTTCTCTTCTGTTTCCTCAACTGAGGCAAGCCCCGTTGCATTTCGCTTCGCAATTTGCTCGTAAAACAGTTCCAGAGGCTTTTCAATGACGTCTAAAGATCGCCAAATCGCTCCTGTTTCACTTTCTAGGGGATCATCTAGAACTCCTCTAAATTCCTCTTCCACTAAAACCTTTGCTTTTTTACTCTCCCAATCTATTTCCATGATGTATCCAAGACCGCGTGCTGGGAATTTTGGATCTTCTTTAATCGTGAGAACAACAAAGTCGCCATTTGTTAGGGTTATTTTTGCAGTGTCTTTAAAGGTGTAGCGGTCCAACATGACCAATCTCGAAACACCCTTATGAGTTATTTTCATATCTGGGGTTACTGGGTGCACCTGGGGGAATAAGTGGATATCCTCATTCAACCTATCAAAATCAATATTCATTTTTTGTCTAAAAACTACAGACATGAGAACAACTCCTTCAAAAAATTCTATATCTTGTGTGGATTCTAGTAAGCCAAGCTATATCTAGTTGACTTGATATACATAAGTTACCACAGGTAGGAAGTATAAATCAATATATAGTACCGAAAATATTTTCGACACCACTATATATTGTGTTAAAGGCAAAAAACATAAACTTTGTCAAACTCAAAATAAACTAGAAACACGAGCATATCTTAGAAATTTATTAATTTTCGCCAAAAAACAAGAAAATTTAACAAATTTCGCAGGTTGCGATTTTTATTTATAGGAAAATCACGTTAAAAAAAGGAGATAGAGTGATTATCTAGAATATGAAAAAACGGTATACTTAATAAAAGAGCTATATAAAAGGAGGAAAGTTTGATGATAGCACGAATTGAAATAGTGAACAACAACTATTTAGCCATATATGAACGCAACCTTAGCCATCCTGTAGAGGAGGTATGGTCATATTTAACCGATAACGAGAAACTGCCAAAATGGTTTTCTGAGCTCCGTGTAGACGAGCTTCGTGAAGGCGGGGTAATTAAATTTGATATGGGGGATGGAACGTTTGATGAGCTGACAATCCTCGATTTAAAATTAAATTCTATATTAGAATTTAGCTGGTGGGCAGACGCTGTACGGTTTGAATTGTCGCCAGAATCAGGAGGCTCTTCATTGCGGTTGATAGAAAAGATACATACTATTACAGAACATACACCAAGAGACCTAGCCGGCTGGCATGTTTGTTTAGATGTTATCGAAGCATTGCTTGATGACAGGTCAATAGAACGTAAAGAGGAATGGAAATATTGGTACGAAAAATATGTTAAGGAAATTGAAAAAGTTACTCAACAATAAAAAACAGGCGAACTCCTTAAAATGGGTTCGCATGTTCATTTTATCTTTTAAAATTCCATTCATCACTTTCATATCGTTCTTTAGCAATTTTATTTACATAGTCAAATTCTTCTTCTGTTAATTGGTACGATTCAAGTTCAATATTTAAACCTTCTGCAAAGCCTTTATAAAACGCTTCTTTGGCTTCCTCTAATGTAATTCTTCTCGGACTGATTTCATTAATAGCAACTGCTTTACTTTTAAAAGCAGATTTCATTCGTTCCTTAACTCTTTCACTCGGATATTTGAATAAGCTGAACAGTTTATCCTCATCTAGATCCAAAAGAATTGCACCATGTTGAAGAATTACTCCCTTTTGTCTTGTCTGTGCACTTCCAGCAACCTTACGCCCTTCGACCACTAATTCATACCAACTTGGGGCATCGAAACAAACTGCCGAACGAGGATTTTTCAGCGCACTTCGTTCTTCGTCTGTTTTTGGGACTGCGAAGTAAGCCTCTAATCCTAGTTGGTGAAATCCTTTTAAGATTCCTTCTGAAATAACACGGTAAGCCTCCGTTACCGTGTTAGGCATTTCAGGATGATCTTCCGAAACAATAACACTGTATGTAAGTTCATGCTCATGCAGCACACCACGACCGCCTGTAGGTCTTCTAACGAACCCTAATCCATGGGCTTTGACTGCCTCTAAGTCAATTTCCTTTTCAACCTTTTGGAAATACCCAATTGATAGAGTCGCAGGTTCCCAGCCATAAAAGCGTATAACAGGGGGTATTTTCCCCTCGCTATGCCAATCAAGTAATGCTTCATCTAAAGCCATATTAAATGATGGTGAACTATTTCCAGAATCTATGAAACGCCATACTTCTTTACTCATTATAAAACCTCATTCTTATGTAGTTTTCTCTAGAATTAGTCTACCAAAATCTGATGTGAATTCAAAACGAGAAGTTTTTGGTATAATGAAGAAGAAATATTTTGTCGTTTATTCTTTATCTTTGGACGATTGACTTATATAATAAAACATAGTGTACCAAAGCATGAAAGGAGCATAAAAAAATTGAATTCACTTATACCTCTATTAGTCATCATTGTAGCTGTTATAGCTTATTCCGTTTTTACCTATTTTTATCAAAAAAGGATTGTTAAAACGGTAACAGAAGAGGAGTTTCGTGCTGGTTATCGAAAAGCACAGTTAATCGATGTTCGTGAAGCAAATGAGTTCGATGCTGGTCATATTTTAGGAGCACGTAATATCCCAATTTCGCAAATAAAAATGCGAATGAAGGAACTTCGTCCTGATTTACCTGTTTACTTATATGATCAAAATGGCTTGCGCAGCGCACGTGCAGCACAGTTTTTACACCGTAAAGGATACAAGGATCTTACCCAGCTTCAAGGCGGATTCAAAAAGTGGACCGGTAAAGTAAAAGCAAAAAAATAAATCATCTGTGGGACTTCCGTTATGCGGAAGTCTTTTTCATTTGCTGCTCCAATATAAACCAAATGATTGTTACCCAATTTCCTCCCCCCTTCCAAATTTTCGGCACAATAACGAAAAGAGGGTCGGATTCAGCACACAGAATCCAACCCTCTTTTATATATTATGCTTTTTGGTATTTTAAGATTGGCTTACGAGCCGCTGTGGCTTCGTCCATACGTCCAACCACAGTTGTATGTGGTGCTTCTTGGACGATTTCTGGATTCTCTTCCACCTCTTTGGCAATTTGAATCATAATATCAACGAAAGAATCAAGAGTTTCTTTCGATTCTGTTTCGGTCGGTTCAATCATGATACATTCTTCCACATTTAATGGGAAGTAAATGGTTGGTGGATGATATCCAAAATCAAGCAGTCGTTTTGCAATATCCAACGTACGAACACCTAATTTTTTCTGTCTTCTTCCACTTAGTACAAATTCATGTTTGCAATGCTTATCAAATGGAAGATCATAATATTCAGCAAGTCTTCTCATCATATAGTTTGCATTTAAGACTGCATACTCCGTTACCGCCTTTAGGCCATCAGGACCCATAGAACGGATATAGGTATATGCACGAACATTAATTCCAAAGTTACCGTAGAAAGGCTTCACACGACCAATCGATTGCGGACGATCATAATCAAACACATACTCTTCTCCACGTTTGGTAATTACAGGCTTCGGCAGGAACGGAATCAAGTCTGCTTTTACACCGACTGGACCTGAACCAGGACCGCCGCCTCCGTGTGGGCCAGTAAAGGTTTTATGAAGATTTAAGTGAACCACGTCAAAGCCCATATCTCCCGGTCTTGCTTTGGATAGAACGGCATTTAAGTTTGCACCATCATAATAAAGTTTACCGCCTGCTCCGTGAACAATCTCAGCCATTTCTACGATATTTTCTTCAAAAAGTCCCAGCGTATTTGGATTGGTTAACATTAAAGCCGCCGTATCTTCCCCAACCACTCTTCTTAAATCATCAAGGTCAACTAAACCATATTCATTCGATTTAACAGTGATTGTTTCAAGCCCTGCGACGGTTGCAGAAGCTGGGTTTGTTCCGTGAGCTGAATCTGGGACGATAACCTTGGTACGTTTTAAATCACCGTTTGCCTCATGATAGGCACGAATCATCATCAATCCTGTCCATTCCCCGTGAGCACCGGCTGCTGGCTGTAATGTCACTTCGTCCATTCCAGTAATTTCAATCAAATGCTCCTGTAAATCATACAAAAGCTCAAGAGCTCCTTGGACAGAGCTTTCATCCTGAAGTGGATGAACATGAGCAAAACCGTTAAAACGGGCTACATTCTCATTGATTTTCGGATTGTATTTCATTGTACAAGATCCTAAAGGATAGAAACCTGAATCAACACCATGATTTCTTCTAGATAGGGCAGTGTAATGGCGCATAATATCAAGCTCTGAAACCTCAGGGAGTTCTGGTTCCTCACTGCGTAAGTAACCTTCAGGAAGAAGACTGCTAAGGTCTAGTTCAGGAACATCTATTTCTGGAAGGCTGTATCCAATTCTGCCCGGTGTACTAGATTCAAAAATGAGTGCCTGGTCTTGGTTATGCATGCAAATCCCCCACTTCTTTAACAAGAGTATCAATTTCTTCCTTCGATCTTTGTTCTGTTACCGCAACCAGCATATGGTTTGCAAGGTCCGGATAATCACGTCCTAAATCGTAGCCGCCTATAATTCCTTTTTGTAACAGTTGTTGATTAATCTCTTTAACTGGTTTGTTTAATTTAACCACAAATTCATTGAACAAATGGCCGTCATAAACTACTTCGAAGCCCGCTTCTTTAAAGGCATTTTTTGCATAGTGAGCTTTTTGCAAGTTTGCAGCAGCCATTTCACGTACACCTTTTTTACCAAGGGCTGTCATAGCAACCGATGCTGCTAAAGCATTTAACGCTTGGTTAGAACATATATTTGAAGTGGCTTTATCACGACGGATATGTTGTTCACGAGCTTGCAATGTTAATACAAATCCACGGCGTCCCTGATCATCAGTAGTTTGACCAACAAGGCGTCCTGGTACCTTTCGCATTAACTTAGTAGTTACTGCAAAATACCCGCAGTGTGGTCCGCCAAACGCAGTAGGGATTCCAAACGGCTGCGCATCGCCTATAACAATATCTGCACCAAACTTACCTGGAGGAGTTAATACCCCAAGAGAAAGCGGGTTACTTGAAACAACAAATAACGATTTGTTAGCATGAATGATTTCTTCTAGTTCCTTTAAAGGCTCAATGCGGCCAAAGAAGTTTGGATACTGCACGATTACGGCAGCAATCTCTTCATTTGCTAACCCTTTTAATGCCTCAATATCTGTTACCCCATTATTAGTAGGAACCTCAATAACATCAAGATACTGTCCTTTTGCATACGTTTTAAGGACTTCCTTTGATTCAGGGTGAACGGCGCCTGAAACAAGGATTTTTTTACGTTTTGTATGTCCTGCACTCAACATTGCGGCTTCAGCAAGAGCGGTGCCGCCATCATACATGGATGAGTTCGCAACATCCATGCCTGTTAATTCACAGATCATCGTTTGGAATTCAAAAATAGCTTGAAGTTCACCTTGAGAGATTTCAGGCTGATACGGTGTATAGGCTGTATAAAATTCAGAGCGAGAAATAACATGATCGACGATTACTGGCATGTAATGGTCATATACCCCTGCTCCTAAAAAGGATACATTTCTTTTTAAATCGGCATTGCGAGAAGCCATTTTGAAAAGTTCTTTCATCAAAGCAGTTTCAGATTTAGCAGCCTTGATATTATATTCACCTTTAAATCTAACTTTTTCTGGAATATCGCTGAATAATTCATCAATAGAGCTAACGCCAATTGTTTCAAGCATTGCCCTTTTATCTTCTTCAGTCATAGGTAAATAACGATGTTTCATAAACCTAATCTCCCCTCGTGTTTTACTTTTCTCGTTTATAAAAAGGTGTTGAGACTACTTTTGCCTTTAATCGTTTGCCGCGAATTTCAACTTCCAATTCAGAGTCAAGAACTGCATGTTCTTTTTTAATAAGGACAAGTCCAATATTCCTTTTCAAGGATGGTGACTGTGTACCAGTTGTTACCTCACCAATAAGTTCCTCACCTTTATAAACTGGGTATCCATGACGCGGGATACCACGGTCAATCATCTCAATACCTACTAATTTTCTAGATGCACCTTTTTCTTTTTGCTGCTTAAGTGCTTCTTTGCCAATAAAATCTGCTTCTTTATTTAACTTAACAGCAAAACCAATTCCCGCTTCCAGTGGAGTAATTTCAGGTGATAATTCTTGACCATAAAGAGCAAGTGTTGCTTCAAATCGAAGTGTATCCCTTGCACCTAAGCCACAAGGTATAACGCCTTCTTCCTCTCCTGCGGATAAAATTGCCTTCCAAAGTTCTACCGCATCAGAGGAATCACAATATACTTCAAAACCATCTTCCCCGGTATAACCAGTACGTGAAACAAGTGCAACTTTGCCGTTTAATTTCACTTCCTGTTGGAATTTAAAAAAGCCAATTCCACTTAAGTCACTGTCAACTGAAAGCTTTTGAAGAACTTTTTCTGCAACTGGTCCTTGAAGAGCCAGCTGTGCCATTTTTTCAGATAAGTTTTCTATCGTAACATTTCCCTCTAAATGGTCTTCAAGCCATTTATAATCCTTATCGATATTTGATGCGTTTACCACCAGTAAGTAATGATTGTCTTCTAGTTTATAGACAAGCAGATCATCCACCGTACCGCCATTTTCATAGCACATCGCGTTGTACTGTGCCCCGCCATTTTTAATTTTTGAAATATCGTTTGTTAACATCTTTTGCAAGTAGTTTAAGCTGTCTGGTCCTGTGACGATGACTTCCCCCATATGAGAAACATCAAATAAACCAGCCCTAGTACGGACTGCTTCGTGTTCTTCCTTGATGCTTGAGAATTGAACAGGAAGTTCCCAGCCGCCAAAATCAATCGTTTTTCCACCATATTCTTTATACACTTCAAATAGCGGAGTGCGTTTTAATTCAGTCATCAATAATCCCCCTTCAACCAAAGATGTTTTTCAATTGTTATTTACATTTTTTAATCCAGCGCAAAAACAAAAAAGGACAGAAACCTCCCTTTTTAAAAAAGAAGGTCTCTGTCCTTGCACCTGAAAGTTTACCTAGGTTCGGCTTTCCCCTTTGGTGGCTGCCCTTGTGTCAGCACTCTCCAGAGTTGCGTCAAACAAGAGTTCTTTTGCCTGAGAGATTCACACTTTGTGCTTGCTCCTTCGGCGCTACATTTGTAGTCTCTCCCCTTGTCATCATCCGCATTATAATATTTTCACATTCGGGTCATACTAAAATATACATCTGAAAAAAATTTATTTTATTACAATATTTAAAACTTTCAAAGCTATTTCCATCCTACCATTAAAACATAATGTTGAGCAATAAATTTTTACGCATAAAGGAGCTGAAACCATGAGCGTTGAAATAGAATTTGATTCCTCCTGGCAGGATGAATTTTTACATAGAATTGAGAATGATGGGCCATGGGGAAATTGGGAGCTTTTTAAGCTGGCGGTTGGTGTTGAAAAACATCTAATTATCCCTGACTTTGAAGGCTTACAAGCACCAAATCATTTGCCTAATCTGACTCCGCTTCCTCACCAACTTGAAACCGCAAAACAAGTAATTGAGAATATGAATGGAAAAGCTATTCTTGCAGATGAGGTGGGGCTAGGAAAAACGATAGAAGCAGGTCTTATTTTAAAAGAATACATGATTCGTGGACTTGTAAAAAAGGTTCTTATTCTTGTTCCCGCCTCTTTAGTAACACAGTGGTCCCACGAATTAAATAGTAAGTTTTTTATTCCCGCTATTTCTCAAAAGAAAAGTTATGTTTGGGAGCAATGTGATGTTGTCGTCTCGTCAATTGATACGGCCAAACGGGACCCGCACCGTGAGATTATCTATAAACAGGACTATGATTTAATCATTATTGATGAAGCACACAAGCTAAAGAACAATAAAACTAAAAACTATGAGTTTGTTCAAAATCTGAAAAAAAAGTTTTGTCTGCTTCTTACTGCAACACCAATCCAAAATCGAATTGAGGAAATCTTTAACCTAGTTTCCCTTCTAAAACCTGGACATTTAGGCAGTGAAACAGCATTTTTTGAAAAATACAAACGCGATGCACGCTCTTTAAATGACAATGAACATTTAAAAGAGTTAGTGAATAAAGTAATGATTCGAAATCGGCGTGCCGACACTGGGATTGAATGGACGAAAAGGCATGTTGAAACGATTGCGATTGAATTTACACCTCAAGAGAAAGAATTGTACGAAGCGATTACTGATTTAAAGAGCGAGGGAGATTGGGTCCAAACCAGTGCCTTCTCGGTTATGACCTTACAGCGGGAAGCGTGCAGCAGCAGGGAGTCTGTCTTTTATACCCTTAAAAATATGCTGCAAAAAAAGGAAAATCCAACTAAGGCGTTCGAAGACCAAATTCAATATTTAATTTCTAAGGTAGAGGCCGTTCAAACCAACTCAAAAGCAGAAAAGGCATTAGAATTGATACAAAAAATAAATGATAAGGTCATTATTTTTACCGAATATAGAGCAACCCAAATGTACCTGCAATGGTATTTAAAACAAAACGGGATATCATCTGTTCCTTTTCGCGGGGGCTTCAAACGCGGTAAAAAAGACTGGATGCGTGAGCTATTTCAAAAGCATGCACAAGTATTAATTGCAACTGAAGCTGGTGGTGAAGGAATTAACCTTCAATTCTGTAATCACATTATTAATTTTGACTTACCGTGGAATCCAATGAGGCTGGAGCAAAGAATCGGAAGGATTCATCGTCTTGGTCAAGAAAAAGACGTTATGATTTATAACTTTGCGATACAGAACACAGTGGAAGAACATATTTTAAAGCTTTTATATGAAAAAATCGAACTATTTGAGAAAGTAATTGGGGATTTAGATGATATTTTAACCAAGTTAGACTTCGGAAGCATTGAAGATCATTTAATAGATATTTTTGGACAATCCTGCTCCGAGGGTGAAATGCGAATTAAGATGGAAAACCTTACATCAATGATTGATTTGGCTAAAGATATGCAGAAGGAGGATTCTCATGCAGCAGCTGGAAATTCATAACTTTCTCATTCGCTATTTTCAGGCTAATGAATGTGAAATAACTGAGAATGGTCCAGGATACTTAAGTGTTCAGTTAACGATCGAGCTTGATAAAGAATTAATGAATCGGCCATTTTATTGGCATTACCTAGAAAAAACAGGTGGTATTCCGAATCCGATGAAGCTTACTTTTATTACAAACCCACAGATAGCACCTGAAAATCTTAAGGGGGAAACGATACATTTTGGATCTCCTCGGCTTCATCAAATATTTCAATCGACAAAAAAGCTATCCAGTTACATCAGGCTATATGAAAATCACAAACATAACAATCAACAAACACCTTTAATGCCATGGTTGTGTATGAATGTTAAAATCTCGTATCAATGTGATCGTAAACGGGATATATATAAATCGATTGGCTTGCAGCTCATCAATGGACAAATGGTAGAGGATTTCCATGATCGTCTGCAAAATGTGCAACTGACACCAAAAATACCAGATTATTCTTTTACGCTTTCACCGCTTGTAAAACCGAAAAGCGGCATGTCGAGAATCGAAAACTATCTAAAATCATTGATTGAACAAGATGATCATTCCTGGGCTGATGAGGCTAGGAACCGTTGGGAGCAAGATTTGAGGCTTCTTCACCATTTTTATGAGGATGTGGAAGAAGAAAATGAAAGTTTTGAAACGGAGAAGAAGGCATTAAAGGAGCAGTACGAACCAAAAATAAATATATCATTTATTAATGGTGGGTTGTTTTATTTAACCGATAAGGCTGTATAAAAAAGAAGCAGATTCGCATCTGCTTCTTTACCTTTTTCGTCTATTCTTCACTTCAATATAAAAAATATATGGAAGAATCCCGAACCAACGATACCAAAAAGATGCCTTTGCTTGTTTCCGCTCTTCTCGAAGTCGTTTTCGTTCATCTTTTGGCTGGTCTGCATATTTAACAAGGGTTTGAGTCATATATTTTACATAATCATTTGTTTTCATGGACACACCTGCCTTCTTGTAATCACTAAAAGTATGTCCAAGTTTTTTTATTTCAAAACAACTAGAATCTTTAATTAATTTCAGCCCATTTAATCATTTTTTTGGAAGTAGTATCGAAAAAGCCGTGTCCTCCTACCGTTTCACCAGTATGCATTTTAAGAGTAAAGGTGACTTTTTGTACGTTTCCAATCGGACTATGAGAAAGGTAACTCATACTCCCTTTTAAATAGGTAAATGAACCTTTTGCCGGAATTCCACCACCTAATTGCATTATTTTTTCAATTTTTTTAAAGGAAGAATGAAAATAATATTCCTCCTGAAGAATAACAGCTGTTTCATAAGACAATTTCCTTTCTGTTAACAATTGTTCAACCCGAAAAGAAAATAGTGTTAGAAATAGGATAAGTACCACTAACGTCAATGGGTATGTCAAGCCTTGTTCCTTACTTCTCATAATAGTGGAACCCATTCAATATATGCGTGCACCATTACACTGTATTCTCTTCCCCAAATATCTTTAACGACTATTTTTACTGAGTTTTTTATCCTGGAAAAAGTGACCACGGATACATTTTGTAGTAACGTTTCATGACCAGTTGAATTCACACGTCTTCTTATACTACTGCCATATTTCTCATAATAAACGGTTTCATTATTATTTGTTAACACCAGTCTTCCTGAAATCACTTCCACTTTAGAGCTAATATGGATTTCCTTTTTCATCTGACTGCAAAATACGTCCCATTCCATTTCCTGTAGTCTTGCATTGGAATCTTTATGATCTGCGATTATTTGAAATACGGGGAGCATAAAAAATACAATAGTCGTAAAAATGCTAAAGGCAAATAATACTTCAAGGAGGGTAAAAGCTTTTTCATTCCGGTACTGCACAGTTTTCAATTTTCGGAAGAAGTGAAGTTCCCTCAACTTTTACACACACCTCCTGTAAGGTATTCTCTTGAGTCCAATAAATTTTATATTCTGTCCCATTATGCGATAAGGAGTAACTGGAATTTGATCTGTCTTCCGTCAAGTTTGCTTGAAGTTCTTCATATAATAATTGATTAGCCCTTTTCTCTCTCACAAGCTGCTGAGATTGATTAGCCAATTCCGTTAAGATAGGGATAAAAAACAAGGTCAGCATAAACCAGGCAGACAATGATAAAAGGAGCTCAAGTAAAAAGAATCCCTCAATCTTCTGTAACATAAAACCGTCCCTTTCCGATTAATAGCGTTAATCGGTAAATCTTTCGTTCTGATCGAATTAATAATGAGCCAAATCTGTCAATATTCCCACTTGGGAGAAACTTAAAATATAACGGGATAGTCGCTTGACTTACACTAATCTTCGGAGAGTGAAATCTTTCAACAAGTCGATTACTGCCAGCAGCGAGGAAATACATATGTTCATGTTCATAGAAGATGACTTTCACTTCCATCTGATTTGCAATCGCATACTGTTGACCGTAATATAAATCTGCTTTTAATTGAGAAATAAACGCCTTTTCATTTACGGAATGGTATTGTGGCTTTAAGTTAAATGCAGTAATCGAGGAGATCAGTAAAAAGATGGAGAGAACAATCAAAGATTCTATAAGTGTAAATCCCTTTTGATTGTGGAGCATTAAGATGCTGGTTTGGCTACTGCCGTAACATTTCCTTCGGAGTCAATCAAAACATTCTTTGTTCCATTTGGACAACCGGTATCTTCAATTAGATATTTATCTGAAATAAGATCTGCCATAGTAGGTACCTTATTCTTGTCAATGATATAAGACTGTACTTGTGCTTGAACCATTTTCACAAACGCCTCACAACCTTTGGTGTTTATATTTGTGTTGTGCCTTGCTACGTTGGGAATTGTAACAATTAATAAAACAGAAATAACTAGCATGACAATCATCATTTCTACAAGTGTAAACCCTTTTTCATTTTTCATCATAAATTCCTCCATTTTCATATTGTCTAGCTTCAGCGCCTAGGGGCTCTCAGGTCTAGGCCAATCCGTCTAGGAGGTTAAAGAACAACCTCCCAGCCGACTCGTCTTATGCCTGTCGCCCCTGTGCACTAAGGTAAACTCCTTCGAATATTCATCGCAGGAACAAGCTGTGCTTGTTCCGAAGGCGCTTCCGCTTTTCATATTCCTTCCATTAGCTGGAACATTGGTAGTAATATTGCTAAATACATTGATACAACGAGAAATCCTATAAACAGATAGAGTACAGGCTGAATCATTTTTAAACTTTTTTCGATCCTTTCCTCCATGTTCACCACACAATGCTGACTGAAGAAGAGTAATTCCTGTTCCAATCTTCCATTTTCTTGACCATGTTTAATAATCATAGGAAATTCTTTTTCAAAAAACGGGAAACTCGCCAATATTGATTCGAGTTTTTCACCCGTTAACAGTTTTTGCTTAATCTCCATTCCTAGTTGACTATAAAACGGCTGTCTATGATTCTTTTCAAATAATAGTAGGGCTTCAAAAACAGAAATTCCCCCAGATAAGAGAAAGCTTAATTGGACAGAAAAATAATGGGTAAACAACAGTTTGAGGATTCCTCCAGCAATCGGCATTCTTACTAGTAGTGAACGTTGCTGGAGGACGGAGTTTTTCCGAAATACAAAAATATAATAAATTGCACCTACTGCCAACAGCAGCAGGAAGATACTTAAAAATTTCGGAAAATATTCATCAAAGGAGTAAAGTACCTTCATAAAAAAGTTAGCTTCGAGACTCATAGATTCGAAGAGACTTGTAAATTTGGGGAGAAGTGATTTCTGAACAAACACAAACAAAAAGCCTGTGATAAAGATAAGTAATATTGGATATTGTAAAAGTTTTAAAAGTTTTTTCCTATCATTCTCCTTTACTAATGCAAGTGAACTCCCTTCCATAAGAGCCTCAGCAAAACTCCCGTGTTGTTCCGCGAAATAAACATAACCAATTAAGTCCTTGTGAAATCCTAGAATATTTAAAACATCATGGAATGAAATCCCATTTTTCAAATCAACCAAACAATGATGCAATTCTTCTTTCCGATTCCTAGGTAAATGCAAGGATAAAGATTCAATTGCTTCTGCAATAGGGTAGCCTCGTGCAAGTAATTCCCCAATTCTTTTTAAAAATATTGCTTGCTCATTGACAGACCAGCTATGGCGTTTCATGATTATAGACCAAACGATCGTATTCTGACTCTTTAATATATCCAAGAGCAATCCCTTTTTTTATTACTTCTTTGACGGTCATGTAACGGGAAATAATATTTTCCCCTTTTGCTTCTTTCATTGCAGCATTAAGGTTTCTCCCTGATAAAAGTTCAAAGACACTCGCCCTTTTCCACCTTCCATATGAATAGCAGAAGGGTGAACACTCCCCTTCGCAATATGGACATGTTAATTCGACTAATCGCTGGGCTGTAACCGCTATTAAGGTTTGTTCGACCTCCAGCCAATTTACTCCAAACTCATGGAGACGATAAACAGCCCCCTTCGCATCCCTTGTATGCATTGTGCTGAGTACTAAGTGCCCCGTTAATGCTGCACGAACAGCAATTTTAGCAGTTTCCGCATCACGAATTTCACCGACCATGATAATATCAGGATCATGTCGAAGAATCGCCTTTAAGCCGGCCGCATATGTTACACCCGCTTTTTCATTCACTTGTATTTGTAAAACAGAGTCGTAGTTTTTTTCGATGGGATCTTCAAGTGTGATAACGTTTCGATGAAATAGATGTGCGGTTTCATTTAAAAGGGAGTAAAGAGTTGTCGTTTTGCCAGATCCGGTCGGACCTGTGAAGATAATTAAACCGTGTGCGTGTTTTAGGAGAGCTAATAGTTTTCTGGTCATTCCAGGGAAAAGTGAGAGTTGATGAAAGGGAATCTGTTCTTGTTGAGGAAGCAGTCTGATTACAAGACTTTCTCGATTGTTAGATGGAAGGGTTGAAAGTCTAAGGCCCATTAATTTTCCGTCCACTTCACAAAAAATTGCACCGCTTTGAGGGCGTCTTCGTTCTCCGATATCCATATTTGCAGTAAATTTAAAATGTGAAATTAATCTGTCGCATTCATCTTTTGGAAGTGATAACCGGGGAATTAGTTTGTTCGTTAAGCGGATTTGAATGAGAGTGTCTTTTTTCCTTGGTACAATGTGAATATCTGATGCTTGGTTTCGCGCAGCATCCTTGATAATCCGATTTGCTAGTATTTCGATAGCACTAACAATGGGTAACACCACCTTTTATTTTTGTCTTTGTAGTAATTCGACATCCTTCAAGCTTTTCCTCCAAGATTCTTCTTTTTATAAAATATTTTTTTAATTTATTTACAACATAATTTCCTAAAAAATAACTATTGACAGACAGATTGTATATGATTTGTATACCTTTTATATAACCCAACTTTCTATCATCATTCCTTAAATGTGACCAAATTCTAAACATAAAGTGTTAACATTGTTAACCTCATTCCCATGTTTAAATAGCTGTATTATAATGGGTATAAATTATGGGGGTTCGAGGTGAACTAGAGATGGAACAAACATTAAAGATAACAAATGTTTTATCAGATCCAACAAGGTACTACATCTATCAATACATTACGAAACGTCACCAAGAAGTAACAGTACAAGAGGTGGCTGAGAACTTTAATATTCATCCCAATGTTGCAAGATTACATTTATCAAAGCTTGAAGATGTAAATATGTTAGCTTCTGAAACAAAAAAGACTGGTAAAGGTGGAAGACCAAGTAGATTATACCGTTTATCAGACGACGTAATTCAATTGCACTTCCCGTTCCGTGATTACATGCTTCTATCTAAAGTAGCGATTTCCACAATGCTTGCATTAGGTGACGTTGGTAAACAAGCTCTATATTTAACGGGCAAGCGTTTTGGTACAGAAATTATTGATCAAGAAATGGCTAAAAGATCTTTTGGGGAAGAATTAGAATTTGACCAAAAGTTATCTATATTAAAAAGTGCAGCAACATTAGCTGGGTTTTATCCAGAATTTGAAGTAAATGGTGATCACACAAAAATTTTCTTCCAAATTTACAATTGCCCTTTCAAAGAAGTTGCAGAAGAACACGAAAGTGTATGTGCTATGCACCACGAGTTCCTAAAAGGAATGTTTGAAGCATTATTTGACAAAGTGGAATTAATTGAAAAAGAAAATATCATATCTGGCTGTGAAACTTGCTCCTATCAGGCACTTGTTTCAAACTAATTTTAAACCTTATTTACTTTTGACCTCCTTTTCTTTATAATATTGCATGATGGTACCGTAGGGGAAAAGGAGGGATACATATGGATCGCATGTTCAGAGTTTTGGGTTTCTGGACGGGTATTTTTACCGTAATGTTCTATCTAGGTGATATGGATAAAACTGCAATGCTTTTCTTGGCCCAAACTGGATTCTTTGTTTTGTTAAGCTATCTTAAACTTTCCGAACGTATGTATATGTATGTTTTCGGAGCATATTTAACCGTATTCTTCGCAGGCTTCACTTATTGGACAACTTTTATGATGCCGCTAGGTGGAGGACATTAAGAAGATTTATCACACATAAAAAACACCGGAGCTTTTCTCCGGTGTTTTTTATTATACTTCATCTAAGAGATTAAAATCATTAAATCCTTTCTGTTGAATAACTATATGGAAAAATGAACTTATTCCAGACGGCATGACCAAACTCCGTATTGCACGATTACGTTTGCTTATCTCTGAAAAAGGATTTGGGTCATAATGATTTTCTAATTCCTTTAGTATTCCAGCCTTTAGTAGAAACTCATCCTGTCTTAGCTTTGATACAAACTTTAAACCTGCTTGATCTCCTTTTTGTATGAACCAATCAAAATGGATGTGTGTGGTTATATCCATTTCTCCAGGATGCTCCAAGACATCATTAATCATTTGGTGCTGATAATATCCTCTTAAACTTCCTTTCATTCGTGAAGGATGATTCCAATCTTCTCTGGTATAACCATAGTCAGCCGTCACTACAATTCCCTTCGTTAATACCCTAGATATATTCTGTATCATCCCTTCCATTAACAAAGGGGCTTCTATTCGTTGTTTTTCATTTAGTTCGAGCCCGCTTTCCTCTAAAAAGGTATGGATGGCTGGATTGGTTAATAACACCCTATCCTCATATAAGGTTTCATTTTTCATACCTACCATAACCTCGTACAATTGGCCGCGATCTTTCTCAATTACATGAACAGGCAAAGCATCAAATAATTCATTTGAAAATATCATTCCTTCGAATGGCTCAAGTTGATTTAGTTTATTTACTTGTTTTACGGAGAATTGGGGTTTAAGTAATTCATTTTGTAATTTCAAATGATACTGACTGCTTTCGACAATTATGTATGTTAATGGAGTCCTGATTGAATCCTCCCATTCCTGTAAAAAGGCATGTGCAAAACGACCATTACCTGCGCCAATCTCACAAAAAACTGGTTCTAAGTCATTCTCCCTGCAAACTCTTGCAAACCATTTTGCAACAATTCGACCATAAATATCGGAAATATTGCTTGTGGTAATAAAATCACCTTGCTTGCCAATTTTTTGTTTACTTTTCATATAATAACCTAAATCGGGATGATAAAGGACTGCCTCCATATATTCTGCATAGGTGATTAATTGTGTGGGTGAGTTTGTAATTAAACTTTTTAAATAGCTAATCATAAGTACTCCTTCTTGAGTTTTCATCATTGACATAGTGTAAACTTTGTTATATTGTAAAATTAGTAGCTTAACTATATCCCTCCCATTTTTAATATGAAAAAAACATCCCCCAGAAAAACCCTTCTCAAACGAGAAGGGTTTTTCTTTTGTATACAGAATTCGTCTAGCTCCAGCGTCTAGGGGCTCGGGGTCATAAGCCCCTGGGTAAGACGCTTCCGCTTTGGAATTTAAAACCCATTTAAAAACGGATTGCTGTCCATTTCTTCTCCAATGGTAGTTATAGGGCCATGCCCGGATAAAACAGTTGTTTCTTCAGGTAAGAATAATAACTTTTCATGAATGCTTTTCATCAGTTGTTTATGGTTACCCCCCGGAAGGTCCGTTCGTCCAATACTTCCCTGAAATAAGGCATCCCCTGATACAACAAATCCCTCTGATTCAAAGTGAAACGATACACTCCCTGGAGAATGCCCTGGCGTCTCAAGGACGGAGAACATGAAATGACCAATGGTTATAGTCTCTTCTTTTTTTAAGATAACATCTGCTTTATTTATTTTTATTAACTCTTGCATTTTAAAAAACTTGGATCCATTTAATCCAGGGTCTAATAACCAATCTTCTTCCTCTTCATGAATATAAACAGGAATTTTGTAGTAGTCTCGCACCTCATCAACGGCCCCGATATGGTCAAAATGTGCATGTGTTAAAAAAATCGCTATCGGATTAAGCTCTCTTTTAGTTAACCACTTTATTAGCTTTTTCCCTTCACTGCCTGGATCAAAAATTAAACACGATTTGTCCGGACTTTCAACTATGTAACAATTTGTTTGCAAAACCCCTAGAGGGACTTGAGACCATTTCATTTTTAACACTACCTCCAACTATTTTTACATTAATTTTATTTTACACTATATATGTTGTATTGCTAACTTTTTTAGCCCTCGACAAATGATTAAAAAGAATATAAAATAAGAGTCGAATGTATATAATATTCTTACATAACTATCTTAGAAGTATTGGTCTATAACCAAGTATTATCTAATAAAGGGGGCTTTATTAATGGGAGTAGTTATTATTTTTGCATTAGTTTCTTTACTTGCTGCTTACGGTGCATTCACTGCCCTAAAAAATAAAAATTTCTTAGGAGCATTCTGGGCAGTAGCAACATTGGCTGTTTTTGGTTGGTTCACAGTCATGACCCTTATCGAAAGTGGTTTTCCTACTGGAACACACTAAACCTTTTAAAAAAATTGAAAGACTGCCAAAACGGCAGTCTTTTTATTTTTCAACGATCTTAGTTAATTCTTTGGTGTTAAAATTAATTAATTCTTCAAAACGGTTTCCATACAAGGCTGCTTCCCCGGAAGGTGATAATAAAATCGGTTCGTTCTTCAGCCCCTGCAAGATTATGTTTTGTTTCCCACTATTTATATCATAGCTTACAAGTTCGAAACCTTCTGTGTAAGAATCTGCTTCCGCACTTTTCAACGGCTTAAGGGTAATAAATGTCCCTTTACCTTCATTGAAATCAAAATAAGGAACAAGCCAGCCTGAAAACATGGTGAGATGTGGAATTGAAAAAGAAGATAGTTGCTTTTTCTCTTTATTGTAAAAAGTATACGTTGCCTGTAATTGCTCCTCATCCAAGACAGTAACAGTCATCAAAATGTTATGAAAGGTTGAAAATTGAAGAACATCCGTAATGATAACTTCCTCATCATCACTCCCTAATTTCTTTAACAAGAGTGGTGCGAAGAGTGAGGGGCTTACTTCATCCCAGTTTAAAAAAGCAATTTCTTCTTTTCCTATCCACTTAATAAAAGGTTGAGGAATCGATAATTCAGATGTTTGATTTTGTTCAATATTAAGTAGCAGCATTGTATATGTCCAATCCTCATTAAAAGAAGAGATCAGGATCTCTGACTCATTAAATGGATTCCACTCAAATGCTAATTCATAAGATGGGAAAGAATGTTTCATTAATTCAGTTCCATCAGGAGATAATATGGTAACTTGTCCTTCATAGGTGGAAGGAGATGTTTGTATGAGTATATTCTTTTTTGTAGGGCTAATCTGTAAGGTGACAATGGGAACTTCACTCTTATAGAGTAACTCACTGTTACCTGTGAGTAGATCATAAAGGTATATAGAAGAAGATTGTTCAAGATTAGTAATATAGAGTAACTGATGGTCTGAAAACCAGCCGCCAATTTTATAAAATTCACCTTCAGGAATTTTAATTGGGAGTTTCCAATCTTCCGATGGTTGAGATGGTGGATTATTATGCTTATCAATCGTTTCAGAAGGACTAGGCTTAGCTTCTTGTTGCTGCGTACAAGCACTAAAAAAGGAGGCAAAGACGAGCAAAAAGGAGATTTGAAAAATATATTTTATGACACTTTTAGCATTACTTACTCGCACTTTTCTCCTCCCCTCCTTTTTTCTACTCAATAATTAGTACGTTTTCTTAACAAAAATGTTTCAAAATTTACAGAATCATTGTAAAAATAAGAAAAAAGTCGCATACTTACGACTTTTTTTATTTTTAAATAACCAACACAATAGTTTATTTTAATGTCAACAGTATCATTTTACAAGTTGTCTCTATAACTATTTACAAATAAAGTGAGGCTAGAAATATCCCCTCAACTTTTTGGAAAATATCTTTATATTGTGATAAGGGCAATGGATTTATTCCTCTCCCAAGTTCGATTGTAAAACCTGGGCGTTTATATTCCTGAATAAACCAATCCTTGAAACCTGCATGACTATCAACATTTCGAATCGCCTTGTATCCACTCACCCGTTCAAATTCCTTAGCTAGAATTTCCGATTCTGGAGGTTCAAAACCTTCATATCCCCAATAAAACTCTTCTCCTTGGGTATGAAAGGCTAAAATTCGATCAAATTGATTGTTTTTTATTAATTCGGCCATAGCAATTGCCTCAGGTTCTGATAAGGAGGACTTACCCGGAAAATCTCTTGGCGCAGGAGATTTTGGTACCTTCCTCTCCTGCTCAATCTCCCAATTTGCAGGGTATTGATTATTTAAGTCTACTCCTCTAATATTTGCCTTCCAATGTACGAATTCATTGCTTCCTTCATTCATCATCAAAACCTTTTCTCGTTTGTCTGATGGGGGTCCATTTAATACTAGGTCTACCCCGTCTGGATTTACCATTGGAACAATGGATAGTTCAGTCTCATTATATAAATTAATTGCATTTATACCTCTAAGCGTACTTCGATTCGTTAGTGAAACCAGGTATCGATTTACAAGGTTCATTAAAACCATCGTTGTAATCCATTCATTCGCATGAAAAGAGGCATTCATATGAACCTTTTTCAATCCCTTTCCAATTCGAATTTCTTGAATTGGCTTTCCCATAACGCTAGTACCTATTGAATTCAGACGTATAAAGGGATATAACTTCTTAAGAGTCTTGATTTGCTTCAATAATATCCCTGAACCATAGGGTAATTTAGAATGAACAGTATCCTCTGTGATGCGTTCCGGAAGATAAAGGATTTCACCTGGCTTTAGTTGATTAGGATCTTGCATTTGATTTATAATCATGATGGCATCCAGTGTTGAATTTTTTGTATTAGCAATCTTCCATAAAGTATCCTCTTCTTGTATTGTATATGGAACAGAAACATACCCTGGAATAAATATTTTTGTACCAGATTTTAAGTTTGATGGATTTACGTTCTCGTTTGAATCGATAATGAGTTCCGGTGGAATCATAAATAATTGACTATAATACGTATAGGAGTCACCTTCACGGACTCGAAATTCCATATTTTTCTCCCTCCTTCCATCATAAAAATCATATGATGGATGGACGGAGAAAATGAGTAAAACAAAAAACCTGCAGATTAGCAGGTTTTTCAAAAAAGTTCCCTATATGGATAGTTTATTTTTTATCAGCCAGGCCGCCCCAATAACACCAGCATCATTTCCTAGTGTCGCTAGCGCAAGGGTAGTAGACTCTCTTACCGCAGAGAATGCATACATAGAGAAGTTTTCTTTTACTGCATCTAATAAAATATCTCCTGCACGCGAGACACCACCACCGAGAACAATCTTCTCAGGGTTCAAGGTATTAGCAATATTCGCCAGAGCAAAACCTAGATGAAAGGCGACTTCATCTACTAATTTTTTAGCCAATTCATCACCCTTACGAGCACAATCAAAAACATCCTTGGCTGTCACTCTTCCATTTTCAGCAAAAATTAAGGCTAATTGCCCCTTTGCTTCTGCATTTGAAAATTCATCCTCTGCTAATCGAACAATGCCTGTTGCTGAAGCAATTGTTTCAAGACAACCAGACTTTCCGCAGTTACATGGTGCTCCACCAAAAGGTTTAGACGTTATATGACCTATCTCTCCAGCAGCGCCATTAATACCGCGAACAATATTACCATTAGCGATTACACCACCGCCTACACCAGTTCCGAGTGTCACACACACTAGGTCTCGTGCACCACTGCCGGCACCATCCCACATTTCACCTAATGCTGCACAGTTTGCGTCGTTCTCAATCTCAACTGGCAAGTCGGTTAATGAATGCAGACTTTCTTGTAATGGAAAGTTATCCTTCCATCCCAAGTTAACGACATTTAAGACAACACCCTTCTCATTATCTATCGGTCCAGGTGCACCCATGCCAATTCCAATTAGTTTAGCTTTCTGCTCCTTAAGCTCTACTAGTTTTGAATCTATTGCATTTGCAATATTTGTAGTAATATTTTGACCTTCATCTGAATTATCTGTAGGTATCTCCCACTTATGAAGGATTTCCCCGTTCAGATTAATAAAAGCTAATTTGGTTGTTGTCCCGCCAAGGTCAACACCTACTATCCATTGTTCTGACAATGTAATCACCTATCTTTTTCTTCTTTTTCTTCTTTTTCTCTTAAGAATCTAATTTCGTGTCTTAGAATTAAAAGCGCAGTCGAGTATTCTTTTGGTTCAATTAGCTGAGCCTGATATAAATCTCTTACCTCTGACTCCATTAATTCAAGGTCAGCAATTCGGTCACCAATATAAATAATCGTTCCAAATTGCTTTAAAAACTGTTGAATATCATAAATTGACTTCATGTTTTAGCCCTCTTACTTAAGAATGAGAAACAGTACAAATAAAGTATACCCTAACGCTTATCCTCCCTCAAGAGGTTCTTGCTAAGCAAATTTAAACACAAGATTCTGGCATGTCCAGCCAATAGTCCCCATATAACATTAATATATCTATCTTTTTCTGATAGTAATATAGAAGGTGGGATTAGATGAAGAAAATGTACTTGGTCCTTGTCGGTTTTATTCTCGTTATTCTAGCTTTTTCGATACATCAGTATAAAAATCCGAAAGTACAGGAAAGTATTACGTATTTCCCGATTGACCCAAAGGTCACCTTTAAAACAGCACAGACCACACTTACAGTGATGAATAAGCCTGCTAACACAATCGTTTGGAAGGAACACTCCACTTTGGATCAGAAAGCCTATCTCAGGCAAGATGCTGCTCTATTATATGCAAACGGACGCCTTATCGATGAACTTTGGAATTGGAAGCAGAATACCGCAATAATTGATCAGGAAAAAAGAATCACTCTGGGCGAAAGTGTACTTTTACAAGCTATTACCTTTCATCATGCCGAGCTTCATGAAAATGACAATCAAATTTTCAGTTCGCAAGCAATGTCATCGGCTCAACTATACTTCATTACATCACAAGCAGTTGAAGCAAATATGAAGAAACAATTAGACGAACAGACAGAAAGAATGCTTCAACTTAACTGGAATAAAGCTTTGCGCCACTTCTCGATTAATTTGAGCAACTATCAGGCTTTTCCCCTCAGCCAATTTAATGAACTGGCCAAGGATACCTTACCAGGTTTTACAAAATCAGAGACTGGAACGATTGTAGGAAACCTTTGGGAGGGCTTATATAAAAATTATATTCTCGGAATAAAAAAAGCAGATGGCACCATTGAAAACCCTAAAGGCAGTACCCTTCCGCTTATATTAATCGCAAATGATAAAACACATCTATTGGTATTAACTGAAACAAGTTCCGCTGAACCTATTCTCCTCCGTCAAATGATGGGAGAAGACGATTAATTTCCTGGACTAGTTCCGAGTATTCTCTTTGCTCAGGCATTAATTCTACTGCTTTCTCTGCATTCATCTTTGCTTGTTCTAAGTCACCTTCCTCCAAGCAAATTAACGCTAAATAGTAATAGGCATCAGGAAAGTTGGGCTCTAGTTGAATTGCTTTTTGTAAATGACCTTTTCCGTCATTCAGCATGCCCTTTCTAGTTTCAACAATGGATAATGAAAAGTAGAATTGGGCAGGAGGGTTCTTTGTGATTTTCTCAACTCTTTTTAAAACATTATAGGCTTCATCATAATTTTCATTATACACATAGTCTTGAACCACCAATATATAACTTTCATCCCTTGCCTTCACCTTATCGCTAAACGCATAGGTTAATGATCCCCAAACGATTGCACAGGACATAACGAAAAATAGAGTTTGTAAATATGGCTTCTTCTTTTTAGGAAACTGCACGATTCCGGCTGCCAAAAAGCCCCCAGCTAAACCACCTAAATGACCTGCTTCGTCAATGCCCGGGATCGTAAAGCTGATGATAAGATTAATAACTAGGATACCTATTACACTAGCACCCATTGTTCGGGAGAATAATTTTGGATACGTAATTCCAAAATAGAGCAAAGCACCAAAGCAGCCGTATATGGCCCCACTTGCACCTGCTGAAACACTTTGACTAAATAGAAAACTAGCAATAACCCCAGTCACTCCAGCAAAAAGGTAAATGACTAGATACCGGAAACTACCGTACATTTTTTCAATAGCCGTACCTAAATAATACAAAGAGAAAGTGTTCATTGCCAAATGCATTAAACCTATATGTAGAAAGATAGGTGTGATGAATCGCCACCATTCTCCGTCATAAATATAAAAATTATATTTAGCTCCATATTTTATTAATGTAGTGTTATTGGTACTTCCCCCTTGGATTTCTAAAAAAAGAAATATGGCAATCTGAATGATCATAAAAGCATATGTAAAAAAAGGCCTTCCATTAGCAAAAGCTGCTCTTTCTGATTTTTCCTTTTTTACAGCTGAATCTAAAGCTGCCTTCTTTTCAGAAACAACCTCTTGCTCAGAATATGTGTCATGTATCGGGAAGGAAACTTCCCTTTCAAGTATTGTTGATAAAACTTTAAATCCTGAATCGTACTGATCTCTAGTCAATAATACTGAACTCACACTCGTTTTATTCCCATTTGGAAAGATATATGGACTTTTCAGCCGATATTCGTATTCATCAACCGGAGGAAATTGACTTATATAAATATTTACAACCGATAGCTCTCCACGTCCAATCTGTTTTCGGATCTTTTCACCATTTGAGGCAGTAAATTCAATATCTCTTTGCATGGAGTTACTCCAGTCTAAATCCTGACGTAACAACCGTAATATCGGGTTTTTATTATTTTCTAATTTCTCGAGCCATAATTCTTTTTGATTTTCAAATAATTGAATAATTCGGTACCCTTGCTCTGCAATAAAGTAATTAGCCAATCTCCAAAAAACATAATCCTCTTTATAATTCAATACCCCCACTACTTTCTATATAGAACTTCTACCTTAGATATTTTTCACTAGTTGTAATTATTATAAACGATTATCAAGGTAAATCATTACGAAACATAAGTCATCTTATTAAACAAAAAAACCATCTGAGGTTTTCACCATTCAGATGGTTTTTGTGCAGATCCGCCAAATACAGTCTGCATCATTTTATTTTTCACACCTGGAAAGCTCATGAACGAGCCTACAGCTATTCTACGCATCCAGCCTGACCTGAGTAACAGGTTAATAATCCGGTATCTGAATCGGAATGCAAAATAGCCAATGGACCCAATCATAAATATGGATGTCAACATACGAGACATATCATCCCTCCTACCCATATTGTGTGAATCAAAGTCTGTTTTTATCCATTTATTTAGTACTTACTTAATACAGGGTCCATGGTTTGTTTAAGTACGTTTACAGAGTTAGTGAACTTTTCTTTTTCCTTTTTATTCAAATCAAGTTCTACCACTTCTCTGATTCCACTTCTATTTACCACAGCAGGAACACCAATATAAACGTCATTATGACCATATTCACCATCTAAATAAGCCGAGACAGTTAAAACTGAATTTTCATCACGCAATATCGCTTTTGTTAAGCGAACCAGCCCCATCGCAATACCATAATATGTCGCACCTTTTCGCTCAATAATATGATAAGCAGCATCCCTGACATTGATAAATATATTATCTAAGTCTTCTTGGTTCGTTTCATGTTTACTTGTCCATTCGGAGATTTTCATTCCAGCAATATCTGCGTGGCTCCATACTGGTAGTTCCGTGTCTCCATGTTCGCCAATGATGTAGGCATGAACGTTACGTGTATCAACATCATAATACTGTCCCAATAAAAAGCGGAACCTTGCTGTATCTAAAATAGTTCCAGAACCAATTACACGTTCCTTTGGAAGACCAGAAAATTTCCAGACAGCATATGTTAATATATCAACTGGGTTCGTTGCAACTATGAAAATACCATCAAAACCACTTGCCATTATTTGTTCAACTATACCTTTAAAAATGTTCGTGTTCTTCTCTACAAGGTCCAAGCGAGTTTCACCTGGTTTTTGATTTGCACCAGCTGTGATCACAACTAGGTCAGCCTTATCGCAATCCGCATAGCTTCCATACCAGATTTTCGTGCGGGAAGGAGCAAAAGGCAGACCATGATTTAAATCCATCGCATCCCCTTCAGCTTTTGCTTCATTTAAATCAACTAGTACAAGTTCCTCTGTAATTCCTTGATTTAATAAAGCAAAGGCATAACTTGAGCCAACAAAACCTGTTCCAACCAGAACAACTCTATTTACTTTTACCATGATATTTCCTCCTTGGTATAGTTGATATAGTAATAATTCATTATACATTGATTGTACAGTAATTCACAAAATTAATCTTTGCTAGTATGTTAAAAATAATAAAGAACCATCATCGCTAAGATGGCAGCGCTAAATCCTGACAAAAAATTCACCATATCATTATCCACTAAATGATAGCCTTTTATTCTTCTGGCTGCTGTTTGACAGTGGACTTTTTTCTCCGTTTCAATTCCACATATGCTGCAGATATAAACCTGCTGATAATAGGCGCCTATTACAGTATCGAAGATATTTCCTAAAAAACCAAATAAGAAAATTATAAAGAAGTGATCTACCTCCAACTGAAATATCCAAGCACCCACCAGGGCAATTAACAATGACCCTAGTAGTCCAGCAAAAGTTCCTAGCCAACTAACAGCACCAGATGTGCCTTTATCTATCCTCTTAAAGGTACGTATGTATACGGGTTTTGTTTTACTTAACGAGCCAACCTCGGAAGCCCATGTATCTGAATTTGAACTGGCAAGACATACAATAAAACCAATCAGCCAAATAATGTCTTGATTGTAATAATAAATGATACTTATCAATGCTGCTGAACCACCATTTGCTAGGACTTGCCGCCAATCTCTAGTCGATCCCTTCGCTAACTTTTCTTCCATTTCTGCTTTTGCAGAACTTTTGTATTTTGACCATAGGCTGGAAGTTGTAAAGAATAATCCCAGTAGGATTAGTCCTTTAACACCAACCCCCAAAAAGACAGCTATACCCACGAAAACGGCAGCGATTGCGCCACTAATACTTAAAGACCGTTCTTTATAACCTGCTAGTCCGCCTAATATGAGAATAGTGATAACAATTAGTGTTTCAATCATTTTGTATTTATTACCTCGTTATTTGTGATAATTTTCGAGACCGGGATATCATGTTCCTCTATGTCAAATTGGGATATAACTTGGAAATGAAAGGCAAGAGCCATTGTTTTCCCATTATATCCTGGTAAATAGCGATCATAGTATCCCCCGCCAAAGCCTAACCGAAATCCTTCATTTGTATATGCTAATCCGGGTACAATCAATAGATCAATGTTTTCAGGTTTTACCTCTATCGTCTGTTCTATTATAGGTTCGAATAATCCATAGAAAACAGATTCTAACTGCGAAAACTTGGTTATTTTATGGAAGGTTAGCGCCTTTTTCTTTGGATGACATTTTGGAATAACAACTTCTTTTCCAGACTCCCATGCTTTTCGTATGATTTGATATGTATCAACTTCTGGTTCCTTCGAAACAGTGATTCCGATTACTTTTGACTGTTGCCAGTCTTCATGATTATAAAGATTAGTGGCAATTTTATAGGAGTAATGTTCATAGTAAGGTTTGGATAGTTTTGAAAGTCTTTCTTTCATTTCATTTCGTATGAAGTTTTTTTCATTCATATCTGTCGTATTCTCCTTATTTTTTGACAACAAAAAAAGCAGCAGGAAGCCCTACTGCTTATTTTGTTTCACGGTGTGCTGTTGTACGCTTTTCTCTTGGGCAATATTTCTTAAGCTCAAGACGATCAGGGTTGTTACGTTTATTTTTTGTTGAAATATAGTTACGATCTCCACACTCAGTGCAAGCTAACGTAATATTTACACGCATGTTAATTTCCCTCCAAACGATTAAGCTAGTTCGTTCATACGACTTTTCTATAATATCATTTTTCAAAAGGAAATGCTAGTGTGATTTTAAAGAAATGCAAAAGCGCCTTGAACAGGGAAAAATGCAGTTCAATTTTTCCTAGGGGCGACAGGCAAAAGACGAGCCGGCGAGAAGGTTGTTCTTTAACCTTCTTGACGGATTGGCTTAGACCTGAGAGCCCCTAGGCGCTGACGCTAGACAAAAAAGTAATACATAGGTATACCAATCTCCCTATTATCTTGCCTTTTCATTCACATTTGCTCGTGTATTTAACAGCATATCTTCGATAACTTTTACTGTTTGTGAAGCAATTCTTTTCCAGCCATAAAGTCCCTTAACGATTTTCCTGCCTTTTTCACCAATCTCCTTCGCCTTAACGGGGTTGTTTAATAAAAAGTTAACATTAGCTAGAAGACTCTTAGCATCTCCCGGAGCCATTAGTAAGCCTGTTTGCTTATCCATGATAATTCCTTTTAGCCCGCCGGTTTCTGAAACAATTGTTGGTTTAGCATGAATCATCGCTTCAAGAGCAACAATTCCAAAAGGTTCATATAAGCTTGGAAATAGAGCGATTTCACTGTTTACAAGAAGGGCATTTCTTTGCTCGTCCGTAACATAACCAATAAAAGCCACGTATTGGTCTACTTGTTTCTCTCTTACCATTTTTCGGTATCTTTCGAGCATTGGTCCTTTGCCAGCGATAACGAAATAAACATCGCTTCTGCTTTCCTTTGCCAATTGTGCTGCCTCTATAATCGTTTCAAATCCCTTTTCCTTCACCATTCTCCCCACTGAAAAGACATACTTTCTGTTCTTTACAAATGGAAAAATTTCATTTGGATTTACCTTAACTTCACTTAGTTCAATACCATTAGGAACAATCGCCATTTTTTTCTCATGGAGATGGAAGTTTGTTAGAAGTTCTTCTTTCATATAGTGACTACAAACAATTATTTGGTTTGACTGCGTTATTAACTGGCTCTCTTTTTCATGGATAAAGCGTTGTATTTCAGTATGAATACCATTATTCCTGCCATGTTCCGTAGCATGAATCGTCGTTAATAAGGGAATAGACAGTTCTTCTTTTAACGAAATTGCTGCAGCCCCTACAAGCCAATCGTGGGCATGAACGATATCAAACTTTATCTCCTCGGCAATTTTTATAACCCTAAAACTCATTGCTAAATTCAGACCAGCTATCCAAGTGAGAAAATTATCGTCCTGATTGTTTAGAGGAGTAACACGATGGACATAAACACCATTAATTTTTTCAAACATAGGGAGACCGCCATTCCCTGCTGTGACAACATGTACCTGGTGGCCAAGTTGGGATAAATGTTCAGAAAGGCCCTGGACATGCCTCGAGAGCCCACCAACAAGATTTGGAGGGTACTCCCAGGTTAAAATAAGAATTTTTAATTGCCATTGGGAAGAATGATTATGTTTCATTTCGATCTTTAATCGATCATCCATTTTTTTGCTCCATATTTTTTGATTCTTCATAGTAACTGTATGTACTGACATGGTCAATCCATTTAGGTGAAAAATCATCAATTTGTTGGGCGTGGATTAAATTATTGTAAATCTCACTTCCCCTATTCCCTCCTATTTTCGGAGTTTGAACTGAGTTTGAGCGAAGGAATGGACAAAAATCTGTTTCGTTATATTTAACGCCTAACTCGGCTAAGTAGCTCCGACTCGCTGTCAATCCTTTAATAAACCAATAACCTTTATGGTATGGAACCGTAATATCATAGAAATGATGAGCATTTTTCCCATTGAATATCATATCAGTAACATCATAAATTCTAATGATATGAACCAATTCCTCAATCGGTTTATTATAAAATAATGATACGACTTTCTTAGGAAGTTTAGATGCTTCCCAATATACGATTACTTTCTGTGGAGTTACAAGTTTAACTTGGAGTTCACCCTTTATCGAATTAAGATCAATAGTTGGCGGTTCTACTAATATGTCTGCCTCACGCGTCTTCACTTCAACAATGATGTCTTCTCTAGTGTTTTCCTGAGTATTGATATATTTATTCCATCTATATTGTACTCTTCCAATCGTTGTATTTAATTGCGAGGCGATTTTTCGGAATGATAAACCATCCTCTCTTAGTTTAATAATTTCTTCAATCATTGTTATCCTCCGTTTCCGCAAATAATACTATATGCAAAAATAATCTAAATATTCTTACTAGACACTATTAATGGTAACATCAGTAAACAAACTGTACAATAAACGTATTTTGTCGTATTTTGCTTCACCATAATAAGACAATTTACTTAGCATCAAAAAAAAGATGAGACATCATTGATAGGTCTCATCTTTTTTTGAATTATTTATTTTTACTCATTTAGGTTGAACGTTTTCCCTGTTACTAGATAAATTACATTCTCAGCAATGTTTGTTGAATGATCCGCAATTCTTTCGATAAACCGGCAAACAAAAGAAAGTTGGATAATTTGGTTTGTAGCATTCGGATTCTCTGGTACCATGCTGATTAGTTCATGAACCAGTTTGCCGAACATTTTATCCACTTCGTCATCTTTTTCAGCACATTTTTGTGCTAGCATTACATCTTCGTCTACATATGCCTTAATTGACATTGATACCATTTCAAGTGCCTGATCCATCATTTTCGGAATATCCAAGATTTCTTTGAAATGCTTTTCATTACCGATATGCAAGGTAGCTTTTGCAATATTAACCGCCATATCAGCCATACGTTCTACTTCAGATGAGACCTTGAGTGCGACATTGAGCGTTCTCAAATCTTTGGCTACGGGCGATTCTCTTGCAATCAAAAGCAGTGCCCTATCATGAATTAAATGTTCTAATTCGTCAATTTTATCATCACCAGCAATGACCCGATTAGCTTTTTCAATATCATGATTAATAAGGGCACTTAGAGAATCACGAACGGCCGTCTCCGCTAAACTTTCCATTTCTAGGAGCTTTTCTTTTAAATCCATTAATTTACTATCAAATTTTGATCTCGTACTCATCTCTTCACCTCATCATCCAAATCTTCCTGTAATATAGTCCTCAGTTCTCTTATCTTCCGGAGTTGAGAAGATTTTATTAGTTTCTGAAAATTCTATCACTTCTCCATTTAAAAAGAAAGCAGTTTTCTTAGATATACGTGCCGCCTGCTGCATGTTATGGGTAACGATAATAATACTAAATTCCTTCTTTAATTCTTGGACTAGTTCTTCAACTTTTAATGTTGAAATAGGATCTAGTGCTGACGTCGGTTCATCCATTAAGATAACATCCGGTTCAATCGCCAAACAGCGGGCGATACAAAGGCGCTGCTGCTGCCCCCCAGATAATCCGTATGCATTTTGATTTAGACGGTCTTTTACTTCATCCCAAATGGCCGCTCCTCTTAAACTTTTTTCGACAATTTGATCTAAGATTTTTTTATCGCGAATACCATGTATTTTTGGACCATAAGCCACATTTTCATAGATTGATTTTGGAAATGGATTTGGCTTTTGGAACACCATTCCAACCTTTGTTCGTAATTCTTCTACCTGGTAAGACTTATCGAGGATATTTTTTCCACGATAGAGAATTTCACCTGAAGTTCTAACACCTGGAACTAGTTCAATCATACGATTTAATGTCTTAATATATGTTGATTTTCCACATCCTGAGGGGCCAATAATAGCAGTAACTTCATTTTCCATAATATCTAGGTTTATTTTCTTTAGCGCTTGATTATCACCGTACCATAAATCTAAGTCGCTTGTTTTATATACAATTTGTTTTTCTTGTGGATTAATAATTTTTGCAGTGGCTGTTGTTGTTTCCATTGTAGTTTGCCTCCCTATCCTAGCCTTAATATCTTTTCTGAAATTTATTTCGAATTAAAACAGCGATTGAATTCATGATAATTAACATCACAAGTAAAACGATAATACCTGCGGCAGCTAAAGCATGAAACTCAACTTGAGGACGACCTGTCCAATTGTAAATTTGTAACGGTAATACGGTCATACTATCTAAAAATGTTCTTGGTAAAAATGCAAGGAATAAAGGCATTCCAAGGACAACAAGCGGTGCTGTTTCTCCGATTGCACGGGAAAGAGCCAAAATTCCGCCAGTAAGTATTCCTGGAATTGCAGCAGGAAGAACAATTCGAACAATGGTCTGCCATTTTGTAGCCCCTAATCCAAATGAAGCCTCTCTTAATTGATTAGGCACTGCACGAATAGCTTCTTGTGAAGCTACAATAATGACTGGCAAAACAAGTAAACTCATGGTAAGTCCTGCAGCCAAGACACTTGTCCCAAGTGCTAAGGCACGTACGAATATAGTTAAACCAAGTAATCCGAAAACAATAGACGGGACACCTGCAAGATTAGAAATATTCACTTTAATAAAATTTGTTATCGCATTATCTTTTGCATATTCCTCGAGATAGATGGCAGTACCCACACCTAGTAGTAATGAAACAGGTGCCACAACAGCCATTAGCCAAATGGTTCCAATTAACGCAGCATAAACACCTGCATTTTCAGGCTTCCTTGAAGGAAGACTTTGTAGAAATTGCAAATCTAAATAGCCAAGTCCTTGAGAGAATATCCGATATAATAATACTCCTAATATTAATAAAACAAACATGGTTAAAGCAAAAAATATCCACTTTGAAATTGAATTTTTAGATAATCTTGATTTCATCCGCTTTACAACGGATTCGTGATTAATTAAATTCATTAATATTCCTCCCTAAAACGACGGGTGATATATTGAGCTAATAAATTCATCACCAATGTAAATACAAATAATGTCATACCTACTGCATAAATACTATAGTAGATCGTCGTACCATAACCAGCATCACCTTGGCTGACTTGGACAATATATGCAGTCATCGTTTGAATCGAGCCAGTCAAATTCCATTCAAGATTCGGCGTTGATCCACCAGCCACTGCTACAATCATTGTTTCGCCGATTGCTCGCGAGACCCCTAATACAATAGAGGCAATAATTCCAGAGATAGCAGCCGGCAGGACGACTTTAATGGCTACTTCAAATTTAGTCGACCCAAGTGCAAGTGCACCTTCACGCATTGCATTAGGAACTGAAGTCATCGCATCCTCTGAAAGAGAAGCAATCATCGGTGTTATCATGATTCCAATTACAATACCAGGGCTTAACGCATTAAAAATTTCAAGGGACGGTATAATTTCACGTAATATAGGAGTAACAAAAGTTAGTGCAAAAAATCCATAAACAATTGTTGGGATTCCAGCTAAAACTTCTAATATCGGTTTAATAATTCTGCGAGCTCGGTCTGATGCATACTCACTCAAATAAATGGCTGAAGCTAATCCGATTGGAACAGCAACAATAGCAGCAATTACAGTTACCTTTAGCGTTCCCATTACTAACGGCAGAATACCGAATGATCCATTAGTATCGGAAAAAGGATACCACTTTTTAGCGGTGAAAAACTCCTTAATCGACACTGCATCGAAAAACAAAAATGTTTCAAATATGAGCGTAAGAACAATGCCAATTGTAGTCAAAACAGAAACAGCCGCTGCAAGGAATAAAATATATGGCATGATTTTTTCAGTAATTCCGCCAGCGCTCTTCCTTTTTTTCTTCTCTTGTATCATTTTCTGAACAGAGAAAGAATTGGTGTTTTGAGTAGTCAAATTGAAAACCCCTTTCATTCCAATGACAAGATGAGAAGCACATTTATCGCGCTTCTCACCTATAAAATTATTCTAAACTTTACTTAAGAGTTTCTAATGTTTCTAATTGCTTTGTATACTCTTCTTCAGGTAATTGTACATATCCAACATCTTCAGATAATGTTGCAGCATTTTCTAAAAGGAACTTCATGAAATCATACACTTCTTCTTGTTCTTTAATAGCAGAGTTCTTCACATAAGTGAATAATGGACGTGAGAGTGGAGCGTATTCCCCAGATTCAATTGTTTCATTGGTTGGCTCAACAGGACCGTCTCCGCCATCAATTGGAACGATTTTCAAAGTATCTTTGTTTTCTGCATAGTAAGCATAACCAAAGTAACCAATTGCATTCTTGTCACCTTGAACACCTTGTACTAATGTATTGTCGTCCTCAGAAAGAGTTGCTTTTTCAACGATTGGTTTTCCATCAAGAATTACTTCATCGAAGTAGTCGAAGGTTCCTGAATCTGTACCAGGAGAGTATAATTTGATTTCTTCTTCTGGCCAATCTGGATTGATATCAGACCATTTTTTCGTTGTTCCGTCTTCAATCCAAATTTTCTGTAAGTCTTCGATTGTTAAGCTTTCTACCCAATCATTGTCTTTATTTACTACTACTGAGAGTCCGTCAAATGCTAATTTCACTTCTGTATATTCAATACCTTTTTCTTCAAGTGCTGCTTTTTCTTCATCTTTAATTGGACGAGAAGCATTGCTTAGTTCAGTTTCACCAGCAATAAATGCTTCAAAACCGCCTCCAGTTCCAGATGATCCAACAGGAACTTTAACATTAGGTTGTATCATTCCATATTCTTCAACAACTGCTTCCATAATTGGGAAAACTGTAGATGAACCGTCTATTTTAATTTCACCTTGAAGTTGCTTTACTTCTTCGCCAGCTTGTTCTTTGTTGCCTTCAGTACCCTGTGCACCACAAGCGGCTGTAATTGCTAGCACACCAGTCATCATTGCTGTTAGTGCTAATTTCTTAAAGCTTTTCATTACTTAATTCCCCCTACGAAATTTGGTTTGTTTTTACGTGTTTGTTTTCCTTACAAGATTAATAATAAACTCCTTCTGTAAAGCTTGTTTTAATGAATTGTAAAGGTTTTGTAAATCTATGTATGACTTTTGTAAATCATAAATAAATTTGTACTAATGTTATCTTATGCAAGCTTTAATAAAAAAACACCTGTCTCCATGCGGAAACAGGTGTTCAAACCTCATTTATTGAGTATTTTGTTGTGTATCTGAAACATCATTCGTTTCAACACTTTGATCTTGTTTTTGTAGATTAAAGTAGGTGTCCAATACTCTTTTACCAATTATATTAGCTGTACCTGGCCCACTGTTTCCTTGGTATGCCCATGGAACTAAAACGGCCATAGCAATCTCAGGATTCTCAAATGGAGCATAGCTAATCAGACTCAAGTTCATAACTTCAGGTGATTTCTCAAATTTCTTACGTTCTGGGCCATCGTATGGTGCTTGGGCAGTTCCTGTTTTACCTGCAGGATTGTACTCAGCCCCCTTAAAAGTACTAACACCGGTACCATCCCCTACCTGCATAACCATTCTAAAGCCTTCTTGTACTCGATCAATCCATTCATCTTTACCATCAATTCGATTTAATATTGTTGGTTCAATTTCCTGAAATACTGGACCTAATTCATTGCTCTCGAGCACTGGTTCACGAATTTCCTTTACAATATGCGGCTGAACTCGGAATCCGCCATTTGCAATCGTTGAAATATATTGCGCTAATTGCATAACGGTATAGGTATCATACTGACCTATCACCAAGTCAAGCAGCAAACCAGACTGTTTCACTGGACCAATATAACCGGTACCCTCATTTGGAAGGTCAATTCCGGTTTTTACTCCTAGACCAAATTGGCTAAAGGATTGTCGTATCGTGTCAAAGGCACTTAAGTCTAATGGGAGCGACTTATTCGGTGAATATGTCCCATTGGCCATTTCAATTACAGTTTTCCACATATAAACGTTTGAGGATATTTGCAGTGCTCTTAAGTCATTAATATTTCCGAAGTTCTTCCATGAAGACTTAGGGTTTGTACCCTTTATTAATAACGGTGAGTCATATTGAGTTGAACCCGGCTTAATTGCCCCTGTATTATATCCCGTTAAAATTGTGGCTCCTTTGACAACAGATCCGACTTCATAAGAGGTAGTTATATTCCCTAGTGCAAAGTCTTTCATTTCTTGTTTATTCGTCTCAGCGTTTCTTGCAATTTGCTTTCCGGCCATTGTTAATATTTCTCCCGTGTGAGGATCCATAAGAACAACAAAGGCCCGGTCTAATAACGCAGACTTAGGATTTTTCTTCGCATTCCAAAGCTCTTCTTCAATAATTTTTTCTATTTCAAGTTGAAGAGCCATATCAATCGTTAGGACAAGGTCTTTACCTCGCTGACCCTCTGAAACCACTTCAGTCGATAAGATTTTACCGGCTTTATCGGTTACATTTTTCACTTTGCCCTTTTGCCCATGCAAGACATCTTCATACTGCAGCTCAATATAGCTTTTACCTACTCGGTCATTTCGACTATAATCACGAGCAAGATATTCCTCTAGTTTATCCTTCGGCAAGCCTTCATCAGAAGATGTTACATTTCCAAGTACGGTTTTTAATGTATTTCCAAATGCATAATATCGTTCCCAATCCGTAGTAGTATCAACGCCAGGCAAATCTTCTAGATTTTCACTAACAACGGCGAACTCTTCGGGAGTGACATTTTCGTTTTTTACAATTTGCTGGGTTAATGCATAACCACTGTTAAATTCCCTGAAAATCGCTAAGGTTTCTAAATCTTGTGGTGTTAAGCTAGCAAGGTCTTTTTTCTTAATTCTTTCTAGCTGAAGGTTGTATATTTCTTTATCGTCCAATTCGTCTTGGTCGTATAAAGACCATTCTTTTTCAGTGATTTTTTCTTTCGCTTTCTCAGGATTTTTTAGTAACCAGTAATCCTTTTTATCCCGTTCCCGGACTTTTGATGTATCTTTATTAATTAGTTTTGCCAAGCGTTCAGCAGTTTCAAGCATTTCTTCTTGGGTTGTATCCTGAAACTTCGTGTAAGTGATTGCATTCAACGGTGTATTATCAACAATAATTTTTCCATTACGATCAAACATTTTCCCCCGAGGCACTGGGTTATTTACCGTTATATCTTCCGTCCTCTCTATTTCACGTTTAAAATCTTCCCCATAAACAATCTGAACTAAACCTAAACGTAGAATTAAGATTGAAAATAGTAAAAATATAACGAAGAATAGCATGTTCAACCGAAAAGTGACATGCGGCTTTTTTTTCTTATTTATAACCATTTCTCCACTTCCTTGTCCTAAACGACATCATAATCTATATTCTAGCCGAAATCACCATATGTTTCTACGAAAAACTCTTACCAATTGACATCAATCAACACAGTACACAAAATACCATAGTAATAAAAAAATGCGATGAGTAATATGAATTACTCATCGCACTACATAGTAGGCAATTGGACTCGTCTTATAAACAAATATATTAATGAATGTCCTGCTCCGAGAAATAAAAGTAGAATTGGAATACTTTGCTTCTCATCAAACCAAGTTACTGCCGCTAAGAAAGACAAAATCGAAACGATTCTTCCCAGATTAATAAAAATCTCCCGTACCACAATATACTCTATTCTCATTTCTGCCGCTTTCCAAGCAGTTCCGATTACATCATATGTAGTTGACATATATGGCACTAACAAAATGGGATAGGCAACCGCAATCATGGCTGCGTAAATTAATAGTTTTACATAATTAACATCCCAGACGATTATTAAAACAGCTAAATAAAGGATGATACCACCTAGAAGGATGGCCTTTTTTCGCTTGTTTTTTTTAATTAACCGGGATGCTGCAAAATAGGCTATAAAGGAGATTCCGGAATTTATAAGTCCAAACGTTCCTAAAGCAAGTTCACTCCCAGTCGAAATGTAGACAAGTACCGAGATAATAAATAAGAACGTTCCTTCTCTAAGACCCTGGAAAAAATTCGCATTTGTTATCAGGCGCCAATTTTCATTTTGCTTTCTTTCTTTCAGTATCCGGGTAAAGCAGTACTTTCCACTTGCAGGGCGTGGTTTCAATGAAAAACTCAGGATAACAGCGAGTGCAAATAGGGATAAAGAAATCCCAAACACAAGCGAATACCCTGCGAACTTTTCAAAACGAGTAATAATAAATCCAGCCGCAATTGGTCCAATCATTCCGCCTGTTGAGGATAAGATTCCTAAAAAGCCATTAAAAAAATCTCTCGTTTCAGGCTCGGTTATTTCAAAGGTTAATACATTATAGGCGAGCCAATAAAACCCATACCCAATTCCCAGCAGACTTCCTAACAGTAATAAATAGGTTGATGCATTTTTTCCAGTTATTAACACCATTAGGTAGAATATTGCTAGAAAACTGACACCTAATCTTAACACTTTCACTCGGTCAATTTTCTTTGCCCATCTCCCCGCTAAGATAAAAGTTAAAGGCTGTATAACGACAATTGAAAGATTATAAAGAGCAAGATCAGAATATTCACCTGTTTGTTTCCACAAATAGATATTCACAAAAGTATTTGATAGTGCAACACTTAATGAATATAACCCTCCAATGAGTAAAAGCAGGGATAAATCCTTTGTTAATTTTACGTCACCTAAAAAACTAAATTTTTTCGCCATAAAAACTCCCCTTTGTGATAAGGGTTAGTCTTTAACAAGCAGTGGTCCTTTATACGAAAAAAAGAAAAGACAGCTGAATTCAGCTGCCTTTTTCAACACTTTATAATTACTTCGCTGCACTGTAGCGCTTAGAAACTTCATCCCAGTTTACAACGTTCCAGAAAGAAGAGATGTAATCAGGACGACGGTTTTGGTAGTTTAAGTAGTAAGCATGCTCCCAAACATCAAGACCTAGAATAGGTGTTTTACCTTCCATCAAAGGAGAGTCTTGATTTGGTGTGCTTGAAACTTCTAACTCACCATTGCTTACAGCTAGCCAAGCCCATCCTGAACCAAAACGAGTTGTAGCCGCTTTCGCAAACTCCTCTTTAAAGCTATCGAAACTGCCAAATTTATTGCTGATTGCATCAGCTAATTCACCAGTTGGTGCACCGCCTCCATTTGGAGAAAGGATCTGCCAGAATAGTGCATGGTTAGCATGTCCTCCACCATTGTTACGTACTGCAGTACGAACCGCTTCTGGAACAGCATCAAGGTTAGCAACTACTTCTTCAACTGATTTAGAAAGTAATTCTTCGTTACCTTGTAGTGCATTATTTAAGTTTGTTACATACGTATTGTGATGTTTAGTGTGATGAATATTCATCGTTTCTTTGTCAATATGAGGCTCAAGTGCATCATAAGCATAAGGTAATTGTGGTAATTCAAAAGCCATTTTTATTTCCTCCTATGTATATAATAATTTTTTTCAGCCTTAAGATTATGTCTAAAATCAAAACGATTTTTGAATATTCCTAAAGCTCTGTAGCTTAAGATTATCAGAGTTGACAGGTTCTTTCAAATAAAATGCCTTGCACTTAACAAATTTACAATATCCTTTAGGAGAGAATTTTATTCATATTTTTTCATGTATGAAAACATCTTTCAATAAATTGTCATGTTTCAACTGTAAACAGGTTGTAAATACATGATTAAATAAAATTAGGGATAAAAGGAGTGGGGTAAATGCTTAGTGGCGGTTTTTCTATATATAGTTTATTAGATCAATTCTTTCGTAAAACAGACCAAATACAAAAGGTAAAGGCGGGAACCGTTCTCTTTCAAGAGAAGGATTCTGTTGAATATGTATACCTGTTACTCAGCGGGACCGTTGCACTCGGTCGAGTCCACATGCGCGGGAAAGACTTTATATTAAAAGTTTTAAATAGCAGAGAGATGATCGTTGAATATCCAATATTTAAACAAGATGCAAGGTATCAGTTTTATGCAAAGACTCTTTCAGATAGTGAAGTTCTTGCCATTAAAAAGGCCCAATTTGAAGAATTTATCATGAATGACCCCGATGCAATGAATGCTTTTGTTTCGTGGTTAAGCACAGGCTACCTAAAAGCTCAGATGAAATGTCAGGACCTAATTATGAATGGCAAAAAAGGTGGTTTATATTCTATTCTCATCCGTCTTTGTAATACGTATGGTGTAAGGACAGAAGATGGAATACTCATTGATCTGCCGTTAACTCATCAAGATCTTGCCAACTTAACATATGGAACGAGAGAAGTTATTCAACGCGCTTTAAAAGAATTGCGGGAGAAAGATGTGGTTTCTTACGATCTGCAAAAATTTACAATCAAAAATATAAAATACCTAAAAGAAGAAGTTGACTGCCAAAACTGTCCATATGAGATTTGCGGTGTAAACTAATGGAAAATCCTCCTCAGTGTGAGGAGGATTTTCCATTAAAGAACCATAAGAAGGAAGTAAACAATCATTAGTATTTGAATAATCGTTTTTGTGATGACACTACTAATAAAACCGATCACTGATCCAAAGCCAATTTTTAAACTGTCTTTGAAATTTCTTTTATTAACTAAAAGCTCTGCCCCTATCGCCCCAATAAATGGACCAATTAGAATTCCTAAAAACGGTATTATGAAAGGACCGACTAGAAGACCTATCGTACTTCCCCAGACTCCAGCCTTGGATCCGCCGTATTTTTGAATCCCAATCATATTTGCGATATAGTCTGCTACAAACAACAGAATGATAAAGAAACTTTGAATCAGCCAAAAGAACCAGCCAAAAGGTTCAAAGGAAAAAAAGAAACCATATAATAAATACCCTGCTAATAGGAACAATACACTTGGGATGATTGGATAAATGAGTCCAATAAACCCAATGATAAATAACACCGAGATGATTGACCAATAAACGATCTCCATTATTTCTCCATCCTTTAGAAAAATTTATTCTATAACCCTATACGCAAAAGTTCCTAATTAGTTTCACAATTCATCATTCTTGTTAATATTTGCCTCAAAGACTACAATATAATGGTGAATCTTTATTAGGGTGGTAAATTATGAATATTTTCAAACAGTTTTTTAGAAGTACTTATTCACCAAAGGACATTGCCTCATTTCGATTTCAAGGTATTGGAAAAACAATTTTATATGTGTTTCTTCTTACCTTGCTATCAATCTTGCCAGCTATTTATTACTTTAGTACAGTCTTGACTGAAGGAATTGAAGGTACTAAATCCGTAATGAAGAATGAACTCCCCGCTTTTACCATTGATAATGGGACTTTAACAGCAGAAAGTGATGTACCGATAACCATTCATAAAGGGGATTTCACCATTATCTTCGATTCAACAGGAGTAATTACGAACGAAGATGTGGAAGATGAAGAAAATGCCTTTGCATTGCTTAAGAATGAAATTACCGTTGCAGCAGGAGGAAGAATTGATACCTATTCCTACTCTATGCTAGAAGGATTAACACTAACGAAAGACGACTTTATTGATGTAGTAGATACAGTCGATGGAATGAAAGGAATTATTATTCCCGTAATGTCTACCTTAATGTTCCTTTTTTCAAGTGCAATAAATTTCATTGAAGTGTCTATTCTTGCTTGGTTTGGTTTAGTATTAAAGAGTCTTGCAGGCAAGAGCATAAGTTATCGCCATTTATGGAGAATGGCTGCCTACAGTGTAACTTTGCCAACTGTATTTTTTACCATTATGAGTGCCCTTAATACAACAGTACCAAATAGCTTTATACTCAATTGGTTTGTTGAAATAATCATCTTATACTTAGCACTTAAAGAAATACCAAACGAAAAATCAACGATTGAAAACTAAACGCACCTCGAAGGTGTGTTTTTTCGTTCTACAAATAATTGGACAAGCATAGGAATGTACAAACATTCCATTTTGGAGGCTTGTACCATGAAAAGAATTTTTCTTTTTCTATTTGGACTTCTTACAGTTTATGTAATATATATTGATTTAACAGCAGGTACTTTGCCCACGGATAAAACCCAAATGCCAATCGAGACAGTAGCGACAATCGCCAACCCTGAAAATAAGATGGATACATTTGAGGCTGAAGTTGAACCCGGTGAAACACTTATCTCTATTGTTGAAAACCATATAGATAGGCCTTTACCTGTCTCGATAGATAAATTAATTGAGGATTTCAAAAGCTTAAATCCAGGTAAAACTCCGGAAAAAATTCAAATTGGCTCCTCCTATCAATTTCCTGATTACTCAAAATAAGGGAACAAAAAGCGTCAGTCTTGTCAAGATTAGTAAAGGACTGATAAAATAATAGGTGCGTGTTCAAACTAACAATTATTCGAATCCAATTTGAAGGAGCGAATTTCCCTTGAGTGAAATTACACATCGTACAAAAACCCGTCCTGTTAAAGTTGGTAATTTAACAATTGGCGGCAGTAACGAATTATTTATACAAAGCATGACCACTACTAAAACGCATGATGTTGAAGCAACAGTTGCTGAAATTAAACGTCTAGAAGAGGCAGGCTGCCAGATTGTTCGTGTTGCGTGTCCCGACGAACGGGCTGCAAATGCCATTCCTGAAATTAAAAAAAGAATTAATATTCCCTTAGTTGTAGATATCCATTTTGATTATAAATTGGCGCTTAAAGCAATCGAGGGCGGCGCTGATAAAATCCGTATTAATCCAGGAAATATCGGAAAAAGAGAAAAAGTTGAAGCAGTCGTAAACGCTGCTAAGAAGCGTGGAATTCCAATCCGTATTGGTGTTAATGCAGGCTCACTTGAAAAGAGAATTCTTGAGAAATATGGTTATCCAACTGCCGATGGAATGGTTGAAAGTGCACTCCATCATATCAGAATCCTTGAAGACCTTGATTTCCACGATATCATTGTTTCAATGAAGGCATCGGATGTAAGCCTTGCAATCGAAGCATATGAAAAAGCTTCAAAAGCATTTGATTATCCTTTACATTTAGGTATTACTGAATCAGGAACTCTTTTTGCCGGTACGGTTAAAAGTGCTGCTGGATTGGGAGCCATTATGAGCAAAGGTATTGGTAATACACTTCGGGTTTCTTTAAGTGCTGACCCAGTTGAAGAAGTTAAAGTAGCCAGAGAACTTTTAAAGGTATTTGGTCTATCTTCCAATGCAGCAACATTAATCTCATGTCCGACATGCGGAAGAATTGAAATCGATCTAATCAGTATTGCAAATGAAGTAGAAGAATATATTTCAACCATAAAAGCACCAATTAAGGTAGCTGTTTTAGGATGCGCTGTAAACGGTCCTGGGGAAGCAAGAGAAGCTGATATAGGAATTGCTGGTGCACGTGGTGAGGGCTTACTTTTCCGTAAAGGTGAGATTGTTCGTAAGGTCCCTGAAGATCAATTGGTCGATGAATTGAAAAAAGAAATTGATCAAATTGCTGAGGAATACTTCCAGAAAAAAGCGGCTGAAGAAGCTGAAGTTACAAATTAATAAACCTAATGAAGAAACCCGGCAAACCTGCCGGGTTTCTTTTTTTTGTCTGGCTTCAGCGCCTAGGGGCTCGGGGTCATAAGCCAATCCGTCAAGAAGGTAAAAAAACTACCTTCTAGCCGGCTCGTCTTATGCCTGTCGCCCCTGTGCACAAGGAAAGCTCCTTGGATTAATCCTCGCAGGAACAAGCTGTGCTTGTTCCGAAGGCGCTTACGCTTTTCTAATTGCCCCTATATTTGCAAGTTACTGTTAAAAGAACGGCAGGATAAAGATTCCGACAATAATCGAAATAGCACCTATCCCGATTGCCCACGATCCAAGGCCTTCGGCTCCTCGACGTCTGGCTACGAAACCTAATACAATACCTGCTGCACCAAAAAGAATCGGCATGACAAACAGTGATAGTATAGATAGAATTAAAGCAGCCCATCCCATACCTGTTCCTGCTTCTGTCCGCGTTCCTTGATCTGACTTTGATCTTTCCTGGAATGTAGGACGAGCAAGTGGAACTGGGGCTGCAATTTCAGCTGCTGTTTCCTCCCGATAATCAGAAGGGTAATCTGGGCTATCTACATCAGTGTTTGGGCTTGGGAGATACCCACGTATTTTCGTGTCTTTTTTATCTTCCATCCGAATCCCTCACTTTCAGTAATAGGAGCATTAATTATTGTTTGTAACTTTTATCTTTTTAGTATGGTAAAATAAAGTTAAAAAAGTTAGCAGTTGAAGGTGAATACATATGAAGAAAAGATTTGGTATTGATATTGATGGTACAGTAACATGTCCATCGGCGCTTGTCCCCTTTATTAATGAAGGATTTGGATTAAATATTACACTAGAGGATGTAAAAGAATATGACCTAAATAAGGTCGTAAAAGTTTCTGAGGAACAATTCGCAAAGTGGTTTATTGAAAATGAACCTATGATGTATGAGCAATCTCCGCTTGCAGAGGGCGCTGATCAAGTTCTAAACACGTGGAAAAAGGAACATGAATTATTTTTTATAAGTGCCCGAGGACCAAAGCTATTGGATGATACAAAGAAATGGTTTAAAAAGAATGATTTGTATTACCATCATATTGAATTAATTGGCTCACATGATAAGGTTGCGACAGCTAAGAGTCATAAGGTAGATATTTTTCTTGAAGATAAGCATGATAATGCAGTTATGATCCATGAAGAATGCAATATCCCTGTTCTCTTGTTTAATACGCCATACAATCAGGACCCCATTCCAAATGGAGTTATTCGAGTTAATAACTGGTTTGAAGCCAATAACTGGGTTAATAATTGGATTAAAAAAAGCATGGCTATGTTATAAAAGCCATGCTTTTCTTATTTAGTTGCACTCAGGACAACGTCCGTATATCTCAAATTTATGCCCCGAGATATCATATCCTTTTAAATCCTCACTTAAACTGTTCATTGGACAAGTTTCAATCTCTTTTGTCTTACCGCAATCCATACAGATGAAATGATGGTGGTGTTGGTGGCGTGAACAGGAAAAGCGAAAGTGCTTTTCACCAGAAAGTTCCGTCATTTCAAGAATACCCATTTTTACAAAGAGTGAAAGATTCCGATATATAGTATCAAAGCTTAATCCTGGATAGTCTTCCTTTAATTCATCTAGGACATCTTTAGCTGTTAAGTACTTATCACTGTCTGCAAACAATTGAAGCATGTCTTCTCTTTTTCCTGTTTGTTTAAACCCATTTTCTTTCAAGAATTGAATTGCCTCATTTACATTCATCCTGCTGCACCCCCTTGTGAAATCTGACTTTTTATCATTAATCTTTTATAAACGATTGTAAATACTAAAATAGCCACGGCAATCATAACAATTGTTCCACCAGGAGCCAGGTCTAGATAGTAAGAAGCAAAAAGACCCCCAAGGACAGATATTTCACCAAAGATAATCGACAAAAAGATTGTTTGTTTAAAGCCTTTTGCAATGCGAATACTTGCGGCAACCGGTAAAGTCATTAATGAAGAAACCAGCATAATTCCCACAATTCTCATCGAAGCTGCAATCACAAGGGCAACCATAATAATAAAAATAAAGTGAATGCTTTTTGCCGCTATTCCCGAGGCTTTGGCATGCTCTTCATCAAAAGATAATAAAAACAGTTCTTTATATAATAAAATGATGGTTACTACAACAGCGATACTAATAACCAAGATTACCCATAAATCCGTGCGGCTCACAGCAGATACACTGCCAAATAAATAACTATACAAGTCCGTATTAAAACCATCTGCTAGTGAAATAAAGATCACTCCAAGACCTATACCACCTGATAAAATGATTGGGATTGCTAACTCTTGGTAATGTTTATAAACTCCTCGTAATTTTTCTATAAACAAAGAGCCGCCGACAGAAAAGACCATTCCTAAATAAAGCGGATTTAGTCCACTTAAAGCCATAAAGTATTTTTCTAGGAGAAGGCTTGCTGCAATTCCTGCCAAGGTTACATGACTTAGGGCATCGGCAATTAATGAAAGTCTTCTAACAACAATAAAGACACCTAATAATGGTGCAAGAAAGCCAATTAAAATTCCAGTTAAAAAGGCATTTTGTAAAAATTCATATTGAAATATTCCTTGAATCATTTAAAAACGCCTCCGTGGTCATGTTGATGTGCGAGGAGATGGACATCCGTTCCATAAAATTCAGACATTCCTTCACTTTTGTGCTTCTCAAATTCACTCGTATCCCCATGAAAATGTAAGTGTTTATTTAGACATGCTACATGGGTTACTTTGTCTGAAATGGTTCCAATGTCATGTGTAACTAACAAAAGCGTAATGCCCCGATTCTTATTCAAATCCGCAAGCATATGGTAAAAAGCGTTCACGTTCTCAGCATCAACACCAACCGTAGGTTCATCAAGAATTAATAGTTTGGGCTCACTCACTAGGGCGCGGGCAATGAAAACCCTTTGCTGCTGACCGCCTGACAACTCACCGATATTTCGGTTGCTAAACTTCCTCATGCCCACAGCTTCCAATGCGTCAAATACTTTTTGGGAATGCTCTTTTTTAAAAAATCGAAACAACCCAAGTTTTTTTGTTAATCCACTAGAAACAACTTCAAAAACAGTAGCTGGAAAACCTGTATTAAATGAATTTGCCTTTTGAGATACATAACCGATTTGCTGCCAGTCTTTAAATTTATTTATTTCCTGTCCGAATAAGAAAATATCTCCTTTTTGTGGCTTTAATAAGCCCAAAATCAATTTTAATAATGTTGATTTACCGGAACCATTTGGACCGACAATCGCTAAAAAAGAGCCATTTGGTATGGTTAGGTTAATATTTTCAAGGACGGTATCCTTTTCATAGCGATAGAAAAGGTGTTTTATTTCAATAATAGAATCTAATTTCATACGCTCTCACCTTAATTTTAAGAATCATTACGATTTAACTTAAAGTAGTATACAATAGGTTTTTCTTAATGTAAAGACATTACCTTTACAGCAATCTTTAGGATATCCTCCCCGTTCATTTTGTAACACTCTAAATTCACCCTTCATACATTAGATGAAGGAGTGATGAGTGTGAAGATTTTTGAGAATGTCATTAATCATAAGATTAATACCATTACTGGTGATGAACTATTCAAGTATGCGCAGCAATTTAATATTCGAGTGAATCGGCAGCAAGCAAATAAAGTTGCTCAATACTTAAGAGGGAAAAATGTAAATATTTTTGATGACCGTGAACGCGCATCGCTAATTAAAGAAATTGCTAAAATTGCAGGACCAGAAGCTGCAAGAGAAGTAAATAAGCTTTTTGTACAATTTACAAAATAAAATTTGAGCAGTGTTAATTTGTCTGTTGATTGGCGCTCCAGGCACTTCGCTTTCCGCGGGCGGTACGGGGAGCCTCCTCGGCGCTGAAGCGCCTGTGGGGTCTCCCCTGCCCCGTCCTCCCGCAGGACATTGAATTACTTCCTTGAATCTGCCCACGCACGAAGAAAATGCGATAGCATTTTCGAGGAGTCTTCGTGCCTTCCGCGCCAATCAACAGAGTGCCAAAAATAATTAACTAGTACTCATCCATTATTCAAAAAGCTGTGCCTCTCTTGGGCACAGCTTTTTGTTAGGCATGTATGATTTTATCTAGAAGGTCTTCGTTAAATTTTTGTTCTTTTAGCATTTCAATTTCGAATCGATATGGAGGCTTTTTATTATCTTTATCTTCGCCTACGAATGGTGTCTCGAGAATTTTAGGAACTTCTGTCAATTGTGGATGATGTACGATATAATTGAGTGCTTTAAAGCCAATATGACCAAAGCCAATATTTTCGTGACGGTCTTTTCTCATCCCTATTGCATTTTTACTATCATTAATATGAAGAACCTTTAATTTGTCCAAGCCAACAATTTTATCAAATTCATTTAACACGCCATCAAAATCTTCAACAATGTTGTATCCGGCATCATGTGTATGGCATGTATCAAAACAAACAGACAGTTTATCGCTATAGTTCACTCCATCGATAATCATGGCCAATTCCTCGAACGATTTGCCGCATTCAGACCCTTTTCCTGCCATTGTTTCCAATGCAATTTGTAGTTGCTCTTTACCAGTTAAAACTTCATTTAAGCCTTCGATAATCTTCTTAATACCCGCCTCAGTACCTGCACCAACATGTGCACCTGGATGCAGCACGATTTGCTTTGCACCGAGTGCCTCTGTTCTCTCAATTTCTGTCCGTAGAAACCGCACACCTAATTCAAACGTATCAGGATTTGTGGTATTTCCAATATTTATAATGTATGGAGCATGAACAACAATTTCATTGATTCCATGCTCCGCCATATGTCTTCTTCCAGCTTCAATATTAAGATCTTCAATTTTCTTCCTTCTGGTGTTTTGCGGTGCCCCAGTATAGATCATAAAAGTATTTGAGCCATATGAAACGGCTTCCTCACTTGCTGCAAGTAGCATTTTTTTACCGCTCATTGAAACGTGTGAACCAATTTTCAACAAAGCCTTCTCTCTCCCTTCAACCTTACTTCTTATTTAATCTTCTTTGACGTTTCTTAATTTTATCCATTTCCCACTGCATCTTCTTTTTGTAACCTGGTTTTACCTTTTGCGGTTTTTTGACCATCGATTTAGCAGTTTTTTCTGCTTCATCCTCTTTCCTTACACGTGTCTTTCTTTTATTGCGATCCTCTAATTCAACAAATTCCTCTTTTTTAAGATCGACGTACTTAAATTGAATCCCCATCTTTTCAAGACGATTTAATGCATCTTCATCGGAAATATCATAAACAGTTAGAGCAACTCCCGTATTTCCTGCTCTTGCAGTTCTTCCCACTCGGTGAACATAAAAGTCTAAATCTGTTGGTAATTCATAGTTAATAACATGACTTATTCCTTCGATATCAATTCCTCGTGAAGCTAAGTCAGTTGCCACAATATATTGAAATTCTAAATCTTGAATTTGCTTCATCATTTTTTTACGTTCACGCGGATTCAAATCTCCATGTACTCGAGCAACCTTTAACCCCTTGGCAATTAAAAAATTGGCTACTTCCTCAGCCATTTTTTTTGTATTTGTAAACACGATTGCTAAATATGGGTTGTACTGAATAAGGGCATCGTGGACAAGTTGCTTCTTATTGCGGTGTCTTGATGGTAAAAGGTAATGAGTTAGATTTTCTGCAGTTTTTCTTTTTGCATCAATGTGAATGGTTTTTGGATTTTCCATATACTTTTTAAGAAATGGTTTAAGCTTTTCTGGAATAGTGGCAGAAAATACAAGCATCTGCAATTTCTCAGGCATCTTTGCTGCTACTTGATCCAAATCCTCAATAAAGCCCATATCAAGCATCATATCCGCTTCATCGACAACAAGTACTTCTGAAGTATGAACAAAAAGTGCTTGTTCAACCATCAGGTCTTTAATTCTCCCTGGTGTTCCAACTACAATATGGGGCTGTACCTTTAATTTATCAATTGTTCTTTGCTTGTCCGTTCCTCCAATGTAACATCTAGTCATGATTGCCTTTTCAGGACTGCAATGCTCTGTCACCTTTAATATTTGATGATAAATTTGCGATGCAAGTTCTCTTGTTGGCGCAGTGATGACAGCTTGGACCTCTTTGCGCTCTGGGTTTATCCGTTCTAGAATTGGTAAAACAAAAGCAAGTGTTTTCCCTGTTCCAGTTTGTGATTGACCAATTGCACTTTCATTTTTTAAAACTAATGGAATCATCCGCTCCTGAATTTCAGTTGGCTCAAAAAATCCTTGTTCTTTTACTGCTTCTATAATAAATGGCTGTAAATTAAAACGTTCAAAACGATTTTCCTTCATGTAATTGCTCCTTATATATAAATTTCTACCGTTCATGGAGTAGTTTTCTTGCATTAGCAAGAGCTTCCACTTTTATTTCCATCATATCATTATAGTAAAGATTCATCTAAATAACCAGTTATTATCATCTTTTACTTTTGAACTACTTTTAATCATGAAAATTTTACAGTTTATCTTTTGTTTTATTCCTAAACCAAATTAAAGAAATTGCATACCTTAAATTATAAGGCTTTAATTGAGAGGAGGACTTCGTATGCAGCAGCCTAGAACAAGATTTCCCCTGCATGGGCATATGGGTTCACATATGATGGGTCCTGGACATTATGGAGGTCAACATCACATGATGACTCCTTATGGCGGTAATGGACAAATGATGGGAATACAGCAGCAGTTTACTAACAGCAGATCGATGATGGGACAAACGATGGGTAGAGGACAAGGAAAAAGAAATGGCGGAGGTTTACTTTCGAAAATACTCGGCGGGAAAAAGCAAGGCAATCAATTAGCAGGTCATGGGGGTATGCAAACTCCTTCCAGGAACGTTCCTAATGGAACGGGAGGCATTGGTTCAATACTGCAAACCCTAAGTAATCCTGACAGTCTCACAGGATTCCTTAATAATACACAACAGGTTTTAAGGACCGCGCAATCGATTGGCCCAATGATTCAGCAATACGGACCCATCGTTAAGAATCTTCCTATGATGTGGAAGTTATATAAAGGTTTTAAAGATCTTCCAACAGAGGAAAAGTCAGATGAGGGAAAAGAAGAGAACTCTATAATGGAAGACCACCCTGTCCATTCAGAAGTAGAGCCACAGCGAGTAGCGAAAAAGAAAAAAAGTGTTGCACCAGAAGCAGAAGCAGTGGTAGCGAGTAAACAACACAATGGTCCTTCTATTCCAAAACTATACATTTAATTGAATTTAATTGATAGATGCTGAAAAAAACAGCATCTTTTATTTTTTTGATAATGGATTTACTCTCGGATAGCAGGGGTTTACTCTCGGATAGCAGGGGTTTACTCTCGGATAATGGGAAATTACTCTCGGATAGGACAGATTTACTCTCGGATAACAGGAGTCACTTTCCATTAATGTATCTTTGTATTATTTCTATTAGTTTTATATAATAAATACATAGATTCAAAGTCAATGTTCCTAGGAGGACTTAATTATATGCAAATTATTAAGATTTCACCCCGCGGATACTGTTATGGTGTTGTTGATGCGATGGTAATAGCAAGAAATGCGGCTTTAGATAAATCATTACCACGCCCTATCTATATTTTAGGGATGATTGTTCATAATAAACACGTTACAGACGCTTTTGCTGAAGAAGGTATTATTACGCTTGATGGTAAAAACCGTAAGGACATACTAGACAAAGTTGATACTGGTACTGTTATTTTTACAGCGCATGGCATCTCACCAGAAGTAAGAGAGCTTGCAAAACAGAAAGGCCTGGTAACGATTGACGCTACCTGCCCAGATGTAACTAGAACCCATGATTTGATTGAAGAGAAAACGAAACAAGGATACCAGGTCATTTATATTGGAAAAAAAGGACATCCAGAGCCTGAGGGAGCAGTTGGTGTTGCGCCTGATGCTGTCCATCTTGTTGAGACACCAAACGATGTTGAAGCATTAACAATTGATAGTGAAAGACTGATTGTTACCAATCAAACAACTATGAGCCAATGGGATGTTGCTGAAACGATGAAAAAGGTTCAGGAAAAGTACCCGCATGCAGAAGCACATAATGAGATATGCAATGCAACACAAGTGCGTCAGGAAGCAGTTGCCGGTCAAGCAACTGAGGCAGATGTAACCATCGTGGTTGGAGACCCGATGAGTAATAACTCTAATCGACTCGCACAGGTCTCAGAAGAAATTGCTGGTACAAAAGCCTATCGGATTGCCGATATCTCAGAGCTTGAAATTGATTGGATTAGGGATGCTAAGAACATTGCAGTAACTTCTGGTGCATCTACTCCAACACCTATCACAAAGGAAGTTATTACCTTCCTAGAACAATTTGATCCGAATAACGAAGCAACCTGGGAACGTCGTAAAAGTGTTCCGTTAAATAAAATATTGCCCAAAGTTAAAAAATAACCGGTCGCTTTTGATCTGCCCCGTAAATGTTAGACACCATTCTAACATTTACGGGGTGTTTTTTTATGGCTAAATTTACAGTGGAGGAAAAGATCCATAGTGTTTTAAGGTATAAGTATGGGAATGAATCAATAAGGGAAATTGCGAGAGGTATTGGTGTTCACCAAAGTATTTTCAGCGCATGGGTTCGCCTATTTGAGCATCATGGAGAAAGTGCCTTTATAAAATCCTATACAAGCTATTCAACGAAGTTTAAAATGGATGTACTTAATTATATAAATGAGATGGGTACATCCTACCGTGAAACTGCTGCCATATTCAATCTTCCCACACACGCAATGGTTCGAAAATGGCAACTACAGTTTGAACAAGGTGGAATTAATGCCCTAGAATCAAAGAAAAAGGGGCGTCCATCCTTGAAGAAAGATACAAATAAACCAGAAACACAGAAACCAAGACCAGATGAAGAAACAGTGGAGGCATTACAAACGAAAGTCGAACGTTTAGAAATGGAGATTGCCTACTTAAAAAAGTTGAATGCTTTAGTTCAGATGCAGGAAAAATTACAAACAAAACCAAAGCGCAAGTAATTTTTGAACTAAAGGATAAGTATAAGGTCGTGGATTTAGTTGAAGTCGCTGACATTTCACGTGCTACGTATTATTGGTGGGAAAAACGATTAAATAAGGTTGATAAGTATGAGAGGGTAAAAGAAGCGATAACAGGGATTTTCCATGAACATAAAGGTCGTTATGGGTACCGTCGAATCACGAAAGAGTTAGAAAAAAGAGGTTTCCGTCATGATCCCAAAACGATTAATGGTTTAATGAATGATATGGGTTTAAAATGTATGGTACGTATGAAGAAGTTCAAATCTTATAAAGGAAATGTAGGCAAAACCGCTCCAAACGTTTTAAATCGCGATTTCACTGCCGAAACAATGAATGAAAAATGGGTTACCGATGTAACAGAATTCCACCTGTTCGGTGAGAAGCGTTACCTCTCTCCTGTACTGGATTTGTGTAATGGGGAAATCATTGCTTATAGTGTTATGAACCGTCCTGTATATAAATTAGTAGGTGACATGTTAGACCAAGCGATTGAACGTCTTCAGCCAGGAGACCAAGTAATTCTTCATTCAGATCAGGGTTGGCATTATCAAATGAGACAATATCAAAAATCACTAGAACGGCACCAAATAAAACAGAGTATGTCTCGAAAAGGAAACTGTTTGGATAATGCAGTCATGGAAAATTTCTTTGGCTTATTAAAGTCTGAACTCCTTTATTTACAGGAATTTGATAGTATAGAGCATTTTGAACAGGAATTAGCTGATTATATTCACTATTACAATCACAAACGAATGAAGGCAAAATTAAAAGACTTGAGTCCGGTGGAATACCGAACTCAAGTCTTAAAAGTTGCATAAAAATATTTGTCTAACTTTATTGGGTCAGATCATTTTGACCGGTTTTCTTTATACAAACTGAAATGGATCGGTATTCACTTCTGAAGGAAAGATTTCAACATCGTATCCTGATTCTTTGCACAACTTTGTAAGTGTAGCAGTAAGTCCCTTTTTCATCACTTTTTCGACATTATGGCCAGGATCAATCATGTTTAATCCCTCCATCATCGCGTCATGCGCTGTATGATAATAAATATCACCTGTAATATAAACATCTGCACCCTTAAACTTTGCGTGCTTGAAATACTTATTTCCATCGCCGCCTAATACGGCCACTTTCTTAATACGTGATGATAAATTCCCAACCACCCTAACCTTATCAACGTCCAAAACTTCTTTTACCTTCTCAGCAAATTCTCCTAGTGACATTTCTTTGACCGCGCCAATTCTGCCTAACCCAAGAACTTCCCCTTTATTTTCTACAGGATATACATCATAAGCCACTTCTTCATATGGATGGGCTTTTATCATAGCTGTAACTGTCCTTCTAACCAGATGCTCAGGTACAATGGTTTCAATTCTGACCTCATCTACCTGCTCAAGTTGCCCTTGCTGTCCGATAAAAGGATCGGTATTTTCCCCAGGCAAAAACCTTCCTGTTCCATTTGCCGAGAAGGAACAATGGCTATAATTGCCAATGAAGCCTGCTCCAGATTTCCCAAGGACCATCCTAATCTCCTCAGCGTGCGTTGCAGGTGTGAAAACCACTAATTTCTTAAGCTTCGTCTCAAAGGTCGGAACGAGTACCTCAGGGCTTTCCAAACCAAGTGCTTCAGCCAGAAGGTCATTTACTCCTCCTTTAGCCACATCAAGGTTAGTATGGGCTGCATAGACCGCTATATCGTGCTTTATTAGTTTTTCAATCATTCTGCCCTGTATGGTGTCAGTAAGAACATTCTTAAGCGCACGAAAGATTGGTGGATGGTGGGCAATGATAAGTTGTACATCCCTTTCAATGGCCTCATCAATCACTTCCTCTAGTACATCAAGGGCAATCATAACTCTTTCAATTTTTTTGTTGAGGCCCCCAATTTGAAGGCCGATCTTATCACCTTCCATCGCAAGCCCCTTCGGAGAAAACTGCTCAAAAAGTTGAATAATTTCATGACCATTCGCTTTTTTCATTGTCCAATACCCCCTCAACGAGTGCAATTTTTCCTAAGATTTCTTGTTTTTTCACTTCATTTTCCGGTGATTGCGGCGCACCCTCGAGCTGTTTATAAATACGCAGCCAGTTCTTTTTTTCAAGGCTCCATTTCTTCTTAAATGCATTTTCTTTTCTTTGAAGAAGAAAAGGTCCGACTAAACGACCGGTTTCTAAATGCACATCACGATAAGGCTTTAAAGGCTCACCCTTTTCTGCAACTAAAATCTCATAAATTTTGTTATCTTCTTCGATAATTTCCTCCGCAATCAATTCCCAATGATTATCGATTAGCCAATCTCGTATGGCGATTGCATTAATATTAGGCTGCAATACTAGACGCTTAACAGCGGCTAATTTTTCTTTCCCATTTTCTAAAATACTGGCAATAAGACTACCACCCATTCCGGCAATAGAAATACAATCCGCATCTCCGGGCTGAATCACTTCTAACCCATCGCCCATTCTGACCGAAATCAGTTCAGTAAGTCCTTCTGCCATTACATTTTTTTCAGCTGACTGAAATGGGCCTTGAGCAACCTCTCCAGCAATACCAAAGGATATTTGACCATTTTTCGCAAGATAACTTGGTAAATATGCATGATCGGAGCCAATATCCGCGAGCCTAGAATCCTTCGGAACATATTTTGCTACAGTTTCTAACCGAACTGATAATTTATCTGTATTCAAATCATTCACCACTTTTTATGTATTAATTCTAGTATAAAAAAAGTCCTTTACATAAGCAAAGGACCTTTTCATTGAAACATTATTTTATGTCTGCTAACCATTCAGCCATTGCATCGGCTTCCTCTGGTTTAACCATACCGCCAGGCATATTTCCTCTACCCTTGGTGACTACTTCGATAATTTCTTCCTTGGATAACCTGTCTCCAACACCTGTTAGAGCAGGACCCATTCCCCCTTGGTACGCATCACCGTGACAGCCTACACAAGACCCTGTGTAAATTTCTTCAGGACTTTTTGCAACCTGTTCTGTTTCAGTACCGCCTTCTTTTTCCTTGGCAAGCTCATCCATATCCCCGAGGCCTTTGAAAGACAATAAGAACATTAGTCCGATTCCAAATACAAAGATCAGGATGTAAGGAATAACCGGATTTCGATTCATCATATAACCTCCCTTATGTACGTATAACTGTAAATAAATAGTCTTCTACAAACAACTACTATTTTACTTTAAAAACTTAAGAAGGAAAAGCCCTAAACTTATTTTGTCACGATAATATTTGTAAAAAATGCTAAAAGGGCTGATATTAATAAATAGTCAGCCCTTTTATTCTTCCCTTATTTCCCTTTAACAACCAATTAATCGAGCAATAACTGTCCTTTGAATTTCGGAAGTTCCTTCACCAATTTCAAGCAACTTGGCATCACGCATCATTCGTTCTACATGATATTCCTTCATGTAGCCATATCCACCATGCAATTGTACCGCTTGATTGGTTACTTCCATACATATTTCAGAGGCATAGAGTTTACACATAGAGGCTTCTTTACTAACCGGTCTCCCTTGATCCTTTAGCCATGCAGCCTTATAAACCATATTTCGAGCTAATTCAATCTTCATTGCCATATCTGCCAATTTAAACTGAACAGCCTGAAAGGAGGAAATGGACTTACCAAACTGTTTGCGTTCCTTTGTGTACTGCAATGACTTTTCAAAGGCACCTTGAGCAATCCCGACTGCCATAGCCCCAATCCCAATTCTTCCTCCATCTAAAGTGATTAAAAACTGCTTGAAGCCCTCACCCTTTTTACCTAATAGATTCTCTTCTGGGACCCTTACATCCTCTAATACAAGCTCAGTAGTATTAGAAGCATGCAGACCCATTTTTTCATAATTGTCAAACACCGAGAAGCCATCAGCGCCAGTAGGTACAATAATCGCACTAATTTCTTTTTTCCCTTCGTCCATACCTGTTATCGCCGTTATAGCTAAATGCTTTGCGTAGCCCGCATTCGTAATAAAGCACTTATTGCCATTAATGATGTATTCACCATTGCTTAATGTGGCTGTTGTTCTGGTACCTCCTGCATCAGAACCAGCATTCGGTTCCGTTAATCCAAAAGCACCAAATGATTCACCTGTACAAATAGGTGTTAAATATTTTTGCTTTTGCTCTTCTGTACCAAATAAATTTAATGGTGCACCACCCAGGGAAATATGAGCGGAATAGGTAATTCCAGTTGAGGCACAAGCTCTGCTCAGTTCTTCTGTTACAATCGCAAAACTAATAGTATCTGATCCGCCGCCGCCATATTCTTCAGAAAATGGAAGACCCATTATTCCCATTTCTGATAATTGTTTAAAGACATCCACTGGAAATTGTTTAATTCGATCTCTCTCGATGGCCCCTGGAGCAACAACCTCATCAGAAAACTCACGAATCATCTTCTTAATCATTTCTTGTTCTGAAGTCAGATCAAAATTCATATCCATCCCCCTTGTGATAGAAATGTATGCGCTACCAATATTATATGAGGGATTCATTAATATTCTCAAGATTTAAAAATTTTTAAATATTTTTAGTTATTCTTGAATAGGATATTATAACTTTAAACAGTAATCTTCTAAGAAGGAGACATAATTTACCCTTTCTTACAAAAATGATTTGTGATTAAATTTAAAAAGATTACCTTTACCTATTTGCAAAGTGTAAAACAATTCAGTAAAATAAATACAAATACAGAAAGTGCTTTCATTTCCAATTTAAAAAATAGTTTACCCCTTGTCAGAAGTAAACTATCTTTTATAAGTGAGTATTTTATTCTAAGAAGTCTTTCAGACGCTTGCTGCGACTTGGATGACGTAGTTTACGCAGCGCCTTTGCTTCAATTTGACGAATACGTTCACGGGTAACCCCAAATACCTTCCCTACCTCTTCTAGCGTGCGTGTACGTCCATCATCTAACCCAAAGCGTAAGCGCAGGACGTTTTCTTCACGATCTGTAAGAGTATCAAGGACATCTTCAAGCTGCTCTTTTAATAATTCATAAGCTGCATGCTCTGAAGGTGAGGTAGCATCTTGGTCTTCAATAAAATCACCTAAATGTGAATCATCTTCTTCACCTATAGGAGTTTCAAGGGAGACTGGCTCTTGAGCAATCTTTAAAATTTCTCTAACCTTATCTGGTGTTAAATCCATATCTTCGCCAATTTCTTCTGGTGTTGGTTCACGACCAAGGTCCTGAAGTAATTGTCTCTGAACACGGATAAGTTTATTAATGGTTTCTACCATGTGCACAGGAATACGAATAGTTCTAGCTTGGTCTGCAATTGCTCTTGTGATGGCTTGACGTATCCACCATGTAGCATACGTACTAAATTTAAAACCTTTGCGATAATCGAATTTTTCAACGGCTTTAATCAATCCCATATTACCTTCTTGAATAAGGTCAAGAAATAACATACCGCGACCGACATATCGTTTTGCAATACTAACTACAAGGCGCAGGTTTGCTTCAGCTAGGCGTCGCTTTGCTTCTTCGTCGCCTTCTTCTATTCGGTTCGCAAGCTTAATTTCCTCTTCAGCAGAAAGTAAGTCGACTCGACCAATTTCTTTTAAGTACATACGAACAGGATCGTTTATCTTCACTCCAGGAGGTACGCTAAGATCATTTAGATCAAACTCATCGTCATCTCCTTTTGCTAATTGCTTAGGATTTGGATTTTCCTCGTCACTTTCTCCTACTAATTCGATTCCTTGATCACCTAGAAATTCTAAAAATTCATCCATTTGATCGGATTCTAATTCAAAATTCGCCATTCTTTCCGCAATATCATCGTAAGCAAGGACGCCGGTTTTTTTTCCCAGTACCGTTAACTGGTCTTTTACTTGTTCAAAGGTCAATTCGTTCTCTGCCTCTTTTGAACGGGCTGATTTTTCAGCCATATGTCCCCCTCCTTCTGAGAATCAAAGACATAAAAAATGGAATCTATAGCGATTTACGCAATTGATTGATTTCACTAGCAATCGCAGCTGCTTTACTATAATCACTTTGTCGCTCTGCTTCTTTAAGTTCCACTTCTTTTTCTTTTATCTTTAACAATTTTTGATAATTCAACACCTGTTTGATATAATCATTTAATTCTTGACTACTTAATTCGTCATTTATTGACATCATTTCAATGTCAGCGACTATTCTTCTAAGATTATCATCTTGAATATAGGTTAAAAATGCACTGGAATCAGGATTCATATGCTCTTCGTAAAAACCAATTAGATATGTTATTATTGCCTGATGTTCATCGTTGTTAAACGTGTTGCCCCGCAATAAATCCTGAACCTTATAAGCCGTATCTCGATTTCTTAACATATGGGCAATTAATCGCCTTTCAGCCGTGTAATATCTAGGCTTCATCTTATTATCCTTTTTAATAATTACATTGGGCTTATTTATTGGCGGTGTTTGGCCATTTGATTTTCTTTTTTCTGTGAAGAAAATTTGCCTTAATTGTTGCTGTAACGCATCTAGAGAAATTGAAAATTCTGAGGCAAGTTGTCGCAAATAATGATCTTTTTCAACAGCTTTAGTCAATTTACTTATTTCTCTTAGTATTGTTTCGATATAAGCAAGCCGTTCTCCTTCAATTTGAAGATTTTTTCCTCTTCGAAAATAAAGAAATTTAAATGCCATCCAGGTATGGCTTGCACTTATTACCTCATTACGAAACTTTTCTGGACCATACTGTTTTATATATTCATCCGGATCGAGTCCATCTGACATCAAAGAAACTTTTATGGTACAACCAGCTTCGCTAAGCATATTGCCTGCTCTATAGGCGGCTTCAATTCCTGCTTTGTCTGAATCAAAACAAATCGTTATCGACTGAGTATTCTGGCGGATAAGGGTAATATGGTCTTCAGTCAAGGAAGTACCCATAGTGGCAATACCATTCTCCACACCTGATTTATCAGCAGCTATAACATCTGCAAATCCTTCAAAGAGAACTACTTGTTGTAATTTCCGTATACTTGGTTTGGCCAAATGGAAATTATATAAAATTTTGCTTTTATTAAAGATTGCTGTTTCGGGACTATTTAAATACTTGGGCTCATCTGCCCCCAATGCTCTTCCAGAAAAAGCAATCGCATTTCCATTTCGGTCAAAAATCGGAAACATAATTCGATCCCGAAAGCGATCAAAATAGGTTCCATCCCTTTCTCGTTTGATAATTAATCCGGCCTTTTCCATCAATTCTGGAGTAAAATCTCTTTTGGTAAGAAATTTGTATACAAAATCCCATGAATTTAAGGAATAACCAATCTGAAATTTATCAATCGATTCTCGGGTAAAGCCTCTCTTCAGCAAATACTCTAAAGCATGTTGACCGTCTTTTGTATTAACCAGTAAATGATGGTAGAATTTACGCAAGAGTTCATGTGCGTCGAGCATTGACTGAAGCTCCGGAGAAACACTCTTCCCCTTCCCATTGACTGAGAAGTTCAATTGTAAGTCAATATTAGCCTTTTCAGCTAATTTAACGGCAGCTTCTAGAAATGTTATTCCTTCCAGCTCCATTAAAAATGAGAAAACATTTCCTCCCGCTCCACATCCAAAGCAATGATAAATTTGTTTATCTGTTGAAACGGAAAATGATGGGGAGTTTTCTCCATGGAAAGGACATAATCCGAAGTAATTTCGCCCTTGTTTTTTCAGTTGAACATATTCGCTAATAATTTCAACAATATCAACAGATTGACGAATTTGATTGATTTTTTCTTCGGCAATCCGTTCTGCCATGAAAAACATCTCCAATTTTACTTATTCAACAAAGCGCTCTTAAATTCCTGCATAATTCGACAATTTTTTTGTTAATTGTTTCATAAAATTTTCGAGGCACGTCCAATATCCTGTATAACAGTATATCCCCCCTTGCAGTATGATTCATGATGGATAAGTCGGCTGCTTTTTTTTGGAATCAACATTTTTCCATGTTGCATTACCATATGTAGTCCTATTGTTTCCATGATGATCACACGAAGCAATAAATAACTTTTTTACGGAAAAATGTAGAAGCAATTTCGACAATTTCTTCTTCACAGGGCATGAATCTGCATCGACAAAAATAGTTGGAATGCCTTTTGTATAAGTATTAATTCTACATCACTCCGCATATTCCTTCTTTAGCAGCCAATTTTTCTAAAAAGGATTAATGTCGAATTTTTTTCTGTAGGTTCTCTTGACATCTAACAATAAATAGTTTATTCGTATACATGCAAGTCTAAACCTAAAAGATTCATTTTTATCACAATTTTTTATTATAGTATATTCCTTTCTACATTTCCATACTTTTTTATACTTAATTGAAAAACACATAATCTAAGATTATGTGTCATGCTCTTCTTTTATGAAAGTAATTTAGAATAACATTTGCCGTTTCCTCGACTGCCTTATTGGTTACATCAATAACCGGACAATTAATTCTATTTACGATCTTTTCAAAGAATGTTAGTTCATCACGAATTCGTTCGATATTTGCATAACTAGCTTGATCATTTAATCCTAATGAAATTAATCTTTCCCGTCTAATATTGTTTAACTTTTGCGGGCTAATCTTAAGTCCAAAGCATTTTTCAGCTGGAACTTTGTATAATTCCTCTGGAGGGTCCACTTCGGGAACTAGAGGTACATTTGCCACTTTTAGACGTTTTAAAGCCAAATATTGTGACAGTGGTGTTTTCGAAGTTCTAGATACACCAATTAAAACAATATCAGCTTTTAATATTCCCCTTGGATCGCGGCCATCATCATATTTCACAGCAAACTCAATGGCTTCTACTTTTTTAAAATAATCTTCATCTAGTTTTCTCACAAGACCAGGTTCACAGAGAGGAGTTTTCCCACTAAAGACTTGAATTTGATCCATAATTGGACCCATTAAATCAACAGCATAAATATTTGCTTCATCTGCTTTTTCCTTCATATAAACCCGCATATCTGGTTTTACTAGAGTAAATGCGATCATAGCATGGTCCATCGTAACAAGGGAAATTACTTCATCAATATGTTCCTTATCTTCAACATAAGGGAATCTTTTCAATGTCATACCCGATCCATTAAACTGACTGATTGCTGCTTTTGTAACTAATTCAGCTGTTTCCCCCACTGAATCAGATACCACATATATGACAGGTGTAATCATTCTTCCTCAACAGCTCCTCTGGAAATACTTTAATTTTTTATGTCCATTCCTGGGAATACTGCTTACTCATCCCCCAAGGCAACAAATGCTTTTGTGATATTTGTCTTCGTTATTCTGCCAATAACTTCAAAGCCTTTTTCTGACTGCCTGACCACCGGTAATGCATCAATTTGTTTATCGATAAGTAATTTAGCAACATCAATTAACGAGTCTTCCATTTCACACATCGTTATATTTGGCATTCTAGTCATAATGATGTTGATTGGTAGTGCTGTGAGTTCCTGCTTGCCAATACTGGCTCGCAGCAAGTCCTTTCTTGACAAAACACCTACTAGTAAGGAGTTTTGGTCTACAACAAATAAGGTTCCAACATCCTCAAGGAACATTGTACAAATTGCATCATATACCGAAACATTCTCCTTTACAATAACAGGAATTGAATTATAGTCTTTTACAATTATCTTCTGGAGATTTTCAGTCAAAAGCTGTGTACCTGATTTTCCTGTATAAAAATAACCTACACGTGGTCTTGCGTCTAGGTATCCAGCCATGGTTAGGATGGATAAATCAGGTCTTAATGTTGCTCGTGTTAAGTTTAGTTGCTCAGCGATGCTCTCCCCTGTTATCGGTCCATTATCCTTCACAATCTGAATAATATGTTCTTGGCGTTTAGTCAGTTCTATTTTTCTCACCACCATTTTTAATCCATTTAGGTGCAGCAGCAGCCGCACCTTTAAAATGGTTTAAAATTTAAAATATAATTTTTTCTTGGATAAAGTTGACTAATTCTGCAATCGGTACCCGGGTTTGTTCCATTGTGTCACGGTCTCTGATGGTTACCATTTTGTCTTCTTTTGAATCAAAATCAAACGTGATACAGAATGGAGTACCAATTTCGTCATGCCTGCGATATCGTTTTCCAATTGAACCGGCTTCATCGTAATCAACGGAGAAATACTTTGCTAATGTTTCATATACTTCTTTTGCTTCATCAGAAAGTTTTTTAGACAAAGGCAGAACTGCCGCTTTAAACGGTGCCAATGCAGGATGGAAGTGCATAACGGTCCTGGAAGTACCATCTTCAAGTTGTTCTTCATCATAGGCATCAATTAAAAAGGCTAACGTTACCCGGTCGGCACCTAACGAAGGCTCGATACAGAATGGAATATATCTTTCATTGGTCTCGGGATCGATATAGTTGAAATCTTCACCAGAGAATTGCATATGCTGCTTTAGATCATAATCGGTCCTTGAAGCTACTCCCCAAAGTTCTCCCCAGCCAAATGGGAACTTATATTCAAAGTCTGTGGTCGCATTACTATAGTGAGAAAGTTCATCCTCTGAATGGTCACGAAGTCTTAAATTCTCCTTATTTAAGCCTAAAGAATGCAGCCATTGCTCCGCAAAATTCTTCCAGTAATCAAACCACGTTAACTCTTCACCAGGCTTACAGAAAAACTCAAGTTCCATTTGTTCAAACTCACGGGTACGGAAAGTAAAGTTCCCAGGTGTTATCTCATTACGGAAGCTTTTTCCGATTTGTGCAATACCAAAGGGTAATTTCTTTCTCATTGTACGCTGAACGTTTTTAAAATTAACAAATATCCCTTGTGCTGTTTCAGGACGGAGAAATATTTCATTTGTGCTAGACTCTGTTACACCTTGGAAGGTTTTAAACATTAAGTTAAATTGGCGGATACCGGTAAAATCATGACTGCCGCAATCTGGACAAGCAATGTTATGTTCTTTAACCAGTTCTTCCATTTTGTCAAACGGAAGTCCATCAACAATCATCTCTATTCCCTTTTCATCCAGTGCGTTTTCGATTAACTTATCTGCACGGTGTCTGGCTTTACAGTTTTTACAATCAATCATTGGATCGTTAAAGTTGCCGATATGACCAGAAGCTTCCCAAGTTCTTGGGTTCATTAGTATGCTCGCATCTAAACCAACATTGTAAGGTGATTCCTGTACGAACTTCTTCCACCAAGCTTGTTTTATGTTGTTTTTAAATTCGACTCCTAGTGGTCCGTAATCCCATGTATTTGCTAGTCCTCCATATATCTCAGACCCTGGAAAGATAAATCCTCTATGTTTCGCGTGAGAAACGATTTGTTCCATTGATACTTTCATCTTCATTACTCCTCTTCAATTATTGATAAAAAGGCTGTATTAAATTGGTCTGTTGATTTCCGTTCCAGGCACTTCGCTTTCCGCGGGCGGTACGGGGAGCCTCCTCGGCGCTAAAGCGCCTGCGGGGTCTCCCCTGCCCCGTCCTCCCGCAGGAGTCTTCGTGCCTTCCACTCCAATCAACGAGTGCCAAATATAAAACTAGCTTTAACACAGCCAATAAAAAATAAAAAACTCTCGTCTCTATGCTTAAATTAAGCATAGGGACGAGAGTTACCCGCGGTTCCACCCTATTTGCTGCTGGTTAGTGCAGCCTCTTTTATGTGTTGAATCACACATGATATGCTCCAGAATGCCTTCCTTAGTTCCCTATACCCTAGCTCGCACCATCCTAGGTTCGCTTTTACAGAGATTGCTAAGTACTACTTTCCTTCGTAGCATTTATTCATATTATTAAGAAACATATTAACGAAGTCTAAATTAAAAGTCAATAATGTCAGCTATAATTGGTTGCGAAATTTTTCCATCGACTGAAGAAATTTCTTTGTTTTTAGATAAAGCCCTGAATATTCTTCATAATAGGCTGAAATAACCGTTTTTAACTCATCTTTAGTCTCCTGTTTAACAGAGATGTTTCCTAATCTTGAAAGATCAATAAAATAAAATAATCGTAATAATTTTACAGATGATGGCGATAATTTATAATGGTACGGATCCTTATCTAAACATCGGTGGCAAATGAAACCACCTTCACGAATGGAAAAAGAAAAAAGTCCGTCTGTGCTGCCGCAAACGGAACATTGATTTAGAGTTGGGAATAATCCCAACACATTAAGCATTTTCATTTCGTAGATATTCATTAGAATATCTGAATCATACCCTTCATTCATATAATTTAATGTTTGAAAAAGAAGTTCGAAATGAAACGGGTTTGGTTTTTTATCCTCGGTACACTTATCAGTTAATTCAACAATATAACTAGCATAAGCAGTTAGGAATATATCTTCCCCAATGCTGCGAAAGCTGGTAATCAATTCTCCCTGTTGAACACTTCCTAATCCAGTTCCTCTTTGGACAAGAAAGTAACCGTGAGTAAAAAGCTGGGTAATGGAGGAAAGCCGGCTGTTAGGTTTTTTAGCACCTCTAGCCATAAAGCCCACCTTTCCCCATTCCCTTGTATATAAGGTAATAATTTTATTGGTTTCACCATAATCTGTAGATCTAATGACGATGCCTTCACACTTTTGGAGCATATATGTCACCATCCCGATACATTAGACAACCTTATGAAACGGGAAAATCCATTTGCGCTAGATCTTCATTCTGATTTCCGGGTATTTCTTGGTTTTCCTTCTCTAATTCTTTAAAGAGAAGATATGTGTCAATATTACCTGTCTGTAGGAATACCTTCCACGTAAAATCCATCATCGAAAACCCCACCTTTCATGATATAGACTAGCCTTTTTCCAATCCCAAACCTTACAATTATCATAGCCTGCCCAAGCAAAAATCATAAGACGAAAAATTTGTTAATGTTGTCCATGCATAATCTTATAAAAAATATAATATTTTAGTTAGGGTTTAGTTAATTAATATTCATCTTCATTAAAGCCAAAATCGCGTAGTTGGGACATTTTATTACGCCAATCTTTTTGAACTTTAACCCAAAGCTCTAAGAAAACTTTTGATCCTAAAAGATTTTCAATATCAACTCTGGCACGTTTTCCTATTTCCTTAAGCATACTTCCTTGTTTCCCAATAATGATGCCCTTTTGAGAATCTCTCTCCACAATAACAGTAGCCATTACATGAATGATATCCTTACCACCATGTTGACGTTCCATTTTATCTAGAACTACAGCAAGGGTATGAGGAATTTCCTCACGTGTTAAGTGCAGCGCTTTCTCTCGGATTAATTCTGTGATAATAAATCTTTCTGGATGATCGGTTACCTGATCTGCCGGATAATACTGTGGCCCTTCAGGTAAATAAACTTTAATTTGTTCTAGTAACCGTTCCACATTATTTCCTTCAAGTGCTGAAATAGGAACAATTTCTTTAAAAGCATACTTTGCTTTATATGATTCAATTAATGGCAGTAATTCATCCGGGTGTATTTGATCGATTTTATTAATAACAAGGAAGATAGGTGTGTTAACGGTTTCGAACTTTTCAAGAATAAACTCTTCTCCACGGCCAAAACCTTCCTCAGCATTTACCATAAATAGAATTAAATCAACTTCTTTTAAGGTGTTTTGTGCTACCTTCATCATAAAATCGCCTAATTTATGCTTTGGCTTATGAATCCCTGGTGTATCAATAAAAACCATTTGGGTATCATCCAACGTTAAAACACCCTGAATTTTATTACGAGTAGTCTGTGGTTTATCACTCATAATTGCAATTTTCTGACCGATAACACGATTTAGAAAAGTTGACTTCCCTACATTTGGACGCCCAATAATTGAAATAAAACCTGATTTATAACCTCTATTATCATTACTTAGCATGTAAATCCTCCGGAGAAAAGGCACCAGGAAGTAACTCAGCTACAGTAATTTCTAAGATATCGCCTTTTAGGTTGGTTAGAACGACCTTCATGTCCCGTGGACAAAGTTCCGAGATTACCTGCCGACAAGCCCCACAAGGCGAGCATGGTCGATCAGTATCTGCCACAACTGCAAGCATTTTAAAATCTCGATCACCTTCAGAATAAGCTTTAAACAATGCTGTACGTTCCGCGCAATTGCACATGCTATAAGCGGCATTTTCTATGTTACAGCCATGATATACTTTTCCATCTGTTGTTAAAAGTGCTGCTCCTACCTGAAAATTAGAGTAAGGAACGTAGGCTTTTTCTCTTGCCTTCTTTGATTCTTCGATTAATTTCTCGATGTTCAAACTTCAATCTTCCCTTCCAGCAGTAATTATCTGCCGCTTTCTTTATTTTACCCTAAAAATGTCACAAAATCATCACTTGTAGCGAAAAAGTAATATAAAAATTTGAATTTTCATAAAAGTCAGCTAATTAACCTATTTCATGAAGAGCTGATAAGTTATTGTACCGAATTCACAATTTCATTTCAAATTAACCATCTAAGAAAATATGGTAAAAAGATAATAACTCCAATCACCACTGCCATAATTGCATACACAAAAACCGCTCCTGCAGCTAAATCTTTTGCCTGTTTCGCAAGTGGGTGGTACTCTTCTGTAATTAAATCCACTACCCGCTCAACGGCAGTATTTATTAATTCTAAAGAGAAAATACCACCTATGGCTGCAATGACAAATAACCATTCCAACTTACTTATCGAAAAGAAAACTGAACAGCCAATGACAACGATAGAAACAAATAAATGGATGCGCATATTTCTTTCTGTCCTAAGGGCTGTCCTTATACCTGTTATCGCATAAGAAAATGATTTCCATAGCCGAGGACGTTTATCTTGTAAGTCCATAATCGTCTAATATTTCCTTTTGTCGAGAAAACATTTTTTCTTCCTCTTCCTTTTCCATATGATCATATCCTAGAAGATGGAGGAAACCATGGACAGATAAAAAGCCTAGTTCACGAATAAAAGAATGTCCATATTCCTTTGCCTGTTCCTCTGCCCTAGGAATCGATATGATAATATCCCCCAAGACACGAGGAAGTTCAACTCCGATTAATTCGATTTCTCCCTCACCGATTTCTTCCATCGCAAAAGAAATAACATCTGTTGGGGCATCTTTATCTCTATATTCGCGGTTTATTTCATGAATTCTTTCATTAGAAACAAATGTAACGGATACCTCACTATTCTCTTCAACACTTTCCTTCTTTGCGGCAAAATTTAATAACTTTTCTATTTCTACCATCTGCTCATCGGAGAGTTGATTTGTTTCATCAACTAAATCAATCATCAACTTGCTCATTCTTGAACCACCTTCTTCGTCATTTCTGGATATTCAATTCTCGAGTGGAATATTCCCTTTAACGTTTCACAAAAAGAATGTGATACCGTTTCAAGTTCCCTTAAGGTTAGGTCACATTCATTTAACTGTCCATCCTGAAGCCTGTCCGCAACAATCTTTTTAACTAGCGATTCTATTGTTTCAGGGGTAGGCTGGTTAAGGGATCTTACTGCTGCCTCCACACTGTCTGCAATACCTACAATAGCTGATTCTTTCGTCTGTGCTTTTGGACCTGGATAACGATAGTCTTCTTCAGACACATCTTGACCGTCCTTTAATGCCTTATGGTAAAAGAATTTTAAAAGACTAGTCCCATGATGTTGTTCTGCAATATGGATAATTTCCTTTGGCATATTATATTTTTTTAATATCGCAGTACCATCGGTTACATGTGAAATAATGATATTTGCACTTTTATCCGGCGGTAATTTATCATGCGGATTATCAAGGTGCATTTGATTCTCTATGAAAAAATTTGGACGTTTTGTTTTACCAATATCATGGTAATAACAGCCTACTCTTGCCAATAGACCGTTTGCTCCTATGGCTTCACAAGCAGCATCAGCCAGATTGGCAACCATCACACTATGGTGATACGTTCCTGGTGTCTCCATCAAGATTTTCCTTAGTAATGGGTGATTAGGATTTGAAAGCTCAATCAACTTCATTGTCGAAAGAATTCCAAAGCTTGTTTCAAAAAATGGTAATAATCCCATCGTCAGCACCGCAGAACCTATACCTGAAAAAATGGCTGTTAAGATATAATACCCATATTCTAATCCAGAAAATTGTCCATTTGGTAAAAACATAAGCGCACAAATCGTGAAAAGATTCACAGCTGCCGCAAAAGAACCCGCTTGGAGTATTTTGGACCGCTGATTCTGGTCACTTAAAAAGAGCACACCTGCGAGGGCACTAAATAAAATATAAATGCCCACGGAAAAATTAAGTGTTCCAGAAACCCCTTCATTAAATAAAATGCTCCCGAAAATAGAAAAGATAATCGATGAAAGAATCGCAAGTTTTTCATCTATTAATATCTTAATTAGCATTCCACCCATGGCGGCAGGGAATAAGTAGCCAATTCCGGAATAGTTAAATATTTGTAACATACCAATAATTTTTAAAATAAAGAACGTCAAGATAAAAACAATTCCAAACAAAAGTAGGTTTGTCTGTCTCTTTTCTGGCTGTTCCTTCATTTGATAGAAATAAACATAAATAGATGACAGAATGATTGTAATAAGTATGGTAAGACCAATAAATGGTTTATACGATTGTTTGTTATCCAATAACCCTACCAACTCAAGTTGACGATATTCTTCCTGTCGGATTAATTTCCCCTCTTCGATAATAATTTGCCCTTGGAGGACTTTTACAGGCTCAACAGATTCCGCTGTTTGTTTTCGTAGTTCTTCAGTTGCTTCTGGGTCATAAAACTCATTTTGAATAACCGCATATCTGCCTAATTCAATAGCGGCATTCTTTAAGTCAGCGTTCAGAGTCGTAAATTTCAACTCTTCTTCTAAGCTTTTTTTGGCATTTTCAACATCATCTGCAGAAATTCGCTTGTTCATGACGTTGTTGATAGCTGTTACTGTTAAATCTTTTGCAATAGATAATTCATCATTACTGGCTTGTACAAGTGCAGTAAAAACACGATTTGAGAGATCCTTAATGACGCGATCAGTTAATTTAGACTTTAACATGGTTTCTTCGTCTGCAATAGTTGGTTCAATAACATCTAAAGGGTCATCCATGGTAACGTCACTTTTTTTCAATTCATCCTCGATTTCATCGTTTACTTCCGAAGCTGAATCAAAAATGGATGTAATTAAATCTACTTGATTTGAGGAGTATTCTTTTTTTAAGGTATAGACGTCTTGAACTTGATCTAACGCCTCTTGACGCTTCTTTTCTGTACTAACTCTATCCTCAACTGTCGCGGGAGAACGAATCGTTTTCTCTGCTACCGTTAACAAACTAACATCGAGTTTCTCAGGCTTTACGTTTCCATACATGGAGATAAATAATATGACCCCTAAAACAACAAAAACGAATACTCTGAAGAAGGTATAATCGAGAAACTTTTTTATTTGAATTAAGTATTGCTGTATTTTTTTCAATTAACTCCCCCCAAAAGCACCTAAATGAACCGTAGTTTCTTATGTAACTTGCTTTATGTAAAATGATAACAGTTTTTTCCTGAAGTTTCATCCTCTAATAAATGAAACGCCATTATTATGGGGTATTTGTTGTGATAATATGGCAAAAAGGGAAAGGGATAAACCATTGAACGGTTTATCCCTTTTTGTCTGAATTAGGTTTATATCGGTTTCTTTTCGTATGCTTCGACAATTCTTCCAACTAGCGGGTGACGAACAACATCACTTTGTTCTAAGAAGACAAATGAGATCCCCTTGACACCCAACAAGATATTTTCGGCTGCTACCAGTCCAGATTTTGCCCCTTTTGGCAGATCGATTTGTGTTTGATCACCGGTAATAACCATTTTGGAACCAAATCCAAGACGTGTAAGAAACATTTTCATTTGGGCATGGGTCGTATTTTGTGCTTCATCTAAAATGACGAAAGCGTCGTCTAATGTGCGCCCTCTCATATAGGCTAGAGGTGCAATTTCAATCGTCCCACGTTCTATTAACCTTTGTGTATGTTCTGAACCAAGGATGTCATTTAGTGCGTCATATAACGGTCTTAAGTATGGATCCACCTTTTCTTTTAAATCCCCAGGTAAAAATCCTAGACTTTCTCCTGCCTCAACCGCAGGTCTTGTAAGGATAATCTTATTTACCTGTCCATTTTTCAACGCATTGACAGCCATTACAACCGCTAAATAGGTTTTCCCTGTACCTGCAGGACCAATACCAAATACGAGGTCGTTCTGCCTTATAGCCATTACATATTGTCTTTGTCCAAGCGTTTTTATTCTAATTGTCTTACCTTTTACATTCTTAGCGATTTCCTCATCATAGAGATTATCAAAATAATCAAGTGTACCTTTCTGGGCCATTTGAATGGCTGATAAGACATCTCTCTGACTTATCGTTACACCCTTTCTAATAACAAAAATAAGCTTGTCTAGAATCTGACTGGCAAGTACTACTTTTTCTTCATCGCCGGATAAACTGACAGATTCTCCTCGCGTTACGATTGAAACTTTAAGCTCTTCTTCAATTATTTTTAAATTAGAATCTGCATTGCCTAGGAGGGCAATCGCTTCTGCTGGATTTTCTAACTGTACATTAATTGTTTTTAACGTTTCTGTCATTCAGGAGTCTCCTTGGGTATTGGTTGTCCAACCGCAATATTTTCGATGATCTTAAAGTGGATATCTAGGATAACTTTACCATTTTTCAACTCTTTGTGTAAAATTTTTTCATCTTTTATAATAGCATCTTCATCTAATCCACTTTTTATTTTATTTTTCGCCAATTCAATTGCATTATTTTCAGCTTCCTCTTTCGTATAGGTTCTGGTCATTTCTTCACGTGCTCTCAATGTCTCATTACCAATAGAAATTGGCAACTCCCATTTGAGAAAATGTATTTTCTTTATATTTTTTTCCACTTCATATTCCGTAAATTCAGGTTCGCCAAATCCCCAAAAAGGGATCTCTAAATTTCCTATAATAATTGAATGCTTTTGCTTTTCTTGACCATTAAAAACCGAGAAATTCGTTTTTAATGGCAACTCAACATGGCTTTTATACCATGTTTCCCCCCAAACCTCACCAACAGCAGCAACTTGCTGAGTTTGCCCTTCCTTTCCGATTACACCGGATACTAGCAATTGACCTGGTTCCACATGGTCATTGATATCGACCATTTTCTTTCCGGTTTCAACATACATATTTGAAATGATTGCTTTCTTTTTGGCGACAAGATTCCTTGGTGGTATTTGCTCTGGTTTTTCAGGCTCTTTTTTCTCGACTACTTGCAGATGATAGGTTGTCCCTTTTAACTCCACACCGACCCAAGTAAGGTTACCGACATTATTTGTTAAGTTCCTTTGAATTCCTTCCACATTATCCACAAATAATTGAACCTTTCCAATCTTTACCCCCATCTTGTCCAATTCTTTGCGAATTTGATACTCAGTAGCCGGCTTAGCCCCTTTAATTTCAATTCCCCAAATGACATTAGATAAAAACATAATAATCAGTAAGAATAAAAGAGCCCCACCCAAAAAACCACTATTTTTCAATAGTCGCTTAAATAAAAAAGGCATTCCTGCCCTCCTTAAGAATGAAATGGAGCATTCTCTTTCTTTTGCATAATGCCTGATTTTCAATGCATCATTAAGTCTCATTGTAAAAGTTATGGTTTCAGTTCCATGTCGTTTTACATTCCATATCATCAGGCCATTCCTAATTAGAACGTTCAAGAATCTTTCTATGCCTCTTCCTGATACTTTAACTGTTACTTTGCCAGTTAAGAATTCGATCCATTTGTTTTTCATTTTGCTCCTCCTGGATTTTCGTTTATATAAATGACCTGATCAATTTTCCCTTCAAGTAAAATTTCTTCAGGTAAAATGGTCTTTATCACGAATGATTTTCCTTTTATTTGCAATTGCCCCTGCTTTAATAACAAGCGCAATTCTTTATCAGTGAAGGTAATCAAACCTCTATGATTCTCAATGTAAATATGGATTTGCCCTATCATGGTGATTCGGGGTAAATCCATCATGACATCTTGAGGAAGATCCATTTTTTGTGCCATCCAGTTCCGGACACGCTGGCCCCATTTTTTTGCCATAAAAAAAGAACCCCCTTTCATCTCATGTTTATGAAATGAAAGGGGGTTCTAGCACATCTTTTTCTATTTTATACTTTGTCTTAGTAAGTAATTTAGTTAATTCTTTTTCGAGAAATATGGTTTTTTCGCCCGTGGTTCACCTAGTATTTCTCCCCAAATAATTCCATTAATAATTGTTTTTTCATCAGGTCTTTCAAATGAAACATCGTTCGATTCCACTTTTTTTCTGGTAACTTTGGGTCGTTCCGACTGACTTATTTGCATTCTATTTATAACTGGATTCTGTTTTATTTCTTGATAGTTCAGCTCAATATCTTGAAATTTAGAGTCTTGAGTTACAGCCTGACCCTCTGAGATTTGTCCGGATTTTTTCGGAATGCTCCCCATTTGTTGTTCCACCATTGTACGAAAATCATCAAATCTTTTTGCCGTAAAAGGCTTTGTTCTTCCTGGATTTGGTTTTCCCTTTGCTTTTCCAAAAATGGATGAAAGTATTCCAACGATAATCAAGAATAAAATTGTTTCCAAGATCACCCCTCCTTTAAAGGATTATCAAATAGGGGATTATTTTTCGTCTTTTTTATCACCCGTCATCTTACCAATCGATCCACGCATATCCGTATCGGCAGAAATATTTTTATAATTCATATATTCCATGACACTGATATTACCGGACTTTAATGCTTCTGCCATTGCCAATGGCACCTCTGCTTCAGCCTCCACTACCTTTGCTCTCATTTCTTCTACTTTTGCCTTCATTTCCTGCTCTGTTGCGACAGCCATAGCTCTACGCTCTTCTGCTTTCGCCTGAGCAATTTTCTTATCCGCTTCCGCTTGCTCTGTTTGTAACTCAGCACCAATGTTTCTACCTAAGTCGACATCAGCAATATCAATTGATAGAATTTCAAAAGCAGTACCAGAATCTAATCCTTTAGCTAAAACGGTTTGCGAGATTAGTTCTGGACTCTCGAGTACTTTACTATGGTCGACGGAAGAACCAATTGTCGATATAACCCCTTCACCTACTCGAGCTACAACAGTATCTTCACCCGCACCCCCGACTAGACGGTCGATATTAGCACGGACGGTAATTCTCGCTTTTGCTTTTACTTCAATACCATTCATGGCAACACCTGCTATGAATGGAGTTTCGATTACTTTTGGGTTTACACTCATCTGAACGGCTTCTAAAACGTCACGTCCAGCAAGGTCAATCGCAGCACAGCGTTCAAATGATAACTCAATGTTTGCACGGTGAGCAGCAATTAAAGCATTTACCACTCTATCCACGTTCCCGCCGGCTAAGTAATGACTTTCCAGCTGATTAGTTGTTACATTTAATCCAGCCTTATGTGCTTTAATAAGGGGATTTACAACTCTGCTCGGTGTTACACGTCTAAGTCTCATCCCAACTAATGTAAAGATACTAATTCTAACCCCTGCAGCAAGGGCAGAAATCCAAAGCATTACTGGTACAAACGATAATAATATTCCTAGAAAAATTAATGCCACAACGATAATTCCGATCATAAAAAGACTTCCACTGGTTAATTCCATTGCACTTACCTCCTTGTTTCTAGTTAATCTACTAGTCGGACAACAATACGTACACCTTCAACCTTTATAACAGTGATTCTTGAATTCTGTTCAATGAAACCGCCTTCACTTACCACGTCAATTCTTTCATTATTTATAACTGCAGTTCCTGACGGTCTTAAAACTGTCAATGCGATACCTTCGCTGCCTAATAAATCTGTACGATTTACGTTCGAAACATAACCATCTTCTTTTTTTGCAGAATCAAATAGAATCATCCGATTAAACAAAACCATCTTTTTGCCAAAAACCTTACTCATGATGAATAACAGCGCAATTGAAATGCATATAGAAATGAAAATGGATATTCCAATACTCAGTGGATTTTCTCCTGCTAGAAAAAGACTTGCGATTAACGCCGCTAATCCCAGCGTTCCAGAAATGGCTCCTGGAAGAAAAAATTCTAAAAAGATCAACATAATCCCGATTGCGAATAACGTAATTGTTCCAAAACCGGCAAGACCCGCCTGAAAATGTCCATAAAAGAAAAGAAGTAATGCAAATAATCCGATAAATCCTGATATGCCAAATTTTGACGAATATAGCTCATAAACGATGGCTGCACCCGCAATGGTTAAAAGCAATGTTACAACGATTGGATTCGTTAGAAACTCTATCATAATAACCCTCCCTTCTTGTCGACATTATATATACGTTTCAAAATCATTAAAGTTTCAATTTTTCCAAATTGAAAAACCGCAAGCTAAACGCTTGCGGTTTTGGTTGTCAGAATAATTATGAAAGGTGTTGTTGTACAAATTTATTTACAAGTGAACCGTCAGCTTTACCTTTTACTTTAGGCATGATGGCAGCCATCACTTTTCCCATATCCGCTTTTGATCTTGCACCGACTTCAGAGATTGTTTCTTTAACAATTTCTGACAACTCTTCTTCGGAAAGCTGCTTCGGTAAATACAGTTCGACGATAGCCAATTCTGCACGCAATTTATCAACAAGGTCTTGACGACCTGCTTTATCAAATTCATGGAGGGATTCTTTGCGTTGCTTTACTTCGCGAGAAAGGATTGTTAACTCAGTTTCTTCGGAAAGCTCTTTTGTTCCAAGCTTAATAGCTTCATTTTGCAATGAGGCTTTTACCATCCGAATTGTTGTGAGTTTGTCTTTTTCCTTATTTTTCATCGCTTGTTTCATGTCATTATTTAAACGCTCGAGAAGACTCATAAATTACACCCTCTCTTAGAACTTACGTTTTCTTGCTGCTTCAGACTTTTTCTTACGCTTAACACTTGGCTTTTCGTAGAATTCGCGCTTTCTTGCCTCTTGCAAAGTACCAGTTTTTGATACTGTACGTTTGAAGCGACGAAGAGCATCTTCAAGCGATTCGTTTTTACGAACGACGGTTTTAGACATTCTCTTTCCCTCCCTCCGAAACACAACACACTTACATTCAATCCATGTACCTTGCAATTATAATATAACCTGCATACAAGGTCAACTGTATTTCTATAGATGAAACAAGCTTTTGATATTTTTATTCATAAATACACAACTTTTTGAACAACCTACCATAAATCTGGCATGTCCTCAACCCTTAGGCATACAATTAAGGGAGGGGGAGAAGACATGCTATACATACTATTATTTATATTATTTATCTTATTATTTATCTTTGGCATGACCATAATAAGGTTTGGATTATTTAATTTATCAGGTAATAAACTAAAAGGATGGTTAACCAAACTTACAAGTACACCATTTAAAGGTATGGTGACTGGGACGTTTGTGACAGCATTATTACAGAGCAGTTCAGCAGTAATGGTCATCACCATCGGGCTAATATCAGCAAAAATCATGACGTTTCCTCAATCAATCGGAATTATTTTAGGAACAAATATCGGAACAACCTTTAAAACTGAACTTATTACCTTCAATCTTGATAAAGTTTTGGTACCACTCGCTATTATCGGAGCATTTCTTACCTTTTTTAAATCAATAAAAATAAGAAGCGTCGGAATGGTCACCTTTGGAATCGCCTCAGTCTTTACAGCAATGAAAGGCTTTGAGCTCTTAGCTCAGCCATTAACTGCACTCCCATTTATCAATAATTTTATCCTCTCTATTAACGATAACATCTTACTAAGTATCTTAACTGGAGCATTCATTACTGCCATTATTCAATCAAGTACAGCTATGACAGGTATCACGATGGGTTTTTTAACAGCAGGTCTTCTTCATCTTGACGCTGGTATCGCGATCGTATTTGGTGCGAATATTGGGACATGTATTACAGCACTGTTCGCTTCAATTGGAGGAGGGAAAGAATCTAGACTGGCTGCCTTTGCGCACGTTTGGCTCAATGTTGCTGGTGTTTTACTTTTCACTCCCTTTATTCCATATTTATCCGAAAATGCTCATTTGCTAGCAGATGAAAAGATGATTCAATTAGCTCATATTAGTGTTATCTTTAATGTGATTTCATCCATCATGGTTCTGCCTTTTGCCACTAGATTTGGTGAAATGATCCTGAAAGTGCATGGTGGAAAAATAAAACAATAAAAAAAGACGGCCATGGCCGTCTTTTTAGTAATCGGAAGTACTTGTTAAACCTTGAAGAATGGCAACACCTGCACTTGCACCAATTCTCGTCGCTCCTGCTTGAATCATTTTTTCCGTATCTTCCGTGTTACGAACTCCTCCGGAAGCTTTCACGCCAATATCTGGTCCAACAGTTTCCCTCATCAGTTTAATATCTTCAACTGTAGCACCGCCCGTTGAGAATCCTGTGGACGTTTTTACAAAATCTGTACCAGCCTTTACAGCAAGCTCACAGGCACGAATTTTTTCTTCCCTTGTAAGAAGGCTTGTTTCAATAATAACCTTGGTTAACGCTCTGCCTTTTGCCGCTTCAACAACTGCACGGATATCTTTTTCAACTAATTCATCATTTTTATCTTTTAATGCACCAATATTGATAACCATATCCACTTCATCAGCACCGTTTTCAATAGCATTGGTTGTCTCAAATGCCTTTGTTTCTGGAGTTGTTGCCCCCAAAGGAAATCCAATAACCGTGCACACCTTAACGTCGCTGCCGTTAAGTAAATCTCTAGCAATGCTTACCCAAGTTGGATTTACACAAACTGAAAAAAATTTATGTTCTATTGCCTCCTGGCAAAGGGTTTCAATTTGCTGACGGGTTGCGTCTGCTTTTAACAAGGTATGGTCAATCATTGAAGCAACATTGGTAGTAGCCATTTTACTTACCCCTTTTCTTAAAGAAATTTGATACTAACATTAGAATACCCAAATTAACGTAAAAAAAGGACCAAAATTGGTCCTTAAATGGCTGCTTCTTCTATTGTAAATACTTCTGCTTTTATATCATCTTCAACAATTCTTACAAATTGTCCTTCATTGTATGGATAACCTGCTTTTGTAATTTTTACTTTAACAAGTTTGCCAATCATTTCCTCTGTTGTAGGAAATACTACTTTTAAATAATTATCTGTATACCCTACATATAACCCATCGCTGAATTCTTCTTCAGGAATTACTTCTAAAACATCATTCTCGAATTGTGAAGAATATTCCTTTGCTAATTGATCAGAAAGTGTGATTAAGCGATGTACCCGCTCATTCTTAACTTCTTCGTCTACTTGGTCTTCCATACGCGCAGCAGGCGTTCCTGTACGCTTGGAATAAGGGAAAACATGAAGTTCAGAAAATTTATGTTCGTTAATAAAATTATATGTTTCCATAAATTCCTCTTCCGTTTCACCCGGAAAACCAACGATTACATCAGATGTAACCGCAAGACCTGGAAGTACTTCTTTAAGACGGTCTAATCTTTCACCAAAGAATTCCATCGTATATTTACGCCGCATTCTTTTTAGTACAGTATTTGACCCTGATTGAATTGGGATATGCAAATGACGAACAATAATAGTAGAGTGTTTTATCACTTCGATTACCTCATCGGTAATTTGGCTTGCTTCAATGGATGAAATTCGAAGTCGTTCAAGTCCCTTTACTTGGGCTTCTAAATCACGCAGCAACAATGCTAAATTGTAATCCTTCATATCCTCACCATATCCACCTGTGTGAATACCAGTTAATACGATCTCTTTATACCCCGCATCCACAAGCTGTTGTGCTTGGCGGATAACTTCCTTTGGATCACGTGATCTCATTAACCCGCGCGCCCATGGGATAATGCAAAAAGTACAGAAATTATTACAACCTTCTTGAATCTTTAAAGAAGCACGTGTTCGATCAGTAAATGCAGGAACATCAAGCTCCTCATAAACCCGATTTTTCATAATATTTCCTACACCATTTATCGGCTGGCGTTCTGTTTTATACTGTTCAATGTATTCTAGCATTTTAACTCGATCCTGGGTTCCCACTACGATATCAACACCAGGTATTGCCATAATTTCTGCTGGTGATGTTTGGGCGTAACATCCTGTTACACAGATAACGGCATCAGGATTTTTTCGAACGGCCCGCCGGATTACTTGCCGGCTTTTTTTATCGCCTGTATTTGTTACAGTACAAGTATTAATAATATATACATCAGAGATTGATTCAAAATCAACTCGGTCATAGCCTTCTTGCTTGAACAATTGCCAGATTGCTTCAGTCTCATAATGATTCACCTTACATCCTAGTGTATGAAAAGCGACTGTTGGCATTTTATTCATCTCCTCATTAATTCAAAATGGTAGGAAACTGCCGCTAGAGCATATAAGGGCGCCGTTTCCGTTCTTAATATTCGCGGTCCCAAGCCGCACAGGGCAAAGTTATTTTCCTTTAAAACTTGAACCTCTTCTTCAGTAAGTCCTCCTTCTGGACCAAACACGATGAGCAGGGAATCCCCTTGGTTCATTGCTTGTAACGTCGAGGAGAAATTAGTTGTTTCACCACTTCTGCTCTCTTCCTCGAACGCGACTAATTTATAATTGAAATTTTTGCTTTTCTCTATCAAAGCTTTAAAATTCAATGGGCTTATGATCTCAGGTACAACACCCCGATGGGATTGCTCCGCAGCTTCCTTGGCAATTTTTTGCCATCTCTCAATTTTTTTAGCTGCTTTTTTATCATCCCATTTTACGACAGAACGACGGGCAGCAAAAGGGATAAATTCATGCGCACCAAGTTCAGTACCCTTTTGAATTATCCATTCAAGTTTGTCCCCTTTTGGGAGTCCGCTTGCAATCGTGATTGAAATGGGTAACTCTGATTTCTCATCTTTCCATTGTACAACGTCTGCAACGACTTGTTCATCGGTAATTTTTGCAATTTCACAAACTGCAGTTTCCCCATTGGGATCGACACAAATGATTTTGTCGCCGATTTCCATCCGCATAACCTTTATTATATGATGATGGTCATCGCCATCAATTACAAAACTGTTTTCATTTGCTCGCTGTTTAACAAAGTAGCGTTGCACACGATGCACCCCTCTAAAACATTTTACTCTTTATTTTACTGCAATAATTGTCACATTTAAAGCAGTGAAATAGAAAAAAGGGGAATTATCCCCTTTTTATAAGCATTATAACCTTTTCGCAATTATCGCAACCCAATCTTCCATTAAAATTGTCTCTGTAATTTCAAATCCAGAAGAAATAAGAGCTTCTTTTACCATGTCTTTCTTCTGCTGAATGATTCCCGAAGCAATGAAAGAACCTCCAGGTTTAACAACACGAGCTACATCACCTGTAAAACGTAAAATAACCTCAGCTAAAATATTCGCAACAATAACATCTGCTGAATTCTCTTCCACACCGTCTAATAGATTATTCTGTGCCGTAGTTACCCGATCACTGACCTTATTAAGTTTAATGTTCAGACGGGCTGTTGTAACAGCTATTTCATCTAAATCAAAGGCACGAACATCTTCTGCTCCTAACATCGCTGCAGCAATACTTAACACACCGGAACCAGTCCCTACATCAATGACCCTGTCCCCTGGCCGAACCGTTCTTTCTAGTGCCTGTATACACATAACGGTTGTCGGATGTGTTCCTGTTCCAAAGGCCATTCCTGGGTCCAATTCAATGATTAATTCATCACTGCTGACAGGAGTGTAAATCTCCCAAGTTGGTACAATCGTGAACTTCTCAGAGATTTTAACAGGATTATAATACTTCTTCCATGCTGTAGCCCATTCTTCTTCATTCACTTCACTAATGGTGACTGTATTTTCCCCAATATCTATATTGTGGATAATAAGATTATTAATGGATTCTTTAATCGCGTCTACGGTTTCACCTAGAAAGCTGTTAACTGGTAGATATGCTTTAACGATAACTCCTTCTTCAGGGTAATCATCTGGATTGAGTTGGTAGATTTCCCCGAACTGATCTTGCCTCTCCTTTGTTAGTTCAAAAGGATCTTCAATAACTACACCGCTAGCACCGGCCTCGTGTAAAATATGCGATATTGGTTCTATCGCTTCGTTTGTAGTGTGAATACTAAGTTCAGACCATTTCATTCTACCAACTCCAATCCTTAATCGCCCTTAAAGGCTCGTTTTACTTTTGAAAAGAAACCTTCTTCATGTTCACCAATTGGTGAGTTACCGCTTAAATCGGCAAATTCACGAAGAAGCTGCTTTTGTTTATCTGTTAATTTAGTAGGAGTAATAATACGGACAATAATATGCTGATCCCCTACTCCATAACCACGTACATTCGGAATACCTTTTCCTTTGAGTCGGAATTTTGTTCCTGTTTGCGTTCCAGCAGGAACCTTTAATTTCACTTTCCCATGGAGTGTCGGTACTTCAATGTCATCGCCCAGTGAAGCCTGAACAAATGTGATTGGCATTTCACAATATACATCATCGCCATCTCTTTCAAAAAACTCATGTTCTCTGACGTGGAAAACAATATATAAATCACCAGTTGGACCACCGTTAATTCCGGCCTCACCTTGTCCAGAAATCCTTAACTGTTGACCATCGTCAATACCAGCAGGAATTTTCACATGAATTTTTTTCCGTTTCTTCACTTTACCTGTGCCGCCACAAGTTGAACATTTATGCTTAATTTCTTTACCAGTCCCATTACAATGGTGGCAAATACGGCGATTAACGACTCTGCCAAATGGTGTGTTCTGCTCAATGTTTAATTGACCGCTTCCATGACAGTGCTGACATGTTTCAGCTTTGGTCCCTTTTTTAGCACCTGAACCACTGCATGTTCCACATGTTTCTTCACGAGGAATTTCAATATCTGTTTCTTTTCCAAATGCTGCTTCCTCAAACGTTATCGTCATCGTGTACTGTAGATCTGCACCTTGTCTAGGTGCATTAGGATCGCGTCTGCGTGATCCGCCGCCACCGCCAAAAAACGTATTAAAGATGTCTTCAAAGCCGCCGAAACCACCGCCAAAATCAGCGCCTCCGCCAAAGCCTTGATTTGGATCAGTATGACCGAATTGATCATAGTGAGCCTTTTTTTGATCATCGCTTAAAACCTCATAAGCTTCAGCGATTTCCTTAAATTTATCTGCTGCATCAGCCTCTTTATTAATATCTGGATGATATTGTTTAGAGAGCTTTCGATATGCCTTTTTTATCTCATCCTTAGAAGCGCTCTTACTAACACCAAGCACCTCATAGTAATCTCGTTTACTCATGATTACCACTCCCGAATCTTTCACATAAAGATTATTCTAACATTTATAAGAACGTCATTGCAATAAGAAATGCACAAGGCGCTTGATTATCGGCGATTAGCATAAGACGAGCCGGCATGAAGGTTGCTCTTTAACCTTCTTGACGGATTGGCTTATGCCCGAGCCGATAGCGCCTGGAGCTGGACAATAAAAACACAATTAACAAAGAAAAAGTCAAAGCCGATGCTGACTTTGACTTTTTCATAAGCTACTAGGTCGAAATTCTATTTTTCATCCTTGATTTCTTCGAATTCAGCATCTACTACATTGTCATCTTTAGGTCCTGCAGCTCCGCCTTCTGCACCTTGTGCTCCTTGTGCTGCCTGAGCCGCTTGTTCATAAAGCTTAACCGTTAACGCTTGGACAATTTCTTGTAAAGCGTCTTTTTTAGCACGGATTTCTTCAAGGTCATTTTTCTCAATTGCTTCTTTTAGAGCATCTTTTGCTTCATTTGCTTTTGCAACTTCAGAAGCATCTACTTTATCTTCTAAGTCTTTTAATGTTTTTTCAGTTGTAAAGACTAGTTGGTCTGCTTCATTGCGAAGTTCCACTTCTTCTTTACGCTGTTTGTCAGCTTCTGCGTTTTCTTCTGCTTCTCTGACCATTTTTTGAATTTCTTCATCAGAAAGACCAGTTGAAGATTTGATTGTAATTTGCTGCTCTTTATTTGTGCCAAGATCTTTAGCACGTACATTAACAATACCGTTTTTATCGATATCAAACGTTACTTCAACTTGCGGAATTCCACGTGGTGCCGGTGGAATATCTGATAGTTGGAAGCGTCCTAATGTCTTATTAAGGTTCGCCATTGGACGTTCCCCTTGAAGAACATGGATATCAACAGCTGTTTGGTTATCAGCAGCAGTAGAGAAAACTTGTGATTTAGAAGTTGGGATTGTTGTGTTACGGTCAATTAACTTTGTGAACACGCCGCCCATTGTTTCAATACCAAGTGAAAGTGGTGTAACGTCAAGTAATACTACATCTTTAACATCACCTGTGATTACGCCTCCTTGGATAGCAGCACCCATTGCTACTACTTCATCAGGGTTAACTCCACGGTGTGGTTCTTGCCCAGTTGCTTTTTTAATTGCTTCTTGTACTGCAGGAATACGAGTTGAACCACCAACAAGAATAACCTTATCTAGCTGTGATGGTGTTAAACCCGCATCACTTAATGCTTGGCGAGTTGGTCCCATTGTCCGTTCAACAAGGTGAGCAGAAAGCTCATCAAATTTAGCACGTGTCATCGTTACTTCAAGGTGAAGTGGACCAGCCGCCCCAGCAGTGATAAAAGGTAAAGAAATTTGTGTAGAAGTTACACCTGATAAATCCTTTTTCGCTTTTTCAGCAGCATCTTTTAAGCGCTGAAGTGCCATTTTATCTTGAGAAAGGTCGATACCATTTTCTTTTTTGAATTGTTCTACTAAGTAATCGATAATAACTTGGTCAAAATCATCACCACCAAGACGATTATCCCCAGCAGTTGATTTTACTTCAAATACTCCATCACCAAGTTCAAGAATCGATACGTCAAAAGTACCGCCGCCTAAGTCGTAAACAAGAACCGTTTGGTCTTGATCTGTTTTATCTAGACCAAATGCAAGTGCCGCAGCAGTCGGCTCATTGATAATACGCTCAACTTCTAAACCAGCAATTCTACCTGCATCTTTCGTTGCTTGACGCTCTGCATCATTGAAATAAGCTGGTACTGTAATAACCGCCTTTGTTACTGGCTCTCCAAGATAATCTTCAGCATAGGATTTTAGATATTGAAGGATAATTGCTGACATTTCTTGTGGAGTATAATTTTTTCCTTCAGCTTCTACTTTATAATCAGTTCCCATATGGCGTTTAATGGACATAATCGTATTAGGATTTGTGATTGCTTGACGCTTTGCCACTTCCCCTACTTGACGTTCACCATTTTTAAATGCCACAACAGATGGAGTTGTGCGGTTTCCTTCTGGATTTGGAATTACCTTTGGTTCGCCGCCTTCGAGAACAGCGACACATGAGTTTGTTGTACCAAGGTCAATACCGATAATTTTACTCATTTCCTTTTCCTCCTATACCCAATATGTAGGTCTTATTGATTTACTTTTACCATCGACGGACGGATAACCCGATCCTTTAACATGTAACCCTTTTGGAATTCTTCAATCACAATATTCGAGCCATAATTTTCATCTTCACCAGTCATAACCGCCTGATGGAAATTAGGATCGAATTCTTTTCCAACTGCTTCTATCGCTTCAACGCCTTCATTTTTCAAAGCTTCTACTAATCCGCGATACACCATTTCCATACCCTGTAGCAACGATTTTGACTGCTCATTATCTGCTTCTATATTCAAAGCTCTTTCAAAATTGTCCAACGCAGGAAGCAGTTCAATTGCTAACTTTTGTGCTCTATATTTCTCACCCGCCTCGATATCTAATCGAGTACGACGGCGGAAGTTATCAAAATCTGCTTGTAAACGTAAGTAACGATTATCTGCTTCTTCTAATTTACTGGTTAACGTTTGTATCTCAGCAGAATAGTCTATTTCCTTTGAATCTACCTTTGAATCCTCTGCTTCAGCAAAAACCATTTCAGCTTCCTCATTGGTAAGTTCCGCATGTTCATTCAATTCAGATTCAACTTCCTCATTTAGAGTGTTGTTCTTTTCTTTTGTCAACTTACTCACCTCCTTAAAGGATTGTTAAACATTTATTATTTAAAGTTATTTCCATGAAAAGGTGGTGAAAAAAGTGTATTTCACTTAGTTGAAATACGCAGTATTTTCACCCTTACTCAATATTTCCACCCCTAATATTTTTGATACAGGTTCGTTAACACTGAGGTTAAATCCTTGCTTAAAAACTGCAGCAAGCTAATTACTCGGGAATATTCCATTCTAGTTGGCCCAAGAATGGCAATCGTACCCAACTTTTCTGCTCCAACCGAATAGGTGGCGGTTATAAGGCTGCAATTTTCCATAGCGCTATTATTGTTTTCTCTGCCAATTTTAACATTTATACCAGCTGATTCATTTTTAATCAAAGGATAAATCCACTCTTCGTGATCAATCATTTGTAAAAGACTACGAATTTTATTGATATCATGAAACTCTGGCTGGCTTAACATATTTGTTTTCCCACCAAAGAAGAGCTTTTCGTTAGCAGGCATTTTTAGCGAATCTGCAATCGTATGCAGCATTAAATCATAATTGCGAATATGCTGTCTTAGTAACATGGCTACTTCTTTGTAGATTTTATCGTTTAGATCTTCTAGAGCTACCCCAGTCAAACGCTCATTTAAGATGTTGACCGTTTTTTCCAAATCACTTGCATCAACTGAAGGAGGCAAATAAAACGTTCTGTTTTCAACATGTCCAGAATCAGTTACAAAGATCGCAACAGCGGTTTCCTTGTTTAAAGGGATGATTTGAATCCTTTTAAGTTTATTGAAGCTGGCAGCAGGGCCTAAAACGATAGAAGTATAATTGGTTAACTCGGATAAGATTTTCGCTGATTTTTGAATGATTTTTTCAAACTCGAAAATCTTCTCGGCGAAAATTGATTGGATAATCGTAATATCCTGCTTGTTTAATGCTTGAGGCGACAGCAAATGGTCTACATAATACCGATAGCCTTTTTCAGATGGAACACGACCAGAAGAAGTATGCGTTTTTTCAATATAGCCTAATTCCTCAAGATCAGACATTTCATTACGAATAGTCGCAGAACTAAATGAAATTTCATCCTTTTTCGACAAACTCCTTGAGCCGACAGGTTGTGCAGACCGAATAAAATCATCAACAATAACCTGAAGAATCAATAATTGACGATCTGTTAACACCTTTCATCACCTCTGTTAGCACTCATTGATGTCGAGTGCTAATTATATTAATAAATTATCAAAAATAGGGGGACGGTGTCAATCATTTGGTATTAAGAAATTGAAAGCCACCTAAGATAGCAGTTCGTTCGTAACCCCTAAAAATGATTGAAAGACCTCATTGCCTAAAAGCCTCCCCTTTTTTGTTAAATATATATTATCTTTTTTTACTTCTATCCATTTTTTTGCAATCAAATCAGAAATCTCATTTTCAAATATTTTCAGCGGGTCAATATCAAATTTTTCGATGAAATGGGATATTGATACTCCATCTGTTTTTCGCAGACCTAAAAACATTTCTTCTTCTATTTGTTCTGCTTTTGAAGTTTGGTGTTCCTGAAAGATAGGGAGGTTCCCGCTATCAATTAGTTCCATATATTTTTTCAATGGTCCTGCATTCGAGCGTCTCCAGCCATTCACATAGCTGTGAGCACCTGCTCCGAACCCATAATAGTAATCGTTATTCCAGTATGTTAGGTTATGCTTGCTTTCATAGCCAGGCTTTGAAAAATTACTAATTTCATATTGATTAAATCTGTGCTTTTCCATTTGCTCCATAAGCAGTTCATACATTGCTGCTTCCGTATCTTCTCCAGGTTGTGGCAGTTTGCCTTTTTGCAAGAGATTGTAAAAAACGGTCTTTGGTTCAATAATTAATGAATACGCAGAGTAATGTTGAATATCTAGAGTAAAGGCTTGTGCTAATGACTCCATAAAATCGTTAATCGTTTGTGTTGGCAAACTGAAGATTAAATCAATACTGATGTTATCAAAACCAATTGACTTGGCATTGTCTACTGTTTGGTAAACATCTTTTGCCCGATGTACACGGCCAATTTTCTCTAACAAGTCATCATTAAAGGTTTGAACACCGAGACTAAGGCGGTTTACACCTGCATCTTTTAATATTTGTAACTTTTCTATTGTTAAATCACCTGGATTTGCTTCAAAAGTAAATTCAACATTTCTACTCATTGGTAAGTTCCGGGTTATACTTTCGCAAAACCTTTCAAGCTGCTTTTCATTTAGGGAGGTCGGTGTCCCACCGCCCACAAAAATGGTTTGCAGTTTTTCAGTTGGATATTTGTTTAATGTTAGGAGCATTTCCTGCTCAAGTGCCTGCAAATATTCATCCACCGGCTGCCCTTTAAGAAATACTTTATTAAAATCACAGTAATGGCAAATGTGCTCACAAAAGGGTATATGGAGATAAGCAGCTTTAATCATACTTTCACCTTCCTGGAAAAGCGGGAGCGCCTTGCTCAGGGAAAAAAGAAGTTCATTTTTTCCTCGGGGCGTGAGTCTAGACGAGCCGGCGGGAAGGTTGTTCATTAACCTTTCTGACGGATTGACTTAGACCTTAGAGCCCCTAGGCGCTGCAGCTAGACATATTTTTCTAGTAAAAAGAGGCTGGATTTCGCCTATAAATAGACATCCCAACCTCCCGTTTCATTTTTTATTTTTTTGTATTATTATCATCCATTTTTAGAACAGCCATGAAGGCTTCTTGTGGGACCTCTACAGAACCAACCTGTTTCATCCGTTTTTTACCTTCTTTTTGTTTCTCGAGCAGCTTTCGTTTACGAGAGATATCTCCCCCATAACATTTAGCCAATACGTTTTTACCCATGGATTTAATGGTTGAACGAGCAACAATTTTTTGACCAATAGCCGCTTGGACAGGAACTTCGAATTGCTGCCTTGGGATTAATTCCTTTAGCTTCTCAACAATGACTTTGCCGCGTTCATAGGCAAAATCTTTATGAACGATAAAGCTTAAGGCATCCACCTTTTCAGCGTTTAACAATATATCCATCTTAACCAAGCTAGACGGTTTATAGCCAATTAACTCATAATCAAATGATGCATAGCCTCGGGTGCTAGATTTAAGTTGATCAAAGAAATCGTAAACAATTTCTGCTAACGGAATTTCATAAATAATGCTTACACGGTTTTCACCTTGGTAATCCATATTAATAAACATACCACGCTTTTGCTGACACAGCTCCATAATCGCACCGACATATTCATTTGGAGCCATCATCGTTGCTTTTACGTAAGGCTCTTCAACATGGTCAATTTTCTGTGGATCCGGAAGATTTGAAGGGTTATCCACTTTTATTTGAGTGCCATTTGTCATGTGTACATCATAGATAACACTCGGTGCTGTTGTAATCAAATCAATCTTGAATTCACGCTCAATTCGCTCTTGAATAATCTCCATATGAAGTAGTCCTAAGAATCCACAGCGAAAACCAAAACCCAGGGCTTGAGATGTTTCAGGCTCAAATTGAAGCGCAGAATCGTTTAATTGCAGTTTCTCTAGTGCTTCACGTAAATCATTGAATTTTGCCGTATCGATTGGATACAAGCCACAATACACCATTGGGTTTAACTTACGGTAACCTGGCAGTGCTTCTGTCGCACCGTTTTTAGCGTTCGTAATCGTATCACCGACACGTGTATCGCCAACATTTTTAATCGATGCTGAAAGGAACCCAACATCACCAACTGTAAGTTCATCTAGGAGCAATGATTTTGGTGTAAATACTCCAACTTCATTCACTTCAAATTCTGCACCAGTAGCCATCATTTTAATTTTATCGCCAACTTTTACGCTTCCTTCTACCACACGAATGTAAGCAACGACACCGCGATAAGCATCATAAAGGGAATCAAAAATTAGTGCTTTTAATGGAGCATCAGGGTCACCAGTTGGTGCAGGAACAGATTTCACTACCTGTTCTAGGATGTCCTCAATCCCAATTCCCGCTTTAGCAGACGCTAAAACCGCTTCAGAAGCATCAAGTCCAATCACCTCTTCGATTTCATTACGGACTCTTTCAGGCTCAGCACTTGGTAAGTCGATTTTATTGATAACCGGTAAAATTTCAAGGTTATTATCTAAAGCAAGGTAAACGTTCGCCAAGGTTTGCGCTTCAATTCCTTGTGCGGCATCAACAACTAAAATTGCACCCTCACAGGCAGCCAAACTTCGAGAAACCTCATAGGTAAAATCGACGTGCCCAGGTGTATCAATAAGATGGAAAGTATATTCTTCACCATCTTTTGCTTTGTATTTTAATTGTACGGCATTTAACTTAATCGTAATCCCGCGTTCTCTTTCTAAATCCATCGAATCTAGAAGCTGAGCCTTCATTTCACGGGATGATAATGCATTGGTTTTTTCTAAAATACGATCTGCTAATGTTGATTTCCCGTGGTCAATATGGGCAATAATCGAGAAATTTCTTATCTTAGACTGTCTTTTTAATTTTTCTTCTCTATTCATGTGTTTCACTCCTACTATAACTCGCACAATTACACTATTTTTGATTATATCAGTACGGGAAATAAGATTCAATTAAAACTGAAACAACAAAAAAAAAGCGGCATCCAAGAGAAGGATCCGCTAGGAATATTTATTTTGTTATTAGATTAATCAGTTTTTCTGAAGCATTAGAGACACCTTGTGAAATCTTCTTTCCCATCGAGGAAAATAGATTAAAGGCACTTATTTCCTCAAGCTTCTTTTTCTTTTCGTTTAGATCATGAGACGATATTTCATTTCCCAAAAAAGTTGCCTTAACTTGTTCACCATTGTCATTTATTGCAACAGCATTTTGAAAATTCGGGTCATCGTAGCCTTTCATCTTATGAATACCGTCATTAGCCAATTGCATCCCAGCTAAGACCGAAATAAACATCAGCGCCAGGATACAGAAAAACTTTAGCATGAACATTTTCATATGACATGCTCCTTTACCTCTATTGTTTATCCGTGGAAGGTTCAGCATTCACTTTTTCTGCCTGCCAGAAATATTCACTGAAAACATCGGCTAGTGCCTCAGCTGAACGATTTATCTCTTCAAATGTATTGTCGACGCCGCCAAATTCAATTAATAAGGCATTCTCAGAAAGATTTTGATTATATACTCCATTTGAGCCCGCGCCTGCTTTTTTCAAAACTCCCCAACTGATCCCTTTATATTTCTCTTGTAAAAGATTATGGAGATCTGTGGCTAACTTTTCATTTTTTTCATGGTTAGGGTTGTTTCCACCTACTACAAAAACCAACTGTGCATAGGCTTGTCCATTTATTATTGGTGTAGTTTTATCCTTCCGGCGTGCATCCCGGTGGATGTCGATTAAATATTGTATTTCACGGTTTTGTGCCATTGCAGTCTGAACCAATTCACCTGATTTTCGATAAGTAACTGGCATCTTGACTGTCCCCATTATATCTGTTTTATCAACCGATGTTCCAATCCCTCTAGCCTCTAGGCTTTCTTTTAATTTATCGCCTATTTTCGTTACATTTAATTGAGAATGATACGCCAGGTCAGGATCGGTGACTCCTTGCAGATAAGGGAGATAGGACTCGCGATTATGTGTAAAGTAGAGATGTACGACCTTCTTTTCACCTGTCGTAAGTGACGGTGAAGGCTTTTCACCACCGCTGTCGCCTTGATCAATTCCTTCTAAGTTCTGCAATGAAGCCTCGCGCTCTGCTTGCATAATTTCTATTGGTGGTGCTGATTCCATTGGCATATTGGTATAGTTGGAACCTTCACCGGCGACAACAATTTTTCCGTCAAACTGAAAAAATCCGGGTAGTTCCCTGCCTAAAAGACTTCTAGGGTCGTTTAAATTAATATTGCTCGAAAGCTTAAAAATTAAGTTGGTTAACTTAGGGCTTGCTGTTAAATTATCTTCAATGGACAGGAAATGATGATTCTCCCATGCCATTAGTTGATAGAGCATTTTCCCATTAACTTGATTCGCTGCTGTATTTACAGAGTTAGACATAGGTCGGAATTGGGGCTTTAATGATGTTAACAACCCACTGATGGAAAACACCAATACCATAAACAATAAGATAAAAGAGGTTACTTTTATAAGATTCGTCCCTTGCACCGTCAAAAACAATCCAGAATTCCTAGTAGATTTCATGGTTCCACCTCTCAATTTGATTCTAGTAAATACTTATGACATTACTAGAATTGCTAGAACCATAATTCACAATTAAGAGGTGGTTAAAAGAACATTAACGTGTATAGTAACCTGCATTCCCTTGATCGACGTTACTGTGGAGAGAAGCATTCAAGCCGCTTGCAATAAGGTTAGCCATATCTTCAATAAATACATCCACTTCTTTTGGAGTGACCATTAGATTATGTCCAAGAGGGGATAGAACCTCGTAGATTAATTTACGTTTTTCTTCCTCTTCTAAAGTTCCAATCATCCCTAAGAAGGTCTTACGGTGTTTTTCTTCCGGAAGATCATCTTCGGTAAGTTTTTTTCGCTTCCCAAACGTCATACCCGCGGGTGCGAGGGCTCTTGAAGGACGATTTCCTTCCTTAAGCTCCTTACCAAAATGCTTCAGGATATAATCGATCGTGTCACTCGTAATTGAAACGGCGTCAACAACAGTCGGAACTCCGATAGCTATTACAGGCACTCCCAATGTTTCTTTGCTTAATTCTTTTCTTTTATTCCCTACACCTGACCCTGGATGAATACCTGTATCAGAGACTTGGATGGTAGAATTGACTCTTTCAATTGATCTAGCTGCTAATGCATCAATAGCTATAACAAAATCAGGCTTTGTTTTTTCCACTACTCCAAAAATAATATCGCTCGTCTCAATTCCTGTTAATCCCATTACCCCAGGAACTAAAGAACTAACTGGACGATATCCTTCTTCTACACTCTCTGGCTGTAATTGGAACAAGTGTCTGGTAATAAGTAGGTTCTCACAAACCATCGGTCCAAGTGCATCAGGAGTCACATTCCAATTTCCCAGGCCAACAACAAGACAAGTTGCATCTTTTTTAATCCCTGTGCCTTCTAGAAAGTGCGCGAATTCTTTTGCAAAAATCCCCTCAACTTTTTGTTGCAACGGTGTATCCTGCTGCCTAATCCCTTGTACTTCAAGTGTTAAATAACGTCCAGCTTTTTTACCTAGTTGATTTCCGCCTTCTTCTGTGACCTCAACTAATGATATTTTTATATCATCTACATCTTTTTCTTTTATGATGACCCCTTCAATTTGTGAGATGTTCTCCGCTTGATTGACTGTCCCTTCCCTATCAGCAATAACCATTTCTCTTGCTTCAATCGCTAAATCCGTTCGAATTGAGTACTGACTTAAGTCTATATTGGTATTTAAGTTCTCCTGCATCATGTCGCGCTCCCATCTTTAAATTCTAAATAGAAACTATTTCCTATTTTTGCCCCTTTTTCGCTAAAACATTCAAGTTTATTCTTATATGAAAATAATCTAGTATTGCAATCTAGGGTTTGTTTTGATAAAATATCACTTGTTCTGATTAATTGTGAATGAAGGTAAAGTCGAGTTCATATAGTCTCGATTCTTTGTAGGAGGTGAAAGTAATGCCTAACATTAAATCTGCTATTAAGCGTGTAAAAACAAGCGAAGCTCGTAATGCTCAAAATACAACTGCTAAATCTGCAATGCGTACTGCTGTTAAGAAAGTAGAAGCTGCTGTTACTCTTAACGATGCTCCTGCTGCTAAAGAAGCATTCTCAACTGCTGCTAGCAAACTAGACAAGGCTGCTGCTAAAGGACTTATCCATAAAAATGCTGCTGCTCGTAAAAAATCACGTCTTGCTAAAAAAGCTAACTCTCTATAATAAGAGCGCATGAAAAAACGATTCCTATTTGGAATCGTTTTTTTGTTTTAACGTTTTATTTTAAATAACAACAATTCTATTAGTAATGATTTATTCATGCCTCCCGTTTTCATTTGATGGTCAGCATTTGCCAGCATCCCTATTAGGTTGGTCAATTCTTCATCCGTAAATTGATTGGCTTGTCCTGCAGCAAGCTTTACTCGGAAGGGATGAGTTTTCAAAAAACCAGCCATTTGCTGTTGTCCATACCCTCTTCTCGAAAGCTCTTTTACCTGATAAATAAGCCTGAATTGCCCTGCAAGCAGTGCTAATATCTTAATCGGTTCCTCGTTTTGCTTTAATAAATCATAATAAATTCTTAGTGCGTCTTCCGGTCTTCTTTGGACTACTTTTTCAATTAAGGTAAAAATATTTTGCTCCAGAGATCTCGAAACTAATTTTTCAACCATTGTGGCATTAATTTGTTTTTCCTCAGCAGCATACAACGCTAATTTATCCACTTCACTTGTAATCATAAACATATTCGTACCTACAAGTGTAATCAAGAGTTCGAGTGCATCATGATCAAAAACAATGCCCTGTACTTTTGCTCTTTCCTTTACCCAATTTTTCAAGTCATGCTCGTTCAACTTTTTTGCTTCTACTGTGACAGCACTTCTTTTTAGCTCTTTGGTAATCTTTTTTCGTTCATCAAGTTTTTCATACGGAGCCGAGATAACCAAGATTGTATAGGGAGCAGGTTCTTTAATATACATTTCAAATCTGGAGATATTATGGTCAATTTTTTCTTTTGTCTTTTCAGCAGTTAAAAACTTGGGATTATGTAAAAATATCACCTTTTTTTCACCTAAAAAAGGGAAGGTTTCTGCATCCTCTAACGCCGTTTCGATAGGTGTTTCTTCTAAATCATACGCGGTAAAATTAAAGTCCTTTTCTTCTTCATCTAAAACCTGATTTAGCAGCAATTGTTTCGTTTCATTGATTAAAAAAGTCTCTGTACCATATAATAAATAAATGGGAGCAATTTCCCGTTGTTTAATTTGTTTCCAAACTTCTAATACCATTATCCAAGCTCCCCTTCAATTTACGTTCCATTCTCTATCGTAATGAAGCTTGGACGATTTGACAAGTGTTAAAAGGGAATTGACGGCTTCCGTAAAAAGCGCCAATTCCCGATCTATAATGAACGCCCGCAATTAATGCCCTAGGATCTTTTAATTGCCTGGCGGAGTTCCTTGTGTAAATTTAGTGTCACCTTTTTGGGATAAAGTATTTGTGTCAACTCTTGTCAATAGAGGAAGCAGATATTGAATGTATACTGGATTTTTGAAGTTAAATCGCTTATACTATTATGTGAAATAGGAGGGGTATATTGTGAATGAATTTGAAAAGAATGTGCAAAGTAAAGGTAATGACGCAATCGATTCTGGGATAGGCTTTGTTGTTTCTTTTGGTTTTTTTGCTACAATGTTTATTATTGCTACAGTTATTAAAGTTGTCGGATCCTAATGTAATGCTACATAATTAATTTGTTGGAGGCTGCAATCCTGCAGTCTCTTTTTCGTTTTTGGAGATGTTATTGCTTTATCTTATGTAAATAGGCAGAAAAGGTTCCACTGTCCTTATAAAACCTATAGGTGATGGCACCTTGGTTATCAGTTCGGTATATAGTTGTATTCGAGAGCTGCTCTAAGACTTCGTTATGAGGATGGCCATAACGATTACGTTCACCAACTGAAATTAAGGCAATAGAGGGTTTAATTTTATTTATAAATTTCTCACTCGTCGAGGTTTTACTGCCATGATGTCCTGCCTTCAGTACATCAATATGTAAATTAGGATATTTCTCAATAATCTTTTCTTCTCCCTCCTGGTCGAGATCTCCGCCAAAAAACCAGTTAAGCCCTCCTATATTTGCGATAATCGCAATTGAACCACTATTTCGTTCACCTTGATAATTTTTTTCAGGACTTAGAACATAGAATAAACTTTTACCATTTTTCCATTGGCTCCCTTCAGCCACCTTAACAACCTGAATTTGTCTTTTATTTGCCTCCTGAATGATATTTATTTCAGATTTTGAAGGTTCAGCAACTGAGGGCATTAATATTTGTTTCACTTTTATATCCTTTAAAACGGCAAGAGTTCCGCCAATATGATCGGTATCACCATGTGTAAGAATGAGTTTATCTATTTTTGTAATACCCTTTCCTTTTAAATAAGGGACTACCACATCTCTTCCGACTTCATATGGTTTTGCTGCCTTTTTCCACTCTTCCTCTTCAAATTGAATCGTTCCCCCTGTATCAATTAAATAAGTACCTTTACCAAAGGGGTAATGAATCAAAATACTATCGCCCTGTCCAACATCTATCATAGTGACTTCACCAAATGGATTTGCCCAATTAAATACGGTCTGAAACGTAACTAAGGCAATCGCTAAATAAATAGCCTTTTGTTTCCTCCTTTGTTGAAAACCCGCTTCCCATAATAGAAAAATAAAGAAGATGATCACCACATAAATAGTAAAGATCATTAAGTTTGGCCTTCCCGTGACAAGCTGTGCGAAAGATAGGTCTGCTAGATAGTCAATTATTCCATTTGCTAAAGTAATGATTTTCATAAATAGGGCTATGAGAATGGATGGACTATCACCAAAAACAATTTGAATAAGAAAAAGGATATATAATCCTGGGAGAAATAAAAACGAGAAAAGCGGGATATAAAGAAGATTGGCTGCAATGCTAATAAAGGAGATTTCAAAAAAATGATAAAGTAAAATCGGTAATGCTGCGAGCTGAGCGATAATGGATATAGCAATCATCGCTGTGATAATTTGTTGGTACCTTGGTAAAATTCTGAGTGATAAAATAATGGCATAACTTACTGAAAAAGATAGCTGAAAGCCGGCATCTAAGATAATTAAAGGAGAAAAAAACACATAAATCATTAATGTAAGGCTTATGGCATCAATGGGTGACAATTTGATTTGTTTGTTCCATTTTATAATAGATAAAATAAGGAAGAGCGTTAGAACTGCGCGAATTACCGAGGGAGAAGCACCTGTTAGAATGGCATATATCGGCAAAATGATCAGAAGAAAATTCGTCATGAATTGCCTAGTCAAACCAATTCTAATTCCTAAATAAAAAACCATTCCAATTAACAAGGAAACATGAAGGCCCGAAATTGCCAGTAAATGAACAATGCCGGTTTTTTGATAATTCAATAGGACTTCAGGGTCAAACATACTTCTATCGCCAAATATTAAGGCAGCTGACAGCGAAGCAATTTCTGGAGGAAAGTGTTTTTCCAAATAGTGAATGCCAGTAAATCGCACTTCTTTAATCAGGGTTAATGGAGTTGATTTAACTTCAGCACATTGATTTAGGGGGTTATTTTCTATTTCAAGTACATAATATACTTTTTTACTGGCTAAATATTTACGGTAGTTAAAAGCATTGGGATTTTTAGCAATAGATGGGTCTGTTAATACCCCTTTAACATAACAAACACGTCCATAAAAATTGGTGCCTTTTAGAGTATCTTTTTCTTCCTCCGATTTAATTTTATAGCGTATTAAAAGCCTTTCCTTATTCTTTAGGTCAATTGCTCTAACCTGAAGCAAATCACCATCAAGCTTTGTATTTTCCGTATATTCTAGATAAAAGGTTGTAAGGGAATCTGGCAGGTTGGTTTTATTATTTATGATTGTATGTTTACCGGTGATGAAAAAGAGAAGAAAAAGGCAGGTGAGGAGGACCAATTGTAATTTTGTATACCTTTTATACCTGTAGAGGAGATAAAAGTAAATAATTGAACAAAGTACAGAAGGCAGAAAAAAGAAAAGGGAAGTTAATACACCTAATATGGCAGTAATCGCAAAATAGAAATATTTACCGTTCATGAGGTTATCTCCATTAATCCGGGGATGTATTTAACGCCGGGTAACCGGCGTTAGTTTTGAGGATTATTGACTTATTTTACGAAAATCAATCACAGACTCTTTAAGTTCAACCTTTTCTGTTTTTACACTTGCTTGCTGAAATAATTCCACTGCGTGGGGATGGTTTTTATAATCCTCTGCATAATAGACTGTTTTAATCCCAGCTTGTATTATCGCTTTACAGCACTGCAGGCATGGGAAATGAGTAACATAAATCTCTGAATCTGCTGTAGGTACACCAAATTTAGCACATTGCAGGAGGGCATTCATTTCGGCATGAATCGTCCTAACACAATGATTATCGATGACATAGCAGCCTTTATCAATACAATGGTCTCCACCCGCAATTGACCCGTTGTAGCCGCCTGCAATAATTCTCTTATCTCGAACGATCGTTGCTCCCACTGTTAACCTAGTGCAAGTACTTCTTAATGCCAGCAAATGGCTTTGCGCCATAAAATATTGATCCCATGAAATGCGTTCCACTTCTCCAACTCCTCCAAAATTCGATTTATTTCTCTCTTTAGTGTAATATCGAAGTCTTTAATAGGTCAATTATAATTCTTATTGAACAACAATTAGATCTTTTAGTTTTTCAAATGTTTTATCACCAATCCCGCTAATATTTTTCAAATCTTCAACACTTTTAAACAACCCATTTGTTTCTCTATATTCGATTATGGCAGTGGCTTTTGAAGGACCAATTCCAGGTAAGTTTTGCAATTCATTTATATCTGCCTTATTGAGATTAATTTTTGCTTGGTTTGTTGATCCACCGTCCGTGTGCGGAAGTGTCCCTGTTGTTCCCGCCGCAACGGGAATCCCTTCCTCTCCCATTGCAGGAATATAAATAACCATAGCATCTTGAACATGCTCTGCAAAATTCACTTTGCTTTCATCTGCGTTTTCAGTTAGTCCTCCAGCTCGTTGTATTACATCTATCACCCTTTCTCCCTGTTTAGATGAATACACCCCTGGCATTTTCACCTGCCCCTTTACATCCACTATTATAATAGCAACTTCCTCAGTCTGGTTTTGAGTTTTTTGGATTTCATTCTCGTCCTTTACTTCTGGTGGAACAAAATTTTCTACATTACTCACAACAGATTTACTTTCCTCTAAGACATAATAAATGGCTCCTAAGGCTAGAATGGCCGCAATAATGATATAAAGCTTATGCTCATTTATCCAATCCTTCAAATTGAATCCACCCTTTCTATTGGTATATTTCACTAGCTAATTTCATATTGTTATTAGAGAATCTGCATGCGAAGGAGGGTCGGAATAATGAAAATTGGTATCATTGGTACCGGTAATATGGGGACAATTTTGGTCGAGGCTTTAATCGATGGAAAAGCAGTTTCCCCTTCTTCAATGGTTATTACAAATAGATCAAAAACAAAAGCGATGCTGCTTAAAGATAAATATAGAGGGATCAGGGTTGGGGAAAATGCAGCTGAAGTGGCATCTCAATCCGATTTAGTGTTTATTTGTGTTAAACCTTTGGATGTCTATAAAATACTTAATGAGATTAATCCACATTTGAATAATAGAAAATGTATCATTTCCATCACAAGTCCTATCGATACAAACCTTCTTGAGGAGAAGACAACTTGTTCAGTGGTCAGGGTTATTCCGAGCATTACAAATCGTGCATTAGCGGGAGTCTCTCTCATTACGTATGGGGGTCATTGCAGTGAGAATTGGAAAACAAAAGTAGAGAGTTTGTTCGCGAAGATTTCGGTTCCAGTAACAATTGATGAGAAAATAACAAGAGTTGCTTCTGATATCGTTAGCTGTGGTCCAGCATTTTTCAGTTATCTTCTGCAACGTTTTATTCTTGCAGCTGTAAAAGAAACTGAGATCGATCAAGAGACAGCAACGGTAATGGCTAGTGAGATGATTATAGGACTAGGAGAGTTAATAAAACAAGGGCATTATACATTACCTTCATTACAAGAAAAGGTTTGTGTTAAGGGCGGTATTACTGGTGAGGGCATTAAGGTGATGGAGGAAGAGCTTGGAGAAATCTTCGAACACATTTTCCAAGCAACCCATGCAAAATTTAATGAAGACCTTGAAAAAGTTAATTCGCAATTCTATAAGCATTAATTCGCTAAGAAAAGTCAAATTCCTTTAATTTTTTCAACAAAAAGCCATCTTTTTTTAAAAAGATGGCTCAGGCTGTCGAGAAACTCTCGACAGTCTTTTATTTTGGCTCTTTTCTTATAGAATGTTGTTTTTTGTATACAAATGGACCGTTCCTTTCCGCTACAGGTGCTTGCTTTCCGCGGGGAGGAAGTCGAGCCTCCTCGACGCTGCGCGTCTGTGGGGTCTCGACCTTTCCTCTACATCCCGCAGGAGTCAAGCACCTTTCGCTCCAATCCACTCCTTGCTACCTATATTGATAATGGCACCAATCTTACAGAAAAGGAGACTTTGGAAGAGCATAAGGAAAAGGTAAGAATTAACCGGCTTTCAAAATCAGGAAAGTACTTTATAAATTTAGAAAGGAAAAAGTAGAGCGAAGCTTCGCAGATTCAAAAGAACTGCATGAGGCTTCGCTATTGTAGGTTACGGGGATTGCATAATGCGAGTGAGCAAGTGTTACTCACCGCAGCATGCCAAAATATAAAAAGATTGCTACACACTTGTCTAGGCTGGAAAAAGTGTGTGGTAATTCTAAGTTAATGCACCCCTGTTGATTGGAGCGGAAGGTGCGAAGACTCCTGCGGGAGTACGGGGCAGGGGAGACCCCGCAGGCGCTTCAGCGCCGAGGAGGCTTCCCGGCACGGCCGCGGAAAGCGAAGCACCTGGAGCGGAAATCAACAGGCCATTGAGCAGGCAGGAATTTTTCAAAAAATCGTAGGTTAGTCTTTGTTTAAATAAAAAATTGCCGAGAAAGATACCCTTTCTCGACAATCTGGAGCCATCTTTTTTTAAAAAGATGGCTTTTTCCTTGCTATGAAAAATATTCTTTCTGACTGATGCTTTGGTTCACTATCTTCAAAATCGGCATTGATTTCGAGGATTTCGAAGCCAGCGTTTTCTAACCAATCAGAATACTGCCCGACAGGGTATGTTCTTTGGAAATGAACCTCATCAAATCGATCATATTTGCCAGTCTGTTCATCGAAGACAAAGAAACTTAGTTCATGTTCAACACTATTTGTCTCTTCACCGGCAAAGCTATTCCAAATGTAGGATACATCATCATCTGCTAACGCAAAGGTTTGGTTGATAAAACCCTGAGAAATTTTATAAACAGAATGGACATCAAACAAGAATAGACCTTCATCCTTTAGGTGTTCATAAGCACTAGAAAAGGTATGTATTACATCATCGTCTGATTTTAAATAATTTAATGAATCACAAAAAATACCGATTATATCGAATTCTCCGTGACCTTCTAAATTTGCCATATCTTGCTCAAAAAAAGGGATAGACAGTCCCTCTTCCTGTGCTTTTGCCTGTGCAACTGCAAGCATGTCTGCTGATAAATCTACACCGGTAACGGAAAAGCCCTCCTTAGCAAATCGAACGGAGAGCTCGCCAGTACCGCATGCCAAATCAAGTAAATTTTTACCATCTACTTGATATTTCTGCAATTTAGCTTTTACAAATTTAACCCATTCCTCATAAGGAGCATCTTGCATGAGCTCGTCATAAAGATAGGCAAACTGTTCGTAACTCATGTCGTTAACTCACTACGAATATCCTCTAATGGAGCATCTCCCCATAACCGTTCCAACTTGTAATAACTTCTTTCATCACGGTGGAAAACATGTGCAACAACATCTCCAAGGTCAATGAGGATCCATGTAGCTTCATCAAAGCCTTCCATTCTTCGCACATTATATCCGCTTTCTTCAGCTTTTTCTTTAATTTCCCTTGCAATCGCCTGTACTTGTTTGTCAGAGTTCCCATGACAAATTATAAAATAATCGGCAATTAAGGAGATACCCTGCATATTGAGTGCTAGAATATCCTCAGCTCTTTTATCATCTGCAGCCTTTACGGCAATTTTTAATAACTCTTGATTAGTCATTAATCATCCTCCTGTCTCAATACGAGATCATTATATGTTTGAAAGCTTTCCGGATAAACCGGTTGGTTCTTTTTCATTAAGAATAGTATGGTATTTTTTACTGCTTGTATTAACGCACTGTTTAAATTTTCTCTTGCTAAAGCTCTAACTTCATCCACACCTGGAAAATGGCGGCCAGGTTCAATATAATCTGCTAAGTAGATTATTTTTTCCAGCAGAGTCATTCCTGGTCTTCCGGATGTGTGATAGCGAATAGCGTCTAGTACTTGCCTATCGTTTATGCCTGCTTCCATTTCTACAAGATAGGCTCCTGCTGGCGCATGCCATAACTCTGCATGAAAGTGTAGTAAATCTTGTGGGAATTTCTGAGTCAAGATAATTTGTCTCATTTCATCCTTAGGACGAAACTTTGCATAATCATGAAAAATTGCCGCTATTTCAGCTTTTTTTACATCAGCACCATATTGTTCTGCTAACGCAATAGCCGTTTCCATGACACCTAATGTATGCTGATATCTATGGTCAGTCAACTGTTCTTTTACAATTTTTAATGCCTCTTCACGTTCCATATAAATGCTTCTCCCTAATAAAATCGATGACCGGGTCAGGTAATAAATAGCGAATCGTCATGCCTTGTTCTACTCTTTCTCTTATCATACTTGACGAAACATCGAATGCTGGAACATCCACATAGGTAATCGGATACTCCGTTTCCAGGCTGTATTCAGGTCTTTCAACACCAACAAATTGGACAAGCTCTATCAACTCATCTATTTTATGCCATTTAGGCAGGTACTCTATCATGTCTGCGCCAATAATGAAGTAAAATTGATGATGTGGAAATCGCTCGTTTAATAACTTCATGGTATCGATAGTGAAGGAAGGACCAGACCTTCCAAGCTCAATCTTTTCGACTTTAAATGCCGGATTCCCTTTAATCGAAAGTTCAAGCATTTGCAAGCGGTCTTGATTTTCAACCGATTCCGATTTCTTCTTATGAGGAGGCTCTTGGTTCGGCATAAACCAAATTTCATCTAGATTAAGTTTAGAGAGTACCTCATTAGCTATTAACAAATGTCCAAAATGAGGCGGGTCAAATGTTCCTCCCAAAATCCCAACCTTTGTCATGAAGAAACCTCCTTCCTATGGAAGTGAAATTTGTTTCTTTTCCACCGACTCTTTATAAAGGACGATTGTATTTCCAATAATTTGGACAATATCAGCACCTGTACCCTCGGCTAATTGCTGTGCAACCACATTTTTATCTTCTTCACAATTTTGTAAAACACTTATTTTAAAAAGTTCTCTCGCCTCTAAGGCTTCTGCCACTTGTTTGATCATATTTTCATTTACTCCGCCTTTTCCTACTTGAAAAATGGGATCTAAATGATGGGCTTTTGACCTTAAAAATCTTTTTTGTTTTCCTGTTAACATTTCACGCCTCCAAGCTGTTGTAATACATTTTCTCTCATTCTTTTTACATCTGGAAAGATTCCTGTCCATTTCTCAAAAGCAAGAGCCCCTTGATAAACAAACATTTCTACTCCATTTTGGACAGTTGCGCCCTTTTTTCTTGCTTCGATTAATAACTGTGTTTCTAACGGGTTGTAAATAATATCACAAACCAGGGATTGGGAACTTAAATTCCGCAGGCTAATGGGCATTTCGCTAATATTTGGGTACATCCCTATCATCGTTGTCTGAATAACCACATCATATTCATGCAAATGAATTTCCGCCTCCTCTAAAGTTAAGGCTTTAGAGTTTGTTTCATACGGACATGATTCAATGAGTTCTTGTGCTTTAATGACAGTACGATTCGCAATATCAATTGTCTGTGGGTTCATTTTGGCCATTGTGAAATAGATTGCTCTAGCCGCCCCACCTGCACCTAAAACTAATACTTTCTTGTCAGTAAAGGATGAAATATAGGGCTCTAATCCTTTTATAAACCCATATCCATCCGTATTATAGCCGACAAATTTTCCGTTTTCATTTACAACCGTGTTGACGGCTCCAATACTTAAGGCTAATTCATCAATTTCATCTAAAAAAGGGATGATGGCACTTTTATGAGGTATTGTTATATTAAAGCCTGAAATACCAATTGCCTTTAAACCTTTAACTGCTGTTTCTAAATCCCCTCTGCTTACGTGAAAAGGATGATAGTGAGCATCTATTACATAAAATGAAAGTATATCATTAAGCATGACAGGCGACATGGAATGACCAATTGGATCTCCAAGTACCGCAAATAGTTTTTTCACCCTGTTTCTCCCCCATTTACCTTATCTCTTATATTAAAGATTTCCGTATTAAGGTTTGTACACCTTTTGGTACGTATGCGGCCACTTTTACTCCGGGCTCGTTAACTGTTATCCAGCCAAGTCCTGAAAATACAACGTCCGTCTTTGCATCTTTAATGATAAATTCTTGTTTTACCAACTCAGGAAATGATTCTAATTCATCTTTCCGAGGTGGTGCTAACATTTCCCCTACATGGTTTTTGTATAGTTCATCAGCATTTTCTGTTTTTGTCCGGTGGATGTTTATTTCATTTGAAACATGGCAGACAAATGAATTTCTGCCTCCACTAATAAAATCAAATCGTGCAAGTCCCCCGAAAAATAAGGTTTGTCCCTCATTTAATTGAAACACTTTAGGCTTTATTTCTTTTTTAGGAGTAATAACCTTTAAATCATTCTTATCGACAAAATGAGCCATCTGATGATGATTGATAATTCCAGGTGAATCAATCAGTGATTTTCCATCCTCAAGTGGAATTTTTATGATGTCTAATGTAGTTCCAGGAAAGTGTGATGTAGTAATAATATCTCCTTCTCCAGTAACCTCTTTAATAATTCTATTTATAAAAGTAGATTTCCCTACATTTGTACATCCTACGACATAGACATCTTTTCCATTTCTCATTTCGTCGATTGCAGCGGCCGTTTCTCTAATGAACTTCCCTTTTTCTGCACTGACTAAAAATACTTCTTCCGGTCTTAACCCTAGCTCTTTTGATTCATGTTTCATCCAATTTATCAATTTGTTATGTTTTACTGATTTAGGCAATAGGTCTACCTTGTTACCAACAAGCAAGATTTTGTTATTTCCTACAAATCGGTGTAATCCAGGCAGCCAACTTCCATTAAAATCAAAAATATCAACAATCATCACAATCAAGGCATCCGTCTGACCAATTCCATTCAAAATTTTTAAGAAGTCGTCATCCGTTAAACTGACATCCTGGACCTCGTTGTAATGCTTTAATCGAAAACAGCGTTGACAAATAATACTTTCTTTTTCGAGTGCTGATGACGGTGCATATCCTAATTCCGCAGGGTTTTCAGTTTGAACCTTAACCCCGCAACCCATGCATAAGTATTGCTCTTGTTCGCTCACACTTTAATCCTCCCATTGAATCATGCCTTTTTTCCTGAACCAATTCAATATTCTTCGTTCAGCAAAGCGGTTAAATTTAGTAATAAATCCATCTGTTTGCGCAACAGGGACCACTAGAATGGTATGAAATCCGCTGCGATTACCACCTAAAACATCCGTTAATAATTGGTCACCAATAACGACAGCTTCTTCCTTTTTGATTCCCATTTGGGAAAGTGCCTTATTAAATGCGCGCACCAACGGTTTACGAGCTTGAAATATAAATGGAATTTGTAATGGGTCTGAGAATTCCTTTACACGTATTTCATTATTATTAGAAACAATCGTAACGAGTATATTGTGCTTTTTTATTTGTTCGAACCATTTTATTAACTCAGGGGTGGCATTTGGTCGATCCCATTCCACAAGAGTATTATCCAAATCAGTAATAATGCCCTTAATCCCTCTTTTTTTCAAATCCTCTGGATGAATATCTAATATGCTTTTTACATGTTCATCAGGTAGAAATTTCTTTAACACTAAGCTTACACCTCATTAATTCATCTGTTTATCTGTACCATCATAACCAATTTTACCCTTAGTATCAAAATAAAACTATTATAGCTGTTATGTTTTTATTATTTGTTAAACTCAGACATTTTTGCTGTAAATAATTATAAAAAAATATTTTTCGACAAAATTTCAGCTTTTACACACCTGTGGATAACTTTATTAACATTATACCCATTGTTTCGGTTACTTTTTTATACTTTATAAACAATTTAATCACAAGTTATCCACTGCTAATTGTGAATAATTGGAAAGGTTGTCCATTTAAAGTTAATTTGGTAGATTTAGGGTACACCAATTGAACCTACCATTTTATGCTTCATTTATATCCTTTAGTACATTATTTTTTATATGGAGGTGCATTCTGGCTTGCGTAAACTGTCAGATGAGTTATTAATTGAATCCTACTATAAAGCAAGAGAATTAAATCTCAGTCCCGAGTTTATTGATCTTATTGAGACAGAAATCCATCGTCGATCGTTGTTTAATAAATTGAAGATTTCTTCTTAAGTTGATATCCTATGCCCCTCGAGGGCTTTTTCTTTTGTCCTCAAAAAAACGGCACCTTTCAAGCGCCGCCGTTTCCCTTGACCATGACCCCGATTTTTTCTCCAATCCTAATATCCTTTGGTGTTCGAATCGAGGAATCCAATTGAAAAACGCCCTTTTGGAACAATAATACCACCGTGGAACCGAAACTAAAGTAAGCCATTTCTCCACCTTTTTTAAGCATCGTACCTGTGTGCGTTTTTTCAATTGAGTTTACAAACATTGCTCCTACTTTCACAATTGCAATATGTCCCCATTCAGTATCCACTTCTGTAATCATTCGATAATTTTTTGCTAACGTTCTAACACCATATTTTAAGCCCAATTTATTAACTGGATATGACTTAGAACCAAGCGTCCACTGTTTAACAATTGTTCCCTCTACGGGACTATGAATCCGATGATAATGACTCGGGCTTAAATATAGAATCATATATGTACCATCTAAATACTTATATACTGACTCTTGACTTCCTAACATTTCTTGAATGGAATATGTCTTTCCTTTGACCAAAATCTCACTTGTTTGATTAATGGATCCCACATCCTCAATTACGGCGTCTACAGGGCTTACAACCGAGTTTGAGAGTGTATCAATTAATCGAGCATCGCTTCTAAGTGTTCGAATAAATAAATCATGAAGTGTTGGATATTCATGTAGTGATTTTTCCATTTCATCCTGATTTAATTTATAAATCTTCGCGAATGAAGGGACAACAAATCTGCTTATTTTGGAACGGGCAAAACGATGTAAAATGACAGATGTCCATTTCCCATTGGTAAGTTCTATCATTAAACGGTATACTTGCTTAAACATTACATGACCCCCAAAAAGTGTAAAAATACTCTTTACGAAACTTCTTAAAAAGCTTAATATTAAATATAATAGATCAATGAAAAAAATAGTGTTCTCTTCCGGCTTGTTGAAAGGAGTGGTGGAGTTAAATGTTTTTATTAGACGTTTTTGATTCTACAATTAAGAAACTTAAGTCCCAAACTGCAAATGTCATTACATTAACAAATTTATCTTTTGGTGGTTTTGCGATTATTTTTGCCATGGAAGGAAATTTACGATTAAGCTTGCTATTAATTTTTATCGCTGCATTAGCTGATCGCTTTGATGGAATGGCGGCTAGAAAATTTAATATTGAATCAGAGCTAGGCAAACAATTAGATTCCATGAGTGATATTATATCATTTGGAGTCGCGCCAGCACTATTACTATATCAAGGAATTTTAAATGAATTTGGCGGTCCTGGATCTTTCTTCACCGTTTTTTATATCGGTTGTGGTGCTTTTAGATTGGCTCGCTTCAATGTTACGGAAAGCAACGGGTATTTTACAGGCTTACCGATTACGGCAGCAGGCTGCTTAGCGACATTAAGCTTTTTAGCTATTCCATACGTACCAGCCCAAACATTTTTATTTATTATCATCATCTTATCTTTCCTGATGGTTAGCCCATTTAAACTTAGAAAGATGTAACAAGGAAAGCCCAGCAGACTCTGCTGGGCTGTTTCTTTATTTATTTTGCGTTAATTGAAGGAATTCCTCAATATCATCAATACAAATTTTGACTGCTTTTTCCCAGAAATCTTTTTGAACTAAATCCACTTCTAAATGCTTGGCTGCCAAATCCTCAACGGTCATGGAAGCGGTATCTCTTAATAAGGCAATGTACTTTTCTTCGTATCCTTTACCTTCCTCAAGTGCCTGAGCATATATTCCCAGCGAGAACAAATAGCCAAATGTATATGGAAAATTATAAAATGGTACGCTCGTAATAAAGAAATGAAGCTTAGATGCCCAGAATAATGGATGATATTCGTCTAATGCATCACAATAAGCTTCCTTCTGTGCACCTTCCATTAATTCATTTAAGGTTTCCACTGATACTGGACCGCGCTTTCTCTCTTCATAAAAACGTGTCTCGAATAAAAAGCGGGTATGGATGTTCATTAAAAGAGCAACCGTTCTTTGAATTTTGTCATCTAGCAAAGCCAGCTTTTCTTCTTCATCCTTAGCATTTTTCACGGCTGCGTCTGCGACTATCATTTCAGCAAAAGTCGAAGCAGTTTCTGCGACATTCATGGCATATCCGCGATTGAGATAATGTACTCCCCTCATGGCATAGGAGTGAAATCCATGGCCAAGCTCATGGGCAAGTGTAGATACATTAGAAGGTGTACCGGAATAAGTCATGAAAATACGAGATTCTTCACTTTCTGGGAATCCGGTACAAAAACCTCCTGGTGCTTTTCCAGGACGATCTTCTGCTTCAATCCATTGGTCTTCAAAGGCTTTCTTTGCAAAATCGGACATTTTTTCACCAAAAAGGGCAAAATTTTGTTCAATAAATTTAGCACCTTCTTGGTAGGAAACTTTTGACTCTGTTTTTCCATATGGTGCGTCTAAATCAAACCAACTTAATTTTTCAAGACCTAAAAGTTTAGCTTTACGATTCATATAATCAACGAGTGGCTGTTTATTTTCAGAAATCACAGACCACATGGTTTCTAATGTTTCTTTTTTCATCCGATTAATACTTAAAGGTTCTTTTAATACATCTTCCCAACCGCGTTTTTTATACACATTCAAACGGAAACCTGAAAGATGATTTAATGTTTTCGATAAGTAATCACTTTGTTCATTCCAAGATTTTTCCCAACTTTTAAAAACTGCTTTACGGACTTCCCTGTCAGAACTGGAAAATTTATTAGCAGCCTGGCCAACAGAAAGATGTTTTACCTCACCATTTTCCTCCAAAGGAATTTTAATTTTACTAACAATGAGATCATACAATTGTCCCCAACCGTGGTAGCCATCCACACCAAGTGCACTAATTAGCGCTTCTTCCTCAATAGAAAGCTTGTCTTTTGCTCGTTCGCGCCGTTCAGTGAGAGAAAACGTCAACTCTGACAGATAATCATCTTCTAACACTTGAGCCCAAACCTCATCATTGATGGATGATAAAAGGTTGTCAAATGCACTAAGTGCGGATTGAAACGTTGCACTTAGCCCAGTTACAGTAGCCTCAAGTGCATAGGCTTTCTTATCTTCCGTATTTTGGGCCTGCAGGCAGCCTACAAACGCCCCTGCCTGACGAAGCTTTTTACCAGCCTGCTCAAAGTCTGTTAGTAACTCATTAAGGTAAATCTTGTCCTGTACTGTATTGAGTGGAGTCCAGTTGTTAACTTTTGACTCGAAATGCTCAATTAATTCTTTTGTTACCTTTAAGTGGTCTGCGAATTCAGTTGAAGCGCTTCCACCTTTAAAAAATACTTCAAGATTCCACACATCCGAGTATGTAGTAGCTGTCATTATGTTACCCCCTTATCTATGTACCTTTATATTATAAATATATTATTAGAAGAATTCTATTATTTGCATTTAACATAAAAAATAGCTTGTGCAATGATTACACAAGCATTTAGCTGCTCTTTAACAGCAAGTTGTATAGTACCACCAGCCGCCAAAGATGAGCACTAGTATTAGTAAAACAATGAAGAGTGCGTACCATCCACCGCCGCCAGATGCATAAGGAACAGGATAAACTGGATATGGGGCAGAATAACAGCAGGGACTTGTATAACCATATGACATATAAATACCCCCTTTTCCCTTTTAATAATAGCGTATGTGCCTGTTTACTTTTTCGTATAGGCATCTGCCGATTTACAGTAAAAAACAGAGTCGGAAAGGTCCGGCTCTGCTTAGTTCTTTTTCTTTCGTTCTTTTTCAGCACGATAAAATTCATGAAACATTTTCATTAATGCGCGCTTCTCAATCCTAGAAACATAGCTTCTGGAAATGCCTAATTCTTTGGCGATTTCTCTCTGAGTCTTTTCCTTTTGAAGGTCAAGGCCAAAACGACCAACAATGACTTCTTTTTCTCTGTCGTCAAGGACATCAATATATTTCCGAATTTTTTCGAGTTCCATGTTTAATTGGATGGTATCGATGACATCTTCTGATTCAGATTTGAGTACATCAATGAGTGAGATTTCATTGCCTTCTTTATCCTGTCCAATCGGGTCATGCAAGGAAACATCTTTCTTCGTCTTCTTCAGTGCCCGTAGATGCATGAGGATCTCGTTTTCGATACAGCGGGCGGCATAGGTCGCAAGCTTTGTTCCCTTGCCCTCTGAATAGCTCTCAATCGCTTTAATTAATCCAATCGTTCCAATTGAAATTAAATCCTCTGAATCTTCCCCTGTATTTTCAAATTTTTTGACAATATGAGCTACAAGCCGTAAATTATGTTCAATCAACATATTACGAGCATGTGAATCCCCTTCCGCCATCAACCGTAAATATTTCCGTTCATCTGCAGCAGATAGGGGCTGCGGAAAAGCATTGTTTTTTACATAAGAGACAAGAAATAAGAATTCCTTTATTAGATACCCAAGTGCTGTGAAAATCCCTGCCATGCACATCCACCCCCGTGCTTTTTTAGGGCTTTGCCTATAACTAATTCCTATGTTAGAAACAGGATGATTGTGTCTGTCCAAAACATTTTATTTGAAAATACAGCCTTTTATCTCATAATAAAAAAAGTACTGACCTAGTAAAAGGCCAATACTTTTCCGTTTATTCCACACTTAACTCTGCTGTTATTACACAACTAATCGCCCCGGTAATGACCAAAGCCATCACAATCATGAACATATTCTCCACCCCTTAAGATAGATCCTTTTATCTACTTCGAATTTATCATATTTTCACAGTATCTAACTTAAGGGGATGTGAACATTTTGTTAACAATCATTTAGCGCTATTATCATATATTTTAATTTATGTTATTATTTTCAGATTTTCTTTTTTTCTTTAGAAATAGAAATAATAAAAAGTTATGCACCGGCATTTGTAGTTACCTCCTCATTTAGATTAACTAGGTGGTATCCTTCATACTCCATAAGCTAGCTCCACGTTTTTGAATTAAATATATCATTGTAAACCCACCCTTCTTTTTTTGTCATTTTAAAGACTTAATACATAATGCGATGAACGGATATTTGACGATCCTTTGTTCCTTCATATATTTTCTTAATTTGCTCTTGGTGAGCTGCTTCCTCCAAACTCATCTCCCGTTTTTTGATGGTAATGGAAAAGAATAGAATATTTAAGGTCATGACTATCACCTCCCATAAAGGGTTTATTACATTAAATGATAAGCTGTAACTTGACGGTCTTTATGCTGATCATACAGCTTTTCAATCATGTCGTTTCGAATTGCTTCTTGCAGACTTTCTTTACGTTTCTTAACTGTAATTGAAAAAAATAAAATATTTAGAGTCATTTTTATACACTTCCTTTTAATAAGAGTTAATTTATAGTAAATGATACATTGACAGTTGACGTTCTTTGTTTTGCTCATAAAGTTTTTCAATCACTTCATTTCGAGCCGCTTGTTGAAGACTTTCTTCCCTTTTTTTGAACGTAATCGAGATAAAAAATATATTCAGGGTCATACCTATCACCTCCTAAGGATTATTTATTTTACCTTTATACCCATTTTTGTTAATAATATCCATTTTTCGGGCACAAAAAGGCCGCAAGAAATTACTCCCTTGCGGCCTATTTTTAGGCACAAAAATACCGCAGGGCATCATTCTCCCTGCGGCATGGATATGTATAGTAACTAAAAATTAGTTAAGCAATCCATTCCTGTTGGTCGAATGCAAATTATTCAAATATTCTGTTGTCATATCCCAAGCAATTTCAGTATAAGCAACTGTTAACGTCATCATCATTTTCTTCGACCTCCTTCGGAATTTTTTACTAACTACGGTAATTATATCCATCAACACACCCTTTGTAAACCACTTTTTTGAAATTTTTAAAAAAAATAGTTAAATCGCCTCGTTTTTTCAAAGGCTGTGTTAAATTTGTCTGTTGATTTGCGCTCCACTAAGGAAAGCTTCTTTGAATATGCACCGCAGTGACAGGCGGTCTCTGCCTGTCGCGAGGCACTTCGCTTTCCGCGGGCGGTACGGGGAGCCTCCTCGGCGCTTAAGCGCCTGCGGGGTCTCCCCTGCCCCGTCCTCCCGCAGGAGTCTTCGTGCCTTCCGCGCAAATCAACAGAGAGCCAATATAAACATTTTCTTTAACACAGCCTTTCCAAAAAAAATAAACGTCCCAATTGGGTACGTTTATTTCTCATTTGCCATCTTCCATATCCATAAGCTTAAGCTGGCATTGTTTATATTGAATAAATAGGAAAATCGAACCTGCTAAAAAGGACATTGAGGAAATCATCATTATATTTACATTCATCTCACTCTTCGTGTCTGACGGAATAATTACACCTAAAAAGAAAAATACACCGACAGCGAGTAGTACAACAGCAAATTGTTTAAAATCAACCATTTTTTCATAAATCACTTTCGTTTGTTTTTCCACTGTAGGTCACCTGCTTTTCTTAAAATCTACTAGACTACTTTAACACATAAAAGAGTGGAAAAGTGGATGTAAATTTTAGAAAAAAGAACAAAAAATAATCCGGCATATAGCCGGATAGGAATTATTATTCTAATGCCTGATTTAAATCGTCTATCAAATCCTCTACATCCTCAAGACCTACTGAAATTCTCACTAACCCGTCGGTAATCCCTAATTCTGTTCGTCGTTCTATAGGAATGGAAGCATGGGTCATTCTTGCTGGGACAGAAATCAAGCTTTCGACAGCCCCTAGACTTTCAGCTAAAGTAAAATAATGAACTTTACTTAAAAGTTTATCTGCATTTTCGGCACTTCCCACATCAAATGAAACCATTCCTCCAAAACCTCTTACCTGTTTTTTTGCAATTGTATGATTTGGGTGCGTTTCCAACCCAGGATAAAATACTTTCTTGACTGCAGGATGTCCTTGCAAAAAAGCGACTATAGCAGCGGTATTCTTCTCCGTTTCTTCCATACGGATACCTAATGTCTTAATCCCCCGAATTAGAAGCCATGAGTCTTGCGGTCCCAGTACGCCTCCAGTTGAGTTCTGGACAAAATGAAGGTCTTCAGCCAGCCTTTTACTATTAACTACCGCTAAACCTGCTACGACATCACTGTGTCCACCTAAATATTTTGTAGCACTATGAAGAACAATATCAGCACCCAGTTCAATTGGATTTTGCCAGTAAGGTGTCGAGAAGGTATTATCAACAATTGTTAACAGACCATGTTCCTTCGCAAGTTTTGCCACTTGTTCAATATTCGTAATTTTTAAAAGTGGATTTGTCGGTGTTTCTAAATGAATCGCCCTGGTATTTGGTTTTATTTCACTTATTATAGCGTCTAGGTTACTTGTATCAACGAAGGTTGAATCAATTCCTAACCGGTTTAACACCTTTGTCATAACACGAAACGAGCCACCATACACATCATCTGTTAGAATCACATGGTCTCCGCTGTTAAAGAGCATCATAACAGCAGTCATGGCAGCCATTCCCGAACCAAAAGCAAAACCTGCTTCACCACCTTCAAGATCCTTAATCAGTTCTTCAAGAGCAAATCGAGTAGGATTACCTGTTCTTGAATACTCATAGCCTTTATGTCCGCCTACTCCTTCTTGCTTATAGGTGCTTACTTGATAAATGGGGAAGGAGACTGCACCCGTTGCTGGATCGGTACTAATACCGCCATGAATTAATTTTGTTTTCCTTCTCACCTATATCCCCCCTTCGTAAATTTTCTTACTTAAATATCGTTCACTTCCATCAGGAAAAATAACAACAATATTTGTGCCTGCTTTGGCACCTTCAGCTTCGGAAAAGGCGGCCTTAAAGGCTGCACCAGAGGAACTGCCAACTAATAATCCTTCTTTTTCTGCTAATTCTTTAACGAACAAAAATGCATCTTCATCCGGAATTGTATGAATGGCGTCAATGTAATTGTGATCTATATAACCAGGAAGAAATTCCATACCTATTCCCTCGGTTTTATGAGGACCTGGTTCACCACCATTTAATATTGAGCCTTCTGGTTCGACAATAACAGTCTTAATGTCTTTATTTTGTTCTTTTAAAAAACGCGCTGTTCCCATAAAGGTTCCACCCGTACCTGCACCAGCAACAAATATACTTATTTTTCCATCCATTTGTTCCCACAGCTCAGGGCCAAGTGTTTTATAATACGTTTGCGGATTTACAGGATTAGCGAATTGCTGAGGACAATACGAACCAGGTATTTTCTTAAGGAGTTCCTCTGCTTTCGCGATTGCCCCCTTCATTCCCTTTTCAGTGGGAGTATGAACTATTTTTGCTCCTAGTGCTCTCATTAACGTTTGTTTTTCAACACTAAACTTTTCGGGTACACATAAAATAACCTGTACGCCTTTGCTTATTGAGGCGAGCGCTAATCCGATCCCTGTATTCCCGGCTGTCGGTTCTATAACCGTTCCGCCTTCCTGCAGCTTTCCACTCTCAAAAGCTTCCCTCAGAAGCTCTACACCAAGGCGATCCTTAACACTGCCGCCAGGATTCATGAATTCTAGCTTAGCAAAAATGCGCACTCCTTTCGGGAGTGCAAACTGAGTAATTTCCACCACAGGTGTATGACCAATCAATTCATGTACATTTTTGTAAACTTTCACAACGCACGCCACCTCTTTCTGAGTTGACTATCTTAAAGCTGCTACAATTTTCATAACCAATGTAGCTGAATGAGTTGCTGCCTGGTCAATGAATTGATCAAAAGAAATTTCTGATTCCTTTCCAGCGATATCAGATAACGAACGAATAATAACGAAAGGAACTCCAAAACGATGTGCTACTTGTGCAATCGCCGCAGCTTCCATTTCAACAGCTTGTAGTTCGTCAAACTTTGATCGTACAAACTTAACACGTTCCGGATCCTCCATAAATGAATCACCTGTTACAATTAACCCTTTAACAACTTGGAATTTATCTAGTTCTCTAGCTGCATTCTCCGCAACTTCCACTAATTTATTATCAGCTAAAAAAGCTGCCGGAAGCTGTGGTACTTGCCCATATTCATAACCAAAGGCTGTTACATCCACATCATGATGACGAACCTCTGTTGATATTACGGCATCACCTACATTTAAGTCAGGGTTGAATCCCCCAGCTGAACCGGTATTGATGATGCAATCAGGCTTATATTTTTCAAGCAAAATAGTTGTTGACATTGCAGCATTTACTTTTCCAATACCAGAGCGCAGCAAAATTACTTCTGCTCCATTCATTTTTCCAAAGGTAAATTCGCATCCGGCTACTGTTTCTTGTGTTTGCCCCTCGATATGATCTCTTAGTAATTTTACTTCTTCTTCCATTGCTCCAATGATGGCAATTTTCATGTTTAAACCTCTCTCTATTGTTTTTCTCCTTCCATTAACCAGACAAAATCATTACAGCGCCTAAATTGTATAGTAAACCCATTTTTTTCTAAAATGGTTCTTAAATTAGGAATGGTTGTATAATATTCTGTTTCCAAATCTTTTGCCAGGTTATGAAAGCCTTGTTTTTTTGCTTTTACGATTGCATTATTATAATCTTCCTCTGATTCAAACATCGTATCCGCAAACACTATTCTACCACCTTTTGAAAGCAGCTTTCCATATTTGGCAATTGCTTCATCCTTTTCCTCATCTGTCAGATGATGGAATGCATAAGTGGAGACAATTGTATCAACATTTATTATTTCAGGAAAATGAAGAAAATCACCTACCAGTATTTTTGCTTTTGTTCCAAGCTTTGCTTCTGCTATTTCCCTCATTGGTAATGAAGGCTCAATACCAGTTATCTTTAAACCCGAATCAAGCAATTTTTTTGTCAAGTTACCCGTTCCAACACCAAACTCAACCACATTTCCTTTTGAAAGTGCTGTCACAGCTTCTAATACTTGCTCATACCTTGCAAAAACTGCTTTATATTCACGATTATTTCCGCCAACACTTTCATCATATGAATCAGCCCATTGTTCAAAAACATCTAAAAATTCCAGTCCCAAGCAATTAACCTCCAAACATTCTTATAATTCCTATTTGTATACTATGAATTAAACACAAACTTGTTATGGAATTTTTTACTTTGATTGAAATATTCATTGATTACAATGCAGGGAATAACTAGAATGTACATTAGGAAAGGATGATACGGTGATGAATTTTCAAATTGATTTTATCGAGGATAAAGTAGAATTTTTTGATGCAACCGATCTTAAAGTTTTGGAAAAGAAAATCGATGCAAAGATTGAGGAAAACAAAGCAATTCTCTTAGGGGTACATTCAGTTTCTCATCAAATGTACGCGAACGAAAAGGGTCAAACATACTTTACCGCAGTCGTTCACTTTAAACGAAAAAAATAGGATGGAGAGCCCATCCTATTTTTTTCTATTCTATTCAATTGCAGAAAGTTCTTCAACTTTTGTAGGCTTCCAGCCTCCGCCATCGACCCATTCAAGGTAAACATTGTATTTTTGCTGGTTATCCTTAGAAGATACGATACTAAACGATCCAATACCAGTTGTTTTGTTCCGACCTAACCAATGTAAAGTCATATTGCTTTCTTCTAGCCCCGTTGCATAAGAAACTGCCTTTAGCATTTCCTGCCAATCAACATGTGTTTCATCATATACTGGAGTATGTTCTCCGGTTTGTGCAGTACCTACAGGCTTCCAAGCAGGGTTTTCGATTGTCCTCAGAACATTGGTAGTCCCATCTCCCTCGGTGATAACTGCCTGTGATTCATCTTCCTGTGCAGGTGCTGAGGTTTCCTCAGTATCATTCTCTTCCTCAGTTTCTTGCGCAGCATCATTTTTTTCAGTATCTTTATCCTCTTTTTCTGAGGCTTGATTTGCTGTTGTTTTTGTATCTTCCTTTTTAGGGGCTGCTTTATCATCACCTGATAAAAAGATTGTATAAGCTACAAAGAAAATGAGAGCTAGCACAATGACGATAAGACTATTCAAGATAATATTCGTTTTCTTTCTTTTAGCCCGATAAGTAGAACGTGAGCCGGATTGGAAATCGTTACTCATTAAAAATCCCTCCAAATAGACAAGGCGATAGCGCCACTAAACAATTATGATGGCTAAAAAACATTCTAACATGAATTGAAAAGAACTTGAAGGATTTTCCCTAAAGTTAATCCTATTGTAATCCTTTGTCATGTTCGTATAACATTTTAACCATATCTGCAAATAATAAATTCACGCCGCCTTCGGTATCTATGACATCCAAATTCACTGCTACAAGCGCGTATTTAGGGTTTTGATATGGAAAATAGCCGGCAAACCACTTATTATGCAATTGTTTATCATTTTCGTATTTTCCCGTTTCCGCAGTCCCTGACTTTCCTGCTACTTCGTATGGAAGATCCTTAAACCATTTTCCAGTCCCATTCGGATTTACAACGACCTCTCTTAGTAATTTCTGTAACTTCATCGCACTATAAGGTGAAATGGTTTCACCAGGTAATTCTTGTTTTTCAAAGGTGACCATGGTAGTACCATTTTTATACTCAATTTTCGAGGCAGTCCGCACCATTTCTTTTTTACCACCTCTTGCAATGGTTGCCATCATATTGGCAACAGCTAGAGGCGTTGCCCGAACTTCATGTTGTCCGATCCCCGACATGGCCGCATAGTTTTGGTCTTTTTTTGCCTCTTCTGTCAAAAACACCCTGCCTTTATCTTCATCCACCAGTTGTTTAAAATTATTGGTATGATAAACTTCACCTTGCCATCCTACTGTGCCCGTTAATGATAATTTCTCAGCATATTCCTCCAGCAGGTCCTTATCTATTTTTTGAAGTTCCTGTGCAAGTTCTCCAAAGGTTCGGTTACAACTTCTAGCAAAGCTATCAGTAAACGAAAGCATACCATAATTATATTTTACTTCAGGATCCCCATTAATTTTTTTACTGCAATTAAATAATCGGGTTGGATCATCAAGACTCTGATCAATCGCCGCTGCCGCCACCACGGTTTTAAAAATGGAACCCATTATTTCTTGCTTTAGCATGCGGTTGGTAATCCCAGAACCGCTGTAAGGATCACTTTGGTTGATAGCCGGGCGTGAAACGGACGCTAGGACACTATTGCTCTCAATATCAAGGAGCACTAACCCGCCTTTTTTTATCCCGTGCTGATTTACTAATTCCTCCGATTTTTGTTGAAGACTTTTATCAATCGTCGTCCTCACATTTACGGGGTAAAAGGGATTAGCGGGATCAACATATTTAACATTAATTCCAAATAACGGGGCCCCATCACCATCAACGTGATAGACAAGTTTTGATTTTCCTTCAGGAAGTAAAAATTCATCAAAACTTTCTTCAAGACCAGAAACACCAATAAGTGTTTTTTCAGATAGTTCCTTATCGGGATAACGTTTTTGTAATTCGTCAGCATTTTCTCCTGTTAACCCAATTAATTGCTCTGCCGGGATATCTGTCCTTTCAAATTTCTTTTCAATCGCAAAAACACCAGGTATCTCTAGTTTATTAATTTTTTCCATTTGCGAAGATGTTAATTCCAATGGTTCTGGTTCTCCATAAGCAAACGGTTTATTTGCTTCATCTAGGGCATTTTTTAGACTGGTTTCTGATATCCCAGAAATGGTTGATACAGCATCAATATCCCAATCCATATTTTTCAAAAATGGAAAGAGAACAAGGACAGATACTTTTTTATGGGTTAGCAGCTCTCCATTTCGATCAAGGAAATTCCCCCGGCCATTATCAATGACTAACTCTTGTGTTCGTTGTTTTACGCTATCTTCCAATAAATTCACATTGTGCTTTGAAAAAGATTCTGTTTGAACTAACTGTATCTGAATTAATCGAGCCATAAGAATCAATAGCCCAGCAATACAGAGGATGAGTAATCCTTTAATTCGTTTACGTATCATAAAAAACACCTCGTCAAAAGTTTTGACGAGGTGTTTCCATTTCAAACATAAAGTTAAAAATTCAATTACTTAATCGAGACAATACGGACGCTCATTTCACCGCCTGGTGTTTGGACAGATACTTGATCGCCTACTTTTTTGCCAATTAGGCTTTTTGCAATTGGAGAATCGTTAGAAATTTTCCCTTCAAACGGGTCTGCCTCTGCACTTCCCACGATTGTATAGGTTTCTTCGTCACCATCCGGAAGTTCAACAAATGTAACGGACCTTCCTAACATAACAGAATCGGTAGCCATGTCGCCTTCTTCAATAATTTTTGCGTTGCGGATCATGTTTTCTAAAGTTGTAATCCGACCTTCAACAAAGGCTTGTTCTTCTTTTGCAGAATCATATTCAGAGTTTTCAGATAAATCTCCGAAACTTCTTGCAATTTTAATTCTTTCTACAACTTCTTTTCGTTTTACAGATTTTAAATGTTCAAGTTCCTGAATTAGTTTGTCTTTACCCGCTTGTGTCATTGGAAATACTTTTTCTATCGCCAAAACTTCTCACTCCTTCTAGTCTTCACAATCCCCCATAGACTGTGTTTGTTAATGTTATGTAGGTATCACATAAATACATAGGAGCGCGTCCTCTTAGAAGGGCGCGCATGCATGTATTCATCCAATATGGATTCATTGTAAACTAATCTATACGCTATTGTTTCATAAAAATGACTTTTGTTCAAGAATTGTTTGAATTTTTGTGACCATTAAATCAATTGCCACATGATTTTGACCGCCTTCAGGGATAATCACATCTGCATATCTCTTCGTTGGTTCAATAAATTGGTTATGCATCGGACGAACTACATTTGTATATTGATCGATTACTGAATCCAGGGTACGACCACGTTCTTTAATGTCACGAGATAACCTTCTGATAATTCGAATGTCGGCGTCAGTATCAACAAATAGCTTTATGTCCATCAAATTTCGTAACCGCTCATCTTCTAGAACAAGTATACCTTCTAAAATAATAACATCTTTCGGTTCAACATCAATGATTTCTTTTGAGCGGGTATGAAGTGAATAATCATAAACTGGTTTCTCAATTGGTTCGTATCGCAACAAGGTTTCGATATGTTGTATGAGCAAATCATTGTCAAAAGCCAGTGGGTGGTCATAATTCGTCTTTAAACGTTCCTCAAAAGGCAAATCACTTTGGTCTTTGTAATAGTAATCCTGTTGAAGCATGGTTATAGAGTGACCTTTAAAGCTTTCATAAATTGCTTTGGTAACACTTGTTTTTCCTGAGCCGGAGCCTCCGGCAACACCAATAACAACCGGTTTGCGCATCAACCTAGTTCTCCTTTCGCATCATGTTGTTAGGGTAAACCGGTCTGTCCAATTTAAATTGTACAATTTGAAGCGGATGTCTAGCTGCATCCAGTTCATTACCTTTTTCATCCCAAATTTTATCAATCACATGTGTAAAGTTTTGAATTTCCGGTCCAAAGAATTCAACTTCCTGACCCGGTTTAAAGTGGTTTCGTTGTTGAAGGGTAACCATTTGTGTTTCTTCGTTGTAATCCAACACAAGACCGACAAATTCAAACTTTGTCTTGTTGCTATGATTACCAAACATTTGCTCTTTATACCCCGGAACACCTTCAAAAAATGCTGGTGCCGTTTCACGATTCGCACATTTGTCCAACTCTTCTAACCATTCACGCTTAATTACGAAGGTATCAGGGTCTGCACAATAGGCATCAATCACTTTTCGATAAACACTGACAACTGTTGCGATATAGTGAATCGACTTCATGCGGCCTTCAATTTTCAAACTATCAATACCAAGTTCAATCATTTGAGGGATCGCTTGAATTAAATTGAGATCCTTAGGACTCATAGCAAATGGTGCGTCATTCTCAGCATAAAGCGGAACTTCCGTTGTGCTGCCCTCTAGTTGATATAAATCATAATCCCAACGGCATGACTGACAGCAGCCGCCGCGGTTAGAATCCCTGGCTGTCATGTGATTACTTAGGGTACAACGTCCAGAATAAGCTATACACATAGCACCGTGTATAAAGATCTCAATTTCGACATCTACTTTTTCTTTCATTTCCCTAATTTCTTCGCCACTAGCTTCACGCGCTAAAACAACACGCTCTGCACCACTTTCTTTCCAGAACTGAGCTGTTTTCCAGTTGGAAATTGATTGCTGAGTACTAATATGAATTTCGATTTCTGGTGCAAGCCTGCGGCAAGTTTCAATGATTAATGGATCGGCAACAATAATCCCTGCTATACCTGTTTCTTTTAACCCAAGGATATAGTCTTCTAACCCATCAATATTCTCATTGTGGGCGAAGATATTCGTTGTAACGTATATTCTCGCACCATATTTTTTTGCGAACTCAACGCCTTCTTTCATTTCTTCAAATGTAAAGTTATCAGCGTTAGAACGTAATCCATATTCCTGGCCGCCAATAAATACGGCATCTGCTCCATATTGAACAGCAATTTTTAATTTTTCAAGATTTCCTGCTGGTGCAAGGAGTTCTGGCTTTTTCACAATCACACGTTTTCCATCAATGATTTCAGAAATCTTATCTTTAACTGTATTCATGAATTGAACTCCTCCTTAGTAGACTGTTTCCTTGAAAAAGAATCCTGTATCTAATTTGCGGTTTGCTGGTTGAACTTCCTCAATCGCTGCTAAAAGTTCATCTTTTTTGTCCTCATATAAATCCGGGTCCTCAAAAAATAAATCAATGGCTTCACGATAGGCCTTTGTTACGGTTAATAGATAGTCAGAAGACTTTAAGATCCCATCGATTTTAAAAGAATCTACGCCAGCTTCAAGCATTTCTTGCAGCTCATCAATGATACAAATATCGTTTGGGCTCATAATATGAGTTCCGTTCTCATCTTCAAAAATCGGATATTTATTTTCCCGCTCTTTATCATGCAGGAACATATTATTTTCCATTTTGCGATTTTCGATTTCCATTACTTTCCCTTGGTATTCATAATAGTTACCTAAAAGAGAACGTTTTGATTGGAACATACAGCTCATTCCGTGCACTTGTACTTCAATTTCTACCTCAGCATTTTCTTTGATTTCAACGATTGAATCCATGTTTATTTCACGAGCGAGCACAGCTCTTTTTGCACCCTTTTGCCCCCAATAGTTACATGAGAACCAATTGGTACCAAGGGTTTCCGTGCTCCAATGTAGTTTTATATCCGGTGCTGCTTCACGTGCAGTCATTAAAACAGCAGGGTCACCAAAAATAATGGCATCCGCATTTGCTTCAGCTGCAAATTTAATATAATCACTTAATTCATCCATTTTTTCATTATGGAAAATAGCATTCATCGCAACATAGACTTTTTTCCCTTTGGAATGTGCTAATTCTATTGCTTGCTTTACCTGTTCTCGGTTAAATTCACCTGCCAAACGCAGTCCATATCTTTGTTCACCGACAACGAATGCATCTGCACCAGCTTCTGCCAGCGGCAATATATCGTTAACGGACAATGGAGTAACCAATAATTCCGTTCTTTTCATTTTATTCACCTCTTCTTTTTACTAATTGCGATTCCGTCACCAACAGGGAGAATGACTGTATGATAATCTGGATGATTCATCAGCCATTGGTTAAAGCCATCTATTTTCTTGACAAGATTACGAATCCTTTTCGATTCAATCTCTGATTCTGTAACAAGTCCTTTAAATAAAACATTATCCGTAATGATGATTCCATCATCCTTTAAATACTTCGAATAGATTTCAAAAAACTTTTTATATTGACCTTTTGCAGCGTCAACAAAAATGGCATCGTAGGGTGCTTGTACACTTACAAGTTCCTCTACTTCAAGTGCATCGCCTTTTATCAATAGAATCTGATTGCCATGATTCGAACGATTTATATACTCTTCCGCAACCTGAATTCTTTCTAAATCTCTTTCTATCGTTACAATAAATGCGCTGGGAAGTGCTTCAGCCATTCGTAATGCGGAATATCCAATGGCAGTGCCAACCTCTAGAATTTTTTTGGAGTCTTGGATCCTTAAGAGTTGAAGTAAGGCTTCAATTCCCACAAGTTCCATGATCGGTACTTTATTTTCTTTAGCATAGTCTTCCATTTCGATAATTAATTGAGTTCGTCCTGGAATCAGTTCCTCAATATAAGAATGCAGTTTATCATTTAACAAACTGCCATCACCTGCCTCTAGCTAATAAAAGCATTCTAACCAATATAATGCTCTTTAGACATGAAAAAATAGCGTTCAAAGAAACGCTATTGTCTGCTCATAAAACACTTGAACTATTTTATCACAATCAAGGAGGAAAGAAAACCATTTCCCCCTTGATACTCTGTTTATAATTACTGGTTAGTAATATGCTCTGCTTTTGCAGCATTATGTTCATCTAATGTATCAGTAAAAAGTACCTTTCCTTCAGGTGTAGCAAGGAAATACAAATGTTTTGTATCCGCAGGCTGCACCGCGGCCTCAAGCGAATCTTTACCTGCATTTGCTATTGGTCCAGGAGGAAGCCCTTTATGTTTGTAAGTATTATAAGGGGAATCTACTTCTAAATCCTCATATAGGACCCGTTCCTTATGCTTTCCTTGAGCGTAAAGAACAGTGGGGTCCGTTTGTAAAGGCATTCCTTGTTCGATACGATTATAGAATACACTAGATATTTTCTTACGATCTGCCTCTTTCGTTGCCTCTTCTTCAATTAATGAGGACATGGTTAATAACTGGTGTGCAGTAAACTCTTCTTCCCCCTGGTCTGCTAGATAAGGGATAATCACCTTTTGAGTTTGTTCGAGCATGGTAACCACCATTTCTTCTACAGTTGGATTTTGCTTATAAAATGGATAGGTTGCTGGAAACAAGTAACCCTCAAGTGGATATTTAATATTTGGATTCAGGATATCTGTTGTTAATAAACTAGGAAATTTCCCCATCATCTTTTGAATGAAGGTTCTATCATTTAACTGATTAAAAACTTCCTCTTCCGGTAAATTTACTGTCTTAGCGATAATTTGAGCAATTTCTTTTAACTGTTTACCTTCTGGTATGGTTAATTGAAAAGCCGCCTGCTGCAGCACCTTACCAGTTTTCAGACGATTTATGATTTCTGGAATTTCCATAGAGGGACTCAACTCATATTCCCCTGCCATAAAACCTGCTTCATTTTTAAATTTCACATAATACTTAAAAACTTTAGCGTTTTTAATGATTCCACTATCTTCTAATTTTTGGGATATTCCTGTTACGGATGATCCTATTGGGATTTCTACTTTTGTTTTGGCTTTACTGTCCTTGTCAACAGGTTGTAGTGCTGACTTGATGTAAAGATACCCCCCTCCGCCGATAAAGACTAGGATAAAAAGGGTTAAAATACTAATCATTAAAACAATTTTGCGAACAATTCTTGCTTCACTCTGATGCTCAAGCATTTTTTTTCGTACTTCCTCTTTTTTCGAGTGTCTCTCTTCTGTCGACATTTAATTGCCCCTCCCATAAGCCCTTAAAACATATATCTTTCAAACTCTTTTTTTTAACATTTAGAAACTGCGTATCAGTAATATTTCAGCATAATCCGCGAAAAATGTCAATTTTTGTTCGAAAGCGCATTCAAAAATGGATAAAAAAAGCGACCCTTTATCAGGATCGCTTTTTTCATCGTATTATTCTTCGTCTTCTTGTTCATCGTAAAAAGTATTGAGCATCTCTTCAACCATATCCCATTCTTCTTCCGTTTCGATTGGGATTAATTCACCTTCGCCATCTTCGTCATTTGGATTGAAGGCATATGCATGAATTTCAGGACCTTCTTCATCGTCTTCGACTCCACCAACTTGTTGAAATAAAACATAAGACTTGCCAAAATCCTCTGACTCAAATGTAAAAAGTACTTCACATAATTGTTCGTTACCATTTTCATCTACAATTGTAATTTGATTTTCTCCGTGTTCCATATCTTCACCTCATTAATTTTTGCTATCAAGATAGCCTTGTAAAATCATCATTGCTGCCATTTTATCAATAACCTTTTTCCGCTTCTTACGGCTGACATCCGCTTCAAGCAAAACTCGCTCTGCCGCCATTGTAGTTAAGCGCTCGTCCCATAAAATGGTTGAAACGGAAAAAAGTTTTTCAAGTTGCTCTGCGTATCGCTGACTGGCTTCACCGCGCGGTCCAATGGAACCATTCATATTCTTAGGCAACCCAATGACAACATCAGTTATACCATACTCTTTTATTAATTGACCAATTTCATCAAATCCAAACTTATTTCTTTCCTCGTCGATTTTGAGGGTTTTGAGGCCCTGTGCAGTCCAGCCAAGTTCATCGCTTATGGCAATACCAACTGTTTTAGAGCCTACATCTAATCCCATAATTCGCATTTCTTAACCCTCACGTCGTTGTATTAAATAGGATTTCACCAATTCTTCAATAATTTCGTCACGTTCGAGTTTCCGAATGATATTCCTAGCATCCCGGTGCCGGGGAATATAAGCAGGATCTCCAGAAAGTAAATACCCGACGATTTGATTAATTGGATTATATCCTTTTTCCTGTAAAGCTTCATAAACTTGAAGAAGTACATCATTTACGTCATGTTCAAACGGCTCTTCAGGAAAATTAAATCTCATCGTTTTATCAAATGAGCTCATCACTTGCACCTCGCATTTTTAGTAGAGGAGATAACTAACTTCTACACGTTGCTAATTTTAGCCTTAGTGTCTAGCTGCAGTGCCTAGGGGCTCTCAGGTCTAAGCCAATCCGACAAGAAGGTTAAAAAACAACCTTCTCGCCGGCTCGTCTTATGCCTGTCGCCCCTGGGCACTAAGGAAAACTCCTTAGATTAATCCTCGCAGGAACAAGCTGAGCTTGTTCCGAAGGCACTTCCGCTTTTCTAGTTACCTATATATTACACTACTTTGTCTCATTATCAAATTGATTTCACCCATTCATCTACGAATTGCAGAGCAGAGTCGAGTTTTTCTGGATCTTTACCGCCAGCCTGAGCCATATCCGGACGACCTCCGCCTCCTCCACCGCAGCGTGTTGCAACTTCTTTAATTAATTTACCTGCATGATAGCCCTTGTCATTTAAATCTTTTGTGACTGCTGCGATTAAATTGACTTTCCCTTCATTAACACTTCCGAGGAGAATAATAGCCGAACCGATTTTTTGTTTTAAATCATCTGCCATATTTCGAAGGTTATTCATATCAGAAGCTTGGACTTTGGCAGCCAAAACGGTTACACCGTCAATTTGCTTTGCTTTTGTTACAAGGTTGCCAGCTTCAATATTTCCTAATTTAGCTGAAAGTGATTCGTTTTCGCGCTGCAGTTGTTTGATTTCAGCCATTAAGGCATCGATCCGATTGACCACTTCCTTAGGATTGGTTTTCAATTTGTCAGCTGCATCCTTTAATAACCCAACTTGATCATTCATCAATTGGTATGCAGACTCACCCGTAACGGCTTCAATTCTCCTTGTACCGGCGCCAATTCCACCTTCAGAAACAATTTTAAATAGCCCAATCACAGAAGTGTTCGGTACATGACAGCCGCCGCAAAGTTCTAAACTATAATCGCCAACTTTAACGACACGAACAATATCACCATATTTTTCACCAAAAAGAGCCATTGCCCCCATTTCTTTTGCTTCAGCAATAGGTTTGAGGCTAATATTTACTTCGATATTTCTCCAAATTTTCTCGTTCACTATTTTTTCAATTTCCTCTAATTCTTCTGGTTTCACTTGACCAAAATGTGAGAAATCAAAACGGAGACGATCTGGTTCTACTAATGATCCTGCCTGATTAACATGCGTTCCAAGCACATCCTTCAAAGCTTGATGAAGCAAGTGTGTAGCAGTATGATTCTTAATAATTTGGACTCGATTCTCTTGATTCACAGTTGCCGTTACTTTTGCGTCACTCTTTAATATGCCGGACTCCACTATCGCTTTATGAAGATTTTGACCATTTGGTGCTTTTTGTACATCTTTTACAGCCACTTCAACACCATCTGCATAAATCATTCCGCGGTCAGCAATTTGTCCGCCGCTCTCTGCATAAAATGGTGTGATATCTAAAATTAACTGTACCTCATCTCCACTAAATGCTTCCTCAATCAATTCACCATTTTTAATAATTGCAACAACAGTAGAACTTGTTTGCAGTTGGTCATAACCGATAAACTCACTCTCTACCTTAATGTCCCCTAGTACGCCACCTTGAACCTGCATACTATCGACATCCTGACGTGCAGCACGGGCACGCTCGCGCTGTAGCTCCATTTCCGTTTCAAAACCAGCGTGATCTACTTTCATTCCCTCTTCTTCTGCATATTCCTCGGTTAATTCAACCGGGAAACCATAGGTGTCATAAAGACGGAATACATCACTTCCGGAAATCGTATCGCTGCCTTTTTCCTTTTCTTTTTTGATGACATTTCCTAGTATGGACAATCCTTCATGTAATGTTTCGTGGAAACGTTCTTCTTCATTTTTAATCACTTTCTGAATAAAATCAGTCTTATCTTTTACCTCTGGATAGAAGTCATGCATGATTTCTCCAACGACTGGAACAAGCTCATACATAAATGGACGATGGATATTGATTTGCTTTGCATAACGAACTGCGCGACGTAGTAAACGGCGTAGTACATACCCACGTCCTTCATTTGAAGGCAAAGCCCCATCTCCAACGGCAAAAGCAACCGTACGAATGTGGTCTGCGATTACTTTAAATGCTGTATCTTTTTCTTTATCAGCGCCATATTTCACACCCGAAATCTCTTCCGTTGCTCGAATAATCGGGATAAACAAATCGGTATCAAAGTTCGTTGGCACGTTTTGGACAACGGAAGCCATTCTTTCTAGACCCATCCCTGTATCAATGTTTTTCTTTGGCAGCGGTGTATAGGTATTGTCAGGATTATGATTGAACTGAGAAAATACAAGATTCCAAACCTCGAGATAGCGTTCATTCTCGCCGCCAGGATATAACTCTGGATCTGTTGGATCATTCCCATACTCTGGGCCTCGGTCATAGAATATTTCCGTATTCGGACCACTTGGGCCTTCACCAATATCCCAGAAGTTCCCTTCTAGGCGAATAATTCGCTCCTCTGGAATCCCAATCTTTTTATTCCAAAGATCAAATGCTTCATGATCCTCTGGATGAATGGTAACGGATAGAAGTTCAGGGTCCCATCCAATCCATTTTTTATCCGTTAAAAACTCCCATGCCCACTCAATTGCTTCTTCTTTAAAATATTCACCGATCGAAAAGTTACCAAGCATTTCGAAAAAGGTATGGTGGCGTGCTGTTTTCCCAACGTTTTCGATATCGTTGGTACGAATTGATTTTTGCGCATTCGTTATCCTTGGATTATCTGGAATTACACGACCATCGAAGTATTTTTTTAGTGTGGCAACACCACTGTTAATCCATAATAATGATGGATCTTCATGAGGAACAAGCGACGCACTTGGTTCAACCGCATGCCCTTTCTCCTGGAAAAAATCTAAATACATCTTACGAATTTCTGAACCAGTCAAGTATTTCATTTTTTACTACGCCTCCTTAAAGATTAAAAAAGAACACAAAAAAGCCCTCATCCCATAGCAGGGACGAGAGCGTGTTCTCGCGGTACCACCCTGATTATGAACACAAAATACTCTGGTGTTCATCTCTCAAAAAATGCCTTAACGCGGCAATAACGGCAGTGGTTAGCTGCACTCCAGACTAGCCTTCTGTTATCCTTCATCTAGAACTTCTCGCAGCCAAGGAAGCTCCTCTCTTAAAGATGGACTACAACATACTAAGGTCCTTCTACATGTTAATCAAAGTATTCTATAAAGGGATTATAGCCACACAAAAAACGTTTGTCAATCTGATGGTGCGGGTTCCTTTACTTTTTCACGCATAAAATGATTTTTAGCATGAATAACACTTACTTTAAGTACAACTAGCACAGGGACAGCTACAATCATTCCAAGGATTCCGCCTATTTCACCGCCAGACGTTAAAGCAATCATGATCATTAGCGGATGCATATGCAGACTCTTCCCCACGATATAAGGGGACAAAATATTACCTTCTAAAAATTGCAAACCAAAAACAATTATGAGGGTTACAATTACTAATTTAACCGAACTTGTTGCGGCAATAATAACAGCCGGAACAGCCCCAATAATCGGACCGAAATATGGGATTACATTTGTGACTCCAATAATCATTCCTAACAGTAATGAATATTTCAAATGAAATATCCAAAATAAAATGGCTGATAGACTGCCAATAATGAGACAGACGAGTAGCTGCCCTCTAATATAACTGCCTAGCGATTCATCTATATCCTTAAGAAACCGCGTTCCTTTTCTTCGCCATTTCTTCGGTGTTAAATACCAGACAGCTCTTTTTATGAGCGCGAAATCCTTTAACATATAAAAAGCAATAAAAGGAATAATCATAATCGCAAAAGCAAAGTTAAAGATGTTAAGTAAAGAATCAACGATGATCTTCAACAGGGAATCTAAACTTTTTTCAAATCCAATTATCCCTTCGTTCAATTGCTCTTGAAGACCATCCGGCCATTCTCGTGTATGCGATTGAAGATCCTTTATCCAATTTCGGTACTGCTCGGCAAGAATTGGTGCGCTTTCTGCCAGATCCTTTACTTGTGCAATAAAGACAGGAATTCCTTTGTATAGCGCTAAGCCAAGACCACCAAAGAAAAGAAAATAAATCAGAAATATTGCAAGTCCACGGTGTAAACCTTTTTCATGCAACTTTTCAACTATTGGGTGAAGCAAATATGTAATAAATCCACCTATAAAAAAAGGAAGGATAATCACGATAGCCACTCTTAAAATCGGCAACCATACGAATCGAATTTTCAAAAACACGTAAAGTGCAATTAGTAAAAGAAGCAAAAAACCGATTCGATAAAACCATTTAACCTGAATACCCACCGATACATTGCCTCCTTATACCTTTATTCTTAGAGACAAATAGCCAATTTATACATGCACCAAAAATCCCCCTCTATATGAGGGGGATACTTTTTAGAATAAAGCTCTCTTTACTTTTCTTGACATTCGTTTCATTTGACGGCCAGACATCATGTTATTTCTTTTTGCCATATTATAGGCTGCCATTCCAACACCAAATGCAACAACCGAAGTCATCACTTTATTCATACGTCTCACCTCTTCTGTAGTTTGACAGTGCTTTTTGTTTTGTGCTTCCTGTCTACCTTCAGTGCACAAGTGTTTCCACTTTATATGGTGTAACGACGCTCTTCTTCTTCAAACAAGTCATCTAAGGAACTGAGAGTACCATCTTCTTCGACTTGATGGGTATTGATTACGCCTTTGGCAAGTGACAATTCAATAAAACAATTCCAGCAATAATATTGGTTTATTCCTATTTTACCTATATCTTTGCTCTGACAATTGGGACATTTGAGCATGGAAAGAACACCTCACGAATGATTTACGTCTACGATGATGGCATCCTTTCCGATCGCAGGGGGCTTCTCGGATTGTATTATCTGTTTCCCTTCTGTTATATCCGAAAAGAAACCATCCGTAATTTCGTACCCTACGATTGTGCCCAATTCTTCATGAAAATATACGTCCTGTAACAATCCTAGTGACTCTCCACTTTTTGAAATAAGCATTTTGCCGTTCAGAGAGTGTTGGTGGTTAAGGGTATATTCTGGATTTGTTTTAAGTCGTTCAAGAGAATCATCATCTTCAATCATGACCCCATCCCAGCCAAACGATGCTACATCTTGAATGTCCAGAAAATAGGTGTGTTTGAAGAAAACGCCTTTCTTGACCAAAAGGCCTGTTACGACCCCTTCACTCGTGATGTACAAATCAGTAATTTCACCAATTTTCGCTCCCGTTTTTGATTCGAAAACCGGCTGTCCTTTCAATAAAGAAAATGTTCGCAAAGGGTGTATCACCTCCTGTGAACATTTATAGTTTCAGTCATTTACCATGAAATCATAAGGTGTAAGGTTTTCCATGCCAATCATTGGATTAACTTGCATTAATCTTTCCTCAGCAGAAAGAATCGTTCCATCATCAGGCTCTTCGTCGGTGGTGGATACCTTAACCGAGATCATCTCTTGCAGCTTTTGGGATAAAGTGGTTTGCCGGCTTAGTTCATCTGCCCTTTCAACCCCCATCCTAAGTGCTTCTTCTTCACCACACAGAATCAGTGACTGTTTGCTCCTCGTAATAGCCGTATAGATGAGATTTCTACGTAACATTCGAAAATAACTTCTGGTAATGGGAAGAATGACGATTGGGAATTCACTTCCCTGAGATTTATGTACCGAACAACAATAGGCATGCGTAATTTGATTCAAATCCTGTCTTGAATATTCGACTTCATTTCCTTCGTAGGAAATGTATACCATATCTTGTTTTTCCGTATTTTCCTTTGCATAGATAATAGAAATAATTTCTCCAATATCTCCGTTAAAAACATTACTTTCTGGCTGGTTTACAAGCTGTAGTACTTTATCACCAATGCGATATTTTACTTCACCATAGACAATTTCCTTGCGTGTACCGTCTGGGTTTGGATTGAAGATTTCTTGTAATAAGACATTTAATCGATCAATGCCTGCTGGACCTCTATACATCGGTGCCAAAACTTGAATATCCCTTGCTGAATATCCTTTGCTTTTGGCATTCAGTGCTACTTTTTCAATGACCTGAGGAATCTGGACCGTTGAACATTTGATAAAAGAACGGTCTGGCTGCTTCATAGTAACATCTGGAGGCAAATAACCTTTTTTAATGTCATGGGCTAGTTCAATAATGGATGACCCTTCAGCCTGGCGATAAATATCGGTTAGTCTAACAGTTGGTACAACTTCAGACCTTAATAAATCCTTTAATACTTGACCAGGTCCCACAGATGGAAGCTGATCTTCATCCCCAACAAGGATAACCTGAATATTATCTGGAAGTGCCTTAAATAATTGATTTGCCAGCCAAATATCTAACATAGAGGTCTCATCAACAATAAGGATTTTACCCTCGAGTGGACTTGCATCTTCAAGATCATATCCCTCTGTCCGATTAAAGCCAAGTAAGCGGTGAATGGTGACTGCCGGTAGTCCTGTCGATTCACTCATTCGTTTGGCCGCTCTTCCCGTTGGAGCTGCTAGCAAAAACGGAAAGGGTTCATCCTTTTTATGATAATCCTTAAGCTCCAATGAACAGCCATGCAATTCAGCATAAAGCTCAACGATTCCTTTAATAACCGTGGTTTTCCCTGTTCCAGGACCCCCTGTTAAAATTAACATTGGAGACATTAATGCAGTTTGAATGGCTTCTCTTTGTGTCGGAGCATATTGTACCTTTAGTCTTTCCTCAAGATTCCCTAATGCCAACAAAAATTCAGATTCGGGAAATTGCTCGTTATATTCAGTTTGTTCAAGTATTTTTTTAATACTGGTAACAAGTCCTTTTTCTGCAAAATACAAAGTAGGCAAGTAAACACGCTTTTCTTCACCAATTAATTTACCCTCTTCTTCAAGTTTCAAAATCTCTGTCGAAATATCGGTGAATTCAATTTGATCGCGTTTATTTTCCTCAAGCAGATTTTTAACCTGTATCAGCAAATCCTCGACATGAACATATACATGACCTGTCTGCATGCTTTCGTTCTCGAGGGAGTAAAGACAGGCTGCTTTTATACGGTCTGGGTGATTACCCGAAATCCCTAACTGATAGCCCAACTCGTCTGCCCGGCCAAAACCAATCCCCTCTATATCTTCAACAAGCTTATAAGGATTCTTTTGAATAATATCAAGCGTTTCATCCTTATAGGTTTGATACATCCTCATTGAAAGTTGAGGTCCGAAACCATATTGATTTAAGGCTACCATTACTTGCTCGAGACCTTGGTGCTCCATTAGGGTATCGTAAAGCATTTTCGCCTTTTCAGGAGGAAGCTTTGGAACAGAATCAAGCAGGGAAGGTTGATTTAGAATTTTCGAAATCGCATTTTCTCCTAATGTTTCAACAATATTTTCTGCTGTCTTTTTCCCAATCCCTTTAAACATTTCACTTGATAAATAAGCTGCCACCCCTTGCTTTGTTTGCGGTATATCTTTACGAAAATGCTTTGTGTGAAATTGTAAGCCAAACTTAGGATGATCCTTAAACTCGCCAAAGAAAATATAGGTCTCCTGCTCATGAATTTTTGGAAAATAACCAGTGATTACAGCTTCCTTGTCATCATATTCATGATTCGTTTCTTCCACACGAATTCTTAATACCGTGTAAAGATTTTGCTCATTATGAAAAATCGTAACGAGATGTTTTCCTTTAACGAACTTACCTTGTTCGGCAAATAAATCAAGCGTGCTTTGCTTATCCATAGGTGCTTCCTCCTTTCTAGCTTATCTAATGGGTTTATTTTGCTGATTCGATTAACTTTTTCGCATGTCCTGCTAGAAGATGATCTGGCTGTATTTCAAGTGCTCGGTCGAACATTGCTAAAGCTTTGTCTGCTTTCTCTTTAAAAGCATAGGACACGCCTAGATTATAATAAGCATCTGTATGCTCGTCATCTAATTGTATACATTTTTCAAATTGAACAATTGCCTCATCGATTAATTCTAGTTGCGCCAGGCATAAACCATACTGAAAACGTGCTTCCGCATCCTCTTCATTCAGTTCGACACTTCTTTGTAAGTAGGGAAGTGCAAATTTCCCCTGATCCAGTTGCATGAGCGTTAACCCTAACATGAAATAATTATCACTTGTGTTAAGCCCTTTTTTCATCGCCAGTTCAAACATCTTCTTAGCTTGGTCAAACTTGTCGTTGGTAAAATATATATTACCGGCACTATAATAGGCCGCTGCCGTATTTTCATCTAATTGAATAGCCTTTTCATAAAATTTCAATGCCTTCTCATCATCCCCAACAGCGGAAAGCACATTGCCAAAATTTATGTAAGCAATCGGATCATTCGGATTTTCTTCAATGATTTCATTAAAGATTTTAGCTGCCTCTTCCCATTTGCCCTCTTGCATGTATTGAACACCTAATTGGTTTTTATCCATTTAATAATCACTCCGTTCTAATTTTAGAGTATACCATAAATCAGCAATTTTTCAGCGAGTTTCGGGATATAATCGTGTACCATGCCCAGGGTTTTTGGTGTATTTTGGATAATTGTACAAAACCTAATGAAAAATGTACAAAACCGATAAAAATAAGTACAAAACCCTTTAGAATTTGTCCAATAACCACAAAAAGATGTACAAACCCAAATGAAATATGTACAAAACTCCAAAACATATAAAAAAACCCCGATTCCAGCCGGAATCAGGGGTTTTTTTATCCTACATATGTCAAACGTTGTCCATCTTTATATACTTCATCAATGGTTCCGCCGCCAAGACACTCGTCACCATTGTAAAAAACAACAGCCTGTCCAGGTGTCACCGCACGAATGGGTTCATCAAAGATAACTTTAACCTTATTGTTATCCATTAGCTGAACGGTAACTTTATTGTCATCCTGACGGTATCTGAATTTTGCCGTACAAGTAAATTCTGCAGACTTTTCCTGGTCAGAAACCCAACTTACGTTGTCGGCAATAATCGAGTCCGAATACAATTTTTCATTATGGAAGCCTTGTCCAACATAAAGGATATTTCTTTTTAAATCCTTGCCAATCGCAAACCATGGCTCTCCTGAACCACCGATTCCTAAGCCATGACGCTGCCCGATGGTATGGTACATTAAGCCATCATGCTTGCCCTTAACCTCTCCATCCATTGTTTCCATGTTTCCTGGCTGCGCCGGAAGGTACTGACCTAGGAATTCTTTAAAGTTACGTTCCCCAATAAAGCAAATCCCCGTACTGTCTTTTTTCGTCGCTGTAGCAAGATTTGCTTCCTTAGCAATCTCACGCACTCTAGATTTTTCAAGATTACCAATTGGGAACATGACTTTACTTAGCTGCTCTTGGTTCAATTGATTTAAGAAATAAGTTTGGTCCTTATTTTCATCTTTCCCTCGGAGCATTTTGTATTCTCCGTCACGGTACTCCACCTGAGCATAATGACCTGTTGCTAAATAGTCTGCTCCTAAATTGACCGCATGCTCGAGAAAGGCTTTAAATTTAATTTCTTTGTTACACATAACATCAGGATTAGGCGTACGCCCAGCCTTATATTCTTCAAGGAAATAGGTAAATACCTTGTCCCAATATTGTTTTTCAAAATTAACCGCGTAATAAGGAATACCAATTTGATTGCATACACGAATCACATCGTCATAATCTTCGGTTGCTGTACAAAAGCCAGTATCGTCGGTATCATCCCAGTTTTTCATAAAGATTCCGATAACATCATAGCCTTGTTGCTTCAACAAAAGTGCCGCAACGGAGGAGTCAACACCGCCTGACATCCCAACAACAACTCTTATATCCTTTGGTTCTCTATTATCCATTTTTCTCATCTCTCCTTTCCTTCAAAATGTCGACCATTTATTTTTTCAGACGTGAAACAATTCTTATCGTTTCTTCAGCAGCCTTGATAATTTGGTCATCTGTTGTATTAAACCCAAAGCTGAAACGAATCGAATTGATCAACCTTTCTGATTCTTTACCAAACATGGCAACCAGGACATGGGAAGGTTCAATTGAACCAGCAGTGCATGCCGAACCACTTGAAACAGCTATCCCGGCTAAATCAAGATTCACCAGCATTGCTTCCACGTTCGTTCCCGGAAAGCTTAAGTTTAATACATGAGGCAGTGAATTTTCAAGCAATCCGTTTATGGAAAATTCTATACTATGTTCTATTAAGTGCTCTATAAAGGTCTTCTTAAATACCTGATAACTTTCCTGTTTCATTAACATATCTTCATTTGCAACTTTTACAGCTTCCTGAAAACCGACAATAGCAGCAACATTTTCCGTACCTGCTCGTCTTTTTCTTTCCTGCTCTCCGCCATAGGCACGCGGTACCAATTTAACCTTGTCACGTACATATAGAAAACCGGTGCCCTTTGGTCCATTAATCTTATGTGCAGACACAGACAATAAATCAACATGAAGTTCATTCACATTTATTTCTTCGATTCCATATGCCTGGACAGCGTCAGTGTGAAACACTGCTTGATGTGATGATACAAGTTCGCCAATTTCTTTTATTGGCTGGATGGTTCCAACTTCATTATTTCCATACATAACGGAGACCAAGATAGTATCTTCTCTCAATGCTTCACTTAAGTCACTAAGAGATATTTTACCTGTTTCATCTACAGGCAAATACGTTACTTCAAAGCCCATTTTTTCTAAACGCTGACAGGCATGCAGCACAGCATGGTGTTCTACTTGAGTAGTGATGATATGCTTCCCTTTATGCTGATAGCTTTCAGCAACGCCAAATAAGGCCATATTATCGCTTTCTGTACCGCCGCTTGTAAAAATAATTTCATTTTCCTTTGCGCCAATACTCCTAGCCAATGTTTCTCGTGCCAAGTCTATATAGTGCCGTGCTTCTCTTCCGAACGAGTGAATGCTAGATGGATTTCCAAAGTTATTATTCATAACTTCCATCATTTTTTCAATTACTCTTGGGTGCATCGGAGTGGTAGCAGCATGGTCGAGATAGATTCTTTCCATCGTTCCACCTTCAATCCAAAATAATTCTCTATTCTACTTTTAACATTAAATGTAAAACATATAACCGTCTGTTTCAGTATCGTTGCTATGACTGGCTAAATCATCAAGAGTAGTATTATCAAGAACGGATTTAATTGCGTCCCGTATACGAATCCAAAGTTCGCGTTGTGCAGGCTCCTCATCCTCGATTCCTTCGACAAGGGTAATCGGTCCTTCAAGAACACGTATGACATCACCAGCGGTAATTTTAGTTGGGATATCTGCTAGAATATAACCACCATATGCACCACGGATGCTTTTTACTAAGCCTGCATTTCTTAAGGGGGCAATCAACTGTTCAAGATAATGTTCAGATAAGTCGTTTGCTTGAGCAATCGACTTTAAAGAAGTTGGTCCCTCTCCGTGATTTTTTGCTAATTCAACCATAATTGTTAATCCATAACGACCTTTTGTAGAAATTCTCATATTTTACACCTCTATTATTTTCATTCATTTTAAATACACAGTAATTTGATAGGCATTAGCAATTATACCATATTGTACTTTATTATGCTTTTCGAGCCCGAAAATGGTAGAGTTAAATGGAACTCATTTATTTTCTTGGAGAGATGAATTATGCAGCAAAAGCCGCTAGCATTTCGAATGCGCCCTAGAACAATTGAAGAAGTCGTAGGTCAGGAGCACCTAGTGGGCGAGGATAAAATCATTGCCCGAATGGTGAAAGCAAAGCAGCTGACATCGATGATATTATATGGACCGCCTGGTATCGGGAAAACATCTATTGCCAGTGCGATTGCTGGAAGTACAAAATATGCTTTTCGTACCCTTAATGCTGTCACAAACAATAAAAAAGACATGGAAATCGTTGCGGCCGAGGCAAAAATGTCTGGGAAGGTAATACTGCTCCTAGATGAAGTCCATCGACTTGATAAAGGGAAACAGGATTTCCTATTACCTTTTTTAGAAAATGGAATGATAACGCTAATTGGAGCAACCACCAGTAACCCTTATCATGCCATTAATCCTGCAATTCGCAGCAGGTGTCAAATTTTTGAACTTAAGCCGCTGACTCCAGATGCAGTGAAACTTGCATTAGTCCGTGCCATAGAAGACGAAGAACGTGGTTACGGGAAATTAAAGATTGATATTACAGAAGAGGCATTAACACATTTTGCTGCAGCCTCTAATGGGGATGTCCGCAGCTCTTTAAATGCTTTAGAACTGGCTGTGCTATCTACAGACAAAAATGATGAACAAGTCATCCATATTGATCTAAAAACGGCAGAAGAATGCATGCAAAAAAAAAGCTTTGGTTCGGATAAAGATGGAGATGGACACTATGATGTACTATCAGCCTTTCAGAAGTCGATCCGCGGTAGTGATGTAAATGCAGCTCTGCACTATCTTGGCAGATTAATTGAAGCCGGGGACCTGCAAAGCATTAGCAGGCGGCTACTCGTAATTGCTTATGAAGACGTTGGACTAGCCAGTCCTCAGGCAGGGGCACGTACATTGGCTGCTATTGAAACTTCGGAGAGAATCGGTTTACCTGAAGCAAGAATCCCTTTGGCTAACGCTGTCATTGAGTTATGCTTGTCACCGAAATCAAATTCAGCTGTTATCGCCATTAGTGAAGCTCTTTCAGATATCCAAAAAGGAAACATTGGTGAAGTGCCAGATCATTTGCGGGATGCTCATTATAAGGGTGCAAAAGAACTAGGAAGAGGTATTGGCTACTTATACCCACATGATTATGAATCGGGCTGGGTACCTCAGCAATATTTGCCTAATAAATTAAAGAATAAACAATATTATCAACCTAAGAAAACAGGCAAGTTTGAACAAGCACTTGCCATTGTTTATGAGAAACTTATACGCAAAAAATAACCTCTGAAGTTGCCTCCAGAGGTTATTTTTTATGCAGCCACATCTCTCTTTTTAAACACATAGAAAGCCAATAGTTGAAAAATCACGAAGTAAATGATTAGCATAATGATAGAGAATGACATCGTCATCCCCTCTAGCAGCGGGGTTCCCTCGATATACTGCATTAAATTGGTGTTGGCAAATAAAATGTATTTTGCCCAATCAAACTTCATGGACAAAAGTGCCGTAAATTGGCTGCCCGTGAACATTAAAAATAACGATAACCCTATCGCTAAGGAGCTATTTCGGAAAACAGATGAAATCATGAAAGCCATTGTAGACAGCATAATCATCTCAATCGAACCTAATCCATAATAATTTATTAAATAAACGACGATGTGCTGCTCTGTTACTCTTCCATTAAAATAGTTTAAATAGGGAAGTGTTTGTTCTGGGACTCCAAAAAGTATGGCGCCTAGTAAGGCTGAAAATCCAAATAAGATGCCTACCATTAACAACGCAAACAACAATACAGTTAAATACTTTGATAATAATATTTTTGTTCGGTTAATAGGGCGGATTAGCAGCAGCTTAATCGTTCCCCAATTAAATTCGCTGGCAACAATTCCCGCAGAGATCACAATCGTAAATAAACCTGCTAATAGAATGAGTTCTGAACTGTCTTTTACAAATGACCAGACATTATACTTTTCTCGAAAAGGGATATTATTCTCGATTCTATATTCATTGATCGCAATTTGTTTTTTATAGTATTCCTGCTCCAATTTAATTTGACTAGATTCTAATTGTTTTTTCAGTGCCTCGTTTTCTTGTTGTAGGACCGGTTTCCATTCTTCCGTCACATTAGGTTCTTCTTCAACCAGATTATACTTCATAAAAATCCCAGTTATAGAGACAATCACTACGAGTATTGCAATCATCACATACGTACCAGGTCTTCTGAAAATTTTCATTAATTCATTGCGAATTAAATTAATCATGTTCGATCGCCCCCTTATCTGACGTCACTTCGAGGAAACGGTCCTCTAATGTTTTGGAAACTTCCCTTATACCAAACACTTGAATCTCCTCTTCAACAAAAGCCTTTACCATTTCAGGCACTTCTTTCTTAGCAAGTTCCATCGTAATACCATTTCGTGAAGGAGTTACAGGGATATTAGGGAAGTTGTTTTTCAGCAGGGTTATTGCTTTTTCACTAGGAATAACCTCGAACTCAAAACTTGCATTTGTCCCATGTACAAATTCCTGTATCAATTGGACATCAATAAGACGGCCATTTTGAATGATACCGATGCGATCGCACATCATTTCCATTTCTGAAAGGATGTGGCTTGATACAATTACTGCCATATTTCTTTCCCTTGCAAGGCGACGGATGTAATCCCGAATTTCTCTTATTCCTGCAGGATCTAGTCCGTTTGTCGGCTCATCCAAAATCAACACCTTGGGATCGTGCAAAAGACATTGGGCCAATCCTAGTCTTTGCCGCATGCCAAGAGAGTAGGTTTTGACTTTATCGTGGATCCTCTCTGATAATCCCACTAGTTTTACCGTCTCATCAATCTTTTCTTTTGTAATCCCTTTTACCATTCGTGCATAGTGGACTAGGTTTTGGTACCCACTGAGAAATTTGTACATTTCAGGATTTTCAACAATGGCGCCTACATGTCTTACGGCGTCTTCAAACTTTGCTTTGATACTATACCCATCGATCGTGATATCACCTGAAGTAATATCCATTAGGCCAACAATCATTCGAATAGTGGTTGTTTTACCCGCTCCATTTGGACCAAGAAAACCGAAGACTTCACCTTTATTAACTTCAAAACTAATATTATCTATAATCGTTCTTCCTTTAATTACTTTGGTAACATTTTTTATAACGACAATTGATTCCAAGAACCTTCCCCCTCTCTCTTTTAAGTTTAACTTATCTTAGATAATTTTCCCATTTTATAAAATTAGCCCCGATCTATTGGATTCGGGGCTTACAACTATTTTTCGTCCGCAACTCGTGTGATTTTGATATCTGCTAACAACTCTCTTACTACATAGCTTGCCATGATTAATCCACAAGCAGATGGGACGAAAGCATTAGAGGAAGGCGGCATTTGTGCTTTTCGAATTGGCGCGTTTGCATTCCCGACCTCTTTTTTGACATCTTCACGAATCACAATCGGACTTTCATCAGAAAAGACCACTGGAATGCCCTTGTGGATTCTTTCTTTACGAAGTTTCGTGCGAATTACTTTTGCGATTGGGTCTGTATGTGTTTTTGAGATATCGGCAATTTTAAAGCGTGTAGGGTCCATTTTGTTAGCGGCACCCATACTCGAGATAATCGGAATATTTCTGTTTAAGCATTCTTTCATTAGATGAATTTTATAAATAATGGTATCAGAAGCATCAACAACGAAGTCCAAGCCATAGTTAAAAAATTCTTCATATGTCTCTTCCGTGTAAAACATTTTTAAGGCTATGACTTCACAATCAGGATTGATATCTTTAATCCGCTCTTTCATCAGTTCAGCTTTTGGCTGACCAACCGTTGATAATAGCGCGATGAGTTGACGGTTAACATTCGTGATATCAACTGTATCTTTATCAACAAGTATCAAGCGTCCCACCCCAGAACGAGCAAGTGCTTCTGCCGCAAATGAGCCAACACCGCCAATTCCTAGCACAGCTACAGTACTGTTTTTCATGATATCTAGACCTTCTTTGCCAATGGCAAGTTCATTACGAGAAAATTGATGCAGCATGTGGATCCTCCAGAAATTAAAATTCGACTTATCTATATCTTTTACCCTAAAAAAATATAACATACTCGTCAACAAATTCAAGTATTTCTATAGGAATTAAAAAATGCACAAATAAAAATAGCCTCCTGCTGATGCAGGAGACTATTTTTATAAGGGTCCCAATGGTGCCGTCGCGCTAGTTCCTTCTTTTGATCCCGCCACTCTCGCAGGTGGGTGTCTTATTCCAAGTCTATGTAAGTCCCTTTAACCGTATAGGTTGAGGCTTTTACGCAACTTGAAAACGGCAGACTCCCGAAGAAATAATGTTGGTCAAAAGTTAGGTAATACAACGAACATTTCAGGACACTTATTTGATTGACTTTATAATATCATAGATTGAAAAACCATTCAAGAGATTATGAAAGCGTTTTATTCGTTTTTATTGGTAACATTTAGTGACAAATGCAGTTCTTTTAATTGGGCTTCAGAAACTTCACCTGGCGCGTTAGTCAACAAGTCGCTGGCACTTGCTGTTTTCGGAAAAGCAATGGTGTCACGCAGGTTGGTACTGCCTGCAAGGAGCATAACCAATCGGTCCAAACCAAGAGCAATTCCTCCATGCGGCGGTGTTCCATATTCAAAAGCGTTCATCAAGAAACCGAATTGGTCTTGTGCCTCTTCAGGTGTAAATCCAAGAACACTAAACATTTTTTCCTGAACAGGACGCTCAAAAATCCGTAACGAGCCGCCTCCAAGCTCATAACCATTCAATACAAGGTCATAGGCCTGTGCACGAACTCTAGCAGGATCTGTATCTAAGTACGGCAGGTCTTCTCTCACTGGCATTGTGAATGGATGATGGGCAGCATAATAGCGGCCTTCTTCTTCACCATACTCAAGCAATGGCCAATCTGTAATCCATAAGAAATTGAATTTACTTTGGTCGATTAACCCTAATTCTTTTCCGAGTTTAGAGCGAAGTGCACCTAATGCATCAGCCACTACACTTTTCTTGTCAGCTACAAAAAGGAGAAGGTCTCCCTCATTTGCATTTAACACAGTTCTTAGAGCCTGAGAATCCTCATCTGCGAAGAACTTAGCAATCGGTCCTTTTAACCCTTCAGCATCCACCTTTAACCATGCGAGTCCTTTTGCTCCATAAACGGATACAAATTCAGTTAGGGCGTCAATGTCCTTACGGGAATACTTTTCGGCACCGCCTGTTACATTAATAGCCTTTACCTGACCACCGTTTGCAACTGCAGCTGAGAATACTTTAAAGCCTGATTCCTTAACAACCTCAGAAAGGTCAACCAACTCTAGGCCAAAACGAGTATCAGGTTTATCTGAACCAAATCGGCTCATCGCTTCATCATAGGTCATCCGTGGGAATGGAGAAGGAATTTCTAGACCTTTTACCTCCTTCATTAACCCTGTCATCATTTTTTCCATTAAGCCTAGGATATCTTCCTGGCCTAGGAAACTAGTTTCAATATCAATCTGAGTGAATTCTGGCTGACGGTCTGCCCGTAAATCTTCATCACGGAAACAGCGGGCGATTTGATAGTAACGCTCAATTCCACCTAACATCAATAGCTGTTTGAACAACTGTGGTGATTGTGGAAGTGCGTAGAACTCACCAGGATGAACGCGGCTCGGTACCAAATAGTCACGTGCTCCCTCAGGAGTGCTCTTGGTTAAGATAGGTGTTTCAATATCTAAGAACCCTTGCGAATCTAGGAAATCTCTAATTTGCTTTGTTACTTGGTGACGCATTTTTAATGTTTCAAAAATCACCGGACGACGGAAATCTAAATAGCGATATTTTAGACGAATATCTTCAGATGCATCTGTTTTATCCGTAATGGAAAATGGAGGTGTTTTCGCTTCGTTAATGATCGTTACACTTTCAGCTTGAACCTCTATTTTACCGGTTTTTAAATTAGGATTAATCGTTCCATCCTCACGAGCAATCACTGTTCCTTGGATATCAAGAACATACTCGCTTCGAATCTTCTCAGCCGTTTCTAGTGCTTCTTTTGATACATCCGGATTAAAAACTACTTGGACGATACCTGTGCGGTCCCGTAAATCGATAAAAATTAATCCACCTAGGTCACGGCGTTTTGAAACCCAGCCTTTAAGCGTTATTTTTTCTCCAATGGCTGACTCTGGTACATCGCCACAAAAATACGTTCTCCCATACATGAAGATCCTCTCCTCTTATCTCTTAAGTTCTTGAAAATATTCTACAAAGCGTGATAACTCGATTTCCATTTGCTCGCCTGTAGCCATATTTTTTAGATTAATTTTATTATTAGTAAGTTCGTCATCACCGAGAACGGCAACATATTTTGCATTCAAACGGTCGGCTGCTTTAAATTGTGCTTTGATTTTTCGGTTTAAATAATCTCTCTCCGCCGATACACCAGCAAGCCTTAACTTCTGTAAAAGTCCTACTGTATAATCCTTTGCTTCTTCACCGAGGGAGGCAATATAACAATCAATACCTTGATTGATTTCAAGCTCAATTCCTTCAGCCTTTAATGCAGCAATGAAGCGCTCAATACTCATTGCAAAACCAATTCCCGGAGTTTCTGGACCGCCCATTTCTTCCGCTAGGCCGTTATAACGTCCACCGCCGCATAAAGTAGTAATCGCTCCAAATCCTTCTGCATCACTCATAATCTCAAAAGCTGTGTGATTATAATAATCCAACCCACGAACTAGGTTCGGATCTACTACAAACGCAATGTCTAATTGTGTTAAATACTTCTGTAATTTTTCGAAATAAACTTTCGAATCTTCATTTAGATAGTTGATAATGGACGGTGCAGATTTCATTAATTCGTGATTATGATCCTGTTTGCAATCAAGGATTCGCAACGGATTTTTTTCAAGACGGTTTTGACAATCCTGACAAAACTCTCCGATTCGCGGTTGAAAGTGATTGATTAACGCATTACGGTGAGCACTTCTGCTCTCCTTATCGCCAAGACTATTGATGACAAGCTTTAACTTTTTCAAGCCCATTTCCTTGTATAAATTCATTGCAAGCGAAATTACTTCTGCATCAATGGCTGGATCGTTACTGCCTAATGCTTCAATACCAAATTGAACAAACTGACGGAACCGGCCTGCTTGCGGGCGTTCATATCGGAACATAGGTCCCATATAATAAAGCTTTACAGGTTGATTAGGATAACCAAACATTTTTTTCTCAACAAACGACCTTACAACAGCTGCTGTTCCTTCTGGTCTTAGCGTAAGGCTGCGACCGCCACGATCATCAAATGTGTACATTTCCTTTTGAACAATATCCGTGGTATCACCAACGCCTCGAGAAAATAGATCCGTATGTTCAAAGATAGGTGTGCGAATTTCTTGATATTGATATTTCTCGCAAAGCTCTCTCGCTTTTGCTTCAATCAGCTGCCATTTTTCTACCTCTCCTGGCAGAATGTCCTGCGTGCCTCTTGGAATGCTCATCGACATAGCAGTATTCCTCCTTACAGTTCCTTTTTTATGTAAAACATTTATAAAACAACAAAAAACTCCCGTCCCTTGTATAAATACAAGGGACGAGAGTTATATTCCCGCGGTGCCACCCTAGTTGAAGGCATATAAAATCATGCACTTCCTCTTTTACAGTTAACGCCTGCTCACGTTCTTCTCCTACTAGAGGCGGAAATTCATTTCCGACTAGGTGGAATGAATGCATTCCGACTAGAGTTACCCTTTCAGAGAGAAGCCTTCGGAGTGTTCATTCATTAAGTACCATGTAGAAATGCTTTCAGCCTAGGGCATTTCCTCTCTTGTCATGTTTCACCTTAATTACTATGCTCCATCATTGGTTATTCCATATATTTTATTTATCTAATATTACGGAGCATTGAATCCATTGTCAAGAAGGATTTATGATCTTTCTAAATGTTTTTTCAACTTTCTAACATCGCCGATCGTTAATCCAAATTCGGAGGCAAGCTCAAACGTCGTATTACTCTGTTCTCTTTGAATAAAATCATGGAAATCCACACCAAAAATCCTGCTGTCCATTGATTGTATGCTATTTCCTTTTTCGCTCGATCTCATCACCCATCACCTCTCAAAAATCACTATAGTTGTTATTATTTCCAACCTTCGTAAAAACTTACCTGTGATAGAAGATTTAAAATTAGTAGAATTTTAACAATTAAGGAATGATTTCCATGGCCTTTTACGATAAAATGAAAGATATTGTGAAGGGAGAGAATGGATGAAAAGGAGATTTATACCTCTATTAGTATGTTTCATGTTAATTTTTGCAGTATTCCTTCCGCAAGATATAGGTGTGGCAGCAAACGGTTCTGTTACGATTGCTGAGGATACTGTTAACATCCGTAGTGGTCCGAGTTTAAGTTACCAGCTTGTAAAACAAGGAAAAAAGGGTGAAAAATTTACTATTATTAAAGAAAAGGGCGACTGGATTCAAATTCAGCTTTCAGCTGCAAAAACAGGCTGGGTTGCCAACTGGGTTGTAACAAAATCCTCTAATGGAACAACGACAACTAGCACTACTAACTCAAAAAAAATGAGTGCTGAAGCAAATACCGATCAATTAAGGGTGCGTTCAGGTCCTGGAACAAGTTTCCGCATTATTGGATACTTAAATAAAGGACAAGCCGTCTCGGTTCTTGATGAAAATGAAAACTGGTTAAAGATCTCCGCAACATTTGGAGAAGGCTGGGTCGCTAGAGAATTCATAGATACTAAAAATAACAACAACAATAATAACAATGATTCAAAAGAAGAAGATAATAATAAATCCATTGGTACAGGTATTGTCACTGAAACATTGAATATCCGAAACGAACCTTCCACCACAGGAACTCTTATTGGAAAACTTACAAAAGGGACTTCTATTACTATTTATTCTAAAAAAAATAATTGGCTGGAGATTAATTATTCTAACCAACGGGCTTGGGTTAGTAGTGATTATGTTCAAATTGGAGATAAAGATAAGCCATCTACTTCCAATGGAGCCATTGGGACAGTAACAGCCAGCAATCTTAGTGTTCGCAGTGATACTTCCCTTAACTCCGACATAATCGGATCCGTTTCAAAGGGACAGAAGTTTACTATTCTAGATGAAGTATCCAATTGGGTCAAAATCGAATATCAACCAGGTAAAATTGGCTGGGCAGCAGGATGGTATTTTACTAGGGAAAAAGGAAACAGCGAACTTGCTAAAGATAGCAAAGTCACTATCTTACATAATGGAACCAACATCAGAAAGGATCCTAACGTTCAATCAAATGTTCTTAAGCGGGCAAACGAAGGAGAAACCTATCCAATAAAGGCTGTCGAAGATGATTGGTATGAGATTACCTTGCCGAACGGTACAAATGGTTACATAGCAGGATGGCTTGTAACAACCAATGGAACAGGACCAGGAATTGATAAAAAAGGGGCAGAAGGATATCTGCGTTCCAAAACGATTGTTATTGACCCCGGTCATGGCGGGATTGATACCGGAGCAACCGGTGCAAGTGGAACACTTGAAAAAGAACTAACATTACGGACTGCTCAACTATTATCCGATAAATTAAAAGCCGCTGGGGCAAATGTATTTCTTACAAGAAGCAACGATTCGTATCTTCCGTTGCCATCAAGGGTAAGGCTCGCAAGCGTTCATCAATCGGATGCCTTTATCAGCTTGCATTATGATAGTAACCTAGATCGAAGTATCAAGGGGATGACAGGCTATTACTATCATTCCTATCAAAAAGAACTTGCTGAATATGTTTATAATGCTACCAATTCTCAAACAAGGTTAAAAAGCCGTGGTGTTCGCTCAGGTGATTATCATGTGCTTCGTGAAAACCAAAGACAGGCAGTTTTGATGGAGCTCGGCTACCTAAGTAATTCAGCGGAAGAAATGACACTAAAGTCTGGTCAATTTCAAGAAAACGCAGCAACTGGCCTCTATAACGGGCTTGCACGATATTTTAAGGAGCAATAAGAAAAGCGTAAGCCCCTAGGCGCTGTAGCTAGACAAAAAAAATGCTTGGCAGCTTATAAAGCGCCAAGCATTTTTTATCCCTTACTCTCAACAATTAGTGTAACGGGACCATCATTGATTAATTCCACATCCATCATCGCACCAAAGATACCTGTTTCCACCTTGATACCTTTTTCACGTAATAAGCCATTGAAATATTCATATAACGGGTTAGCCTGTTCTGGTCTAGCAGCTTCCATGAAATTGGGTCTTCTTCCTTTACGGCAATCCCCATACAAGGTGAATTGAGATACAGAAAGAATTTCACCACCAACATCCAATAAAGATAAATTCATCTTTCCTGCATCATCTTCAAATATCCGAAGGTTTGTAATTTTATCTGCTAAGAAGGCTGCGTCTTCCTCTTTATCCTGATGTGTTACACCAACAAGGAGAACAAGGCCTTTAGAAATTTGTCCCGTTATTTCACCATTTACCGTAACTTTGGCATTCTTACTGCGCTGTACAACAACTCGCATTTTAGTAACTCCCTAATTCATAATCCGGCGAACCGAATAGATATCTGGTATCTGCTTGATCCGTTCAACCACTTTTTGTAAATGGCTGACATTGTGAATCGCAATCGACATAATGATTGTCGCCATCTTATTGCGATCAGATCGGCCAGAAACCGCCGAGATATTTGTTTTTGTTTCATTAACTGCCTGCAGGACCTCATTCAATAATCCACGTCTGTCATAACCACTGATTTCAATGTCAACATTGTACTCTTTTCGATCATTTAAGGATGATTCCCATTCAACAGGAATTAACCTGGTTTGCGCATCATTTGAGTCAATATTTGTACAATCCGCACGATGCACGGATACACCTCGGCCTTTCGTGATAAATCCAACAATTTCATCACCTGGGACAGGATTACAGCATCTGGATAAGCGGATTAATAAATTATCAATTCCAGCAACTCGTACGCCAGACTCCCTCTTTTTTGTAGAAGGAAAAGATTTCATATCTGAAATCGCATTCGTGATCGTTGCAGATTGCTCCTGATCTCGCTTTTTTCGCCATTTTTCCGTTAGACGATTGGCTACCTGAAGTGCGGTTACACCATTATAGCCAACTGCTGCATACATATCGTCTTCATTGGCAAAATTAAATTTTTCAGCTACCTTTTTCAAATTATCAGCCGTTAAAATCTCTTTTAAATCAAATTCCATCGAACGAATTTCTTTTTCTACAAGCTCTTTTCCTTTATCGACATTTTCATCTCGGCGCTGCTTCTTAAAGAATGCACGAATCTTATTCTTAGCTTGAGAGGTTTGCGCAAGCTTTAACCAATCCTGACTAGGTCCATAAGAATGCTTAGATGTTAGAATTTCGATAATGTCACCTGTCTTAAGCCTATAGTCCAAGGTTACCATTTTCCCGTTCACTTTGGCCCCAATCGTTTTATTACCGATTTCTGAGTGAATTCGATAGGCAAAATCAATCGGAACGGAACCAGACGGTAATTCAATTACATCTCCTTTTGGAGTAAAAACAAAAACCATATCAGAGAATAGATCAATCTTTAGTGACTCCATAAACTCTTCCGCATTGGCAGTATCGTTTTGGAATTCAAGGATTTCTCTAAACCATGTTAGTTTTTGCTCGTATGAAGTTGTATCACTAAGTGCTTTCCCTTCTTTGTACGCCCAGTGTGCCGCGATACCAAATTCTGCAATACGGTGCATTTCAGATGTTCGAATTTGAACCTCTAATGGGTCACCTTTTGGCCCAATGACAGTCGTATGAAGAGATTGATACATATTTGGCTTCGGCATTGCAATATAGTCCTTAAAACGCCCAGGCATAGGCTTCCAGCACGTATGAATGATACCTAACACAGCATAGCAATCCTTGATACTATTCACGACAATTCGAACGGCGAGTAAATCATATATTTCACTGAATTGTTTATTTTGCTGAACCATTTTCCGGTAAATGCTGTAGATATGTTTTGGCCTTCCGGAAAGTTCCGCATTAATGGAGACTTCTTTCATTCGGCTGCGAACCTCGTCCATTACATCGACCAAATACTGCTCCCGTTCTGCACGTTTCTTTTTCATCAGGTTCACAATACGATAATATTGCTGTGGATTTAAGTATCTTAATGCAGTATCTTCCAGTTCCCACTTAATTTTAGAAATACCTAAACGATGGGCCAAAGGTGCAAAAATTTCCAATGTCTCATTAGAAATCCGCCGCTGCTTCTCAACAGGAAGGTGCTTAAGTGTCCTCATATTATGCAAACGATCAGCAAGTTTAATCAAAATAACGCGGATATCCTGAGCCATTGCCACAAACATTTTTCTGTGGTTTTCTGCCTGTTGTTCTTCGTGAGATTTATATTTTATTTTTCCTAATTTCGTAACCCCGTCGACAAGCATGGCCACTTCGTCATTAAATTCAGTCTCGATGTCCATTAAGGTGACATCTGTGTCTTCAACAACGTCATGAAGAAAACCAGCAGCAACCGTTGCAGGATCCATCTCTAAGTCCGCTAGAATTCCAGCAACCTGAATGGGATGGATAATGTATGGCTCTCCGGACTTTCTATATTGTTCACGATGAGAGTGTTTTGCGAATTCATAGGCTTTTTTTACAAATTCACAATGCTCCTCGTTTAAATAGACCCTCGTCTTGTCGATGACTTGTTCGGCGGTTAGCACTTGATCGTTCGCCATAAAATCACCTTATTTTTCATCTTATATTTTTATTATTAAATGTTTCACTATCTTAACTAGTTACTCATGAATGTTACTATTATCGAAAAAAAACGCTCCGATGTAAAGGGATTGATACTTATTTTACTGTATTTTAAGAAAAAAGTGTCGAATTATAATAAAAATAATAGTTCTCTGCTTATAACAAGAGAGCACTCAGTTACGAGTGCCCTCATTACTTTTAATAATTCATCAATGTCATGATGTCGTAGCCTTCAAGCTTCTTACGGCCTTCGAGGTAGGTTAATTCAATCAGAAAAGCAATTCCAGCAACCACACCGCCCAACTGTTCAACTAATTGAATAGTTGCTTCAATCGTTCCACCAGTTGCTAAAAGGTCATCTGTAATAAGAACTCGTTGTCCAGGCTGGATTGCGTCCTTATGAATGGTTAAAACATCACTTCCATATTCCAATCCGTAGCTTACTTTAACCGTATCACGCGGCAGTTTTCCTTCCTTACGAACAGGTGCAAAGCCAATTCCAAGAGAATAGGCTACAGGGCAGCCAATAATAAATCCTCTCGCCTCCGGACCAACGATTAAATCGATTTGTTTGTCTTTCGCATAAGAAACAATTTGATCTGTTGCATACTTATATGCTTCTCCATCATTCATTAATGGAGTAATATCCTTAAATGTGATTCCTGGTTTTGGGTAATCCGGTACGATTGCGATAAATTGCTTTAAGTCCATTACTTAATTGCCTCCTCAATTTTAACTGATTCGTCCATAACCTCGTCAAACCAACTCTTTAATTGTTGAAAGGATGAATATAGTAAATCTCTTTCAAGTGCATATTGAGATTGTTTCGTTTGATAGGTAATCGAGTCAGTTAGGTCACGCTTTTGTGATTGTTTATTCAAAGTAATAAAGCCATTGTTTATTGTAACAAAATCTAGTTCAGAAAACACCTTTGACATAAAGGTAACCGTTTCAGTCGACCAGCCGCGATGCTTTGCAATTTCATCCCCATGACGACCTAAATCAATTGGTCCTTTTTTTAATAAGAAAGCATAAAACCATTTAAAATGGTCCCTCGTTGGGATTGTACTAAAGAAATCACTTGATTCTTTATGAAAGTACGCATAGATTCGAGCAGGCTTTTCTCCATTAAATAAATGACAAAGGATTTCCTTTGATGGCGGAAGGTCAACGAGAACTACATTGGCTTGATGAGAACTGAATGCCCTTGCTTGGGCTTCATCCTGGATGAGTATTACCTCACTCTTAAGCGCAGGATCTATTTTATCCAACTGTTCTTTGTTAAAAATAATATAATTTCGATTTTCATTGGGGATTGTATTGACCAATGAGTGAATACGTTTTACACCACGATGATCAAATAATTGCCATGATTCAACCGAAACATCCTGTATGAAAATTTGTGGTTTACGGATATTATTCCACTCATTGATGGCTAATTCACCAATTATCGAAATTTTTGATGCTGGTGAAATATGGTCGACTAACTGGCCAAGGCCAAACCCAATTCCATCTAAATTCGTACCGTTATCATTCACCATCACCTTTAAGTGATTTTGTTCTGAACCAATCTTTCTCATCGTGGATATTTGGACATCACGAATTAAAACCTTTGGCTTAGGGTTGTCCATTCCAAATGGAGCAAGTAGATTTAATTCATCTAGTGAAGATAAATTGATCTCATCAACATTTATTTGATGATCCAATAAGGTAATTGGAACAAAGTCATCTTTTGTTAATTGTTCATTTGCAAGGTTATTTAATCTCTGACGTAAGTCTGAAACATCTTCTAACTTTAATGTCATTCCGGCTGCCATGGGATGACCACCAAAGTGAGGAAGAATTTCACGGCATTCCGATAAGTTTTTAAATAAGTCAAAACCTGCAATACTTCGAGCAGATCCCTTTGCCAAACCTTTCTCTTGGTCAAAGCTTAAGACGATGGTCGGTCGGTAGAACTTTTCAACTAATCTAGAAGCAACGATGCCAATGACACCGGCATTCCAGCCTTCTTTACCAATGACAAGTACTGAATTCGTATCTATCGGATAATTTTTTTCAACCTCTTCAATCGCTTCAAGGGTAATCGAATTGACAATTGACTGCCTAGTCTTGTTTAATTCGTCCATTTCCTGTGCCAAACTTTGAGCTTCTAATGGGTCGCCTGTAAGCAAAAGTTCAACAGCCATGTCTGCACTTTCTAATCTTCCTACAGCATTGATTCTTGGTGCTAGTGTAAACCCAATTGTTTCTTCGTTAATATTCTGCTGGTCTACTCCTGCTACTTTTAATATCGCCTTTAGACCTTTGTTTGTTGTGACTTTAAGCTTTTCCAACCCTTTTTTTGCAATCAGGCGGTTTTCATCTTTTAATGAAACTAAATCAGCGATCGTTCCAATAACAGCAATTTCCAATAAGTGCTCTGGTAGTTCTCCGTAAAGAGCATGAGCTAATTTAAATGCCACCCCTACACCAGCAAGTTCACGAAAAGGGTAGATACTATCTGGTAGTTTAGGATGAATAATGGCAAGTGCTTCTGGTAAAACAGGACCTGGCTCGTGGTGATCTGTGATGATTAAGTCGAGACCGATCTCCTTTGCAATTGCTGCTTCGTGAATCGCAGATATACCTGTATCTACAGTAATAATTAACTTAAATCCAGATTCAGCGGCTTGACGAAAGGCATTTTCATTTGGACCATAGCCTTCCGTAAAACGGTTAGGAATATAAAATTGGACATTGGCTCCTAATTCTTTAAGGGTAACCATTAATACGGTTGTACTGCTTACTCCATCCGCATCATAATCTCCATATATTAAAATAGCTTCTTGTTTTTCTATCGCTTCTCGAATTCTAGATACTGCTAAATCCATGCCTTTTAATAAATAGGGATCATGGAATTGCTCATTTCCAAATAAAAAATACCGTGCAGAATCAACGGTATCTAATCCGCGGTTGATAAGCAGCGACGCAACAAGTGGTGTTATTTTCAATTCATTTTCGAGAGTTTTTACTAGTTGTTGATCAGATTCACGAACAATCCATCTAGTTTTTGACTTTAACATGCGTTCACCCCTCAGACCTTACTATTATACAGGAGCAAGATTCGTAGTTCAATCAAATAAAAAAGAAAACCGCAGCCGCGGTTTTCATTAAACTTACACTTGTGGTTCATCTGAATAACTTTTCTTTTCTTTTACTGTCTTGATGGTACCTTTCTTCTTCAGTTCTTTTGCTTTTAAAACAACCCAAAGATTGGTAGCGATGAAGACAGATGAATAGACACCAGAAATTAATCCTACAAACATCGCAATAGAGAAGTTGCGGATGGATTCACTTCCGAAAATCATTAATGCAATAATGGTAAATGTAACTGTTAAAACAGTATTAAATGAACGTGTTAATGTTTGACGTAAACTTACATTTACTACCTCTGCAATATCCTCGAAGGTTTTGAGACGCTTTTTCTTTATTAAATTCTCACGCATCCGGTCAAAGGTAACAATCGTGTCATTGATGGAATAACCCACAATGGTCAACACTGCCGCAATAAACGTAAGGTCCACTTCAAGTCTGGTAATACTGAAGAACACAATCATAAAGAATGCGTCATGTAGTAAGGAAACTATTGCTGCGATTGCCATTGCCATTTCAAATCGTACGGTCACATAGATAATGATCCCTATCGAGGCAATAATTAGGGCAATTACTGCATTCTTGGCAATTTCCTTCCCAACTGTTGGAGATACTGTACTAACATTTGGCTCCGCACCAAATTCTTTAGTAAGTTCTGTTTTTAATTCAGAAATTTCATCTTTCGATAAAACTCCTTTTAATCGAGCAGAAGCAATATCCTTGTTTTCGCCTGAAATCAGGATATCATCTGTTTTAATATCGAATTTTTCCAAGGCATCTTTAACTTGTTCTGTTGTTAATGGTTTCTCCGATAACACTTCAATCCGTGTCCCACTTGAAAAATCAATGGAAAGATTCAAACGGAAAATGAGGAGTATCACCAAGCCAACAGCAAGGAATGCACCTGAAAGTATGAAGAATAGTTTTCTAACCTTTACAAAATCAAATCTATCCCATCTGGTTGGAAGATCTAATGTGTCATAATTCTCGGCAATATCCTTGATATCTGCCTTCTTGACAGCAAACCAGCCTGGCTTCTTGTTTAGGAATCCGCTGTTTACCCACATTCCTAAGAAAATACGAGAACCGAACACGGCTGTAACAAAGCTCATTAGAATACTGACAATTAATGTTGTTGCAAACCCTTTAACAGAACTTGTCCCATAGAAGAATAGTACAGCGGCTGTTAAGATGGTTGTTAGATTTGCGTCAATGATAGATGAAAATGAACTTTTACTGCCAGCTTGGAAAGCTGATTTTATTGACTTACCAACCTTTATTTCTTCCCTAATTCGTTCGTAGGTAATAATGTTTGCATCAACTGCCATACCAACCCCTAGTATGAGGGCTGCTATCCCTGGAAGAGTTAATACAGCATTCATCCAATCAAAAACGAGTAGAACAAGGTAGATATAAATGGATAAGGTCACTACAGCAATGAATCCTGGGAAACGATAATATACAAGCATGAATAAATAAATGATTGCAATCCCGATGATGCCGGCAAAGACAGTTTCATTCAATGCCTGTTCCCCAAATTTAGCTCCAACTGAAGTAGAATAAACTTCAGTAAGTTTGACAGGAAGTGCTCCCGCATTTAAGAGTGAAGCGAGTTCTTGGGCTTCCTCTGCTGTAAAGCTCCCCACGATGGAAACTGTATTTTGATTAAAGATTTCTCTTACGGTTGGTGCTGATAAAAATTTCGGATCTTCTTTTGTAATTTCCGTTTTGAAGGAATCTTTTCCTTCCTCAAAATCAAGCCAAATTACTAAATAATTATTCGGTGCCATATTGACAATTTCTTCTGTAACTTTTTTGAATTTCTCGGCACTTTTTAGTTTCAATGAAACACTCGGTGCTCCATTTTCATCAAACGTTTGGCTTGCGCCATTTTCCGCTATATCGGCTCCGTCCATCATGACGCGGTCATTAGCGTCGCGGAAAGTAAGGTTCGCTTGAGTAGATAAAATCTCACGCGCCTCATTTTGATCCGTTACTCCAGCGAGCTGGACACGAATCCGATTTTCACCTTCGATTTGAATATTCGGTTCGCTAACCCCTAGAACATTAATCCGCTTATCTAGTGCTTCCGCGGTGCTGGCCATAACCTCTTTGTTAATTTCCTGACCTTTTTTTGCTGGTGTAACCTCATACAAAACCTCAAATCCGCCTTGTAGATCCAAACCTAGCTTTATGTCTTTTAATATACCTGTTGAGGTAACCCCCATTGTGCTTCCTATCAGTAAAACTACTAGTAGGAAAGCGATAATTCTACTGCGTTTAACCATTATGTATTGTTCCTCCTTTGGGGCTTAAAGCAAAGCACTGCAACGTGAAGCCTTGTATAAAAAAATCATTGCTTTCATTATGAAATAGTTTATAAATACTGTCAATTTAAACTAGAGATGTCTATTTTAATAAATCTTTCCATTCGTCTTCATCATTTAGATTAAAGTCATTGTTTTTATACATTTCAATCGTGGTAAAGCTTATGTAATCACTTACTTTAACAGATAGAATATCGTCTATGATTTCATAAAGTCTGATTTCAGGCTTAACCTTCTTCCATTTTTTTTTGGTGAGAAAATCCCAAAGTCCACTTTCTGAAACTTCGTTATAACCTAGCAGGCGAAATTCTTCCAGCTTGCTTACTAAAGCAGGTTTTACCTGAGTGTGAAAATGATTGTATGCGTGGCTTTTCTCCATTGATGTTGCCTCCTGAGGACATTTAAGTCCCTATCTATTATCTCTAAAATAAAAACACCTTGTCATGCTTTGTCCACCCTTATGCATATAGATTAATTGTATATGAATTCTTCTTTTTTGAGAAGGTGGGAAGTAGTATGTCGAAGTTTTTAAAAGGGACCTTTATCCTATTATTTGCAGGATTAATAACGAGGGTACTTGGATTTATTAACAGAATTGTCATAGCACGAAGTATTGGTGAAGAAGGGGTTGGCCTATATATGATGGCTTTTCCCACTTTTATCCTTGTTGTGACCTTAACACAAATGGGACTACCTGTCGCCATTTCAAAAAATATTGCCGAGGCCGAGGCAAAAGGAAATCATCAGGAAATAAAAAAGATTCTCGTTGTTTCACTGGCAATAACGATCTCGCTATCGCTTATTTTTACTCCGGCCTTAATTTTATTAGCGCCAATTCTCTCCACCACGCTATTTACCGATCCGAGAACGTATTATCCTTTAATCGCAATTGCACCTGTAGTCCCTGTTATCGCGGTTTCTTCCGTTTTGAGGGGCTATTTTCAGGGCAGACAAAATATGCGCCCTTCTGCTATTTCGCAGATTTTAGAACAACTCGTGAGAATTACCTTAATCGCTGTCATGACCAAAGCGTTTCTACCTTATGGAATCGAATATGCTGCGGCTGCAGCAATGGTGGCCGCGATCATTGGTGAAGTTGTATCTTTAGTTTATTTAATGACTGCCTTTAAATTAAAAAAGCGATTTAAATTGAGAAAGAATTTCTTTCAATTTGTGCACTCAGGAAAGAAAACATTTAAAGACTTAATGGAAATTGCCTTGCCAACAATGGGAAGCCGAATGATTGGGTCTGTTGCTTGGTTTTTTGAACCCATTGTTGTTGCCCATAGTTTAGCCATTGCTGGTGTGGCAGCGATTGAAGCGACTAAACAGTACGGGTCACTAACTGGGTTTGCGATGCCTTTATTAATGCTCCCATCGTTTGTAACTTACTCATTAGCAACATCACTTGTCCCTGCCATAAGTGAAGCCAACTCAAAAAATAATCCTCAATTGATTGAACATCGGCTGCAGCAAGCATTACGCTTTGCCTTTTTAACCGGTGGGTTGTCGGTTATTGTCCTTTACGTCTTAGCGGATCCACTGATGGAGCTCATGTATGGCTCAACAAAAGGATCTTACTTCATCCGAATCATGGCACCCTTCTTTTTATTTTATTATTATCAAGGGCCGCTTCAGGCAGTGCTGCAGGCACTCAACCTAGCTAGGGCAGCAATGATCAATAGTTTAATTGGCGCGATTATTAAAACGGCTGTTATCTTCCTGCTTGCTTCGCAGCCCTCCTTCGGGATAACAGGAGTTGCATTAGGGATAATCGTAGGTTTTGTCTTAGTTACAGTTCTCCATTTTGCTACTGTGCTAAAGAAAATTTCTTTTAGTTTACATGTTCGTGATTACCTAAAAGGAGCCATTATTATGGGAATCTCAGCCTGGATAGGCTATTGGTTATTTGCGCACATTCTTCTCGCGGAACATTTAGCGATAAGAGTATTGTCCGCAGCGTCAGGAATGTCCATCGTTTATATTTTCTTAATCATACTTGCCGGCTTAATTAAAAAAGAAGAGCTCAAAAGAATACCGATTATACGGAACTTAATTCCAATCTAATAAAAAGACACGCAGCTTGCGTGTCTTTTTACTCTTCGTCCATAATATCGACAAAGAACTTCCCATTCTCAAAACTACAAAAGGAAATTTTTCTTACATCACGGTATCCCATTTTTTTTAATTCCTGCCTGAGCCATAAATTCGTTTTGTTAATTCGTTTTAAATGTTCTTCTTCAATATTTCCATCAATGATTAATGGTATCGTAATATCTCCATCTTTGGGTTGTCCGTCACTATTATTCATTCTTTCGATAACAGATAAACTACCTGATGATTCCAAAATAGCAAACTCAACGTCTGCGATACTTCTGATGTCCTTTTCCCTTAATTGGGTGAGCAAATCATCAAAGTTATACCGTTGTTTTCTCATTGCATCTTCGTCTATCTTCCCACGATTTATGATAATGGTTGGCTTACCGTCCACAAGATCACGAAACCTTTTACTCTTTAATGACAACTTAGCTAAGATTATTTGAATTAGCATTAATAAAACCATAGGAACTGCAGCATGAATGGCAGGTTCCTTAGGACTTTCGATTGCGATAATAGCCAATTCACCGATCATGACAAAAACGACAAGATCGAGAACACTTAATTCTCCAATTTCTCTTTTTCCCATTAACCGAAAAATAACAAGAATAAGGAGGTAAAAAAATACTGTTCTTACTATGATCGTCGCGTATATCTCCACCACTGTCGCCCCTTTTTTTACATTCTTAAGTATTATTAGCATTTTTTACGTATTCATTTGAGGAATAAAATTCCAAAGGTAATAAAAACTGTGAAATTTCGATTCTACTTTTAAAATAGGCGAATATGCTTGTACTAGGTAAGAATCTGATTATCTTGATTCTAAGAAAGGTAACATGAAGGAGGAGAGTCAAATCGAATCAAAAAGCTTTGGTACAGCTATTTTGTACGGGTTAATTTTCATCTTCTTATTTGCGATTATCAGCAGCGTTATTTTTTCAGTAATTCTTAGATTTACTTCAGTTCAGGAAGTGTCACTTCAATACATTATTACAGCTGTTTCCTTTATTGGGCTATTTGGAGGAGGATTTCTTTCTGGCGGAAAGCGAAAGCAAAAAGGCTGGCTCATTGGGGGATTAACTGGCTTAATCTATAGCCTCATTGTCTTTTTGTTCCAGTATTTAGGCTTTGATCGCCTATTTGACGTGGAACAAGTTATCTACCATGTGTGCTATACGTTAATTGCTATGATGGGCGGAATCCTTGGGGTAAATATATCAACAAGTAATTCTAGAACAGCATAGAAAAAGGAAGCCAGAAATGCCTGGCTTCCTTTTTTCACTTTATTTTTTGTCTAAAGACACTTCAGCTGTTGTTGAAGTTTTTGCAGATTCTGTTACTTCACGAATCGCATTACGATCATATGTTAGACGGCTGCCGTCTCCACACTTAATCACGACTTTGCTTTCATCGATTGAATCGACAAAACCATGTAAACCGCCAATCGTGACAATTTTATCACCTTTTTTCAATTCGTTTTGCATTTGTTGTACAGCTTTTGTACGTTTTTGTTGCGGACGAATCAGTAGGAAATAAAATAATACAAACATTAATATTAATGGAATGATCGAACCTAGTCCTTGCATATTGTTTCCCTCCTTTCAATAATCATCTATTAGAAATTTTTCGCGTTCGGTTTGTTAAAACCATAACGTTCAAAAAACTCTTCTCGGAAATCACCAAGCCTGTCCTCTCGGATAGCTTGTCTGACCTTCTCCATTAATCTTAACAGAAAATAGAGATTATGGTAACTAGTTAATCGAATTCCAAAAGTTTCATCACATTTAATTAAGTGACGAATGTATGCCCTGCTATAGTTTTTGCATGTGTAGCAGTCGCAATCTGGATCGAGTGGACCGAAATCTTTTGCAAATTTAGCGTTTTTCACCACTAGACGTCCCGTGCTAGTCATTAATGTACCATTTCTAGCAATACGAGTTGGCAGGACACAGTCAAACATATCAATCCCACGAATCGCTCCATCAATCAATGAATCTGGTGATCCTACCCCCATCAGGTATCGTGGCTTGTCGGATGGCAGCAATGGTGTCGTAAATTCAAGCACACGATTCATTATGTCCTTTGGCTCCCCAACAGACAATCCACCGACGGCGTATCCAGGAAAATCAAGCGAAACTAAGTCTTTTGCACTCTGCTTTCTGAGTTCCTCGTACTCTCCACCTTGTACAATTCCAAATAGGCCTTGATCACTTGGCCGTTGATGAGCATTTAAACAGCGCTCTGCCCAACGAGACGTTCTCTCAACTGATTTCTGCATGTATTCATAGGTTGCTGGGAACGGCGGGCATTCATCAAATGCCATCATAATATCGGAACCAAGGTCATTCTGAATTTCCATTGCTTTTTCAGGTGATAAAAATAATTTTTCACCGCTCATATGATTACGGAAATGAACGCCTTCTTCTTCAATTTTACGGAATTCACTTAAACTAAAAACCTGAAAGCCGCCAGAATCAGTTAGGATTGCACGGTCCCAGTTCATAAACTTATGAAGGCCGCCAGCCTCTTTAATAATTTCATTTCCAGGACGGAGCCATAAGTGATAGGTATTACTTAATATAATTCCAGCACCCATTTCTTTTAAATCCTCAGGAGACATTGTTTTTACGGTAGCAAGTGTTCCTACCGGCATAAATGCAGGTGTATCAAAGGAACCATGCGGTGTATGTACTCTTCCTAAACGGGCACCAGTTTGCTTACATGTTTTGATAAATTCATATCGAATTGCAGTCAAATTCTCTTTCTCCTTCCTTTAGGGTAAATCAAAAGACTACCCTAGTTAACCTAGATGATGAGCATCGCATCTCCAAAACTGAAAAAGCGATAGCGTTCGTTTACAGCAGTTTGATAGGCATGCAAGATATTTTCTCTGCCAGCCAACGCACTAACGAGCATAATCAGTGTTGATTTTGGCAAATGGAAATTTGTAATCATTCCATCGATTGCCTTGAATTCGTACCCTGGATAGATAAATATATTGGTCCATCCGCTGCTCGGGATGAAGGTGCCATTGTTATCTGACGCTATGGTTTCAAGCGTCCGGGTTGATGTGGTACCGACAGTAATAATCCTGCCGCCATTGGCTCGGACTTCATTTAGCAAACGTGCCGTTCCTTCTGTAAGCATATAAAGTTCAGAATGCATATCGTGCTCCATTACATCGTCCACACTTACAGGTCTGAATGTCCCAAGGCCAACATGAAGCGTAATAAATGCAATATGAACACCTTTTTCTCTTACTTCATTCAGCAGTTCTTCAGTGAAATGCAGTCCTGCTGTTGGGGCAGCGGCTGACCCTGGCTCACGGGCAAATACGGTTTGATATCGGTCTCTGTCATCCAGCTGTTCTTTAATATATGGGGGGAGCGGCATTTCTCCTAATTGATCAAGTACCTCATAAAAAATCCCCTCGTAGTTAAACTCCAATATTCTGCCACCATGCTCGGAGGTTCCGGTACAAACAGCTGTAAGCAATCCCTCACCAAAGTCAATTTCAGTTCCTTCTTTGATACGCTTTGCCGGCTTAACAAGTGTTTCCCACTGATCGCCTTCCAACTGCTTCAGCAGTAATACTTCGATTTTGGCACCAGTATCCTTTTTCACACCAAAAAGGCGTGCCGGGAGTACCTTTGTATCGTTCAATACTAGGCAATCCCCTTCACGCAAGTATTCACTAATATTTTTAAAAATTTCATGTTTTAGTTCGCCTGTTTTCTTATTTACAACCATTAATCTGCTATCCGTTCGGTTTTGAAGTGGAACTTGTGCAATTAACTCCTCAGGCAAATGAAAATCAAATAAATCTACCTTCATAAAATAACATCCCTACTTATCAAAATTACTGTTGTGGTGGCTCCTTGCCAAAATGGCGATAGACTAAATCAGTTACCATTCTTCCTCTTGGAGTACGTTGTAAAAAGCCAATTTGCAGTAGATACGGTTCATATACATCTTCAATCGTTTCTGACTCTTCACCAATTGAAGCGGCGATAGTATCAAGTCCTACAGGCCCACCTCGGAATCTTTCAATGATACCCTTTAGGAGCTTATGGTCAATATGGTCAAGCCCAAGTTTATCTACCTGCAGGAGTTCCAAAGACTCCCTTGCCAATGGTAAATCTATTTCACCATTTCCTTTAACTTGTGCAAAGTCTCTTACCCTGCGAAGTAAACGGTTAGCAATTCTAGGGGTTCCCCGCGCTCTCCTAGCAATTTCAGCAGCAGACTGTTCGTCAATTTTCGTTTCAAATAAATCTGCTGTTCGTAGAACAATATTTTTCAATTGGTCTTCCTTATAATACTCGAGTCTGCTCAAAACTCCAAATCTGTCACGAAGCGGAGCTGATAAAGAGCCTGCCCTCGTCGTAGCCCCAACAAGCGTAAACGGTGGAAGATCCAGACGTACTGAACGAGCACTTGGACCTTTTCCAATGACAATATCTAGACAAAAATCCTCCATTGCCGGATAAAGGACTTCTTCAATCTGTCTTGGAAGCCGGTGTATTTCATCGATAAACAAAACGTCACCAGGCTCGAGTGCCGTAAGAATCGCAGCCAAATCTCCAGGTCTTTCAATAGCAGGACCTGATGTTGTCCGAATGTTCACACCCATTTCATTGGCGATAATAACAGCAAGCGTCGTCTTTCCTAATCCAGGAGGTCCATACAGAAGCACATGATCCAAGGTTTCTTTGCGGAGTCTTGCAGCCTCAATAAAAATCTCTAGACTTTTTTTTACTTGATCTTGACCAATGTATTGTTTTAACGTTTGTGGCCTGAGGCTTTGCTCTAAGGAGATTTCGCTCTGGTCTGCTTCACTAGAAATAATTCTCTCATCCATGAATAATCACCTTATTTTAAAAGCCGCTGCAGGGCTTTTTTAATATACTGGTCGGTTGACAGTTGTTCTTTTCTTAACTCTGGTGAAATCTTTTTTACTTCTTTATCAGAATAACCAAGTGCTTTCAAGGCAAGAATGGCCTCTTCAAAAGCGTTATTGGTTGACTCTGCAGCACTTGGGAATGTATCTGCATTAAATAAATTTGGAAAATAATCGGGAACAATATCCTGCAATTTTCCTTTTAAATCAAGAATCATTTGTCGTGCTGTTTTTTTACCGACTCCTGGGAATTTTATTAGGAAGCTTTCATCTTCATTTTCAATCGCTGAAACAACTTGTTGGACTTCACCGGAAGCCAAAATAGCCAGTGCCCCCTTTGGTCCTATCCCTGAAACATTTAATAATTTCGTAAACAACTTTTTCTCTTCTCTTGTCTCAAACCCATATAACGACATTAAATCCTCACGGACGTAGTGATATGTATAGACAGTAACATTAGTATTCATTTTACTAGAATAAATAAACGGGTTCGGCGTTGCTATTTGATAGCCAATCCCATTATTCTCAATCACAATATATTCAGGACCAACAAACTCCACGGTTCCTTTAAAAAATTCGTACAATCGCTTTCTCTCCCTCAGTGTTTCATGTATTTCATTCTAACACATAAATTTAAAGGAATAGAAAAAGTTAGCAGTGAAGGAAAAGAATAAAAATATTCTGTTTTTATTAATCCACTAGTTGGTTTTTCACCGCAAAGAGGGCTGCTTGAGTCCGGTCTGCTAATTCAAGTTTTGACAGGAGATTTGAAACATGTGTTTTCACGGTTTTTTCAGTAATGAACAGAGAAGAAGCTATTTCCTTATTGCTTTTTCCCCTTGCGATTTCTTTGAGCACATCCAATTCTCTTTTCGTCAGCTGCTCAACTAAATTCTTTTCATTGCTCTCTTTATTGGATAAGTTAGCCAGCAGATGCGAGGTGGCTTTCGGATGAAGCTGATTTTCGCCAGCGATTATTTTTTTAATACATTTGATTAACTCATCCGGCTCAATGTCTTTTAATTGATACCCCGACGCACCCGCTTCTAAGGCTGGAATGACATGGTCCTGATCAGAAAAACTCGTTAACATCATAATTTTTATTTCTGGCATTTCTTTTTTAATTAGTATGGTTGCCTGAATTCCATCCATCACCGGCATAACAAGATCCATGAGGATTAAATCGGGCTTTAACGTTCTTGCTAGTTCAACCGCCTCTTTACCATTGCCCGCTTCACCGATAATTTCAATGTCTCGCTGTGTTTTTAGAAAAAATGCCAGACCCCGTCTTACGACATGATGGTCATCGGCAATCATAATTCGGATCCCCATTGTTTCTCCCCCTAGATTGGAATTTGTATCTTAATCTCCGTTCCGCGTCCTGGTTCGCTCGTTAGCAGAAATGTTCCTCTTAAAGCCTCTGTTCGCGCCTTCATATTTTTTAATCCGAACGATGGAAGTTCAAGGTTCTCATCAAAATAGAATCCACAGCCTTGGTCTTGAATCGTCATTGTCACAGAATCATTGCTTCTAATTAAAGATAACGAAATATGTGTAGTCTGCGCATGCTTTTTACAATTGCCAAGTGCTTCCTGCCCAATTCTCCACAGTGCTTCCTCTACTTTTTCCGGAAAGCTTGAGATTCCTGTTAGCTTTGCATCAATAGTTAAAGCCAGCATTTCAGCATAACTCTTTAAGGCACTTACAATCCCATTTTCAAGTCCCTGTGGTTTTAACTGCCATATCAAGGCTCGCATCTCCCCAAGTGCATCTTGTGCTAAATCTTGTATATATGAAAAAGTTTGTTGTACTTCTTCGTTATCTGTCATTTCTCTGCCTGCTCTAGCGGTCAGACTTAGAGAAAACAGTAATTGATTCACTGAATCATGCAAATCCCTTGCAAGTCGATTACGCTCAGAAATTAATGCCGTCTCCTGTTCTCTTTGCGTTAACTTAATTCTTTTAAGAGCAGTGCCAATTTGGAAAGCGACTGCTTCGAGCAGTGCTAGTTCATCTTTTTGAAAGTGTGTTTTATGAGGGGAACCTACGTTTAGTAATCCGAATCTCTCATTCCCTGCTCTTAGCGGGACGGTAGCATGATGGGTTAGACCGCCTGTGTCACCCGCATTTTCGAGGATTACATTCTCAATACGCTGACATTCTATAATATTGACCGCCTTGTTCAACTTACCATTGTTGTACCGACTAACACACCAGCAATCACCCTTACACATTCTTTGGTTATTGTTATGTGCCAATGGTTCAGGTAAAGACTCATTGGCTGTCAGTTGATGTTGCCCTTTTTCATCGATTAAAAAAATCCAGCCTGTCTGCAGCCCTGTAAGGTGTAGAAGTTTTCGTAATACCCCAGCTAAAACGGTATTGGAATCTGCTCCTTCGTTTAAAAGTTCAGCAATTTCTTTTAAAATACTTATTTCTTCAAACCTGGACATATAATCGTCCTTCCCTAATCTATTGATTAAATCATAGTTGTATCACAGGCTTCGTGGCAAGCAGAAAAGCTGACGATTTAATGGTCAGCTTTCTCCCTTACCTGTAGAAATTCGATTACCTCATTGTCAGGTCCTTCATAAAAAACGGTTTTCCAGCCATTTTTCAGTTTGTATGGTCCTTCTGCGGCAATAATCCCATTTTGGTTAAAAGTATTGATTATTTCTTGAACGGTGTCTATTTCTAAACAGATATGAACACCTTGGGAGACGTTTTTCTGTCCCCCAGAGATTAGTTCAATCCTGAAATCATGATTTGCTAAAAAGACAATATCCTCTTTATTGAATTGGAGTCTGCCTTCTTCATGAAGGCCGAGATACTTTTGATAGAAGCCGATTGAAGTCTCCAAGTCTTTTACCTCAATCGCGAAATGGTGAAATCGCATCGTTTTTCCCCCTCATAAAATTAAATTCATGTCACCAAATTCGTGCCAAAGGTACTGCTGGTCAATCGCTTCTTCGTACGCACTCCATAATAAATCCTGCGGTACAAAAGCGGTAAGCATATCGAGGTGACTTGCCTTTGGTTCATGGAAACCTGTAATAATACCATCAACCATTTTCAGTGGGAAATTTTGATTAATATAAAGATTGGTCACACCATGTAACTCACCCGTGACTCCTGCACTCTCTAGTGCTCTTACCACCGTTGTCCCCACGGCAATTACCCTTCCACCTGCTGCTTTTGTCTTGTGGATTTTTTCAATTGTTTTTTCGGATAAATGATATTCTTCGTAATTATCAGTTGGTGAGGTTTCCACCTCATCATCAAGCAAGTAACTTAATCCCGTATGAAGTTGTATAAAATCAAGCTCTATCCCTTTCCGCTGAAGGTTGAATAACAATTCCCAACTGAAAGCTCTCCCTGCTGAAGGCATTTCGACGGAGCCAGGGTGGCTGGCAAACACGGTTTGATAATAATCCAGCCCCCATGGGTGATTAATATACTCATAACGTACTGGTTCTCCAAGTGCATAAATACTATTAAATAGGTCAGTTCCTTTTTTGGAGAAAAGAATTGTTTTTAGTGGTGAGCCTTCTTTCATATCGATGACAACCGCGGATAGGTCAGATGAAAATTGCAGGATATCACCCAATTTAACTCGGTCTGTCACAATTAGCACATCCCAAGTCTCCTCATTCCGTCGTCTGGCCAGCCGAATTTCAGCCTCTTTTTCTAGTAGTTTGGAATTTCTGTATAACCCAGCTTTTAGAATAGCGGGTACAGTTCGGCTGTTGTTCATAACAACCAGGTCACCGGATTTCAGGTAATCAGCAAGTCGAAAGAACTTATCATGACTGACATTGCCTGTTTTTTTGTCTAAAACCATCATCCTTACGTGATCTCTTCTTATTCCTCGTCTTTCAGGTGGATGCGAGGCATTTAACTCGGAAGGTAAATAGAAATCAAATGCTGTAGCTGTCATCATATTCCCTCCCCTGAGAACTCTTGCGCTTCAAAGCGCTGACCTGTAATTCCTGCAGACTTATCAGAAGCTAAATACAAGAATACGTTTACGACATCCTCTGGCTTTACTAGTGAGTAATCACAGTCAGGAACAGCTAGCCTGTGCATGTCGGTATCCATTTCCCCTGGGTCGACCATATTTACCCGCAGGTTCGTTTCGCTAAGTTCATCTGCCCAGGTTTCCGTTAAACCCTCAACAGCAAATTTAGATATTCCGTATGCACCCCAGCCTGCATATCCAACATTGCCTGCTTCTGAGGTCACATTAATGATCGAACCATGATTGCGCTGCAGCATTCCCGGAATAACCCTCCTTGCTACGAGGAATGGCGAAATGGAATTGACCCGTAACACTTCTGCAAAGTCTTCTTCTGGATAGTCAAGCAATAGCGGCATTGGACTTGGCCCTAGGATGGAAGCATTATTAATGAGCACATCAATTTGACCAAAAGCTTCTTCTGTCATCGCCACAAACCGTTCTACATCTCTAGTTAGTGAAATATCTGCAGTAACTGCGAGCACCTCTCCACCTAATGCCTCTGCATCTTCTTTTACTTTTAGTAATTCGTTTGATGTTCTAGAGCAAATGGCTAACCGGGCACCTTCCTTTGCAAATGCAAGTGCCAAAGCTCTGCCCAATCCTCTCGATGCACCTGTGATCATAACAACTTTTTTATTTAACATTCCAATCGCTCCTTTAAGTGTTTAACTTGATGTCTTTAGCTTAAAGGATTTTGGAAATTCTTCCCTCAGAAAAAAGCTTGAACTTTTTCTACAACTTTAGGATGAGAAATTTCAGTAATCTTCTAAAAAACAAAAAAACAGGCTGAATGATCTCAGTCTGTTTTAATATTGATTATTCCCGCTTCGAATAAGGTTTAAAGGTCTCCAGTACTTCTACATAACGGTCTTTTGTTTTTATGGGAATGCCTTGTATAAGCTCTTCTTGTTTCCTGCTCTCAAGCCTTTTCACATCAATTTGGAAAAAGGATTGGATGATTCGTGATCGATCAGGACGGCCATTAAAAATCGTTAACACACCATCATCGGTGATACCGAAATAACCGTTTGCTTTAAGTAATGGTGAAATATCATCCATTTGTTTTCTAAAAACCATTGTTGATTCATCCATATCAACTAACTGCCATTGGTCATACTTGGCCCAGAAGTTTTCTATGGACCAGTAAGAATCAAGGACTACTTCCTCACTTATTTCTCCATCAAGATAGATTCTTTCCAAAATAATGGTTAATTGCTGAGGTTCCGACTTTTGCTGATCTTGATGGTTTTCTATTTTTTCGGCGGAGCCAGTTAACATCATTCCCGGCAGCTTTCCGATAGACATGAAGAGAACAACCGCAACAAAGGCTAAACCAAGCCGATACTGTGCTACCCAATTGAACCTCATGCATAATCACCTCTTATTAGTAGAGATCTAATTCTTTTTCACTACTAGTTTAGCCTTTTTTTCCCTTTTTATCCTTTATAAAAAAATCAAAAGAGACAAAGCCGAATAATGGCTTTGCCTCTCCTATTTTAAAAATCATTTGTGTTTACGACTATTAGGTTCTAACAGTTGGGAATCATTGTTTCTATTCCCTTCACGGCCAAGTGCACCATCGTCAGTTATCACCTGAACAGATTTTCCACCTGCCAAAGGTTTAACCGCGTTTTGAATCGCTCTTTTGGTTTCCTCGGCTCTTTTATTATTATGGTATTTCACGGAAACCATAATGGAATTTCCATAAAGTACAGAGCGGACTTCACGAACATTTTCAATGCCAGCAACCTTACTTTTAATTCTTTCAGTTAGACGGTCCTGAGTTTCAGGCTTCGTTGTTGTTCCTGTATTTCCCAATCTTTGATTTAAATGACCATGATAATTGGCGTCACTTGTACTAAATTGGTTATCTCTTTGAAAAAAATTATGGTCATGGTCTGCGAGCGGTTTTGTTGGGTTTGGTGGATTTCCATTTTCATCTCTATCCCCAAACTGCTTTCTTCTATCTTCGTTTATTGATTGGTTTTCCACTCCAAGATTATGGTCCATGAATTCAGTGATTGGACCATCATTGTCACCAGGCATTCCATTGGAGCCGTTTTTATGATTTTCATCCGAATAGTACCCCACTGGCTGCCCCATGTTTTTGTTATCTTTGTCCATAGCAGCACGGTCATCATTTGCGCAACCTGACAGCCCAACAGCTAGTAAGGCGGACAGAGGAATCATCCACTGTTTCAAATTATACAAACGAAAAACCCCCTCTACGATTGCGTGAGCATAAAGAATATGCTCACGTTTAGGTTGTGAGATAATGGGGGTTTTCATTCTGCCATAATAGACCAAGAAGATCATTTCGTCATCATTTTTAAAGTATCAATAAATTTTTTTCGTGAGTAATACTGACCTATTGTTAAATCCATAATTTGATTATATTTGTTCTGGTCTCTATATGAGCCTTCCCGAATGAGCCGATTCCACTCACGGAAAATATCTGCAGGAAATGCTAAAGCATATAGAAATGCCTTTTCGTTCAACAACTTTTCGTATTGTGAATACCGGGATAGTTTTTCAAACGACCAATCTAAACTGGGAAGAATTCGATTCGCATATTGTAAATAATCTAAGGAAGCTGGACCAATACTAATTAAATCAAAATCAATAAGATGCAGGACTCCATTTGAATCACGCAGGAAGTTGTGATGCGCTACATCCCCATGAAGAATACAATAAGGTTCGTTGATAAAAAGGGAACGATTCTTTTCCATCCCACTGAGTGACCATTTTGCCCAATCCATTAGTTCGGCTAAAATTTGGTCATTAATAAAGTATTTTAAAGTTGTTGCATTCGAGGAAAAAACCAATCCTCTATCTCTCCATTTTTCAATAATAACCCCTTTTGGAATTAATGTTCGATAGCGTGACTCAAAGGAAGATGTAACCAGATGATACTGTTCTAAAAGCTCAAGTCCCTCCTGGCGATTTTTCTGAGATTTAAAGGAAAATGGGATTTTATTGGGGTTTATATATTCCAAACAGCCAAAATATGTTCCCTCAAAAAATAGTGGGTCATTTATTTGAGGATGGACAAATAGATAGGTTTTTAAAAATCCTTCTTTTCTTAGAGTTTCTGTAAATGCTTCTTGGAGACGAAGGCGTTTATTTGTATGAAACCCTTTAAGCATATAGGTATTTTTATCTGTTCGTATGAATATAACACTTTTTCTATAGGGCACCATTTCAATGATTTTTTCTTTGAATTGGGAGCTTAAATAAGAGAGGAGACGAATGAAATAATCATCGTCTCCTTTTTGTTTAAAAGTCATACTCATTGCTTTCATCATCATAACGCATCATGCCATCCATTGGACCCATTCCATACGGATTCATATACGGCGGCTGCGCTACATTTGCTGGTCCTGTATATGGTGCACTATAGATAGGAGGTGTTGGTGGTACAAAGTTTTGTGGCGGCATTGCTAGTGGTTTTGGTCCACCACACCCACAGTCACCACCTGCACCTGCTGGTAATCCCCCTTGAGGAGGAAATGGCTGTTGCATGCCTGCAAAAGGCATTTGCATATCTGGTGATTCAAAATCTTGTGCTCCCATTACTTGTTGCGATGGCCCCATTTGTGGGTAGCCGAATGGCATTTGACCATATGGCGCGCCCATTCCTTGTTGGTCAAATCCTGGTCCCATCGGGCCTCCCATTCCTGGCTGGTCAAATCCTGGTCCCATTGGGCCTCCCATTCCTGGCTGGCCGAATCCTGGTCCCATCGGGCCTCCCATTCCTTGCTGGCCGAATCCTGGTCCCATTGGGCCTCCCATTCCTGGCTGGCCGAATCCTGGTCCCATTGGGCCTCCCATTCCTGGCTGGCCGAATCCTGGTCCCATTGGGCCTCCCATTCCTTGCTGGCCGATTCCTGGTCCCATTGGGCCTCCCATTCCTGGCTGGCCGAATCCTGGTCCCATTGGGCCTCCCATTCCTTGCTGACCGAATCCTGGTCCCATTGGACCTCCCATTCCTTGCTGATCGAATCCTGGTCCCATCGGGCCTCCCATTCCTGGTTGACCAAAACCTGGGTTCATCATTGGGCCTCCCATTCCTGGCATGCCTTGCGATTGAGGATCGAACCATCCCTGACTCTTGGCAGCAGGTGAGCCCACTGGCACTTCTTCAGGACTTTCATCAAAATAAGGCATTTGACTTTCTGGAACCATTTGGTCAAAATCTTCTGGCATTTGGCCCATTCCTGGCATCTGACCGCCCATTGGCATTTGGCCACCCATCGGCATTTGACCGCCCATTGGCATTTGACCGCCCATTGGCATTTGGCCACCCATCGGCATTTGACCGCCCATTGGCATTTGGCCACCCATCGGCATTTGACCGCCCATTGGCATTTGACCGCCCATCGGCATTTGACCGCCCATCGGCATTTGACCGCCCATCGGCATTTGACCGCCCATTGGCATTTGGCCGCCCATTGGCATTTGGCCGCCCATTGGCATTTGACCGCCCATTGGCATTTGACCACCCATTGGCATTTGACCGCCCATTGGGTTTGTCATAGGCAATTGCGGCATAAAGGATGAAGATTCATCATCATAGCCATGGGCCATAATATCCGCACCTGCAACACCTGGCATCTGACCAAATTGATTATGCATCATATTAGGCATCTGTGGCATCGCCACTCCTTGAACTTGAGGATACGGCATAAAACCCATTGGTGGACAAGGCGGCGGCGGACACCATTGTGGCGGTGGCGGGCAATACCCTGATCCTGGCAAGATTGGTGAAATAGGCACACAATAATCTTGTGGCATTTGCTGCTGCATCGGGAGCTGGTTTTCCATTGGTGCTTCTTGTACAGGCATAACCGGCATTTCTTTTGCTGGTTCTTTTATTTCAGGAAGTATATTTGTTGGTTTTGGCGGTAATACAGGCTGTTTTACCTCCATATTGGTCATATTGTTCATATAATAATTGTTAATATCGATTTCTGGAATGATTTGCAGAGGCATTTTTGGAGTGTATGGTGTTTTCGGTGCTTCTTTAATTGGTGCTTCCTTAGCAGGTACTTCCTTGATTGGAATCTCTTTTACTGGTTTTTCTTTCGCTGGTGCTGTTTTGATTGGCGCTTCTTTTACTGGTTTTTCTTTCGCTGGTACTGGTGCTGCTTTGATAGGAGCCTCTTTTTTAGGCGCTGCTTTAATTGGAGCTTCTTTGATTGGCGCTTCCTTTATTGGAGCCTCCTTCTTTGGAGCGGTTTTAATCGGCATTTCTTTTGGCTTCTCTTTGGTAAACGGTTGCTCAGCAATCGGCATTTCTTTCTTGGCGCCTAAGTTGATTGTGGCCCCCGGCTTTGTTCCCATAGGCGCTTCTTTTTTTATATTTCCACCTGAAGTTGGGACTTTTATTTTCATACCGGGCATAATCATATCAGGGTTGCTGAGCTGTGAATTCATCTTTTTCAGCTCTTCAAAATTCACGCCGTACTTCTTGGCGATTTTCCAAAGAGTATCCCCTTTCTGTACGATATGGATCTTCACTCTGATTTCCCTCCTATGCATAAGTCCATATATTCTATGTGATGATAGGCAAAGTGCTAACATTCTTCAGAAAAACTTATGCTTTTTTTCGGGAAAATATGAATCAACCTCTGATAAATAAAAATAGATGCAATTCGAGAAAATTGCATCTACCCTATTTTTAAGCATTTATTAACATACGATCGAGCGCTAATTTTGCATTTTCAGCAATGTCAGCAGCAACTTTAATCGTATTTTTTGTATCCTCTAGCGTATCCAAACTCCACACTAAATGAGGAAGGTCGATTCGATTCATTGTCAAACAAGGACACATTGCAGGATTTAACGAAATAATTTTTTTATCAGGATGATTCTTAATGAGGCGGTTAACTAAATTCATTTCCGTTCCAATCGCCCACTCAGTACCAGGCGCTGCCTTTTCAATCGCATTAATAATATAACTCGTAGAACCAGCCATATCGGATATTTCAACAACCTCGCGACGGCACTCTGGATGTACAATAATTGTCATGTTCGGATACTGGCTGCGTGTATCATGGACATTCTGTACAGTAAAGTTCTCATGAACAGAGCAGTGTCCTTTCCAAAGGATGACTTTTATTTTTAAAGGATCGCCTTCGTATTCAAGCTTATTGGTAATTGGGTTCCAAACGGCCATTTCATCTAAACCAACACCTAAATCTGCAGCGGTATTACGACCTAAATGCTGGTCCGGTAAAAATAAAATCCGGTCCTTCTGTGTGAATGCCCACTTTACCATTGTCTCGGCATTAGATGAGGTTACACTCGCTCCGCCATGAGCACCGACAAAAGACTTAATTGCTGCTGTAGAATTTACATATGTTAATGGAAGGATGGTGTCTCCAAATATTCCTTGAAGGATTTCCCATGCTTTTTCGGTCTGATCAAGGTCTGCCATGTCCGCCATTGAGCAGCCTGCCCGCATATCTGGAAGAATAACCTTTTGGTTTTCATTTGTAAGAATATCCGCTGTTTCCGCCATAAAATGGACGCCGCAGAAAACGATATATTCTGCTTCCGTATTATCAGCTGATAATTGCGCCAATTTTAAAGAATCCCCTGTCGCATCCGCAAACTGAATGACTTCATCTTTTTGATAATGATGTCCTGGAATGAAAAGTTTTGAGCCTAATTTGTTTTTCACTTCAATTACTCTAGCTTCTAACTCTTCCTTTGACATTTGTTTGTATTTTTCAGGAATCATCTTATTTTTTTGCATGGTCGCTAAAATACTCATCTTTATTCCTCTCCTTTGCTCCAAAGAACTTTGACACTGATATCAAGAGCTTTATAAGAATGTGTTAAAAATCCGAGTGAAATATAATCAACCCCTGTATCACGGTAACCCGCTAAATTGGACAATTGAATGCCCCCTGAAGCTTCCGTAATAAATCCTGTTGGAACTAATTTAATTAACTCTTTTATTTCATCCGGGGTACGGTTATCAAACATAATTACATCTGCACCAGCACTCACAGCTTCTTTTACCTGATCTTCGGTTTCAACTTCCACTTCCACCTTCACCATATGACCGGCTTTTGCTCGAACACTTTCAACCGCATGCGAAATTGAACCCGCAAATGAGATATGATTATCTTTAATCATAATTCCATCATATAGGCCGAAACGATGGTTAAAGCCTCCACCAGTGGTTACTGCATACTTTTCAAGCATTCTCAAACCAGGTGTCGTTTTACGTGTATCACAAATTTTGGAATGACCACTATCAAGGGTGTCAACGGCTTTCTTAGTGAGAGTAGCAATTCCACTCATTCTTTGGATTAAATTAAGGACAACTCTTTCTCCTTTTAATAAATCCGCTATTTTTCCAGAGGCAGTTGCAAGCTTCTGGCCGTATTCAATCTTTTGTCCATCCTTCACAAAAACTTGTGTTTCAATATCATTATTTAATAGTTTAAAACCAGTTCTAATAATTTCTTCTCCGCAGAATATCCCCTTATCCTTTGAGAGAAAAACAATTTCACCTTTTGTTTCATTTGGAAAAATTAAATCAGTTGTAATGTCCTGTTCGCCAATATCTTCAATAAAAAATTGCTCAAGTAGCGAGCGCAGTTTCAATGTATTCATGGTTACTCTCCATTTCCCGGCTATTTTTATGAATAATGGTTTTGTTTAACCAATTCAGATTGTCTTCGATAGGGTAGTCACTTCGATAATGGCCTCCCCGGCTTTCAGTTCGTTTCAGGGCCGCTTCAGTAATTAAATTTGCCGTAATCAGCATAAAAATCTTCGTCATTTCTTCCAATGTATACTCACTAAGATTAGTGAATCTGTGAACATTAAAAGAATCTAACCAAGCTTTTTGTTTTTGGAGATTTGCCTTACTTCGGACAATTCCTACTCGCTCCATCATCAGATCCTTGATTTCCTGCATTTCTGGCAGGGTTACTTTTTTGTGTGGAAAAGATGGAATGATGGTCTCTGCTCCAAAGGCTTCCTCATTCACAGATGTATTTAGCAATGAAGATAACTTTTCACCCATATATAAACCTTCTAATAAAGAGTTACTTGCCAGCCGATTGGCGCCGTGCAATCCAGTGCAGGCGGATTCACCAATTGCATATAGTCCCTTTATTGAAGTCCGTCCAGTTAGGTCAGTCTTGACTCCTCCCATTAGAAAATGACTGCCGGGAGCTACCGGGATTTTTCCGTCTGATAACTGAAGTCCATTTTCTTCACAAATAGACGTGATCGATGGGAATCTTTTCTTAAAATTTTCTATTTTACTAATATCTAAATATACTTTGTGGCCATTTTTAAGATATTCATAGATTTTCTGTGAAACAACATGCCTTGGTGCAAGGTCCTTTTGCGGATGAACACCTTCCATGATGGGAGTCCCATCATCGGTAACAAGGATAGCGCCTTCACCGCGAACCGCTTCAGAAATTAACCCTTTTGTTTCACCATCTAGATACAAGAGTGTGGGATGGAATTGAATAAACTCCATATCGACAACTTCAGCACCTGCAAGATAAGCCATTGCGATTCCATCACCGTTGACTGTTGGGGCGTTTGAGGTATACGTAAACAATTGCCCACAGCCGCCGGTAGCAAGGATTGTATTCCTGCTGTAGTAGTTCTTTATCGTTCCGTCTTGCGCTTTAGCTTTTACACCAATGCAGCGTTTCTCGGCATTCAGCAATAATTCATAAGCGAAAACATTCTCTTCAATCGTGATATTTTCATTCAGCCTGCTAATCAGGAACTCGACCACATTTTTACCCGTTGCATCACCGCCGCCATGGACAATGCGCTTCTCACTATGTGCCCCTTCCATTCCGAGGAGTAAGTCGCCATTTTGATTTTTGTCAAATACAGTTCCTTGTTCAGAAATGAACGTAATCAGGTCAGGTGCCGCTTGAATGATTTGCTTTACAGCATCTGGATTATTGTGAAACCGTCCTGCTTCAAGCGTATCAGCAATATGCTTGCAAGGATGATCATGCTCACCAATTGCTGCTGCAATACCGCCTTGAGCTAGATAGGAATTGGCTGTTCTTATTTTTTCCTTTGTGAGTATCCTCACATTTAAATCCGTATTTAAAAGCGAGGCTAACTGTAATGCAGCAATCCCACTTCCTAAAATTAAAACATCATCATTTGTCATCATATTGCCTCCTGGATTAACAGGTGTCTTGACATCTATATTTACATAGATTTAAACTAAATACAAGATTTTTTTAAAAATACGAACATTGGAGAATACTAATGATATATTTTGATTTTGCCGCTACCACTCCGTTAAACTCTGAAGCAGCAGAGGTTTTTGTTCAGGCTTCAACCGAGTTCTATGGAAACTCAAGTTCTCTTCACGATATCGGTGGACAGTCACAGGACTTATTAGAGAATTGCCGGGAAGAGTTGGCTAATCTTTTAGGAGTAAATAAAAAAGGATTGTATTTTACAAGCGGAGGTTCTGAAGGGAATTTTTTAGCCATTGAAGCTCTGTTATCTGCGCCTAAAAAGGTAGGAAAGCATATTATTGCTGGGCTGGCTGAACACTCCTCGATTCATGGGGTTCTTAACCGGTTAGAAGGATACAATATTACCTTTTTACCCCTTAATTCTTCTGGTCTTATCGATGTAGAAGAATTGGAACGGGCAATTATCCCTGAAACCGTATTAGTGACCATACAACATGTAAATTCTGAAATAGGTACCGTACAGCCAATTGAAAAGATTGCTCGTATTTGTAAGGAGCGGGACATTCATTTTCATAGCGATATTGTTCAATCATTCGGAAAAATCGAACTTGCGAAAATTGCCCAGCTTGTTAGCAGCTTTGCTTTTTCTGGACATAAAATTTATGGTCCCAAAGGAGTCGGCGGCGTCTATATAGACCCAGCAATTTCGTGGAGAGCTTTTTTTCCAGGTGGCTCACACGAAAGAGGATTGAGACCAGGAACCGTGAACGTCCCGGCAATTGCAGCAATGACGGCAGCTGCTCAAAAAGTAAATGAGCACATAGTGGAAAATCATACTAGATTCTTAAAGCTTCGTGCCGTTTTAATGGAGTCGCTTCACCCGATTAAGGAATTTGTCCATGTATATGAGGCAGACCCTGGTTCACAGTTACCTTCAATTATCGGTTTGCGGATTTCCGGAATTGAGGGTCAATGGATGATGTTGGAATGTAATCGACATGGATTCGCCATTTCTACTGGCAGTGCCTGTCAAATAGGAATGCAAAGTCCTGCTAAAGTTACACAAGCTTTAGGATTAAGCCCGCAGGAGGCAAAGGAATTTATCCGTATTTCGTTTGGAAAGACAACCAATAGGGAAGATGTAATAAAGCTTGGGGAAACTATTGTAGATATTGTAAAAAAATTTAAACGATAGAAATTGTGCTAGAATATAGAAATAGAAACTCGAGGAGGATATTATGGCTGAACAAAAAAAAATATTAGGCGATGAAAGGAGAGCTTTCATTCTGGAGTTGCTAAAAGACAGCCCTGTACCGCTTACAGGTGGCGAATTAGCAACACGAACAAATGTAAGCAGGCAGGTTATTGTCGGGGATATAACGCTCTTAAAAGCGAAGGAAGAGCCCATCATCGCAACCAGTCAAGGCTATTTGTATTTTAAGCAAAACACAGGTGCACCATTATTCGAACGGACCATCGCCTGCAGACATACCCCAGATGACACCGAAAAAGAGCTTAATTTACTTGTTGATCACGGTGTACTGGTTAAGGATGTAAAAATTGAACACGCAGTCTACGGTGATTTAACAGCATCCATTATGGTATCCAATCGCCAAGAGGTGAAACAATTCATGGATAACATACAAACGACAAAGGCATCGTTATTATCCGTATTAACAGGCGGGATCCATCTTCATACCATCGCTGCGTCCACGGTACAGACTTTAGACAAAGCTGAATCAGCCTTGCGGGAAGCTGGGTTTTTGATTGAAGCATAAATGATTTGGTCATGAACGATAATAAAGCAAAAAGTACCGAGCATTAATTCTGCCCGGTACTTTTTTTAGTTTAGTTCAACCATTTTAGATGGGTAGCTTCCCAATAACGTTACTCCGCAGCCAAGTGCTTCGAGCTCAGCCATTGCTCCTGGTATCAATACCTCATCCAACTTCATTTCCAAATCAATGATGAAAAAATAATTGCCAATACCTGTTTTCATTGGTCTGGATTCGATTTTTGACAGGTTTATTTTTCGCCAAGCAAAGGCAGAGAGTACCATATGAAGAGTTCCAGCCTTGTCCGTTGGAAGTGTGACCATTAAGGTTGTTTTATAATGGGATGAACCGCTAATTTCCTCAAAATCCAATCCTTTTTCAGATAACACAAAAAAGCGGGTATGGTTATGATCAAAGTCATGAATATTGCGCTGAACAATCGACAATCCATATTCTTCGGCTGCCAATTCATTCGCGATGGCAGCAATATGTAAATCAGGGTTGTCCATCACCATTTTTGCTGCAGCAGCCGTGGAACTGACACTCTCATAAGGAATCCCATGAAACTGAGTATGTAAGAATTTATGGCATTGGGCAATCGCATGAGAGTGACTGTATACCTTCTGAACATTCTGCCAATTTTCTCGATTATTTGGATGTACCATCAGGTGCTGCTTAATCGGAATGGTAATCTCTCCGACAATCGGCAATTGCACCACATGGGTTAAGTAATCTATTGTTATATTTACTGTTCCTTCAAGCGTATTTTCAATTGGAACAACCGCTAGGTCTACCTTTTCACTGACAACAGCATCCATGGACTCAGGAATCGTACGGTACGGTTCAAGTTCAAATCCACGAAAAACCTTTTTCACCGCTAATTCAGTGAAAGTTGCCTTTGGTCCTAAAAAACCAATTTTCATGTTTTTCACACACTCCCTAACAAAAATCTCTCTCTACTGCTAAAAATGAGCAATTCTATGCGCCTGTTCCAAGCACTTCTACTTTCTCAACAAATTCAAGTTTGCGTAATTCCAAGAGCAGTTCATCTATATCCGTTGAAATTTCAGTGGTATTTAGCGAAAGTGTAACATTTGCTCTTCCTTGCAGCGGAATAGTTTGATGTATCGTTAACACATTGCACCCGGATGAAGCAACTACACCGAGGAGCTTTGATAATGTGCCAGAACGATCTTCAAGATGAAAAAAGAGTGTGACTAAGCGTTCCTTAACAATTGTGGAAAATGGGAAAACAGTATCCCTATATTTATAATAGGCACTTCTGCTTAAATCCACCTGCTGAACCGCATCCCAAATAGACTCCGCCTTGCCCCTCTCCAACATTTCTTTTACATCAAGTGTTTTCTTCATGGCTTCAGGCAAGACATCTTCTCTTATTAAATAAAATTTCTTATCGAATTTTTCATTTTTCATCTCTCTACCCCACTTGATTAGAAAAAGCTTAAGCGCCCGAACTGAACCTACTTGGGGCGCTTCAGCTAGAATTTCTCAAAATCCAATTGCTATCTATTCAACAAATTCAAATTCAAATTCTAACAGTTTAACAGTATCCCCATCTTTTGCACCTTTTTGTCTTAAAGCATCATCGACACCTAAACCACGAAGCTGTCTTGAAAAACGACGAACAGACTCTTCGGTTTGGAAGTTAGTCATCTTAAACAGTTTTTCAACCTTTTCCCCTGAGATAACAAATGAACCATCTGGTTCTCTTGTAATATAGAAGGCCTCAGGATCTGCCTCATGTTTGTAAAGAACGCGATTAACTCCCGTTTCCTCCTCTTCATGCTCAAGGGGAAATTCAGGGGTCTGCTCAATTTTATCCGCAATTGCAAATAAGAGCTCGCGTAAGCCTTTTCTTGATAAAGCAGAAATCGGGAAAATTGGGAAATCTTCTTCAAGACGCTCTTTAAATAGTTGCAAATTTTCTTCTGCATCAGGCATGTCCATTTTATTGGCAACAATGATTTGTGGACGCTCTGTTAAGCGAAGATTATACTCTTCTAACTCTTTATTGATCGTCAGATAGTCCTCATAAGGATCGCGTCCTTCGGTTGCAGCCATATCAATGACATGAACAATAACCCGTGTTCGTTCAATATGACGTAAAAATTGATGACCAAGTCCTACACCTTCACTTGCACCTTCAATCAATCCTGGAAGGTCTGCCATTACAAAGCTTCGGTTATCCTCGGTTTCAACCATTCCTAGGTTTGGAACAATCGTTGTGAAATGATATTCAGCAATTTTCGGTTTAGCTGATGAAACTACTGATAATAAGGTTGATTTCCCAACACTTGGGAATCCAACTAATCCAACGTCAGCAAGTAACTTTAATTCTAGGATGACATCGCGCTCTTGACCTGGTTCACCATTTTCAGCAAGTTCTGGTGCAGGATTTGAAGGGGTCGCAAAACGGGAATTTCCTCTTCCGCCTCGTCCACCTTTAGCAATTACTGCACGCTGTCCATTCTCAACAAGGTCAGCAATGACTTCTTTTGTTTCTGCATCCATTACGACTGTGCCTGGTGGTACCTTAACAACCATATCTTTTGCATTTTTCCCGTGCTGATTTTTGGACATGCCATGCTCACCACGCGGTGCTTTCCAATGGCGTTGATAACGGAAATCCATTAATGTACGCAAACCTTCATTTACTTCAAAAACTACATCGGCACCTTTACCGCCGTCTCCGCCAGCAGGTCCGCCCATTGGAACATATTTTTCTCGGCGAAACGCGACCATTCCATTACCGCCGTCTCCACCTTTTACGTATATCTTCGTTTGATCGACAAACATGTGAATCCTCCTGAGTTGACTGATAAACGAACGAAATAAAGCCTAAACCTCTGACATAAAGACCTCTAACCCCAGTTCGTTTTCTGAAAATTCCTTTACGATCACATCAATTTCAGATGCAGTCAGGAATTGTTCAATCAGTTCTTTTTTTATTATTATTCCGCTAAAATCAAAAAAGAAACGAACTCCATCTGATTGCGGTTGAATTGTTATTGATAAATGATTTTCTTGAAAAGCCTCGATTGCCTGATCCAAGCAAATAAAGAAGGATTTTGTCCAATTTGATAAGATGGAATCATCAATTTTTACAGCTTGAAAGTCAGTAATTACCTCATATTCAAGCTGAAACATATGACTTTCCCAGTTTGATTTTAAGAGTAACGAAGCAAATCCTGGTAAGTGAAAATTTGAAAGGTTTGACTCATGCTGTGCTTCGATTACAATTTCATTTATATATTCTTTTGCCCGGTCAATTCTATTTAAATCTAAGTTCCCTTTGATTAACTGCAGCCTATTCAGCCAATCATGCCGTGAGTGCCGCAGCACTTCAACGATATCCCATTCTTTGTCCATAATCGCACTCCTAGCTTAAGTGTCGAAAAAACTATTTTCTGTTAGTATATCAAAAAAGTTCACATGAGTAAGCAATTTTGCGAGAATGTTTTCCAATTGAGGTATTATGAGGCTAATTTGGGAGATCAAATTGGAGATTTAATTGGATATTTTTTCCTCTTTAGTTAAAAAAGAAAACCCTAACCATTCAGGTTAGAGTTTTCACTGAAAGCTTACGCTTCTTGAGCTGTTGGATAAACGCTCACTTTTTTACGGTCACGACCTAAGCGTTCAAACTTTACAACGCCGTCGATCTTTGCAAAAAGAGTGTCGTCTCCTCCACGTCCTACGTTTTCACCTGGGTAAATCTTTGTACCGCGTTGACGGTAAAGGATTGAACCACCAGATACGAATTGACCATCTGCACGCTTAGCGCCAAGGCGCTTTGAGATAGAGTCACGTCCGTTCTTTGTAGAACCTACTCCCTTTTTAGATGCAAACAACTGAAGATCTAATTTTAATAACATGTATTCCACCTCCTACTTTTTGAAGGTAATTTTTATGTGTTCTCCGTACTCTTCTTCAATCGTCTTTAATGAAACGATCATACCTTCTAGAAGAAGTTGAACTTTCTCATTTATGTCTTCCGAAAGTTTATCTGGAACAACACAGCGGAGAAACCCATCTCCTTGTTCAATCTCAGGTGTAACGCCGGTTAGGGCGTGCACGGCATTGATTGCGCCGATGGAAACTGCGGATGCGCCTGCACAGACAATATCCTTTCCCCGATCAGCGAAGAATGCATGACCACTAATTATAAATGATTGAACGAATTCGGATTCTGAACGATTAATTGTAATAGATATCATCTATTCCCAACACCTTACGCGTTGATTGCTTCAATCACAACTTTAGTGTATGGCTGACGATGACCTTGCTTTTTACGGTTGTTTTTCTTCGCTTTGTATTTGAAAACGATGATTTTCTTAGCGCGGCCTTGTTTTTCAACTTTAGCCGTAACTGTAGCACCAGCCACTAATGGGCTTCCTACTTTCACGTTTTCTCCGCCAACGAATAAAACCTTATCAAATGTAACTGTTTCGCCTGCTTCTGCGTTAAGCTTTTCGATGTAGATAGCTTGACCAGCTTCTACTTTGATTTGCTTACCACCTGTTTCGATAATTGCGTACATACTTGCACCTCCTTATAAACTCAGACTCGCCATATACAGGCGCTAAGCTTCGCGCATTAGACTTAATACCTGTGATGTGCGGTTGTAGCACGGGTGCTACAAACATAACATTGAAAATTTTATCATGATATGGGCTAAAGTGTCAATAGGGTTCTCCTGCTTTTTGCGCGATCTCGTCATGATTCCCAAATTGTTTTACAACATAATATTGTGTTGCAGAAGATTGAATAGAAAAATATACTTTAAAATGCAGCCATTCTTCAACCATTTCTAGATGTGGCTCGATAGCCTCTTTGACTTCTATGGTAGTTTCAATTAATACTGCTTCTGCGTCAGAATTTCGATGTTCTAACAATTCCCGTTCCAATCGAAATGCAATCGTTTCTGCACTTAAGATACGGCCTGTCCCATCACAAACAGCACATTTTACTTGAAGCGCTTCTGAAAGCGAGACTTTGGTTTTCTTCCTTGTTAGCTGCAGGATACCGAGTGAGGTAAAACCGATGATTTTTGTTCTTGTTTTGTCCTTCTGAAATTCCTTCTCTATCGTTTCTTGTATGTAACGCTTATCTTTATCGTTTTGCATATTTATAAAGTCTATCAGAACAATCCCACCAACATCACGAAGCTTCAGCTGACGGGCAATTTCGATAGCAGCCAGAGTGTTGGTTTTTACCACGGTATCCTGATAATCGTTTTTCCCAGAGAACTTTCCGGTATTGACATCGATAATCGTTAAGGCCTCGGTTTCGTCAAAGATTAAATATGCTCCGTTGTCGAGCCAGACGATTCGTTTGAGTGCCTTGTCAATTTCATGCTCGATTCGATGGTGTGAGAATATATTTTCTTTACCATTATAATAGGTAATTTTTATATTAGGATTTTTGTTAGTGATAAAATTTTTTAAAGAAAGATCATCTATTATTACTTCACCGGATGACATTTGTGTTATGGAATCAAGAACCATTTGAGTAAAAGTATCTTTTTGGTAAATGATTCCTGGTTTTTTTAGAGTTCCCGCTTTCTCCAAGAGTTTTGCATATTGGCTCCGTAAGCTGTTTAGTTCATTCTCCATTTCCTCTTGGGTTGCAGAAGTACTGGATGTTCGAAAAATTAGTCCTTCATCTTCACTTTTAAGTTCCATTCCAACACTACGGAGATGTTCCTTTTCATCTACAATTTTCTTTGAGACTGCAACGTAACGACCTTTAGGCATATAAATAAGGTTGTCCCCAGTTATCTCAATAATCCCCGTGACTCTTGGACCCTTGGGACCTGTAGCATCTTTATCTACCTGCACTATTAACTTTTCACCTTGATGGACAAAGGTTGAAACACTCTTTTTCTCTTTATCGATACTCCTTTCCGGTGATAAAACATAAGCTGCGAGCACATCACGATGGAGGTAGGCGTTTTTCTCCTCGCCAATATCGATAAATGCTGCATTCATTCCAGGTAAAACCTTGGTGACCGTCCCAAAATAAATATTACCGACCAAAGATCGCTGCTCTGGTCGGTCAAAAATAATCTCTTCAACTATGTTATTTCTTACAAGAGCAAATCTTTTTTCTATAGATGCTGTATTTACAATTAACTTATCCAAAATAATATCCTCGCTTTTTTACTAATTGTATATATTATAACCTTTTAGTAAGAAAAGAGAAGGTCGCTGATTTTATCTGTTAAGCGTTTTTCGGAAAAATAAGCATGCAGAAGTTCATTCTCGTCTAACATTCCTTTTTCTTTTCCATCACTTTCAACAATGATTGGGTGTTTGCAGCCCCGTTGGAATTTTTCTAATACATCGATGAGCAAGTCTTGTTCATTTGCTTGAATTGGTTTCAGAGCTTGAAGGTCGCTTTTTTTCCCATAGTAGCGCTCAAGTAGGAATCTCATAAAAATATAGCGACGCTGTTTCCATTCGTGGTAAAGCGAAAATAATAAAAAGCCTACAATAATCCAGACATTTATTTGTTGCGGGGCGGCTATAAGTGTAACCAGTGAGAAGATTCCAATGCTGAAAAAAGAAATCATTAGAGTTAGACGATGAGCTATCGGAAAGGATTTTTTTAACGATAGAAGCATAAATATTAACTTTCCACCATCAAGCGGCCAGACCGGAAACATATTGAAAATAAAAATCATAATGTTGTAGTTAAAAAATAATAGGAACAAATCCTCAGACATCAAATCAAAGGAAAAAAGTGCGTAAGCTACTGCTACCATCCAGATGTGCTGAATAGGTCCTGCAAGAACAACTATTGCTTCTTCCTTTAATGGTCGGTTTCCATGTTCCTCCATTTCAGCCACCCCTCCAAAGGGGAGGAGGGTGATTTTTTTTATTCTCCAAGAAAAAAAAGAAGCTGCAGCAGCATGCCCCATCTCATGTACAAAAATAATGCCGATTAACAGGCATAGCTCGAGGAAATGTGCTGTAGCAATTGATATCGCGATGACAATCCACAACAACGGATGGATATAGACATGTTGTAATAAAGATATGACCCTATTCAAAGCGAATCACCTGTATTGGGTCGATGAAATCATCGCCCTTTTTAATAGCAAAATAATAGGTGCCCTTCGTTTTGTCCTCTCCAGCTGATTCTGAGGCTGTACCCACGATGGTTTCTGTTTCGATAAATTCATATAAACTAACCTTAATTTCGTCGAGATTACCGTAAGTGGACTGAGTTTGGTCTGCGTGTTGGATAATGACGGTTTTACCCGTATCTTCCTTTACACCCGCAAACATGACATTTCCCTCTTTCATCGCTTCAACGGATGCACCCTTTGTTGTTTCAATCATGATACCCTGTCCATTTTTTTCGAAGTTTTCGAGGACTTTTCCTGAAAAAACAGGTATATCATGGTCTTTCTCTACTACAGCCTTTTCTCCTTCTTTTCCTTCCTCAGAAAATGGCAAGAGAGCTAATGGTTTACCGAATTGATCTTCATACCATTTAGATACCGTGGCAAATTTAAAATCCTGCTCCATTGTTTTTATTACAAAATCCTTTGCTGGTGCAAATGTTGCAGAATTTTCACGGAACATGATGGCAATTACAAGAAATAAAACAGCTGAGGCCAAGATCTTGAAGATAAAAACTTCTTTTTTAAACAGGGGATGGACGACATCGTCCTTACCTGGGTCAAAAGAGGAATAATTGTTAAAGCCATATTTTTCATCCTCCCCCGGCCAGGTAATATCTCGCTCGGGACCATTTCCTGATGGACCACCATTTTCTCTTTTTCGCTTCGCGATTCGTCTCCGTATTTCCTCTGGTGTAGACCGCATATACCCACCAACCTTTAGATACCTTTTTGTTTGTACAAGTCTATGAGGTTGTCTCTGGGAGTATGCCTACCTAAAAAAATAAGACGCACAAATCAGACAAGAATATTAGGATAAGCCACACCTTATTTCTGCTCCTTCATATAATGGCTGTAAGTTAAATAATATAGAGGTGAAGAATTTTGTCTACCAGTCAAAACCATGACACCTTTCGCGGTGATGTGTACGATTTAATTGAGTTACAACAATTATTAATGGGTCCTCACCAAGTAATTTTTGAGGGGAAAAGCCCATTCCAGGACGTACTCTTGTTAGAAACAAAAAATATTCGTTTATACTGGAAGGATCAATTAATTTGGAATAGCTTGGATGAACGAATCTATCACGAAGCACTTGTGCATCCGGCTTTTGTTTTATCGGACAAACACGAACGGATATTAATTATCGGTGATGAATGCGGATTGGCATTGCGTGAAGCCCTCAAATATCCAAATGTCAGCCACGTTAGTCTTGTATCTCTATCCCCTGCAACCTTTACAGCTGCCCAGAAAACACATGATATTTCTGAGATTAACGAAGGTGCTTTTTACGATAAACGTGTTCAAATCATCCAGAGCGGCATGCATGATTTCCTTAAGGCAGAAAAGCAACATTTTGATGTCATCATCGCCAATTTCCTTGAGCCGGAAACCAGGGAATTTTGCACGATGTTTACAAAAGAATTTTTCAAAAAAATGTCCAACCTTCTAACCAATGACGGAATATTGGTTACCAATTCCGCTTCACCTGAAGATTCACCATTGGTTTTCTGGAGTATTGATAAAACCATAAAAAGTGCATCCCTGCAAACCCTCAGCTATCATGTTAATGTCCCTTGGTTTGGAGATTGTGGATTTCATCTCGCTTGTAAGAAACCCTTAACTTTGAATGGAGAAAAACAGCCTATCGCCCAGAATCGTTCACTTCCTGAAAACCTAAAAACTTGGTTTTCTTTTTCACAGCGGGTGATGTCTGTTAAGAAACAAGCAATTATCAATTCACTAAATTCCTTATGCCTTAGTAAATTTCTTCCGAATAAAGAGCAAGACCCGGAAGACACGAAAGAACTTCGTCATCTGCTCTCAAATTCTCACCGTTTGCTTTATGAAGGTGGAAACCGAGGGGATAGTGTAAAAGTTTTGGAGACAAGCGATGTGCGGCTCTATCTTGATAAACAGCTTCAATTTAGCTCGTTAGATGAACAAATCTACCATGAGGCTCTAGTTCATCCTGCCCTTTCCATGGTTAAAAAGAGAGACCGAGTCCTGATTGCCGGTGGCGGGGATGGGTTTGCCATTCGTGAAGTTCTTAAATACCCTGATGTGAAGCATATCGACTTAGTGGACCTCGACCCATTGATGATTCATATGGCAAGAAATATACACAAGGTTGCCTCCTTGAACAAACGAGCACTCCATGATAAGCGGGTATCAGTTCATCAAAAAGATATCCAGGTATTTCAAAAAGAACAAAAGGAACCATATGATGTCATCATTGTGGACTTGCCAGATCCAGGTGATGAAATATTGAGCCGATTGTATACGGTAGAATTCTTCAGCAAATTATCCAATCTACTAAGTGATGATGGCATTCTAGTCTGTCAATCTCATTCGCCAGAGTATGCCCCCTTTGTATACTGGAGCATCGGTTTATCACTTAAGGGGACTGGAATGAATATCAGGAGTTACCATACCGAAGTTCCTTCTTTTGGGGATTGGGGATTTCACCTTGCTTCAAAGAAACCACTGCAAATGATGAAACGAAAAGTATTCGTACCCTGCCAAACGCTCCCTGAAGACCTTTCCACGTTATTTGTTTTTCCATCTAAGTACCGGTCTGTTCGGGAAAATTCACATATGAATACTTTGTCTAACCTTAAATTACATGAAATTTATAAACAAGAACTACGAAGGTAACTTTGAAAAAAATGCTCTACTTCCACTTAAGAGTAGGGCTCCTTTTTTAATAGGATTAAATTAATTTCTAGAAAACTGGGACAACCGTACAATTTATTTTTAATAAATCCCATACCATATTTTACAAAGAAAAACGGAGGGGAATGATGATACTTTGACCAAAGAAGGAAAGCATATTATCATTGACGCATTTGAGTGCGATTCTACCAATCTAAATGACATCAATTTTTTAGAGAAAATGTGTAAAAAGGCAGCTCTTGATGCAAATATGGAGATTTTATACTCTTACTTTCACCAATTTGAACCACAAGGTGTAACTGGGGTACTGGTTTTATCCACTTCGCATTTATCCATTCATACATGGCCCGAAGAGAGGTATGTGTCTCTCGATTTTTATACTTGCGGAACATTAGAACTTACTCCTCAAGTAGAATTTCTAATAAAAGAATTGTCTTCTAAGCAAGCGATGGTTTACTCCATTTCCCGAGGCGTTTCTTATCCTCAAGTGATTAAGTGCGAAGAACTAGGCAGTTAACATTGCATATTCAAACCAAGGTGGAAATATATGAGAACCAAAAACGTTAAGCAATTTACCTATGGATCATTATATAAACAGGAATTACCTGATGGAAAAATTATTCTTCTCAGCACTGGCAACCTTATCGATTTTAATATAGCCGGCCCCTACCAAAATACTAGACCTGATATTGCAGCAAATAGAATTACAGTTTTCAAGTCAGGCGTATATCAGATCACAGCAAATGTTTCTGTTATTTTAGAAGAAGAACAATCGGCAGAATTCAACATCAACCTCCAGCCAGATGGATCTGACCCACTTATAGGATCTACCTTTGATGCAAAAGGCATTAGTACCGTCACAGGAATAAATGTTCAGGCATTTCTGAATGCTGGAGATTCAATTGGAATTTTTATTGCTGACGCATATAACCCCAAAATTAAACTCCCACGATATAATAGAGCCGCTCTCACACTTCAATTACTAGAATATTAAAAAGCCTGTCCACGAGGTGTGAACAGGCCTTATTTATTATCTAACACCAAAAAACTTTTTAATTTTACCAAAAACGCTTTTATTTGCTTCCTCTAGCGGCTGCAATGGAATGGATTCCCCTAGAATACGTCTAGCAATATTTCGGTAAGCGATGGACGCTTTACTATTTGGATTTAAGGCAATCGGTTCACCGTGATTGGAAGCTTTAATGACTTCCTCGTCATCTGCGACAATTCCGATTAACTCGATCGATAAATGTGTAGTGATTTCATCTACATCTAACATATCGCCGCTTTTCATCATATGATTGCGAATTCGGTTTATAACCAATTTCGGTGATTCAATGGTATTAGCCTTCTCTAGCAGGCCAATAATTCTATCGGCATCACGGACTGCAGATACTTCAGGGGTTGTGACGACAATTGCCCTGTCTGCCCCTGCAATGGCGTTTTGGAAGCCTTGTTCAATTCCTGCCGGACAATCAATGATTATATAATCATAGTCTTGCTTAAGTTCATTTATTAGCTTGTGCATCTGTTCTGGCTTAACCGCTGATTTATCAACAGTTTGCGCTGCTGGAAGCAAATACAATAAATCTTCGAATCTCTTATCTTTTACGAGAGCTTGATGGATTTTACATCTTCCTTCTACTACATCCACAAGATCATAAATGATACGATTTTCCAGTCCCATTACGACATCTAAATTTCGAAGGCCAATATCCGTATCTACTAAACATACTTTTTTGCCTTGAAGGGCCAATGCTGTACCAATATTAGCAGAAGTCGTAGTTTTTCCTACGCCGCCCTTACCGGATGTAATTACTATTGCCTCTCCCACATTAATGTCCCCCTTCTAATCTCGTCAAATTAGGCCTTAAATTTATTAAAACTTGCAATCTATCTACGATGATTTGATGGTTATCGTCGATATAAGCACATTCCATTTCACGTTTTTCATTATTTTGAGCTTTATCAGGTGAACGATTTAGACAATCACTAATCCTTAGCTGTGATGGCTGCATACTCGATGCGGTAATAACCGCTTTTTCATTGCCCAAAACCCCTGCATGAGCAATCCCCTTCAAGGATCCCATGATAAAAATATTGCCGCCCGCTATCACGGTTCCGCCTGGGTTTACATCACCAATGAGCAACAAATCTCCTGGAACTTCTAATACTTGTCCCGACCGAACAATTCGTGCCACGGTAACCACTTCGTTCTCTGCTTTTAGTTTATCTACATCAGCTTTTAGGACAACATTTGATTCAATCGCATCGACCACTAAATTCTTTTTTTGGCGAATCAGATCTTTTATTTCTTCACGCTGAGCGTCATCCAAATACCTGTTGCCAACATCAACCTTAACAGGGGTTAATTGACGCTCAGCTTGAGTGGTTTGGTTTGCCGAGAGTTTTTCATCGAGCTCCTTCTTCAGCTCATGATAGGAACAGCTATCATCAAGATGAAGGACAATTCCATCCTTCGTACCTTTAATCGTTACATTTTGCCGCTTTTTCATGGAGAAAACTCACCTCAAATAATAAGAAACACATTTGTGCCTTCAAATAAGGCACCCTTCTATCGATAAACATACTTTTATTATACAATTCGACACGCTTTGTGTATTCTCCTTTTTTAAAAAAGAATTACAAATATCATTCATCTCGTAAACTTTCCGCAAAACTTTCAAAATGACGCTTTAAAGGGTAACTGGCAATCAATAAAAAAGCTCCATTTAGAATGAGCGAAGGATATAAACGCATCTCCAGAAAACTCATAAATTCAAGTGTCGTGATATGGATTAAATAATCCATTTCATAAACACCTAATTCTAGCAAGGTAATTCCCACTAATGATACTAAAAATGCGACGATTATATTGGTTTGCAACACGTGCATGATTTTTGAAAAAAGGTACGCGATAAAAGGAAATAGGAAAAAGTAAATCCCGATAATCTCAATCCAGACAATATCAAATAATAGACCAAAAATGGCCGCGTAAATGATTCCGTATTTTCTGCCGGCATAGATGGTTAAAAATAAAATTCCTGCGAACAGAAAATGAGGAGCTAAAATATAGTTGTGACCAAACACCTCATGTGGGGTATATTGGGCAAACAAGCTCTCTAATAAGAAAAGGAATAGAAACAAAAGAGGAAGTAGGAATTTCTTCACAAATCCTCCTCCTCCCCTTCGCCCATATCCGCTTTAGCAGGCTGGGTCATTGTTCTTGTAATGACAATAATGTTTTCCAAATCATAGAAGTCCGCACCAGGTTCAACTAAAGCCGTTTGATTTAGTCCGTATTGGTCTGGTTTAACATCAATGACTTTCCCAATTGGTAATCCTTGTGGAAAGACACCGCCTAGACCGGAGGTGATGACATTTTGTCCTTTTTTAATTTCCACACCTGAAGGAATCGCTTTAATTAATAGTGCCTTTTTCTCTTTATCATAGCCTTCGACAAGTCCATTAACATTTGTTTCGCCTTGGACGATGGCCGATATCCGATTCTTCGGATCCATTGCGCTCAATAATTGAACCGTTGAGCTAAATTGATTGACGGTTTTCACTTTGCCAATTAAGCCATGTGCGGTCACAACGGCCATATTTTTTTTAATACCGTCTGTTTTCCCTTTATTGATAATAATCATTTCATGCCAACGATCAGGGTTTCTACCTATTACGGTTGCCTGTAAAGGTTTAAAATCTCTCAGGGTCTCTTCTTCACCGAGAATATCACGCAGCTCTTTATTGTCCTTTTCCAGCTCTTGTACCTGTGCTTCAAGGCTAACAAGTTTCTCCATCCGTGATTTTAATTCTTTATTCTCTTCATATGTATTTTGCAAGTCCTGAAGATTCTCAAAGAAACCTGCCACTAAATGAGTAGGCTTTGAGACCAGGGATTGAACCAAGCCGGCAGTATCCTTTAGGAACTGCTCCGGCCAGGATAGTTTACTTCTCTCCCTTAACGAAAACCCAATCAATGCCACGAGAACAATAATGCTAACCAGCAAAACGATCAATCGTTTATTCAAAAAGAACTGTGGCATGATTATACACCTCTATTTTTATGTCTGTGTTAAACGTGGAGTTGATTTCCGCTCCACCAAGGAAAACTCCTTGAATAATCACCGCAGTGACAGGCGCTCTTTGCCTGTCGCTAGGCACTTCGCTTTCCGCGGGCGACCGCCGAGCCTATCTCGCTTCTCCCACAGAAGTCATCGTGCCTTCCGCGAAAATCAACATATAGTTTTAACACTACCTTTATTATTTGTTATCTTGATTCTTTAGCTTTGTTTTTGAATAGTTGAATATGGTCTAAGGCTTTTCCAGTACCAATTGCAACACAATCAAGCGGATTTTCCGCTATAAGGACGGGCATATTGGTTTCTTCACTAATTACCTTGTCCAAATTACGAAGTAGTGCTCCACCGCCTGTTAAGACAATTCCCCGATCCATAATATCGGCAGCAAGTTCCGGTGGTGTTTTTTCGAGTGTATTTTTTACAGCCTCGACAATCGCATAGACGGTATCTTTTAAGGCAACACCAATTTCTTTCGCTGTGATTTCGATTGTTTTTGGCAATCCCGTTAATAAATCACGTCCGCGAATCTCCATATTATCGATACCTTCAGAGTCACCAGCAGAACCAACTTCCATTTTAATCGCTTCAGCAGTACGCTCACCAATCATTAGGTTATAATTTTTGCGGATAAAAGTAACAATCGACTCGTCCATTTCATCACCGGCAACACGAATAGATATGCTTGTTACAATGCCGCCTAAAGAAATAATCGCTACTTCTGTTGTCCCACCGCCAATATCAACCACCATACTACCGGTTGGCTCCCATACAGGCAGATTTGCGCCAATAGCAGCTGCAAATGGCTCTTCAATCGTATAAGCGTCCTTGGCCCCTGCTTGACGTGTTGCATCAATCACAGCTCGTTCTTCAACAGCGGTAATCCCAGATGGCACACACACCATTACGTACGGCTTACCAGAGAATATGCTCTTACTTTTGATTGCTTGACGAATATGGTGTTTCATCATCGCTGCCGTAATTTCAAAATCGGCAATGACGCCATCCTTCATTGGTCTCATTGCAACCACATTTCCAGGTGTACGACCTATCATGTTCTTCGCATCATTACCAACCGCTACAATTGCTTTTGTGTCAGTCTGCATAGCCACAACCGATGGCTCTCTTAATACAATCCCTTTACCTTTTACATAAACCAGGGTATTTGCCGTCCCTAAGTCAATACCAAGGTCTCTTGTCCCAATACCAAACATACTTGTATCTCCCTTTCTGATCCCTAAATAGCTAAAGGTAAGTAAATATACCTTAATTCATCATTATTTTCTAGTAATTTATATGATTAACACGAAAGATGTCCTAAAAAATCATAAACATTATTATATCCCAACGTCAAATAAAATCATAGTATTATAAGTACCCTTTTTCTTTAAGGCTGACAAATTTATTTTCGCCGATTATCAAATGGTCAAGCACGTCGATGCCTATCATTTTCCCACATTCCACAAGCCTCTTGGTGACCTCAATGTCCTCACGGCTTGGTGCAGGATCGCCACTAGGGTGGTTATGGAGGCATATGATAGAGGCAGCTGATCGTTTTAAGGCCTCACGAAACACCTCACGTGGGTGGACGATAGAGGCGTTTAAACTCCCGATAAAGATGGTTTGTTTATGGAGTACTTGGTTTTTCGTATTTAAATATAAACAAACAAAATGCTCCTGTGATAAAAAGCGCATGTCATTCATCACATAATTGGCACCATCTTCTGGTGAGCGGATTACGTAGCGGTCATTATAGTTTAGGTTCGCTATTCTCCTGCCGATTTCAACAGCTGCTAGTACTTGGATGGCCTTCGCTTGTCCAATCCCCTTAATTTCAGTCATTTCTTCTAAGGTGGCCGCCTTTAAAAGCCGTAAGCCTTCAAAATTTGTCAGCAAACGGTTGGATAATTGGAGGACACTTTCATCCTTTGTACCAGTTCTAAGCAAGATGGCAATTAGTTCATGGTTTGATAAACTCTCTGGACCATTTTGAATAAATCGCTCTCTTGGTCTTTCGTCTTGAGGAAAATCACGGATCATTAATGAATTAGTCGACATTCTAGTTCCTCCCTTATAGTAGGGAGTTAATGAACTATAAAGCTTTATGACATCTGGTAGCCTAGCCTTTTTAATTCGCGATACGTCCTTGCGACCGGCAAGCCGACAACCGCAAAATAGTCTCCATTAATTTTTTTGACAAGCATACTTCCAAGCTGCTGAATCCCATATGCACCTGCTTTATCAAGCGGCTCACCACTTTGTGCATAAAAATTGATTTCCTCGTCCGTTAACTCCCAAAACCATACTTCTGTTCTTTCATAAAAACGCGCTGTTCCATTCGGAGACAAAATGGATACACCCGTGTACACATCGTGCTTTCTTCCCGAAAGCTTTTTCAACATTTCTTTTGCTTCATTTTCGTCAGCTGGCTTTCCTAAAACCTGATTATCTGCTACAACAATCGTGTCAGAGCCAATGACAAATGCATTCTTGTTTTCTGTAAAAATAACCTGTGCTTTTCGCTCGGCAAGATCCATTACTACATCCTCTGGAGAAAGCGTTGGATCAAAGCTTTCATCTACTTCACTGCTTGAGATTGTGAATGTTAAACGGAGGTTTTCTAGAAGTTCTTTTCGCCGTGGAGAAGAAGAGGCTAAAATGAGGTTCTGCATTCAATCACCTTACCTTTGGCATTAATTAGGGAGATACATGTTAATCGTATCAGAATTTGTAGAAGCAAACAATTTTTATATCATTAAAGTTCGAAGAAATTTGTCAATTTATACAAAAAAATAGTGTCAAAATATTTAGACTTTAATAGTAAAAAAAGCCTGTCCAACAAAGACAGGCTTTCTCTAATAATAATTTCCCGGAAAATATCAGCTTTTGTCGATTACAATGAATAATAAGTACTAAGATAGTTTAATAAATGCTGTTGTGCTTCAACCAAACTATCTTTATTCTTTTTTTCTTGAAAACCTTTGACCTTATCTAAGGCACTCGATAATTCTGCGTTTAGAGTTTTCACTTTTTCATTTTTGATCTCTTTGGATGATTGCAACTTATCACCCAAACTCGTGACTTCTTTACTAGCATCCGCTGAAATGCTGCCCGAAACAATAGCATTGGAAGTCACCTTTGAGAGTTGTTGAAAAATGGCAGGGGCAGCCTCTAAAAAGCTTTTTTCCGTTGCATTTATATCTGATACATTTTTTTCAGCAATAGCGATTGGCTTTGGCAGTACATCATCAAAGCCATTACCTTCATAATGAACTTCCATTTGCTTGGCTGTTTCAATAGAGTCTGCCACACCTAGGAACATAAATTCCTTTTCATTCATTGTGAGTGTTTGAGCCGGCGCACCTTTACCTTTTGCTTCATTTGCTGCTCCAGTGGCTGCATCTTTGGATGAGAAGGCACCACCTTGAACAATAAAAGCGGTTTGGGCTCCCAGAACAATAGAAGTTGTCTTTCCATCGCTGCTCTCCGCCCCCTTCTCAGTCCCGTTACCTACAACTTCAGGCTCAGTTACAACCGGTTTACTGTTATCTGGGATAACTAGTTTAAGCATTAGTGCGCCAAAGCTCGTCCCAATCAAGATAGCAAAAACTGCTGTTACTAAAATAGACTTTAATATACCGCCATTTCGTTTAATTGAAAAAGTAGAAAACGAAACAGACTTCTTTTTCCCGCCCTTTTTCGAATTCTGACTACTTACTATTTTATATTCCTTAATGTCATTTTCTGCAGATTCAGGAATAATCCAGTCGAAACTTTCATCCATCGACTCCTTGGCGGCAGCAGTCTCTAAAAAAACATCTTGATCGTTAAAGTCTTCGTCTAGTGTTGTCACTTTAGTTAAAGAATCTTTACTAGATTCTTGTTCCTTCTTAATCGGCTCTTCTGAGAAAGTTTGGGTCTCTCCATTTAACTTTATTTTGATGGTATTGCCACGATTCGGCTTGTCCACTAATTTATAACTCCTCTCTACCAATAGCAATTTCTACCATCCTATCATATAGACAAAAAAAAATAACAAGACTTTTGTCGTCTTGTTATACAATGCTTTCGTCAATTTTTTTAATTATTTAATTTAAATGTTATCTGGTCTACTGAGATATTATCTACCGGAGCGCAAAGACTACGGTGATATCCATCAAGACAGACGCTTGATATTTTGCCATCTATTACTTCAACAAAAGTATCCGCTGATGGCGGTAATGCATTACCTGTATAAGGATCGTGGAATTTATTTAGATACTTTAAGTCATATAATTCCACATAAGTAATTTTATCTACACTATTTTTATCCTTAATTTTCTCATCATTTAGATATAAATCGGCTGCATGTACAACCGTTAATGCATTATTAACAAATGTCTTGTCTTTTGAGCTCGCAATTACATTAGAGACAGAAACAAGGCCAATTGATGCAATAATACCCAAAATAACAATGACTGCCAGCACTTCAACAAGAGAATATCCATTTTCATTGAAACAAATTATTTTTTTCATGGTAATAACCCTTTTTATGAGTATTTAGAAAGGTAATTCTAGTTAGCATCTGAAAATGCGTTTAATGGATTTTTCTTATTAGCAGGTGCTGGAGCGTCGATTTTTGGAAGTTCAGCAATTAGATCATCTAAACCTGGCAAGTAATAGGCAGAAACAGTAAGAGTATAAGATAATGGTTCATCAACTTTTTCAGGATCAAGAGTCGTTATTTCTTCTCCACCAGAGTAATTAATGGATTCGACAACGACAATTCGTTTTAATGATTCAAGTGTTGCGATGAACTTTTCAATATCTTCATACTTAGATGATTCAACACTTAAATTCACAGTCAATTTCTTTAAACCAGTTGTAGTAGCTGGAGCAGCTTGTTCTGCCTGTGTTTCCTGAACGGTTTTAACCTCAGGGACTTCCGTAGTCTCAGCAGTCTCAGAAGCAGAAGGAGTTACTGGTTCCATCGGTACATCAGCATCTTTTGAAAACCCCATGCTGAGAATCTTGCTATTTGATACGTTCTCCGCCTTTTCAAGATCCAAAATAAACTGTTCCTGTAAAGCGCTAACTGGTACTTTCTTCTGTAATTCTCTTGTATCTTCTGTTACCTGTTTAGTTTCATCAAGCTTTTTTTGAGTAATAGATTCTAGTAACTTTTTTTCAGTCGCCAAAGTCTGTTCTTTCGTTTCTAAATCTGATTTTAATGGAGAAAGCTTAAAAAATTGAGCAAAAACGACTAGCAAGACGATTAGAAGAATGCCAAACAATAAAATAAGTTTATGCTTTTTTGAAAAACTTAGTTTCATGATTGTGTCACTCCTTCCTCATCTTCGCTCCCTTTGTTGAGTAGCTTTTTAATCGTTTCTTTATTAAAGGTAATTTCAAATTGTCCAATATACCTTGGTAAAACATCTACTTTTTGCTGTTTCGCTGCTGTTTCTTCGGTAATTGTAGTAGGAGCAGCTGGAGTGATAATGAAACTATTCGGGTTTTTTGGGTCCATTGTGACTACTATTGCTTGGTTATTAGCGTTCGTACTAGTTTGTTGACTCTCAGTACTCTGAGTGGTTGTTGATGTTGTAGTTTCTGTGGTTTCTTCTTGCTCTTTTGCAGTTAAAGAACTTAGATTAGCATCATCAATCCAGTCAGATTCATTTAAATTATCTAAGAAAAACGCAGCCTCACGCGCACTATCAAATTGAACAGAAATTGTTACTGTTCCAGCCTCTGTATAACCAAAAGTTTGGATAAAGCCACGTTCCGGTAATAAACCTGTCAAATGCTGCATAACAGGAATAGTCTTAATTGGATAACTATTAGCCCATTCAACAGCGCCTTTTAGAAGTGTAATAGACAATTCTGATTCGCTTTTATTTGCATTCTTTTCTTCTATCGCAGCTAATTCCTTTGTCATTTTAATTTGACTATCCATATTAGCAATATCACTTTTAGTCGATTGGATTTGCAAGATATAATACGTACCTAGGGATAGAAAAATAACTGCCAAAGCAGCAACCAAAATAAAAAAGCTTTTTTTTCTAGGTTCTTTTTGGGGAAGCAGGTTAATTTCTACTAACATCATTTCACCTCTTTTAAAGCGAGACCTAAAGATAATAATAGATTAGCCGGTACGCTTCCTGTTTTACCATTTTCAATTCCTTCCTGCTCAATCCTCTCAACAGGAATCTCAAATCTTTCGTTCATTTCATCAAAAATCGCTGTTAGCATCGGATGGTCACCATTTAAAAGAAACTTTGTGATATCCTTTTTTTCGTTCGATAGTGTATAGCGATAAAAATCTACTAACTTGTTAACTTCATTCAAAATATCTTCAAACTGAAGGACTAATTCCTCTGTATCGCCCGTGTATTTAAAAACCATCGTACCAGTCATGTCTTGTTTGATATCCCATTTATCAATGTCAAACGGAAGTGGAAACTGTCTCATGACAAGAGGAACGGTCTCTTCAAAAATGCACAAGTTAACACTTGTTAAGTCAAACTGGACCGTAAACAAAACCTCATTTTCACTTGCTTGACCAATTTGATGGAATAAACGATACAATGCTAAAGGTGAGATATCTGCTGCAATTGGATTGAGCTTCAGACTTGAGAATAATTCCGCATATTCCATTACATATTGTTCAGGGGCAGCAAACAAAAGCAGATCCTTTGTCTTCCCGTTATTCACGAGTGGAAAATAATCAAAGACTGGTTCTTCAAATGGTAAATGAATACTCGAACCAAGTTCCAAATATAAATATCCTTTGATTTCATCATCCTGAACATCTGCAGGTATTGAGACTTTACGGATAATCACTAGTGGATCAGGGACAAGAAAACGAACTTGACGACCTTTAATTTTCCATTCATCAATACACTCTTCGAGTATATTTGCCAGCGAATCAATATCAGTAATCTTCCCTTCGGTAATAACCCCCGGGGGAAGGAAGCGTTCGCACCATTTTTGTGCAGCAGGGGGGTTCGCTTGTTTTAATTCAACAAAACGAACCGAATGGTCATTTACTACCAGGTTAACTATTCGATTTTTTGATGAAAAGAGGGAAAATGCCATAATTATTACCCCTTACTTAAAAAGCTGTATTAAGAAACTGTAAGTATAAATCGATGAGTTCCGAACCCCAATAATAAGCCGTCAACGTCCCGGCTGCAATAAATGGACCGAACGGAATCGGTTGCTTTCTTTTGACAATTTTAAAAAGCAGCGCCAAACCGCCAATGACGGCTCCAAATAATGTAGAAAAAAAGAAGGATAAAAGTACTAGTTTAAAACCTAATACGAAACCAAGTACAGCATAAAGTTTCACATCTCCAAAACCCATTCCGCCTTTACTCACTAGTGCGATGACAAGCAGAAGGACAAAACCAGTAGCAGCACCTAAAAGGCTGTTCCACCATGGTGTGAGAGGGATAAAAATCCGTTCCAATAAAAAAATCCCTGCAAACCAGATTAAGATCTTATCAGGGATGATCATATAGTGAATATCAGATACAACAATTATGATAAACATTGAAATTAGGGTAAGTGCTACCACTAATTCTCCGGACCATCCAATCACAAGTGGAGCAGATACAAACAAAACGCCAGTTAGTAATTCAAAAAACGGATATATAGGAGAAATCCGCGACTGACAGCCGCGGCATTTCCCTTTTTGAAAAAGATATGAAATTACTGGAATAAGTTCATATGGTTTTAATTGATGCCCGCAGCTTGGACAGGCCGAACGTGGGGTTACAATTGATTTTTCCTCTGGTATTCTTAGGCCAACTACGTTAAAAAAGGAGCCAAGAATTAACCCGTACAGAAAAGTGAGAATTGATAACATTAGTTTGTAAATTCAATCAATTCTTGTTCTGTTGCTCCAGCAGCATCTGCACCAGGAACATGAGTATTAGCTGCATGATTATCTAAATAATAAGTGTACTTGCCAGATGTAGTATTATGTTTTACTGTAACTTTAAATCCTTTATCTTCTACACGGTCTAAGAATTCTTTTAGATTATCTTTTCCTGTAGTTTTCGCAGTAGCATAGTCTAATTCAATATTAGTTGTGTCTGGGTTGTTAGCTACGTACATCTTTGCTGCATTGATAATTTGTAGTCCTTCTTGAACCTCTGCTTTATTTTCTGATTTAGAAATAACATTCCCAATCGCGGGGATAGCAATTGCAGCAATAATCCCTAAAATAACGATAACTGCTAGTAATTCAATTAACGTGAAACCTTTTTGTTCCTTAAGTTTTGATCCTAATTTTTTTAACATTTTACATCTCCCTCTGGTTCTATGAACCTAGTAATATTTCTCTATGAGTATACAATAAATGTAAGACAATGAAAAGAGAATTTTATCGTATTATGTCTTGATTTTAATGGTTTTGTAATATTTGCTGGTTTTTTGTTACATTAACTCATTTGGTCAAACATTGAGAACATAGGCATCATAATCGAAAGTACGATCACTCCGACTACACCAGCTAGAAAAACAATCATAATTGGTTCAATTAATGATTTAAGTCGATCGGTTCCTTGTTCAACTTCTTTCTCATAAAACTCAGCAATTTTAGATAACATCGCATCTAATGCTCCTGTACTCTCACCAATGGATATCATTTGCGTTACCAGTGGTGGGAAGGCCCAGTGATTCATCATTGGTTCTGTCATCGAGCGGCCTTTCTCAAGAGAATTTCGAGATTCTCGTATTACTTTAGCAATTACTTCATTTTCTACAACCTTTTCAACAATCGACATTGCCTGCAATATTGGGACAGAACTAGAGAATAGAGAACTTAGTGTCCGCATCATTCTTGCTAATGCAGCTTTTTGCAGCATATTGCCAAAAATCGGCATTCTTAAAAGAAAATAATCTAAATAATATTTTGTTTTTTTATTTTTTTTCATATAATAAATTGAAAAGACAAATGCTAAAATAACTAGTAAAACTAGCCACCAGAATTTTTGCATAAAACCACTAGCATTTAAGACAAACTTCGTAATTCCTGGAAGCTCAGCTCCCATGTCTTCAAACATTGTAACGAATGTTGGAACTACTCCTACCAATAAGAAGATTACGGCCCCAATTGCTAGAACCCCAATAACTGCAGGGTACGTCAATGCAGACTTTACCTTTGATACAGTATCATGTTGTTTTTCAAAATCGTCTGCTAGTTTCTCGAGCGTTTCGTCCATATTTCCTGCGACTTCGCCAGCTTTAACCATATTAATAAACATTGAGTTAAAAATCTTTTTATGTTTAGCAACAGAATCTGAATAAGGATTTCCTTCACGTAAATCCTGTTCAACAGCTATTAGTGCCTTTTTCAGCGCTTTACTCTCTGTCTGTACCGCTAGAATCTCTGTTGCCTCTACAACCGTTACCCCAGCTTTTATTAACGTAGCAAATTGTCGTAAATAAATGACAAAATGCTGCAACTTAACAGGGTTCCCAATTGTCAGTTCCATCGTAAGCAGGGTTTCAGGTACCTCGGTCATTTCTATGACACGGATACCTTCTTCTTTAAGTTTAGCCATTGCCTCTCTTCTGGAAGCAGCGGTTACTTGTCCCTCTTTTTTCCCTCGTTTGTCTCGTCCTGAATATTTAAATCTAGCCATCCAGCATCATCTTTTCTTGTAGATATTTGTTTGCTGCTTCTCTCTGAATTAGATTCCGATCAATCAAGTCTTTAATACTCATCTCAAGTGTATGCATTCCTTGAGCGCGAGAAGTTTGCATTGTACTCTGGATTTGATGGATTTTTTCATTTCGAATTAAATTGGCTATCGCCGGATTATTAACAAGTACTTCTGTAGCAGCTTTCCTGCCTTTTTTATCAATTGTTGGAAATAAACGTTGTGAAATTACGCCTACTAACACGGATGCCAACTGAACACGTATTTGTGGCTGCTGTGCAGGTGGAAATACGTCGATAATACGGTTGATCGTTGATGGTGCACTTGATGTATGGAGCGTCCCCAATACAAGGTGACCTGTCTCGGCAGCGGTAATCGCAATTCCGATTGTTTCTATATCACGCATTTCCCCGACCAGAATGATGTCTGGGTCTTGGCGAAGAGCCCCTTTTAAACCATTTGCATAGGACTTCGTGTCAAAGCCAACTTCACGTTGGTCAATAATTGAGTTTCCATGCTTGTGTAGATATTCTATCGGGTCTTCCAATGTGACAATATGCTTACGCATGGTTCGATTCACATAGTCAATCATTGAAGCAAGTGTCGTTGATTTACCACTACCAGTTGGACCAGTAACCAAAATTAGCCCCTGAGGTCTCTCCACAAGCTCTGGAACGATTTTGGGCAAATCTAGTTCTTCAATAGTAGGGGTTTTGGAAGCAACTACCCTTAGTGCTAATGACACACTTTTCCGTTGATGATAGGCATTAACACGGAAACGAGAAACTCCTGGTATACCATAAGAGTAATCAAGCTCCCCTTTTTCCTTAAATAAATCATACATATTTTCAGGAATAGTTATTTTCGCGATTTCTTCTGTATCTGGCGGAAGCAAAATATCCTTTCCATACCGTTTAATATCCCCATTAATACGAAAGATGGGCGGGACTCCGACGGTAAGATGGATGTCGGATGCCTTAAATTCTAATGCCGCCCGCAGTATATTTTCAATTTTTTCTCTCATCATGTTTGTTCTCCTACTCCAAGATGGCTACACGTAATACTTCTTCTGTTGTAGTTAAACCTTGTTTTACCTTTAATAGACCATCATCAATCAAGAAGATGGTTTTATTTTTTATTGCATGATCTTTTAATTTATGAGTTGAGTCTTCATTCATAATAATTCTGCGCATATCATCGTTTAAGACGAGTACTTCATGTAGGGCAACACGTCCTTTATAACCGGTCATATTACACGATTGACAGCCTTTGCCACGGTTAATCTTTTCAATTTTCATTCCCCGGCGCGCAAATATATCGATTTCACGTTTCGTTGCTTCTTGAACCTCTGCGCAATCACGGCACACCTTACGTACTAAACGTTGTGCAACAATTCCAGTTAAAGATGATGCAATTAAAAACGGTTCAACCCCCATATCAATTAACCTTGTAATGGTCCCTAAGGAGTCGTTGGTGTGCAGTGTACTAAGCACTAAGTGACCTGTCAAAGAGGCTCGTACAGCAATCTCCGCGGTTTCTTTATCACGAATTTCTCCGACCATGATAATGTTTGGATCTTGGCGAAGAATCGAACGTAGTCCAGCAGCAAAGGTCATTCCGACATTACTGTTCACCTGAATTTGATTAATCCCTTCAAGCTGATATTCAACTGGGTCCTCAATTGTAATGATGTTCACTTGTTCACTGTTTAACCGATTAAGAGCGGCATAAAGCGTTGATGATTTACCTGAACCAGTTGGTCCTGTGATTAAGACAATCCCTGTTGGCTGCTCAATCATCTCTGAAAATCGCTTCAGGTTTAGGGCATTAAAGCCAATCTTGTTTAAATCATTTAAGGCTGCTCCCATGTCTAATATCCGCATAACGATTTTCTCGCCGTAAACCGTCGGCAAAGTAGAAACACGAAGATCGATAGGGTGGAAATCTAGATTAATTTTAATCCGTCCATCCTGTGGAATACGGTTCTCCGTAATATCTAGATTGGACATAATCTTAATCCTTGCCGTTAGGACACTGCGCATATGTCGAGGCAATACTCTTTCAACTCGGAGCACACCATCAACACGATATCGAATAACCACTTTTGTTTCTTGTGGATCAATATGAATATCACTTGCCTTTTGTATAACAGCATTGTTTAAAATCTGATTTACTAGACGCACAATCGGTGAATCGAGGTCATTAATATCGTCATCTCGGCCCCGTTCACTTGGAGAAAGCTCATCAAAAAGCTCCTCTAGCCCTTCATCGACATTGTAATATTTATTAATTGCCCTTAAGATGCCTTCTTTTGTTGCTATAGCGGTTTCGATTTGAAAGCCAGTTGAAAGTCGAAGGTCATCGATGACGATGAAATCCATCGGATCCACCATGGCTACAAAAAGTTTATTTCCTTCTTTTTTTAGAGGAACGATTAAATTACGTCTTGCCGTTTCTTTCGATATAAGAGAGAAAAGATTGGTATCAAAGGGATACTGCATCAAGTTAATATGCGGTATACCTAATTGATACTCTAACACTTCCGCCAACTGCTGATCTGTTATCAAGCCTTTTTGCAGAAGTGCGTCACCTATTTTCTGATTGGGTGCTTTCTCATCCAATGTTGATTGGAGTTGTTCAGGGGTAATTAACCCTTCCTCAATTAACAAATCTCCTAGTCGTCTACGGGTTTGTTTCATTTTTTATCACTACTTAGTTTATTTTGGTTGTTCATTTGGTTTCCCCCAAAGGCCATCATTCGAATCTTGTTCGTTAATTTCCGAAGATGTTGTTGGATTTCCAGTAGGATTAGTTGTTGCTGTGTTAGGTGTTATTGTAGATGCCTGCTGTGTTCCTGTTAATCCATGGACCTCAACACGGTATACAGGTGGGTAATAATCTTCTGATAGTAGCTCACTCGTAATCATTTGTTCACCTTGATAAGTTTCACGTAAAATCTTAACGATTTGTCCATCTACACCGTTCGTTTGCACCTTAGACTGTCCTGGAAGTAGTAAAGGACTATATTGAACAATTGTTTTTGGTTTTAGTTGCTGTTCCTCTTTTTTACTGATTACATAATTGTAAAGGAGCTTTTCTCCCTTCAGAGTAACAATTAAATCATTATTCACTAATTGTAATCCGAACTTATATGGAGTTGTATTAGGATTGACAATAATTAAATCAGCACCGTTGGCAACATTAACCTTCGCTTCAAATCCTACGGCAGTATAATTAGGAAGAGCACTACTTATATTTCTTTCGGTAATCTTAAAGTTTGTCGGTAGAATTAATTGATATATGCCGGTCGCAATCATGCTTAGGGATGACGAGTTTTCGATCTTCTGCTGTTTTGCAAAGTCAAGTAAGGAAAAAGTTGCACCTTCTGCAATCTGGATTTCTGGATTTGCTGAGATTATTGCCGCTAGGTCATTGGGGATATCTGTTAACTGGACAATTGCTTTACTTATCACATTGTCTTTATTACTAGCGTCAGCAATTAAATAATCATTATTCAAATTAAATAAATAGGTACCTTGTTCAAACTTTGCAGCAGTACTTACTAAATCCGCTTTGAGTTTGGTAAGTTCAAGTCGATTTGCATCAACTTGGGGAAATTGAAGTTGAATCTGGTCTTGAACAGGCATGATATCGATGTTCATCGAAACTGTATTGTTTTGTCCGTCCTTAATTGAGTAGACTGTTTGAGTTGCATCGAAACTAAAGAGGTTTATGTCGAATGGCACAATTTTTTCACTATATTGCAGATCAAACTTTGTGTTTTTTACCCATTCAACATATGTTTCTTCTAACAATGCAATTGTTTCACTTTCTGTTTTTCCGGAAATATTGATTGAACCAATTGTTGTTCCTTCTGAGTATTTTCCATCAGAAGAATTGGTTAAACTTTCGAATGCTTTGACACCAAAATGGGAAGAACTAAAAATAACTGCTGTGCTTAAAAACAGGACAACAAATAATTTAATAAATGCTTGATGTTTTACCAAACTTTATGCCCCCCTTCCTACTATTTCTTTTGTAGTTCAAGTACTTTTTTTGGTTTGCTATCATCTTTGTCAGTTGTTGCAGCGACCTCTTTAAGAGCAAATAATTCGTCTAACTCAAAGTCGTCCAATTCAGGTTCTATGATAGAGCTTTTTTCTTCTTCCTTGATTACAGTAAGTTCGGCTAACTCATCTAACCAGTTGCCTTCATCAAGTGACTCTAGTTTATCATCCTGTAAATCTACCTTTTCATGGGTACTAGCCTCTAGCAGACTTTCAATATCTGATAAATAACCAACCTCAAGTACTTCATCCTCTTTGAGTACCCCACTACTGCCTTCAAGATCTCTTTCCTGTAAGAAGGAAATATCTTCTTCTAGCGAATCAGCAGATGCTGTATTTTCATCTCTTTTAGATGTAGAAGATGAAGCCGTAATTTCCAATTCCGATAAATCCATTAATTCTATATCTAACGTTTTCTCAGTTTGGTTTGAAACATTAAAAGAAGAGGGGTTATCTTCAAATTCAAATTCAACTTCATCTAAGAACTTCTCATTAGTCAAATACATAACTTTCCCTAAACGGCCGTCCATAATATAAGATGCAAAAAAGGAAAGAGCGAGTAAAACTAAAATTGTTTGCCATACAGGAAGGGCAGAAACTGCTGCAAGTCCACCCATTGCTAATAATCCACTTGTTACAACAACGATCAACTTTCCTTTTTTCGTGTATCCAAGCGGTAATAAAAAATGAATCAATAACATCAGAAGCATAGAACCTAATACCCAAATAATTGTTAGCATTCATTCACATCCCTTTTTATTAGTGCATTTATACTAGGAAACTACATTATCTATCAAAAAATTATACTGTTTAATGGCAAATACAAAAATTAGACAAAATTCGTCTACTAGATATTGTATAATACTTTTGGATAGTTTAAAAGAAGGTGGAAAACATTTATAGGTCATTATTACTGAAATTTGTTATTTTTTGTCTGAAAAATTTGATAGAATGTATCTATTAAATAGAAAATATACTATTTTCTGCCCAGAAGGGAATGGATTATATGAATAATATCAATAGTGAGAAGGGCGTTACCTTGGTCGAGGTACTAGTATCCATTACTCTTTTATCTATCGTTCTAATTACATTAATGAACATTTTTCCACAAATGGGAATGATGAATAATCATACTAAACTAAAAGCCCAGGGAATAAACACAGCAAAAGAAGTTCTTCTTAAATGGCAAAATGATAATGATAGGATAAAGAATTTTTTTGCTACCCCAGATGTATCGGTAATTCCAGAATATAAACCAATTACCGGCAACGCTTATAATTTCGAGTATGTAAATGGAGATTTTTTAGTAAATGTTAAAATTAATAAAAACTTCAGTAAAGAATCTGACATCTATAACGCACATCTTATTGTTGTAAAACTATATAACAAAAATAAAACAGATATAGTCGTTAGTGAAACATACGGCTACGTAAAAATTAGGAGATGAGTTTTTAATGCGTGATGAACGCGGCTTAACACTGGTAGAGGTTTTAGCTACTTTAACAATACTCTCAATTGTCAGTATCATTATTTGGAGTATTTTCTTCCAAGGTCTTAATTTTTCAAAAAAAGCAACCTCAAAAAACGCTATGATACAGGAATCCAATATTATTATTTCCAACCTTACCACGATCCATCGTGGAGAAAATAAGTATGAGATCACCAGCACAGGTACAAATAATTGTGAGATAACCGTTACAACAGATATTAGTGACACAGAAAAACAAACTCAAACCTTCACTCATCCTCAGATGTGCTTTGAATTTACTTCCGATATTAAGAATAAACAAGTAGGTGATCCTGAACCGAATAAAATAAATCCAAATGAGAATGATGTTAGTCTTACCATTACAGTTAAAGACAACAATGATTCTACTAACAAAGTAACTACAAGTACTTATCTTTATAGAATGAAGGGAGTTGGATATTAGTGAATAATTCAAAGCAAGAACAAGGATATGCTCTCATTACCGTAATGCTTATTATTACAGTCTTTACTGTTTTAGGTTTCACCTTCACTGCGATGGCTTTTAATAGCGTTAAGCAGACACAAAAAGTAGAGAAAACATCTCAATCAGTAGCCTTAGCAGAAATGGGGGTATCCTATTTAGATGTTGCCATTCAAGACATCTTTAAAAATACTAAAATTGAGATTGAGGGAAAAGTAGCGAGGAAAGAACTAATATCCGTACCACAAGTAATAGATTACATGAAATCATCCCTAAAAACTGGAATAAAAAATATTACACCCGAACAGATAGATCCAAACTCATCTTATTCCATTGTTAAGGATGATGATAAGATTGATATAATTGCTATAGGAAATTTGTTGAAAATAAAAGTTAATGTTACGGGGACAAAAGTTAATCCAAGTAGTACTGAGGATACGGTTAGTACACTTTTTGTAGAAATGGCAATTAACAATCTTGGTGATATAAATATAATAAAAGCGGATGATGCAACTGCTCCTGAAATTACTTTTGGACAAGTAACAAGACCAGATGTAGCGGTTGCAGCTGAATGCACGAATCCATTATCATTTGCAAATATTGGCCAAAGTAACGGGAACAACGGTAATGGGCACAATGGGAATACGAATAATAATATCATTTGTGCAGATGTAATAATTGATCAGCCGGTAGGTGGAATCAAAACTTATACTGGTCAAAACGATGTAAATGTCGAGAAAGTTTATTCAACAGTTGGTTTAAATTTCACTGGTAATCTTAACAATAGAACAGGATTAGAAATGTATGCTATTTCACTGCAATTAGGTTCAAACTTTATTAATCCAAAGGAGGTAGTTGTAGAAACGAAACACAACCTTACAATTGGAAGTAACGTTCAGAATACAGATCATACTAGTTTTTATGTTGGTGGGCTACTTAATATTAATGGTCACCTCGATTTAGATAAGAGTTCAAGAGTATTTATTCGTGGAACAAGAACTCCAACTGAAATTACTAATAATGCAAGGTCTACACTTAATGGGCATTTAAACATACTTAGTGGTTCTAGAATGTGTGTGAACGGAGACTTAAAAGTAAAAAATGAGTTAACCATATCTGAACAATATGGTCTTATCATTAAGGGGAAGGTTTATGACTTCTCTACACCTGCTAGAGTAATAGAAGATGCTAATATATATTATGTAACGGAAGATACAAATAAAGATTGGTTAGAGACAATGTGTGGAAATACTTTTGACGAAGCCTCTACATTAAACAGTATTGAATGGGGTAACTTAACTAACGCAGTTATCAATGATGTTACTTATGATTAATAATAGAAAAGGTGAAAGAAATTAGTGCTAGTATCACTAAATCTTTCACCTTTTTTTATATTTACTTCTCCTAGCCCACTTTTGTTAACAAGAAGAATACTCAGCAACCCTGTTCCGCCCAGCCCTCTTCGCTCCAACATACAACGCTCTATCAGCATGTCGGATCAATGCCAATGGATCTTCAGCATCTTCAGGCGCCGTTGCAACCCCAATGGATGCCGTTATCTTCGCCTGGTGTTGAGTAGGATCTAATGAATGTTGCATTGAAAATGGCCAATTGGCAATGGCTTGTCTGATCATTTCTGCCATCTGGTAGGCTTCTTCTTTATCTGCCTCTGGCAGTAACACAACAAATTCCTCGCCACCATATCGAGCCACAGTTCCACTGGTACTGACTATTTTACTCAGTCTTTCCGCTAATTCACAAAGAATTTCGTTTCCACTTTGATGTCCGTATGTGTCATTTACTGCTTTAAAATGGTCGATATCAAGAATGATTAATGACAAGACCTTTCGTTCAAATTGAAATAGTTTATCGAATTCCTCTGTTAGTAATTTTTCAAAGTAGCGGTAATTATATAAATTTGTTAATGCACAACGCTCACTCTGTGTCTTTGTTAGTTCATAATGCTTTGCATTATCAATCGCTACGGCAAAGTACGAACAAAGAATGTCGACAATCATTAATTGAGATTTTTCATAGGCATGTTTTCGCTTTGACGCTAACATCAATACCCCAATTACTTTTTTGTTTCGAACAATTGGAACAGCCAATACACTTTCGGCATCAGCAGGGATATAGCCTTTCGAATATTTTCTCCACTCTTTTTGAGAATCATATAAGAAGCCTTTTTGCTTATCCCAAGCGTACCCGCTTATCCCCTCATTTTTCTTAATCCTAGGCATTTCACTGGTTATTCCCGAACCGCTTTCTATCCTGCGTATTAATTGAAGCTCGTCCTCACTCACGACATCGAGGATATAGGCATAGTCAACCGGGAGCATTTCACTTAGTTTTTGAATAAAAAGATCAATAACCCCATCGACCTCTATTCGTTCGGCCATTTGATGGCCAATTTCAGCCGCATTTTGTAGATATTCATTCACTTTTTCACTTGAATAATAAAGTTTAAAGATGATTGATAAACTTGCGAATGGAATGGCTATAAACAATAAGGCCAATAAATCTTGTTGGTTATAAAACATATATAGGACAAAACCAAGTGGCAGCGTAATAAATGTAGTAATGGTTTCTACCATGAAATCCTTGCCGAAGTAAGATTCCTTACTTTTATAGATGAAGTATAAATAAAATGAAATGATGACCTGATTTAGAGAGTAATTTACAACCGCATATAATGCTGCTAACCATATAGAGTTGGGGTCATTTATTAAACTTGGCCCTGTTTGCCCTCCAAGTGCGTAGTAAACGACTCCACTTACTAAAGAAACAAGGAAGAACATGATCAAGTTAAGTGGAACACGGAAATATTGATCCTTTTGAACTCTTAGTCTTAAAAGTAATACGATGACGGCTACTTGAGCAAAAACCATTTCAATAAACAATCCAAAGCTTAAAAATGACGCAAGAGATACCCATTGAATTAAAAAGATAGGAGTATTATTTATAACCATCGGCATAAAAGCAACGACAGAAGTTAATATCAAGAAAGCGAATATATCTAACCATTGGCCTGAGAGTTGAGGAGGAAATGTTTGATAAGTAAACCACATACCTGCTGGTACAAGCAATAACCATACAAGAAAAATAGCCTTTTTCGTCATTGGATGAACCGCCATTTAACTCCCCCTCCTATCTTCATTTATTTTGAAATCAAGATGTACTCATTTTATCAAAAATACTTTAGCTTGTCATAGTGAAATCGTATTGTTTTTCAAAAATTCACATAAATACGGTTTAGCCTCAGAGATGAAGTACAGTGATCCTGTAACAACTAAAACGGAATTTGGCTGTAAATTCTGGATACAATTGGCAAGATGAGCATCCCATCTCTCACCAAACTTTTTGTTATCTGAATGACTTATTGCATACAAATCAACAGCATCTGCTGCACGAGGAAAATCAAACGATACAAACGAAATTTCATCTGCAATTTGATCTAATTGAGCAATCATTTTGTCTAGCTTTTTATCTTTTAATGCTGCAAATACAATATGAATGGAACGGTTAGAATACCGGTTTGAAAGTTCATGTACAAGTGCAGAAATCCCCTCGTCGTTATGTGCTCCATCAATAATAATGAGTGGATTATTCGAGATAATTTCAAATCTACCTGGCCAATAAGCTTTCTTTAAGCCTGTCCTTATTGCATTTTCAGTGATGGAAAAACTTTCATCCTGATTAATTGAATGTGCTGCCATAACGGCTAATGCAGCATTCTCCGTTTGATGCTGGCCAATCATATTGATTTCTAATCGTGTGTAGTGTTGATTAGCACTCTCCAATGTAAATTCTTCACCTGCTGATGTCGGTCTGTGGTTTGAAATTGAAAACTCCTGATTTAGGAGATACAGAGGGGCATGCATTTTTTTAGCTTGTTCTTTTATTACGTTAATAGCATTTGCGTTTTTAACTGCTGTAAAGGTTGGAACGCCTTCTTTGATAATCCCCGCTTTTTCAAAAGCAATTTCCTCGTACGTATGTCCAAGGATACTCGTATGATCAAGACCAATGTTTGTAATGATTGATGCTATTGGCTGTATAATATTTGTCGAATCAAACCTTCCACCCAATCCTACTTCATAAAGGACAATGTCCACTTGATTTACATTAGCAAAATAATAAAAAGACATTGCTGTGATGACCTCAAACTCAGTTGGTCCACCAAGTTCGGTTGCCTCTAATTCATCAGCAAGCGGGACAATAATATTGGTTAAGTGCAATATTTCTTCATCAGAGATGGGCTTTCCATTTACAGAGATTCGCTCATTAAATTGTTCAATATATGGTGAGGTAAAAGTGCCAACAGAATAGCCTTCTGCTTCAAGTATCGACCGCAAAAAGGTCACCGTTGAACCTTTGCCATTCGTACCACCAATATGTACGGTTTTCATTTTCAATTCTGGAGACCCGAGCCTCTCCATCATCCATTCCATTCGAGCAAGGCCTGGTTTAATGCCGAGCCTTAGTCTTGCATGAATCCAGTCAAGGGCTTCGCTATAAGTTGTAAACATCCATGACACCCCTTTTAAAATTATTTAAAAGAAGACGAATCCTAAAAATAGGACTCGTCATTAACTTGCTTCTTATAAGCCTTTTAATTCATTTAAGCGAGCTTCTATTAGTGCTCTTTTCTCGCGATAATCTTTTTCTTTTGCACGTTCTTCTAAAACAACACTTTCAGGCGCCTTTTTCATAAAGCCTTCGTTGTTTAATTTCTTTTCAACTCTTTCAACTTCTTTTGTAAATTTATCATACTCTTTTGTAAGTCGAGCAATTTCCTCTTCAATGTTAATCAATCCTTCTAGTGGAAGAATGATTTCCAATCCGGTGATGACTGCTGTCATTGCCTTTTCAGGTGTTTCAAGGTTGATCCCCATTTGTAATTCTTCTGGGTTACAGAACTTTTCAATATATGCTTGATTCTTTTCGATTGCTTTCAGAACGGAATCATCCTTCGCCTTTACAAGCATTTTAATCTTCTTGCTCATTGGCGTGTTTACTTCAGCACGGATGTTTCGAACGGAACGAATCATTTCCATTAACATCTTCATTTCTTGTGCTGCTTGTTCATCGCTGTATGCTGGATTTACTTCAGGCCACTTGGCAGTTGTAATTGATTCTCCAGAGTGCGGGAGGTTCTGCCAGATTTCCTCGGTAATGAATGGCATGAATGGATGTAGCAAACGCATTGTCTGATCAAGAACATGTGCAAGAATTGAACGAGTCGTTTTCTTTGCTGCTTCATCCTCACCATATAGAGGAAGTTTTGCCATCTCAATATACCAATCACAGAAGTCATCCCAGATAAAGTTGTATAATGCACGACCAGCTTCTCCAAATTCATAACGCTCAGAAAGCTTTGTTACACTTTCGATGGTTTCATTTAATTGCGTTAGAATCCATTTATCTGCAACTGATTTTTCACCGCTAAAATCAATTTCCTCATACGTCATGCCATCCATATTCATTAAGGCAAAACGAGAGGCATTCCAGATTTTATTGGCAAAATTCCAAGTGGATTCAACTTTTTCAAAGCTAAAGCGTAAATCCTGACCGGGTGCGCTTCCTGTTGAAAGGAAGTAACGTAAGGAATCGGCACCGTATTTGGCGATAACATCCATTGGGTCCACACCGTTACCAAGAGATTTACTCATTTTACGACCTTGTTCATCGCGAACTAAACCGTGAATTAGAACATCTTTAAATGGTCTTTCTCCGGTAAATTCGAGGCTTTGGAAAATCATCCGGGAAACCCAGAAGAAGATGATATCATAACCAGTTACAAGTACATCGGTTGGGAAGAAACGCTTAAAGTCTTCTGCCTCAACATTTGGCCAGCCCATTGTGGAGAACGGCCATAGTGCAGAACTAAACCACGTATCCAATACATCTTTATCCTGCTCCCAATTCTCAATGTCGGCAGGAGCTTCATGACCAACAAATACTTCGCCCGTTTGCTTGTGGTACCAAGCCGGAATTCGATGACCCCACCACAGCTGTCTGGAAATACACCAGTCACGGATATTTTCCATCCATCTCAGATAGGTATTTTCGAAGCGGTTAGGAACAAAGTTTACTTTATTCTCCTTGTTTTGAAGAGCAATGGCTTCATCCGCAAGTGGCTGCATTTTAACGAACCATTGTGTAGAAAGGTAAGGCTCAACAACTGCCCCGCTGCGCTCGGAATGACCAACAGAATGTAAATGCTCTTCAATTTTGAAAAGAACACCTTGTTCTTGAAGATCCTTAACAATTTGCTTACGGCATTCAAAACGGTCCAACCCTTTGTACTTTCCAGCTCTGTCATTCATGGTGCCGTCTTCGTTCATAACAAGAACACGCTCAAGATTATGACGGTTGCCAATTTCAAAATCGTTCGGGTCATGTGCAGGTGTAATTTTAACAGCCCCTGAACCGAATTCCATATCCACATAGTCGTCACCAACAATTTGGATTTCACGGCCAACGATTGGCAGGATAACGGTTTTGCCGATTAGGTGCTTATAGCGCTCATCTTCTGGATGAACGGCAACTGCTGTATCACCCAACATCGTTTCTGGACGAGTTGTCGCAACTTCAATATGTCCTGAACCGTCTGCTAACGGATATTTCATATGATAAAAGGCACCTTGAACATCCTTGTAAATAACCTCGATATCCGATAATGCTGTTTTAGTTGATGGATCCCAGTTGATGATGTATTCGCCGCGATAAATAAGACCTTTTTTATATAAAGTAACAAACACCTCACGTACGGCTGCAGATAATCCCTCATCAAGGGTGAAACGTTCACGGCTGTAGTCTAAGCCTAAACCTAGCTTAGCCCATTGCTGACGGATATGAGAAGCGTATTCTTCTTTCCACTTCCATGTTTCCTCAACAAATTTATCACGGCCTAAATCGTAGCGGCTTTTACCTTCACTGCGAAGCTTTTCTTCAACCTTCGCTTGTGTCGCGATTCCGGCATGGTCCATACCTGGAAGCCAGAGTACATCAAAGCCCTGCATCCGCTTCATGCGTGTAACGATATCTTGTAAGGTTGTATCCCAAGCATGACCTAAGTGTAACTTTCCAGTTACGTTTGGCGGCGGGATAACGATGGTGTAAGGTTGTTTTCCTTCGTCATTTTGTGCTTCAAAAAACTTTCCTTTAAGCCACCAATCATAGCGTCCTTGCTCAATCGACTGCGGATCATACTTAGTCGGCATGGTAATTTCTTTTGTTTCCATTTGACCATCTCCTTATTTCTCTTTTACGTCTTTAAATAAAAACTAGACAAACAAAAAACCCCATTCGTCAATAAAAGGACGAATGGAGTTTGCTTCGCGGTACCACCTTTTTTCCAACCATAAAGAAACTGTTTGGCGCTTAATTGGATAACGGATTTGATCCGTCTTCAACTAATAGGATTTTGAGAAATATCCGTTCGCTGAAGAAGCTCGAGGGCGACCTTCCGAGTGTCTGCTTAGGAATCCTTTCAGCTAGCGGCTTCCCTCTCTTTAAGCAGGTGAACATCGTACTCTTCCCTGTCTGTGCTTATGTATTTTTAATTATATTGTTTATACTACCCAAAAAGTGTTCTAGACGTCAATAATGATAGCCAATTTTTTTGTTTTTTATACTATATGAGCGATTATGCACTTTGGCTTTCCGTTTCTTGCTGGTTTATTTCCCCATTTTGACACTTTGCGCGATTAATGATGGCTGTCGATTTGGCTAATGTAATACCAAGAATTGACCAAAAAATTGGGGCAACCGGAACTGTACTAATATTAAAGAATGCTTGTACAACATACCCCATTATCGTTGCCATTACCCCATAAAGAAGAATCTTCTCTTTTCCTACAGCTAATTTTACTGCCTGTACAGCTCTTCTGAAAATTAACAATAGGAAACTCAAATAAATCAATAGTGCAGGAACACCAAGTGTAATCGCTATTTGCAAATATTCATTATGTGCCTTATCAACAACTTTTCCACCCAAGAAACCTTTTGTCTCTTCGTCATTAGGAAATGCGAACTCAAAGGAGTCAGGACCAGAACCTATCCAGAAATACTCTTTTACTAAAGGCAGTGATTTTTTCCAGATGTAGAAGCGTGATGAACCTTCATGCCCTGTGCTTTGATTCGTTGCAACCGTATATGACTCCTTAACAACCGAATTTATGCGTTGGGTATAATGACCTTGTTCGCTCATGTTAACCAAAAATAGCAGAACCATCATGGAAGCAGCTAACGTACCCCACCTCTTCCAAAGGAGCTTACGCTTCAAGACCACAAACAAAGTAATAAAAACGAATCCAACAAATACTCCAACATATCCACTCCGGGTATTTGAAAAGATGAGAGCCACAAAAGCTAAACAAAGCGAGATAAAATAAAGAGCCTGGTATTTCTTATGAGAAGCAATTAAATATATCGGCAGAGTGATAAGGATTGCCAATACAAGATACGATCCAAAGAAGTTAGGATTATCAAAGAAAGTATATGTACCACCATAATTTCTCATTGCACTATTCCTTGGAAGAAAATCCAATTGATAATGCTGCAAAATTCCATAAATGGATACAATCATCGAAACGATGGCCACTCCAGGAATCATTTTATTTATTTTCTCCTTATCCATTAATCGATAGGAAAAAAGGAAAACGCTAAAGTAGCAAAAATAGGAAATAAGCCCTTCTTTTCGATCAATCAAACCGTATACAGAGGTATATTTATTGGGAGAAAATGCTGTTGAAAGTTCTATTAATGTTAGGAAGAGCAACAATAGTACGACAATGGTTGAATCACCCTTGTCAGGCTTTAACGTTTTGAATTTTCGTTTAAACAGTATGTATAGCCATGTCCCGAGTACAAAGGCATATAAATACCCAGTTTTCGTTGAGGTATAGTAAGGATCAAAGCCCCAAGGATAAATTAATAATGGGAAAAGTATGATAAACCAATACATGTTTTTACTCCTTTTATTGCTTCTTAGAAATTAAATCTAGGACTTTATTATTATTTCATTTTTACCCTTTTGTTTCAATATAAGATTTATTTGTTTATGAAAAGTTGTAATGGGGGTTTTTTTCAAGAATTATGGGGAATTTACCCTGCATGAAGAATATACATAAAAGAAATGCCATTGTCGGAGAGGAAGGATGTTATGAAGCGGAGGAAATTCATTACCAAATACTCCTACACTCCCTGGTATCGTACCACTAGGAGAGTATGCGAGCAGCTGATTTTGCCGTTTACGATTTTTCAATTGATCCGGACACTGTTTATTCCCACGGTCTTTGATGTATTATTATTAAGTATTTTTATTGCGATTGCGGTTTCGATATATTTTGAAATTGTTTAGAGCCCTTTAGCAAGGTTACTGCTGCTGGGCTCCTTCTTTTGCCGCCTTTTCAAGTGCATCGATTTCTGTCATTCTCATTACAACATATTCTGAATTCTTCAAATGCCAGTATTTTCGCTGCAGCATCCGTACAAATTTCAGCTCATTTTTGGGCTGTTCTTTTTTATAAAAGCGTTCGACAACTTTGATTATCTGTATTGGATAAGCTAAATAACTAAAGAATAGCAGTTTTTCATCTTCTTTGTAAGGAAAGTATTTATTGTAATGCTGCACCCACTCAACAGCCTCATCATTTCGTTTTGGTTGAGTATTAAAAGAACGTGACAGGTATGGCAATAAATCATGAATCGGTGAGCCATAGCGGGCATTTTCGAAATTAATAAAATAACCATTACCCTTGTCATTATAAAGAAAATGCTCCGATGATAATTTTCCATGGGTAATCACCATTCGTGCCTTTTCATTTTCTTTTGTTTTCTCATACCATTCTTCGAATTTTGTTTTTGAAAAACGAAGCGCCTGTGAGATTTCGTTGTAGTACAGGCAATACAAAAGTTCAAAGGGCGACATATAGGTCTTTTTTTCACATTCATCGATGAACCCATCCAGAAACTCCTGATTCTTATCGAGAAGTTCAATGGTTTTTTCATAATGCTCTGCCCGTTCCTCTTTAATGACCGTGATCTCTTTGGCAGAAAGTGTGTGCAGTCTCGCTAATTCTCGAAATAGCTGCTGGTGTTTCTGCGTTCGGTCTTCCTTTACTTCATTCGACATCCACGGCATTAAATAATAGAGGGCTTTATTATGGAGGACTGCATATCTTCCATCCATTGTTGGATAAATGGGTACAATCCGATTATAGCCTTTTTGATAGAGAAGGTGGACATGGCGGACGAAATCAGTCCCCGTAGTCGGGTCGATTTTCTTCAGTGCAAATGTTCCTTTATCGGAGTAGATTTTTTTTATATTGCCGTATTCCTCAACGAAATAAGCTGTTATTTGATAGTTATTTAAGATGGGTATAAATGCTTCAACCTGATTGGAATAACTCATCAACATTCATCTGCCTTTCAACTAAGGAAACCTTAAAAAGATGTGAGCAGGTTATTCAAACCCGCTCACCCTGTTTTTAGTTGATTATTTTTTTGCAAGTGCAACAGGTACATATAATACTTGACCCTCATACACATCTTGATTGAGTTCAAGATTATTGTAACGCAGCAGATTTGGTACGGAAACGTCATAACGGTCAGCAAGTTTATCGAGTGTATCGCCCTTTTGGACAATGCAAACTTTTAATCTAGCTTGATCCGAACTGTCTTCCTTGCGGGCAAAGAATTCTGTTAGTGTCATTGATTTCTTTTTTGAAGCCTTCTTTTTCGCTTGTTTCGGTGGTGCTTCTGGTGAGGATGAACTTTCTTCAAAAACTGGTTCTTTCGGCTGCACTGCCTCTTCCACAACTGGTTCAGGCGGCGCTTCCTCGACGACTTCTTCTACTTCGTCAACAGGCTCACTCGCTTCACTTCTGGCAAACTCAAAGACGGCTGGCTGTTGAGGAAGTTCCTCTTCTTCAGGTTCTTCATACGTAAAGGTTGGGAATTTCGGAAAAACTTCAACCTTTTCCTCTTCTGACTGTTTTCTTGCTTCAGCCTCAAACAAGAAAGTATCTTGAAATTGATTCTCTTCTTCTGCTTGTGTTTCTTCTTTTTCCTCTACCTGATAACGATGGAGTACTTCAAACTCCTCTTCTTGCTCTACTACATCTTCTTGTTGTTGAGTTGAATCATACAACCCACTGATTGTTAATTCAGCAGATAGTTTTAGACAACTCCGCTCTGGGATGGAATAATCAAATGACTCCACAATAACATCGATATCATAAATGCTCTGAATTCGATTGTTTGGAATGGTAATATCAACAGGAAAACGATGTGAAAATTCACATATGCCTTCCTCTTGTGGATCCACTCTTTCTACGTACTTTTGGTTCGGTACATTTTCTTCCTCTTCCACTGTGCTTTCTTCATCATTTCTATATTCGCCTGTTAATTCCAGCGAACCACGGATGGTTACATATTGATCATTTTCCTGGATGGTAATATCCGGGTCTAGAGAAATCGACACAAGTTCAGCTACTTCCTGTCCCTTTCTAAACCACAAAGACTCCTCCAAGGAAAATCGCAGGCACGATTGATTCTCCTGAGACAAAGCGACTCCTCCTTTCGTTTCCTTTATGCAAAATCACTATGTCACTTACACAATATGAACATTAGCTTTTAAATATGATAAAAAAGCCTATTAAAGCAAAAAAACACTCACCAAGTATGGGTGAGTGTCTGAAATAGGTATTATTTAAGTTTTGAAAAAGCAATTTCTACTGCTTTGATGGTTTTTTCGATGTCTTCGTCGGTATGTGCTGTTGATAAGAACAAGCCTTCAAATTGAGATGGCGGCAAGAATACACCTTGCTCAGCCATTTCGCGATAGTACGCAGCAAAATATTCTAGGTTAGAGGTTTTTGCTGTTTCATAATTGATTACATCTTCATTCGTGAAGAAGAACCCAATCATCGAACCTGCACGGTTGAAAGTTACTGGAATATCGTATTTTTCAGCAGCTGCCAAAATACCTTTTTCCAGCATATCGCCTTTGCGTTTGAACTCTTCGTAATGCTCTGGTGTTAATTGACTTAATGTCTCATAACCAGCAGTCATCGCTAATGGATTTCCTGAAAGTGTTCCTGCTTGATAGATTGGACCGGCTGGAGCAATCTGGCGCATGATTTCTGATTTGCCACCGTAAGCACCAACTGGCAGCCCGCCGCCAATTACTTTACCAAGACAAGTGATATCCGGGGTTACATTAAAGTAGCCTTGTGCACAATTATAGCCAACACGGAATCCTGTCATTACCTCATCAAAAATGAGCAATGCTCCCTTTTCAGAAGTAATCTCACGAAGACCCTCTAAAAATCCAGGAAGTGGCGGTACAAGTCCCATATTACCGGCAACTGGTTCAACGATAATACAAGCAATATCATCCCCGAACTGTTCAAAAGCGTATTTTACGCCTTCAAGGTCATTGTATGCTACTGTAATCGTGTTCTTAGCCACACCCTCTGGGACGCCAGGGCTGTCTGGTAATCCAAGTGTAGCGACACCAGAGCCTGCTTTAATCAATAGGGAATCACCATGACCATGGTAGCAGCCTTCAAATTTTAAAATCTTATTACGGCCTGTGTAGCCACGTGCTAGGCGAAGCGCACTCATGGTCGCTTCTGTTCCCGATGATACCATCCTTACCACTTCTATCGATGGAACACGTTCAATCACAAGCTTAGCTAGTTCGTTTTCCATTAAGGTTGGTGCACCGTAACTTGTACCAAGCTCAGCCACCTTTTTAATGCCTTCGACTACACGATCGTTTGTATGACCAAGAATCAACGGTCCCCATGATAATACATAGTCAATATATTCATTGCCATCGATATCATAGATTTTAGAACCTTTTCCTCTTTCCATAAAAATTGGATCCATATTGACAGATTTAAAGGCACGTACCGGGCTATTCACACCGCCGGGCATTAAGTCTTGAGCTTGTTTAAATGCTTCTACTGATTTTGTATATGAGCGCATTTTTGGGTTCCTCTTTTCGAGTTGTAATTATTCTTCTTCTTTTAACCAGCGGCATGCGTCTTTAGCAGCATATGTGATAATCAGGTCAGCGCCTGCACGTTTGAATGCAATTAACATTTCCAAAACTGTTTTTTTCTCATCAATCCAGCCGTTTGCTGCAGCTGCTTTGACCATGGAATATTCACCGGAAACATTATACGCAACAACTGGAAGATTAAAGTTATTTTTAACATCACGTACAATATCAAGATAAGGCATACCTGGTTTAACAATTAAGAAATCTGCGCCTTCAGCAACATCAGATTCTGCTTCTCTAAATGCTTCCATTCGGTTAGCAGGGTCCATTTGGTACGTTTTACGATCACCAAACTGCGGAGCGCCCTCTGCTGCTTCACGGAACGGTCCGTAAAAAGAAGATGCATATTTAACAGCATAAGACATGATTGGAATTTCTTTAAAGCCTGCTTCGTCTAAACCGGCGCGAATGGCTGTAACAAAGCCGTCCATCATGTTTGAAGGAGCTATGATATCTGCACCTGCTTCAGCTTGAGCAATGGCTGTTTTTACAAGTAATTCAAGCGATGGATCATTTAAGACTTTGTCGCCTTCAACCATTCCACAGTGTCCATGGCTGGTATATTCGCACAGGCAAGTATCCGCAACAATAATCATCTCAGGATAGTGTTCTTTTATGTAACGAGTGGCAACCTGAATGATGCCGTGGTCATGGAACGCTTGTGTTCCACACTCATCTTTTGTTGCAGGAATTCCAAATAATAAAACAGATTTAATTCCGTGTGCAACGATATCATCCATTTCAGCTTTAAGATTGTCCATTGATACTTGGAATACTCCTGGCATAGAAGATACTTCTCTTCGGATGTTTTCACCTTCGTAAATAAATAGCGGATAGATGAAATCCTCTGGTCGTAGGTGGTTTTCTCTTACTAGTGCACGCATGTTAGCGCTTGAACGTAATCGGCGATGACGTGAAAATTGAAGTTCCATTTATATTTACCCCCAAATTATATTTTTCTTAGGCTGTGAAAAGTAGTCTGTTGATTTCCACTCCACTAAGGAATGCTTCTTCGATTAATCACCGCAGGGACAGGCGGTCTTTGCCTGTCCCGAGGCACTTCGCTTTCCGCAGGCGTTGCGGTGAGCCTCCTCGGCGCTAAAGCGCCTGTGGGGTCTCACCCGCTCCGTACTCCTGCAGGACATTGATTTTCTTCCTCGAATTCTCCCACGCACGAAGAAAATGCGATAGCATTTTCGAGGAGTCTTCGTGCCTTCCGTTCCAATCAACAGACCCTGCCAAAATAATTATTTGTTTACACACAGCCTTAACCTATAATCATTTTGCTAAAAAATTTATCGTGCTTATTATCATTTCTTTCACGGTATATTCTGTTGGTGATACGTGCACCGGTAATCCAAAGGCACGTATCTTCCTCTCCGTAACTGGGCCAATGCAACTTATTACACATCTATCAATATGGCTCTCAAGTTGATACTTCTTCACAACGCTCATGAAGTGATTTACAGTCGATGGACTTGTAAACATTAAGATATCAAGTTCATCTTGTGCAATTATTTTTGCTAGTTTTTCCGTGCTTTCTTCTGGCATGTAAGTCTCGTAAATCACAATTTCATCGACAAGGACACCATGGTTACTTAAAGCAGTAGAGATATACTCTCGCGCTAGATTTCCCTTAGGGATCAGCACTTTAGACCCACTACGTACAAGCGATAGAAATTCGTCGGTAAATACCTCGGTTACATAGGCAGATGGTACGAACTCTGTTTTAAACCCTCTTTCCTGCAATACCTCTTCCGTTTTCTTGCCAATCACCGCAATTTTCGGAAAAGACTTAGGTTCTGCCTTTTTATAAAAAGAAAAGAAAGTTTCCACAGTGACATTGCTAGTAAAAATAATCCAGTCATATGTATCAATCTGATTTATAGCATTTTGCAGTTGCTGAGTGAATTCAATCGGACGAAATGCAATAAGAGGGATTTCGATTGAAATCCCTCCATACTTTTCGACAAGTTGTGAAAAGGATTTTGCCTGGCCCGCTCCACGAGGAACAAGGACCTTTTTGTCTAACAAACCTAATGGTTTTAGCATTGACCTTCGAGCTCCCGTTTAACCTTTTCAATAAGGTCTTTAGCTCCTTTTTCAATTAATAGGTCGGCTGCTTGAATACCAAGTTCCTCTGGGTTCGTTCCTCTAAGTTCTTCTTTGAAGATTTCTTGTCCTTCAGGAGAAGCAACTAATACAGTAAGAACGATGTCATCATTATCTGCTATTTGAGCGAAACCAGCAATTGGCACCTGGCAGCCGCCTTCCATTTTTTGAAGGAAAGCACGTTCAGCTCTTACAGCTCTTTCTGTTTTTTTACAAGTGAATTTTTCAAATAGTTCAAGTAGTTCTTTATCATCTTCACGGCATTCGATGGATAATGCACCTTGACCAACTGCTGGTACACAAAGATCGGCATCAATAAATTCGGTAACCGTATCAGAAGTCCAGCCAAGACGAGAAAGGCCGGCAGCAGCAAGAATAATAGCGTCATATTCTTCTTCCTGAAGCTTTTGTAATCTCGTATCAACATTCCCACGGATCCATTTAATTTCTAAATCAGGGCGCTGTGCTAATATCTGAGCGCTGCGGCGAAGACTGCTCGTGCCGATAATCGCCCCTGGCTTTAAATCCTTTAACTTAATATGATCTCTTGAAATCAATGCATCACGGTGGTCCTCACGGAAAGGAATACAGCCGATGGTTAAACCGTCAGGAAGTACAGCTGGCATGTCCTTCATGCTATGAACAGCCATATCAATTTCATTATCCATCATCGCTTGTTCGATTTCTTTCACGAACAATCCTTTTCCGCCTACTTTTGAAAGAGTTACATCAAGGATTTTATCTCCTTTGGTAACAATTTCTTTTACTTCAAATTCAAAAGGTCCTCCGAGCTTTTTCAGTTGCTCAATCACCCAGTTTGTTTGTGTTAATGCCAATTTGCTGCGTCTAGAACCTACGATAATTTTTCTCATGACTGCCTCCTATTATGAATACCAAAAATGGAACGATGATAATTGACCAAAAAGGAAAAAGTTAATTAAAACAACTAAAAATGAACCGACATTCCAAAGTGCTAATTGTCTGCCAGACATGTCTCTGCCAATATGCAGATACAAATAGATACTGTATCCTGTTAATAATAAAAAGGAACCAATTATTTTCATATCGTACCATGGCATCCCTGGAACTTTTAAAAAGGCCCATTGTAATCCGAGGATCAGACTTAATAACAGCATTGGAACCCCAATCACTACTAAAATATAAGAGGAACGTTCTAGCTTGCTTAAATCTGCAAGTCTCAAAAGTCTAGTTCCCCACTTTTTCCTTTTCAATAAATCATATTGAATCAGATAGAGAAGCGATAGGACAAAAGACACAGAGAAGGCCCCATACGAGAGAATGGCCATTGTGATATGTATAAGTAAGAGTTCAGACATCAGCTGGTTGCTTATTACATGGGAATCATATTTAATTGGTGCAAATGTATGAATAGCGATAACAATAAATCCAAGGATATTCGTAAAAAAGACGATGAAATCGACCTTTAGCAGTCGGTTAATTCCAAGTGATAGCGTGACCAATACCCAGGCATAAAAATATAAGCCCTCAAAGATGGTTAACGCTGGAAACCTCCCTGTTTTTAACATATAGGAAGTTAGGAAAATAGTTTGTAAAACCCATACAAACGCAAGTAACCAGAAGGCGATACGGTTTGCCTTCCGGTTATGGTGAATGAAATCGAAAAAATATAACAACACACTGAAGGCATATAGGACTACTGTTAATTCGTGCAGCCGCGTCATATGGAAGTCAAACATAATTAGTACCTCTTATGACTGAAAGGAAGCCTGCGGGACATGAACCATTGCATCATTGGTTTCGGCTGCTTTCGTTTGTTTTTCAACAAGTTCTTCAATCTTAAATATTTTCATAAATAAATCCAAAGCCTCTTCAGCGTCCGGACGAGCAGCCAATTCTTTTGCTTGTAAGATAGGATCTTTTAATAGCTGGTTGATAATACTCTTTGTATGTTTATTTAATACCTTTCTATCACGGTCTGATAAATGCGGCAGCTTGCGTTCAAGACTCACCATCGTTTCAGCTTGAATCGCACCAGCCTTATCTCGAAGAGCCGAGATAACAGGGACCACTCCAAGCATTCCTAGCCATTGTTTGAAATCGACAATTTCCTTCTCAATCATTAGCATGATTACTTGTGCAGCTTTCTTCCGCTCCTGAAGGTTTGCTTCAACAATTCCTTCTAAATCATCGATATCATATAAAAATACACTATCAAGTTCAGCAATTTTCGGATCCAAATCACGTGGAACCGCGATATCAACCATAAATAATGGCTTACCCTTACGCTTTTTCTCGACTTTTTCCATCATCGTTTTCGTGATGACAAAACCTTTGGCACCAGTAGAACTAATTAAGATATCCGCCTTCATTAATGTCTTTTCGAGTTCATCAACAGTTTTTGCTTCTCCCGCAAAACGGTTAGCAAGAACTTCTGCTTTTTCAAATGTACGATTAATAACGGTAACTTTCTTAACACCATTGCCATGAAGATTTTGAGCTGCTAACTCACCCATTTTGCCTGCACCGTAAATTAACACATGCTTATTCTCTAGTGAACCGAAAATTTTCTTTGCTAGTTCAACTGCAGCATAGCTGACTGAGACTGCATTTGCGCCAATATCCGTTTCAGCGTGTCCACGTTTCGCAACGGTAATTGCCTGCTTAAATAGTTGGTTGAAGACTGTTCCTGTTGTTCCCTGTTCTTGGGCTAGGATAAAACTCGAACGAACCTGCCCTAATATTTGTGTTTCCCCTAAAACCATTGAATGGAGACCGCATGTCACCTTGAATAAATGCTCAATCGCACCATCTTCCTCGTAAATAAATAGGAATGGTGAAAACTCAGCTTGTTCAATTCCGAACCACTCAGATAAAAATTCTTTAATATAATAGCGTCCAGTATGCAACTGATCCACAACTGCATAAATTTCCGTACGATTACACGTGGATACGATTATATTTTCTAAGATGCTTTTTTTCGTATTTAATTTCTTTATTGCATCTCCAAGTTCAGATTCATTAAATGTCAACCGCTCACGGATTTCCACAGGGGCAGTTTTATAGTTTAAACCGATAACTACAATATGCATTTTCTAAGAACACCCCCAATAAGTAATACAATAACTACTAATACCTTATTAACTAGTCTGATTATAACACGGGATTTTTCAACTTTTACCCGATAAATGTGAACAGAAAACGAAAGAATATGTTACTATAAAAAGCGGAAGCGTCTTGTCCAGAGGCGACAGGCATAAGACGAGCCGGCATGAAGGTTGCTCTTTAACCTTCTTGACGGATTGGCTTATGACCCCGAGCCTCTAGACGCTGGAGCTAGCCTAATAAATAGGAAAAAAGTTAAGTAATTAATAAATATATCATCTTATGTACAGTACCAAAAAAAAGAACGAGATTCAAGTAAACCTTTCTGGAAGTGGTGTTAAAATGAAGAACCAACGGATTTTTCCGGGAATTATTCTCATAGGCTTTGGAGCATTCCTTTTCCTGCAGCAATCTGGATTTACTGCTCTACAGACATTGTATTCATGGCCAACTTTACTTATAATCGTTGGCGTAGCTTTTTTAGGACAAGGATATTCAGCAAAAGATTATGAAGCGATTTTACCAGGAGTCATCATCTCGGGTTTTGGACTTCATTTTCATCTCGCTGGAAAGATCGCATTCTGGCCCAACAATACCATTGGGATGCTTGTCTTATTTATCTCGATTGGCTGCTTTCTCCGTTTTCAAAAAAACAATAATGGTTTATTTCAAGCCTTTCTCTTTTTAGTATTGGCATTATTGCTATTATTTTACGACAAAGTTGCAGAATATCTTGGATTACTTCAAAATGGCCTTAGTTTTGTCTGGAAGTTTTGGCCGGCGATTATTATTCTTGTCGGAATCTACTTTCTTTTTAGAAAGAAAAAATAACGTCAGGCAGCGAGTGATCCTTAATCGTGTAAACAGCATAGGTAAAATAAGCGGAGGATTTCCGCTTATTTGCAGAATCGGGTTCGTTTCAGGGAAAATAAGCGGAGTTTTTCCGCCTAAGCAATACAAAATTCCCCATTTTCACGGTTTTCGAGGTCAATAGGCGGAATCTCTCCGCCTATTTTAGCTATTATTATGAGTATTTACTAAATAGGCGGAATTTTTCCGCCTATTTATCAGAGCAGGTGCTAACCTGATTCTCAGCCGAACCCAACCTTGATAAATAACGAAAAAGACGTATGCCAATTCATACGTCTTTTTCCTCGACTACATATAACTCTGCAAAATCGACCACGCTTTATCTTTTCCTTCACCGGTTTCGGATGAGAAGAGGACGATGTGGTCATTTTCGTCTATATCGAGGGTTTCTTTTGTGACTTTTAAGTATTTCTGCCACTTTCCTCTTGGAATTTTATCTGCTTTCGTCGCAATGACAACACATGGAATATCATAATGCTTAAGGAAATCATACATCATGACATCATCCTGTGTTGGCGGGTGCCGTAGATCCACAATCAAAACTGCCGCTCTTAATTGCTCGCGGGAGGTAAAATACGTTTCAATCATCTTTCCCCAGGCTGCCCGCTCCGACTTGGATACCTTAGCATAGCCATATCCAGGGACATCGACAAAATGGAGAATTTCGTTAATAAGATAAAAATTCAATGTTTGTGTTTTACCAGGCTTTGAAGAGATTCTCGCTAAGCCCTTTCGATTAAGCATTTTATTGATAAACGATGACTTGCCCACATTAGACCGTCCGGCTAATGCAAACTCTGGCAAGTCTGTTTCTGGGTACTGCGCTGGCCTTACGGCACTGATGACAATATCGGAACTAACTACTTTCATTACAATCCACCTTCTACGAGTGCATGCCGTAAAACTTCATCGACATGCGAAACAAGCACAAACTCTATTTCATTTCTAACACTTTCTGGGATATCATCAATATCCATTTCATTGTCTTTTGGAAGAATCACCTTTGTTAAACCAGCTCGATGAGCACTGAGCGTTTTTTCTTTTAAACCGCCAATTGGCAGCACACGTCCTCTTAGCGTGATTTCTCCGGTCATTCCCACCTCACGACGGATTGCCTTGCCTGTAAGGGCAGACACCAGTGCGGTCGCCATTGTAATCCCTGCGGATGGACCATCTTTTGGTACAGCACCTTCTGGGACGTGAATGTGAACATCATATTTTTCATGAAAATCTTCTTCAATTCCTAACTCACCAGCTTTAGAACGAATATAACTAAAGGCAGCCTGCGCTGATTCTTTCATCACGTCCCCAAGCTTTCCTGTTAACACAAGTCTTCCTTTACCAGGAGAAAGAGAAACTTCGATTTGCAGTGTATCTCCGCCAACAGTCGTATAGGCTAGACCTGTTGCAACACCGACTTGATCCTCTGTTTCAGCCTGACCGTAGCGGAACTTTGGTTTACCTAGGAATTCCTCCACATTCTTTTCCGTGACAATAACCCGTTTCTTTTCGCCAGAAACAACAATTTTTGCTGTCTTACGGCAGATGGTTGCCATTTGTCTCTCAAGGCTACGGACCCCAGCTTCACGGGTATAGTATCTTACTACCTTAAGAATTGCATCATCTCGTACCTGAAGAATCCCTTTCGAAAGTCCATTTTCTATGATTTGCTTTGGCAGCAAATGATCTCTGGTGATATGAACTTTTTCGATTTCCGTATAGCCAGCAATAGTGATAATTTCCATTCTGTCTAAAAGTGGACCCGGAATTGTCGATAGGTTATTCGCAGTCGCAATGAACATAACTTTCGATAGGTCGTACGTTTCTTCAATATAATGGTCACTGAAATTATGGTTTTGTTCTGGATCTAACACCTCAAGCATTGCGGAAGAAGGATCGCCGCGGAAGTCGCTTGACATTTTATCAATCTCATCCAATAAAAAGACTGGATTAATCGTGCCTGCTTTTTTCATTCCTTGAATAATCCGGCCTGGCATCGCACCAACATAGGTTCTACGATGACCGCGAATCTCGGATTCATCACGAACTCCACCAAGAGAAACACGGACAAAATTACGATTTAATGAGGTTGCAATCGATCGCGCTAAGCTTGTTTTCCCTACTCCAGGAGGTCCTGCTAAACAAAGAATCGGTCCTTTTAGGGAATTCGTCAGCTTTTGAACAGCTAAAAACTCCAAGACACGTTCCTTTACTTTTTCTAGACCAAAATGATCCTGATTGAGAATTTTTTCTGCACGAAGAATGTCGATATCATCATTTGTTTTCTTTGACCATGGAATCGTAATCAGCCATTCAATATAGTTTCTAATTACGGCGCTTTCTGCTGAACTTGATGGTACCTTTTCGTAGCGGTCTAGTTCTTTTAGTGCAGTCTGCTGAACCTGCTCAGGCATACCGGCATTTTTAATTTTTTCAGTTAGTTCAGCTACTTCACCTGTTTTGCCTTCTTTGTCTCCCAATTCCTTCTGAATGGCTTTCATTTGTTCACGCAAATAATATTCTTTTTGCGTTCTTTCCATTGACCGTTTCACACGCTGCCCAATCTTCTTCTCGAGATTTAGGACTTCTTTTTCATTCTGAATGGTATCAATTACCATATTCATTCTTTGCTTAACATCGATCGTTTCAAGAATTTCTTGTTTTTCTTTCAGTTTGATTGGCAAATGAGAAGAGATAATATCTGCCATTCTTCCTGGTTCCTCAATATCTACCACCGAGGCATAGGTTTCGGCTGAGATTTTTTTGGATAACTTTATGTATTGCTCGAAATACTCAAGCATTGTTCTCATTAATGCCTGATCTTCAACATCCTTTGTTGTAGGTTCATCGAATGTCACGATGCTGACCGCATAATATTCGTCCTCATCATGAAACGATTCAATTTTTGCTCTGTTTAGTCCCTCAACTAATACCCTAATCGTGCCATTCGGGAGCTTTAGCATTTGTTTAACCTTCGTTAACGTACCAATTTGATATAGATCCTCTTCAGATGGATCATCTATTGCAATATCCTTTTGAGTGGTTAAAAAAATTAAATGGTCATCTACCATCGCTTTTTCTAGGGCTTCAACCGACCTTTCACGCCCAACATCTAAATGAAGGACCATTGTCGGATATACTAGCAACCCCCGAAGCGGCAGGAGGGGGACGATCAATTCTCTATCTTTCGCCATTAAATTGCACCTCCACATGCATAAATCAATCATACCTGCTTTTAAAAGCGGAAATCGTCTTTGTACAATTCTATCTCATTTGCAAATATGTGTCTAATAATACGAAAGTGACAGAAATAAGTTTGTCAATATATTATTAATTTTCCCCAAGTAAGAGGATTTCTTTCATTAAAAAACACTTCGGCTGGAACCACCCGAAGTGTTAGCTTTTAAATTGATTCTTTTTTAGAAAGTTCGATTGAAGCTGGGATGACCTGACTAATTGGCTGGTTATTGACGAGTGCAATGTCAAAAACCTCACTCAAATGGGAAACAGGAACAATCCGAATTCCTTTTATTTCATTTAAAATCGATTGCATATTTTCTTCAGGGATGATAACCGTTGTTGCTCCCGCTTTTTGCGCAGCCTTTACCTTCGGGTATACACCGCCGATCGGCTTCACATTTCCATGAATGCTAATTTCTCCTGTCATCGCCACTTTGTTATCAATCGGTATTTTGTAAATGGCAGAATAAATCCCCGTTGCCATCGCAATTCCAGCGGACGGACCATCAATCGGAACACCGCCTGGAAAATTCACATGAATATCGAAATCGCCTGCTGGGACACCCATTGACCGTAGAACGGTGATAACATTTTCAATCGAACCTCGCGCCATACTTTTTCTGCGGATTGATTTCCCTTGTCCGCCAATACTTTCTTCATCGACAATCCCGGTAATATTAATTGTTCCTTTATCCTTGGCAGGAATGACCATTACCTCGATTTCAAGCAACGCACCTGTATTTGGACCATAAACAGCTAGTCCATTTACAAGCCCAATCCGGGAATCATCATTAATCTTTCTTTCCATTCTTGGTGATAATTGACTGGAATGTGCTACCCATTCTAAATCTTCATCTCTAATAAAATTCCGCTCATCCGTAATCGCAAGCCCTGCAGAAATTTGAATCATATTAACGGCTTCTCGCCCATTCCTAGCATATGTAGATAAAATATCTAATCCAGTTTCACTAATGTCCAGTTTCACTTTATCAGCTGCTTTTTTGCCAACTTCAATGATTTCTTCTTGGGTTAAATCTCTAAAGAATACTTCCATACACCGTGATCGAATCGCTGGCGGTATTTCACTTGGAGTCCTAGTTGTTGCACCAATTAAGCGAAAGTCTGCCGGCAGTCCATTTTTAAAAATATCATGGATATGCGTAGGAATTTGTGTGTTTTCCTCATGGTAATAGGCACTTTCAAGAAATACTTTTCGATCCTCAAGAACTTTTAATAGCTTGTTCATTTGAATCGAATGAAGCTCGCCAATCTCATCAATGAATAGCACGCCCCCATGTGCGTTCGTAACTGCGCCTTGCTTTGGCTGTGGAATTCCTGCCTGCCCCATCGCCCCTGCACCCTGATAAATCGGATCATGTACAGAGCCAATTAACGGGTCGGCGATGCCTCGTTCGTCAAATCGAGCAGTTGTTGCATCCAATTCAATAAATACAGAGTTTTGTTTGAAAGGTGATTTTTGAACTTTTTTTGCTTCTTCTAAGACTAAGCGGGCAGCAGCTGTTTTTCCTACCCCAGGTGGTCCATAAATAATGACATGCTGTGGATTTGGGCCACATAATGCTGCTTTCAATGACTTGATTCCATCTTCTTGTCCAACAATATCATCGAAGCTTGTAGGGCGTACTTTCTCAGATAATGGTTCTGTTAATGAAATCGATCTCATTTTTCGGAGCTGTTCCATTTCCTTACGGGATTCCCGATCAATGGAAACCTTTTGTGTCCGTTGGTTCCTTAGCAAATTCCAGAAATACAGCCCAATAATAATTCCAAAAAACAGCTGTATAAATAAGGCAATCCCCGTCCAACTCATATTTTTCCCTCCTGCTACAAGTAAACTTGGCTAGATATTTATAAGTATTTCCTGCATGGAGATGGAATAAACCACAATTTGTAAGAAACTGTTTTTGTTGGCATGTATAAATATCAAAAAAAGAACCCAGCTAATCACTGGGTCCTTTGAATATACCTTTATTATGCTGATTTTTCTTCTGCGACAACGGTACCGTCTTCTAAGACAAGCTTTGGAAGACTATTGTCGATGACCGTTTCTTTTGTAATGATACATTTTTGAATATCATTACGAGAAGGAAGGTCAAACATGACATCCAGCATGATTCCTTCAATAATAGAACGCAATCCGCGGGCACCTGTTTTACGTTCAATCGCTTTCTTCGCGATTTCGTTCAATGCGCCTTCTTCGAATTCTAATTCTACTTCATCGATTTCCAGCATTTTTTGATATTGCTTAACTAAAGCATTCTTAGGCTTCGTTAAGATTTCAATCAATGCAGACTCATCTAACTGCTCAAGACTTGCAATGACAGGCAGACGGCCGATGAATTCAGGAATTAAACCGAAACGGAGTAAATCCTCAGGTAAAACTTTAGAAAGAAGCTCTTTCTGAGTAATATCCTGTTGTTGCTTAACATCAGAACCAAATCCAATAACCTTTTGGCCTAAACGGCGCTTAATAATTGGTTCGATTCCATCAAATGCACCACCACAGATAAATAAAATATTCGTAGTATCGATTTGAATAAATTCCTGATGTGGATGTTTACGACCGCCTTGTGGTGGAACGCTTGCAACCGTACCTTCGAGAATTTTTAATAGTGCTTGCTGTACACCTTCACCAGATACATCTCTTGTGATGGAAGGATTTTCTGATTTACGGGCAATTTTATCGATTTCATCGATATAGATAATTCCCTTTTCAGCTTTCTCCACATCATAATCAGCAGATTGAATTAATTTTAACAGAATATTTTCAACGTCTTCCCCTACATATCCTGCTTCAGTAAGAGACGTTGCATCTGCAATCGCAAACGGAACATTAAGAATCCGCGCTAATGTCTGAGCTAATAAAGTTTTACCACTTCCAGTTGGTCCAATCATACAGATATTACTCTTAGAGAGTTCAACGTCATCAATCTTACTGTTTGAATTGATACGCTTGTAATGATTATAAACTGCAACCGATAGCGATTTTTTAGCTTGGTCCTGACCAATGACGTACTCATCAAGGATCTCACAGATTTCTTTTGGCTTCGGAACATCCTTAAATTCTACTTCTTCTTCTGTTCCTAGCTCTTCTTCAACGATTTCTGTGCAAAGCTCGATACACTCGTCACATATATAAACACCTGGTCCGGCGACCAACTTACGTACTTGGTCTTGTGTCTTTCCACAGAAGGAACACTTTAATTGTCCTTTTTCATCATTAAATTTAAACAATTCTTTCACCCCTTGAAAACGTGTTATAACCATATTTAAAGTTGCGTAACACAAACAAAATCCGTTTTTATTTCGATACTATTCAGTGGTATGTATTGCATTGTAACACATGGACCCAGCGTACTGGTAATAAAAAGCCTTCTACAACTATGTTTTTTAAGAAGCGGATTTTTGTTTGGACACTCTTTAAATAATTCCTATGTACCCATTAAGCATAACCACTTTTTATTAAAATCAATCTTACATGAAGCGTGTTTTACTTAATTCGATATGTAATTCTGTTTTTCCTGCAGGAGGATTTATGTTTCCTGCTTGTTAAAAAGGTTTCCCTGTACTTATTATAATATGTAATTGAAAAAATGTATAAAAACAGGCACGATAAAATCGTGCCATGTTTTAACAATAGTTATTATTTTTTATTTTCGATTAAGAATTCAACCGCTTTTTGCTTTTGAAGATCGCCTTTGATTCCATCTAAGCCGCCTAGTGCTGCTTTGATGTTATCAACTGTCATGTTGTACATTCCAGCCATTTTTTCAAGTTCAGCATTAACATCTTCGTCTGAAACTTCAATGTTTTCAGCTTTTACAATTGCCTCAAGTGTTAAAGCAACACGAACGCGGTTTACTGCTTCTTCTTTCATTTGGCCACGTAGTGCATTTTCATCTTGACCTGAGAATTGGAAGTAAAGCTCAAGGTTCATTCCTTGCATTTGTAAACGCTGTTCGAATTCTTGAAGCATACGGTTTACTTCGCTTTCAACCATAACGTCTGGAATTTCAACTTCAGCATTTGCAGCTGCTTTTTCTACCAATGTATCACGTAAGTTGTGCTCAGCTTCGTGCTTCTTGCTGTCTTCTAAACGAGTTCTGATTTTTTCTTTTAATGCATCTAATGTTTCAACTTCATCATCAACATCTTTTGCAAACTCATCATCTAAAGCAGGAAGTTCTTTAGCTTTAATTTCGTGTAAAGTTACTTTGAATACCGCTGGCTTACCAGCAAGTTCTGCTGCATGGTACTCCTCAGGGAATGACACTTCTACGTCTTTAGATTCGCCAGTAGCCAAACCTACTAATTGCTCTTCAAATCCTGGGATGAATGAACCAGAACCTAATTCTAGTGAATGATTTTCAGCTTTCCCGCCTTCGAACGCTTCGCCATCAACGAATCCTTCGAAATCGATAACCACTGTATCACCAAGTTCAGCTGCGCCTTCTTCTTTCACTACAAGCTCAGCTTGACGGTTTTGAAGTGTTTCTAATTCTTTTGCTACATCTTCGTCTGTTACAGTTGTGTCGATCTCTTCAACTTCTAAACCTTTGTACTCGCCTAATGTTACTTCCGGCTTAACTTGTACAGTTGCTTTGAAGATAAGTTCTTTACCTTTTTCCATTTGTTCGATATCGATGTCTGGACGGTCGATTGGCTCGATGCCTGCTTCATCAATAGCATTGCCATATGCTTCTGGAAGAAGAATATCTAATGCATCTTGGTAAAGTGATTCTACTCCAAAACGCTTTTCGAACATTGGACGAGGCATTTTCCCTTTACGGAAGCCAGGTACATTTACTGTCTTAACAACTTTATTAAAAGCTGCAGTTAATCCTTCATTTACTTTTTCCGCGCTTACTTCAACTGTAAGGACGCCAGTGTTTCCTTCTAACTTTTCCCATTTTACTGTCATACTATTTTCCCTCCAACAATCTATTATCATTTCATTCGCAACGAAATTGATAGGAATATGACTTGTCTACACAAGACATTATCCTCATTTTTTATGTAAAAAATAGTTTTACACAATAGCAACCCTTACATTATAACACAGGATTTTTTTCTTTCAACAGAGTTACCTATATATTAGGATAAGAAATTTCTTCTAATTCTCTGATTTTTGAAAGAGCCTGCTCTATTTTTTCTGGTGAAATCTCGTATTCATTTGCTAGAGCGTTTAAATCATAATCTGCTCCAAGATAACCAAGTACGAGGAAGTGAAAGGCGCACGCCCAGGCTAAGGATTCTTTAGGCTTGAACTCAAATGGATAGCTAATAAAGAAAATCCGTTCGATCATCCCTTTGATATGTTCAAAAAGACTAGGATCACTATTTTCTAATCTTTTTTCTAGTAGATTTTCGATTTCCTGCATTCTCGGCTGCGTTTGGATGTCTGGGAGTTCTGTTGGAACAATGTATAGATCTTCACTAAACTTTTTAACCATTATCTCTTTATCATATTCCTGCTCTTTTAATAAGGAGAGCAGCATGGTTTTTAGGAATGGGTGACCCGTATCTGATGTCAGATATTCTTTGATTTCTTCTATATAAGGTCGAATATTCTTTTCTGCCAAATTGGAAATCACGAGCATTTGCTCATTTAAGCTTTTTAATGATGCGAGATTTAATTCTTTTAAATCAGTATCTTCCTCTGTATCTTCACCTGAATCCTGTTGATTATTGTCGGCCATTCGTTTGCTAAATTGCAGGATGGTCAGAAAATGATCATGCCGGTCTGGAGGAATCTCCATTTCGTCAAATAAAGCTTCAATCGTTGAGACGATTTCCTGGTATTCGTGAAGCTGTATTAATATGGTTAGGTAGAGGTCAACCAAATGGAAGTAGTCGCCAATTCCCTTTAACAGCATTTCGTTAGCCAAGTCTTTGGCTTTTATATAGGCTCCAGCTTCAAAATAAGCGAGCACGAGACCTACTAAAATATCACTATTTTCCGGATCATGCTCCCTTGCCTCCTCAAGCAAGGTGATGGCTTCTTGATACCGCTTATTCTGTAGGTTCTCAAGGCCCTTATCCGTCAATCTCTTTTCGAGTCCGGGAAGGAATATTATATTATCTTTCCGTTTCGCTCGTTCCCGTTTTTTCATATGTATACCGCCCTTTTGTTTCTAGATGGAAATAAGTTTAGCATGAAATAGTGTAAAAACAAAAGACTTGTTGTTGTTTGAGGGTTTTCTGGGATAATTCAGGAATTGTTATCGAAAATTCGATATGGCTTGGTTTTCGGTAACAATCATGGTGGGATTTTCACCCAAAATCTACTACTGCGGTATTTTTGGGCACAATCATGGGGTTATTGTTACCGAAAATTCAGCTGCAACCTTTTTCGGGTACAATCTTTTGACCAAAGTTAAAAATGGAGTATTTAAGTAACTGGTATTCGTAAAAACAAAAAAACTCACCTTCGAAAGGTGAGTAATATATTTTGGTATGTAGTTAAATGGCGTCCCAGGAGAGATTCGAACTCCCGACCGTACGCTTAGAAGGCGTATGCTCTATCCGGCTGAGCTACTGGGACGTATTTGTATTTCAAAGACAAGATTTATTATATAAAGGATTTATATAAAAGTCAACACTATTTGAAGATTTTTTTATGCTCACTAGAAAAACAGGCTAATCGAAATAGAATCTGGGTTAATCCAAAGCGTTTAGAGTGACCGAAGAGCTTTAATCAATAGCATTTGGGGCATTCCAGGTGGTCTGGAGTGACCCAAGACCTTTCATAAATAGCATTTGGGGCAATGCAGGTACCCTGGAGTGACCCAAGACCTTTCATAAATAGCATTTGGGGCAATGCAGGTACCCTGGAGTGATCCAAGACCTTTCATAAATAGCATTTGGGGCAATACAGGTACCCTGGAGTGACCCAGGACCTTTCATAAATAGCATTTGGGGCAATACAGGTACCCTGGAGTGACCCAAGACCTTTCATAAATAGCATTTGGGGCAATACAGGTACCCTGGAGTGACCCAGGACCTTTCATAAATAACCCTTTGGGCAATGCAACTACCCTGGAGTGACCCAAGATCTTTCATAAATAGCATTTGGGGCAATACAGTACCCTGGAGTGACCCTGGACCTTTCATAAATAGCATTTGGGGCAATACAGGTACCTTGGAGTGACCCTGGACCTTTCATAAATAACACTTTGGGCAATGCAACTACCCTGGAGTGACCCAAGATCTTTCATAAATAGCATTTGGGTCACTCTAGGTAGCCTAATGGATAAATCCTTCCCTCATCTCTTTGGCAAAGCAAATTCATACGCTAAATCCTTTAACTCATGTCCGCTGATATCAAATACGGACATTTTAATACTCTCATCCAATAAATCTAGAATCACATAGGTTTTATCGCAGCGTTCCCTTGGCATGCGAATGCTCCCAGGGTTCAAAAACAACGTATCCCCAATGACCTCGGCACCTAAAACGTGCGAGTGCCCGAAACAGGCAATATCCGCACCAACTTCGGCAACTTTATATTTTAAGTTCATTAATGATGTCTTCACAGAATACTTGTGACCGTGGGTAATAAAGAACTTCCTCCCAGCAATCTCAGTTGTTGTTTCAAGCGGATAGCCGCCGCCGAAATCACAGTTTCCCATCACCGTTAAATAACCGCTCATTGCTTTATTGTCAGGCACCAATTCGGAGTCCCCGCAGTGGAGCATTAAATCTACTTCGTTTAAATGACGCTCCCTTAATACCTCTAGTTCTTTCGTTAAACCATGGCTATCACTTACAACAAGAACTTTGCTCATGATTATTCCGCTCTTTTCACAATAGAATCTAAGATTCCATCCAACTTTTTCAACGCATTTGCTCGATGACTGATTTTATTTTTTACATCCGCTGATAACTCTGCCATAGCACAGCCTTCTTCCGGTACAAAAAAGACGGGGTCATAACCAAATCCATTTGTACCACGTTGTTCCTCTAAAATTCTTCCTTCACACGTTCCTGACACCGTAAACGTTTCTTTCCCTGGTATAGCTACAGCCAGCGCACAATAAAATCGAGCAGTACGCTCTTCTTCAGAAACACCTTGTAATTCATCAAGTACCTTTTCAAGGTTTTTCTGATCACTCTTAGGCTGCTCGCCAGCATACCTTGCAGAATATATCCCAGGTCTGCCACCTAACGCGTCTACGATTAAGCCTGAATCATCACCAATGACCATTTTATTAAATTGCTGAGAAATTGCCTCAGCTTTCAATGTTGCATTCTCTTCGAAAGTTGCACCCGTTTCTTCAACATCCTCAATTTCGGGATAATCAAGCAGTGTTCGCACCTCTATCCCTCTTGGTGCAAATATATGTTCAAATTCTCTTGCCTTACCCGGATTTTTAGTCGCAATAATAACTTCCTTCATACTCTTGTCCCCTTATTTCTTTCTTCTAGCTTCGATTTTTGCAGTTATTTCTTCCCCTAGTGCACTTTTTTGATGTTCAAAAAGTTCCATTAGTCCTTCTTGCGCTGCACCTAACAGGTCCTGAAGTTGTTGGTAAGAGAAAGTAGATTCTTCACCCGTTCCCTGTAATTCAACAAATTCTCCATTTCCCGTCATTACGATATTCATATCAACGAGTGCTTTAGAATCTTCCGCATAATTCAAATCAAGCACAGTTTCGTTATTTTTTAAAATTCCAACACTCGTTGCCGCTAAATAATCTGTAATCGGAAACTTAAATCCCTTTTTTTCTCCAAGTCGATGGAGGGCAATGGCCATGGCGACAAATGCCCCTGTTATCGATGCAGTCCTAGTCCCGCCATCTGCTTGAATGACATCACAGTCGATCCACACAGTTCTTTCCCCCAGCGCTGTTAAATCAACAATAGCTCGTAATGCTCTGCCAATTAACCGCTGGATTTCCATCGTTCTGCCGGTAACCTTCCCTTTAGAAGACTCACGAATGTTTCTCGTTTCCGTTGCCCGCGGCAGCATGGAATATTCTGCGGTTATCCAGCCCTTCCCTTCTCCTCGCATAAAATGAGGCACTCTCTCCTCTATGCTTGCTGTACATATAACCTTTGTGTTCCCTACAGAAATAAGGACCGAGCCTTCCGGATGCATTAAATAACCTGTTTCAATATGTATGGGTCTTAATTGCAGTCGTTCTCTTCCATCAACACGCACAACTATTTCCTCCTTATGGGTGGGGAATACCTCTCCCACCTTTTTCGGCAATTCTAAAATCAAATAAAGAAGAGGAAGCCTAAAGGCAACCTCTTGCGATTATCACTATATAGTATATCAAAAATATTTTTTTAGAAACTACCTGTATTGACTTTTTCTGGACGAGTTACTGGTTCGGAAAGTTTTACACCCTTATCATTTACCAACTCAGCCTTGCCATCTACCGTAACCGCAACACTTTCAATTCCTTTTTGTTCAGTCAAAGAAAGAACAAGTGCATTTAATAAATGCTCCGAAACAATTTTTTCTTCAAAGCTTCCATAAATCGATTTATTAAAGTTCAGTGTTACTTTTCCATCCTCAATTTTTGGTGCCTCTAAAAGTTCCACGTCAGGCATAAACTCTGAAGCGAGGTTTGATTTTGAATTCGGCCCTTTTACCAGTTCATTGACAATTGCAACGATGTTATTCTTCTCGCTTGTGTTAACCCGTTTTGTAACAGGTACATAATAGTATGCATTTTCTTCTCCGCCAATATAATAAACGGTTACTGGCTTGGTGTTCGTAATATCCATAACGTCGGCAGTATCAAGATTGATACCCGTTGTTCTTGATAAGTTTTCACTGATTGGCGTACCATTCACGGGCATTTCCGTTAATTCATGGCCATTCATTTGAAGTTTTACCTTTTCAATCGTATCAAATTGAGTGAGTGTCCAAGTTATAGATTCGAGGATTTTCCTTTCATCCTCTGGCTGATAGTTCTTAAATTCCTTCGAGAAGTCAACCACCGCTACGCCATCTTTAATGTTCACAGATATTTGAGTTTCCTCTGGTAAAACTGCGCGGAAATCATTTGGCAGCATGTCTTGAACTGGTCCATTCGCAACTAAGTGTTCTAAAGCTTGCTTGGCAACCGAGGTTGTTTTCGGTAATGTCAATGTTTGTGGTACAACATACCCATCTTTATTAATTAAGTATAACTCTGTTTTCACTTCTCCTTCGACTTCTTCGCTCTTACCAGTGGTTTCCTTAGTTGGGGTGGTATCGGTTACTGTAACCTGCTTTGGTGGATCAACTTTTTTCTGCTCTTCGTTTCCGAACAAACCGCACCCCGACAATAGTAGCGTTGAAGCAAAAACAGCTGTAACTAAGGGTTTCACTTTATTTTTTGACATATTTTTTCCCTCCTAAGACAGTTTGTACTATCATGTATACGAGCCTATTAAACTAATTAGACCGCCTTTGAAAAGAAAATTAGGACATTCATTCTTTTTTTCTAAAAAAAAATAAGCTCCTGTAATGGGAGCTTAATTATAATTTAATTTTTTTCACATTATTTATGGGTACGCCCAGCCACTGTTTTGCAATTTTTGAAAAAATAAACTTTGAGCCTGTAGTATAAAATTCATGCTCCGGTTCATCCTCATCACTTTCGAGGATGCCGTTATACTGAAGGATTGCACTAATCTCCCTGGCTGTTTCATCACCAGAACTGATAACATTCACAGTTTCACCCATTACTTTTTGGATAAGTGGTTCCAGTAACGGGTAATGGGTGCAGCCGAGGATAAGAGTATCTAAATTTTGATTTTGCAACGGCTTTAAGGCTTCGACGACAATTCTTTCCGCAATCTCTCCGTCATATTCTCCACTCTCAACAAGTGGAACGAACTTTGGGCAGGCTTGTCCTGTCACAAATAATCGGCTGTTTAGTGCTTTTAAAGCTTTTTCATAGGCACCACTTTTAATTGTTCCTTCGGTGCCAATTATCCCTACCCGATAGTTCTTTGTACGCTTAATCGCAGTACGTGCTCCAGGATAGATGACTCCTATCACTGGAATACTTAGTTCATTCCTAATTTCATCAAGAACAGCCGCTGTTGCCGTGTTACAGGCAATGACGAGCATTTTTATATTTTTCCCTAACAAAAATGTTGTTAGTTCCCAAGTGAATCGTTTTACTTCTTTAAGAGTTCTTGGTCCGTATGGGCACCTCGCTGTATCTCCCAAATAAATAATCTTTTCATTCGGAAGCTGCCTCATAATCTCCTTTGCAACCGTTAATCCACCTACACCGGAATCTATTACACCAATTGGTTGTTTCAAATTTCTCGCCTCTTTTTAAGGCTCTTTTCTTAAACATTATTGCCTTTTGAGATAAAAAGCGCTTATATTAGCTACGACTTGTTCCAAAGTGCCTTCAATTGTAAGAAAAGAGCTTGCAAACTTTATTTCAAGTACAAAATAGTTTGTTCCACGTTAAAATCGGCTTTAGGATTTTAACATCAATTTTCGAAAACAGTACTTTTAACGCATATCTTGATGCAGTTTCATTAAATTGGTTTGAAGTTGTTGTATTTCTTCTAACGAGAAATTCGCCAAGACTTCCTCTAAATAAACTTGTCGCTTTTTTATTACCTCATCAATGATTCTTTCGCCTTCTTCAAGTAAGTGGATTCTAACTACTCGTCGATCCTTAGGGTCTTTCACTCTTACAACGAGTTGATTTTTTTCCATCCGGTCAACAAGATCCGTTGTCGTACTGAAAGCCAAATACATTTTAGTGGACAACTCTCCAATGGTCATATCACCATCTTCAAATAGCCACTGCAGTGCCACAAATTGCGGTGGCGTTATTTTATAATGAGTCAGCATCTCTCTACCTTTTTGTTTGATAATACCTGAAATATACCGTAAATCTTTTTCTAACCTAGCGACAATTTCCTCGCTGATTTTTTGTGAATTTTCGACAGTCATCTCTATAACACTCCTATATGAGGCGTCCCTTTGCCTTGTTTTCCTAGACTTTAGCCGTTCTTTTATCTTGCTCTTATTTTCTACTTTTTTCGCAAAAATTTCAAGTTGAAATATCCCTGCACAAAATTCATATGTATAAAATAAAAACATGAACCGGCCTCCCGTAGGAAGCCGGTCATGATTAAAGTTCTAGCTCTCCCATACGAAGGAGCTCTACAACTGCTTGTGAACGCCCCTTTACACCAAGCTTTTGCATAGCATTGGAAATATGATTTCGAACCGTCTTCTCGCTTATAAACAATTCACCAGCGATTTCCTTAGTAGTTTTATCCTGTACTAAGAGTTCGAATACTTCTCTTTCACGTTTGGTGAGTAACGGCTTGTGAGTATATTCATTCTCCTTCAAGTATTGTGACCCTCCTTGCCTTCGCCAGTTATGAACCGTGGGGTGGGTATATATTTAGTCACGATATCTTATGTGAATAGCACACCTAGAGTGACTAGAAATGCTTGAAGGAGAATAATTTTATAAAAAAAAATAATAATAAAAAAGCCCCTGAGTAAAGGACTTTAAATTGGTTTAGCATAAATGATATAACGTTGTGGTGCGTTTCCAACAAATCGGAATGGATAACATGTGATTACTATTAATTCCTCCTGCGTATTTTGCAGGGTTATAATTGACCGATCATCCGCATCCACAATTTTTGTATTGGTAAGTTCATACTTAAATTTACCGTTTGGCATAGCCACTTCAAAGATATCTCCAGGCTTTAATTCACCTAAACGCCTGAAAACCGTATCACGATGCCCAGATAAGACAATCTGCCCATTCTCACCTGGAAAGTAGGAGCCTTTGTAATGGCCAACCCCTTTTTTCAAATCATTCGGGTCGGTACCCTCAACGATGGCTAACTCAGATTTAATTTTCGGTATCGTTAATAACCCGACTGTGTCTCCAAATTTAGGAGGATCGATTTTCTTAGGGTTTTTAAAAGAATCTTCATCATCATATCTAGACTCAGCCTGTGCCACGATTCTTTTCGCTTCTTTAAGTGAAGCATCAGTCTGAAAATTAGTCTCAACGATTTGCCAAATTCCGATTCCGACTACAACTAATCCTGCCAATATTATGAATAACGGAAGCTTTCTCACGATCTATCCCCCTCAAACGAAAACTGTTACTACTAGTATACCAAATGGTAATTTAAAAGTCCAAGCCTTAAAGAAAGAAAAACCTTCTTTTCATGATAGAAAAGAAGGTTTTAAGAATCTTTTTTAAACCTGGTCGCTTCCGAAGAAGTTTCTAAATGCTTGAAGAGTGGTATCACGGTTTAATGCGGCAATCGATGTCGTTAATGGGATTCCTTTTGGACATGATTGGACACAGTTCTGTGAGTTACCACAGTTCGCAAGTCCGCCATCACCCATAATCGCTTCTAAACGTTCTGAACGATTCATCTCACCTGTTGGATGAGCATTGAATAAACGTACCTGTGACAGCGGCTGTGGTCCAATAAAGTTTGAATTGCTGTTTACATTTGGACAAGCCTCTAGACAAACACCACAAGTCATACATTTTGAAAGTTCATACGCCCATTGACGCTTTTTCTCTGGCATACGAGGACCAGGTCCTAAGTCGTATGTTCCATCGATTGGAATCCAAGCTTTTACTTTCTTTAACGCATCGAACATTCTGCTGCGGTCAACCTGAAGGTCACGCACAACCGGGAATGTTCTCATTGGCTCTAGACGGATTGGCTGTTCTAATTGATCAACAAGCGCCGAACATGATTGGCGCGGCTTACCGTTAATCACCATGGAACATGCTCCACAAACTTCTTCAAGACAGTTACTATCCCAAGTAATTGGGGAAGTAGCTTGTCCTTTTGTATTAACAGGATTTCTACGAATTTCCATTAAAGCAGAAATTACGTTCATATTTGGACGGTACGCTAGCTCAAACTCCTCTTCATAAGGAGCAGAATCAGGGCTATCTTGACGGGTAACAATAAATTTTACTGTTTTATTTTCAGACATATGTTACTACTCCCCTTTCTTTTTTGCATAGTTGCGTTCACGAGGCTTGATTAAGGAAACGTCAATCTCCTCGTAATGGAAAGCTGGTGCAGATGAGCCATCAACAAATTTCGCCATTGTTGTTTTTAAGAAGTTTTCATCATCACGGTTCGGGAATTCAGGCTTATAATGTGCGCCGCGGCTTTCATTACGATTGTAAGCACCGATTGTGATTACGCGTGCCAATTGAAGCATGTTTTGTAATTGACGCGTAAAGGTTGCTCCCTGATTGCTCCATTTGCTTGTATCTTGAATGTTAATATTTTTATAACGCTCTAATAACTCTTGAATCTTTTCATCTGTCTTTAATAGTCTGTCATTGTGGCGAACAACGGTAACATTATCAGTCATCCATTCACCAAGCTCCTTGTGAAGAACGTACGCATTTTCCGTACCACTTAAAGACATAATGGAAGCCCACTTATCTTCTTGTTCCTTCACATGACGATCAAATACAGTTGATGATACAGCATCTGAACTCTTCTCAAGACCTTTGATGTATCTTACAGCATTAGGTCCAACGACCATACCGCCATAAATAGCAGAAAGTAATGAGTTCGCACCTAAACGATTGGCACCGTGCTGTGAATAATCACACTCACCGGCAGCAAAAAGTCCAGGAATATTCGTCATTTGATCATAATCAACCCATAGCCCACCCATTGAATAATGTACGGCAGGGAAAATTTTCATTGGAACTTTACGCGGATCATCACCCATGAATTTCTCATAGATTTCAATGATTCCACCAAGTTTAATATCTAGTTCTTTTGGATCTTTATGTGAAAGATCTAGGTATACCATGTTCTCGCCATTAATACCAAGCTTTTGATCCACACAGACAGAGAAGATTTCACGAGTTGCAATATCACGTGGTACTAGATTTCCGTAAGCCGGATACTTTTCCTCTAGGAAGTACCATGGTTTTCCGTCCTTATACGTCCAAACCCGACCACCTTCACCACGAGCCGATTCACTCATTAGACGAAGTTTATCATCTCCTGGAATGGCAGTAGGGTGAATTTGAATCATTTCACCATTTGCGTAATATGCACCTTGTTGATACACGATGGATGCAGCCGAACCTGTATTAATAACAGAGTTCGTTGTTTTTCCGAAGATGATTCCAGGACCGCCGGTTGCCATAATGACAGCATCCCCAGCAAAGGATTTGATTTCCATAGATGTTAAGTTTTGTGCGACAATTCCGCGGCAAACTCCATCGTCATCTACAACCGAACCCAAGAATTCCCAGCCTTCGTATTTTGTAACTAATCCCGCTACTTCGTGACGGCGAACCTGCTCGTCCAACGCATATAACAGCTGTTGACCAGTAGTTGCACCCGCAAATGCTGTACGCGAATGCTGAGTACCCCCGAAGCGACGGAAATCTAATAGTCCTTCTGGTGTACGATTAAACATAACGCCCATCCGGTCCATTAAGTGAATGATACCAGGTGCTGCCTCACACATTGCCTTTACTGGAGGCTGGTTGGCTAAGAAGTCTCCGCCATATACGGTATCATCAAAGTGAATCCATGGTGAATCACCTTCACCTTTTGTATTTACTGCTCCATTCATACCACCTTGGGCACAAACGGAGTGGGAACGTTTTACTGGAACAAGTGAAAATAATTCTACTGGTGTTCCTTCTTCTGCAACTTTGATGGTTGCCATTAAGCCGGCTAAGCCGCCACCAACGATGATCACCTTACCCTTACTCATTGTGACTCACTCCCTTAATCCAAAAATCCGATATTTTCAACACATAGTATGAAGTTTATTTTTAAACGAAAGCTAAAAGTGTTCTAATTGCTACGATAGAAAGAACGAAGAAAACACCAATTGTAAAATATGTAGAAATTACTTGTGAACGTGGGGAAACTGTAATACCCCAGCTAACAAAGAATGACCACAATCCGTTTGCAAAGTGGAAAATAGTTGAAATGACACCAATCAGATAGAAACCAAACATGAATGGTGAAGATAGGATATCTGCCATCATGTCATAGTTTACATGTGCCCCAAATGCTGCTGCAACGCGCGTTTGCCATACGTGCCAAGTGATAAAGATTAACGTAATGACACCTGATACACGCTGTAGTAAGAACATCCAGTTTCTGAAATAACTATATTTCCCTGCATTGTTCTTTGCGGTAAAAGCAATATAAAGCCCATAGATTGCATGAAATAAAATTGGTAAATAAATAATTACAGTTTCTAGGACAATTCTAAAAGGAAGGTTCCCCATAAAATCCGCAGCTTTGTTAAAGGACTCAGCCCCTCCTGTAGCAAAATGATTGACTACTAGATGCTGCACAAGGAATAAACCTATTGGAATTACTCCTAGTAATGAATGCAATCTTCGATTCAAAAACTCTCGATTCCCCGCCATAATTAACCCCCCTTGAATTTTTAAAATGATGTTAAGCAGTTTTTTAATATTCTTTTAAGTAGAATTCAAACTTAGCATCACTGTGACAATTATGTGACATGTCCATTTTACTCCCATCCGGAAAGAGCGTCAAGAAAACGGATACACAAAAATCACATAAATATAAAATTTTTTAAATATATTGATATTATAATAAATTGTAAGATTTGTTTATAATAATGGAAATATATAGTATTAAAACCAGTAAAATTACTTTAAAAAAATTAATTTTTATCATCACTCTAAGATTTGATTTGGGAAACATAATTATGATGAAAGACAGGCTATCGTATTGCAAGATAATAATCCTTCAACACGCTAACGCTTTACACTATTTCCCATTATAAGTGTTCTTCTTTAAAGTTGTAGTTGTATATAATAGAATGGTAGAAAGAGGGGGAAGTAATATGAATGAAAGTACTGCCGTTGAACTTACTTTACAAAGTGATGAACCAAGAAATATTTCACTATTTGGTTATGAGTTAATTAGAGAATTTGTATTGCCTGAGATTTTAGGAAAAGACACTCCAGAGATTCTTTATTGGGCTGGAAAAAGATTAGCGCGTAAGCACCCATTAAACACGCTCGAAGACATCATTGAATTCTTTACAAAAGCCTCATGGGGGCAGCTCCAACTAACAAAGGAGAGAAAAGATCAAATTGAATTCGAACTAGTAAGCCCGCTAATCGTTTCTCGCGTCAAAACAAAAGCCGAACACTACTTCCAAATCGAAGCAGGCTTCCTAGCAGAACAAATTCAACTCCAAAAACAAGTCATCGCCGAAACCTTTGAACACCCAGTAAAAAAAGCAAACAAAGTCCACTTCACCGTCAAATGGGATCACAAAGACTCCATATGACGCGCAAAGTGGGGCAGCGGTGCCTGAGTCACCGCTTTTTTCTTTTATTGGTTGTCGGTGGAAAGACCAAATTCTTGGTGTAACACTTCTACGGCTTTTAGCATGTGTTTTTCTTCGACTACGGCTGAGACTTTGATTTCTGAGGTGCTGACCATTTTTATTTGAATTTGATTGGTTGCAAGCACTTCAAACATCTTTGCTGCAACTCCTGGGTTTGAAATCATTCCCGAGCCAACGATCGACACTTTCGCCAGCTTGTTTTCTGCATCAAGTTGCTCATAATTAAGAACACCTTTATTATTTTCAAGGACATTTAACGTTTCTAATAAATCATCTGTTTTAATGGAGAAGGCAAGATTAGCACTTTCTGCTTCAGTTGTGCTTTGAACGATAATATCGACGTTTAAATGGTTCTCAGCTAATGTTGTAAAGATTGTTGACAAGCTCGTTAACGAATTAGCAAGCCCTAATACGCTTACCTTTGTAATTTCATCTTCAAATGCCACTCCACGGACTACTAGGTTTTGTTCCATTGATGCTTCCTCCTCAATCACTGTTCCTTCTACTCTTTCTAGACTTGAGCGAACTTCTAACCTTACTTGATAGTTTTTCGCAAATTCTACTGCTCTCGGGTGCAGGACACCTGCCCCTAAGTTGGCAAGTTCAAGCATTTCATCATAAGACACTGATTTTAATTTACGTGCACTTTTCACATATCTCGGATCGGTTGTGAAAACCCCCGTTACATCTGTATAAATATCGCATTTATCTGCCTTTAGCGCTGCAGCTAACGCGACCGCTGTCGTATCTGAACCACCACGTCCGAGGGTTGTAATCTCGCCATCTTCCGTAATCCCTTGGAAACCTGCAACAATTACCACATTCCCAGCATTCAGTTGATGCTGTACAGACTCTGTATTAATAGTGGTAATCCGGGCATTCCCATGGACAGGCTCTGTGACAATTCCAGCCTGCCAGCCTGTAAACGAAACGGCAGGTAAACCTTGCTCATTAAGCGCCATTGATAATAAAGCGATTGTTACCTGTTCACCTGTGCTTAACAGCATATCCATATCTCGTTTATTTGGCTGCCCTGAAATTTCTTTTGCTAAATTCACCAATTGATCCGTTGATTTCCCCATTGCTGAAACCACGACAACAACCTGATTCCCCTGTTCGGTTTCAGCTTTTACCCGCTGTGCTACATTTAGTATTCTTTCTACACTTCCAACCGAAGTGCCGCCAAACTTTTGTACAATTAAACCCATCTTTTCCCCTGCTTTCAGTTTTCAGTTATAGGTTTAGCTATCATTGTATTTTTCCCCGCAAAAAAAATAAAAAGCAATGAGAGGGCATCTCATTGCTTTAAATACACAAAAAAATTTCTGCGTCGACAATGTAAGATAGCTCTCCAAGACATACAGTCTTGACAATCCGGCATTTATTCAATACAGGACCAGCAAAGAAAGAAATGAGACTTCCTTCACTTCGGCGAACATCCCCTTTCATGATTCTTCCTTGAAGCTCATCCTTCTCAGAATCATTACTATTGAAGTTCGCACCTCTACCTTCACTTCAGTATTAAAAAGTGATAGTATTTATAAATTTTCACTCATTATAGCATAGCGGTTTTTTTCTGACAATTACTAAGATTGAAGTTTTTTAATTAATTCCTCCACTACAGGGGCAGGAATACCAAGCGCACGAAATTCTTCGAATGTCGCTTCTTTCATTTTCTTTACTGAACCAAATTCTTTTAACAGTTGTTTTTTACGTTTTTCACCCACACCTGGAATATCATCTAGCAATGACTGAAAAGCGCTTTTCCCACGAATTTGACGGTGAAAGGTAATCGCAAAACGGTGAACCTCATCTTGAATTCTTTGTAATAAATAAAACTCTTGGCTGTTCCTTCCCAGTGGAATAATCTCAAGTGGATTTCCATAGAGAAGATTTGATGTTCGGTGTTTATCATCCTTCACCAATCCAGCGAGTGGAATATCTAAGCCAAGTTCATTTTCTAGGACGTCTCTGACCGCCTCCACATGTCCTTTACCACCATCAATAATGATGAGGTCAGGAAGTGGTAATTCCTCTTTTAGCGCTCTTGAATACCTTCTTCTTGTTACTTCACGCATTGATTCATAATCATCAGGGCCTTTAACGGATTTAATCTTATACTTTCGATATTCTCGCTTATTTGGCTTTCCATCAATAAATACCACCATGGCAGATACAGGGTCTGTCCCCTGAATATTTGAGTTATCAAAGGACTCAATTCGGTGCGGGGTATAGATGCCCATAAGCTCACCAAGATTCTCAACTGCTTTAATCGTGCGTACTTCATCCTTTTCAATTAACGAAAACTTCTCATTCAATGCGATTTTTGCATTTTTAATAGCCATTTTAATAAGATCTTTTTTCTGACCACGCTGCGGCTTTAGTACCTTAACTTGAAGAAGCTGTTCCGCTAAACTCAAGTCAATTTCATCTTGAATGAGAATTTCCTTTGGCTTAAAATGATTCGACTTTTCGTAAAACTGACCAAGAAAAGTCAAAATTTCTTCTTCCGGCTCATTGTAAATTGGAAACATGGAAACGTCACGTTCGATTAGTTTTCCCTGGCGAACAAAGAACACTTGCACACACATCCAGCCTTTATCGACGGCATAGCCAAAAACATCACGATCCGTAAAATCTGTCATCGTGATTTTTTGTTTTTCCATTATGGTTTCAATATGAAAAATTTTGTCGCGGAATTCCTTGGCACGCTCAAAATCTAATTCTTCTGAGGCACTGGTCATTTTCTCTGTTAGTTCTTTTTTTATTTCTTTGAAACCGCCATTGAGAAAGCGGGTAATTTCATCTGTCATTTGTTTGTATTGCTCTTCATGAACTTCGTTAACGCATGGTGCCAGGCACTGGCCTAAGTGATAGTACAAACATACGCGGTCCGGAAGGGTTGAACATTTCCGTAAAGGGTAAATTCGATCTAGCAGCTTTTTTGTTTCATTTGCAGCCATGACGTTCGGATAGGGACCAAAGTATTTACCTTTATCCTTTTTTACTTTTCTAGTAATGATTAGTTTCGGATGTCTTTCCGCCGTCAGCTTTATAAACGGATAAGTCTTATCATCCTTCAGCATCACATTATATTTTGGATCGTATTTTTTTATTAAATTTAACTCAAGAAGCAGTGCTTCTATATTGGATGAGGTAACGATATATTCAAAGTCCTCAATTTCATTTACAAGTCGAAACGTTTTTCCATCGTGTGAACCTGAGAAATAAGACCGCACTCGATTTTTCAGTATTTTTGCTTTTCCTACATAAATGATCGTTCCCTGACGGTCCTTCATCAAGTAGCAGCCAGGCTGATCAGGCAGCAGTGTTAATTTTTGTTTGATGTTTTCATTCATTCCAAGCTGCTCCTCTCCGTCTTTTTTATATCTATCCTAAAATTTTAAATGATAAAGCAGATAAAGAAAAGCCTGATTCTTTTTCCAATGGCTGTTTATTAAGTTTCTGTTGCTTTCCACTCCAGGCACTTCGCTTTCCGCGGGCGACCGCCGAGCCTCCTCGACACTGCGTGTCTGCGGGGTCTCGCCTGTCTCGCTTCTCCCGCAGGAGTCTTCGTGCCTTCCGTTCCAACCAACAGATTGCCAAATTAAATCCTCAGCTTGTAAATAAAAAATAAAAAACCTTAGCTAGTGTATTGCTAGCTAAGGTTATCTCTGCTTATACGTGCTTTTCTAATACACCTGCTAAAGCATCTTTAGGTTGGAAGCCGACTACTTTGTCAACTACTTCGCCATTTTTGAAAACAAGAAGTGTAGGGATACTCATAACGCCGTATTTAGCAGCAGTTTCTTGATTATCGTCTACATCTAATTTTACGATTTTTACTTTATCGCCCATTTCTGAGTCAATTTCCTCAAGAACTGGAGCAATCATTTTACAAGGTCCACACCATGGTGCCCAGAAATCCGCAAGTACAAGGCCAGAGCCTGTTTCAGCAGAGAAATTTGCATCTGTTACGTTTGAAATAGCCATTTGTAAAGCCCTCCTAATGAATACTAAATACAACGAAAGTATAGCATTGTTTAAACCATCATGCTAATAATCTGTCTCGCATGTAATTTCCCCTAAAATACATTAAGTATTCCAGCTTATACTATGAGAAAAGGCGAGCAGTTAGTTACTGCTCGCCCTTTTATTATGAGTGAACTTTAAGTTTTTTAAACTCTTCCGTTAAGAGTGGTACAACCTCGAATAAGTCACCAACAATTCCGTAATCGGCTACTTTAAAGATGTTAGCTTCTGGGTCTTTGTTGATAGCAACAATTACCTTGGAGTTGGACATACCTGCTAAGTGCTGGATGGCTCCAGAAATACCGCAGGCAATGTATAAGTCAGGTGTAACAACTTTACCCGTTTGACCGATTTGTAAGGAGTAGTCACAATAGTCAGCATCACAAGCTCCACGAGAAGCACCAACGGCACCGCCTAAAACGTTCGCTAATTCCTTAAGTGGTTCAAAGCCTTCCGCACTCTTCACCCCGCGGCCACCAGAGATAACGACTTTTGCTTCACTTAAATCAACACCTTCGCTTGCTTTTCTAACTACTTCTTTAATAATGGCACGAAGGTCTTTAATTTCCACTGATAGAGAAGCAACTTCACCTGTTCTGTTTTCATCTTTGGCTAGTGGTGCAATATTATTTGGTCTAACCGTTGCAAAAATTAAACCGTCTGTAACAATTTTCTTTTCAAACGCTTTACCTGAATAGATAGGTCGAGTAAAGACAACATTCCCACCTGCAACTTCAACAGCCGTTGCATCAGAAATTAAACCGGAAGCTAATTTAGCAGCAATCCTTGGGGAAAGGTCTTTTCCTAAGGAAGTATGCCCAATTACTAAACCTTCTGGACTTTCCTTTTCAAGCACAGCAAGCAATGCTTGAGCGAAACCATCAGATGTATATTGTTTTAACTTTTCATCTTCAACAACAACTACGCGGTCAGCACCGAATTGAACTAACTCTGCACCTAAAGCGCTAACATTTTCTCCGATTAAAACAGCTACTACTTCTCCGCCTTCTGCTACTGTTTTTGCTGCAGCAATTGCTTCGAAAGAAACATTACGTAGTGAACCGTCACGCGTTTCCCCTAATACTAATACTTTTCTAGTCATTCCTTTACCCTCCTGCGAATCATTATTGTCTAATCAAAATTATTCCTTGCGAACGTATAAGTGCAATTACGATTAAACTACTTTTGCTTCTGTATGAAGAAGGTGAACAAGTTCTTTTACCTGATCATTTAAATCTCCAGATAACACTTTTCCAGCTTCCTTTTTAGGAGGCAAGTAAATTTCAATTGTTTTTGTTTTTGCTTCAACATCGTCTTCTTCTAAATCAAGATCATCCAATTCTAATTCATCAAGCGGCTTTTTCTTCGCTTTCATAATACCTGGGAGTGATGGATAACGTGGCTCGTTCAACCCTTGTTGAGCAGTTACCAATAACGGCAGGCTTGTTTCGATTACTTCAGAATCACCTTCAACATCACGGGTAACGGTTACATTTGTACCATTAATTTCAAGCTTTGTAATCGTCGTCACATACGGAATGTTTAACAATTCAGCCACACGTGGACCTACTTGACCAGAACCGCCATCAATAGCAACATTTCCACCCAAAATTAGGTCTGCATCTTTATCCTTAAGATATTCAGCAATAATTTTAGCTGTTGTGAATTGATCGCCATTCTGCACATCATCTTCTGTATTAATTAATACTGCTTTATCAGCTCCCATAGCGAGTGCTGTACGTAATTGCTTTTCAGATTCTTCCGTACCAACAGAAATAACGGTTACTTCCCCGCCATTTGCGTCACGGACTTGAATAGCTTCTTCCACTGCATATTCATCGTAAGGATTAATGATAAACTCTGCACCATCTTCATTGATTTTTCCGCCTGCAATCGTTATCTTTTCTTCCGTATCAAACGTTCTTTTCAAAAGTACATAAATGTTCATGATTTCCCTCCTATAATGCAAACATTTTTTCTGTTCCAAAGATTAAGAATATTTTTAGCAAAAAAAATTTATTCGTAACTTCTAATTGAGATAGAAGTTATTCACCTTTAAAATGCGGCTCTCTTTTTTCAATAAAAGCCTGAATTCCCTCTTTTGCATCATTGGATACAAAAATTTCTCCAAATAACTCAGCTTCCTTCTTGGAGCCTTCGTAAAACTCTTCAGTTTTCGCATAGTTTAATAATTGAATGGTCGCTTTTAGTGACCCTGAACTTTTCTTAGCAATTTTACCCGCCAATTTAAGTGCTTGTTCTAACACTTCATCTTCTGGGTATGCATGGTTTGCCAAGCCAAATTGAACCGCTTCCATTCCTGTGATTGGCTCAGATGTAAACAGCATTTCTGCTGCCCGTGCCACGCCCACATATTTAGGAAGTCGTTGTGTGCCGGCAAAGCCAGGGATTAACCCAAGCTGCAGCTCTGGAAGACCAAGTTTGGACTTTTCACCCACTAAACGGATATGACAAGCCATCGCTAGTTCCAAGCCGCCGCCAAGTGCTGCACCATGAATAGCTGCAATGATTGGTTTAGGAAATTTCTCCATCCGGTCAAACAAATCCTGTCCAAATTTTCCAAGATTCGCAAATCCTTCAGATGAAGAGACGGTTGTGAATTCTTTAATATCTGCACCTGCTGAGAAGAAACGACCTTCCCCATGAATGACAATCACCTTAATGTCACGATTAGGTTCAATTTCGTCTAGTACAGCCGACAGTTCTCGTAATAGTCCTTGTGAGAGGGCATTTGCCGGTGGACGCACAATGGTGATCGTCGCGATAGAGTCTTGATTAGACCATTTTAAGTATTCCAATAGAATCCCTCCTTCTCGTACACTCAAAAATTAATGATTCCCGCAGCCCTTAATCAGTAGCTGATGAACCGGTTTAGCGAGTGCGACTAAATCGTATTTCTCCTCATTTAAAACCCAGGTTGTAACGGTTTCATCCATTGTGCCAAAAATCATTTGTCTGGCTAGACGGACATCGAGATCACTTGAAAACTCTCCCGTTTCTTTCCCTTCAATGATGATTTTATCAATCACGCGTAAATAGCCTTTTAGAACATTGTTTATACGTAAACGCAATTCTTTATTCGACTGTCTCAATTCAAGTTGAGTTACGATTGCCATGTGATGGTCATCAGACAGGTTTTTAAAATGAGCTTCTATCATCATTAATAACTTCTCCGCCGCGGTCTCTTTTCCTGCTATCATTTCATCTATTTTTTCAATAAAGCTTCCCATTTTTTCTTCAAAGAGTGAGATGAGAATGTCTTCTTTGTTTTTAAAATAAAGATAAATGGTTCCATCTGCGACACCGGCTTGCTTTGCAATCTTTGAAACCTGTGCTTGGTGATAACCAACTTCTGCGATTGCAATAACGGCTGCATCGATGATTTGCATGTATTTTGGTTTATTTTTTTTCATTGTGTTCTCCCTCCTCTTGAAGAAATATTTTCTACAAAAAGAAAATATGAATGAATAATCATTCATATTTTTATAATAGATATTAGTTGTATTTCTGTCAAGAAATACAACGACATTTTTATATTACTTTATTGTTTCCGGTGGGACAAGTTATATTACGCAAAAAAAAGAAGTGCGTGGGTTAGGCATGTTTTTTGTTTTCTTCCTCTATTTTTCTCATTTCTTCTTCAACAAGGGTTCTTCTAAGAATCTTCCCTACTGCTGTTTTCGGTAATTCTTCTCTAAATTCATATAATCGTGGGGCTTTATATGCCGCTAAATATTTTCGAGCGTATTGATTCAAGTCATCTGAGGTAAGTTTTGAGCCTTCCTTCAACACCACATATGCCTTAACGGTTTCACCACGGTATGGATCGGGAATACCAGCAGCCACGGCCTCCAATACATCAGGATGCTCATACAAGACTTCTTCAATTTCTCTAGGGTAGATATTAAATCCTCCAGCTATGATCATATCCTTCTTTCTATCTACTACATAGAAATATCCATTATCATCCATATAACCAAGATCTCCAGTATATAGCCAGCCTTCTTTAACTGTTTCCGCTGTAGCATCTGGTCGATTCCAATAACCCTTCATCACTTGTGGACCTTTTATGATGATTTCACCAATTTCTCCAACTGGCATGATTTCACCATCATCCAATGAGATAATTTTTACTTCTGTATTTGGCCATGGTACACCAATACTGCCTTTTACGCGCGGACGATCCCATAAGAAATTTGAATGTGTCACGGGAGAAGATTCTGTTAATCCATACCCTTCAACAAGTTTCCCACCTGTAACCTTCTCAAATTCTTCTTGAACTTCTATTGGAAGTGGAGCAGAGCCACTAAGACAAGAGTCAATAGAAGATAAGTCATATTTTTTCAAATCAGGATGATTTAATAGACCGATATAAATGGTTGGCGCACCAGGAAACAAGGTAGGGCGCTGCTTTTGGATCGTTTTTAATGTAGTAAGAGCGTCAAACTTTGGTAATATTATCATCTTATAAGCCTGCATGACAGATAAGATCATAATGATTGTCATTCCATAGACATGGAAAAAAGGAACTATGCCTAGGACTGATTCCTCTCCAGGTTTGGATTTATAAAGCCAAGCCGTACACATGGATGAATTAGCTACTAAATTTCTATGTGTCAGCATAACCCCTTTTGGAGAACCGGTTGTACCTCCAGTATATTGCAGGAGTGCTACATCCTCTTCAAAGTCAAAGTCATATTGTACTAGTTTTTTTGGTTCCGTTTTTACGATTTCTTTAAATAGATGGGTATTGCCTTCATGTTTTACATTTACAACAATTCCATATTGCTTTTTCTGGATAAAAGGATAGACTAGATTTTTTGGGAATGGCAGGTAGTCTTTGATAGCGGTTACAATTATGTGCTGCAAATCTGTTTGCGGCATCACCTTAGAAGCGCGAGGATAGAGGATGTCGAGTGTGATGATCGCCTTTGCACCTGAGTCCTTCATTTGGTATTCAAGTTCACGTTCAGTATATAACGGATTGGTTTGAACAACAATTCCCCCAGCCATTAATATACCAAAATAACTTATGACTGATTGTGGAGTATTGGCAAGCATGATGGCAACTCGGTCACCTTTTGCAATACCAATCTGCTGAAGATAACTAGCAAATGCTATTGATTCATGGTATAGCTCTTTATATGTCATCTCCTTCCCCATGAAATGGATGGCAACTTTTTCTGGAAAGCTTTTTGCTGCATCTACTAAATACTGCTGAACAGGTTCTTTTCGAAACTCCAGTTCTGCAGGAATTTCTTTAGGATAAGCGGTGAGCCATGGTTTAGAATCATACATAGTAACCCTCCTTTTTATACTATTGTAAATTTTCCCGCTTCTCTTTCATTATAATATAGTGTGACTCTTTAAACAATTAGAATAAAAATATATGTTTACTATTTCACGATAAAAAAGGGTGGCAGCATCTATTGAATGCTGTCACCCTAACTTTTTTAAACAACTGCAGGCTTTCCAGTAGCCAGCGGGTTTTTTACTCTTCCAAATTCTGAAGCATGAGGCCGGTCAACGCCATCGCCATACCCATATTCTATCATCCTGTTCCGGTTGAGACAAAGTTTTTTAAAGGATGGTCTCAGCAGATCAAACAGCTCAAATCGTTCTTTCAGTTCTGGGAACTGCGCCTGATAAGAAAGAATCGTCTCTCTTAGCATGTACCAGAAAACAGTTTCATCCAGCTCCCTGCTCCGATGAAGAATGTCTGCGAGATAGCGGAAGTGGCATACGAACAATCCAGTAAAGATAAATTGACAGAGTCCTTCCGGAGCCTCGCTTCTCAGCACATTTTTTAACTCTGCTGAGATGTTTTCCAGCTCTGACAGCGGCTGATCACTGATGTTCACATCATCCACAAAATCTTTAACGGCGAGACGGTGCGGTTTGCTGTCCTTTAAAATGACAACGGTATTCTGACCGTGCGGCGAAAAAACGGTTCCATATTGATATAAGTAGTGCAGAAGCGGCGGAAGCAGCACATCAAAAAGCTGTTTTGTCCACTCTTCTGCGTTGAGGCCTGCCTTTTTGGCAAGTTTAAGCGCATAGGATTCTCCGTCCTCCCCAACATATAAAAGCGCAGCTAGGGTTATCGCTTGCTCTCCTTCGTCTAGGAACGAATAAATACTTTCTCTCCAGATGACACCGAGCATTTCAAGGAATTGATATGGAGCCCCTTGCAGCTTTGTATAATCAGGATGAGCGTAGTTCATGCTTGCTATTTCTCCAGGGAGTATAACTCTGCATGTATCACGCAAGAATGAGTCACGATCCCGGATTCCCTGAATATGCTGCGTGATTTCCGGAGCAAGCACCACCCGCTCAGACGGCAGGCCGCGATAAACGAGTGTATTCAAAATGCTCATCGGAAGCTTTACATGATATTTCATCTTATCTTTCATGTTCACGAACGTTCTGATGGATTGCTGTGGCAGGTACTCATCCTCTCCTTTTCCAAGATAAACGATGCGCTTTTCAAACAGCTCTTCTGAAAAAAGTGGTACCAGGACATGATTCCACTGCCATTCATGAACAGGCATGAAGAAATAGTCCTCCGGCTGAATACCTTCCTCATGCAGAACCTTCTGAAACGTTACCCAAAGGGAATCACCCAGCTCGCTTTTCAGTAAATCTTCATAATTTACTTCTTCAATTGAATGAAAGCTCCCCTTCTCTTTTGAAACAGCTATCCAGTCAAGCTTTACCTCCTTCTTCTGTTCCGGCGCATACTGTAGGTAATCCGTATAGGAAAATCCAATTCTTCCTTTGTTATATGTAATCCATGGATGACCGGTCATTTCCCCTTCAAGCTCTGCATAATCGATTTCAAGGAGGGACTCAGTCCGCTGATTTTCCTGGCTGGCCATGATATGGGCATCGGCAAGCAGTGTCCGTTTATATTCTTCAATCAGAAAAGCGGCAGTAAATGGTTTGATGCCGATTTCCTTTTGCAGCTCAAGCAGGAAAGCAACTGCGCTTTTAGCATTCACCCATTCACCGCCTGTTTTTATCTGAATGGAGTCAGGGTCTATCCAGTAGCTGTCCATAAGCCGTTCTTCCGCTTGGAATCTGTACATCGTCCCGCCGTTTAATGAAAGGTGATAAAGACCATCCGTTTTCCCCGCTGAAATCATGTCTTCATATAAAAACTCTGCAATCATTTTGGCAAGCAGCCGTTTGTTTGCTGTTTCCCAGTGCCTTTTTTTCACATTCGTTTCCATTTCATTCACTCTCCTATACGGTTTGTTTCTTTCGGGCAAGCTGCTGGATCCCAAAGTGCTGAAAGACATTTTTTTCCGGAATCTCAAAAATCGTTTTTCCGGCAATCGAATTTATGATAACGGCATTCCGATAAGCGCCGAGCCCCAGATCAGGCGCTCCTACCCCATGGGTATGAAGCTCGCCGTTTTGAATAAACACCATGTGCTCATCTCTCGTCTCATGCATGTAGACCTGATAGTTTCTCGAAATAACAGGGCGTCCTGCTTCGTCCCATCTCATCGAATGAGCCAGGCTGCTAAATGCTTTTGGCCAGAGGGTTTTGTATCCTGTCGCAGCGATAACGGTATCTGATTCAAACTTAAACGATACACCCTCCTCCCTGTGATAACAGTCGAGCTCTAGACCGCCGCCATATTCAGAGATATCTTTAATCGCCGTTTTAGCAAGGAGCTGTACGTCCAGCTTTTGTCCAGCGATTGTTCTTTCATATAAAAGATCGTAAATGTCTGCAATCGTATCTGCGCTTATTCCCTTATAAAGAGGATCCTGCTTCGACACAACTTCATCCTTCAGGCTTTGAGGTAAGCGGTAAAAATAATCCGTGTAATCTGGTGAAAAATGTTCAAGCCCGAGCTTGGAATATTCCATCGGAAAGAAACCGTCTGTTCGTGTCAGCCAATTCAGCTTAAAGCCTGCAGTTATCTGTTCTTTTAAAAGCTCAAGGAAAACCTCTGCTGCACTTTGCCCTGAGCCGATTACTGTGACTGTCTCTCCCAGTGCTTCATTCCTTCTTTGCAAAAACTCAGAAGAATGATAGAGATTCCGGCTGCCTGCCGCCGTCCATTCCGGCAGATTCGGGGCACTTCCCATTCCCAGGACCACATGCTTCGCGTAATAAGTCTTCACATGTCCTGTCAAAACATCTTCTACACTCACTTCATAACCATCCGAATGCTCGGCTATATCAATGACTCTTTTGCTGAACCGGCATGATGACAGCTGCTTTGAGACCCATTGGAGGTAATGGTTATATTCTCTACGGGGTATATGGAACGATTCTAGAAAATAGAAGTGGTACAGCCGTTTCTGGTGATGCAAATAATTCAAAAAGCTATATTTGCTCGCCGGATTAACCATTGTAACGGCATCCGCCATAAAAGGAACCTGAAGAGTCGTTCCTTCAATTAATAATCCTTCATGCCAGGCAAACTCCGGTTTTTGATCAAAAAACAAAGCGTCCATTTCGGCTGTTTCATCTATAAGGGCAGCCATACCCAGATTAAACGGGCCAAGCCCGACACCAATCACATCATAAATCACTTGTAAGCCTCCTTTCAAAATCTTCTCTTGTGCAGATCAAAAACATGGCTTGTTTATCAGGAAGGTTAAGCTCCTTTTGAGGAACAAACCCGCACTTTTTAAACACGTGAATCATTTTAGCGTTGCGGCTATCAGGTTCCGCAACAAGCCTCGCTGTCCTGCTGTCAGAAAACATCTGCTTCATGATGCTCTGAAGCATAGGCTCTGCCAAACCTTTTCCTAAATAAGAGGTGTCTCCAATGAGCAAATGAACTCCCTGATCAAATGGTTCTGCACCATAATAGCGGCCGATGATATCGTCTTTTGCCCAATATGTTTCCCAGTAGCTCATCTCTTTCCCGTTCATCATGCCGATCCATAAGGTTTGATGCCTGTCCGAAAGTAAACCCTTTAAGTGCTTTGCATACTGGCTGAACGGAAAGTTCTGGTGCCAAAAAGGAATGACGTGCGGCTCATGGTGCCACTGATGAAGCAAGACCGCATCCTTCTCAAAATCAACCTTGCGGAACGTAATCACTGCGTTTGTTTCTTGTTGAATCATAATGAAGCGACGGCCTCCTCTTTTAACAGTGGATTTGGAACATCCACATACACAGACTGAGTTTCAAGGGGACCTACAAGCTCATCTAAGTCGTGGAATCGTGTCATGAGATTGGCCTTGCAAGGCAGTTTCTCGCGTTCTAGGAAGCTTTTTATAAGCTGAGAAGGATGTCCAACTGGAACAGAATAGGCTTCCATTTCTTCCCGGATGATCTTAAGCAGCATGCGTTCGTCTGCCAGTCCTGCCGTCCCGAACGCATTCACAATACCGAACAAATGATTGAAAAAGAAATAGTATCGCAGGCGCTCATCCGCTACTGCATCTGAACAGAAGGTTTCGCTTTTCTGTCCCGCTTCAGGAAGAAATGACTCAAGTACGCTCTTCTTTGATTCACAGAAGTAAAACCCTTGATTATCACGGTAAAAGAATCGCTCAGGATAGCCGTCATTCAACTGAACAATGCTGTTTTGCTGATGAGCCTCAAGTGCGATCCCCTTCTCATAATAAAGCCAGAGAATCGGTTTTAGGGAAATCTCCAAGTAACGCTTTATCCAGTCCGAACTGATTTCGCTTGTGGTGCGGTTTTCTTTATCTGCTATGCCGCGGATTATGCTAGAAAGTCTTGATGTTCCTCTTTTCAGTCCATCTTGGCATAAAGAGACAATGGCCGTTGTTTGATCCGCATTTTCCTGATAAAACGGGTTATCGCGAAGGATGACTTCAAACCCGGATTCTTTCCTGTCCTCCAGTTTCAAGGTGAGAAATGCCGGATCGTGAACAAACCTGAACTGCGGAAACTCATCTGAAATTTCCTTCCCGAGGCCGGCCTCCATCAGTTCTTTTACCTCTGCGCCGCGTTCTAGTTCCTTCATTAAATTAGCCCGCACTGAATTCGTAATTTTTATGTTCAATGAAAACTTCAGCATAAACGGCACATCAGGATGAAATACTGTCCTCAGTGAGGAGGTGGCAAAGTAAGAACGCCCATGCTGTCCAAGGTCCTCAATAACTCCCGCTTCTGCAAGACTCTTAATCTCATGATGTTGAAGGACATATATTGCCTGCCACGGATGCAGCGGAAGCAGCGCGTGCCCGTCCTCTTTTGCATACTTGTTTTTGAAGTCATTTTTTATTTCCGGATCATCAAGGACCATTTGCTTGATCAGCTGAATGGCTGAATGCGGAAGCAGGGATTTAGAATAAACAAGGTCAGCAGGAGCTCTAAAATAATGGAGCGGAAAGGCGCCTTTTAATTCAGGTGAATAGGATCTGATTTCCTCTTCATTCATCCCTTCCCTGCTTTTTGGTGCAGGATGAAGCAGGTGTCCGAATAAAAGCGACTGCTCTGCTGCCAGGAAATCAAAGTCTGTGCCATACAGCTCGTCTTCTTCACCTGAACGTTTTTCAATAAATGCTGCCATCAGTGTGCAGCTCTGGGAAATGCGGGTAAGCAGCTCATTCTTTTTTTCAGCCGGCTGGCCAGCATTCAAGTCTATTAACGTCACATCAATGCAGTCCATGAAGTTCAGCTTTTCAGAACCTAGATAAACTACCGGTCCAACTAGGTGGCGTCCTGTTTCTGAATAATAAGCTAAAGGTATGTATAAAGCAGATTTATTTTTAAGCGAAAGCTGCATCCATTTGCCTGAATGGGCATGTTTAAGCTCTGGTGGAACATCCTCTGTTAAAGAGCCTTTTCCCGTCTCACGGATATAACAATTTAAATAGCTTTGCAGCGTAGCATGCTCTGCACATTTTCTAGCTTCATCCCTGTTCATTCTGAAGCCTCCTCCATTCATTATGTCCGATTTCTTTTATTCTCTGGATCAGTTTTGACAGATCCTCTGCTTCTGCGAGTGGATTTAATAGTGTAAATTTAAGGCAAGCATGTCCCTTTACCTTTGTACGGGCAATGACCGCTTCTCCATTTGCAAGCAACCTGTCCCGAATCCGGTAGTTTAGAAGATTAACGTCATCCTCCGTAAGCATGCCGTCTCCTGTATACCTGAAAACAACCGTGCTCAGCTCTGGTTTATGCATAACCGTAAATGAACTGTCATGTTCAAGCATTTTATGGGCATCCTTTGCAAGGGAAAGGGTGCGGCAGATGATTTCTGACCAGTCGCTCCTGCTAATCAGCTGAAAGGATAGGAAGGGTTTTAACGCATCAAATCTTCTTGTTGTCTGCAGGGATTTTCCTACAAGATTCGGCACCTCTTCTTCTTCATCTTCTTCTGGGTTGAGGTAATCTGCGTGCCGCTTCATATAGGAAAACGAGCTGCGGTCATTTACCAGGAACGCCCCGCAGCTGATTGGCTGGTAAAACATTTTGTGAAAATCAACTGTGATGGAGTCCGCCTCATCAATGCCTTTCAGTTTGTGTTTGTGCTGATCTGACATCATGAGGCCTCCCCCATATGCCGCATCCACATGGAACCAAAGATCGTATTGCTTAGCGGCCTGACTCATTATTTCTAGGGGATCTATGGCTCCAAAATCGGTTGTGCCTGCTGTGGCGATTAGGGCAAAAGGAATTTTTCCTTCTTTTTTAAGCTGCTTCAGCTTTTCTTCTAAATCGTTCATGCACATCCTGTGGGCAGCATCTGTTTTTACAGGAATGACGGCTTCTTCTCCAAGCCCTAAAACAGAGGCTGCCTGCTGAACGGAAAAATGGGCTGCATCCGAGCAGAGAATTTTAAGAAGGTGGTGTTCTACAGGGAGACCCTGCTTCTTAATATCCCAGTTCCAAAGCTTTAAAGCTGCACGCTCTCTTGCAAGAAGAAGCCCCATCAAATTGGATTGTGTTCCTCCACTCGTCATGACCCCGTCGCCTTCATAAAGACCGAAAAGGCGGCAAAGCCCATCCATGACTATCTGCTCCACCATGGTTGCAGCTCCGCTCTGGTCCCAGGAGTCCATTGAAAGATTCAATCCTGAAATCAGCACTTCAGCTGCTAAACCAGGCAGCATCGGCGGACAGTGTAGATGTGCTGCACATAACGGATGATGGACAGAGACGGCATGGTCAGCAACCGCAGATGAAAGCTTGTGAAATACCTCCATGGGACTGCCGGCAACTTCAGGGAGGAACTCAGGAAATTGAGCTTCAAGTCCCTCCTTAACAAGCTGAGGAGAAGCACCGCTGAATGGAGCATTTGCAAGAACGGCTGATTTCAGCGTTTCCATCGCCTGGTTCATGACATGTTGATAGCTTTCCAGGCCGCCTTGTGAATTTGTGAGAAAAAAAGCATCTATTTTTGTTTTTACACTGGCTGTCATTTTCTTCACCTCCTATACGAAACTTGGCATAAGCGCTTTTTCCGCTGCCATAGACGCTTCGAAGAACAGATCGCACACCGTTTCAAGCTGCTCTTTTGTGATAATCAGCGGAGGCAGGAATCTGACGGTACTTCCGTGACGACCGCCTAGCTCCAGGATCAGCCCACGTTTAAAGCATTCCTGCTGAATTTTCTTAGCCAGCTGCGGATTTGCAGGGTAACTTCCGAGTGCATCTGCAGGAGCCGTTGTGTCGACGATTTCAGCTCCAACCATAAGACCTAAACCTCGGACGTCACCAATGGATTGGACATCTTGTTTCATTTCCTTTAAGCGCAGCATGAGGAAGTCACCAAGCAGAGCTGCCTGCTCGTCAAGTTTTTCCCGCTTAATAAACTTCATTGTTGCCGTACCTGCTGCAATGGCCAGCTGATTGCCGCGGAAGGTTCCTGAATGAGCGCCAGGCTCCCACTGGTCTAAATCCTTGTGATAGACAATGACCGCAAGAGGGAGAGTACCGCCAATTGCTTTTGATAAAACAACCACATCAGGAGTAATGCCGGCATGCTCAAATGCAAACATTTTTCCCGTGCGCCCGAATCCTGTCTGCACTTCATCCACAATAAGTGGAATCTGCTGTTCAGAAGTAATCCGGCGGACTTGCTTCACCCATTCATCAGGTGCAGGTATGGCGCCTCCCTCACCCTGAACAACTTCCATGACCATTCCCGCAGGCTTTACAATCCCTGATTCCGGATCATTCAAGGTCCGTTCAATGAATGTCGATCCGACTGCTGCTCCTCCTTTTCCCCCAATTCCAAACGGACAACGGTATGAATATGGATATGGAAGAAAGTGAACATCAGACATCAGATTCGGAATTTTCATCTTCGGACCAAGATTCCCCATGAGGCTGAGGGATCCATTAGTCATTCCGTGGTATCCGCCTTGAAACGAGAGCATTCCGCCCCTTCCAGTTGCCGTTTTCACAAGCTTCATTGCTGCTTCAATCGCATCTGAACCAGATGGGCCGCAAAATTGAATCTTCGCATTTTCTGCAAATGAGGCCGGCAGTGCATCAAACAGTTCTTCCACAAACTCCTCTTTCATTGGCGTCGTAAGATCAAGCGTGTGAAGCGGGCGTTTCCCTCTGATTACATTTTCTATTGCTTCAATCACAACAGGATGGTTATGGCCAAGTGCCAGTGTGCCTGCTCCTGCCAGACAGTCTATGTACGTTTTGTTCTCCACGTCTTTTACATAAACCCCTTCTGCTTCACTAATGGCAATCGGAATTCTGCGCGGATAAGATCTTGCATTTGATTCCCGTTTGTTTTGACTGTTTAGGTAGAATTCATTTGTCAGCAAATATAATCACCCTTCTTATTGAAAATAATTCTCATTCTCAATTAAAAAATAAAAAACGTTCTCTTAGCTTCGTTTTTAAAGTTCCGGCCAGTTCGGTCATGGCTGAATCTGCACTTTTGACCTGGCCGATCATATTAGGAAAACTGTGAACGAGCTTCCTGAAATGCAGATGCTTCACATGAACCCCTTCGTTTTTTAGTTTTTCCGCATATTGGAATCCTTCATCTCTTAAAGGATCATATTCTGCCGTTACCAAAAGCAATGGCGGCACATCTTTATGACTTTTGGCATTCAGAGGAGAAGCAAATGGATGGCTTCCCTGTCTCGCATCGGTTACGTAATGGTTCCAAAACCACTCCATTTTTTCTTTCGTCAGATTAAATGCATACCCAGATTGATAGGAATCCGTTTCAAACTGATGACGAAGTACAGGAGTAATAAGGACTTGAAGATGAAAAGGACAGCTTCCGAGTTCCTTCATCCAGAGGACTGCCGCTGCTGCAAGATTCGCTCCAGACGATTCGCCTCCAATCGCCATCTGAGCAGGATTTCCGTTCCAGTGCCAAACATTTTCTAGCGCCCATTGTGCCACACCCATGACATCCTGCAGTGCAGCCGGAAATGGATGTTCAGGAGCAAGCCTGTAACCTACTGAAATCACAAGGCACTCCGCATTTTTTGCAAAATACGTGCATAATGAGTCCGCACTGTCTAAATCTCCAAAGACCCATCCCCCTCCATGCATAAATAGAAAAACCGGCAGTTCTTCGGCTCCTGCCGGCTGATAAATCCTGACAGGGATATTCCCTTCACCGACATTGACATTATGTGTTTGAATGCCGTCTGACTCAAACGGCTTGAAAAATGTTCTTGCTTCTTTATAAAAAAATCGCGACTGTTCAGGCGTCAGTTCCTCCAATGGCGGATGCTTAAGCTCCATCATTTTTTCACTGATGCGTCCAAGCAAATCTGATAGATCCTGATCAATTGGGTGGTTCCTTTTCACATGGCGCTCCTGCTTTCCAAAAAGTGTTGTCTTCCAGTTTAGGCACTTTCCTAAATTCAACATCTTTCGTCAATAAATAGCGGTAAAAACGATTTCTGTCACCTATCATTAAAGCTGCTTTCTTATGGGGCATCGTGATGGTGCCAAATCTTTCTCCGCCAATTCTCTTTAAAATCGGAATGACAATTCGGTTTCTTACATCAGGCTCACCTATGATGCGTCCGCACTCATATTTTTTCATAAGAAAGGCCGTCATGGCTCTTATGAGCATAAGCCCATCGTCTTTATTTAAGAATTTTCTTGGCCCGATAAGCAGATGCATGCCAAGATCACCGCTTTTTGCTTCGTAATAGTCTTTTACGGGATCTTGAAAAATGCTGTACGCCATCAGGTAGGCCACAGGGAGATCATCTACATAAACGAGAAAAACCCGTTTATTATCTGCGTGAAGCGTCCGGTCCAAATAGCCGGCAAATCGATCTCTGCTCACGTTAAGCTTCCAAAAAGGGGCAATGTGCGGAAGCTGCATCCAAGTATGCAGGATATCTATATCTTTTCTAGTCACATGTCTGAATGAGATGAATTTATGATATTCCCTGTCTTGGAAAATTGCTTCAAAATTTTCTTCTCTCTTTATAACAATCAGCTCCTGTCTGTCAGAACATTTTGATTACATGAAAATATTAATTGAAAATGATTATCATTGTCAATTAAATTCAGAAAATCAGTTCATCTTGCCCAGTCGCGGTTTTCGGGAACAATCTTTGGTAGGACATTAGCCCTATTTTTACCCATAAAAAAAGAAAACAGCAACTACGCTGTTTCCTTTCTCTCTAATAAAGTGATCCTAACTCCAGGTTCTGGCTCAAATGTATGTATATATCAAATCCAAACGGATTTATATAAAGTAATAGCAGGTATATTTTTTGCTCCTGTGCTCAATGACCTTTCGTTTTAAAAAAGCCGCCCCTGAATGTAGAGGCGACTGTCCATCGCGGTACCACCTTAGTTGAAAATATGATATTCTCCGGCTATTAAGTCGATAACGGGACAATCCGTTCATTCCCTCCGTCTAGTCGAAATGTAAACTCAGGGACCGAAATTCATCTGCTATTGTGAACTGACTTTCACCGGGCAATTCTTGGTGATTTTTTTAAAATTCAAAACATCAGAGATGACTTTCGTGTTAAAAAAACAATATGTACCCCAAACCAATTAGCAAAAACAAAGCGCATAAACCTAGAAGTACTTTAGCTAATGTCTCCACTTTCTTCTCCCCTTACGAAATTCCTGCACCAATTACATAGGATAATCCGATTGATAAAAACATCGCTATTAATCCAACTGCACGATTATCATTTTTAATTTCTTCATCAATATTGAATTTAGGTGTTAAAAATTCAAAGATAAAATAACCAACTAGTAATAGCACAAAACCAAATACTCCCCAGCTAATCATGGTTACTAGTGAATCGTTTTGCTCGATCGAATAACGAAAAATATTGGCAATCCCGAATATCTTCCCTCCGGTTGCCATTGCTACCGCGACGTTCCCCTTTTGAATCTCTTCCCAATTTTTATACTTTGTTACTAATTCAAAAATGGCTAAAAAGACAATCACACATAAAATAACTACGCTATAATTGGCAGCACTTTGAATATACACGTTATCCCAAAACTGGTTCATTCCTTATTCTCCCCAGATATTATTTAAATTCAACAATGGTAACTCCAGAACCGCCTTCACCTGCTTCTCCAAAGCGAATTTTCTTAACAGAACGGTGATTCCGCAGATATTCCTGGACTCCTTGTCTTAATGCTCCCGTGCCTTTCCCATGAATAATCGATACACGAGGATAGTTTGATAATAACGCATCATCTATATATTTTTCCACTCTTGAGAGTGCGGCCTCATATCTTTCTCCGCGTAAATCTAATTCTAACTTCACATCTGCATCTCTGCCTTTGACAATAGCCATCGGTCTTGTCTCTACTGGCTTAGGCGTACTAATAAACTCTAAATCCTTTTCTTTTACTTTCATTTTCAAAATACCGATCTGGACCTGCCATTCGTTATCTGAGACCTTTTCAAGAAGCGTACCCTTTTGTCCAAATGTTAGAACATTGACTTCATCACCCGGAGTAAGGGAATGTTTCTTCGTTTTTTGTTTAACTTGGTTAGAAGATTTCTTAATTTCAGGTGTTGCTGCTTCAAGACGGTGTTTTGCATCAATTAATTCATGTTCCTTAATATCTGCATGCTTTTCAATTCTCATTTTACGAAGGTCACGAATAACCTTTTCTGCCTCACTCTTTGCTTGTTCAAGAATTTCACCAGCTTGTTCAGCAGCTTTTTCAAGCATTGAGTCCTTTTTCTCGTAAAATTCAATCATCTGCTTTTGCATATCCTGATGGAGCTTTTCTGCCTGTCTTAAATAATCACGCGCCTCATCATGTTCAATTTCAGCTTGTCGCTTACTGTTTTCAAGCGAAGCAATCATCTTATCAATTTGATTGGTATCTTCACTTACATGTGATCTCGCTGCCGCAATGACACGATCATTTAAACCTAGTCGTTTTGAAATTTCAAATGCATTACTGCGTCCCGGTACTCCAAGTAGAAGTTTGTAGGTTGGGCTCAATGTCTCCACGTCAAATTCAACACTGGCATTAAGAACGCCTTCACGGTTATACCCATATGCCTTTAACTCTGGATAATGAGTTGTGGCAATAACCCTTGCTCCTCGATTATGCACCTCGTCCAGTATCGAAATGGCAAGTGCTGCACCTTCCTGTGGGTCTGTTCCTGCGCCAAGTTCATCAAATAGGACAAGTGAATTGAAATCGACCTTCTCCAAAATATCCACGATATTTACCATGTGGGAAGAAAACGTACTTAAGCTTTGTTCGATGGATTGTTCATCACCGATATCTGCATAGATTGCATCAAAAACAGCAAGTTCTGAACCATCATAGGCAGGAATCTGTAATCCTGCTTGTGCCATTAGCGAACATAGCCCTAGCGTTTTTAAGGTAACGGTTTTACCACCAGTGTTTGGTCCCGTAATGACAATTGTTGTATAATCCTTGCCCAGCAAAATATCGTTGGCAACGACTTCATCAATCGGAATTAATGGGTGTCTGGCTTTATATAAGGCGATTCTTCCTTCATTATTCATGAGAGGCATACTTGCTTTCATCTTGCGACCATATCTTGCCTTTGCAAAAATAAAATCAAGATTAGCCAAAATCTCAACAATCACTTGCAGCTCAGATTCAAATTCAGCTGTCTTTGCAGAAAGCTCCGTCAAGATTCTTTCGATTTCAAGCTGTTCTTTTACTCTTATATCCTGTAACTGATTGTTTAATTGGACAATAACTTGTGGTTCAATAAATAGCGTTTGCCCTGATGAACTTTGGTCATGGATAATGCCGCCGTAGTGACTCCGATACTCCTGTTTAACAGGAATAACAAACCGGTCATTCCGGATCGTAATGATGGAGTCTGACAACATCTTTGCTGCATTGGATGAGCGAATCATGCTCTCTAATTTTTCACGGACACGTGCTTCATTCGAGCGCAATTGGTGTCTTAATGAACGCAACAGATCACTCGCACTATCAAGCACTTCTCCACTCTCATCAATCGCATATCGAATAGACTCTTCCAAATTTACTAATGGAATAATCCTGTCGACCTGCTCTAATAAAATGGGAATTTCCGTTCTTTCTTCAGCAATATCCTCAATAAATCTCTTCATTTGCCGACTTGCATGGATGGTACTAGCAACTTGTACCAACTCATGGGAACTAAGCACTCCTCCAATGACAGAGCGCTTAATATGGGCACGAAGATCATGAATTCCTGATAATGGGACATTCCCTTTTATCCGTAGTACCGTTGATGCTTCGTCGGTCTCGGCTTGAAGTTTGACTACTTCCTCAAAATCAGTTGAAGGAACCAAATTCTTTAACTTATCTATTCCAAGTGATGAGGCCGCATGCTCAATGAGCTGGTCCCTCACTTTGGTAAATTCCAATACTTTTAACGATCTTTCTTGCATGGAGATGAACCCCCTATTTTCGATTATGCAAAAACTCTAGTAAGTCATTCGGTTCAAGAGCATTGATGACCGATGATTTTTTTATCCAGCCCTTTTTCGCTGTGGATACGCCGACTTTCATATGCGATAGCGTCTCTTTTTTATGGGCATCTGTATTAATAAAGATTTTAACTCCCGCTTCTTGTGCTTGTCGTAAATATTCTGCTTTTAAGTCCAATCGATTGGGATTGGCATTGAGTTCTAAAGCGGTATTTGTTTCCTTTGCTAATTCTATCAGCATATCGATATCGACATCGTATCCTTCTCGTTTGCCGATTTTTCTACCAGTCGGATGGGCAATTAAATCAACATGTGCATTTGTTAATGCTGTACGTAACCGTTCCATTATTTTTTCACGCGGTTGTGAAAAAGCAGAATGAATGGAGGCGATGACGAAATCCATTTCAGCAAGGAGATCATCCTCATAATCCAATGTGCCATCTGGTAAAATGTCCATTTCAACTCCTGATAAAATTAGTATGTCGTCATATTTATCATTTAGTTTTCTGATTTCTTCTTTTTGTTGAAGCAATCGTTCACGTGTCAGCCCATTTGCTACTTTTAAATACTGGGAGTGGTCGGTGATCGCCATATATTTATAACCCTTTGCACGGCAGGATTCCACCATTTCCTCAATCGAATGAGCCCCATCGCTCCAGGTTGAGTGCATATGCAGGTCGCCCTTTATATCCCCTAGCTCAATTAATTCACCAGCATATTTGTGAAAATCCTCTACTTCTTTTCCATCTTCTCGTACTTCAGGAGGAATAAATGGCAGGTCAAAATGCTTGTAAAATTCTTCCTCTGAGGTAAAAGTAAGAATTTCACCTGTCTCTAAATTTTCCACACCATACTCACTAATTTTTTCCCCGCGTTCCTTTGCTAGTTGTCTCATCCGGACATTGTGATCCTTTGAACCAGTAAAATGATGAAGAGTTGTAATAAATTCCTCTGGTTTTACAAGACGGAAATCAACCGATACATCATAATCAAACTCAAACACAAGTGATACCTTAGTATCTCCCGCACCAATAATCTCTTTTATATTAGGTAATTCCAGCAAGGACTGTTTCACCCTATCTGGTTGTTCACTCGAGATAATAAAGTCCAGGTCTTTAATGGTTTCTCTGACTCTGCGCAAACTTCCTGCCCGTGAGAATTGGTGAATCTCAGGAAACTCCGTTAACTTCGCCTCAATATGCTCAGCAATTGGAAGCATATAAGCAAGCGGTAGTCGATCTGGTCTTGAGCCCACATTGGCAATCGCACTTAAGATTTTTTCTTCTGTCTTTTTTCCAAACCCTGCTAACGCCTGCACCTTACCTGCTTTACAAGCTTCTTCTAACGTTGTGACATCTTCAACCCCAAGTTCTTTATGTAATTTAGCAATCTTTTTTCCACCAAGTCCTGGCAATTGTAATAATGGAATTAGCCCTTTTGGGACTTCTTCCTTTAATTCCTTCAATACTGTGGAAGTGCCCTCGTTTATGTATTCTTCTATAACAGCCGCGGTCCCTTTGCCAATTCCTGATAGCGAAGTAAAATCCTCGATTTCGGAAAGGGTGCGATCATCAAACTCCAGTGCAGACGCGGCTTTACGAAAGGCTGATACCTTAAAGGGATTTTCACCTTTCAACTCCATATAAACCGCAATTGTTTCTAATAAGCGTATTAAATCCTTTTTATTAATCTCCATTATTTACACCTACCTTGCTATTATTTTAACCTTTTTAATAGAAAAACTTCTCTTTTTAGAGAGAAGTTAAAGAACAACTTCTCTCCTCAGAGAGAAGTTAACGCAGCAGTGTATTCCATCCACATACTCTTTATTTGTTGTGATAGAAATGGCGTATGATTGACTATCAGATTTGCCATGATAGAATCGTCCAAAGGTTTTTGCAAAAGTTCCATTGGCACTAGTGCAGCAATATATAATAAAATAAAGATAATTAAATAGACTTCAGCAAAACCTAGCATTCCTCCTGCCCAAACATTTAATTGCTTAAGAACAGGCAAATGGGCAATAAAATCAAGCATGGATCCAATAATCTGCAGTAAGATTTTTACCGCAAAGAAAATGATAACAAAGGAAATGGCACGGTAAAAGGCTTCCTCCATATTACCATTCTCACCTAATAGTTTTAAAGGAGCAACAGTACCGAGATTTGGATAGGGAACCCATAGCGTTAGTCTTGGTGCCAAATCGTCATAGTATAAATTTGCCACTATGTATGCAATAATAAAACCTGTTAAATGGACTAACTGTAAAATGAAGCCTCTTTTTAAACCGATAAAAAAGCCAAAAATTAATAATAAAATAATTGCTAAATCCAACATGACTTATTCAGTCCTTTTCCTTTTGTAATTCAGATTGCAGCCGCTCTAATTGTTCCTTCATTTTAATATAATCATTAACAGCATTTACTGCTGTTAGGACGGCGAGCTTATTCACATCTAGAAGTGGATTCCTGGAACCAATTTCGCGCAGTTTTTTATCGACCAATGCTGCCACACGTCGAACATGACTTTGGCTTTCGTCACCTATAATAACGTATTGCTGTCCGTATATATCAACGGTTGTTCTAGTTTTTTCTGTATTTGACAAATTACTGCCTCCATTCGATTCGAAGAAATCCCTATTTTATAATATAACACGAACGGATATGTGTCGAAAAGAGAAACAGTTTAAACTGGAGTTTTTTTACTTTTTACTAGAAAATTGTCGAGGAGTGTTTTGGGAGTGGGAAATGTTGTTTTAAATCTAAGTATGACTGAAATTAATAAAATGAAAAGTTACTATGAAGGCAAATTACTAGAAAAGACTCCTCCAGGGAGTGTGTTTGCTGCCAAGACTTCAGGCTCGATGATTACTGCCTATAAGTCTGGGAAAGTTTTATTTCAAGGAAGTGGCAGTGAAACTGAAGCGAGTAGATGGGGTGTGGCAGCAGCAAAGAGCACTGCACCTGCTAAAACGAGTGCTCCTAAAGGTAGTGTACCGAGTGGAATCAGTCAAATGTCGGTAATTGGTTCAGATGAGGTTGGTACTGGTGACTTTTTTGGTCCGATTACTGTCGTTGCTGCGTATGTACGAAAAGAGGATATTCCGTTATTAAAAGAATTAGGTGTCAGAGATTCGAAAGATTTAAATGATGAAAAAATTATTGCCATCGCAAAGGTAATAAAAGATATTGTTCCATTTAGTTTGATGACACTAAAAAATGAAAAATATAATCAACTGCAGAAATCAGGAATGTCACAGGGGAAAATGAAGGCCCTCCTACATAATCAAGCTATTCTAAATGTGCTCGAAAAAATTTCACCTGTTAAACCTGAAGCAATACTTATCGACCAATTTGTTCAAGAAAGTACCTATTATCAGCATATTAAAAATCAAAAAGCTGTGGCGCGGGAAAATGTTTATTTTAGCACGAAAGCAGAGGGTATCCATCTTGCGGTAGCTGCCGCTTCGATCCTTGCACGTTATGCTTTTGTGCAGTACTTTGACAAGCTAAGTGATTCGGCAGGCTTTAAAATTCCAAAAGGAGCAGGTGCTCAAGTCGATGAAGCCGCTGCAAAATTGATTTTGAAAAAAGGGAGAGAAGTATTGCCACAGTTTGTAAAGTTACACTTTGCTAATACGGAGAAGGCGATGAATTTGGTGAATAAAAAGAGGAGATGATTTATGCATTGACCCAAATGCTTCTCATGAATTCTCTTCAGTCACTCCAGACTGCCTGCATTGACCCAAATGCTTTTTATGAATGCTTTTCGGTCGCTCCAGACTGCCTGCATTAACCCAAATACTTTTTATGAATGCTCTTCGGTCACTCCAGGCTGCCTGCATTAGTCCAAATTTCATTTTTTCTCAATTTCTTTTATCAATATCAGCATAAAAAAATGACCTAGTGGATTATCACTAGGTCATTTTTCCATTTAATTACCCTCTCAATACCGCTCCAGCCTGATTTCTCAATGCTTCAAGCACTTGAGTATGAACCTTTGTAACTTCTTCATCAGTTAATGTACGTTCTGGATCCATATATTTTAGAGAGTACGCGATGGACTTTTTGCCTTCTTCCATGCGATCACCTTCGTATAGATCAAAGACATTTACTTCTTTTAGAAGCTTACCGCCTGCAGTTTGAATAATGTCCTTTAACACGCCTGAGACTGTTTCTTTATCAACGACAAGAGCAATGTCTCTTGTGATTGAAGGGAAACGTGGAATGCCTTCGTATCTAAGTGCCACTGTTGCTGCTTCAAGAACTGCTTTTAGTGAAAGCTCAAACACGTAGGTATCCTTTAAATCTAATTCTTTTTGCATGGTTGGGTGTACTTGACCGACAAATCCAATTCTTTCACCATTTAAGTGAATTTCAGCTGTCCGTCCTGGGTGCATATTATCCACTTTAGCCTGAACATAAGTCACACTTTCTGTAAGGCCAAGTTTTGCAAACAATCCTTCTAAAATACCTTTTAACACATAGAAGTCAACCGCTTTTTTCTCACCTTGCCATGAATGACTGTGCCATAGACCTGTAATCGCACCAGCTAAATGCTCCTGCTCTTCAGGTAGAACTTCATTTCCATTGGCTAAGAATACTGCACCTGTTTCATAAACAGCGAGGCTGTCGTTTTGACGAGCACTATTGTATTTTAAAACTTCCAACAGTTGTGGCATGATGCTTAAACGCAGAATACTGCGGTCCTCACTCATTGGCATTGCTAAACGGATGAAATCACGTTTCTCAAGTGCAAATTGTGCTGCTTTTTCCTCACTTGTTAACGAATACGTTACCGCCTGGTACAAACCTGCACCCTCTAAATATTGGCGGACAATACGTCTTTTTTCCTGATAGCTCGATAATTTACCTGGTGTAGCAGAACCGATTGGCAATGTTTTCGGAATGTTATCGTAGCCATAAAGACGGGCAACTTCTTCAATTAAGTCTTCCTCAATTTTGATGTCGCCACGACGTGTTGGAGCTGTAACCGTAATCGTCTCATCTTCACTGGTTACCGTAAATTGAAGTCGTTCAAAAATGGCTTCCACATCGGCCACAGTCAAGTTTGTGCCGATGACACTATTGATTTTTTCAAGTGTGATTGATACGACTGCTGGCTCAACTGTTAGTGTATCAATTTCAGAAGCACCTTCTAATACTTCGCCGCCAGCGTATTTTGCCATTAAGTAGGCAGCACGCTCACCCGCAGCACGAACGCGATTTGGATCGACACCCTTTTCAAAACGAGCACTTGCTTCACTACGTAAACCGTGGTCTTTCGATGCTTTTCTTACAGTTCCTCCTGTAAAATAAGCCGCCTCCAGCAACACAGTTGTTGTATCTGATGTAACCTCAGAATTTGCTCCGCCCATAACGCCGGCTAATGCTACAGGCTCAATTCCATTTGTAATCACTAAGTGGTCAGAAGTTAATGTTCGTTCTGCGTCATCTAATGTTGTGAATTTCTCACCATCATTTGCACGGCGAACAAGGATTTCCTTTGAACCTAAGCGATCATAATCAAATGCATGCAGGGGTTGACCATATTCTAATAAAATGTAGTTAGTGATATCGACTACATTATTGTGTGGACGAATACCTGCAGACATTAGTCTTGTTTGCATCCATAATGGTGCAGGACCAATTTTTACGTTTTTAATTACTTTGGCAACATATAAAGGATTATCCTCATTAGCATCAACTTTAACAGTGATATAATCTGTTGCTTTTTCATTCACTGGCTGAAGATCGATTTCTGGCTGCTTGACATCGCGTCCAAGAATCGCGGCTACTTCATATGCTACACCAAGCATACTCAAGCAATCCGCACGATTTGGAGTTAGTCCAAGCTCAAGGACTTCATCATTACGGTTTAATAACGCGATTGCGTCTGTTCCAACTTCTGCGTCTTGAGGGAAAACAAAGATCCCTTCAGAATATTCCTTCGCTACAACCTTCGCTTCAATACCAAGCTCAGTTAGTGAGCAGATCATTCCATTTGATTCCTCACCGCGAAGCTTCGCACGCTTTATTTTAAAGTTACCTGGTAAAACCGCACCAACGGTTGCCACTGCTACCTTTTGCCCTTGTGCCACATTCGGTGCGCCGCAAATAATTTGAACAGGTTCGCCCTGACCAATATCAACTTGGCATTTGCTTAATTTATCTGCATTCGGATGCTGTACACGTTCAATAACGTGACCAACCACTACTCCTGTAATCCCTTCGTTAAGGACCTCTACGCCCTCAACCTCAATCCCACTCTTTGTAATTTTTTCTGCTAACTCATCAGCCGATACTCCGGATAAATCAACATAATCCTGGAGCCATTTATATGAAACAAACATTTTATGCTCCTCCTCTACTCATGTTTAGAAAATTGTTTTAAGAACCGTACATCATTTGTATAGAAATGACGAATATCATCAACGCCGTATTTCAACATGGCAATTCGCTCTGGTCCCATTCCAAATGCAAATCCAGTGTATTTTTTAGAATCATAGCCAGCCATTTCAAGGACGTTTGGATGAACCATTCCTGCTCCAAGAATCTCAATCCAGCCTGTTTTCTTACAAACATTACAGCCATGTCCGCCGCAAATCATGCAAGAAATATCCATCTCAACAGAAGGCTCTGTAAACGGGAAGAAACTTGGTCGTAATCTGATTTCACGGTCTTCACCAAACATTTTCTTTGCAAAAACCTCTAAAGTGCCTTTTAGGTCACTCATACGGATATTCTCGCCGACAACGAGACCTTCAATTTGCATGAACTGGTGAGAGTGTGTCGCATCATCATTATCACGGCGGTACACTTTACCTGGGCAGATGATTTTGATTGGGCCTTTACCCTGGTTCTTTTCCATTGTCCGTGCCTGTACTGGCGATGTATGCGTGCGCAGTAAAATTTCATCTGTAATATAGAAGGAATCCTGCATATCGCGTGCCGGATGACCCTTTGGTAAATTAAGAGCCTCAAAGTTATAATAATCCTGCTCTACTTCAGGTCCTTCAGCCACTTGATAACCCATACCAATAAATAAATCTTCAATTTCTTCAATGATTCTTGTTAGTGGATGGTGGTTACCAACTTTAACCGGTCTTCCTGGAAGTGTTACATCAATCGACTCAGAAGCTAGTTTCTCTAATACAGCCGCTTCCTCTAGACCCTTTTGTTTTGCTTCTAATGTGGTCGCAATGGCTTCACGGACTTCATTTGCGAGTGCCCCCATCATTGGACGCTCCTCGGCTGAAAGTTTACCCATTCCACGAAGTACTTCCGTGATTGGTCCTTTTTTCCCTAAATAAGCAACGCGAATGTCATTTAATTCTTTTAAGCTTGAAGACTGTTCAATACTTTGAATAGCTTCCTGCTGCAATTCCTTTAAACGTTCTTGCATTTGAAGTTCCTCCTTATTTTCATATAATGGTGAATGACTTTTTGAAAAACAAAAAAACCCCATCCCTGGAAAGGGACGAGGTTTATAGTCGCGGTACCACCCTTGTAAACACAGTATGTAAAAAACACAAGTGTTCGCTTGATTGTGATAACGGCATAGGCCGGTGCACCTTTACACGAAAGTACTTTCGTGGTCCCGATGCCAACTCAGGAGGTGAACTTCTCTTAACATGCCCATAAAAGTGCTTTCAGTCACGGCACTTTCTCCCTAAATGGTCATTGATAAGATACTTTTCTCCGTCAACGTCTTTGGTTATTTTCAATAATGTAAATTATTATATAATATTTTACTTAATGATTCAAACTAGTATCGTCTATTTTTTAAAAAAATATAACAGGATGCCTGTTGCTACTGCGACATTGAGTGATTCACTTTTACCGTAGATGGGAATATAAAGGTTTGCTGTCGTTTTTTCAAGAAGTTCTTTGTTAACCCCGCTGCCTTCATTGCCAACCAGTAAGGCAAAGGAATCATCTGTTGAAATATCAGTATATGCAGATGCACCTTCCAGTGCTGTACCGTAAACCGAAATATTTTTCGCATTGAGTTTTTCGATCCACTCATTGAGATCGCCTCTTATGATGGGCAGGTGAAAATGACTGCCTTGTCCCGAGCGAAGTACCTTTGAATTATATACATCCACGCTTCCCTTACCTACGATTACTGCGTCAATACCAGCTGCGTCAGCCGTTCGAATCATCGTACCCAAGTTTCCTGGATCTTGTACTGCATCAATTAGCAGGTACGTCTTTGCATTCGGTACATCTATTAGAATCTGGCGGCAAACCGCATAAATCCCTTGCGGTGCCTCTGTGTCAGAAAGAGAATTTGATATTTCTTCCGTAACAATTGTAACGGGTATTTCTCCAGAATCCCAGCGCGGCGGGAGACCAGTCTTATCAGAAACGATAATTTCGATTACACGCTCACTTTGTTTTAATGCTTCTTCGACTAAATGAAAGCCCTCAACTAAGAAGGTTCCGGATTTATCCCGCTCCTTTTTCGTTAACAGCTTTTTCCATTGTTTTACTTTAGGGTTTTGAATGGATTCAATATGCTTCAAGTTTGTTCTCCTCTAGTGTTTTTTCTCATTATATCCCAAAAAAAATACATAATAAAACCAAATATAGAAATCATATTAAAGAAATACAGGATTAATAAGGAGTGTGTGATGATGAATTTAAATTTGCGCAATGCTATTATTCACAATGTTGCTGGTAACTCCCAAGATGAATTAGAAGATACAATTGTTGACGCCATCCAAAATGGCGAGGAAAAAATGCTTCCAGGCTTAGGAGTATTATTTGAGGTTATTTGGAAGAACTCCTCTGAGGAAGAAAAGAAGGAAATGCTTGCAACACTTGAAAATGGGTTAAAGTAATTTAGTATGGTGCTGCCGATTTGAACTCGGCAGCTCTATTTATGATTATCCGCCAGTATTTCTCGCCATCCGCCAGTATTTCTCGCTATCCATCAGTATTTCTCGCTATCCATCAGTATTTCTACGCCATCCGCCAGTATTTCTCGCCATCCGCCAGTATTTCTCGCCATCCGCCAGTATTTCTCGCTATCCGCCAGTATTTCTTGCTATCCGCCAGTATTTCTCGCCATCCGCCAGTAAAAAAGTCCCCGACATAATATCGAGGACATCAATTTCTATTCAAAGGTAATTTTATCAACTGTCTCCCGGTCTAATCGCTTGATCACTTCAACAATCAGTTTCACTGCATTTTCATAGTCATCACGATGTAGCATTGCTGCATGTGAATGGATATAACGTGTTGCAATCGTTATGGCTATCGACGGAACTCCAGTGTGTGAAGTATGGATAGGACCGGCATCTGTCCCTCCTCCTGGAATAACATCGAATTGATAAGGGATATTCATCTCATCAGCAACGGTAATAATAAAATCACGCAAACCTTTATGTGCCACAAGGGTAGCATCGTATAAAATGATTTGTGGACCTTTCCCCATTTTGCTCATTGCTTCTTTTTCAGAAATTCCAGGTGTATCTCCAGCAATACCAACATCGACAGCAAAACCGATATCAGGATTAATTTTCTCCGCAGAGGTTTTGGCGCCACGTGAGCCGATTTCCTCTTGAGTTGTTCCGAGTCCATAAACCTCGTTCGGATGTTCCACACCCTTTAACTGCTTCAATACATCAATAGCAATCGCACAGCCAATGCGGTTATCCCATGCTTTTGCCAAAAGCATTTTTTCATTATTCATAACCGTAAACTCGAAATATGGTACAACCATATCTCCCGGAAGGACACCCCATCCAAGAGCTTCCTCACGGCTAGAGGCACCAATATCAATGAACATATCTTTTATTTCTACTGGTTTCTTACGTGCTTCTACCGATAATATGTGTGGAGGCTTTGACCCAATAACACCAAGGATATCACCCTTTTTTGTCACAATCGTTACACGCTGAGCGAGCATAACTTGTGACCACCAGCCGCCAACTGGTTGAAAACGAAGGAATCCCTTATCATCAATTTGTGTAACCATGAAACCAACTTCATCTAAGTGGCCAGCTACGATAATTCTAGGACCGCCCTCTTTTCCCACCTTCTTGGCAATTAGACTGCCAAGGCCGTCTGTCGTTACGTCATCCGCATATGGTGCTATGTATTTCGTCATTACTTTGCGAACTTCCCTCTCGTTGCCGGGAATTCCTTTGGCATCGGTTAAATCCTTTAACATCGTTAAAGTCTCATCTAAATTAGCCATTGTATCGCCCCCTTTATGTATGCTCAAATTTTATTATACAGAAAATAAGGTTTATCTAATAGTTATTCTGTCTTTGATAATTTACTTCATTTTTTGCAAAATATGCTTTTTCCATTTCCATAATCCCTATTACATATCATGAGTTTTCATTCTATCTAATTCTTTTCGTCTTTTCTCACGAAGATACTTTCTACCACCATTCCATTCTGCAATAAGAAAAAGTATCCCTAAAATCAGTATTAGGATGAAGGCAATTGCACTTTCAATACGGCTTGTTACAAGCATCCATGTTAAAACAACAATATAAGCTACTGGTATAATTGCCCCCCAAAAAACACTATTCCTAGTTGAAAAAAAATATTGAACAGCTAATACACCGGCAGCTATTAAAACCCCATAAAAATCAACCATTACTTCTCATCCTTTTCTTGTTTATATTTTTCAATAATCAATTTTGCATCCTCAAGGCTTATACGATCATCAATTGAAAGCCTTTTGATAAACTTGATAAATTCCTCGTTATCTATGACATCGTTTATTTTTATTTTTTCAATTAGCCTATCTAGTTTAATTCTTACGGTTGGATATGAGACTTCATAAATCTTTGCGATTTCTTTTAGAGAACCTGAATTCAGAACAAAGTTTTTAATAAATTCCAAATCCTCACTCTCCAAAGACAGAATCCAGCTTGGAACATTTTTACTATCCACATCAACCACCCCTTTTCTTAATTTAATAATAGTTTAACATAAACTTTAATAATGTAAAACAAAATATTAATTTTATTTAAAATAATTCAAAACAATTGATAAACATTATAAAAAAAACCCTAATTTTGATATAATCCAAAATTAAGGTTTTCATTTATGGATAACTTCTCTTGCACAATCATGTATGGGACAACCATGATAGATCTTTGCTTATTTATTCACCTGATGAACCGAACCCACCTTTATCTCTTTCCGTGTTGGATAAAACCTCTGTTCTTTCAAGTTTAACCTGTATTACTGGAGTTATAACCATCTGAGCAATTCTCATCTGTTTCTCTACCTTAAAATCTTCTTTCCCGTGGTTTATTAAAATCACCTGGATTTCGCCTCTGTATCCCTCATCAATCGTTCCTGGGCTATTTAGTACTGTAATAGAATGTTTTAAAGCTAATCCACTTCTAGGTCTAATCTGTGCCTCTGTTCCTTCAGGTAATTCCATTTGTATTCCTGTTCGTATTAATTCGGATTCTCCAGCCTTGATTATCTTTTCCTCAATAGAAAATAAATCCATGCCAGCGTCACCTTCATTTGCACGATACGGTAATTTTGCTTCATTATTTATCAACTTAATTTTCACTTTATATTCCATTACAATCCCCCGATTTTTGTTTTGTTCCATTCTATTATGTATGAAGAATAAAACACTTAATTTTGTAATAAATCGTTAATATACTATTCCCTTAGCAAAAATTATACCAAAGTGTGGAAAGAATGAAACTTTTCTCTTTCTCAATCGTAAAGTAGTTAAAAGTACTAGGAGGCATGACCATGGTTTGGCTGCTGCGTATAGTGTTACTTTTCTTATTCATTTTCATAATTTTTGTAAGTATTAAATACTTCCTTAAACCTACACGTAAATTAGAAGCAGCGCGAAAACACAAACGTTTCTTACTAATAGACAATAAGGAGGTTGTGAAAAATTTCCAAATCACCTACAATGGTGCTGTCTTTACGGGAGAAAAATACTTAGGTGCTTCCAAAAACACGATAGATGTTGTTTCCATTTCTCTTTGGCCGGATCAAACCTCTTCCATTAAAGGCATGGCCAAGGAAGACTTTTATTTTATCGAGGAAAAGATTCACGAAAAATATCCAGTTGCGCAAATTAATTGGAAAAGTCCGATTCATGAATTTTTGCATCAAAAATAGCCGCTTAGCCAGCGGCTTTTTCTTTTGTTCTTTTAAAAAAAGCGTTCCATTTGATCACATTCTGCTTTTCTCTTAAAAGATAAACAAGACCAGTTAATCCAAATAAAGTCATTACGATAAAAATAGGGCTAAACGAACTTATATATTCACCAAAGATGGTAAAGAAAAATGCGATTGGAATATTCGTTACGAAAGACGCCTTCATGTACTCTTTAAATTTAGGTTTTCTTTGTTTTAAACAAAAGCTTAAGAGGTGATAGTGGACAAATGGAATTAGTCTCAAAATGGCAATTTGACCAACAGTAAGGTTGCGATATTCTCCGAACCATCGGTTTTTAATTTTAATAATCCGCTCCTGTGTTTTTGGCATTCTATCAATAAAAGCATAGAAAAAGATACTGACTCCCATTAAACCGATGACCGAATAAATAGTCCCCCATATAGTTCCAAATAACACGCCTCCAGCAATGACGACGACCGAGACAGGAATAAATAAGAACGATCTTAACAGATGAAATAGCATGAAAGCCAATGGTGCAAAAATACCGCCAGCCTCCACCATGATTAACAGCAAAGACAAGTCCTCATTCATAAAACAAAGCCCCCTCGGTGTTAATCTTTCTTGTTAATTAAGCATATAAATAGGACCATGCTGTTATGTCTACAAACTGTAAAAATAGCCTAAAAGAATGATTTCTGCTGCGGCTAGTAATGGAAAGCCCCATTTAAAAGGCATGTGCTTTGTTTTATGCCTAAAAAGTTGCATTCCTGCTGTTGTACCAACAGCACCGCCAAATATAGCAATTAGCCACAATGTTTTTTCACTAATCCGGTATTGGTGATTTTTTGCTCGCTCTTTATCTATCTTCATCACAATCAAACCAATCAGATTCATGATGATATACACTACAAAAATGGTACTCAATTCCCCATCTCCCTTATAGAAAAAGCCATCCTCCCATGGAGAATGGCTTCATTATTATTTCTGTTGTTGTTTTGCAACGTTTGCTAATTCAGCAAATGCGTTTGCATCACTTACTGCTAATTCAGCAAGCATCTTGCGGTTTACTTCGATACCAGCAAGCTTTAAACCATGCATTAAACGGCTGTAAGAAAGACCGTTCATACGAGCTGCTGCGTTGATACGAGTAATCCAAAGTTTACGGAAGTCGCGCTTCTTCTGGCGACGATCGCGGAATGCATACATTAAAGATTTCATAACCTGTTGGTTTGCTACTTTATATAATGTATGTTTTGAACCATAATAACCTTTTGCTAATTTAATAACTTTTTTACGACGCTTACGCGTTACAGTACCGCCTTTTACACGTGGCATTGAATTTCCCTCCTATATATCAATCGTTCGAGATTACTTAAGATTTGTTAATAAGAAACGAATGCGTTTGAAATCGCCCTTAGAAACTAGAGACGCTTTACGAAGCTTACGCTTAGCTTTAGTAGATTTGTTTGCAAATAAGTGGCTAGTATAAGCGTGAGAACGCTTCAGTTTACCAGAACCAGTTTTCTTGAAACGCTTTGCAGCGCCACGGTGAGTTTTCATTTTTGGCATTGGGATAGTCCTCCTTATTACTTTTCAGTTTTAGGTGCTAGAACGAGGAACATGCTTCGTCCATCCATTTTTGGATGAGACTCGATGGTTGCAACTTCCTTGCACTCAGTAGCAAAACGGTCCAACACTCGCTGACCGATTTCTTTATGGGTAATCGCCCGGCCCTTGAAGCGGATTGAAGCTTTTACCTTGTCGCCTTTTTCCAAAAACTTAATCGCATTGCGAAGTTTTGTATTAAAGTCATGCTCATCAATTGTTGGGCTTAGACGAACTTCTTTTGTAACAATAATCTTTTGATTTTTTCGAGCTTCTTTTTCTTTCTTTTGATTCTCGAATTTAAATTTGCCATAGTCCATAATTCGGGCTACCGGAGGTTTCGCATTTGGTGCAACTAGTACCAAGTCAAGATTCACTCGTCCGGCAATCTCCAGCGCTTCAAATTTGGTTTTAATCCCCAATTGTTCGCCGTTTTGATCAATTAAGCGAACTTCGCGAGCGCGGATACCCTCATTTAACAACATGTCTTTGCTAATAATTAGCCACCTCCAAGGTTTTCACGAATACAACTTTCGGGTCAAGAAAGTCACTTGAATGACTTTGAGACGCTTTTGCTGTTTCGGCAAGAAATGAACAACTTTTTTAAATGCTTTGTTTTTTACAAATAAAAAAGTGCGGATGTAATACACCCACACTTTACGAAACAAAAGTAATAAACTAAAGAGTTCACGTAAAACCTGCCAACTGCCAATTGCGTCAATCAGGTGAGAAGCGGGTGCTTCTTCTTTTCCCAAAACTAGTATTCAATTTTCCTTAGTTACTATAACATAAGCAAAGACGTAATGTCAAACATGCATTGCATTTCATATGGCAACGAAATTCATTCTATCAAGAAACGAAAAATTATTCAATAGAAATTTTTTCTTTTTTCAAAGTAAAAAAGGGAGACGAATCTCCCTTTACTAAGTTATCCTCTTTTTACTTCTGCTTTTAATGACTCGAGAAATTGTCCAAATGGCTCTGTTGCTGACTTTTGTTCTCCGTATTTGCGGACGTTAACGGCATTTTCTTCTACTTCTTTGTCGCCGACAACGAGCATATATGGGATTTTTTGCATTTGTGCTTCTCTGATTTTGTAGCCAATTTTTTCATTACGGCCATCTAATTCAACGCGGAAGCCTTCATTTTGAAGCTGCTCCTGTACCTGTTTCGCAAAATCAAAGTGTGCTTCTGGTGAAACAGGTATCACCTGTACTTGGACGGGAGCTAACCAAGTTGGGAATGCCCCTTTGTATTCTTCAATTAAGAAGGCTACAAAGCGTTCCATTGTTGAAACGACTCCACGGTGGATAACAACTGGGCGGTGCTGCTTGCCATCTTCACCAACATAATTTAAATCAAAACGTTCAGGGAGCAAGAAGTCTAATTGAACTGTAGATAGAGTTTCCTCTTTACCTAATGCAGTCTTAACTTGAACATCAAGCTTTGGACCGTAGAAAGCAGCTTCCCCTTCAGCTTCATAATAATCCAGACCGAGGTCATCCATTGCTTCCTTCAGCATACTTTGCGCTTTTTCCCACATTGCGTCATCATCGAAATACTTTTCAGTATCTTGTGGATCACGGTAGGACAGACGGAAGGAATAGTCATTAATGTTGAAATCTTTGTATACTTCTAATACAAGATTAACAACCCGTTTAAATTCGTCTTTGATTTGGTCTGGTCGAACAAATATATGTGCATCATTTAAAGTCATTCCACGAACACGCTGTAAACCTGATAAAGCACCAGACATTTCATAACGGTGCATCGTTCCAAGTTCAGCAATCCGGATTGGAAGTTCACGATAGCTGTGAATCGCATTCTTGTATACCATCATGTGGTGTGGACAGTTCATTGGACGAAGAACCAATTGCTCGTTATCCATATCCATTATCGGGAACATATCTTCCTGGTAATGATCCCAATGACCGGAAGTTTTGTATAAATCAACGCTTCCCATGATTGGAGTATAAACGTGGTCATAGCCAAGACGCTGCTCTTTATCAACGATATATCTTTCAACAACTCGGCGAATTGTTGCACCTTTTGGAAGCCATAATGGCAGCCCCTGACCAACTAATTGTGAGCTAGTAAATAGGTTTAACTCTTTTCCAATCTTTCGATGATCCCGCTCTTTCGCTTCTTCTAGTAAGCGAAGGTGCTCCTTCAAATCCTCTTTCTTGAAGAAAGCTGTACCATAAATACGCTGAAGCATTTTGTTTTTGCTATCTCCACGCCAGTAAGCTCCTGCGATGCTTAACAATTTGAACTCTTTTATTTTTCCAGTTGAAGGAACATGAACACCACGGCACAGGTCTGCAAACTCACCTTGTTCGTAGATTGTTACTGTTTCCTCATCCGGAATCGCCTCAATTAGTTCCAGCTTGTAAGGATCACCCTCAGCTTTGAAGAACTGCACTGCTTCGGCACGGCTTACTTCTTTACGGACGATTTCAATGTTTTCGTTGACGATTTTCGCCATTTCTTTTTCTATTTTTGGAAGGTCCTCTGGAGTGATTGATTCTTCAAGGTCGATATCATAATAAAAGCCACCTTCGATAACTGGTCCTACTCCAAGATTTACTTCTTTTCCATAAAGTCTTTTAATCGCTTGTGCCATTAAGTGGGCAGTACTATGACGTAATATCTCCAAGGCTTCCTTTGATTCTGGTACAACGATTTCTATGGAACCGTCTTCTATGACTGGACGGCGAAGATCAAATAATTGTCCATTCCATTTCCCGGCAATTGCTTTTTTCTTCAGTCCCGGGGAGATGGAAGCGGCAATATCTTCCGTTGTTGTTCCACGAGGGAACTCCTTTACTGCTCCATCTGGAAACGAAATCTTAACAACGTCTGACATGGTAACTCCTCCTTTAAAATGTAGAGCGCCTTAATAACAGGCTGCTTAAAAATAAAAAAACCCGTCCCTGGAAAAGGGACGAGTTTAATAAACACGTGGTTCCACCCAATTTTTCATTTTTAAAAAAGTAGCTTTAAAAATGACTTTAGGACAGGGTAACGGGCTGTTTCCCGTCAGGCGATTACTCACTTCAAAGAAGCGTTCACCGCTGAAGTTTAAAGGTGGTAAGCATTCAATCCGTGCTAGGAGGCTTTCAGCCTGCGTCCTCCCTCTCTGGTAACCGTGAATAAATACTATTGTCCTTATCATTACTTTTGCTTGATATATTGATGTCTAGCTTCAGCGCCTAGCCCCTCGAGTCATAAGCCAATCGCTTCGGAAGGCAAAGAGCGCCTTCTGTCAGCGCTCGTCTTATGCTTGTCGGGCCAGACAAGGCGCTTCAGCATTTCTGACTATGTACTGTATTATAATGATTCTAATTTCAAAAATCAATACACCAAGCATACAATTTTCACACTATTTTTCAAGCCCCATTTTCGTTTGCGGAGTTCTCCTTGTGAATCCATTCTTTTATATGACGCAAACCCTTGAATGATTTGATTAATACTCTCTCTTCAAAAATGTTTTTAATGGTCCTTATCAGCGGTTCCTCTGGATTTTTTGTGTAGAGTAAAATGGTCTTAGGTGCGATGGATAATAAAGGTGCAATCGAAGCAGAATCTACATACACCGGGTGGTTGAATAAAAGTTTCCGGTCTATCATTCGCACCAAGTCTCCCCTCTTTATCTCTTCAAATTGCTCATCAAAGAAAGTGATTTCCTCATCAAACAACAGATGCAGCGTGTCCATTTTTGGCTCCCGGCCTGCTAAAAAGTCGCGTAATGTTTGGATAAACATTTGATATTCTTGCTCCATCTTGTACTCGTCTATTGCTATTTCCACGTAACTTTCTAACATTTTTAAATAAGGACGCAACCGAAATTTAAGAAAGGAATCAAACGAAAAAGAGACATGGTCTTGAAAAATTTCCTCAACAGCATCTCGAATTTTTGCTTCTTCTCCGTTCGCCTTAATTAAAACAGCTAATTCCTCCCGCTGCCCTTCCAGAACAGAATAAATAATCTCCATGATAAGCTGCTGCTCTTCTGGATCCTCGAAAAAATATTGCTCTTGTAATATTGCAATAAACCAATCATCACGCTTTATTTTTATAATAAATTCATAAAATGCTCTTTTGACCTCTTCATGCCCTGTCTTGCTTTCCAAAATCTTTACTATATGTCGATCTTCGAAATGAAGAATATCTTGATTATTTGAATTATATCGTAAGCACTTCAGCAAGTGATCATAAAACCTCTTCGCATCCATCTTGCTTCGGAAGATGATTTCTGCCAACCAAATCCCCCCTCTAACCCATACTCTGTTTTACTATTTATATGGGGGACTTGGCCAAAATAGAAGTTATGTCAGTACAGTTACAGCTATATTGTAAAAAAAAATAGAGGATTACCGAAAATATATCGGTAATCCTCTATAAAGTTCTATTTAATCACGGCGATTTGGTCCATCAACGAGGACGGGATCACTTAAACTTCGAATTCTTTCCATGATTCTCCGCGCCTTCATCTTTTCCTCTTCACCACGCTGACTGTAGGTTAAATGGTGCTCAAGGCCCTGAAAATCAAAATTTGAAGTGAAAAAGGTTGGAAGCTTTTCGAGCATTCTAAATTGAAGGATTGGTCCCAATACTTCATCCCTTGTCCAGCTGGAAACAGCTTCAGCACCAATATCATCAAGCATTAAGATTGGCTCTTTCTTTAAAGCTTCAATTTTTTCATTTAAAGAATTATCACCAATCGCACTTTTCATCTCGCGCAGCAGTTCTGGAACATAAACAATCATGGATGTAATTTGCTTTTTAGCTAACTCGTTGGCAATGGCTCCTAATAAATAAGATTTCCCCACACCAAACTTACCATATAGATATAACCCCTTAGGCTTAAGACCTGCCTCGTAATTCATTAAAAACGTAGCCGCCTTATCCCCCGCATCTAAACGACCCAAGTCACCCTCAAAGTCCTCAAAGGTAGCTTCCAATATGTCTCTTGGCACGTATAGACTTTTGATAAGCTTTTGGTTTTTCTTTTGTTCATCCGCCATAACTTTTCTAGGGCAGCGTTTATAAACAACATCGATTGAATTACGAACCAGCACCAAATCAGGGTGAAAGCCTTTCATGAAATTCACACAACCCTCCAGACTCTCGCACCGATTACATTCTATACTTTGCTGGGTATATTCATAAAGCTTACTCATGCTTTTTTCAATCGTACCCTGATCTAGTTCATTTTGATGCTCTGTCAGAAAGGCATGAATTTCAGGGTGATTTAGCACTTGCTTCCGCTGCTCTTCATAGCGCTTCTGAAAACTTTCATTTGAGGCTAAACGCTTAAGTGTTCGATTTATTTTTTCCAATTATCCTCACCCTCTATTTTCGAAAGGCTTTTAGTTTTTCTTCAATGGAACGTTTTTTCGCTTCAAGATCTGGGTCATCCTGCTTCGAATCTTTTACACTCTCTTTTCCATTCTCTTCAAACCAATCCGGTAAGACCTCTGTTCGAATTGGTTTTTTGTTCGTAGCTTTCCCTGTCTTTTTACTCTCTTTAAAGCTGCGTTCTTCTTTTCTAGCAGCCTCCATTGCGTCCTTCACTGTCTTTATTTTAAGTCGTGCCCAGTGGCTGGCAATGGATTCAACAAAATTCTTTGTAAATTTCATGTCCGTTTTTCTCAGCACAACTTCAATTAATACATTTACAACGCCAGGTGGAAGTTTATATTTTATCATGATTTCTTCTAATATTTTTAAATTCGCCACAGAAGGTTCTACCCCGCCTGATAGTTCCTTAAAAGTGACAATCGGCGGTGTAGTTTCATAATAACGAATTAATTTTTCTTCTTGAGTCTTAGGTTCCGTTAATTGAACCTGATGTACAGCCGGCTGTGTTCGATTGATCAAACTCGGGAGTTGATCATAATTTTCAAATTGATACCAATCTCGTGCACCTTTTCGAAGATCCTCGATATCAATTTCATCGTTTTCATTAATAGCCCCTAGAATAAAGTTCTTCATTTCAATAGGACTAATACCATAGAGAAAGGCAAGGTTGCTAACAACCTCTTTAACCTTTTTAGTAAGTGACTTTTGAGGGACTAGTGATTCATTAAGACCGGCCATTAACATCTCAAAATCAAAGGTTGAAGTGTCAATTTGAATTGGTTTTTGATCTGATCTCCCAATAAATTCTTGAGCAGGTTCTGCCTCCAAGTCTTCGGAATGCTCCTGCATATACTGAAGACTGCCAGGCGTTGCAGAAGCAAACACATCCTGAAACGCTCTTGTCACATCCAAATAATCTTCTTCCATTGGCTTTTTGGGGATGCTAAAAAATCGTTTTAGTCTTGAAAAATGATTCTTCCCTATTTTTCGATATAAATAAATATTTAGCATACCATCAAGGAAGAATTGCTCCGGGTTTAGCGGGGGGTGGATTTCATAAATGAAAGAACGTCCGCTTTCATCTGTTTTTACATAGGTTTTTAATAGCCCAATCCCCTCTAGTTTCAATCTTGCCTCATGTATATCCTTTAAATTGACACTTAATAAATTCATCAATAAATGATGGGTGGAGGATTCAGACCACAATCTATTTTCATCAAGTTCAGCCCAAAGTGTCATATATAAGCTCAAACATGTTGAGCCGATTAAGGGCTGATACAAAAAAGTAAGCACTTTACGATCATATTCATGCAGCAATCCACTTGACGTAACAAGGTAACGGTCAATCGGAATCAATTCCTGCCAATGCTGCGCCATTACATTCACCCTTTAATAAAAAGTAATAAAGAGCCAAAGACGTTCTTTAGCTCCTTAGGATTTCTCCTTGTTTATCAGTTCTTTTAATTCTTGAATAAAAACATTTATATCTTTAAATTGACGGTAAACAGAGGCAAAGCGCACATATGCCACTTCATCCACATGTGCAAGCCTGTCCATGACCATTTCACCAATCAATTCACTTTTTATCTCTGAAATTCCTTGACTGCGTAGTTCCTTTTCTACCCCTTGGGTAATATCTTCTAATTCTTTTAAAGCAACAGGGCGTTTTTCACACGCTTTGATTAAGCCTCGTAAAATTTTATCACGGCTGAATTCTTCCCTAGTACCTTCCTTTTTGACGACAATAAGTGGAATTTCTTCAATCTTTTCGAATGTCGTGAAACGATATCCACATTCTTCACACTCTCGCCTTCTTCGGGTTGCACGACCCTCATCTACCGGCCGGGAATCAAGCACACGTGTACCATAATTTTGACATGAAGGGCACTTCATTTGATCAACTCCCAAATCAATCCATACATAAGTATAAATATCTATTCTTTTATCTTATTCAAAAGAAAACGGTAACACAAGAAGTATTATGAGCTTTTTCCAATTCTGACAAGAGTATGTACTTTGTTCATTTTCTCGTAATAGGAAATTAATCTTTTTCTTAAAATCGGATACAGGCCAATCGGTGAAAACTTTTCAGAAGAAATATTAAAGTCAACAGCTGTTTCCATACCTCTAACAGATATCACCGTTACGATTAAGAAACAAGGTATTGGTTTATTAACTTCCACCGCAATCTCTCCATGATCTTTGGAAACCGTAACAATTCGACAATCTGCATCTTGCTTAAATAATTCCTCAACGGATTGAAAAACTTGATTGAATGTTGCTTTGTAATAATGTGTACTTAATGAACTATCCTTTTGATCATCAGTCGTTTCGATTTTTTTAGTAAAACGAATAAATAAGTCACGAATTATAGACATGTGCAGCCTCCAGAAATATACTTTACCCTTAGTTTACAATACTTTGAGAAAAAAATAAAAAGAGGTGTACTAAAAATACACCTCTCGTCGTTTTTTATTTTAGAATTAAAGAGCTTTTGCCTGTTTTACATGAACAGGACCCATACCACGTGGAATTTCAATATTTTCACGAGTTTGTGCATTCAAAGCTTCTGCAATATAATCTGCTGCTACATTTGGGTTTAAATCGCCGCAAGTATAAACATCAATGCTTGCATAGCCGTGCTCAGGAAAACTGTGAATTGTTAAGTGCGATTCAGAAATAATAACAACACCGCTTACGCCTTGTGGTGCAAATTTATGAAATGCAACCTCGCGAATTTCCGCACCTGATTTAAGAGCTGCTTCGACAAAAGTTTGTTCAATAAAATTCATATCATTCAATTTTTCAAAATCGCATCCCCATAATTCAGAGATCACGTGACGTCCCATTGTTTCCATATTCATTTTTCCCCCTCTAAACATTTTCGCTTCATTCCTGAAATCCTTATATTGACGGTGCCTGCGTAATTACCACGGGGGAAAGTTAGTCCAGAGAGGTCCTAACCCTTTAAGTAATTAATAGGTACCTAATTTCAAGAAGTTCACGATGACTAGTATACTAAGTTTATATTTTTTTTGCAACCTATCAATCTAATTTTTTTTACAATCTTTTCGTAACAATGTTTAAAGGGCTTTTCTCTTCAGAAAAAAAAAACGAAGTTCAACTTATTTTATGCAATCGTTAGTAAAAAGCCACAAAAAAAATGCTGTCAATTGACAGCATTTTTTGTCTTATCCAACTTTCACTTGATTTGAATTCGCCATTAGGTGTGCAACATATAAAGTAAGATCGACGACACGGGAAGAATAACCCCATTCGTTATCATACCATGCCAGCACTTTTACTTTCCTGTCACCCATTACCATGGTTGATAGTCCGTCAATGATTGCAGAGTACGGATTTGTATTAAAATCTACTGATACAAGTGGTTCCATCGTAAAATCTAGGATTCCCTGCAACGAACCATTTTTAGCTTCAACAAATGCTTGATTAATATCATCAATCGTAACATCTTGTTTCAAATCAACAACTAAATCCACTAGCGAAACATTTGGTGTAGGTACACGAAGTGACATCCCATGCAGTTTACCCTTTAACTGAGGTAATACAAGTGACAACGCTTTAGCAGCACCTGTAGAAGTTGGAATGATAGATTGTCCACATGCTCTAGCTCTACGCAAATCTTTATGTGGGTTATCGATGTTGCGCTGATCATTTGTATAGGAGTGAATCGTGGTCATCAGACCATTTTCGATACCAAACTTTTCATCTAGCACTTTTGCTACAGGTGCAAGACAGTTAGTTGTACAAGAAGCATTAGAAATAACATCATGTTGCGTAATATCGAGTTTTTCTTCGTTAACTCCCATCACAATCGTAATATCCTCATTTTTGCCCGGTGCAGTTATAATTACCTTTTTCGCGCCTGCATCTAAGTGCAAACTAGCTTTATCACGTGAGTTAAATTTTCCGGTTGCTTCAATTACTACATCGATATTTAACTCTTTCCATGGAAGTTGCTCTGGATTGCGATTATTAAGTAATTTAACTCGTTTACCGTTCACAATTAGCTCATCGTCTAATGCAATAATATCCCCTTGAAATGCACCATGAACCGTATCATATTTGATTAAATGAGCCAGCGTTTCCGATGGATAGCTTGCATTGATAGCAATAATATCCAGCTTATTTTCAAGGATCGCTTTTCTAAAAACCATCCTTCCAATTCTCCCAAAACCATTAATTGCAATTCTCGCCTTCATTTCACGGCCCCTTCCGTAATATGTTATACTTGTTAACTTAATTTGATGTAATTAGTATAACACATTTAATTAAATAAGTGATATATAAAGTGCGGATTTTTTAAAATGTTTTACAACATAGGTCATTTGTAACGAAATATAGGCATAATCATCGATTATTACTTAACCCCTACTCAAAATCCAAACAAGGGTTCCCCCTTCTCAGGCTGTCGAGAAACTCTCGACAGTCTTTTATTTTGGCTCTTTTCTTATAGAATGTTGTTTTTTGTATACAAATGGACCGTTCCTTTCCGCTACAGGTGCTTGCTTTCCGCGGGGAGGAAGTCGAGCCTCCTCGACGCTGCGCGTCTGTGGGGTCTCGACTTTTCCTCTACATCCCGCAGGAGTCAAGCACCTTTCGCTCCAATCCACTCCTTGCTATCTTGATAATGGCACCAATCTTACAGAAAAGGAGACTTTATTTTCAATAACTTTAACAGTTCACCGCGTTAATTTGATATAATACTATTAATATTAATAGTACGGTGGATTAAGCTTATCGATTGTTCCTAGGACTAAAGCTAAACGATCTGGTACCCCATCATTCAACTATAAGCTGGAACCGGCGTACCCGTTTTAAAGATACGAATATATTTCAGGAAATTTTTGATGATATTGTCTTCCTAGTGCTACAACAAGATGGTTGGAGGAAGAGTTTTGTTTACTGATTCCACGCACCTTAAAGCGAACGCAAATAAAAATAAATTCACTAGAGTCGAAGTGGAAATTGAAACACCGAATACGTAGGAGATCTAAACAAAGCAATTGAGGAAGATTGGGAAAACCATGGAAAAAAGCCTCTAAAGGAAAAAGTAGAGCGAAGCTTCGCAGATTCAAAAGAACTGGATGGGCTTCGCTATTTAAAGTTACGGGGATTGCATAATGCGAGTGAGCAAGTGTTACTCACCGCAGCATGCCAAAATATAAAAAAGATTGCCACACACTTGTTTAGGCTGGAAAAAGTGTGTGGCAATTCTAAGTTAATGCACCCCTGTTGATTGGAGCGGAAGGTGCGAAGACTCCTGCGGGAGTACGGGGCAGGGGGAGACCCCGCAGGCGCTTCAGCGCCGAGGAGGCTTCCCGGCACGCCCGCGGAAAGCGAAGCACCTGGAGCGGAAATCAACAGGCCATTGAGCAGGCAGGAATTTTTCAAAAAAATCGTAGGTTAGTCTTTGTTTAAATAAAAAATTGCCGAGAAAGATACCCTTTCTCGACAATCTGAGAAGGGTTCCCCCTTCTAATTTAAGTCAATGCTATTCCCCACGCATTCAAAACCTCAATTACCTGTTTTTTTGTATCCTCAATGGCACCATTATTATTGATGACGGCGTCGGCTAATGGTACTTTATCTGAAAGGGGCATTTGTGATTTAATTCTTGCCTCTGCATCCTCAAGTGATAGGGCATTACGTTCCATCAGTCTTTTTAACTGGATATCTCTATCTACATATACAAGGATTGTTTTTTCCACCATATGTGTTAGTTTGCTTTCAAACAGCAAGGGAATATCGAGGACGATGACCTGTTCCCCGCGAGCCCTGGCTGCCTCAACTTGATTATTCATCCTTTTTCTAACTTCAGGATGAACAATGCCATTTAAGAGTTGTCTTTTTTCAGCGTTATGAAAAATGATCGAACCCAGTTTTACCCTATCAATTTCTCCGCTAGGCAGTAAAATATCGTCACCGAATTCATCAATGATTTTTTGATAGGCTGGTTCTCCTTTTTCAACAGCAAGGCGGGCTTCTACGTCTGCATCAATGACAGTGATGGCCATTTCTTTCAGCATATTTGAAACTGTACTTTTTCCACTGGCTATTCCGCCTGTTAGTCCGATTACTAGTGACATACTCTTTTCCTTTCCACAGATCATAATTTCATTATACCGATGATAATTAACAAGACCCCCGGTAAAAAGGTAAACTTTTGGACTAAGTTAAATTTATGAAAAAATACACCACTCTTTATTCCCAATAGGAGAAATAAAGAACTCTTTACAGCAACGCTAAGAGCTAAATATAAGGGTGAAAAGCCAAGCATGGCTGCCCCGATTCCTGCACCAAACGCATCTATAGATAAGGCAAAACCCAGCATGAATGCCTCGATTCCAGTAATCGTACCCGAACGGTCAAAGTCCGCTGTCATTGGTTTTTTTAAAATATTAATGGCTATTCCTAACGAGCGGATTTCAAAATTAATAATTAGCTTTTCATGTTCGAGTAGTTCTGCATCCTTTTCTTTTTCCGGCCTAAAAAATTGATACAATACCCAGGCGCCAAGAGCGATTAGGATGAATCCCCCAAGGCTTGCTGTAATATTCGGAGAAAAGATTTTTGCCAGGCCATGACCAATTGACACTGCAATCATTAAGGAAATTGCTGAACAGGTTGCAATGATGAGTACTGATTTAAGTGGCAGTACCATTTTTCTTAGTCCATACGTAAACCCTACGCTAAAGCTATCAAGACTGAGAGCAAAAGCCAGCAGGAGAAGTGAGAACAATTGAAACATGATGTCTAGGGCTCCTTCCGTCAATCACTACGATAGTATATGGGAGGAGCCTATCCTTTGTTATTAAATTGTCAGTACACTTCTACGGCCTATAGTTTTTGGCAGACAGGACAATAATGAGTCCCACGTCCCCCTACTGTCGTTTTTTCTAATGGGGTTCCACACTTTTTACACTCTTCCCCTTTACGACCATAAGCATATAATTCAAGTTGGAACATCCCAATTTCCCCTTGCGAGTTTACGTAGGAGCGAATGGTACTTCCACCTTTTTTGACCGCTTCCTCTAAGGTCTTAACAATCTCCCGATGCAGCAATGTTAATTCTTTTTCACTCAGAGAATTTGCAATTCGTTCTGGATGAATGCCAGAACGGAATAAGGCTTCATCCACATAGATGTTTCCAAGTCCAACAAAGACTTTTTGATCCAGGAGTGCTGGTTTCACCTTCCTGTTGGTCTTTTTCAGCTTCATAGACAAATATTCCTTGGTAAACTCTTTTGAAAACGGTTCGGGTCCAAGGTCAATAAGCGGAGGTTTTAGAAATTCCTCCCCTTTTTTATATAAGTGCATTGTTCCAAATTTACGGACATCCCGATAACGCAATTCACTTCCATCGGTAAAATGAAAGATAACATGCGTATGTTTATCATAAGGTTCTTCCTTTGGATAAAGCCCATATTTGCCTTCCATCCTTAAATGGGAAACTAAAGCGAAGGTTTGTGTGTAGATAATTAGGAACTTTCCCCTTCGACCAACATCCTCAATGATTTCTCCTTTAAGAGCATCAATGAATTGCTCAACCTCAACTGGATTTTTGATGATTTTCGGCCAATGTACGGTTATATTCTCAATTTGTTTATGTGAAACAAGCTGTTTTAACGTCTTTCTTACAGTTTCTACTTCTGGAAGTTCCGGCATATATATCCCCCTTATTTTGCGTCAAACCACGTCGGGCCATAAGAATAGTCTACTTTTAATGGCACCTTTAATTCGAGGGCATTTTCCATTACATCAGGAACTAATTTCTTCAATGTTTCAATCTCTTCTTCTGGTGCTTCAAAGATAAGTTCATCGTGCACTTGGAGAAGGAGTCTTGTTTTTAACCCATAATCCTTCAAGGCTTCAGCCATATCAATCATTGCCTTTTTAATAATATCAGCCGCACTCCCCTGAATCGGAGTGTTCATTGCCGTTCTTTCAGCGAAGCTTCTGATATTAAAATTACGATGCGTAATTTCAGGAATATACCTTCTTCTTTGCAAAAGGGTAGTTACATAGCCTTTTTGTTTAGCTGAATGAATGATATCATCCATATATTCCTTTACACCAGGATAGCTTTCCAGATAGCGGTCAATAAATAAACCGGCATCCTTACGTGTAATACCCAGACTCTGAGAAAGTCCATAATCACTAATACCATAAACAATCCCGAAGTTAACCGCCTTTGCCTGGCGTCTCATATTGGATGTTACCTCTTCGGCTTTCACGTGGAAAACATCCATTGCGGTTTTCGTGTGAATATCGAGGTCATCCTTAAATGCTTGAATCAGTTTTTCATCGCCGGCAATGTCCGCTAGAACCCTAAGCTCGATTTGCGAATAATCGGCTGCAAAAATAATCCAACCTGGCTCTGATGGTACAAAGGCTTGGCGAATTTTCCGCCCCTCTTCTAATCGAATCGGTATGTTCTGTAGATTTGGGTCAATCGAACTTAATCTGCCTGTCGCAGTTAATGTCTGTTGGTATCGCGTATGAATTTTACCTGTTTTAGGATGAATCACTTTTAGTAAACCTTCAATATAAGTAGATTGAAGCTTACCTAACTGTCTGTAATGAAGGATATACTCAATGATTTCATGATCATTTGCCAGCTTTTCCAAAACATCAGCTGATGTGGAATATCCCGTTTTCGTTTTCTTAAAGGTTGGAAGATTTAGTTTCTCAAATAAAATCACACCTAATTGTTTGGTGGAATTAATATTGAACTTCTCACCGGCTAATTCATAGATAATTCCTTCGATATCGATAAGTCTGTCATGAAGTTCACTGCCCATTCTTTGCAAACGTTCCTTATCGACTTTAATTCCGCACGATTCCATATCAGCCAGAATAAGTGATAATGGCATTTCCAGTTCAGTAAACAATTCATATTGTTCATTTGTTTTTAATTCATCTTCTAACTTTTGTTTTAAATCAAACATGGCAAGACTTTTTCGAACTAAGTGCTCCGCTACCAGCCCTGCCTCTGGTATTTTCCGCTTAGCCCCTTTTCCGTAGAATGACTCATCAGATTGAATTGTCATTCCATACTTTTTGCCGATAGTCGAAAGGTCATCAACACTTTCAGATGGATTAATGATATAGGAAGCCATTAACGTATCAAAATTAACACCTTTTAAATGGATATCATGCCTTCTTAACGAAACCTCTGAACGCTTTGCATCGTAGACGGTTTTCTTTTTTGATTCATCTTCAGCCCATTTTTTAAAACTATCAGACTGAATGGCTAAATCTGTTGGTAAATAATAATATCCATTTTCATTCACCAGTGAAAAACCAATGATATCAGCATAATGATAATTATCTTCGAGCATCTCAACATAAAAATAATTATCATCCGCAAATAAATCATCTGTTATCACATCGGGCGTTACAAAATCTATATCTTCGAGTTCAACCTGTTCAATACTTGCTGTATCTCCAGCTAATTTTTCCAATAAAGAATGGAAGCCGAGATCCTTATATATTGCTACAACTTTTTCTCTTTTAAATCCCTCGTAAGCGGCATTTTCTACAGATATTTCTACTGGCGCCTGCCTTTCAATCGTGGCAAGCTCCTTGCTCATCATTGCTTGGTCCTTAAACTCTTCAAGCTTTTCTTTTAACTTATTTCCTGTCACTTGGTCAATGGATTCTAGTAATTTCTCTAAGGTTGAAAATTCCTTCAGCAGCTTAATCGCTGTTTTTTCTCCAACACCTGGTACACCAGGTATATTATCTGAAGGATCACCCATTAACCCCTTCATATCGATAATTTGCTCCGGTGTTAATCCATACTTCTCCATCACATGTGCAGGTGTGTATTCCTCGATATCAGTAATCCCTTTACGCGTAATTCCCACTGTTGTATGTTCAGAGGAAAGTTGAGTTAAATCTTTATCTCCTGAAATCACTTTGATTTCATAACCTTCATTTTCCGCAGATAATGAGAGAGTGCCAATAATGTCATCTGCCTCATAATTTTCAAGTTCATACCTTTTTATTCCAAATGCGTCAAGAAGCTCTCGAATATAAGGGAATTGCTCGGATAATTCAGGAGGTGTTTTTTGCCTTCCGCCCTTATATTCAACAAATGTCTTATGGCGGAATGTTGTCTTCCCTGCATCAAATGCCACTAGTATATGGGAGGGCTTTTCATCTTCTATTATCTTATTTAGCATCATTGTAAAGCCGTATACAGCGTTTGTATGTATGCCTTTATCGTTATTTAACAGGGGCAGTGCAAAGAACGCACGGTACGCGATACTATTTCCATCTATTAATACTAATTTCTTCTTTTCCATCCATTTACCCCATTTCTGTGTTAATTCATATATTTATGTAGTTCGATAATAAACTCACTGCCCTCACCAAGGGTACTTCTCACGGAGATGTTTCCATGGTGTGCTTCAACTAAATGTTTTACGATAGCTAATCCAAGACCTGTCCCGCCAGAATCCCGGCTTCTTGCACGATCAATACGATAAAATCGTTCAAAGATTCGTGGAATTTCTTCTTGTTTAATTCCTACTCCCGAGTCTTTTACATGAATTTTTACTTTTCTCTCGTAATCAAACAGTGAAACGATGACATGTCCATTTGGCGGGGTATACAAAATCGCATTACTTATCAAATTAATAAATACTTGTTTTAAGCGATCATGATCTCCTTGTATATATAATTCTTCCCTCTGAAACTCAAGGTCTAGACGGATATCTTTGGATTTGGCTTTTTTATTAAGCATAGTTATTACTTCGTTTATTAATACATACAAGTCAAAGTCCTGAATGTTCAACTTAAATTCTTGCTGCTCAATTTTAGAAAAATCAAGCAAATCTTGAATAAGTGACTGCATACGGTCACTTTCTTTATTAATAATTGATAAAAATGCTTCTAGCGTATCTTGATTGTTCATGGCACCATCTAACAACGTTTCAGAAAAACCTTTAATGGAGGTAACTGGCGTTTTTAATTCATGCGATACATTGGCAACAAAGTCTTTTCTCATTTGTTCAAGTTTTTTAATCTCCGTAATGTCATGAAAAACGAGCAAAACACCTTTCCACACATTATTTATCCCAATAATCGGTATCCCATAAACATCAAAGTATCTTCTCTCGATTCCCAATGGAAACAGTAGATGTTTCCTGACTTTTTGTTCTGTTCTAAAAACATCTGCAATGATATTGCAGATTTCCTCTTGTTCTATTACTTCGTAATATAGTTTATTTAAGTTGTCAGCAGGGTTCACATGAAAGATGTCGGCGTAGCCCTTATTGATTAGATTAATGAACCCGCGGCTGTCAATTAAAAGTAGTCCTGCACCCATATTTTCAATTAGTGCACTTATGCGGTCTTGCTGTATTTCTTGGGCTTTACTCATTTCTTGCAGATTTTGGGCCAATATATTGATAGACATACTCAACATACTGGTCTCCTTTAATTCATTGCCTTCTATTCTAGCCCGGTAATTACCTTTCGCTAATTCAATGGCGACAGTAGTGGCAGAATCTAAGGGTTTTGTATACCTTACTGTTATTCTATATCCAAGATAGATAAAAACAATAAACACGATTAATAAGCTAATTGATAGGATCCACCAAATTTGGCTATATGCTTTTTTAAGTTCACTTGTTTTCGTAAAAATGAACAAATACCCTTCTTTTTCATTTGCCTTTATTAGCGGTTTCCATGAATAGTGTAAGTCGTATTTCTCACGCTCAACAAGTTTCGTCTCATTTTTTGGTTTTTCCTTTAAGACCTCATTAATATTTTCTCTAATCCCATTTATATTTGAAGTGTTTTCCCCACTATCAAAAAGAATCTGACCTTTCGTATCCGTAAGCGCAAGTCTTACATTTAGCATACTGCTGATTTCTAATACCTCTTGTTGATCGATTGAGTTCACTCCACCGTTATTTTCAATGTACAAGCTTAAAAGATTGCTCTCTTTATCTAAGCGTTCATTATATGTATCAAGGTAATAGCTTTTAAAAAGCTGACCAAGTAAAATTTCCAATCCAATTAATCCGATTATGATTAAACTAATTAGTGCAATAAGAAGCTTTGTACGGAAATTGTTCATTCATTCTTCGGCTCCTCGAGTTTATAACCCAGTCCTCGGACAGTTTTAATATAAACTGGTTTCTTCGTATCCACTTCAATTTTCTCACGCAGGTGTGAAATGTGAACATCTACAATACGAGTATCGCCAGCAAATTCATAATTCCAAACAGCACTTAACAATTGGTCGCGAGTTAAAACGCGATTTTTATTTTGAGCTAAATAATGCAGCAATTCGTATTCCTTTAAGGTTAATTCCAATAGTTGATTATTAAAATAAGCTTCAAATTTCTCTGGGAAAATTTGAAGTTTCCCTAGCACAATCGTTCCCCCATCATTTTGTTCCGCTTCATTATTAATTGTTTGTATCTGAATTCTTCTTAGGATTGCTTTCACTCGGGCAACAACTTCTCTTGGGCTAAAAGGCTTAATCATATAATCATCTGCACCTAGTTCCAGACCCAATATTTTATCAAATTCATCATCTTTCGCCGTTAACATTAGGATGGGAGTCATAATTTTTTGTTGACGCAGCTGTTTACACACTTCAATTCCATCCATTTTCGGTAGCATCAGGTCCAAAACAATGATATCAGGTGCCATTGTTTCCGCTAGTTGTTTACCCTTTAATCCATCCATTGCCGTGATTACGTCGAAACCTGCTTGTTCCAAATTATAATGAAGCAACGTTACAATTGATTGTTCATCGTCTACAACAAGTACCTTATTTTTCATAGTAACCTCCGAGAATTTTATCTATTTTGCCATACCTTACTCCATTATAATATAGAACCATTTAGAATACCCACTTCCAAACCCGGCAACAAAAAAAGGAATGTGGGTACATTCCTTACTAATTTTAAAAATTATCTAATACATTGCCATCCATTCCACCTAAGCGATGAGGTGGACAAACCTTCAGTTGCCCAGAAATCACAACTTCCTCTTTTTCGTTTGTGCCGACAACTGTAATCTTAACTGTATGGTCATCATGATTGACTTCGATAACTTCTAATAATAGATGGACCGTGGCATAGTGATACACAGGCTTAGGAAATTGAATATCCTGGCTTAAAATATGACTTCCTGGACCAGGTAAATATTTTGAAATAGCCGAGGTGATCATTCCAGTTAGCATAATACTAGGAACAATCGGTTTTTTGAAGGGAGTTTGTGATGCGTAATCATGCTGAATATATAGCGGGTTTGCATCATCGGTAAGACCTAGATACAGAAGAATATCCTTATCTTCGATTTTTTCAGTTAAGGCTAACTTTTCTCCCACAGACATCTCTTTTATTTCTCTACCAAGTTTTCTTTTCTTACCTAAAAGCATTCTTTTACGCTCCTTTCAATTGTAAGCGATTTCATTATTAGTCGAAAAAATTCGGGGAAGTTTTTCCCCGAATTTTAATCTCTTACACTAATACTTTCATTACAGCTTGAACAGATTCAACTGATTTATCTAGGGCTGTCTTTTCTTCTGCAGTTAGTTCAAGTTCGATAACTTTTTCTATTCCGTTTGCACCAAGGATTGTTGGTACTCCTAGATAGATACCTTCGTAACCAAATTCACCCTCAAGGTATGCGATGGAAGGAAGTACGCGACGCTGGTCTTTTAAGATTGCTTCGCACATTTCAACAAGAGATGCTGCAGGAGCATAATAAGCACTGCCGTTTCCTAGAAGGTTCACGATCTCTCCGCCGCCTTTTCTAGTACGCTCGACAATTGCTTCTAAACGGTCTTTAGGGATTAAAGTTTCTAACGGAATACCACCAGCATAGGAATAACGGACAAGAGGAACCATATCATCACCGTGACCACCTAAAACAAAGCCAGTAATATCTTTAACCGAAAGATTTAATTCTTGTGCTACGAATGTACGGAAACGTGCTGTATCTAATACACCAGATTGTCCAATTACACGATTTTTAGGGAATCCAGATTCTTTAAAAACAGTATAAGTCATTGCATCAACTGGGTTTGTTAAAACAAGAATTGTACAGTTTGGAGAATGCTTTACGATTTCCTGTGTAACACTCTTCATTACCTTTTGGTTTGTTTGAACTAAATCATCACGGCTCATTCCAGGTTTACGAGCAATACCAGCTGTAATCACAACGATATCAGAATCACGTGTATCTTCGTAATTTGAAGTACCAGTGATATTGGCATCAAATCCTTGTACTGGGCTTGCTTCAAGCATATCTAATGCTTTTCCTTTTGTCGGGTTATCCATTTGTGGGATATCAACTAGTACGACATCCCCTAATTCTTTTTGAGCTAGTAAGAATGCAGTTGTAGCACCTGTGAAACCTCCGCCAATTACGGAAACCTTTTTACGTTTTAATGACATTTTAAAACTCTCCCCTTTGAAAGTATTATTGTCGATATTCGAAAGGGCTGTTCGAAAACAGCCCTGATTACCTTTTCAAGCTTCATCTTCTAGGTGCTTTTGCCTTCTAAATTACTCCATATTCTTAATTAATTCATCTGCAAATTCAGATGTTTTAACTTCTGTTGCTCCATCCATTAGACGAGCAAAGTCATAGGTTACTACTTTAGAAGCAATCGTATTTTCTACTGATTTAATAACCATTTTAGCTGCTTCATTCCAGCCTAAGTGCTCCAGTAATAACACACCTGATAAAATAACAGATGAAGGGTTTACCTTATCAAGACCTGCATATTTAGGTGCAGTACCATGTGTTGCTTCGAAAATCGCATGTCCAGTTTCATAGTTGATGTTTGCTCCAGGAGCGATTCCGATTCCGCCTACCTGTGCTGCAAGAGCGTCAGAAATGAAGTCACCATTTAAGTTCATTGTTGCAACTACATCAAATTCACGTGGACGTGTAAGGATTTGCTGTAAGAAGATATCAGCAATCGCGTCTTTCACGATAATCTTGCCCGCTGCTTCAGCATCGCTTTGTGCTTTGTTTGCAGCGTCTGTACCTTGTTCTGCTTTAATACGGTCATATTGAGCCCATGTAAATACTTTATCACCGAATTCTTTCTCAGCAAGTTCATAACCCCAGTTTTTGAACGCGCCTTCTGTGAATTTCATGATATTCCCTTTGTGTACAAGGGTAACAGATTTACGGCCTTCTTTAATAGCATAATTAATAGCTGCACGTACTAAACGTGTTGTTCCTTCTTCAGAAACTGGCTTAATTCCGATACCAGACGTTTCTGGGAATCTAATTTTGTTAACACCCATTTCGTTTTGAAGGAAGTCGATTACTTTCTTAACCGCTTCTGAACCTTTTTCATATTCAATTCCAGCATAAATATCTTCAGTATTTTCACGGAAGATTACCATATCAGTGTCCTGTGGACGCTTAACTGGTGAAGGAACGCCCTCAAACCATCTTACAGGTCGTAAGCATACAAACAAATCTAATTCTTGACGCAGTGCTACGTTCAATGAACGAATTCCGCCGCCAACAGGAGTAGTAAGTGGACCTTTGATTGCAATCAAATATTCGTTGATCACATCAAGAGTTTCTTTTGGAAGCCATTCACCTGTTTGGTTAAACGCCTTTTCTCCCGCAAGAACTTCTTTCCATACTAATTTACGCTCGCCTTTGTAAGCTTTTTCAACAGCTGCATTTAATACTCTTTCAGATGCTGCCCAGATATCTGGTCCGATACCGTCACCCTCGATAAATGGGATGATTGGATTGTTTGGTACATTTAATACTCCGTTTGTTACCGTAATTTTTTCGCCTTGCATAGTTGTTCTCCCTCCTGATTATGTATCATCGTAGTTAATTTTGACCTTTGTCCTGCTTAAGATTGAATCCAAGGTTAAAGAATCGAATTCATTAACCTTTTCATACAATCCTATTAGAACAATTTTTTATAAAAAAGTAAAATATTAATTAACCTCTTTGGTTAATTGGAACATATGTCTGCATCCCAGGACCTGTATATTCAGCACGTGGGCGAATTAGACGATTATTATCATATTGTTCTAAAATGTGAGCAAGCCATCCTGAAACCCTGCTTACTGCAAAGATTGGTGTAAATAAATCATGGTCAATTCCTAAGCTATGGTACATCGACGCTGAGTAGAAATCTACGTTCGGCGGCAATTTCTTTTCACCAGTAACGATGCTCTCAATCTTTTCAGACATTTCATACCAATGAGGCTCACCTGTTAACTCAGTCATTTTCTTGGACATTGCTCGTAAATGCTTAGCACGAGGATCTCCTGAGCGATAAACGCGATGTCCAAAGCCCATGATTTTTTCCTTCTTCTCAAGTTTTCCACGAACATATGGCTCAACATTTTCAATTGTACCAATTTCTTTAAGCATTTTCATTACCGCTTCATTTGCACCACCGTGAAGTGGACCTTTTAGAGCTCCAATCGCAGCTGTAATGCCTGAATACACATCCGATAAAGTCGCTACACAAACTCTTGCTGTAAATGTAGACGCATTAAGTTCATGATCTGCATGTAAAACAAGTGCTTTGTCTAAAGCGTTTACAGCGATTTCATCAGGCTCTTGACCAGACAGCATGTAAAGGAAGTTTGCTGCAAAGTTTAAATCCGTTCTAGGCGCAATGGGTTCAAGACCTTTTCTAACGCGTGCAAAAGTCGTTACGATTGCAGGCATTTTAGCTTGAAGTCGTATCGCCTTTTGATAGTTTGACTCTGAATCCATTAAGTCTGCTTCTTCATCATAGAGGCCCAATAAAGAAACTGCAGAACGAAGAGCAGCCATTGGATGAACCTTTTCAATTGGATACATCTTAAAGTGCTCAATTACTTCTTGTGGAAGTGCTGCATTTTCAGCAAGCTGTTTTTTTAGTTCTGCTAATTCTGGTTCAGTTGGTAATCGACGGTGCCACAATAAATAAATTACTTCTTCAAAGCTTGCATTTTCAGCTAAATCGTCGATGCCATACCCAACATACGTTAACGTATCATCAATGATTGAACTGATGGAAGAAGTTGTTGCCACTACCCCTTCAAGACCACGTGTTACTGTCATAGAAAATCTCTCCTTCTCGTTCTATTTTCCCCTTTACCCATTACCCATTTGTTAAAAGAAGTATTTTTATCAGCTGAACCCGATAATGATGCACAGCCTTTTGAAAGAAAATCTTCATTTCAAACTTTATCATGAAATTCTGTAGCGCCTCTTTTTCAAACAAATATCTAGATTGAGCGCTTGCTCGGGATAAATCCAACAAGCCCATTAACTTTTCCTCAATAAAAAAGTCCCTTTACAAGTAATCTAGCATATTTATATAACTTATGTAAAAAAGGATACGCTTTCAAGTCCTATTATAAACAATTATCAGATTTTTGTGAATGAAAAGGGGGTGAAAAGTTCAAAAAAATATTATTTTACAAAATAGCTATCGAAAAAAATCGATCATTTTCATTGCTGTATATGCTATTCCCGCTCCGATTAGCGGGCCTACCGCAACGCCTTTGAATATGGATACAGATAGAATGGTTCCCAAAACAAGTGCAGTTGTTATATGAGGGTCATGTTCTAATAATGATACTCCGCCCTTTGCTAATAAGGCTACAATCATACCAGAAATAAGAGCTACCCATGCAAGAGGTGACTTAAACGCACTCGATAAATCCTTAAAGCCAATATCACCTGAGGCGATTGGAGCTAAAACTGCAATCGTAATGACGGTAACTCCCCAATTAATTCCTTTACCCTGGATAAAGGTGAACGTTTTTGAATCAAGTCCGCTCAATTTTAATACTAGTAAAACGATAATGGCAATCAACAAAGAGTTATTTTTTACGATAAAACCAATGATTAATAGAAGTAATAGGAACAATGTTGACTCATTTAACATGTATCTCATCCACCTTTTCTTTTGGACCTAATATGGAAAATCATGCAGTTTTGTACAAAAAATGTTAAACTAAAGCTACCTAATTGACTTTTTAAGGAGGTATGTTATTGGATAAAAAGTACTTGTATCGGACGTTTAGGTTTTTCTTGGTGATTGGCATTGTGGTTCTCGGACTACTATCATTTTATTATTTGTCAAAAGTGACCTATCCATTTCTAATTGCGATTGTTATTGCATTTTTTATCAATCCAATTGTTAACATTTTTGAAAAAAAACTTCGTATGCCCCGGGGATTAGCTGTTTTTTCGGCTTTAATCATCATTTTCGCCTTCGCTGCAGGCTTAGTTACACTGTTAGTGGCCGAAATTGTTTCCGGTGCAAACTACCTGGCTAGAGTAGTTCCTGAGCACTTAGATACGTTAATAAGCTACATCGAAGAGTATATTACTGCGCAAATTATTCCTCTTTATAATCAACTAACTAGCATGTTTAACCAATTAGAAGATGGGCAGCAAAATACGATTATCTCTAATATTGAAAATGTAGGTGCAACCATCGGATCCACTGTTGGAGATTTCATTCAAAATCTATTCGGCAATATTCCAGTAATCCTGTCATGGTTTCCCAACGCCGCAACCGTACTAATTTTTTCCTTATTAGCAACTTTCTTTATTAGTAAGGATTGGCACAGATTCTCACGCATTGGAAGCAGCATTTTACCAGAGAAAGCTAAATCTAGCGGTAAATCTGTATATCTTGATTTACAAAAGGCTTTATTCGGTTTTCTTAAGGCTCAATTGACCCTTATTTCGATAACAACCGTGATTATTTTAATTGGGCTGCTTGTCCTCCGAGTTGATTATGCCATTACGATTGCTTTAATAACGGGCATCGTTGACATTATTCCGTATCTTGGTACCGGAGCTATTTTTGTACCATGGATCATTTATGAGGTGATAACAGGGGATATTGGACTGGCAGTGGGTTTAGGAGTACTCTATTTACTTGTTATCGTTCAGAGACAAATTATGGAGCCAAAAATACTTTCGTCCAATATCGGGCTCGATCCATTAGCCACCTTAATTGCCTTATTTGTCGGATTCAAATTAATCGGCTTCCTTGGATTAATTGTCGGTCCAGTTACCCTAGTAATCGTAAGCACACTCTACCGTGCAAAAGTTTTTCACGACCTTTGGACCTTTATTAAAGGAAAAGAAATTTAATATACAAAGAAACTCACCATAGTTGGTGAGTTTCTTTATTAGGAATCAGTAATCGAGTAACCGTCAAAAGGAAATAAGCGGAGAATTCCCGCTTATTTGCTGAATGGGGTTCTTTTCTGAATAAATAAGCGGAGTTTTTCCGGCTATTCAGAGAAAAATTACCCATTTTCACGTTTTTTTAGTTAATAGACGGAATTTCTCCGTCTATTTAAGCGATTTTTATTCATATTTTCTAATTAAGCGGAATTCCTCCGCCTATTTATCAAAGCGGTTGCTAATCTGATTCCCAGCCGTTAAGTCGTTTTTATTTTATTATTTTAATATTGCCTTTTTCAATTCTCCTGCGCAGAGCATTAATCATTAAAAACTTAAATGGTTTTCTAGACGGCGGGAACAACAATAAGAATCCAGCAATATCTGTAATGAATCCGGGTGTCAATAAAAGAGTTCCGCCAATTAGTATACAGATGCCATCTAGTACTGAATCCCCTGGAATTTGACCATATGCGAGTTGTTCCTGTGCTCTTTTTATGGTCTGTAAGCCTTCCCTCTTAGCTAAATAGGCTCCGATGACTCCTGTCATAATAATAAAAGCAATCGTAGGAAACACACCTATTGTATTACCTGATATCAATAGGACAGCAATATCTATAGCCGGAATTAATATAATTAATAGTGCTAAATAACGCATTTTTCTATCCCCTTCAAAAACATGCTTGTATCTATTATATACCGAATAATTGAAAAAAGAAGGGAATCTCCCTTCTTTTTCTTACTTATAGCACACTTGCATGCCCGTTATAAATGACACCTCTTGATGCGTCTACAGTGATTTCTTGACCATCTCTAAATAGTTCTAGGGCGTTTTCAACACCAACTATTACTGGAATCCCAAGGTTAAGTCCCACAACTGCAGCATGGCTGGTTAACCCGCCTTCTTGCGTTATCAAGGCTGCGCATTTTTCAATTGCTGGTACCATATCACGGTCGGAACCAAGTGTAACTAAAATGGAACCTGGTTTTACTTTTTCAATAGCCTCTCCCGCGTTATGGGCGATAACCACTTTACCAAAAGCTGATTTGCGGCCGATTCCTTGCGCTCTCGTAATAATATCGCCGACAACATGAATTTTCATTAAGTTCGTTGTACCAGCTTCACCAACTGGGACACCAGCTGTAATAACAACTAGATCACCATGTTTGACGAGACCGCTGTTTACACTATCTTCAACAGCGCTATCCAGCATTTCATCTGTTGAGCTGCACATTCTACCGAGTTGAGGATATACACCCCATACAAGCGCTAAACGGCGGCATACATGCTCGTTTGCTGTCACAGCAACAATTGGTGCTTTTGTACGGTATTTAGATATCATTCTTGCAGTATGACCACTTTCAGTTGGTGTAATAATCGCATTCACATCTAAATTTAGAGCTGTATGAGCAACTGACTGACCAATTGCATCCGTTAGATTGTGTTCTGTATCTTTGCTGCGGGCAGATAAAATTTCTTTATGGTCTAAAGCCTGTTCTGCTCTAGAAGCAATATTATGCATGGTTTGAACGGCTTCAACCGGATATATTCCTGCAGCAGTTTCTCCAGATAACATAATGGCGTCTGTACCATCAAAGATTGCATTGGCAACATCACTTGCTTCTGCACGTGTTGGGCGTGGATTACGCTGCATAGAGTCAAGCATTTGTGTAGCAGTTATAACAGGTTTACCATGTGCATTACATTTTTTTATTAACATTTTTTGCACAAGAGGTACTTCTTCAGCAGGTATTTCAACTCCTAAATCACCACGTGCGACCATTAGACCATCGGAAACTTCTAAGATTTCATCAATGTTATCTACGCCTTCTTGGTTTTCTATCTTAGGAATAATATGAATGTGTGTAGCTTGCTTTTCTTCTAGAATCTGGCGAATCTCTAGAACATCACTTGCACGTCTAACAAAGGAAGCGGCTATAAAATCAATACCCTGTTCAATTCCGAAAAGAATATCGTTTGTATCCTTTTCTGTAATACCTGGAAGTTTTACAGATACTCCTGGAACATTGACTCCTTTTTTGTTCTTCAAGGTTCCACTGTTAAGGATTTTTGTTTGAATCTCATTTTGTTCCTTATCAATCGTTAGAACTTCTAGTCCAATCAGACCGTCATCTAATAGAATCTTTGATCCCACATGAACATCATCAATTAATCCAGGATATGTAATTGAAAACTTTTCAGTAGTACCTTCTACTTCGTTCATCGAAATAATAATGTTATCTCCTGATTTGAGTTCAATTGCTCCGTTTACCATATTATTCGTGCGAATTTCAGGACCTTTTGTATCAAGTAAAATAGCAACCGTTTTTCCCGTCATTTTTGAAGCTTCTCGGATATTTAGGATTCTCTGTCCATGCTCTTCAAAATCACCATGGGAAAAATTCAAGCGGGCCACATTCATCCCAGATTCTATTAATTGAGTCAATTTTTCTACACTTTCACTTGCAGGACCAATTGTACAAACGATCTTTGTTTTACGCAACATCTTTTGTTTCCTCCTATATTTCAACTAGTACTTTTTTAAATTGACAATTCTTTTGAAAGTTTCACAAGGTCTAGATCAAGCTTGTGCTTTCTTTCTAATGCTTCCACGATATCATAATCAACGAGCCTATTACTTTCCATCCCTACAGCACGGCCGCCCTTGCCTTCAATTAATAATTCTACTGCTCTTGCCCCTAAGCGGCTTGCCAGAACCCTGTCAGCTGCAGTAGGAGAACCACCGCGTTGAATATGACCAAGTACAGATACTCTTGTATCAAAGTTCGTTGCTTCTTTAAGCTGTTTGGCAAAATCATTGCCGTTGCAAACCCCTTCAGCCACAATAATGATACTATGCTTTTTCCCACGTTCCTGTCCTTTGCGAAGTCTATCGGCAACTTCAGTCATTGTATAGCCTTCTTCAGGAATAAGAATGGTCTCTGCTCCACCGGCAAGTCCAGCAAACAAAGCTATGTCCCCTGCGTCACGCCCCATTACCTCAATCACAAAAGTTCTTTCATGAGATGTAGCCGTATCACGGATTTTATCTAGAGCATCAATAACTGTATTTAATGCTGTATCAAAACCAATGGTTACTTCCGTACCGGGAATATCATTGTCGATTGTTCCAGGAACACCAACACATGGATAACCTTGTTGTGTTAAAGCTCTTGCACCACGATAAGAACCATCGCCACCAATGACAACAAGCCCTTCAATACCGTGTGCCTTTAACTGCTCAATTCCTTTTTGCTGTCCCTCTGGTGTTTTAAATTCTGGGCAGCGTGCAGTATGCAGCATGGTACCTCCGCGATGAATGATATCACCAACAGATCCGAGTTCAAGTTTTTTTATATTTCCAGAAATTAATCCAGTATATCCACCATAGATTCCGTAAACCTCTATGTTATGAAAGATTGCTTTCCGAACAACCGCTCGAATTGCAGGATTCATTCCAGGTGAATCTCCACCACTAGTAAGAACACCAATTTTTTTCATTTCTACCACCTCATGTGATTTAAATTAGTATGTATGTCTGAATAATAAGTTCATTACAAAAGATTAACTCATACAATTACTTCATTTATTATTTACATAAAATCCGGGAATATTTATAAAATACCATTAAAGAGACAACTATAACAACTCAATCCTATTAGTAAAATTAATAGACGGAATAATCTATCAACTGCAAACGCTTAACCAAGAAATGGAAACGTAATCATTTACATTTCTTGGATTTTCGGTGACATAATTGTGAAATGGCAAAACTCCAAGAAAATTTAAAAACGTGCTCTCACGGAGCACGTTTTTAAATGCTAATATAATCCTTTAAAAAGGAATATTCACCTATTGTTCTAAATTTATTATAGCGATCTGCAACAAGTTCTTCTTCATTCAGATCTAGAAGTTCTTTTAAGGACTTTTTCAATACGGTATCAATTGCCTCAGCTTGACCCTTTACATCTCTATGTGCGCCACCCTTAATTTCAGGGATGATATCATCAATGATGCCGAGTTCCTTCAAGTCAGGCGCAGTAATTTTCATCGACTCTGCAGCCTTCTTGGAAAGTGAAGAGTCTTTCCAAAGGATTGCAGCAGCACCTTCTGGTGATATAACGGAGTAGGTGGAATTTTCGAGCATATACATCCGGTTGCCTACTCCTAAAGCAAGCGCACCGCCACTTCCCCCTTCACCGATCACGATACAAATGACTGGAACCTTTAGCCCGGCCATTTCAAACAGGTTTCGCGCAATTGCTTCGCTTTGTCCCCGTTCCTCTGCAGCCTTTCCTGGATAGGCTCCTTTCGTATCAATAAAGCACACAATCGGACGATTAAATTTATCAGCCTGCTTCATCAAACGAAGTGCCTTCCTATAGCCTTCAGGATGAGGCATTCCAAAGTTTCTGCGAATATTTTCTTTTGTATCTTTGCCTCTTTGATGCCCGATAACTGTAATTGGCAACCCATGAAACTTAGCTACCCCTCCTACAATCGCTTCATCATCACCAAATGACCTGTCCCCATGACATTCAAAGAATCCTTCAAAGAGGTTTTCAATATAGTCTAATGTGGTCGGTCTATTTGGATGTCGAGCAATTTGTACTCTGTCCCATGGTTTAATATTGTCATAAATATCTTTTTCAAGTTTCTCAAGCCTTGATTCTAATTTTTCAATTTCAGAAGATAAATCAACATCGGCCGTTTTTGTAAATTCTTTTAGTTCGGCAATTTTATTCCGTAATTGCACGATCGGGCGTTCAAATTCTAATTCTCCTACCATTCGAGCTCACCTCCTGGTTGATGAATTTCAAGTAAGTTTGTGATTTTGTCAATTAAGTCAAGTCGAGAAATAATGGCGTCGAGTTGACCATGCTTCAATAGAAACTCTGATGTTTGAAAGTCTTCAGGCAGTTCCTCACGAATAGATTGTTCGATTACTCTGCGGCCAGCAAAACCTATTAATGCTCCCGGTTCAGCAAAATTGTAATCCCCAAGTGACGCGAAGCTGGCTGAAACGCCTCCCGTTGTTGGGTGAGTCATGATTGAAATAATTAGCCCGCCATTGTCACTAAATCGCTTTAATGCAACACTTGTCTTAGCCATTTGCATTAGGCTAAGAACGCCTTCTTGCATCCTTGCACCGCCAGAGGCTGTAAAAATAATAAATGGGACTGACATTTCATCCGCTTTTTCAATTGCACGTGTGATTTTTTCACCCACAACAGAACCCATACTTCCCATTCTAAAAGTAGAATCCATAATCGCTACGACAATCTTATTTTCATTTACTGTTCCACAGCCAGTAACTACCGCTTCATTAATCTTTGTTTTTAGACGGTCTTTTTCTACTTTTTCAAGGTAATCTGGGAAGTTCAACGGGTTTTCAGAAACCATATTCTCATTTAGTTCTTCGAAGCTTCCTTCATCTAAAAAGCTGACAATACGCTCTTTTGCATTCATGCCGAAGTGATACCCACAAGTAATACAAACTTTCAAATTTTTATTAAGTTCTTTTGTATACATTATGGTTTTACACGATGGACATTTAGTCATAATTCCTTCAGGTACATCATTTTTCGCAGCCTCGGTAGGAATCGTTGCATATTTTTTCTTTTTAAGAGTATTTTTTGTAAAAAGGTCTTTAAGCAATTTGTCCAAACCTCCCTCGTTGGAAAAAATCAAGCCAAACGGCAAGTTTTTATGATCTTATATTGAAGTCTTTCCTTAAATAATGACAATTCAAACCTAACCTTTTAAAAACTGGTCAGACCACCTAAACATTAAAAATGCCCACATCAAATTGGGCTTGATTGCTTGTCTATCACTATAAAGGATAAATACTTCAAATTCTGTTAGTATTTGTCGGTAAAAATAGACAAATTTCTTAGTTGCCGATATGCAGTTAATGTTTTAATCTCATCTTTTTCAACCAATGCGTCTAGTAACAATAAATAGCTTTTGCTATTATACTCCACTTTCTCTAAATTTAGCGAATTATAATAATCCTTTAAAATTAGCCAGATTCTAGAAAATAAATAGTTATCTGCCATTTCTACTAACTGAAAAAAGAATTGATCATCATTTAATTGGCCGGCTTCAACCAAGCTCTTTACCCTTAATAACCGCTTCTCATCCGTTCTATTCAGAACTAAACGGAGGAAGTCCATCTCTATTAAGTTCTTTGTTTCAATTACATCTAATTTTGCTTTTTCGTCTTGAAGAATGAAGGTTCCTAGCAGTTGTACTAGCTGATTTCCGCGAAAATCTCTAATATACGTACCTTCACCACGCCGTGTTTCAATTAATCCGAGAAGTTCTAATGCTCTTAAAGCTTCCCGAACGGAAGAGCGCCCGACATTCAGGCGCTCAGACAATTCCCGTTCAGATGGGATTTTATCTCCAGATTGTAAATTATCTGCAGATATCATCTCTCTTAGTTGTTTAACAATTTCTAGATATACTTTAGTATTGGTCACTTACGAATCACTCACTTTTACCAATAATAGCGAGCCTCATTGTTTTTTCTTTCACATCTTCAGGGTCAACCTTAATACGGGCAACCCCCGTTTCCATAGCCGCTTTTGCTACAGCTGCAGCAACTGCTGGCGCAACTCTCGGATCAAAAGGTGCAGGGATGACATAATCTTCATTTAGTTCTGATTCATTTATTAAACTGGCAATTGCCTCGACAGCTGCCACTTTCATTTCTTCGTTTATGTGTGTCGCACGAACATCTAAAGCCCCGCGGAAAATCCCTGGGAAAGCCAGTACATTATTGACTTGATTTGGGAAATCTGATCTGCCAGTTCCCACTACTCTTGCTCCTGCTTCTTTAGCTATATCCGGCATGATCTCTGGGTTAGGGTTAGCCATTGCAAAAATGATCGAATCTTTATTCATTGATGCAACCATTTCTTTCGTCAGTGCTCCTGCAACAGATACACCGATAAATACATCAGCACCCTTAATTACATCTGCAAGACTTCCAGTAAGGTTATCACGATTTGTGAATTTTGCAACCTCTGCCTTAACATCATTCATTCCATTAGGGCGGCCTTCATAAATGGCACCCTTTGTGTCACACATAATAATATCTCTTACTCCATAACTGTGTAATAATTTAATAATGGCAATTCCAGCAGCTCCTGCACCATTGGCAACAACCTTGATTTCAGTTATTTTTTTGCCAATCAGCTTTAGCGCATTTACAAGACCTGCAGCAGTAACAATCGCCGTTCCATGTTGATCATCATGGAATACAGGAATATTGGTTTCTTTTTTTAATCTTTCTTCAATGACAAAACAATTTGGTGCAGCGATATCTTCAAGATTTACGCCGCCAAAGGTCGGTTCAAGGAGCTTAACCGTTTCAATTATTTTTTCGACATCTGTAGTGTTTAAACAGATTGGGAAGGCATCGACACCAGCAAAGCTTTTAAATAATACTGCTTTACCCTCCATTACTGGAAGGGCAGCTTCTGGTCCAATATTTCCAAGGCCCAAGACAGCTGTGCCATCAGTAACGACAGCAACCATATTGCCTTTCATCGTGTATTCATAAACCGTTTCTGGTTTTTCGTAAATATCTTTACACGGTTCGGCTACGCCAGGTGAATACGCTAAACTTAAATCCTTTGCATTTCTGACAGGTACTTTTGATTTTGATTCTAGCTTTCCTTTGTTAATTCGATGCATGTGTAATGCTTCTTCCCGTAATGTCAAGATATGTCACCCCTTATATTAGTACAAAAAGAAATCGTTAAATACATGAATACTAGTCTGTTTTAGTGGTCAGACCACACCCATCTCATTTACCACTATATCATATCTGTAAGCGTTGTAAAGAATTATTCTTTCAAAACGACATTATCTCTGCCCAAAAAATCACTCAAAAAATCCATTAATTTATTGCTAGGCTGAATCATAAATTCATTTCCCAGTCTCATGGTTTTCTTGGTGGCTTCATAATGCAATACAACTTTTGTCATTCCAATATTATCCTTAAAAATCTGTTTTAATTGATTTAATGACTGCTCGTCTTGTTTTTCCTCTACTATTTTTAAATATAAAATGGATTCCTGCTTGGCTTTCGTGTTTAACCATGTTTCTATTTCCGTCACTTGTTGAATAATAAACTGAAGCTTGCCATCTCGTTCTTCCACTTTCCCTTCGATTAAAGCAAATTGTCCATTAGCTAAAAGGTGAGAGTATTTTTTGTAGACAACTGGAAATGCGACGGCTTCCATTTCTCCGCTAGAATCACTAATATTCAAAAAGGACATTGAATCTCCTTTTTTAGTCCGAATTTTCCGGGATGATGTAATATAAACCCCGGCCGCCGCGCGTTTATGTTCAACTGATAATTCAAACAATCCAAAGGCTCCAGCCTGTTTAAGTCTTTTTTCGAAAACGGATATTGGATGGTCAGAAAGGTAGAAACCAAGAGCCTCCTTTTCAAAAAGAAGTTTATCCTCCAGTCTGATAGGGTCAACCTGCACGTACTTAGGCTTTAGCTGAAATTCATCTAGAAATAATTCCACTTGACTTGATTCATCTACTTTAAATAATTGTGCGTGCTCTAGAGCAACATCCAAACTTGCAAGTAAGACAGCACGATCTTCTTTGAATTCATCGAAACTTCCAGAATGAACAAGAACCTCTAGGGTTTTTCGATTAATTGCTTTAGAAGAAATCCTTGTGCAAAAGTCGAATAAATCCTCGAATTTTTTATTTTTCCTAGCGGAGAAAATTTCTCTTAATGCTGCAGCACCAACACTCTTAATCGCAGCAAGACTATAGCGAATCCCTGTCTTCTCAACCTGAAAGGAAAATCCACTGTAGTTAACGGACGGAGGCAGGATTTCGATATCCTTTTGTTTTGTTTCTAAGATGTATTGGGCAATTTTTGTCTCATTCCCGATTGCTGAGGTTAACAAACCAGCCATAAAATAAAGGGGATAATTCGCTTTTAAATATGCGAGTTGGTAGGCTATTAAGCTGTAGGCAACCGCGTGGCTTCGATTAAAACCATAATTTGCAAACCGAACGATTAAATCATAAATATCATTCGCGAGTGCTGCGTCATACCCTTTCTTTAAAGCACCTTGAACAAAATGAGTTCGTTCCCTATCCAATACTTCCTTCTGCTTCTTCCCTACTGCCCTTCGCAGTAAATCCGCTTCGCCGAGCGAAAAACCAGCCATCTTAGAGGCAATTTGCATGATTTGTTCCTGGTATACAATTACCCCATAGGTGTTTTCTAGAATGTGTTCTAAATCTTTATGGGGGTATTCCACTGCTTGCCTTCCATGCTTGCGGTCAATAAAAAGGGGTATGTTCTCCATTGGTCCCGGACGATATAAAGCATTAACCGCAACGATATCCTCAAAGCGTGAAGGCTTCAATCGTGACAGTACCTTTCTCATCCCCTCTGATTCTAGTTGAAAAATACCTGTTGTTTCTCCCCTAGCCAACAGTTCGAATGTACTCTCATCATTTAAAGGAATCGTTTTGATCTCTACTTTTCTACCCGTTTTTCTATGAATGGAAGATAGTATCGATTCAATCAACGATAAATTTCTCAATCCAAGGAAATCCATTTTTAACAAGCCTATTTCCTCAAGATGTTCCATAGAGTACTGGGTTAAGTAAACGTGATTATGCCCTTTTTGAATTGGAATTAGCTCAATTAACTGCTTCTCACTAATAACCACGCCTGCTGCATGTGTAGAGGTGTGACGAGGCAATCCCTCCAGTTTTAAAGCTGTTTCATAAAGTTTTCGATTTATTGGGCTTTCATCAACGAAAGACCTTAGTGGCTGCGATTCTTTATATGCATCTTTTAGATTTATTCCTAGTCGCGCGGGAATCCGTCTTGATAGTTGTTCTAATTCCTTTGTGTTTAACCCAAAAGCCCGGCCCACATCTCTAATTGCGGCCTTGGCAGCAAGCGTTCCAAAGGTAACTATTTGCGCTACATGTAATTCCCCATATTTCTTTGCAACGTATTCAATGACCTCATCCCGTCGGTGGTCAGGAAAATCTATATCAATATCCGGCATCGATATCCGCTCTGGATTTAGAAATCTCTCAAAAAGTAAATGATGTGATAGTGGATCGACATCGGTAATATACAATACATAGGCAACAAGTGAACCCGCAGCCGATCCCCTTCCAGGACCTGTCAAAATACCATTCTCACGTGCATATCTCATAAAATCCCAAACAATTAAAAAATAATTACTAAATTTCATGGAGTTAATGACAGATAGTTCATATGACAAACGGTCAAAGTGTTCTTGGGTAGGTGCAGCAAATCTCTCTTTTAATCCTTTTTGGCAGAGGTTCTCTAGGTATTTCTCTGCTGGCTGCCCATTTTCGGTCGGAAATTCAGGCAGGTAGGTTTTGTTTAATTCAATGTTTACCATACACCTTTTCGCAATCATAATACTGTTCTCTAACGCTTGGGGCATATCCGGAAATGTTTCAATCATTTCCTTTGCTGTTTTCAAATAAAATTGATCACTTTCTAATCTTTTTCGATGTTCATCCTGAAGTTTGTCTCCATTTTTTATCGCGACTAAACATTCCTGAGCAAACATATCCTCTTGTTCGATGTAATGGACTCTATTCGTTGCGACTAAGGGGATATTAAGTTCTTCAGCAATACTTTGAATCCTCTTATTTACGGTTTTTTCCTTCTCTAAATGATGATTTTGTACCGCTAGAAAAAATGATTCTTTTCCAAAGATGGACTGAAGTTTTCTAATGATTTCAATTGCTTGTTCTTGTTGATCGTTTAGAAGATTTTGTTCGATCTCCCCTTCTAACCCTGGAGTAATGGCAATAAGTCCTTCCGCGTAATGCTTTAACCATTTAAATGGGATACCGTTTGTTGCTTTTGTTTGGAAAGCGCTAGAAATTTTTAAAAGATTTTTAAATCCTTTTTCATTTTCGGCCAGTAAGACTAACGGGAATGATTCTTCCTTTTCTATTTCGCTTTCTATATCTACAGTTAAACCAATAATAGGCTGTATACTATTTTTTATACATAGCTTATAAAATTCAATCGTTCCATGCATAACATTTCTATCTGTTAATGCAATCGCTTTAAAACCTTTTTCTTTTGCTTTATCAATTAATTCATGAACCGATGCGGTGCTTGTTAACAAGCTATATGCACTATATACATGAAGGTGAATAAACGACATTTTTGTCACCCCTTCCTACTAAATCTCTTATCTTTATTATAGAGCCATTGGGTAAAAAAAGAAAATATGTTCTTATTTTAAAAATCATAAACATAGATGTTCGTCCATATAAATGATACATAGGATATTTGATTAAGGGCGGTTGATGCTATGAAGGAGATTGGTTTTTTTCCAACTTTTATAGAAAGTTATTTTATTGCATTAGGAGTTATCCTAGGCGGTTCCTTAATTGGCGGAATCGCTGCCTTTCTAACTGGACAACCACCGCTAACAGCTGTCTATCGACTGTCTACAGACTTAAGAATTTGGGCGATTGTTGCTGCCATTGGCGGAACCTTTGATGCCGTTTACACCTTTGAGAGAGGGATATTTAATGCCGAAACACGGGACATCTTCAAACAGCTCCTCATCATCCTTTCTGCATTAGGCGGCGCACAGACAGGAGCACTTATTATTAATTGGTTAACTCAGGAGTATATCTCGTGAGAATTCCTCCCTATTATCGAAAGCCAACCTGGCAGCGTTTTTTTGCAGGAATGGTTATTGGCGGAGCAATAAGTTGGTGTATTTTTATATATATTTTCGGTGTGTGGCAGGAGAAGCATACCGCTTTAATTGATAAACAAAGGGAAGAAATTGTTGATTTAAAGGAAGAAAAAAAGATATGGCAGGAAGAGTATAAAGAGATTAATAAACGGACGATTGAGCAGCTAACAATCCAAAAAATCAATATTAAAATAACAAACTCGGAAAAATATAAGTTAGACATGCTAAGTGTTTCAGAAATTGAAGATTCAGTAAAAGATGACATTAGTATGATGATTGCAAAGGACATCGATACAGTCTATAAGAGCAAAGAATTAATCAAAAAAACCATTCAAAATAAACCTGTTAAAATAAATGACAAAAGGTATAAACTCCAGGTGAAAGAAATGGTTATCTTCACCACCCTCTCCATTCAACTTGAAATAGAATATGAAAAATAAAGAATCGGCCTCCCAGATGAGGCCGATTCTTCTTTATGAATAGTTGTCACAAACTTCGCCAAGCTCTTTTAAAACATGATCCACTTCATCCCATGAATAGATCGAGGCACCTGAAGCGAGCGGATGTCCTCCACCTTTAAACTTTTTAGCAACACCATTTATCACTGGACCTTTGGAACGAAGACGAACCCTGATTTGATCTTCCTCTTCAATAAAAAAGACCCAAGCCTTAATCCCTTTTACATCGCCTAATGTTCCCACAAGTAACGAAGCCTCTGATGGCTCTGCATCATACTCTTCCAATAGCTTCTTTGTAAGAAGGACAGAAGCTACACCGTTGCTCTGCATTTCAAAATTTTGCAGGATATAACCGTTTAATTTAATAATATTGGTATCACGCTCGTACATTTTGTCAAACAGTTCTGTACGGGAAAAATTATAGTGAATTAATTCTCCTGCATATGCAAAGGTTTTGTCTGTCGTACTTGGAAATAAAAATCTCCCCGTATCCCCAACTATACCACCAAATAAGAGCCTCGCAGCAGCATCATTTAATTTTAAGCCTCTGTCTTTACCAAACAAATAGAATTCATAAATCATCTCACTGCAGGAACTTGCTGTGGTATCCACCCACAGTAAATCACCATAAGGATCTTCGTTCGGATGATGATCTATTTTTATGAGTTTGTCTCCTAATGTATATCGTTTGTCGCAAATTCTCTCAGCGTTAGCGGTATCACAAACAATCACTAATGCTCCTTTATAGACCTCATCCTCAATGGAATCGAGACGGCGCATGAAATGGAGCGACCTTTCTTCCTTACCCACAGCATAAATCTTTTTATTTGGATACGATGCCTTTAGTATTTCAACCAATCCGCATTGTGACCCATATGCATCCGGATCTGGACGAACATGGCGATGGACGATAATTGTTTCGTATTGTTCAATCATTTCTAAAATTTTTTCATTCAATATAATCACCTCTAATGTTTTTGAAGCAACGGTAGTATTTTGTTAAAATAATATGTACAATTAACAAGAGAATTTTAGACTTGGAGGAAATTTAATGTCTGCGCTAGTTTTTTTGATTGTTATTCTATTTGCTTTCTATTTATTCTATAAAACCAAGTATTTTAGAAGCAAGCGTCCAGTTGAAAAGAAATGGCTTGCTGCCAAATCTAATATAGCACTAGGGTTGTTTGTCGGCTTATTTGGTATCAACCATGTATTCTTCATTTCACAAACGACAGTTACAACAATTGTTTCAGTAATCTTTATTGTTTATGGAGCAGTATTTACCTGGGTGGGAATAAAGAAATACAAACATTACCTGCCATTTGCAGCAGAAGAAGCTAAAAGCTATAATGTGCAATAATGAATGAGCCGCTTACCCTTTGGTAGCGGCTTTTTTAATTTCTATCTATCAACTGACACATCATCATCGCTTTGCCTACTAAGATGCCATCATTAAAGACCTCGACATCGACCTTTCCAAACTTCCGACCCACTTCAAGCACTTTCGGATAGATTTCTAAAATACTTTCCATCTGAACAGGCTTGAGGAAATAAATCGTCATGTTTTCAACAACAAGATCACCTTTTTTATAGCTGCGCAGTATCCGGTTAGCTGCCTCTGTTACAATGGTCGTAAAAACTCCATAGGAAATTGTTCCAAGATGGTTCGTCATTTGCGGAGTCACTTCACTCGTGTAGACTTCTTCCCCTTTTGTTCTTCCTCGCATTAAGACCATTTGATTGGTGACAATGTCATCAATAGTTTCACCTACTTGAGGCTGGCGCTGATTCATTTGCAGAGCCTTTAATACGTCCTGCCTGCTAATAATCCCTTCAAGTCGGTTGGTATCATCCGCAACTGGGAGAACTTCAATCCCTTCCCAAACCATCATATGTGCAGTAGAAGCAACACTTGTCTTACCTGATACAGTCATGGGATGTTTTGTCATAATCTTATCAATGGAAGTATCATTATCCTGTCCCATGATATCTTTAGCTGTTACCATTCCTTGTATCTTCATATTCTGATCCACTACAGGATAACGGCTGTGGGTGGTTTCAAGATTTAGATGATGCCACTTTGAAACTCTATCCGTTGTTTTAAGATAGAAAGTCTCTGTTAGCGGGGTTAGGATATCCTCAACAAGTATAATTTCCTTTTTTATTAATTGGTCATAGATGGCTCGATTTATCATCGTTGCTACTGTAAAAGTATCATAACTGGTTGATATAATCGGCATTTCTAGACTATCTGCTAGTCTTTTAATATGGTCTTCGGTATCAAATCCCCCCGTAATTAGAACAGATGCACCAGCTTTTAATGCTAATTCCTGTGCCTGTGTACGGTTTCCAACGATTAACAAGTTATCTGGACCAGTATAACGCATCATCGCCTCTAGTTTCATAGCACCAATAACAAATTTATTTAGAGTTTTGTGCAAGCCGGTCTTTCCGCCTAAAACCTGACCCTCCACAATATTAACAACTTCAGCAAAGGTAAGCTTTTCAATATTCTCTTTTTTCTTGCGTTCTATCCTAATCGTACCAACACGTTCAATCGTACTAACATAGCCTTTATTTTCAGCTTCCTTGATTGCTCTGTAGGCTGTACCTTCACTTACCGTCATCGCCTTGGCGATTTGTCGTACAGATATTTTTTCCCCAACAGGAAGTTCATCAATATATTGCAGAATCTGTTCATGCTTTGTAGCCAAGACCTTCACCCTCTTCTGTAACCCTTATTGAAAAATAAATACATATATTATTTATACCATTATTTTAAATAATAAACCAACGCAAAAGGGAACCTTGACAGGCTCCCTTTTGTGTTTTGTTCTTTATTAATAGGAACGTGATTTCTTGTTTAACCGTGGCTGTTGCCTTCTTTGGACAGGTTTTTTTGGACTATACAACATAGCGGTGAGATTTCCTGCAATAACAATTAACGCAAATGCGAGCCAGGCAATCGCAAACGTCCCTTCAAGACCTTCAGCAAGAACAGATAATCTTGGTACTGCAAAATAAAGCATCAATCCACAAAGCAATAGGCATAGTAAATATCTGTTTTTTTTCAATTCTTTCGTCTCCCCTCAAACTTACTGCTTGTATCACTTTATGCATAGAAGGGATAAAAAAGTATTATAATTCGATAAATTCTCCGGGTTCAAGTACTTTTCCATTCTTAGTTTCAAGTATTTCAATAAATTGTTTAGGATCCTGCTTAATTGGCGGGAACGTATTGTAATGGATTGGAACAATTATTTTAGCCCCTAATAGTTTTGCCGCATAGGCTGCATCCTCTGGACCCATTGTAAAATTATCACCAATTGGCAAGAAAGCTAAATCAATCGGATGTCTTTCTCCGATGAGTTTCATGTCAGAAAATAATGCCGTATCACCTGCATGATACACGGTCTTTCCTTCAGCCATGAAAAGAATCCCTGCAGGCATGCCACAATAGACTAGTTCTTTGTTTTGGGTTTCATAGCTTGATCCATGAAACGCTTGTGTTAATTTTACTTTTCCAAAATCAAATTGGTAGGCCCCGCCAATATGCATACCATGGGTATTGACACCTTGCCAGGCTAGGAATGTTGAAATCTCATGATTGGCTATGACTAGTGCATTGTTTCTTTTGGCTAACTCAACCGTATCTCCTACGTGATCATTGTGACCATGTGTTAACAAAATTACATCTGGATTTACGTCATCCACCTTTAAGTCTGTTAATTGATTACCTCGTATAAATGGATCGATGATAATTTTTTTGCCATTGACCTGAATTTGAACAACTGAATGCCCATGATAAGATACCTTCATTTACCCATCTCCTCTATAACTGTTATAGTATGTACTTCCATAAAAAACTCCAAATTCCTTCCTCATTTATATCCATAAATAGGGTGATTTAGCACATGCTAAAGTAAGATTGTTTACACATGGATGTAAAATTGATACCCTCAAGAAGGATAATTTATTATAGGAGGCGGAAACTATGAACCAACGAATACAAAAACTTCAAGCTTGGATGAAAGAAAATGGGATTGAAGTAAGCTTCATCACCTCTTCAGAAAATGTATTTTATTTAAGCGGTTTTTTCACAAATCCACATGAGCGATTACTTGGATTAGCTGTGTTCCAACAGGAAGAGCCATTTCTTGTATGTCCTGGGATGGAAGTAAATGATGTTAAAAGTTCTGGCTGGAACCAAGAAATCATCGGCTATAGTGATATCGATAATCCATGGGAATTAGTACATACTTCGATTCAAAAAAGAGTAAATAGAGTTAGGAACGCCGCGATTGAAAAAGAACATATGAATGTAGAACGCTATGAACATTTATCTGCATTATTTCCTGATGCTGCCTTTGTTTCCGCAGAAGAAAAGTTAAGAAAGCTTCGGATGATTAAAGATGCGAAAGAGTTAAAAATTATTGAAGAAGCTTGTGCCTTAGCTGATTACGCCATAGAGGTCGGGTGCAGTGAAATCAAAGAAGGCAGAACAGAATTAGATGTTCTTAATGCTGTTGAGTACGCACTTAAACAAAAGGGCGTAACAGAAATGTCATTTTCAACTATGGTCCTGACAGGTGCAAATGCTGCGTCCCCACATGGTAATCCTGGCAGCACAAAGATCCAAAAAGGCGACTTAGTATTATTCGACTTAGGTGTAGTTGTAGACCGTTATTGCTCAGACATTACAAGAACAGTTGCTTATGGTGATATTAACGATAAACAAAAAGAGATATATGATACCGTCTTAAAAGCACAGGCAGCAGCTGTTCAGGCAAGTAGACCTGGTGTTACCGCTGCTGAAGTTGACTTGACCGCACGAAGAATCATTTCGGATGCAGGCTATGGCGATTATTTCCCACATCGACTTGGGCACGGGTTAGGTATTAGTGTCCATGAGTATCCATCCATGACAGAAACCAACCAATTGGTAATTGAAGAAGGAATGGTGTATACCATTGAACCAGGTATTTATGTACCTAATGTTGCAGGAGTGCGAATTGAGGACGATATTTATATTACTGCTGACGGTGCTAATGTCTTAACAAAATTTCCTAAAGAACTACAAATCATTCGCTAGAAATTTAGATTTTTTTACCATTGCACTATGAATGAAATTGCAGTATTATACAAATACAAGCTGCGTTGCTCGTAGTGATAATAAAGTTTTAACCTTTAAGCTGTAAAAGGGAGTTTTACTATCGAAGCTATAATGACAAGCCTCTGTCTATACGACATGGAGGACAAGCAGGAAGGCTTTTGCGAACACCCACTTTGAGGAGTGGTGGTTTAAAACTTTCTTATATGAGGTACGGCAAATGCGGCTCTATAATTTATCATTTAACTGCCAGCTTCGGTATGAAGCTGGTTTTATTTATCTACAAATTTACATAAAAAAGGAAGAGAATCAATCTCTTCCTCAGATTCGAGAAAGGGTATCTTTCTCGGCAATTTCTTATTTAAACAAAGACTAACCTACGATTTTTTTGAAAAATTCCTGCCTGCTCAATGGTCTGTTGATTTCCGCTCCAGGTGCTTCGCTTTCCGCGGGCGTGCCGGGAAGCCTCCTCGGCGCTGAAGCGCCTGCGGGGTCTCCCCCTGCCCCGTACTCCCGCAGGAGTCTTCGCACCTTCCGCTCCAATCAACAGGGGTGCATTAACTTAGATTTACCACACACTTTTTCCAGCCTAGACAAGTGTGTGGCAATCTTTTTTATATTTTGGCATGCTGCGGTGAGTAACACTTGCTCACTCACATTATGCAATCCCCGTAACCTACAATAGCGAAGCCCATGCAGTTCTTTTGAATCTGCGAAGCTTCGCTCTACTTTTTCCTTTCTAAATTTATCAAGTACTTTACATGATTTTGAAAGCCGGTTAAGTCTTACCTTTTCCTTATGCTCTTCCCAAACATGTCTGGTAACAACTTTTGTTTTGTTTTGAGATTTTGTACACTCCGACAGGAGTGGGCAGTTGGTACACTTTTTTGGATCCGACTTATATTCCCGATAGCCTTCTCTTGTAGTGGTACGGTATTGTATCTCCTGACCATTTGGGCAAACATACAAATCTCGCTCTTTGTCATATGTAAACTTCCATTTTGGAAATAAGCCTTTTGTTGGTTGATATCTTCTATGAGCAATAACTCCAAAAATATTACGTTCATTAAGTCCCTTACAAATTGGATTTGTCAGGTAACCGGAATCAAGTGCGACTGCTTCTACTTTAAATCCAAATCGTTCGACCTGACGGTCTAACCGTGATAGATAGAGGACAGAATCATGGACATTTCCTGGTGTAACATACGCATCCGTTATGATGTTGAATTTCATATCTGTAGTCCTATGATCAAGAAAACAGAACATTTCCTGTTTATTCTCTCGGGACATAAACCCACATTCAGGATCAGTTGTACTTTGGCGTATTTCCTTTTTCTCAATCATCTCCTCTTTTTCCTTTAGAGGATTTTTTCCATGGTTTTCCCGATCTTCCTCAATAGCTTTGTTTAGATCTCCTACGTATTCGCGTGTTTCAATTTCCACTTCGACTCTAGTGAATTTATTTTTATTTGCGTTCGCTTTAAGGTGCGTGGAATCAGTAATCAAAACTCTTCCTCCAACCATCTTGTTGTAGCGCTAGGAAGACAATATCATCAAAAATTTCCTGAAATATATTCGTATCTTTAAAACGGGTACGCCGGTTCCAGCTTATAGTTGAATGATGGGGTACCGGATGGTTTAGCTTTAGTCCTAGGAACCATCGATAAGCTTAATCCACCGTCCTATTAATATTAATAGTATTATACCGAATTAACGCGGTGAATCGTTAAAGTTATTGAAAATAAAGTCTCCTTTTCTGTAAGATTGGTGCCATTATCAATATAGATAGCAAGGAGTGGATTGGAGCGAAAGGTGCTTGACTCCTGCGGGATGTAGAGGAAAGGTCGAGACCCCACAGACGCGCAGCGTCGAGGAGGCTCGACTTCCTCCCCGCGGAAAGCAAGCACCTGTAGCGGAAAGGAACGGTCCATTTGTATACAAAAAACAACATTCTATAAGAAAAGAGCCAAAATAAAAGACTGTCGAGAGTTTCTCGACAGCCTGGGAAGAGAATCAATCTCTTCCTTTTTTATCAATTATAGCTGCCCAAGTAATGTTTTTGTATCTGAGTAATGAAGACCATGTGCTTCTGCCACTGCTTCATATGTTACAAAGCCGCCAAGGGTATTAATACCTTTTAGTAGTGCATCATTCTCTTGGCATGCTTGTCGATAACCCTTGTTTGCAATTTGGATTGCATATGGCACGGTAACGTTCGTTAAAGCAATCGTTGAAGTTCTAGGTACTGCGCCAGGCATATTCGCAACTGCATAATGAACAACACCATGTTTCATATATGTTGGGTTATCATGTGTTGTAATACGATCAGTTGTTTCAAAAATACCTCCTTGGTCAATGGCGATGTCTACAACAACGCTTCCAGGAGTCATCGATTTAATCATTTCTTCAGTAACTAATTTAGGTGCTTTTGCACCTGGAATAAGTACGGCTCCAATTACTAAATCAGAATCTTTAACAGCTTCAGCTATATTATAAGGATTAGACATTAATGTAGTAATGTCAGAACCAAAGATATCATCCAGTTGACGAAGACGGTCTGGATTCAGGTCGATAATCGTAACCTTTGCTCCTAGTCCGATTGCCATTTTTGCAGCATTAGTTCCCGCAACACCACCGCCAATTATGGTAACAGTTCCTCTTTGTACACCCGGGACTCCTGAAAGAAGAATTCCTTTGCCACCATGTACTTTTTCAAGGAATTGAGCACCAATTTGTGCAGCCATTCTTCCGGCAACTTCACTCATTGGGGTCAATAATGGCAATGAGTTATTTGGCAGCTGAACGGTTTCATAAGCTATTCCAACCACTTTATGATCAATTAATGCCTTTGTTAACTCAGGCTCTGGCGCTAAGTGTAGATATGTAAACAATATTAGACCTTCACGAAAGTATTGGTATTCACTTGGAAGTGGTTCTTTAACTTTCATAACCATTTCCATCGACCAGGCTTCGGATGCAGTTTCTACTATTTTTGCACCTGCAGCAGTATAATCTTCATCAGTGAAAGCCGAGCCGAGTCCAGCCCCTTTTTCTATATAAACTTCATGACCAAATTTCAAAAGATTGAAAACACCTGCTGGTGTCATTGCAACACGATTTTCATTATTTTTTATCTCTTTTGGAATGCCGATCCGCATGTACTTACCTCCAATTTACATAATCTTAGTAAATGAACCAAAGATGATTTTAATCTATCTAATACACTTAGTAAAGATTTAACAATGTAAGCACTTTCATTTTACCAAATAAACCGTGGAATCCCAACTTATTTATGAAAAATGTACATTTTAAAATAATCTCAGTAAAAAAGCCTTGCAGGTGTTGTACCTGCAAAGGCATGTTTTATTAATAATAAGGATAATATGGGTATGGGTATGGGTATGGGTATGGGTATGGGTATGGGTAAGGCGGATAATATGGGTATGGGTATGGGTAATAGTAAGGACCTGGACTTAATGCTGCCCCTAGTGCTAATCCCCCTAGGAATGGTAATCCAAATCCGAATCCAAACCTGCGACGGCCAAACCCGAAGCCCGGACGACCAAAACCGAAACCAAACCTCGTTTCATTTTGATTTATGTGCATAATCTTTTCCTCCTCAATTTATACTTCTCACACTAAAGAATATGCACATTAAAAACTGGATTCTTGGGTTAATGTCCCTGAGTATAAAAATTTATATAGACTTATACATAGAAAAACCCGCTTGAAAGCGAGTTTTATTTACTATTCTTCATTGTTTTGATAAGTCTCACTGCTGATTTGTTCCGTCTCTTGGCCCATATATCCGCTGTTATAAGAATTCATGATTTGCTCACTAACTTCATTTGCCCCGTTTTCATCAAATTCCAATGTAAAATTTTTATTAGGGTCCTGCATAAACATGATTTCATCTCCCTTCCATAAATTGTTACCCCCTTATTTTTCGAAAAATTGAAACAAATATTCCTAGAAATTATTGTATAATTTAGGCAGGGAGGGATTACCATGGGAGTAAAATACGACCATATTTTAGTCGCGATTGATGGTTCTAAAGAATCAGAATGGGCGTTAGGGAAATCCATCGAGATTGCTAAACGAAATAATGCAAAATTGTTATTAGCACATGTTATCGACACACGATCTTTTCTGCTAATCGATTCTTATGATCCAGATATTGCAGAGCGGGCAAACAAACTTGCAATCGACATGCTTGAAAAATATCAAAATCAAGCATTAGAAGCAGGGGTTGTAGAAGTTCAATATGAAATTGACTATGGCTCACCAAAAGTGAAAATCCCTAAAGAAATGGCTAAAAAGCATCATGTTGATTTAATCGTTTGTGGTGCTACTGGTATGAATGCAGTTGAGCGGTTCTTGATTGGAAGTGTTTCAGAACACATTACCCGTTACTCCCCATGTGATGTGCTCATAGTTCGTACAGAGAAATAAACCGTGAATGCTTTCTGGATGTGTTGTAAAATAGAAGAATAACTCGTCTTGGAGGCTTTTAACATGAAAGAACATTTTACCTTCGATCAACGGCTAGGCATTTCGATTCCCAACTTAAACATGGAATGGGCACAGTATAGTGAGGAGACACAGCAGTCTATCTTGTTCCATTGGGAACAAATTCGAGGTTCCATACCTGATCGAATTGATGAACTTGAAAATATGATTAATCAAAAGCAAGCACAACTCTCTGAAGAAAGTAATTTTAAAACCTCATGTAAATTAAACAGTGAAATTGCTGAACTCGCTTCCATTATTAATGATTTATGGCTGTGGTATAGAGCAAATCAAACAATGGAAGATAAAATGCACCAATAAGCAAGAGCTCCCTACTTGAGAGAGCTCTTCTTTCATTTTATGTTCTTTATATATCCTTTTTTATTTCTCTTACAACATGACCAATCTCAGGAAGGATTAACTTAATCATCGCTAACTTCACTGCGCCTGTAGAACCTGGGGTAGAAAAGACTGCCTTATCCTTTACTACTCCCGCAATAGCACGTGAGAGAATTGCGGCTGAACCGATATCCTCTTGATAGCTTAACATTCTAAACAATTCTCCAAACCCAATAATCTCTTTATCGAGTAAACCTTGAACTGTTTCAATCGTTACATCTCGTTTTGCTATTCCAGTTCCCCCATTTGTTAAGATAACCTCAATATCTTCACGTTCGCAGCCTTTTAGGATTTCTTCTTTTATAGGCGTTTCTTCATCCTTTACAATGACGTAATCCACTATGGAATGACCGGCTTGTTCGAGCAAATCCATCATTAGCTTACCACTTTTGTCAGTCTCTTTATTTCTAGTATCACTTACAGTAATTACTTTACAATAAACTGTCTTTGGTGCTCCTTGCTTGTGTTCTGTTGTACTCATCCTATTTCCTCTTTCTGATTAAGATAACGCAACTGGTAATAGTTATGGGCGAATTCGGTAACTTTTCTAGTTAGTTGATAATTTGTCCCTGCACCAATAGCCATGCTTACGACAGGGATCCCTTGTATGAGCCTTCTGCGGAATATGGATATTACCATAGCTTTTAGCAATTGTTGAATTGGCTGCTCTAGCCAATTTACATCTGTAATTTCTTCGTTTCCTTCATAAAAATAGTGGTCATTGTTAGCGTTCATTTCATTCATCAGGATAGACCAACCTTCTTTTTGCAAACGAGGGGGTAACGTAGCGGTATGAAAGACCTTTAATGAACTCATCATTTCGTAAGGTGTATTTACCTCAAACCCATAGGTCATGGCAATTAATTGTACCGCCCTTAAATTAATAACGGCCATTGCTGGAATATCGGTACCTAAAAGAAGCGGACCTCCAGTACCTGCTAAACCACCCTGAGCAAATGAATATAGGCGATGCCGTGCAATTTGCTGCATGGCTATGTACTGTAACTGATCAATATTCAATTTTCTTAAATCCTCGATTTGATGCAAATCTTTATTAAATACACGTCCTGAAGAAAGGATTCTTTCCTTTGCATCCATTTGGATCTGAGAGCCTTGAATCATTCCGTGCAAATGGAATAACCAGGTATCAATAACGGAGAAGAACTGCCGCTGTACTTTTTCAGGCAATAATGAGAAAGACCGTTCTAAATATTTTTCATATGTAAGTTGTAAATCATTGGCCTCGTAGTTTAATAAATGCTTTTCCCATTCTTTAATTTTATTCAATACCTCTGTGTCTCGATCAGTTAATGGCATAGTTAACCACCTCACTTACTCAATTTTCTTCAAGTATATCACAAAGAAATATACTTAAAAAATGTAAAAAAGCAGACCGTCTCTACGACAGCCTGCCTTATTAACTAGATTATTGTGCTAAACGAACGACGTCGCGAGCAATCATTACTTCTTCGTTAGTAGGTATTACAATTACTTTAACAGGTGAGTGCGGATAGTTAATAAACCTTTCCTCACCTCTGATTTTATTTAAAGCAGGGTCCCAATAAACACCCATAAATTCTAGCCCCTTTAAGACCTTTTCACGAACGACATCACTGTTTTCACCGATACCCGCCGTAAAAATAATTGCATCTACTCCATACATACGTGAAGCATATGAACCAACATATTTATGAATTCGGTTAGCAAAAACATCCAATGCAAGCTGGGCTCGTTCATTACCATTACGTGCTTCAATTTCAATGTCGCGTAAATCACTTGAGAAACCAGAAACGCCTAACATACCACTCTCTTTATTTAAAACATCAAGTACTTCTTCTGCTGTTTTATTTGTTTTTTCCATAATGAATGGAATTAATGCAGGGTCAATATTCCCTGAACGAGTTCCCATCGTAACACCGGCAAGTGGTGTAAAGCCCATTGATGTATCAATGGATTTACCGCCTTCAATGGCAGCAATACTTGCTCCATTACCTAAATGACAAGAAAGCAGTCGAAGCTGTTCAACCGGACGGCCTAAAAGTTCAGCTGCACGCTGCGAAACATATTTATGACTCGTACCATGGAAACCATATTTACGAATACCATATTTTTCATAGTATTCATATGGAAGACTATAGAGATATGAACTTTCTGGCATTGTTTGATGAAACGCTGTATCAAATACCGCAACCGCTGGAACATTAGGAAGAACACCTTTAAAGGCCTTAATTCCTGTAACGTTTGCAGGATTATGCAATGGTGCTAATTCTGAAAGTTCTTCAATCTTATTAAGAACTTCTTCTGTAATAAGAGCGGAATCACTAAACTCTTCACCGCCATGAACCACTCGATGTCCAATTCCTTCAATTTCATTTAATGATTGAATAATACCTAAAGTAGTAAGCTTATCAAGCAACATTTTTACAGCTACTTCATGATCAGGAATATCCGTTGTTTCTGTAATTTTTTCACCATTAACCGAGATGGTGAATATGGAATCGTTTATTCCGATTCTTTCAATTAGTCCTTTTGTTATCACTTCTTCAGTCGGCATTTCAAATAATTGAAACTTCAAAGAAGAACTGCCGGCATTAATTGCAATTATTTTAGACATTTCGTTTACCGCTCCTTTTATATAAACAACATCGGTTCGGGGAAGGTCCTTTTTTTCGTACAAGGTTATTTTGCGCGAAACTGACATCGTTTATTGCTCTCATCACCTCATTTAATCACTGTATATATTACATTTCAAGGAGGAAATTGGATGGAAACGGTTACCTCCAAAATGAAAATTTATTCACATTATTCTAATTGTTTTACAAACTTAAAAAAGCGATAAAACCGGTCTCCACACGGTTTTATCGCTTATTATCTTGAAACCATTTATCAATATTTTTCAAAATATTGTCCATCTCAACAACGCTAGATAGGCTTGGTAAATTGACAAGCAATGCCTGTTTTGGCGCAACAATACCTTCACCTTTCTTTTGGAGTATCAAAATACTCTTGGCAGCATTTTTATTGTTAAACATACTCACTGGCAGCTGAAGTACACCTTGAATAATGACCTCTTCTTTAAAATATTCACGAAGCTGATGGGCCTGGTCACTTTCAAATAAACCATTTGGAATGATAAAAAATAAATATCCTCCCTGCTTTGTGTGCTTGACACTTTGCTCCATTAATAAATGATGTGCATAAGAGTGTCCTTCCTCCGCCTTTAATTGGTAATCTGATGCACGAACATCATTCGGATAAAACCCTATAGGCAAATCTGCTATTACGGCATCAACCGGGTCAATAAATAAAGGCTCAAGACTATCTTGGTTAAATAGTTCAATCGGATGCTCTTGTAGATTTGCGTTCACATAGGCAAGTTTTATTAATAGGTCATCTATCTCAATCCCAACACTTTGTACATTTTTTTGCAACTGATTTAAAACGGTTGTTACTAAATTTCCAGTTCCAATCACAGGGTCTAACAAGCGGAAAGATGGCTGTTGCATAAATTTATCTACTAGATAGCTGAGTAACATTCCTACGCTATCTGGAGTCATTTGATGGTTAGGCTGCACACTTTCTTTCATACCTTTTAAGATGACGAGCTGATAGGCTTTTCGTATTTCTTCTTTTGTAAAGCTGCCTAAATTCACTTCCATATATTGTTTTTTAAGTCTTTTTTCCGTTACCTCACTTAATTCATCCTGGAGAACCGAACCATGAAATAAATTCTCACCAGTTTCGGCTAACGCTTCTAAATATGTACATGATAGTTCTTCCTGTAAGACAATAGCAGTTTCATTAAATAATGTGAAAAGTTGCTCTACGGGAGCCATATTCATACTTGCACCTCCTAAAATAAATAAAAAGGCCTCATCGATTGACGAGGCCTTCTATCGTCATTAAAAATTACTTTGCGTTTCTAGCTGCTTCAAGTGCTGCTTCATAGTTCGGGTGATTTGTTGCCTCACTTACATATTCTACATAAGTAACAGTATCAGTTGAATCCACAACAAAAACTGCACGAGCCAATAATCTTAACTCTTGAATCGCAACACCATATGCTTCTCCAAAAGAAAGATCACGATGGTCAGATAATGTTTGGACATTTTCAATACCGTTTGCTCCACACCAGCGTTTTTGTGCAAATGGTAAGTCAACACTGACAGTTAAGATTTTAACATCCCCAAGGCCATTTGCTTCTTCATTAAAACGACGTGTTTCAGCATCACATACGCCAGTATCTAAAGAAGGAACAGCGCTAATCAGGCGAACCTGCCCTTTTGTATTTTCTAGCGTTACAGGTGATAAATCATTTGCCAACACGCTGAAATTAGGAGCTTTGTCGCCCACCTTTACTTCGTTTCCTAGCAATGTTACTGGGTTCCCCTTAAAAGTTACGTTTGCCATTTAAACATCCTCCTTTTTCGTACGGAACAAATACGAAATATATCGCATTCATTTCAATTATGTACAGTGTAAATATATCTTTTCAGAATTTTTTTTGCAATGATTTAAGCTCTTACCTTCACGAAAAAAGTTAACCTTCCGTTTAATTTGGAAGATTAACCTTTTTACCTAAATATCAAATTCTTGCTTTTGAGGTTCTGATTGTTTGGATTGACCCGCGTTTTGCTTGGAACCCTGCTGCTCATTTTTCTTCGAGAACATTTGCTGAATCTTATCCACTGCTTGTGGCGCCATTTCTAATATCTTTTCATAGAGATGAGTACTTTCATCAAGATGAAGCATTTTTACTCCTTGAGAATTAACTATTAAAAAAGCAATTGGAGTAATAGAGACCCCTCCTCCGCTACCACCACCGAATGGAAGTTTTGGTTGTCCTTGCCCTTGCCCTTGATCTTGGCTTTTAGATCCGGAGCTATCTAGTTTAAATTCACTTCCACCTGCCGCAAATCCAAAGCCTACTTTTGAGACGGTAAGTATTACGCTTCCATCTGGAGTTTCAACAGGATCGCCAATAATCGTATTAACGTCAATCATTTCTTTTAAACTTTCCATAGCAGTTGTCATTAAACCTTGAATTGGATGTTCAGACATGGCTGTTTCCTCCTCTTTTTAAACGGTTTTAGTTTTTTCCTTCGAATAGGCAGCATTCGTTTTGAAATTCGGGCGTCCGCCCTTCCAGAATTTAATCAGTTTTAATCCTGCTAAAATAGCATACCCGATACGAAACTGAATAATACATTTGAGATGAGTTTGGATAATGGCCAATTGAAAGTGCGGGGTCACCGATAAAACGGGCATTTCCTTCAGCCTCATAAAGTTACTTAACATGCCTATGATGCCCCCTTTAATCGACCATAGGGCACCAGTAATTGTGCCTGTGTGTGCGGCATCCCCTAAACCGACTAATGAATGCCATTCAAAATGTTTGATTACTACTCTTTTTAAAAATTTACTTACGATAACATTCAGTTTAAAAACATGCTGGATGATTTCTTCGGCGTTTGTCAATTTTGACATAATATCATCCTTGGTAATTTGCTCTACATTCGTCGCGTTTTTTTCAGTAGAGTCTCCCATTTGCGTACTACCCTTTACGACCATACTCGGTGAGTCATCGTCGATTTTTATTAAAGGGACGTTCATTTTGTATTTAATTAACCCGAACCAAATTCTAAACTCAACTTTTAATTCATCGTTATCATTATGGTGAAAAAAATTAATACGGATGGTTAACTTCGAAAAAATGATTAGTAGAAATAAAATAATAATAGTAATAAGGGCTATATATAGCCAAATCAATTTTTTCACACCCTTTCAGCCTATTAGTATCACCTTATCAGCAAAAAATAAACCCGCTAACGTATCGTTAGCGAGTCTAATTTATCGTTCAACATGAACCACTGATGTGTCTGTAAATAGATCGTGAAGACCTTGTTTTTTGGGCAAAAAAGCGACTATGACATATCCTATAACCACTGTTACAGAGATAAACCTGCCAATCCATTCACGAAAAAGGATCGTTCCCCAAGATAATTTGTCATTTTTCAAATCAATTACTTTTATTCCAAATACCATTTTTCCAAGAGTCTGATTAAAGTATTTTGTCATTAACACGAAATACAAATAAAAAATGATCGCTGATGCTATCGAAATCGGAGCAAACATATTAAATTCTACTAAAGGAATTTCAAGCATACGGAATAGAGGCTTTATGATTAAGCGCTCTATACTCCCCACAACAATTAAATCTAGAAGGTAAGCCCAAAACCGCATCCAAAATCCTGCATACCGAATGGAAACAGCAGTAGGTTCATTTACTGTTGATTGTTCATCGTTTTTTGCAGATTCATTTATCATTATTTGATTTTCATTTTCCATCTACAGTTCCCCCCTACTCTGCATACAAATACATTAGACGTGGAGAATTGGGTCTTGATAAGATATCCATAAGTCCAGCCATCTCACTATCAGCACCTATAAATTTTTGAACCTTTAAATTTAACAATGAACCAAAGCCCATTGCATCGGTAAAGCGGACAACCTTGGCGTCTTTTAGTTTCTCCTGTTCCTTCATCTGCTCAATGACATCTTCTAAGTAACCAAAACCATCAATTAAGTTTAGCTCTTTTGCCTGTCTTCCATCGTAGATTCTTCCATCTGCAATCTTCTTTACCTGTTCAGGAGTCATCTTTCTTCCGTCGGAAATTACTTTAACAAATCCCTCATAGGAATTGTCGATCATCTTCTGGAGGATTTGCCGTTCTTCCTCTGTCATTTGTCGTGTTGGACTCATAATATCTTTATATTGACCACTTTTGATGGTTACAAAATCTACCCCATACTTATCGGCTAACCCTTCATAATTGATTCCTTGCATGATCACCCCAAGAGAACCTGTTAGCGTTTCTTCACTTGCATAAATCTTTTTAGCAGGAGCGGCTATATAATAACCTCCAGAAGCAGCCATAGAGCCCATCGAAACATAAACTGGTTTCTTTGTTTCCTGTTGGATTTCTACAAGTTTATCGTGAATTTCAGCACTTTCAACGACTCCACCACCCGGAGAGTTAACCTTAAGAATAATTCCTTTTATGGTATCATCGTCTTTTATGTAATCTAATTTTTTCATAAATCCTTGATGATTGTATCCTGCTGCTTGAAATAAAGACTCTGCATCCGTTGTGTCCTGAATAACACCATCAACATCGAGGACAGCAATCTTTTTCATTTCATTCCCTTCCTCCACAATTTCCTCCGTGAAAGGAAGTTCTGATGCTGCTAAAAGCTCGCCTATATCTGTTTCAACACCTTTAAAAGCAAATGCAGATAAAAAATTAATCATGACTGATACAAAAAATAATGCCGCAGCAATTCCAAGAGCGGCCCAGCGTTTCCCATTCATGTTGAGAGTCCTCCTTGTACTATTCATTAAATTGTTCTTACTTAATTTAATTTTATTTCTAAATAATGCTAAAATTAATGAAGACTACCTTAGTTTATCAAAAATCAAAAGATTAATGGGCTAAATTTACAAATTCATAACCAAAATTTGGAGGTCACTATGGGACATAGACGTAATATCTATTTTTATCACCACCTGGATCAAGACACTTTAGCCAAGGTTGGTAATTTAGATGAGTATGCAGAGAAGTATGGTTTAACGATTGTAAATGACCACCGCGATGCCAATATCATTGCTAGCATTGGTGATGACGGTACATTCCTCCAAGCTGTAAGAAAAACAGGTTTTCGTGATGATGTTCTTTACGGAGGAATCACAACAAAGGATAGTTTAAGTATGTATTGTGACTTCAAAATTTCAGATTCTTCTAAAATGGTGGAGGCAGTTTCAAGTGAACAGTTAAAGGTACGCCGCTATCCTTTTATAGAAGTATCGGTAGACGGACAAGGTACTTTTCCATGCCTGAATGAATTTAGTATTCGCTCCTCCATCATAAAAACACTTGAATTAGATGTTTTTATTAATGACCTGCATTTTGAAACGTTTCGTGGAGATGGATTAATCGTTGCTACACCAACTGGAAGTACTGCTTATAATAAATCTGTAAATGGAGCAGTTGTAGATCCGTTAATTTCCTGTATGCAGATAAGTGAAGTGGCTTCCATTAATAATAACAAGTACCGGACATTAGGTGCACCGTTTGTTATAGGCGGAGAACGCTCACTTACGATTAAGGTGATTTCTACTGAGGGCAACGAGCATCCTACTATGGGATTGGACAATGAGGCGATAAGTATTCGCCATGTTGAAAAAATCCAAATTAAACTCAGTGATAAAAAAATCAAAACCCTTAAACTTAAAGATAATTCCTTCTGGGAGAAAGTTAAGAGAACATTTTTATAAAAAGCAAAAAGGCTGTCAATTTTTATCGACAGCCTTTCTTTTTATCTATTCTATTGTTTGATTGATTGTAATTCTTGCTGACGAAGTTCAATTCGTCGGATTTTCCCTGAGGTTGTTTTTGGCAGTTCAGATAAATACTCGATTTTTCTTGGATATTTATAAGGAGCAGTTAGTGTTTTTACATGCTCTTGTAGTTTTTTTGTTAATTCAGGATTATTTACGTCAACATCCTCTTTTAATACCACAAATGCCTTTACAATAAATCCACGAATTTCATCAGGACTTGCCACAACAGCACATTCTTTAACAAATGGATGTTTTACAAGTGCATCCTCTACTTCAAAAGGTCCAATCGTATAGCCCGAACTAATGATAATATCATCTCCGCGTCCTTCAAACCAAAAGTAACCATCTTCATCTTTTTTCGCCTTATCACCCGTTATATAGTAATCACCACGGAATTGCATCGCCGTTCTCTCTGGGTCCTTATAATAATTTTTAAATAAAGCCGGTGTTTCAATGTGTACGGCGATATCCCCTACTTCCCCAACAGAACAGATTTCGCCTTCTTCATTGATAATTTCAACCCGATTACCCGGAGTCGGTTTGCCCATTGAGCCGGATTTCAACTCCATTCCTTTGGTGACACCAACCAACAATGTATTTTCGGTCTGTCCATAGCCGTCACGAACATCAACATTAAAATGTCTCTTAAATGTTTCAATAACCTCACGATTAAGTGGTTCTCCAGCAGAAACTGCACTATGAAGGCTAGGTAATTTATACTCATCTAGGTTCTCTACCTTGGCCATTAGCCGGTATTCAGTTGGTGTACAGCATAGGACATTTACGGAATATTTTTCTAGTAGACTTAGATATTTTTGCGGCTCAAATTTGCCGTTGTACACGAGCCCAGTTCCTCCTGAACCAAGCACGGATAGGAATGGACTCCAAATCCACTTTTGCCAGCCAGGAGCTGCAGTTGCCCAAACAGTATCACCTTCTTCAATACAAAGCCACTTCGGTGCTGCAGTCTTCAAATGGGCAAATGCCCATCCATGTGTATGAACAACTCCTTTTGGATTTCCAGTCGTCCCTGATGTATACGATAAAAATGCCATATCGTCACGTAGTGTATCAGCAAGTTCAAAACTTTGTGAAGCCGCTTTCATCTCTTCTTCTAAATGGACCCAGCCTTCCTGCTGTCCGCCAACTGAAACTTTTAAAAGTGGTTCTGGACTAGTAATATTTTCAAATTGGTCAACATACGGGTAATAACTGATTACTGCTCTTACATCTCCATGTGATATGCGGTATTGGAGGTCCTTCTCACGAAGCATTTCTGAACTTGGAATAACTACTAGTCCAGCTTTTAATGCTGCTAAGTAAACAACGTAGGCTTCAATTAGTCTTGGTATGATGACTAAAACTACATCGCCTTTTTTCAATCCATTTTGTGTGAAAACATTTCCCGCTCGGTTCACCCTTTTTAATAATTCTTCATATGTAACCTGTTTCGTTTCCCCTAGTTCGTTTTCCCATTTTAATGCTATTCTGTTTGGATCCTTTGCAAAACGTTCTACTTCCGATACAAGATTATACCTTTCTGGTGCGATCAATTCTTCACGGTTCATGTTTCTCCCCCTCACTCAAAATAAAAACATCATCACAAATCTTATTATACAAAATTATTTAAAAATTTAAAATTATTATACTGAAAATAGAATTTTTGGCACAGGAAAAAGAGAGTGGGATAAATCCCACTCTCTGTAGCCATCTTATTCATTTTTTATCGTGAAAATCCGCCGCCTAATTGAGACTCAGCCATTGCGACTAAACGCTTAGTGATTTCACCACCAACAGAACCGTTAGCGCGTGAAGTTGTGTCCCCACCAAGTTGTACACCAAATTCAGAAGCAATTTCGTATTTCATTTGTGAAAGAGCTTGTTCTACACCAGGTACAAGTAATTGATTTGAGTTGTTGTTACTAGCCATGTGATATCACCTCCTTGTGAGTATAGAATGTGTAATATCACATGGCAGTATTCTTTTTTTTAATTGGTAATTGTTCACAAATATTTCACATTTTTCATATTCACAGATCCTGTCGATAGTGAATGTCGATTGGAACTCCAGGCACTTCGCTTTCCGCAGGCGGTTCGGGAAGCCTCCTCGGCGCTAAAGCGCCTGCGGGGTCTCCCCTGTCCCGTCCTCCTGCAGGACATTGAATTACTCCTTGAATCCGCCCACGCACGAAGAAAATGCGATAGCATTTTCGAGGAGTCTTCGTGCCTTCCGTTCCAATCAACATTATGCCAATATCTGATGAACAGTATCACAACTTAAAATAAATCATCAAATTCTGAGACTTGTTTGTTGTCTGGTTTGATATTTAGGGTTTCTGTCTTTTGTACTGCTTCCTGGATTAAGGTGTCGAAGTCATAGAAACTTTCGTAGTGCTGGACTTTTTCTCTTTTTGGTTTTGTTTTTGGTGAGGATGGAACAAATATTGTACAGCAATCCTCGAATGGTCTAATGGAAATATCATACGTATCAATGTCTTTGGCAATTTTTATAATATCATTTTTATCCATTGTTAAAAGGGGTCTTAGGATTGGAGTATTCGTTACCTCATTAATGGCATACATGCTTTCCAGTGTTTGACTGGCAACCTGTCCAAGATTATCTCCCGTAATAATGGCAAGGCCTTCCTGTTTTTTTCTAATCTCATCCGCAATCCGGAGCATAAACCTTCTTGTAGTAGTCATGGAATAATTTTCAGGAACTTGGTCTCTAATGGTTTCTTGAATAGTAGTAAATGGGACAATATGCAGTTTCATTGAGCCAAAAATTTCAGAAAGCTTTTTGGACAAATCGATTACTTTCTCCTTAGATCTTTCACTTGTAAACGGAGGACTAAAAAAATGTATAGCCTCAATTTCTACTCCTCGTTTCATCGTCAAATAACCTGCAACTGGACTATCAATTCCTCCTGATAGCATTAACATCGCTTTCCCACTAGAACCCACAGGAAGTCCGCCAGCCCCTAATATATTCTCACATGACATGTAAATTGCTTCACTTAAAACTTCAATTTTTAAGTTTATATCAGGATTTTTCACATCAACCTTTATGCCTGGTATGTTTTCGAGAATATGTCCACCAAAGGTGTGATTGATGCCAGATGTGTCCAATTCAAACGTTTTATCGGATCTTTTTGGAGAAATTTTAAAGGTTTGCCCCTCTTTGTACAGACTTTTTATCAATGAAAGAGCGGCCTCTTTCATTTGTTCAATGTCTCTTTCCACTCTTATCGCTGGGCTTAGCGATTGAATTCCAAAAATATTTTTCAAAGAATGAATAACCTCTTCGACATTTTCCCCATTCAGCAGAACGTACATCCTGTCACGTTCAGCCCTTATTTTTATTTTTGGAAAAGGTGCTAATGCGATTCGAACGCTCTTTCTTAACTTGTCTACAAATTTCTTCCGATTTCTTCCTTTGGTAGAAATTTCACCATAACGTATCAATATACGATCATAATTCATATTATTTCATAACCTTTCTAAGTTGTTTGGCTGACTCTTCAATTGCATTAACTACTGTTCGTGCTTCATCTTCCGTATTATCATACGATAAGCTTATCCTAAATGCACTATCAGCCAAATCGTCCGGAACCCCCATCGCTAACAGTGTTTGACTTGGTAATTGTTTCTTTGAGGAACAAGCACTTGTTGTCGATAAAAAGATTCCTTTCTGCTCAAGAGCATGGATTAGAACTTCAGCTTTAATTCCTCTTATAGAAAAGTTCAGTATATGAGGTGCTGAATCTTCCAATGGTGTGTTGATCGTAAGACCATCGATTCGACTTAACTCTTCCCTTAAGACACCCTTTACTTTTCTCATTCTTTCTATTCCGGATTCACTGCTCATCATTGACATTCTCAATGCCTTTGCCATTGCAACAGCACCTGCTACATTTTCCGTACCGCTTCTTACTTGCCACTCTTGGTTACCACCTGAAAAAAGCGGGTCGAGTTTTACACCTTCTCTTATAAAAAGGGCACCAGTACCCTTTAAGCCATGAAACTTATGGGCCGAAAATGAGCATAAATCTATACCGTTTTTTACCAAGTTCAAGGGAACTTTCCCAATTGCTTGAACAGCATCCACATGGAAAAATATGGTTGGGTACTGTTTCAAGAGCTCTCCAATTTCCTTAATGGGCTGAATAGTTCCAACTTCATTATTTACATGCATAACAGAAACAAGGATTGTATCCTTTTGTATGGAGGCTTTGATATCTTCTACGTTCACCCTGCCATTTTGATCTGCAGGTATATAGGTAATATTGAACCCAAGCTTTTTTAACTGGTCCATCGCCCCACGAACAGAAGGGTGTTCAACACTAGATAAAATCAAGTGCTTCCCTCTATTTTTATGTGAAATCGCTGTTCCTTTAATGGCCAAATTATTACTTTCAGTGCCTCCAGAGGTAAAATAAATCTCTGATGGCTTTACAGAAAGAAGATTTGCTACCTGTACGCGGGCTTGTGTGAGTAGTTTTTCAGCCTGAACTCCTAAGCCATGTAAGGAAGATGGATTTCCGAAAAAATCACTAGAGACCTTTACAAAAGAATCTAAAACTTCTTTATACGGTCTTGTTGTTGCACTATTATCAAAATAAATCATTGTTAACACCTCACCTTTACGCAGAATAAATCTTACCACAAAGTTAATCAATTGAAAAAGAATTGTGAAATAGACAAATAAAAACCGATTCGCCTTTTTGGCTGAATCGGTTTAAGAGATTATTTTCATTACTTTCCAATTGTTGCTTTGATTTTCTTTAAAGCGCCAGGATCAACGGATTCAAGGGCTACCGCTGCCTGCTCTAATGCTTCCTGATACTCAAATTGTCTAAATGCATGTTCTGCATCATTTAGCCCTTTGGCAACAGGAGGATAGTGACTCCGATACCTGTTTCCATATTGAATCGCCTTTTCAGCAAGGATTACATTTTCGATCAATTCGATTGTTGTACTGGATAATTTATCAACAGTTAAAACTGCAATTTCTAGATATTGATTTAACGCTGAAACGTTAAGCGGCTTTTCTTGAAGTTGAAGCTTTACGTTTTGAATACTTTCATTTGTGTCCTCATAAAGATACTTATAATCTTCCGGTAAACCAGGTATATTACTCTTTGAAACTAAACGAATGGTTTCGCCTACTTTTTTAGTTAATTCCCTAAGCGTTTCTCGTGCTTCGAATTCATCCTTGCGCAGTGCCTGCAGCTTTATTCCAAAATTCTCCTGCTCTTCCTGAATCATTTCGATATGAGTTTTTACCTCTTTCAATTCTTCACAAAGAATCGTTAAGGCCGTCTCATTCATATTTATCTTTTCCATCAAAATTTCATAATGTTTCGTTACAGATGCAAGCTGTTTTTCCAAATGCCTTTGTATTTCAAAGTCACTTTCTGTTAAATGATAACTTTCTTGAACATGCTTTACTTCATTAGAAAGGTGGTCATGTTCATCAAGTACTGAAGTTAAGAGCCCGCTCATGCCTTTTTCGTTTTGAAGGATAAAATGCTTTGCATTCACTTCTTTTTCCAATAAGTCAAACAGTATATCGATTCGTTCTTTAACTTCACCAATTCCTTCTAGTGCTTGTTCAATTTTTGTCTCTTCAATAAAGGCAAGATACTCAACCAATTTCCCTTGTAAACTTTCGATTTCAGTTTCTAGTTGAATATGTTCTAAGTAATAGCCTTTATCAGTCATTTCCCGATAACCTTCATGAATTTCATTCAATTGGGCTGGTATTAGAGATTGGCACTCTATTAGAAGCTGCGGAATTAAATCCATATTATTTTTTACTTGTCCTAGTTGTTCATGAATGGATAGTACAAGTTCACGTGCTTCTAGATAATTACCATGTTCAGTCTTATCATCGAATTCATGGAATTTTTTCGTTACATCTTCTAGTTGAGTTTCTAAGTATTTTTCGGATTTACCAAAACTATGTCGATGTGCAAGCAGTGTCTTTTTTGTTTCACGATATAATTCCTTTAGTTGCTCAATCTCAGTTCTATTCTTTTCTTCACTTCCAACAAGTTCATGAAGCTCTTCGACAATTTTATTAATCTCATTTTCTGTTGATAACAACTGATCATTGATTTCCTGTTGTACCGCTTTCGCTTTATTAAAGCGATATTTGTCAATAAATTCTTCAGCATCAAATAACATCTCTTCCAGATGCGGTAATTTAACCGTAACAATATCATCCCATTGACTACGCCAGCCCTCGAATAATTCTTCGGTTTGTCCAGTCATATTCAATTGCTTTACTTTTGACATTTCATCCAATATTGGTCGATTAAACAAATCAATTTTCCAGGCTTCTAACCTATCCATTTCTTTAAAATACTTCTTCTTTATAAAATACCCCAATACAAATAAGGCTAGTAGTAGGATGATAAATCCAATAAAAAATTTCACATTCAAGCCCCCTGTTTCAAACACTTCATTAAATCCAAGCGAGAGATACTAATCTATAAAAAACAATAAATAGTGTAAAGTTCAATGCCTCTATGATACCATGTAAACGACATTTTTTGACTATTATTTTAAAGTTTTTTGAAAAAGAAATTTCAACGAACTATTTTATGACAAAAACCCACTAAATTTCCAAATCAAAAAGCACCAGCATAAAGGAAACTAAGTTTCCCCAGCTAGTGCTTATCGCAAAAATATCAATTTATCTATACTTCAGTTACAGTATGGCCTCTTTCTTTTCAATAAATCTTGTCCCTAATGTATTTTCAATCCAAATGTTTATTTCCTTTAGGTACTTTTGTTCAAAGAATCTTTCATTTGGAAAAATATAGAGTACTTCTCGTAAATAATGGGCATTAATAAATGGCATCATAAGTAAGCCTTTGTACTGGATAATTAGGTATGCAATGGAGTGTGGACGGAATTCTTTTCTTTCGAACCCTTTTTCAAATATCTTTTGAAAATAGTACTTCTCTTTTAGAGCGTAGGTTGACATAATTTCTCTTACTACCTGAGAATCCATTGACATCTCTCGGTAAACAAAGCTTGTTAGTTCAATATTTTCACATTGGTAGTGGAGCAAATCAGCAGTAATCCTTTTTAAACAATCCTTTACCCCTGCATCCATTAAAGAAAACTTTTCTTCAATAATTTGGAGATATTTCTCAAAAAAGTAAGTAAAGCAATATTCTAATAATCCGAGTTTATTTTCAAAATGGTAGGCGATTGTTGCGGAGTTTACTTGTGCTGCGGTAGCAATATCTCGTATCGATGTTCCCGCATATCCATTTGAATTAAAAAGCGATATTGCTGCTTTAACGATTTCTTCTTTAGAATCCTTTTTCATCTTACACCTCCTATAAACAAACCTTTTATCCTATCTATAACAATTCTTTTAAAGATGATTGATTCCTTCAATAAATTATCGACAAAGTATGCTCTTTTTCATGTTAGTTTGATAAAATAATGAAGAATTTAAGAAGAGGATGGGTGAAAAAACATGTTTAATGTCGAAATGTACAAAGGGAGCCGCCAAGAAAATTATGAATTGGTAAAAAAACAATTACAGGCACTCCTGCATGGCGAGAAAAACCAAATCGCTAATCTTAGTAATACTTCTGCATTATTAAACCAGTTCCTTGATCGGATTAACTGGGTTGGATTCTATCTAATGGATGAGAACAATGAACTCGTTTTAGGTCCCTTTCAAGGACTACCTGCTTGTGTGCGTATCCCGCTTGGAAAAGGTGTATGTGGAACATCTGCAAAAAATAAAGAAACAATCCGGGTAGAAGACGTTCATCAATTTCCTGGTCATATTGCCTGCGATGCAGCTTCCAATTCTGAAATTGTCATTCCTCTAATGAAGGATGGAAAGTTACTCGGTGTCTTGGATATTGACTCACCAGAAAAAAATCGCTTTGATGAATTAGACCAAGTGCAATTGGAAGAAATTACAGCCATTCTAGTTAATCATTTGTAAAACTAAAAACTCGCAGCTGCGAGTTTTTATTGTCGAGAAATGGTATGTTTCTCGGCATTTTTCATTTTTCTCTGAATCTTTATTTACAGATACTTCATTTAAATAGACTATGCTATTTAAGGACAAATCGTACGCTCTGCGACAAAGGTTTATCCTTAATCAGGGGTCTTGAGGACAAATCCTACGCTCTGCGATAAGGATTTGTCCTTAATCAGGGATCTTGAGGACAAATCCTACGCTCTGCGACAAGGATTTGTCCTTAATCAGGGGGCTTGAGGACAAATCCTACGCTCTACGAAAGGATTTGTCCTTAATCAGGGGGCTTGAGGACAAATCCTACGCTCTGCGATAAGGATTTGTCCCTTAATCAGGGATCTTGAGGACAAATCCTACGCTCTGCGACAAGGATTTGTCCTTAATCAGGGGCTTGAGGACAAATCCTACGCTCTACGAAAGGATTTGTCCTTAATCAGGGATCTTGAGGACAAATCCTACGCTCTGCGACAAGGATTTGTCCTTAATCAGGGGGCTTGAGGACAAATCGTACGCTCTACGAAAGGATTTGTCCTTAATCAGGGGGCTTGAGGACAAATCCTACGCTCTGCCACAAGGATTTGTCCTTAATCAGGGGACTTGAGGACAAATCCTACGCTCTGCGACAAGGATTTGTCCTTAATCAGGTCTTGTAGATAATCATACACACCACCTATATTTAGATAAACACGGCGCATTGTTAAAGTTATAGAAAAAATAATGGCTGTCGGGACTTTCTCGACAGCCTAAACTCGCCGCGGCGAGTTTTTTAAATTTTATTAAGTGCTTGCTCTATGTCTGCTTGGATATCTTCCCAAGCTTCCAGCCCCACCGACAGGCGGAGTAATGTGTCCTCTATTCTCATTTTTCTTCGTTCTTCTTCTGGAACGACAGCATGTGTCATTTGTAGCAGGATGTTGGATCAACGATTCTGCATCACCAAGGTTAACCGCTATTTTTATCAATTTTAATTGGTTCATAAATAATTGTGCTGTCTGTTTGGTTCCTTTTTGGAAAATGAAATTAAACCGCCTGGTTTTTTCATTTGTTTATGCATAATCCGATTATCTTCTATATAGTCACTATTACCAGGAAAATAGATTCTTTCTACTTTTGGATGTTACCGTAAGTATTCAACAAGCATACTTGCATTCTCGCAATGACGATCCATTCTAACAGCCAATGTTTTTAAGCCTCTTAGTAATAACCAAGCATCGAAAGGAGAGATGATTCCTCCCATATTTTTTTGAGTTGTTTTTGAGACCTTTTGGATAAATTCTCTTTTACCGATAACAACCCCAGCAATGACATCACCGTGGCCACAAATATATTTTGTTGCACTATGTATACCTCGTTGTTTGGCAACACTTGCGACTAATTCTAAATCAACAAGTTTCATGGTAGGATTTATGGGGGTTTCGATATACATACATGTTGTATTTGATTTAATGTCTGATTCTAGAATTCCCCTGGAAGTCATAGCTGAAAAATCATGATCAATGTTATATTTTTCATTCATCATTTGCAGTAATCCAAACGTACAGCCATATACTCCTTGCGAACATAAGATTTGGTCACCTGATTTGGTCAAAGCAGCCAATACAGCAGAAACAGCTGCCATTCCTGAGGAAAAGGCTAAACCCGCTTCCCCTTGCTCAAGCCTCGCCATCCGGTCTTCGAGAATTTTAACCGTTGGATTTCCCAGCCGAGAATAGACAAAGCCTTCTTCCTGCCCTGCAAACCTTCTTTCTCCTTGTTCAGCACTATCAAAGGTAAAAGTAGATGTCTGATACAAGGGAGGTACTAAACTATCCAGATGTTCGACTGATTGATACCCCGCATGAATAGCTTCCGTTTCGAATTGCAATTTTTTATTTTCCAAAACGACTCCTCCTGATTGAAAACGCTTACTTTTTATTTTATTTCTATATACTATTCAACAACGGAAAGGATTTTCCTGAAATTAACTTGACACATTGATGAATAAAATTATATAATACTCTTTGTGTAAAATAACTGCAGCCTATGTGAACACTTGAACGGTCTCAGTTTGTTCCTCATAAGTCATTCATACTTATGATGGTGTATCTTGTAACCCTCTGCTGCTAGGGCGAAGGTGCATGAAAACAAAATGGCTATCATTGATGTTTCATAACGGTTTTTATTTTACCAAAATAAAAACACTAAGGAGGAGTCATTCATGGCTCGTTATACTGGCTCTAGCTGGAAAATCTCTCGTCGTCTTGGAATCTCTCTAAGCGGCACTGGTAAAGAATTAGAAAAGCGTCCTTACGCTCCTGGACAACATGGTCCTAACCAACGTAAGAAGCTTTCTGAATACGGATTGCAATTACAAGAAAAGCAAAAACTTCGTCATATGTATGGAGTAACTGAGCGTCAATTCCGTAATCTTTTTGATAAAGCAGGCAAATTAGGTGGGGTTCACGGTGAAAACTTCATGATCCTACTTGAATCACGTCTTGACAACGTAGTTTACCGTTTAGGTTTAGCTCGTACTCGTCGTGCTGCTCGTCAATTAGTTAACCACGGACACATCATGGTTGATGGATCTCGCGTAGATATCCCATCATACCGTTTAGCTCCTGGTCAAACAATCACTTTACGTGAAAAATCACGTAACCTTGATGTTGTTAAAGAAGCAATCGAAGTAAACAACTTCGTACCTGACTACTTAACATTTGATGCAGACAAGCTTGAAGGTACTTTCACTCGTTTACCAGAGCGTTCTGAATTACCAGCTGAAATTAACGAAACTCTAATCGTTGAGTTCTACTCACGTTAATTGATTTGCTTATTAAATAGCAATCATAAAAACCCTAGAAGCGTGATATAACGCAGCTTCTAGGGTTTTTTATTTTTACACTGCTTAGTAGAATTTTATATTCTCCCCTAAATAATTGGGGGGGAATTTTAACAAAATTATTCAAGTGGACAGACTTATACTCCTTTCTAAAAATCCTACTAACAATAGTCACCTCAGGAGTTTTTAGGAACGAAATGAAAAAAAGAAAAGGCCCTGGTAATATTAGGGCCTAATACCGATGTTCTGTGAAGGGATCAAACCTGCTAACTAAGAAAAAGTCGAATCTTTTTAATAGTTGGCTAGCTAGTTTACTTCTTTGATGATTCCAAAGCTGCGTCCAAACCAGTAAGGTAGTAAGAATGTAACGCCATCGTCCATGTTTCTACCGCCACCAGTGTTATAATTAAAGTTTGCATTTGGTGAGTAGTCCTTAGCACTATTTGATACACGAGCGAATGGATTTGAATTGTTTCTGTGAATTCTTTGCTCATCTAATGGTAATGCATAGTTAGTTTGTGCTTTTGCACCATCTCTATCGCCTGGTTCAATATAGAAAACATCTTGTCTATCATAACTTACAGGGAAACCAATTTTCACGTGTTGAGTTCTATACAAGAATCTTACAGAACTTTGAATATCTTGTTGCATACTTACTGAATTATCAGTTGGTTTAGCTAACTGATATAAGAAAGTGTAGAACGGATTTTCTTCACGTTTTTCATTTTCATACCATTGGATATATGAGTCAACGATTTGCTTGTAACGCACAGGATTCTTTTCTTGTAAAATCAATTGATAAATTGGGAACCAACCAAGTTCTTCATCTGAATAATTGATATACTGTGTCCAGTCATTGTGAATAGTTGAATTGATATGTGAACGAGCCTGCCAATCATCTATACTAGCATTGTAAAGGTCTAAAACGTTTTCATAGGTTGCAAGTTCCTTTAAAATGTTGAAAGCATGAGTTGCTTGACGTACTTCACGACGTTTAATGTACTCAAGCGCCATACCCATGTAACCTTTTCCGTTCACGTAAGGCTCTTCCTTACTATAACTTGAATCAAATGTTAGATTATAAGCATCTTGGTACATTTTTTGATCCATTGGATAGTCTTTACTTGTTACAGTCATCGCTGTTTTCAACGTTGCCATAACCTCAAGTGCATTAAGTGGTCCATCCTCATAACCGTAAGATAGAGCTTCGTCTTTGGTATCATAGATACCTACATTTGAACTCCATTCAGGTTGTTTTTCCATTTCACCGATATTATCGTTGAAATACTTAGATGTCCATCTTGACCATTGTGTTCCTTTACCAGTTGCATCTTCAATAAAATAATTTTTATCCTTCAGAATAAGATTTGTCATTTTATGTGTAATTTCAGCAATCATTGGCTTAAGAGCTTTTAATTCAGGTGTTGAATCATCACATAAAACAGTGTATGCTGCAAAGAATACTGCATAGTGTCCATCTACTTCGTCTGATGAAGTATCAGCTTTGTATACAATTTGGTTTTGATCAACATAACCATCTGCAGCGATTGCTCTTGCAGGGAATAAGTCGTTAAAAATCTTAGGGATTTTTGCATAAATCGGTACGGTTAATTGGAATACCGGTTTATTATTTTCGTTTATTGTACTATCATTTTTTGCTGTGTGATTAGGGTCATTAACTGAAGCTTGGGTAATGACAGGCATTACATGTTTATTGCCATCCTCGTCTAAGATATAAATATCAGTACCCAATTTTTGCCCATCTGGACGAGTTTTGTTCAATTCGTTAATTGCTGCTTGACTTAATTGTACACCGTTATAGCTCATTGGATCCGAAGGATCTCCCGAAGCATAAAGCTGATCTCCAATTTTTGTCATCGCATCATTTGTAACACGTACGATCGAATAACCTATTGGCTGTTTATCTTTTCTTTGCATGCTTGGGATAATACCGTTTGGATTGGTCGATCCGTCAACGATACTGTGGAACCAGAACCCATTTTGAGATTGGTACCCATAATCCGTACCGCCAGTTGTAGCTGCTGCTGCTTCACTTGTTAAATTATAAGATCTCGCAGGGAATCCATTGTCACGACCAGAAACATAACTTAATAGAAGTACAGCTTTAGTAGCTCTTGTTGCTGCATCACGAGCCGCAACGATTTCTTCTTTTTGAGCGTTTGTTGGATTTTCACCATACTCAGTTTTTAATGTGTTATAGCGATAAATTTCTCCAAGTGCATACATTGCAGTCCAAAGTCCATCGTTATCACTTGTTGCTGGCCTACCAACAAAGGATCCAGAAGGTGAGTTGTAATCTACATAAGATTTTCCTGAATCAGTAAATGTAAACGGAGCAGATGCAACCATTCCACGACGATCATTTACGGTTTGATTCAATTTTTCATAAAAATCAGCTTTTTGTTTCATTGTTCTTTTAGGCATTGCAATATGCGTTACCCCAAGTTTATTTTTCACCCAAATACCACCTGCTCCGTCAGCAGCAAGTGAGAGGACATTGTCATCTCCACCATAGAGGTATCTTGGCCCAGTCATGTACTGTACAATATCGCGTGCATCTTTCTCAGTGAAATCAACACGTTGTAATCCATTTTGAGTTCCTATCCAATAGACATTGTCTGCATCTTTAACAACGGAATTCACATCACCAACAATTGTAGTTGGAATAAAATCTAGGGCTGTTTTATCTGTAACCCAGTTTAGGCTTGCTGGAATAGCAGTATCACCTATTTTGTAGTAGGAGATTTCTTTAGTGCGTACTGCACTTAGTTGTACAGGCTTATACTTTGCACCAGCAGGCGTTTCAGCTTGTACCACTGTAGAAACTGGTGATGATAACAGCATCGCCGCTATGCTGGAAACTGCTAAAATCTTCTTAGACATTTTCAACATAATTTTTTCCCCTTTTTTTGAGAATATTTTCAATATTTCTATTTTTCATCAGATCTCAATGTATAACTATTTTAGTTCCGTTACCCCTGTCTCAGTAATTGCGTACACACCTTCATGGCCATTATCAATTAGAAGAAGAACTTTATCATCAAGTAGACTGCCATTTGCCGCTGTGAAACTTTCTACTTTTTTCGTTTTAAGATTTGTTTTGATTACACCATCATTTGTTCCAATCCACAAATAAGTGCGTGATGCATCAAGTACGGAAGTTTTCACTCCACGAAGTGAAGGGAAAATAGAAGGCTTCACAGTAAAGTCCTTATTTACAAATGTATTTGCGTTATCCAAATTAGGCATGTAAACGCTTGGATTTGCAATGCTTGGTTTATACGTATCGTCTTGCAAAAACTTGATATATTGCTTCACTTGACCTTGTTCACCATTATTAGAAAATTTTTGGATAACTTCAGCATAGCTATATTTATTTTTTGAAACAGCTGCTGATCCTATTTTTGCGTTTGCTAGAGTACCAAATATGACTGCCGTACATAATAATGTTGCAAGCATCACTTTGAATACATGTGATTTTTTTACATTACTCATAATTTTTTCTCCCCTCGTAATTAATTCATTTTTTTAATTGAAAATGACTTTAAAATAAAATTTAACCATACATAAAAAACAATTCCTTACTTTTTTCTCTTCTAACCTCCTCCTTACTTTGAGAGATAGTAGTTCTGGAAAAATGTTGATTTTTCGACACACGCACTGGCTAAATCAAAAATTTAGAATACTAGACTTAGTAAAATTCCATTTGAAAATGCTCATGCTTTGTGTCAAAAAACCCCTCAAATACAGCAGCGTCAAAATTTCTGCAAGAAAAATTTTGAAACGACGTATTTAAAAAATTTATATATACCACTGTTCCTTTCTTCAAACGAGTAATCTTTCTTACCAATTTGGTAGAATTGCAATGAAAGGAACAAATTATATCCCAAAAACTGTGAATGTTGAAAGAAGTAAGGATGTTACAACTGCAGTAGTCATGACTTTAAATGCCTTCAACTGGTAATTAACTTTGCTACTTTTATGAGATTAGTAATTTAATAAAATTACAATTCACTATCATTTTTAGTAAATACATACTAGTAAAATTGTACATACAACATAAATAAAGGTAAATTGGGGGAATAAAGACTAGTTCGATAGACTTATATATTAAAAATTTCGATTAAAAAAATTGTCAATAAACAATATTAAAGTAGAATTTCAAGTTATTATCAGGAAAAATATTTATATCTTTGTCGAAATCAATATTTTTAGTGGAGTATTTTCTCTTTAAATGGGGGGAAATAAACATAATTAATATAATATTGCGAAAATACAAAAAATAAACTAATTAAAATATGTATAAAAGGACTAGAAACGTATATGGTTTTTTGGACATTTACTCATTATGTAGAAAAATAATATTTCTTGCCAAAATTGGAAAACAAATTAGCGTCTTCCCATTGGAAAGACGCAAACTGTTTCATGTAAAAAATCTTAGAATCAAAGAGCAAATCATATGCCACTTACATTTAGTATATTAGTAAAGATTATTTTCCACTTTGCGATACTTCTTTAATTTTCGACTTGTTCCTTCACAACCTTAATAGTATATAATGACCATCCCCCATGTACCTAGATTGGGGGAACGAATTTACACTCTTTATTTCGTAACTGACATTTCTTTTTTTCTACTTTTCAGAAAATGTTAGTTCTAAGATGCAATTATTAAATCTAAAAGTCAAAATCCATTCTCATTCATAATGGCCTCATATGGGGAAGTTGCCTGTATATTTCCTATTCTTTTTCTTTTTGTTCATAATCATGTATGCTCCTACTATAACGTTCATTTTCTGAAATCATTTGTTCCAGCCGATCATTCACCCTTAATATGTTTCAATATCCGTTTCTAGCACGTCCTAATTGAAGGGCTTTTTTTAAAATCCACTAAAAAGTCGGAAAAGACTAATATACCTTTTAAAAATAAAGCGATGTAAATATTTCTCGTTGCCGTAAAAAAAAACACCAGCAAAAGCTGGTGACAAAATATTATACAAATCTTGACACTGGTTTAATAACTGTATTTGGCTGCAATCAAATAGAATGGATAAGTTATGTTATTTATTATTTTATGTGCATCTGCATTCAAAACTGTTTTAGCTTTTTCACTGCTATAGTTAACTAATGCTTTATTATTAAGACCGTCTAAAAAGTCCTGCAGATGCTTAGCTGCATGATTAGAGTCCCCCTTATCTAGCTGATGCTGGGCTTGCATAAGTTGATTTGTAAGCTGTGGTATTATCGGTCCGGAGAGTTCACCTGAATTCATATAGCGGCTTACCAACTCCATCATTGAGTTAATACTTGTAGTGACATTAAAGCTAAACGAAGTTTCCAATTGGTTTCCAGCAAAATCCTCTAGTGTAACTAGAGCTGTAAAACTTCCTGGTTTCCCTGCCATGTCAATAACTACGCTCTGCTGTGTATTAGTGTCAATAATATAGACCTCTCCGTCTATATTGATTTTTGCTGAATCAATTCCAGATAAATCATCTGCGACTTTAAAGGTAAGTGGTAAATAGTCATCGAAGGACGCTCCATCATTTAAGTTATTACCATTTACAGTAAGATTAAAATGCGGCATTGTTTTATCAATTTTAATAATCTGCTGTTTTGTCTCTTCTATATTACTCGCTCTGTCCATCGAGCGAAATTCGAGCGTATAAGCTCCCTCTTGATTAATGTCAACTGGGTTATTATAAGGTATCCAATCTCCGCTATTGCCTATTCTGTATTCTGTACTGTGAAGGCCGCTCAAATTATCATTTGAACCTAAAGTAACAGTTACATTCGAATTATACCAATCATTCGAACCGTTTCCAATTACCTCTGCAAAAGAAACAGGTGCTGTATAATCTACTACGATTGGGATGTTATTTGATTCGATTATTGTACCATATAGATTAACTATTGCAGTAATAACTGCATTTCCCTCATTATTAGGTGTTATTACACCGTTGTTATCTACAGATGATACTTCTGTATTACTGCTTTTATACTGTATGGTAGCTTTTGATAAATCTGCATCCAATCCACTTTCAAGCTTTCCTGATATACTAATCGTTCCTTCGTTTGTCTTGCTTAGCTCCGTTTTATCAGCAGCAATAGTTACAGCATTCAATTTATCAACTGTAAAATTAACATTGTATGTCTTTGTTGTAGTCCCATCCTCAGCAGTTACCTTTATAGTTGTTGTATCTGGAAGGTTATTTGCAGCTGTTACTACTACACTTGCATTACTATCTGATGAAGTTGCAGCTACTGTTGGAACTTCAGTTGTTCCTGCCGGTAACACTACATTGTAATCTGTTGTTTGTGCTGCAAATCCATTTAATGGGGTTCCATTTAAAGTAATTGAACTTAAAGTTGCTATTGGTGATTTGGTCAACGTTACAATCTCACTGGCACTCAAAGCTCTATCGACTATTGTTAGTTGGTCTACGCTACCTGCAAAGAATGAAGTTTTTGAACCAGTTCCAGGTTGTATTTCAGCTCCCACATATGACATTGGACAATTCATTTTATCTGGAAGTGTTTGAGAAAGTACACCATTAACATAAAGTGATGTCCCAGCATTAGAGCCAACAAAGGTCAGATGAACCCATGTGTTTGTAGTAGGAAGCTTATAATTGAATGTACTGTCTTTAACTCCAAATACAGAAAATCCAACTTTACCTGTTTTATTCCATTGGTTAGCCTTAATACTAGAAGTTGGGCCACTAACTAGTGCCTCAGCAGTTTTGGTCATATTAGATTTGCCATAAACCCACATACCTAACGTCCAGTCTCCAGTTATCTCTGTGCCTCCCAAACTTATATATTGAGAAGTCCCATTAAGACTAACAGCACTTCCAAATTTTCCTGTTGTCCATGTAGGAAGAGATGTTGTGGTACTTAATAATGTTGCATTATATCTACCTGATCTATCGGCTGCACTAGTTCCTGTACCTTCATCCATGTTCCATTTTGAGTTAATTGGCAGTGCTGGCGGAGTGAAAGCAATAGGATCTGCGAAATACTTAATTCCCTTATTCTGTAAACTTGAAGCATGGTTATAAAGTCTAGTCTTAAAATCGGTCCAGTCTCTAATACTCTTAGGTGTCCAGCCAACTTCTGCATTAGCTATTAATCTTGGATATATCATATAATCCAAATTATCCTGAGTAACAACGGTTTCTGTCCATAGTGTGCTTTCTATTCCATAAATAGAAGCTGCAGGAGCAAAATCTGTTGGATCCCAATTGTAAGCTTTATTTGTATTTATAAATCCTCTCCAACTTAATCCTAAAGGAGAATTAGAGTAGTATTTCTGATCTATATAAGCATTTGCAGGAGATAATATCATCTTCATTCCTTTTGATATGGCAGAAGTCCCAGTTGTAGGAGTACAATGCCAGTTTTGAAGAATGGAATCATTCGATGTAATACCTGTTGAAGTATCATATGGGTCCCATCCTACAACTTTCTTATCATATTTACTTACAATACTTGCGACCCTTCCTATAAAATAATCGTAATCTGCTGCAGAAGTTGAATGAGATTCATCCCCTCCCATATGAATATACTGTGAAGGTGAAATAGCAGCAAGTTCACTTATTACATCATCAACAAAATCATATGTTGCTTCAGAACGAGCCATAAGTGTACTATATCCTACAGCTGTATCATACCTAGGTTGCGCTCTGACTCCAGTAGGATTTAATTCTGGAATAGATGCTAATGCTGCATTCGTATGTCCAGGCATATCAATTTCAGGAATAACTTCGATAAATCTAGCATTTGCATAGCTTATGATATCCTTAAATTGTTCCTGTGTATAATATCCACCCGGATCACGATTAACTGCAGATATGCTTCCATATGTTGTAAGGTCTGGTCTGGATTTAATTTCAATTCGCCATCCCTGATCATCGGACAAGTGTAAATGGAGTTTATTAATCTTATACTGTGATGCAAGATCAATCTGACGCTTAACTTGATCTACTGTGAAAAAGTGTCTAGCTACATCTAGCATTAGACCTCGATAACTATATGAAGGCTTGTCATTAATAGTTGAACTAGGTATAACCCATGGTACTTCAGTGACAATTGTACTCTTTACAATTTCTGCAGGAAAGAGCTGTATTAATGTTTGTGTACCTCTGAAAATACCTTCAGGTTTATACGCAGTAATTGTAACTTTATCAGTTTCTGTAACTAACCTATATCCTTCATTCCCTTGATCAGAAGTTCCTCCTACTGTAGTAAAATAAATACTTCCTGCTTGAGGGCTATTTGATTTTATAATTTTGATATTAAATCCTGTGGAAATATTCAACTTTTCTACAAGTAATTTGGCAACGTTAAAAATTTCATCTGTTTCCTCTTGAGAATTACCAGCTACGTATACCGAACTGTTGGGTGTTAAAGTAAATTGACCAGTGCCGGGTATATAACTTACAGGTTTAGGTAATAAGGAAGGAATATTGGGAGCAGCTTTAACTTTATTAGGTAATATTAATCCAAAATTAAGAAGTAAATTAGTTAGTAACATAATTACTAATGTCAAAGGGAACATTTTATTTCTTATTAATTTTTTCAACTTACATTCTCCTCTTTATTTTAGGTTTTAAGTATCAATTATTATTAGCTCTTATTCAAATCTTTCTCATCAAATTTCTCCTTTATATAGTTAATTAGTAGTGTTATATATTTGTAAAAATGTGACTCTACTTGAATACTCAACTTCACAATTAATAAACTTACCTATTAATCTTTTAACTAATCCTGCATCTATCGCGAGTCTAAAATAGGTCCTTTTCCTATCCCTGTCAATCATATGATTAATAATTGAGGCTTTCTAAAAAGTACCATTCAGATATTCTGAATTAAACAAAATCGTTCTATATATAGAATATTCTAAATCATCTATTACAAAATAAATAGATGTGAAAAATCATGGTTAAATAAATTAAAATGATATTTTCACATAAAATTCCAAAATCCCCTAATATCAGGTGATAAGAATATACAAATATCGACACTAAATGAAAATATGATATTGTCTTTCTCTACCTGATTTTACATAATAAGTAAAAAAAATAATTAAATTGAAATTTTATGTCAAAAAATATCAATAACCTTACTTTGGAATTCCCCCAATTTACTTCAAGAAATTACCTACTTATAATTTGGAATAGTTATTGTTTCTGAATATTCTTTAATGATAAAAAAAGCCTATTAACACATTTAGATGTAACAAAGGAGCTGAGTTTTTGTTGAAAATCAAAAAAATCCTGAACAACAATGCCGTTGTGGTGACAGATAACAATAAAGAAAAGATTGCTATAGGTATGGGAATCGCTTTTCAAAAAAAGAGACATGACATTATTAGTCCAAGCAAAATTGAAAAGATTTTTGTTATGAAAGAAAATGACAAACTCCAACAGCTACTGCTCCAAATACCCGAAGAACACTTTGACATATCAGAAAAGATTATTACATATGCAGAAGAATACCTCGGCGTAAAATTAAATGAACATATTCATATAGGACTGACAGACCATTTATCCTTTGCCATTGAACGAGTAAGAGACGGGATTTATCTTAAAAACAAGCTTTTGCATGAAATAAAGATTCTCTATAAAAAAGAATTTGAAATTGGAATGTGGTCAATTAGGTATATTGAAAAGAGAACAAATTTGAAAATGCATGTTGATGAAGCAGCCTATATCGCTCTCCATATTCATACAGCTAAGTTACATAGTAGTGACATGAAGCAGACTCTTAGACAAACGGTCATTATCAGTCACATAATACAGATTATCAAGGAATTCTTAAAAATTGAAATAGACGAAGTTGAGCTATCTTACCAACGTTTAATGACCCATCTTCGCTATGCTGTTTCTAGGATTAGCAATAATAAGTTTCAATTGTTTGATGATGAGATGCTAAAAATTTTCATAACTAAATATCCTATTGCTTACAACTGTGCAAAAAAAGTTGCCTTGGTCCTTTTGCAAACTTATGCTATTCAACTTCCCGAACATGAACTCGGATACTTAACTCTACATATTGAAAGATTAAGAAAGCATTAAGCTGATCAAAAACGCTTGAATGGCCAGGCGTTTTTTTACTATGTTTATTTTCGAATTTTTAAAATTTCATCTGCTACGAATTGTACAATTGTTCTACAATGACCTGAATGCTTCGTGTACCCACTATATCAATACCCCTTCTCCAGTCACTTTAATTTTCTTTTGGTCTACTACGTTCATATTATAATAGGTGTTATTGTGCTTTTTGCATTGGTTCGAATTAAATCCCTATAACCTCTATCAATAACTGCCCGACGGAAACTTTGTCACCTACATTGACTGCAAAACCCTTCTCCATTTAAAGAAACCGTTTCTAATCCGACATGAACGAGAATTTCTGACCCATATTTAAATGCCCCTTTTTAAGTTGTAAAAAAATAAAAAGGGCATGGAGATACAATAAACGGATAAAGCTATCCATTCATTTATCACCATGCCTGATCGTATCAGTAACATGTGATCAATAATCAAACTTTTATGAAAACAGGACCATAATAACCCTAGTGTGTAAACGCTTTATTTTCGCCGTTAAAAGTTTCGTGTTTCAAACACTTTAAATTCGTATAAAGAGTAGCCCCAACTTGTTGACCTTTGTAATCCCTGCATTTTAACATATCTGGCTTCTACCGGGTTAAAAGCAATTTCATCGCTACCACCATTACTATTTAATTCTGTATAGATATCGGTCCATTGATTACCGTCCTGTGAAACTTGGATTTTATATTGTTTTCCATAAGCAGATTCCCAGTTTAATACTACTTTATTAATAGAATAGATCTTTCCAAGGTCTACACTAATCCATTGATTATTCGTGTATAGGGAGGCCCATCTTGTATTATTGTTTCCGTCTACTGCTAAATTAGGTGTTAGCCAACTGACCTCAGATGAAGAGGCTTTGGCAGTTTTTCCCTCCGCTAAATTTACACCATTTAGTGCTCGGTCAAGGAAGTTCGGAATGACACCCAGGCTTAGTTTTTGCGGAATTTTCGCCAGTTCATTCATAGTATCTTGGAGAATTGTTTTTTGCTCCGCAGCAACTTCGATATTGTTTTCCTGTTCTGCTAGAAGCATTTTTATTGCTGCTTCACCAGCGACACCGTAAAACTCCAATTTATTTAAATATGGGTCGACTTCATCAAGGAAGTTCGGATTATCTAATGTTTCCCGAAGCTTGGATGGTGTGCTTTTTAGCTTATTGAATTCTTGTAAAAGCACATCTGCTCCTTCTTGAACGGTTTTTGCCTCATATGAAGACCAGAACTGCTCCATTAGCGTGCTTAATTTTTCTGAATAAGGTTCTTTGTTGTTATTTAGACTTGAAGAATATGAGGATTCTACAAAAACTTTTAATACTTCAGAAGCATCTCCAGCAAACTCATTTAAACTCTGTTCTAAGGAGGCGTTTGGATCATAAGCTTCTGGGTTCCATGTATAATCTGCTACAGTAAACAACGAAATCTTTGATGCCTCTGCTTCATTCATCGGATTTGCCGTTAAACCAACGACACCATGTTCAGGAGAAAGATTTGCATCTCTTCCAACTAATGGCCCGAGGAACAAACGATTTCGATCAAAATCATTTACTGGATAGTTATCCCAGATCAGTAGGTCGTGCTTGAAAATACCGTGTATTTTATCGGCATCTGCAGAAGTAATCGAAGGAGCAACAACACCAATTCCTGTCCATTGCACGACGATATCTGATTGGACCAAATCTGCAAATCTTTTTCGATAGGGAGAAGTATTCGCTTGATAATATTCTGTGGGCACTGTAATTAATCGCTCTGCACCTTCATGCGTTTTGATAAATTGGTCATTAAATCGATTTAACAAATATGCTTGAGCGGCTGCAGGTGGATTTATATCTCTTCCAAACATCGCTCGATCTTGAGCGAATCTGAGAGTCGGATTAATATCATCAAGATACAAGGCAAATGACCTTACTCCGATATCCCACATGGCTTGGGCCTTGTTGATTAATGCTTGTAAATCCTCATCACTGGAATATGTAACTGTATTCCCAGGTGAAATGGCGAACGTGAAATCTACATGGTTTTCTTGTGCTGCTTTAACTAGCTGTTCAATTTCTTTTATTTTTTCCTGAGGATATGGTTCTTTCCACTTATCTCGATGATAAGGATCATCTTTTGGGGCATAAATATAGTTATTCATTTTATGTTTACCGTAAAAATCTAATTGACTTAATCGATCTTCGTGTGACCACGGTTCGCCATAAAATCCTTCAATCGTTCCTCTTATCGGCATAGTTGGCCAATCCTTAATTTCTACTTCAGGAATCCAGTCGGTTCCTTCACGTTCTATAATTATTTGTTTGAAAGTTTCTGCTCCATAAAATGTTCCTCTTGCATCATTTCCGACAATCACAATATCTTTTTTATTTTCATTGCTTATTGCTGAAGAGACAATATAGCCTTCTTTGTGGGTAATATCAAAATTCTGTAAACCAACATTTTCTTGTAATATATTTAACTCTGCTTCATCATTAAATTCTCCTACCCATATTATCACTGGAGTAGTAGGAAGTGGATTATTAATATCACTCTCAATGATTGTTTTTACCCCTGCTTTTTTTAGAGCTTCTTTCACTTTAAGAACGGCCATTATATCAGTATCATTTTCAGTAACTATACCAACTTTTGGATTAAGAGGGAATCCATTTCCTGTTTTTTCAATAGATTTTGGAGTTGGGGAAACTGTAAAATCGTAATTTTCATTATTACTTTGTGCTTTGATTTCTTGAAAATTCAGGGGAACAAATAATCCGGTTACTAAACAAACTGATAGTGCCTTTGAAAACAACTTTCTTATCGACAACTTTTCCACCCCTATTTCTCCATTTTTGTTTTTCCTTTTTAGTTTTTAGGTTCATAAAATAATAACACTTGCAAATATTTTTTACCGCTACATCAATATATCTCCTCTCATTTTCAATAATATTGATCTACCATTATTACTACTAATCTCTCTATTTAGACGCAAAAAAGGCAGAGGGTACCGAGTCAAAAGAATTGAAATTCTTTCAACCGTACCACTCTGCCTGATCGTATCAGTAACATGTGATCAATATGTAATATTAAAGATAATTTAACATACAAAGAAAAAAAACACAATATGAAAGCGCTTTTTTTCTGAATATTCTATAAAAATATTTCATAAACAAACGATCCTGGCCGGCTGCTGTGTTTAGTTTATTTTTTGAAGTATGAACAAAACATACTAAGATTAGTAGTGCAGACCAAGGCATTGGTTAGCACTACTATTTTTTATATAGTAGAAGTGAAGAATAGGTCGTGGTCTTTTTTGGATCTTGAATCCGTCAACAAAACTAGACCTTCTTCACTTACCTTATTTGAATCAGGTTTGAGTATGTTGGATCCTTGAGATCGTGTATAAGAAATTGGAATCGATAAGTGTAAGATGAAGTCTTCAATTTAAGTGAATTGTAGGAGGACAAAATGAAGCATGTGATAGCTTTTGACGTTAGTATGGGAAAGAGTTACATGGTCATTTATAATGGCTTGAAAAAATGTATTTACGAAGGTGAAATTAAACACACCAAACCTGAATTTGAAAGATTGAAGGAACGGATTAATGAACTAATTGAAGGGTATGGAGAGCAGCCCAATATTGTATTTGAGTCAACTGGTGTCTATTCTCGGCAAATAGAGCGTTTCATGCAGGAAAACCATTATTCCTACTGCATTTTAAACCCTTTAGAGGCTAAGAAACAATGCGATTCTTTAAGAATTTATAAAACCGATAAAAGCGATGCGCATCAATTAGCCTTAACCCATTTTTCAACCTCCCGTAGGGAAACGCAAGGGACAGAAAACCTCTTTCATCAGTTGAAATCACTTTCTAGATTTTATAGTGAGCTTGATGATGAATTATCAGTTATACGCAGTCGATTACATAAAGTTATTCAGTTGACCTTTCCAGAACTAGAGAAACTCTTCACAAATAAATCTGATTTATTTCTAAACATTGTCCAATTGTTTCCACATCCAGATATTGTTCTGGGACTATCAAAAACAATTATAAAAAATAAAATACGTGCCAATACAAATAAAAATATCTCTGCAGCGATCGCAGAAAAGAAAGCAGTCGCATTAATTGAAGCCTCCCAGCAATCCTATCCAGCTGTTTCTTCCTCAGATGTATTGTGTGAGCAACTACGGGCATACGCTAGACGGTTCCAAGACCTTCTCCAACAGAAGGAACAGTGTATCGAGGATATGGTCCAGTTAGCTGAAAAACGCAACGAGTACAAGGTGATACTGAGTTTTCCTGGGATTGGTCCGAATACAGCTGTACGCTTATTGGCAGAGATTGGAGACATCGATCGTTTTGAAAACAACAAGCAGTTGAATGCTTATGCAGGAATAGATATACGCCGATTCCAGTCAGGAAAAACCTTTTTTAAGGACAAAATTAATAAGCGAGGAAATAAACACTTAAGGAAAATACTCTTTTTAATCATCCAGAACATGATTAAGAAGAGAAGATTCGGACACAACCACATCGTTGAGTATTATGATAAATTAAAAACGCAACCCTATAACAAATGTCATAAAGTTGCGTCCATCGCTTGTGTGAATAAGCTTTTGAAGAACATCTTCTTTCTTATTACACACAATATGAACTATGATTACGGTTTGGCCTCCAAATCATAGTTTATTAAATAATAACATATTCAAATGACCTAGTAAAAAAATCCAAGTTAGCTAGGTCTATTCAGTATGTCAATAATTAATAGTTCGTCCCCCAATTATTATTAGACCACTTAACTACCCTGTTCATTTTAAAACTAAGAAATTTATTAAAAAAAGATATTGACTACTCGTAAGAAAAATAGACCGTCTTTTATGGTCTCTCTTGTTCAATTAACGCATCCTATAGTTTAAGTGGAATCCTTCACAATCACTTTTACACTTTAACAGAATCCAATCCCTTTAATGGGTTGTTCTGGAATAAGGACCCTATTCATCAAGACAATTTAAATGCCAAGATACATCGACACCAACTATTCACCAATAACAAGTCAGTCTTTGATACCAGGTTGCAGGATCACCAGGCTCGTATCGTCCAAGAAGATGGTGCGGTCCTGTAGTGTGACCTGAAGAGTCCTCCCAGCCAAGAGTGTCGCCACATAAATTCAGAAGCTAGAGGAAATTTGGGGTGATAAATGGTGTCCATGGCAGAAATTAGCGTAGGCGTTAAAAACGAAGAAATTAGCAATTACATCAATCAAAAGCTGGATAAATCTCCAAAACCGTGCCAACTTATGGCACGGTTTTTTTATTTCCTTTTTATCCACTGGATCGCTTTTGAGTATAAGAACCCTAGTATAGCGTATAGTATGATAACGATAACAGCAGTCCAAATTCGCTCTTGAATCACACCATCCGCAAATAAAACTGGACCGAGCCCAAAGAAGGTAATTAGTAATAGGAGCATGATAAAAAAAGCATGAACTAAAAACTTCATAACAGCACCTCCAAATGCTAACCTTACACTAATAGACGATGATTAATTTCTAGACGTTACTACAATAAATAGGCCCTTAGAAATTTTCTAAGGGCCTATTTATTAGTATTGAATTAATGTATATTTCTTCTTCCCTCTTCTAATTATCGTAAACTGTCCTTCAATCCGATCCGAATCTTGTAATACATAAGCTGTATCTGTGATTCGTTCCCCGTTCACGGTAACTGCACCATTTGTGATGTCTTCTCTTGCCTGGCGCTTGGATGGAGAAATTTTCGCTGCCACTAATAAATCGACCAAGTTACCTTCTGTATCAGCAGCATTAAAAGTAGGAACGTCTTTGAATCCTTGCTCGATTTCTGAAGCTGATAGGCTTCGAACATCTCCGCTGAATAACGCTTCGGTAATTTTAATAGCCTGTTGTAAAGAGTCTTCACCATGAATTAAACGAGTCATTTCCTCAGCTAATGCTTTTTGTGCCTGACGTAAATGAGGTTCTTCTTGGACAGACTTTTCTAGTCTTTCGATTTCTTCGTGTGACAAGAAAGTAAAGTACTTCAAGTATTTAACCACGTCGGCATCCGCCGAGTTAATCCAGAATTGGTAAAATTCATAAGGTGTTGTCTTATTCGCGTCAAGCCAAACAGCTCCACCTTCTGTCTTCCCAAATTTAGTACCATCTGCTTTTGTAACAAGAGGGATTGTTAATCCAAATGCCTTTGCGCCTTCTGGCTGCATTTTACGAATTAGTTCTAAACCAGAAGTGATATTGCCCCATTGGTCACTTCCTCCGACCTGTAATTTACAGTTTAAATTCTCGTAAAGGTGATTGAAGTCCATTGCTTGTAGGATCGTGTATGTGAACTCTGTAAATGAAATCCCCGACTCAAGTCTTGATGCAATAGTATCCTTCGCAAGCATATAATTGACTCCAATATGCTTACCAATGTCACGTAAGAAGGTTACTATATCCATTGATCCAGCCCAGTCATAGTTATTTACCATGACAGCCCCATTATCTCCGGAGAAATCAAAAATTGCTGCTAACTGTTTTTGAATCCCCTCGACATTTTTTTGAACAGCCTCCAATGTTTGAAGATTTCGCTCTTCACTTTTTCCACTCGGGTCACCAATAAGTCCTGTTGCACCACCAACTAAAACGATAGGACGATGGCCATGCTGCTGGAATCTTCTTAGTGTTAAGAAAGGTACCAAGTGACCGATATGCAAGCTATCTGCTGTTGGGTCTGCACCACAGTACAGGGATATACTTTCCTTACTAATCAAATCCTTAAGACTATCTTCATCTGTCTGCTGGTAGATGAGTCCACGCCAAGCTAAATCTTGTAATAAATCCATTTCTTTATCCTCCAATTTCTTAAAATAATACAAAAAGCGCCCCTGCAAAAAATGCAGGGACGCATAACGCGCGGTACCACCCGGCTTGAGGAATAAATTCCTCCAACTCGAAAAATTAACGGTTTAATCCGTTCACCGCTACTTCTAATTTCACGGAGAAAGCTCTGGGACGTAATTCACTCTTCTATTTGTGTCAGCTTTCACCAGCCGCTGACTCTCTAAAAACAGGGATAGAAGACCTACAGTAGATTCCCTTCATAGCTTGATTATTAAATTAATAACTTATAGAATTTTTACCATACTTTGTATCTACTGTCAAACACGAACTGGTAATATCAGAAAAATGTAGAAGTTTGTCATTTTTACAATCGTCAATATGCTATAATATATGTGATTTTAAAAGAGGTGATTCTATGAATGATAAATTTCAAGCGTGGATAGAGAGAGCGAAGTCCATAACCAACTTGTTTACCCATAAAAGAACAGTAAAAAGTGCACGTATTACGTACCAGGTCTTTTGGAACCTATTGCTGCTGGTACTAACTGTTGTTATCCTTGGGGGATCATTTGCAGGTGGAGTGGGCGCAGGATATTTTGCCTCGCTTGTTAAGGACGAACCTGTTCGGTCTTATGACAGTATGAAGAAAGATATTTATAATTATACGGAAACATCGGACTTATATTTTTCTGACAATGTCTATCTTGGTAAACTGCGTACAGACCTTGAACGTGAAGAAGTGAAAATCGATCAAGTATCTGATTTTCTAGTTAAAGCCGTGATTGCAACAGAAGATGAATATTTTTATAAACACAAAGGAGTCGTGCCTAAAGCCGTTTTTAGAGCACTATTCCAAGAAGTAACGAATTCTGCAGTACAATCAGGCGGCAGTACTTTAACACAGCAATTAATCAAAAACCAAATCTTGACGAATGAAGTCTCCTTCGAGAGAAAGGCAAATGAAATCTTACTTGCCCTTCGTTTAGAGAAGTTTTTTAGCAAAAAAGAAATCCTAGAAGCGTACTTAAACGTCTCGACATTTGGCAGAAACTCATCAGGTAAGAATATTGGCGGAGTTCAAGCAGCGGCAAAAGGCATATTTGGCAAAAGTGCCAGCGAATTAACCCTTCCACAGGCAGCCTTTATTGCTGGTTTACCACAGAGTCCTTTTGGTTATACACCATTCACAAGAGAAGGTACAGTGAAAAACAACTTAGAACCTGGTCTTACTCGAATGAAAACAGTCCTAAAAAGAATGTATAATGGCGGTCATATCACTGAAGCTCAATATGCTGAGGCCTCCGCTTATGACATTACCAAGGATTTTATTCCGGCAGGCGAAAACCCACTTGAAAAATATCCATACTTATCATTTGAGATTGAAAAGCGGGCTATCGATTTACTAACCAATGTTCTAGCGAAAAACGATGGCTATGAAGAAAATGATTTAACGGAAGACGAAAATCTTTTCTATAAATATAAAACATTAGCCAAACAAAATTTAAGACAAAATGGATACGAAATCCACACCACGATTAACAAAGATATATATGATGCCTTCCAGGTGGTAAAGAATAACTATCCTAACTACGGACCTGATAAAGCAGAACAGAAGCTTGATCCAGAAACTGGGGAAACAATTACAGTCATGGAACCCGTTGAAGTCGGGGCGATGCTAATCGAGAACAAGACAGGTAAAATCATCAGTTTTGTCGGTGGACGTGACCATAATAAACAGGAGCTTAACCATGCGACTAGTGCTGTACGACAAAATGGTTCTACGATGAAGCCTCTACTTGTATATGGACCGGCTATTGAATTGGGGAAAGCATCACCTGGTACACCTTTACCGGATGTACCATTAAGACTTGAGCCCAGTATCTCGAGACCATGGCCAAACAATTATGACAAGGGTTACAGCGGGATTACTTCAGCAAGATATGCGCTAAAAAAATCTTATAACATTCCAGCTGTTAAGCTATATAAAGATATACTTGACCAGCAGCCAGCAAAATATCTTGAAAAAATGGGCTTTACCTCACTTAAAGGTGATGATTATACCAATTTATCAACCGCAATAGGGTCTCTGACAAATGGTGTTACAGTTGAAGAAAACACCAATGCCTTTACCACCTTTGCAAATCAGGGTAAATTTATTGATGCATACATGATTGAAAAGATTGTTGATAAAAATGGCAATACCATTTACCAGCACGAAATAAAACCAGTCGATGTTTTCAAACCACAGACAGCTTTTTTAACGCTTGATATGATGCGCGATGTATTAGAAAGTGGTGGTACAGCTGCTGGTATTCCAGGTAAATTGAAATTTAGGGCAGATTGGGCAGGTAAAACAGGGACAGGACATGAATATCATGACAACTGGTTTGTGGCTACCAACCCAAACGTAACTTTTGGAATCTGGAATGGCTATGATACGCCAAAGTCATTAAATAGCGGTGGAATGCGCTACTCACAAAGAACAAACAATCTATGGGCTGAATTAATTAATGCAGCATACGATATTAAACCTGAGTTAATCAGTCCAGCTGAATCATTCCCTGTACCTGCAGGTATTGTAAAGCGCTCATTTTGCGTTGTTTCAGGCTTACTGCCTTCAGATGCTTGTTCTAAGGCTGGCTTAATTGATAGCGATTATTTTAATGCTGACAATGTACCTACGAAACGTGATGATAGCTTGATTGCAGGAAACTATGTGCAAATTGGCGATAAAAAATATCTAGCTTTAGATTCAACGCCAAAAGAATTTGCTAAACAAGGGGTAATCCTAAATCCTGACTTTATTGCAAAAATGGTCGGAAAGAATTTTAGCAATACAAGTCAATTAATCCCTAAAATGGCTCGATGGGGCAATATCCTCGTATCGAACGATAAAATGGTTGATAACGGAAAACGGCCTGATGGAGTAAGTTTATCACTTTCAGGAAACAATCTCATTTGGTCACCACCAGCAGATAATGATGTTGTTGGGTATCGAGTTTATAAAGGGAATTCAAAAGTCGGCAGTATTATTAGTGGTTCTAGTCTATCCTTTAATGCAGGAAACGGCACCTATTATGTAACCGCAGTAGATATTGCTGGAAAGGAATCACAACCTTCAAATCCGGTTGTTGTCGGCAGTACACCGCCAACACAGTGATTAATAAAAAATAAGGAGCTTGGATATCCAGGCTCCTTTATTTTTTAGAGTTTTGATAATTTCTGATAGGATATAGTGCTTTTTCGAGTGTCAGTAGATTCTTTTCTGTTATTTCTGCTTTTCTAGGTATCGGTTTATACATATCATCAGGGTCGTCCCAATTCACAGGAAGATTGACTGGTGCTTTCTCTTGCCAGTAATCTAGCCAATCTTGAGGTAAACTTCCATAACAGTTTGAGTTTTCAGTCATCTCCATCCATATTAATGACCAGGCCCTTGGAACCACTCTCCAAATATCATAGCCCCCGCCCCCGACTGCAATCCATTTACCTCCACAATATTGATGCGCCATTTCATGTGCAAGTTTTGGGATTTCACGATAAATTTTCATTGAAGCTGATAAATGGGTTAAAGGGTCATAATAATGAGAGTCCACTCCATTTTGAGTCAGGATAACATCTGGTTTAAAAAACTCAGCTACTTCCTTCAGTGATTGACGATAAACATGGAGCCAAGATTCATCCTCTGTAAATGCATCTACTGGAATATTGAAAGAATAACCATAGCCCTTCCCTTGCCCTCTTTCGCTTACATTTCCAGTACCGGGGAACAAGTATCTTCCGGTTTCATGAATGGATAAGGTACAGACATTCGGATCGTCGTAAAAGGACCATTGAACACCATCCCCGTGATGGGCATCCGTATCAACATAAAGAACCCTGGCATTATATTTATTTTGCAAGTATTTAATTGCTACTGAACTATCATTATAAATGCAGAAACCAGAAGCTTTACCTCGAAATCCATGATGAAGTCCCCCCCCTAGATGAAGGGCGTGCAGGGCTTTGCCTGTCATAACTTGATCGACAGCGGTTAGCGTTCCTCCAACTAATAAAGCGCTTGCTTCATGCATATTAGGGAAAATGGGTGTATCCTCCGTCCCTAATCCATAGTTTTCGGCCACTGTTTGTGGTAACTGACCATGCCCTGCCATCTTAACAGCGTCTATATAGCTTGGATCATGAACAAGGCTAAGTTCCTCTTCTGTTGCCTGTCTTGGAGGAATGATCTGCTGAGGGTCAAGTGCATTCATTTTATGTAACAAATCTACTGTAAGTTTAAGTCGGAACTGATTAAAAGGATGATTACTGTTGAATTTATATTTCAACAGTTCTTCTGAAAATACAAATGAACATGAATCCGTCATAGGGAAACACCTGGCAGATTAGGCCATAAAACATCATGACCCGATTGTTTTAAATCCTGTATAAGTGCAGTTGGATTCATCGTTTGCAATCTTATAACCAGTATTTTGAATTGGTCATCTTTTTTATCCGGATATACAAGTACGCTCAGAATATTCGCTTTTCTACTTTTAATAATAGTTGTAATATCACTAAGCTTTCCTGCAAGATTTGGTACTCTTATTTCAATTTGAGAGCCAGGTTGGTGGGCGCCAGTCAACTCAACAAGTGTTCTCAAAAGGTCTGTTTCCGTAACAATTCCAACGAGTTTTTGATCGTTTGTAATTGGCAGGCAGCCAATTTTATGCTCATAAAACACTGCTGCTATTTCCTCAACAAAATCGAGCGGATGTCCTGTGATAACATCCTTCTTCATGATGGAATCAATAGGTTTTTGTAAATCCTCCAAATGCTCATTAGCACGAAATATAGACGGGGCCGCTTCACGTATATCAGACAGAGTTACAATGCCAACAAGCTGCTGCTCGTCGTTTATAACAGGGACGTGCCTAATTTTTTTTGCTTCCATTAACCGCATTGTGTCCGCAATTGAAACAGTTGGAGTAACCGTAAATATTTCTGTTTTCATTATTTCTTCTACTATCATCCAAATGACCCCCTCAATTTTCTAATTAAATTTCAGGTGTAATTCCGATCAATACATAAATCGGTTCATAAATCTCAGACGGTCAAACCGTTGGATTGTTTCCATATCCACCCTTTTTCCAATTCTAGCCATTAGACAATTAGCAGGGTGTGAACATATTTCTGGATCATCCGTTGCATACCATTGGAGTCCGCCCGCATTCATCATTTTCTCCATGATTTTCCGATACTCCCAAACATTTAACCCTGTTCCTTTTAAATCCCAATGCCAATAATATTCTGTTGTTATAATTAAGTAATCCTCCATAGCATCATCCATCATTGTAACGGTGAGGAGATTTTTGCCGACAGCGCAGCCTCTAAATTGTGGAATTACCTCAATGGCGCCTAATTCAATTAGATTATCCATTTTGTCTTCAGACCATCTTTCAAGAGGATCTGGAAACAGATATGTCACATAGCCAACAATGGTATGGTGAAGCCTTGCGATAATAATTCTTCCCTCTTCTAGTTGTGCAATCCCAATTAAAGCTTGATGCTGCTGTTCTGGGGGACGAAAAGCGGTAAGATGTTCGTGAAATTCATAGCCTGCAAGCTTATCTGAGGTAATTGGCCCTTCGATAATTATGTTTCCATGCGGAGTTTTTAATTCTTTCGCATTGTACGTCTTTTTGTGTTCCATCCCTACACCACCTGAAAAAATCATTCGCATATCAACTCTATTATACATAATTTCTATCATATTTTAGCACCTTCTCATAATTTTCTGTTAAGTTAGAAAACTATGTGACAAATTACTGAAAAAGATAAAACTTTTTTAAAATTGAGAATAGTTACTATTTGTACTATAATTATCTCATACTAGCATAAGGGGGAAATGGAATGAAAGTGGAAAAGCTGCCGGTTATGCATGGTGAGCATAATCTAGAAAATTATGAAGAGAAATATAAGAGCTTCAGCTGGGAAGAGACAGAAAAGGAATTCTCTTGGCATGAAACAGGTCTCGTTAATTTGGCGTATGAGGCAATTGACCGTCATGCTGAAACCTTCCGAAAAAACAAGGTAGCCCTTTATTATCGTGATAATTCTAGAAATGAAAAATACACCTTCAAAGAAATGAAAGAGCTTTCAAATAAAGCTGGGAATGTCTTAAAAACATATGGAGATGTAGAAAAAGGAGACCGTGTATTTATTTTTATGCCTCGGTCACCAGAACTTTATTTTACTGTGTTAGGTGCAATTAAGCTTGGGGCAATTGTTGGTCCATTATTTGAAGCTTTCATGGAAGGTGCTGTTCGGGATCGTTTACAGGATAGCGAAGCAAAAGTCCTAGTAACTACACCTGAACTATTGGAGCGTGTACCTGTTGAAGAACTGCCAGCATTAAAGCACATTTTCCTTGTTGGTCAAAACATTGAAGAACAAGGGCCATACGTTGACTTTATGAAAAAATTTGAGACAGCAAACAATCAGTTGAGAATTGAATGGGTTGACCGTACGGATGGGCTCATTCTTCACTATACTTCAGGTTCCACCGGCAAACCTAAAGGAGTATTGCACGTACATAATGCTATGATCCAGCATTATCAAACAGCCAAATGGGTATTAGATTTGAAAGAAGAAGATGTTTATTGGTGTACCGCTGACCCAGGCTGGGTTACAGGAACATCTTATGGTATTTTTGGACCATGGTTAACAGGGACGTCCAACGTTATTGTTGGTGGACGTTTTAGTCCTGATACATGGTACAAAATGATAGAAGATTTTGGTGTAACCGTATGGTATAGTGCACCAACTGCTTTCAGGATGTTAATGGGTGCTGGAGATGAAATTGTTAAGAAATACAATTTAAGCAGCCTTCGTCATGTCCTTAGTGTTGGGGAGCCTTTAAACCCTGAGGTAGTAAAGTGGGGAGTTAAGGTCTTTAACAAAAGAATCCATGATAACTGGTGGATGACGGAAACAGGAGCACAGCTTATCAGTAACTATCCATGCATGGAAATAAAGCCAGGTTCAATGGGTAAACCGATTCCAGGTGTTGTGGCCGCGATTGTCGATGATCAAGGCAATGAACTTCCACCTTATCGTATGGGCAATCTTGCTATTAAGAAGGGCTGGCCTTCCATGATGCATACGATTTGGAATAATCGTGAAAAATATGAGTCCTATTTTATGCCAAGCGGATGGTATTTTTCCGGCGATTCTGCCTATATGGATGAGGATGGGTACTTCTGGTTCCAAGGACGAGTGGACGATGTTATTATGACCTCTGGTGAACGCGTTGGACCATTTGAAGTGGAAAGCAAGCTTGTGGAGCATCCTGCTATTGCTGAGGCTGGAGTAATTGGTAAGCCAGACCCTGTACGGGGGGAAATTATTAAAGCTTTCATTGCCTTACGAGACGGCTATGTACCATCAGATGAACTTAAGGAAGAGATTCGATTATTTGTTAAAAAAGGACTTGCCGCACACGCTGCACCTAGAGAAATAGATTTCCGCGAAAAACTTCCGAAAACAAGAAGTGGTAAGATTATGCGACGTGTCTTAAAGGCATGGGAACTTAACCTGCCAACAGGTGACCTATCAACAATGGAAGATTAAAAAACAAGGAAGCGCATAGACAAGATGCGCTTCCTTTCTTTATTTTGTCTAGCTCCAGCGTCAAGGCGCTTCTGCTTTTCTAATTAATTAGTTGATTGACGGTGCTCGATGCGGTGTGGTAGAACAACAGTTTGTTCCTCTACTTCTTCTTTGTTCATTAATTTTGTAAGTAAACGCATAGCCACAGCTCCGATATCGTATAAAGGCTGAACGATTGTGGTCAGCTGCGGACGAACCATTAATGAAAGTCTTGTATTATCTGATGTGATCACTTCGAAGTCTTCAGGAATTTTATATCCTTTATCCTCGGCACCATGTACGACACCAAGTGCCATTTCATCTGACCCAACCAAAATTGCAGTTGGTCTATTAGGAGCTTCTAATAATTTGTCAAATGCTTCTAGGCCAGAGTCATAGGTGTAGTCACCTTCTACAATAAGTGACTCATTAAAATCTAATCCTCCATCGGCAAGTGCTCGCTGATATCCTTTGAGCTTTTTGTGGAGATTTCTTGGCTCTTGTAATGGTCCCACTACAAATGCTATTTGCTTATGGCCTTTATCAATAAATTCCTTTACTGAGTCATAAACAGCTTGCTCATAATCAATATTAACAGAAGGAATTTGCTCAGATTCTTCAATAGATCCAGCTAAAACAATTGGAACTGGGGACTTTCCAAATTCCACCACATGTTCTTCTGTAATATTTCCACTCATAAAAACAATACCATCCACTTGTTTTCCAAGCATTGTATTTAATAAGTGTAATTCTTTCTCTTTGTTTTGATCGGAATTGCTTAAAATAATATTGTACTTATACATCGTTGCGATATCTTCGATTCCACGTGCTAATTCTGCAAAAAAGATGTTTGAAATGTCGGGAATAACCACCCCAACTGTTGTTGTCTTTTTACTAGCTAATCCTCTAGCTACTGCATTTGGACGGTAACCAAGTCTATCAATTACTTCTAAAACTTTTTTTCGAGTAACAGGCTTTACATTTGGATTTCCATTGACCACACGTGAAACGGTTGCCATCGAAACATTTGCTTCCCGGGCAACATCATAAATTGTAATATTCACGTTTAACACTCTCCTTAAACACGCTACGTATTTTCTTTATTTTACAACATTTTTCATCAATTTAGTCATTTTTTGTCTAGCTCCAGCGCCTAGCCCCTCGAGGTCACTTCGGTCCTGCAGATGAAGTCAAAAAGCACGACTTCACCCATAGGCCCGCAAGTAGCCTGTCGGGGCTGACCAAGGCGCCTCCGCATTTCTGCTTGTGAGAAAATATACAAACTTTCATATGTATTTAATCATACGATAAGAACCACCAAGTCGCAATGATATTTGTTCTCATTTTCACAAATTTTCATTATTTAATAATAGGCTGTGTTAATTCAGGCTGTTGTTTTGCGCTCCACTAAGGAATTTGAATATTCACCGCAGTGACAGGCTGTTTTTTGCCTGTCACGAGGCGCTGTGCTTTCCGCGGGCTCGCCCGTGAGCCTCCTCAGTCGTTCCGACCTGCGGGGTCTCACGGCGCTCGTTCATCCCGAAGGAGTCAAGCGCATTCCGCTCCAATCAACAGGTTCTTAAATCAATAGTATCCTTTAACACAGCTTAATATTAAAAAACCTTCTGCAAAGGTTGCAGAAGGTCTTCCTCTTATTTAAATTCTAACGAGGTTCGATGCAAGCAGTTCACTGTAGAATGTATTAAACTGATCGAGATTCATTTGCTGTTGAGCATCGGATAGTGCTACCGCAGGATCTGGGTGTACTTCAGCCATAACCCCATCTGCACCAATCGCAAGTGCTGCTTTTGCAGCAGGAAGAAGTAAATCTCTTCGACCAGTTGAATGTGTAACGTCCACCATTACAGGTAAATGTGTTTCTTGCTTAAGAATCGGTACAGCAGAAATATCAAGTGTATTTCTTGTTGCCCGTTCGTACGTTCGAATACCACGTTCACAAAGAATAATTTGGCCATTTCCTTGTGCCATAATATATTCTGCAGCATTAATAAATTCTTCGATGGTAGCAGCAATACCGCGTTTTAAAAGGACAGGCTTATTAACTGCACCTGCAGCTTTTAATAGCTCGAAGTTTTGCATGTTGCGGGCACCAATTTGGATCACATCGATATAATCCATAGCCATCTCAATATCAGCTGGATTTACGATTTCGCTGATAACTGCCATATCATACTCATCTGCTACACGTTTTAAGATTTTTAACCCTTCAACCCCTAAACCTTGGAAATCATAAGGAGATGTTCTTGGCTTATAGGCACCGCCACGTAGCAGTTTTAAACCTTTTTCTTTCATTGCTTTCGCAACTGTCGCAACTTGCTCATAAGATTCTACTGCACATGGGCCAAAAACAAAATGCTGCTTACCATCACCGACGGTTTCACCCTTTAAATTTACAATTGTATTTTCAGGCTTCTTTTTTCTAGAGACTAGAAGCGCCTTTTGATGGTCATCTTTTTGCAAATCTAAGCCAGCTTTAAAAATTTCCTTAAATAAATGGTCAATCGTTGCATTATCAAATGGACCATCATTATGCTCTTTAATTACATCAAGCATTTTTCTTTCACGAACAGGATCGTATTTGTAAACACCTTGACTTTCCTTAGCTTTCCCAATCTCTTGGACAAGTTGAGCTCTTTCATTAATTAGTTTCAACAATTCTAAGTTAAGATCATCGACACGTGTCCTTAATAGTTCCAAATTACTCTTGCTCATTCGTTGTCCCCGTCCTTTCAATAGCATGACAGAATCAAAAAGATCATAGCTCAATGCTGTCAGCTAGCTCCCTTATTAGTAAATTTTTTAATTATTCAATAATTAGGCTAATTATATCTAATAAGTTCCATTTTGTCACGAAATAACTCTTTAACGATTAAACGCTTTTAAGCACTAAAGTAAGATGTTTAATAATCCATTCTATGCTCAAATATTCATATGTTGCCTAAATATTTTCACTTAATGCAGTTGCTAAAGAACGATTTGTAATCTTCCAATGTGATGCATTCCAAACTGCCTTACCATCTTTAAAAAGCAGAGCCTGTGGAGATTCATGCTTAATTTCAAACTTTTCAGCAATTTCATTGGATAATGGCCGTGCCTCTTGGACCGCAAGATAATAGGTTGGTACGCCTTGATTTCCTTCTGCATACTTTTGATATTCCTGATAAGCAGCGTGGCTAATTGGACATGTTAAACTATGTTTTAAAAGAAAAAATTTGTCCTCTTGTTTCAATAAATCTTCTAATTGGTCTAATGTATCAATTTTATTTAGCATCATTCTATCCTCCAAAATTATAAACGGTGAAGTCATTCTATCACTTCACCGTTTTTGATACAAATATTTCGATTAGTTAGTTGAAAACTCTTAATGTGTTACTTTGTATTCTTCCTCTTCAAACGCTTTTTTTGCTTCTTCTAGTTTTTTCCTTATTGAAAGTTCATCCACAGAACCTTCTGTATTCGATTTTGGCACTCCACCTATCGGGATATAGTGATCTTCTTCTACATCTGCTGGTGTCTTTGTCTTATTCATTAGTTGGACCGTCTTTTCCTTAAGTGTCCCCGCTTGATTGTTAAGTGTACTTCGAAGTTCCTTTCCCGATTTGGGGGCTAAAAAGATTGCAGCCGCAGCACCCACTAATCCGCCGATAAGTGCCCCAAGCAAAAAACTACTCGACGTTTGCTCACTTTTTACTTCTCTCGTTTCACTCATAATGGATTCCTCCCTTATTTAAATAACATACTATCTTGATCTAACTCTTCTAATTTCTTCAGCACTACCTTGGTTTTTTTCTTGCTTCTTAGCAGTCCACTTATCTTTTAGTTCAAGGAAAACATTACCCCATTGCACAATTTGCGAGATTTTTTCTTTATTTTCTTCTACTTGCACATCAAATGATTGCGTTAAATTTTTTAAAGTACCATTAAATTTATTGACTGTTGTTCCAACATCTTTTACAGCAGTAATCACACTGGTTAGATTCTGTGACTTCTCTTGAATGTCATCAGCAAGAGCATTGGTCTTTTGTAAGAGTTCTGTCGTCTCTTTAGTCACTCCATCCAACTGTTTTTCTAACCCAATTAACGTACTTGATACACTAGAAAGAGTTCCTTGAAGTGATTTAAGTGTCTTGGCTAGGTAAATAACTAGCACCAAAAACGCAATCGCAACCAATGCGACGCTTAAGTATAAAATAATTTCCATTCGTTTTTACCTCCGCATATATACCATTATGTATTACCTATCTATTGCCTTATTAAACGTTAATAGGTATCTTAATACTACTTCAAGATAATTGTCTCATTTTCCTGCTAATGATTACAATACGTTTTACTCTTAAGTTGAAATTTTATCACTTTACGAATGAATTCGGTTACAATAAATAATGTATTATTACTTTTTTCGTTGGAGGTTTACAATAACATGAAAGATCCACGTATTGAAAAGCTAGCTAAAAATTTAATTAACTACTCTGTAGAGCTACAAAAAGGTGAAAAGGTATTAATCGAGAACTTTGGCCTGCAGCGCGAGCTTGTTACTGCACTTGTTAAGGAAGCCTATCTTGCTGGTGGATATCCATTTGTACTTTTGAAAGATCAACAAGTAGATCGTGCATTACTTCTTGGGGCCGAGGATGAGCAATTTAACATGATGGCTGATTTTGAAGCAAATGTTATGAGCAAAATGGATGCATACATAGGTCTTCGTTCTGGTGATAACATTAACGAGCAGGCAGATGTGCCAGACGATAAGATGAAGATTCACGGAAATACAATTGGGAAAAAGGTTCATCGCGACATCCGTGTTCCGAAAACAAAATGGGTGGTTCTTCGCTATCCAACATCAAACATGGCTCAGTTAGCTAAAATGAGCACTGAAGCATTCGAGGACTTCTATTTTGATGTTTGTAATTTGGATTATGGCAAAATGAATAAAGCCATGGATAGCCTTGTCGAATTAATGAACCGGACAGACAAGGTTCGTCTTACTGGTCCTGGGACAGATCTTAGCTTCTCCATTAAGGATATTCCTGCTATTAAGTGTGCTGGCCATGCGAATATCCCAGACGGGGAGGTTTACAGTGCACCCGTACGGGATTCAGTAAATGGAGTTATTACCTATAACACCCCATCCCCTTACCATGGGTTTACTTTTGAAAATGTAAAACTAACCTTTAAAGATGGGAAAATAGTTGAGGCAACTGCTAATGATACAGAACGTATCAATAAAATATTTGATACAGATGAGGGTGCACGCTATGTCGGAGAATTTGCCATCGGTGTAAATCCATATATTTTAACCCCAATGCAAGATATTTTATTTGATGAAAAAATCGCTGGCAGTTTCCACTTCACTCCTGGTCAATGTTACGATGAGGCATTTAACGGAAACCACTCCAACATTCATTGGGATATGGTAAATATTCAACGTCCGGAATATGGCGGAGGAGAAATCTACTTCGACGATGTACTCATTCGTAAAGATGGACTTTTTGTTATTCCTGAACTAGAAGGCTTAAACCCTGAAAACCTAAAATAGTTGGCTGTGTTATAGGAATTATTAATTTTGGCACTCTGTTGATTGGAGCGGAAGGCACGAAGACTCCTCGAAAATGCTATCGCATTTTCTTCGTGCGTGGGAGAATTCAAAGAGGAAAATCAATGTCCTGCGGGAGGACGGGGCAGGGGAGACCCCACAGGCGCTAAAGCGCCGAGGAGGCTCCCCGGACCGCCCGCGGAAAGCGAAGTGCCTGGAGTGGAAATCAACAGACAAGTTAAACACAGTCAAATAAAAAGGATGTCCGTTTGGTTACGGGCATCCTTTTTTGTTATAACGTTAACTGATTTTCATACGATTCCTGGAATTTCTGAATATCTCCTGCACCCATAAAAATAATTACACTATTTTTATGTTTCTCAAGCAGAGTAGTATTCTCTTCTAACAGGATTTCAGCACCTTCGATTCTCTTTTGCAAGTCGTTAATCGTCAGTTTTCCATGGTTTTCTCGTGCAGAACCAAAGATTTCACATAAATAAGTCTTATCCGCAAGTCTCAAGCTTTTAGCAAAGTCCTCAAGAAAAGCCTGCGTACGAGAAAAAGTATGTGGCTGAAATACTGCTACAATTTCACGATCAGGATATTTTTGATTGGCCGCATCAATAGTAGCTTTAATTTCTGTCGGATGATGTGCATAATCATCAATTAAAATTTGTGAGCCAATTTGTTTCTCAGTGAATCTTCTTTTCACACCTTGGAAGCTGTTCAATTGTTCCTTAACAATTGAAACATCAATTTCTTCGTAATGACATAACCCAATGACCGCAAGCGCATTTAGAACACTGTGCTCACCAAATGTAGGGATGGTAAATGTATCATAGAATGTATTACGAATAAAAACATCAAAGGTGGTCCCACTTGTGGCTTTCACAAGATTTTTAGCTTGATAATCATTCTCTTCATCAAAACCATAGAACAATACTGGAACCTTTGCCTGAATCTTTTGAAGTTGTTCATCATCCCCGTAAGCAAATATCCCCTTCTTAACTTGAACGGCCATTTCTTGGAATGCTGAAAATACATCATCAATATTAGCAAAATAATCTGGGTGATCGAAATCAATATTTGTCATGATTGCATAATCGGGAAAATAGGACAAAAAGTGTCTTCTATATTCACATGCTTCGAAAACAAAATATTTAGAGCCTTCTTCGCCCTTACCAGTACCGTCACCAATTAAAAACGAAGTCGGCTTTGCCCCCTTAATAACATGAGCAAGCAGTCCGGTTGTAGACGTTTTACCGTGTGCTCCCGTAATGGCCACACTTGTAAAATTTTGCATAAAATCGCCTAAGAAACGGTGGTAACGAACAATTGGTAATCCGAGCTTCATAGCCTCTTGAATTTCCTCATGTGAATCAGGAAATGCATTACCAGCAATAATAGTCATCCCCGGTTTAATGTTTTCTTTTTGAAAGGGGAGAATCTTTATTCCGGATTGTTCAAGGGCCAGTTGAGTAAAAAAGCGCTTTTCGACATCGGAGCCTTGTACATCGAATTTCATATCATGGAGAACTTGTGCTAATGCACTCATTCCTGACCCCTTTATACCTACAAAATGGTAAATAGTCATATAAAGAACCTCCAACCAACGTCTATCTGTAAAACAGTATATGACATCTATCTTGAAATGCTAATTGTTAACACTTTAACTCGATAATGAATAAAAGTCTATAGGGTAATCACATTTAAGTATTATAACATTGTTTATCAATAAAAACTATTTGATACATCAAGACTTAATATTTTCTTATGCTATGAAGTAGACTAGAGATTAATTTATTGTACCAGTATCTTGCAAGGACTCCAAGTCTGACTCTGTAATCAATACTTCTCTAGGCTTGCTGCCATTTGCACTTGTGATAAAACCATTGGATTCGAGCATATCCATCAGCCTTGCTGCACGGTTATATCCGATTTTAAATCTCCTCTGTAAACTAGAGGTGGAAGCCAGACCCTGTTCAATAATAAACTCACAAGCTTCATAAAAGAGTTCATCTTCATCTTCAGTAATCTGTGCCTTTTTTAATAGTTCCTCTTGTTCGAACAAGTATTCAGGCTCGCGCTGCTCTCTTACATGCCCGACCACAAGATCAATTTCCTCATCAGACACAAAGGTTCCTTGTAGACGAACAGGCTTGGAAGATCCATTTTCTAAAAAGAGCATATCACCACGACCGAGTAATTTTTCAGCACCACTTATATCAATAATGGTTCGAGAATCCACCTGTGAAGAAACAGAAAAGGCAACCCGTGTCGGGATGTTGGCTTTAATTAACCCAGTAATAACATCGACTGAAGGTCTTTGTGTCGCTACAATTAAATGAATTCCACATGCTCGTGCTTTCTGGGCAATTCTACAAATAGCTTCTTCAACATCCGCGGGTGACATCATCATTAAATCTGCTAATTCATCGATGATAATCACAATAAACGGCAGTTTATCACTATATTGTTTATGCTTTACTGCAAGTTCATTAAATCGATTGATGTCGCGAACTCCCGTATGAGCAAATAGCTCATAACGTCTTTCCATTTCATCCACAGCCCATTTTAAGGCTGCAGTTGCTGCCTTTACATCGGTTATTACCGGACTAACCAGATGAGGAATTCGATTATAGGGAGCAAGCTCTACCATTTTTGGATCAATTAATAATAACTTTAAATCTTCTGGACTTGCTTTAAACAATAAACTTACTAAGATGGTGTTAATACAAACACTCTTCCCAGAACCAGTAGCACCAGCTATTAACCCATGAGGCATTTTCTTTAAATCTGTAACAATTGGCTTCCCAGAAATATCGAGACCAAGTATAGCTGTTAATGGAGACGGTGACTCAAGGAAAACTGGGCTTTGAAGAATTTCATTGATTAATACAGGGCGTGATTTTTGATTTGGTACTTCAATGCCAATCGTATGTTTACCTGGAATTGGCGCCTCAATTCGAATGTCTCTGGCTGCAAGACTTAATTTTATATCATCACTTAGATTTGTAATTTTGTTTACTTTAACCCCAGGCTCCGGTTGAACTTCAAACCGAGTAACAGCTGGTCCTTGCGTTACATTCACAACACTTGCACCGACATTAAAATTCTGCAGGGTTTGGTTTAAAAGCTCCTCTTGGTACAATAACCATTCCGTATCATCTTCAACAATAACAGGGGGTTTTAACAAGTCCATTTTAGGAAATACATATGAATTTGGCCCTAAATCTCTTGGGACTTCATCTTTTGCCACAATGTTGTTAGATACTGGTTCAGCCTTGGTATCAGTTTGAATCCTTTGCAGCGCTTCTGTTATTACATCCTCAATTGAGTTACTTAGTTTAATTTCCTCTTTTGTTTCGAGATGCTCTGTTTTTAACTTCGCTTCAGCAATATCTTTATGAACCTTTACTCTTTCATCGGGTAAAGTTCTTCTTTTTTTTCTTTCTTCCCATTTTAATTTATCCTGTTTTAGCATCATCACATTGAAAGGAAGATGAGATCGTTTTCGGCTGTGCGGCTCTCTAGAATCCTGCGTTTGTTCTTCCTTCGATTCAACTACTGGGGACTCTTCACTTTCCACAATCACTTCTGATATGGCAACTGCTGTTTCAGAAGCGGCTATTTCAACTTCCGTTAGGATCTCTTGCTCCGATGCCTCGTTACTAGAAACCTGTAACGTTTCAGTTTCATCATCTAGAATATGGCTTAACTCATGCTCGACAATTTCGTCTAATTGTCTAACGGGTCTGCTAAACCCATAAATAGGTGAAGGAATTTCGGTCAGACGGAACGGTTTTTTATTTATCGGAGGCGTAATTTTCTTATTTACCTGAGTATTCTTTGCTTCCGAACTTCTTATTTCAGTACGTTGCTCTACCCTCTTTTGTCGGTGTGGTTTTTCTGATTTCACGATTGGAACTTCTGGTTTCAATTTGAAATGCAGTTGACCTTTTGGATACTGATATGAAATTTTTGTATCTAGATGGCGTCCCTCCTCCATTATCTTATGAGGCAATGACCTCTCCAGTTGCTTGTTATGTATGTCATATTCAGCATATTCATCCTCATTGTCCTTTATAAACCTTTGAAAAAAGTTTTGGATCCAACTCAAAACTATCACTCTTTCTACTGTTTCTATCACTCTATTTTAACAGGTAATATTAATTTTTCGACAAAAAATCTTAGAATAAGTAAAAAAGACCACTTACCGTGATCCTTTTTCATCCTGATTCCGTGTTTTTCCTAAAATAAAAATCGGCTCTAGTTCTCCATCCTCATACAAGAAAGATAAGGCCGTTATTGGCACACGTCCATTTGCAAAGAAGCTCATTGCCATTTGTGCCAAAACATCATACCCTGTATTGTTTTGAATATCAGCTATAATTAAAACATCCTGGTGTGGAACTGCCAGGACCATTGTCCCTGTTATTTTTTTCTTCATATCATTTAAAAAGCCTTTATTTAATATCCTGCTAGCGTCATAACCATCATTTGAATTTAGGAAATAAAAAGTGTTGCCTGCTACTTGATCTTCTTTTAATGATGTCTTTAAAGACCTGACATTAAATAAGGCAATTTCTTTAATACGGCTTTCCCGCCATCCTTCTTTTTCCATGATTCTCGAATCAATTAATCGGTAAGTGTTTCCCATGTCATAAGCATAAAATATTTTTGTTTCTGCTGTATGCTCCTCTGTTAAGAACGGAACACCTTCCTCCGCTTCAATCGGGAAAGAAGTGGAGCGTATAACGGGGAAAATCTTTTTCTCATGGTCCGTTAACTGGACTTGGTCTGTCATAGCCCTGAGTCCCTCTTCCACATAATAAACCACTTCATCAATGGCCTTATCTTTCTCAGTATGCCACTTAGCCACAATACCACCTAAAGTAATAGTGATTCCTTTACCAAGGGCTTTATTTTCAATTCGCAGTTGATCCTTTTCTCGATCATAAGTGATTAGCCTTTCAACATTCGCTAAGCGTGCTTCTAATTCTCTTTTCATTTTAATACTATCCATTTTCATCAAAATCCCTCCAAACCACTTTCATTGTACATGAAAAAACCACCATCTCAAAAGAAGATGGAGGTTTTTGAGGTAATTATTTAAGACCGGTAATAAATTCTTCAATTTCCTCTTGTGTTTTCCTATCTTTGCTTACAAAACGACCGATCTCTTCACCATTTTCAAATGCGATAAAACTTGGAATACCGTATACATCTAACTGTTGGCATAAATCGATAAACTGATCTCTATCAACATGGATAAAAGTAAATTGGCTGTACTTTGTTTCTATATCTGGGAGAAATGGTTCAATAATTCGACAATCTGGACACCAGTTTGCAGAGAACATAAAAATCGTTTTCCCTCCATCACGGAGTTGTTCAAATTGCTCCATCGATGCTAAATTCTTCACACGAATACCTCCAATTATTTATCATTTACAACAGATTTAACGATTTCCGTCATCACTGCCGCTTCATTTTTTAAACTGCTCGTTTTAATCAATGTAGTAATCTTAGTTCCGCCAATACCAATTGTCATTTCATTCATATCTTCTTCGAGTTTCTTGATAATTAAATAACCAAATTGTTTACTATCCTTAAATTGTTCATTAATCTCTAGGTCTTTATTTTGTGCAACAGTTGATTTATAAACAACATCACTTACTTTATTTTCTTGTGGGTTATTAAAAAGAATATATTGTTTCGATCCATTTTTTAAAAGAATATTATTGGGAGATTCTTCTTCAATTTCATAACCAAAGGGCAAATAAAAGTTAATATCTCCACCTTTTTCATTTGGCTTTTTTGCCTTTTCATTTAGTGCTTCTTTTACTACATCAATTGTTTCTTTACTCTCTGCTTTGAAATTTGAATTTCCACATGCACTAAGTAACACAACAGATAAGGTTATAATCAATATGGCATTAAAGAATTTCAGTTTTCTTCGCCTCCTATAACGACAAATGTCCTATCTCTATCATACCTTCCATAATATTGAAAAGACAAGTCTTTTGTCGATTATTGTTGTCGAAATAGGAAGTATTTCGATGAAAATGCCCTATTTAATCCTTCATGGATCTTTGATAGTGATATTGCCCAACTAAAAGATTCATGATATGCGAAAACATCTCTGAACGATTAATTAAACCATTTGTGAAAATTCCAACAGCCCCTTCATTCTTGCGAACATTAGCCTTTTTTGCATAATCATCCATTACCGGACCAAGTTCTTCACCGGCTCTTAATCTGTCTGCTATTTCAAGTGGGAGAAGAAATCTAGCTCCCCCTGCAATAATAGGCGGCTTTTCTTTCGAAGCAAGTGCACCCCAATTACACAGTAATAAACCTTGAGTTGACTCTTGTACGCCTCCCTCAAGCCCAATTCCAATATCGCCATTACCCATTTCTAATGCCCCAACAGCACGGTTGATTGCCCCTTTAATTGTCTCGTCATCCGAAAATGGCTGTTCTCTTACCCCGGAAGGAATGTCTAACGAAAGAATCTCCGTTTGTTGATAGTGAAAAGCATTTTTAACTGCGGCAATCTTCGCAGGGTTATTGGAACCAATAATTATTTTCATTACGCCATCGATCTCCTTTACAAATAAAAAGAAGGCAAATTAATGCCTCCTCGTCTGTACTTTAACTGTTTGCCTTAATGGTATCTACTGTAGTTTGGTCACATGCTTTTACAAGTTTTACAATTAATTCTTTCGCTGCCGCATAGTCATCAACATGGATCATGGAAGCATGTGTATGAATGTACCGTGAACAAATGCCAATTACACCGCTTGGGACACCTTCATTGGATTGATGAACACGGCCTGCATCCGTTCCACCCTGTGAAACAAAGTATTGGTAAGGTATCTGATTTGTTTCTGCTGTATCCAGAATGAATTCTCTCATTCCGCGATGTGTGACCATTGATCGATCAAGAATACGGAGTAATGCTCCCTTACCTAATTGACCAAATTCGGATTTACTTCCTGACATATCGTTAGCAGGACTAGCATCTAACGCAAAAAAGATATCTGGATTAATCATATTCGCGGCTGTTTGAGCCCCTCTTAGTCCTACCTCTTCTTGTACGGTTGCTCCGGAATAAAGAATATTCGGTAAGGATTCATCTTTCACTTCTTGAAGCAATTCAATCGCAAGACCACAGCCATAACGATTATCCCAAGCTTTAGCAAGTATTTTCTTTTCATTTGCCATAGGGGTAAATGGGCAAATAGGCAGAATTGACTGACCAGGTCTAATTCCAATGTTTTCTGCATCTTTACGATCGTCTGCCCCGATATCAATTAACATATTTTTCATTTCCATAGGCTTGTTTCGCTGAGCGTCCTCTAATAGATGGGGAGGGATTGAGCCTATAACACCAATTACAGGTCCATTATTTGTCATTACCTGAACACGCTGAGCCAGTAAGACCTGGCTCCACCAGCCTCCGAGCGGTTGAAATCTTAACATCCCATTATCGGTAATAGCAGTTACCATAAAACCAACTTCGTCCATATGGCCAGCTACCATGATCGTTGGACCATTCTGATTTCCTTTTTTGACACCAAAAATACTCCCCAATTTATCTTGGACAATTTCATCCGCATATTGAGATAATTGCTCTCTCATAAAATTTCTTACTAAATGTTCGTTTCCTGGTGCCCCTGGAAGTTCTGTTAGAGTTTTAAAAAGATTTAACGTCTGTTTATTCAAAAGTAATTCCCCCTCAATGTTGTTTTTCAATTATATGTATATATTTAATATTACTGATATTTTTCTTTCCTTGCTATCAATAAATTTGTCTGAAGAATTTATTATGTTCTTTCAAGTAAATGAGATATACTGGAAACAAACGCAATTGGAAATTTAGGAGGTGCCTTATGAACTGGAAATCATTTATCCTTGGAGCCGCCGTTGGAGTAATCAGCGGTTATGCTGTAAAGGAAATTATTTCTCAAAAAACATATGTTTCACCTGAAAAAGTTTTGGAGAATGTAAAAAAACAATTTAATCAAAACGGACCTATTAGCGGCTCTTGGATACATATGGTAACAGAGCCATTTGAAAAGCATCAAATCAAGTATCAAGTCTATAAGGGCGGAATTTCCAAAAGTAATAATGGAGTGAATGAACAATTCGAATTTATTGCTGACGCATCCACCGGAACCCTTTTAGATGTTAAAGCCTCCACTTAAGATAGCTATAATAAACGAAAAACCGTATCCATAAAGGTACGGCTTTTTTATCGTCACCTTATTTAACTCTCTTTATACTGTTTACGATTTGCCCATCTGTTCCCCATTTAACTGCTCGATAGAAAGCATCATGGTAAAATGTAAACCATACGTCCTTATCCATTACATAATTAGCCCATTTTTCTTTTGCTGCAATAGAGTCCATTGGATAGTCGTCATAAGCCATGACCCATAATGGATTTTTATGTGCATGTGTAGGCATTAAGTCTGCCATATGAATGGCAATCTCTCCTTCATCCTCAATCATTACGATAGAATGTCCATTGCTATGTCCACCCGTATGAAACATACTAATGGCACCTAAACTCCATTTTTCATCAAAAGGAATAACCTGAGTTTGAATTGGCTCCCAATTTTCTTTCCAATATGTACTTTTTGAGCGTATATTCGGGTTCCTCATTTCTTCCCATTCGATGGTTGAGGTAACAATCTTGGCTTTTGGGAAGGTTGACTTATAAATCCCATTCTCCAATTTCGTCAGTCCACCAACATGATCGTTGTGCATATGAGTCATTAACACATAATCGATATCCTCTGGATTTAGCCCTAGTTTATTTAAAGAGCCCTCTACGTCAGATTCTGCTGTTACACCAAAATTTCTAAGTTGTTTTTCCGATAATTTTCCTTTTCCAAGTCCAGCTTCCAGCAATATATTCTTGCCATTCATTTGGATTAAGATAGGATCTGTAGGAAGTTCGATTTGATTATTGTCATTAGGCGGGTACCTTTTCGACCATAGCGGTTTAGGAACCACTCCAAACATTGCTCCACCATCTAGGTTTGTTACACCACCGGATAACCACGTAAGTTGAACTGTACCTATTTTTAAAGACTCCATAACCTGCCCCCTTTGACCTGATAGTTAATATTTTATCATATAAAAAAAGGACAGTCTTTTGAATAGACTGTCCTTGCGAGATTAGTTTTGATATTTTACTTCACAACGGTAAATTCGGTTTCCCATTTCAGAAAACTTTTGCTCATACTCTGTCATGATGTTTCCTTCATAATTACTTTTATGAAGATCAAGGCTAAGGAAAGTTAATAATAAACCATATTCAGAAAAACTTTTTAATGAATATTCAAACAAGCCTTGATTATCGGTTTTAAAATGGATTTCTCCTTTATCAACCAATATGTTTTCATAAAGCTTTAAATAATCTTTGTACGTTAATCTTCTTTTTTCATGACGTGTCTTTGGCCATGGATCTGAAAAGTTTAAATAGACTCTGTCAACATCATTTTTTTCAAAATATTTATCTAAATTACTTGCATCGATATTGAGTAATCTTAAGTTTGGTAAATCTGCCTCAATTAAGCGATCTAAAGCAGCAACGATAACGGAATCATAAATCTCAATTCCCATATAATTAATATCAGGGTTTGCCTTTGCCATTTCGGTAATAAAACGGCCTTTTCCCGTTCCTACCTCGATATGAATAGGCTGTTCATTATGAAATACTTCATGCCACTTTCCTTTATGTATTTCTGGATTAGCGACAATATATTGTGGGTGTGCTTCTATCCTATCCTTTGCCCAAGGTTTATTCCTAAGTCTCATTTTGCCACTCCTAAAAGAATATTGTTTTTATTATTGGTAATTATGGGGTTTCTCATGAATGTATAAACAAAAAAAGAATTCACAACCTAACTGTGAATTCTTTTTTATTTCACTTGAAAGGGTGCATCGAACATGCCATTAAGTCATCAGGACCAAGTATCATTACTAAAGGATATATTAAATAATCACCAAACCGATTGCTGTGGATCTGTTTCCGAATGTGAACAATTGGAACGATTAGTAAAATCTCTGATGGTTAATACACAGATCGATCAAAATGTTAAAGGCATTTTGCAGGACGTATATAATTACAGTCAACAAGGCGCCGGGACAGCCGACTTAGATGAGCATATTCTTTCTAATCAGAATAATTTATCACAATGGGTTTCAAATATTGATACCTATTCCTAAATCACAATAGCTCATCTAAAAATGCAATCCATTTATCCGTTTCCTCTAACCGATCTTTGTCTTTGTAAAATTGAATTGACGAAAGGGTTTGAAGTGCAACATACCATCTCATTCTCAGTTTTAAGTTTTCTGTTAACGGTTTTCCATACATGGCTAACCAGTTAGTCCAATTACTTTCTGGAATATACCAATAAAGCAGCATCCCAAGGTCAATTGCCGGGTCTGCTATCATTGCACCATCCCAGTCAATTAAATACAACTGGTTGTCTTCCGTAAGCAGCCAGTTGTTATGGTTGACATCACCATGACAAACTACCTTCTCGTCACAATAGACATTTGCTACTTCATCTAATAGAAAACTCAATGTTTTTTTTACAATAGGTAACGATAACACTTCTTCATCCAATTGCTCGACAACCGATTGAAAAATCGTTTCTGGTTGTAAGGGCTGCTTCTCTAGCCGGCTCAGCATTCCTACCATCGGTTCAGAGCGATGAATCTTCCTAAGCATCCTCGCAACGCGCTCATCATCCATGTCATGGTGCTTTAATTCTCGGCCAGGCAGCCACTGCTGTGCTGTAATCACATCTCCGTTTTCCAATCGCTTTGTCCAAACAAGCTTTGGGACGATTCCTTCTGCAGATAATACCGCTAGAAAAGGAGAGGAATTGCGTTTTAAGAAAAGCCTTTGGTCTTTGTAGCTAGCATAAAAGGCCTCTCCCGTTGCGCCCCCCGCAGGGACAATATCCCATTCTTGTCCTAATATATGTTCCAAAATTGTTCACCTTCAATTTATGCCGTTCTCAAATGGGAAAGATTACCCATTTAGTAGTTATAGTAAAAAAGTTAGTTTCTATGAAGAAAATAAAAAAAGCTATTGGACAATAACACACAATAGCCATCTTACTAAATTTTATCTCCAATTAGCTTTGGTCGTCAAGTAAATCTGAGTAAACTATTTTTTTGCTAAAATATTTAAACAAACTGGTTCTAACATCATTTCTTTACCGGAAACACTTTGCGTGGAATAAATTTCCACTTTTTTATCATTGGCAATCACCGACCAACTGCCAGGAGGAATTTGAATAGATTGTCTAGTCTTTAAAGGATTAATGAGTAAAAGAACCTCACGGAAATCGTGACTTTGATTCTTCAAGCAATAACCAATGAGTGGATTAGCTAGCGGTAAAACCTGAATATTGTCGCGAATCTCCTTACCTGTTTTCATACGAAAACAAGGAAATTTTTTACGGACTTCTATCAATCCTTTGATGTATTTAACATTGTCAGAATATGTCTGCTTTCGATTCCAATCAAGCTGGTTAATAGAATCGGGTGATTTATAGCTGTTTCCATCTCCATGCTTGGTTCTGAAGAACTCCTGACCACTGTGTAGAAATGGAATCCCCTGAGATACTAGTACAAGAGCGGTTGCAAGCCGGTGATATTTTATTCGCAGTAATTCATCTGCATCTGGAAGACAAGATAAGAGTTTATCCCACATGGTGTGGTTATCATGACATTCAACATAATTGACGGACTGAGAAGGATCAGTGAAATGACCGCTCTCCGTTTTATCTAATCCTATGCTGCCAGTAATGACTTCGATTGCTCCATCGTAGTAATGGTCGTTTCCAAGAACATAACCTTTATCATAGAGATAAAAAGTACTCCCTTTTATCATATCGCGAAACTTATCATTAAATTGGGCAATGTCAGGAAACTTCGATTGATTGCGAATGATTGCTTTTTTGTCTATTGGAAGTGGAGTATTAAGGTTCCATCCTTCTCCTATAACCAGGGTTCCCTCTTGAATACTGTCACAGGTCTTCCTAACTTCATTCATTGTCTCAATATCTAAAATCCCCATTAAGTCAAAACGAAAGCCATCAACATGATATTCTTCCATCCAAAAACGAATGGAATCAAGGATAAATTTCCTCACCATTTTCCTCTCAGAGGCAATATCATTTCCGACTCCCGTCCCATTAGATGGAAAGCCAAGCTCATTATGGCGAAAATAATAACCCGGAACTACCTTTTCAAACGACGAAGTTTCCCTAATAAAGACATGATTATATACCACATCCATAATCACTCTTATTCCTTGACGATGAATATTCTCAATTAATTGCTTCAGCTCAATGATTCTTGCATAGGGGTCGGAAGGATTCGTTGAATAAGAACCCTCCGGTACATTAAAGTGAATAGGATTGTATCCCCAGTTATACTCTCTAGCAGGCTCTAATTCATCTACACCCGCAAAATCATTGAAAGGCAGAAATTCAATATGAGTAATACCTAAATCCTTTAGATAGGAGATACCAGTGGGTTCTCCGTCCTTCCCTTTCGTATAAGGCTCACCTGCACCAAGATAGAGTCCTTTATGTTTTACACCGCTATTTTCATGGATGGTGAAATCCCTAATATGTGTTTCATAAATGATGGCGTCAACTGGATTTTCAAAAGAAGGTAATAGTGGTTTCTGTCTGCTCGTTTTCTCTAATTTAACAATAACACCTAGTTCGCCATTTGCTGTGACTGCAACGGCATAAGGATCTACTGATTCTCTCCATTCTTGGTTTACGAGAAGTAAGAAAGTATATTGATAAAGTTCTAAATCTGAATGAACAACCGTTGCCCAAACCCCTTTTTCTTCTCGTCTCATTTTGATGATTTCAGAAAAAGAACTATTTGGCTTGCGTAATTTTAATTTTACTTGGGTAGCGGTGGGAGCCCACAGTTTAAATTGTGTTTGTTGTTCCTTAATACAAACTCCCAGGTCACTTCCCTCATAGTAAAAGCGGTCATCAAAAGGAGTAGTCCGAATGACTGCACCTATTTGAAGATCGGTTTTTCCTCCATGTTCATCTACAATCCAATAAGGATGACCAAATAGAATTTCCTCAGCAAGTCGACAAATATATTTATTATTATTTTCAATGTGCTGTTTTTTAATAATTTGTAAGGGTGTAACCTTTTGTGATTCATCGATAATTGAGAAAGTGGAAGATAACCCCTGATGATAGGAAAGTGGAAGAAGTATCGTAATGATATCCATCTCATCTAAATAGGCTAAGAAATTTCGTTCATTGGAGTTCATTCGAGTCCCTCTCTTTCAGATCAGTTTCTCGCATACTTCTCCTTCTCGTTAACACTTTTAGTGTATTTGTTTGAACTTGAATATTTAATGGAGTGTATCCAATATCTTCACCATCAGCATGGACATACAATGAGGACTGTGATTGAATGGCAATCATTCGACCCTTAAATGTCTTCACCTCTTTGAAATGGACATGCTTACCCCAAAATACGCTAATAAAAACCAATAAGAGTTTTAACCTTGTTAACCTGTGGACAACTGTAATATCTAAGAGACCATCATCTGGGACTGCATCAGGTGCAATCATCATGCCCCCCCCATAATAGGGTTGATTGGAAACAGTTACAAACCATGTTTGTTCAAGTATATGCCTCCTGCCGTCAATTGATAAATCAATTGTGGAGCATTTATAAGAAAAGAGTTTTTTTAGTAAAAAATACACGTAAACCAATCGGCCTAAATATAGTTTATTAAGCCATCCCTTCATTTCCGAACGGTTTACTTCAAAGGAAACAAATGCGTCAAACCCTGCCCCCATATTATTAATAAAGTAATGATCTGAATCATCCTTCATGGTGACTTTGCCAATATCAATTAAAGGCGCATCCTTTTTTATAAGACGGAGAATCACAGATATCGCTTCTTCTGGATTTGCAGGAATTTGAAATCCTCTCGAGAAGTCATTTCCAGATCCTCCTGGAATGAATCCAAGCGTAATATTTTTATATTCTACCATCCCATTCATAACTTCGCTTATGGTCCCATCGCCGCCAACTGCAATAATGACCTTTTGATTATCATTCTTCTGTGCAATTTGAGCTGCTAATTTGATTGCATGACCATGGTATTCTGTAAAGAAAGCGAAGTAAGAAATCTTATCTTCCTTAAGTCTCGCTTCAACCTTTTTCCAAACATTTATACAATAACCATTCCGAGCTTTTGGATTAATAATAAAATAGATTTGTCCCATACAACCAACCTTTGCCCTATTATATTTCACTATTCTAACTGGAATATTTTTATTGCCTCATATTTCGGTGTCTTATCAAGATGTGTTTGGTATAACACTACCTCATTCACCTTAAATGCTAATGGCTCCGGCTGAAACTCATTCCATACATCTAAAAGATTTTTATGAAAGGGTTGATCTCCTGTCCACTTTCGGGCAAGGGTAATATGAGGTTTAAAGGGCCTTGTTTCGAGTTGGAAACCTGCTTCTAAGCAGGATGTGAATACTTTTTTTCTAACTGTCTGTAAGTCGTTACTTTCTTTCGTATCCACCCAGAAAATGCGAGGCGATTCCATCTTCCCAAAAATCCCCAGTTTGATCATTTCTAATTGAAATCCCTTTACTTTCCTTAGAGCTTCATGAACATTATCTTCTGCAATCGATAGCTTTTCAAAAGGTGCATTGCCTAGGAAAGCCAATGTTATATGCAGGTCTTCATGATGGACCCAACGTTTAAAGGGGAGTATTTCTTTTAACTTTTCACTTTGCTTTTTCATGATGTACTTTGTTTCTTCCGGTATTTTAACGGCAAAGAAAAAATGTGTTTGCTGATTCATTTTTATCATTCCTTTTCTTATTTTAGACTATTTTTTACAACTTGTATGTAATTTACCGCTTATTACAAAAGAAAACGTGCACCAGAATTTTCATCTGCTGCACGTTCCTTTTGCTAAATAATCTTCCCCACAAGTACACCACATTGTTTCTCAATTTCCTTTTCAAACAAATTCTGCAGTTTTAAGGTCAATGGTCCAGGAATTCCTGCATTAACTTTTTTCCCATCTATTTCAATTATCGGCATTACTTCGGATATTGAGCTTGATAAGAATACTTCCTCTGCTTCATTAAGTTCCGTTAATGTAAAAGTTCGTTCCTGAACAGGGATATGATTTTTTGAACAAAGTTTCAAAATAACATCTTTTGTGATGCCTTTTAAGATCAAGTGGTTGGATTCATGGGTTATAACCTCTCCATTTTTCACGATAAAGACATTAGACAAACTTCCTTCCGTAACATCTTGACCACGGTGCTGAATAGCCTCGAAACAGCCTTGCTCACTTGCTTTTTGTTTAGCTAAAAGATTGGGCAGTAAATTTAAGCTTTTGATATCACAGCGAAGCCAGCGAATATCCTCCGTCAAAATCGTCTTTACTCCTGATTTCATGTTCTCGAGAGGTCTTTCAGCCTTAATCGTATAAGCTAAAAGTGTTGGTGTTACCTTGCCGGTAGGAAATACATGGTTTCGGGGCGCAATTCCTCTAGTAACCTGCATATAAATAGTTCCCGTTGCAAGATTGTTTTTGACTAGAAGTTCTTCCAGCATTTCCTTTAATTGTGGTTTTGTATAAGGGAATGAAATGGCAATACTTTCTGCACTTTTGAAGAATCTTTCCAGGTGTTGCTCAACCGTAAACATTTTTCCATTATAGATACGTATTACTTCGTAAACACCATCTCCAAACTGGTACCCACGATCTTCCACATCAACCTTGGCTTCTGACCGCTGAATGATGTCCCCATTTAGTAAAGCAAATTCCATTCTTTCGTCCCCCTTTTTTGGTTGCTTTTATTGAGCCAATTCATAAATTGCTTGTGCATAGATGGCTGTTGCCTTCAATAAATCATCGATATCAATGTATTCATCTTTTTGATGGGCAATATCAGGTCTCCCTGGAAATAAAGGACCAAACGCCACACCGGCTTTTAAGGAGCGGGCGTACGTTCCTCCTCCAATCGCAATCAATTCTGCTTTTTCACCTGTCTGTTCTTCATAAACTTTTTTTAGGGTTTGAATCAAGAATTCACTCTCGTCCACATGGTGAGGTTTTGTATCTTTAAACTTTCCAATCTCAAAACCTTCATTTTGCAGAAGTTCATCCAGCTTTTCTTTTGTGTCTGCCATATTATTTGTAACAGGATATCTGCAGGTCATCCCAATGCTGCCACCATTTTTAATAGAATAAGAAAACTTTCCAGGGTTAATGGTTAATTCTCCTGAAATGTCATCAGCATATGCAACCCCTAGGTTCACGCCTCTAGAATCATTATAGAAATAACGAGAAACGAATTTGAAATACCCTGAAGCCGATGCGTTTAATTCTAATTTAGAAAGAAATTCTGCTAAAAATAATCCCGCATTTTTTCCTTTTCTCGGCTCCATTCCGTGAGCCGAAACTCCTTTCACTTCCAGGATTAATTCTCCGTTTTCAACATATGAACTGTTTTCTACTTCATATCGTTTCATGAAATCAGTAAATCTCTGTACCACGCCCATTTGATTGACCTTTATGTGTAAAGTAGCCTTGGCATGGTCTGGAACCATATTGTATCTTTTTCCGGAAGTAAAACTAAGAACTTGGATATTTGTTTCTGCCGTTTCATCATAGGAATTTTTTTGCACCATATCAAAATCTGCGATTCCCTTTTCGGCATTAATGATTGGAAAGTCTGCATCAGGAGCAAATCCCAAGGTCGGCATTTCCTCCTCTTTAAAGTAGTGCTCCACACAACGCCAATCACTTTCTTCATCTGTACCTATGATCATCCGCACACGCTTGTTCATAGGCAGTCCAAGTTCTTTTACTATTTTCATCGCATAGTAGGCGGCTATGGTTGGACCCTTGTCATCAATGGCACCCCGAGCAAATATTTTTCCATCACGGATTTCAGCAGCAAAGGGATCGCTTGTCCAGCCATCACCTTCAGGAACTACATCAACATGTACGAGGATACCTAATAACTCTTCACCTTCGCCATATTCTAGATGTCCTGCTAAATTCCCCACATTCTTTGGTCTAAACCCATCTTTCTCCCCTAAGTCGAGCATAAAATCTAATGCTTCTTTCACACCTTTCCCAAGTGGTGCATCTAGAAAAGTATTTTCTTCGTCTAAAAGACTCTTAATATGTAATAAACTCTGTGTGTCCTTAATAAGGTCGTCTTTTCTTTTTTCTACTTCATTCATCCAATTAATATTTGTCAATTGCTAGACCTCCTATTACCCAGATTTTTTTATTTATCTCCATGCAAATATCTTAACAATATTCACAATAAAAACGAAATAATTTCCATTTTAGGTTAGACTTCTTTGTTCTTAGATAAATTTACAAAAAATTCAATTAATTTGTCATAAACTTAACATTTACACCCATAGACTAGAGTAAGAATCAAGAAAGGGTGAAGGAAAACCGAACAATGAATGTTAAGAAGAGATGATTTTTATGTAAAATATTCACTAATGGTGGAAATTTTCAGAAATTATGGGTACAATAAACCTAAGTCAACAGGGTATCCACTGCAACTATCTATTAATAAAAGGAGTTGTCTGCGGAAAAGAAAATTACATACTAATCAAAGAGGCTGTCGGTAGAGGGATTAAGCCATAGGTTTGAAAAAAGGATAGGGAGTGGTTTTTTGAAACCTTCGACTAACCGGATGTTAAACCGCATCAAATGCATCTACATGTTTATTCGTAATAAAGGCACAGTCACGACGCAAGAACTTGTAGAGGAATTTGGTATCACTCCTCGCACCATACAACGAGATTTAAATGTTTTAGCCTATAATGACTTGGTAATAAGCCCAAGCCGCGGAAAATGGACAACAACACAAAAGAAAGTAAAAATGTCTTCTTAAAATATGAATAAACACTTGAGCAATCAAGCACGCGAAAATCTCGCGTGCTTGATTGCTTTTATTTTTAAAATAAGGTTGAATATCTATTATATTATGATATATTAGTATAATACTTTAGCACTTAAAAGCGTTTAAGCAAGATAGTAGAAACTAATGAAAAAGGCAGGAGCATCATGGAAAATAATCATCAAGATCTAAAAAAAGGATTACTGCCGAGACATGTCCAGTTTATTGCATTAGCCGGCATGATTGGTACAGGAATTTTTAAAGGAAGTTCTGATACATTAAATATCGCTGGACCTAGTGTGATCTTTACCTACTTAATTGGCGGGCTGTTGTTATTTATCGTAATGGCTGCTTTAGGTGAAATGGCTATTGCGTTTCCAAATCACAACGTGCAGTTACTTCTTTATCGAGCATTTGGATTTAAATTATCGTTTATTACCGGCTGGCTATATTGGATTAACTGGATCATTGTTATTACAGTTGAATTATTAGCTGCGGGAAGTTTTCTGCAATTTTGGTATCCTTCTATTCCACTATGGCTGCTTAGTCTTCTTTGTGCAGTAGTCATCATTGCGATTAATTTATTCCCTGTAAAATATTACGGAGAGCTCGAGTTTTGGTTTGCTGGAATTAAAATAGTCGCACTAGTTGCCTTTATTATTTTAGGAGCTCTTATTATATTTGGTATTTTTCCAAGCAATATTGAGGAGCCTCTGGCCAACTATACCGCACATGGCGGTTTTTTCCCACATGGAGTTAGCGGTATGCTTAGTGCCTTTTTAGTTGTTATGTTTTCATATGGCGGTGCTGAGTTAATTGGAGTGGCCGTAACCGAAACTAAGGATGCTGAGCGAGTCATGCCAAGTATCATTAAGGGTGCAGTATGGCGAGTTATTATCTTTTATATCTTCCCAATCCTAATTATTTGCGGTATTATGCCTTGGAATCAAGTCACAGGTCAAGATAGTCCGTTCGTACAAGTTTTCAATCTAACAGGTCTCCCAGGCGCCGCACATGTGATGAACTTTATTTTATTAACGGCTGTACTTTCAGCAGCCAACTCAGGTATCTATGCAACCTCAAGAACGCTTTTTTCAATGGCAAAAAGCGGAGTTGCACCAGAAAGTTTGATGAAAACCTCAAAAAATGGAATTCCAATTATCGGACTTATGATTACAACACTATGTCTATTAGTTGGTGTATTTTTAGCTTATATTAGTCCTAGTAATATTATTAGTTACCTCATGACCATTCCTGGATTCACGATTATGTTGGTTTGGATAGGGATTTGTTCTGCACATTTAAAGCTTAGATCACACTATAAGGCTAAACCTTCTTTTCAGGTTAAATGGTTTCCATTCACGACCATCATCGCTATCGTAGCATTAAGTTTAATCTTTATTGGGTTTATTTTAAGTCCTAACAATTTAATTGGCTCAACTGTTTCCATTGTTATCGTAGGAATGCTGGTATTCCTATCATTTATAGCAAAAAAGAAGTGATATCCGTTTCATCGGAATCACTTCTTTTTTATTCCTCCTCTTTAAATAGCTCATATAGAAATCTTTTTCGATTCTCGAGAAAATATTTAGTAATCGTGTAGTGGTCTGTCTCTTCATAGTCTATCTTTGAAATTTTACCGTGGTCAAAGCTATAGATGTCTGCATCTGGATAACCCAATAGAATAGGAGAATGAGTGGCAATGATGAATTGGGCATCACCCTGTGTTTCAAGGTCATGGATAATTTTTAAAAGTGTTAATTGTCTTGCAGGAGATAATGCCGCCTCAGGTTCATCTAAAAGATAAATGGCTTCACCATTAAACCGATTTAAAAATAACGACAAAAAGGATTCTCCATGTGATTGTTGTAATAACGATTTACCACCATAATCTTTAAATCCATTCTCATCCACTTCATCAATATGGGTAGCAAAATGATAAAACGATTCTGCTCTTAAGAAAAAACCATTTGTTATTTTTGGCATCCAGGAGAGTCTAATGTACTCACTAAGTTCGGAATCTGTTTCATAAACATCATAAGAATTATTTCTACCGCCGCCTGCTGTATTAAAATCACATTTGTCCGCTATTGCTTCTAATAAAGTTGATTTACCTGATCCATTTTCTCCAACAAAAAAGGTAACGTTACTTTCTAATTTCATCTCATTGAGACTAGCTATTGAGGGGATGGAAAAGGGATAGTGGTTAATGGCTGGAATCTTTTCTTTTAATAAAGTAACTTTTTTTAAAAACATAATTTTCTCCTACTAAAAAATTTCCTTTGAATACATTTTACACCATTAATGCGAAAAAGCAGCCTTACTTTTTCGTAAGGCTGCTGCGTGCTTTCTTTTTGGCTATTATTCGACATATTAAAGCGATGAGTAATACCGTCATTTATTGCACAATGTTTTTGCCATAAAAAATTTCATCCATTTCCAGCTTGATTCTCTCGGTAATTTCGATCAGATCTTCTGGATGTAATGTTTCTTTTTTATAGCCAAATAAATAGTTGTTTAAATCAAATTCCCGAAGTTTACATTTTGTGTGAAAAATATTTTCTTGATATACATTTACATCAATCATGTCGAACAGTTCGCCAACGTCCTCAGGAATATAATTTTGTATCGAGCTGATTTCATGGTCAATGAATAATTTATATCCATCCTTATCTCTTGTAAAACCACGGACACGATAATCAATTGTCATAACGTCTGTTTCAAAGGAACGAATAAGATAGTGCAAAGCTTTTAGCGGTGAAATTTCTCCACAGGTTGATACATCAATGTCGGCCCTGAATGTACTAATTCCCTCATCGGGATGGTATTCAGGGTAAGTATGTACCGTAATGTGGCTTTTATCTAATTGTATGACGACCGATTCTGGCAGCGGTCCTGGTGACTCCTCAAAGTGTTCTGAAGGAGCATTCTCAACAGGGCCCTCTGAGACAAGAAGTGTAACACTTGCTCCAGCAGGTTCAAAATCCTGACTCGCTACATTTAATACATGTGCACCAATAATTTCAGAGACATGTGTTAATATCTTTTGTAATCTTTCGGCACTATATTGCTCATCAATATACTTTAAATAAGCCTCACGCTCTTCTCTTGATCGGGTATAACATATATCGTACATATTAAAACTCAAGGATTTGGTCAAGTTATTAAAACCATGTAGTTCAATGGTCTCTTTGTGTGAAAGTTTCATGATACTTCCCCCTTTTATTTTCTCAGAACGCACAGACAGTGTAGTAAATATTTTTAGATTACCCATTTTCATTAATTGTTACTTATTTTTTAAAAGGCTGTGTTAAATTTGTCTGTTGATTTACGCTCCACTAAGGAATGCTCCTTGGAATAGTCATCGCAGGGACAGGCGGTCTTTGCCTGTCACGGGGCACTTCGCTTTCCGCAGGCGTTGCGGCGAGCCTCCTCGGCGCAAGCGCCTGTGGGGTCTCACCTGCTCCGTACTCCTGCAGGACACTGATTTTCATCTTCGAGTTTGCCCACGCACGAAGAAAATGCGATAGCATTTTCGAGGAGTCTTCGTGCCTTCCGCACAAATCAACGAGTGCAGATATCAACATTTAGCTTTAACACAGCCTTTTAAAAAGGATATTCCAATTTTCCTTATTTATAATAATTATAATTTAATATTTACTTTCAATTAATATATGTTATAATTAAAACAGATAAGAATTTAGGAGGAATGCACAATGACACAAACATTGACACTAGAACAAGTGATGAATCAACAACTCGCAAACTGGAATGTACTATACACAAAACTCCATCGTTTCCACTGGTATGTAAAAGGACCTCACTTTTTTACCTTACATGCTAAATTTGAAGAACTATATGAAGAAGCTGCAGGTACCATAGATGAATTGGCAGAACGTTTATTAATTGCAGGTGGAAAGCCAATTTCAACGTTAAAAGAATACATCCAATACGCAACGATTGTGGAAACATCCGAGGATCTAACAGCAGAAGAAATGGTTTTACATGTTGTAAATGACTTCTCACAGCTTATCTCCGAATTAAAAGAGGGTAAAGTTGCAGCAGCACAGGTGAATGATGAGGTAACAAGTGATATGTTCACTGAATTAATTGAAAAACTTAGCAAGCATAATTGGATGTTAACTTCTTTCCTACAAGCATAAAAAGGACAAGGCCAGCGCCTTGTCCTTTTCGTTTTTTGGGTATTTTTATATGACTTGATACTCTTTAAGCATATTTACTTCTTCCTCTGTTAACTCACGATATTCCCCGTGTTCTAGTGTTTCATCTAGTGGCAATGGTCCCATCGAAATCCGCTTCAAGTATATGACCTTTTTTCCAACAGCCTCAAACATTCTTTTCACTTGATGGAACTTTCCCTCAGTAATCGTTAGTTCAATATCAGAGCGAATGCCAGACTTTAAAATTTTCAACTCACCAGGTTTTGTTTCGTATCCATCATCAAGGATAACTCCCTCTGCAAATGCCTTTACGTCTTCATCCGTTACTTCCTGGTCTATCACAGCAAAATAAGTCTTTGGAACATGTTTTTTTGGTGATAACAGCTTGTGGGCTAATTGGCCATCATTTGTAATAAGCAATAAACCTTCTGTATCCTTGTCCAGCCTTCCAACTGGGAATGGCTCATATACTTGGTCTTCGAGTTCTAACAAGTCAATTACTGTTTCTGCTACACTGTCCTCGGTAGCTGATAAAACTCCTTGAGGTTTGTTCATCATTAAATAGATAAACTCTTTGTATTCAATAACTTCACCATTTAATGTAACAGTTTGTTTGTTTGTATCTACATGCTGTTTTGCATCTTTTACGATTATATCATCGATTTTAACTGCACCGCTTTTTAGAAGCTGTTTCACTTCTTTTCGGCTGCCATAGCCAAGATTGGCTAACATTTTATCAATTCTCAAGGAAATCCTCCTTCTTTTTTAGGAGCCTAATTCGTCAATCTTAATTTCCGTTTAATACGGTCCACCCTGTCACCAAATAGTCTGTTTACAAGTCCTGATTTTAATCCGAAGTAAAAATAGATTACCGCTCCAATACCTGCACAAACGAAAATAATTAAAAGCGACTGAAATTTAGAGGCCGGAGTTAAGAATAACAAAAGCAACTGATAAACAATTTCGGTCCCAGCCCACATAATTCCAGCGAAAATAACAATCAACAAGCTTCTTCTCCAAACAAATAAGAATGGATATTTTGCATAATTTTTTATAACAAGTAATTGAATCAATATGGCTCCGATGTACCCAAGTGCTGTAGCGTACACTGCGCCTCTGGTTTCAAACATAGTTATTAGAGGAATATTAATCGACAATTTAATCAGTAATCCAACTAACAAGCTTAACACTGTCCAGCGTTGTTCATTGATTCCCTGCAGAATTGAACTAGTGACTAGAAACAGTGAAAATAGAATGCCGACTGGGGCATAGGCTTTAAGAACTTCAAATCCAAGCTCCTTATGCTCATAAAATACAGTATAGATTGGCTCCGCTAATAGAGAAAGCCCAATTGCGGCAGGCAGTGTCAGGAACAAAAGCACCTGAAAGGTTTGATTTAACTGCAGTTTTAACGCTTTCCGATCACTTTCCACAAATGCCTTTGTGATACTTGGAACAAGAGCTAACGAGAATCCTGTTGCAAGAGAAACAGGGATGATTACGATTTTATGAGATTCAAAATTTAGAATGGAGAATGCTGCTTCTGCTGCCTTATAACTGTGACCAATTCCCTGCATTGCCCGTAAAAAGGTAACTTGATCAATCGCTTGAAATAAGGGGTTGGCAAGCCCAACAAATACAAAGGGAGCCGCATAGACAAGGATTTCCTTATAAATTTCTGTTAACGAAACCTCTGCTTCCCCTCTATCATGCTGGAGCAGCTGGTCTAAATATGGTTTCCGCTTATACCAATACCAAAATAAAACCACCAGACTTCCTATGGCCCCTACAAATGCAGCAAAGGTCGCCACACTTACAGCTGTTACAATACTTCCATTTAAAAAATTGATGACAATAAAGGCTCCTGCGAGCGTGAAGGCAATTCGTACAATCTGTTCCACTACTTGGGATACAGCTGACGGTCCCATCGATTGATGTCCTTGAAAGAATCCTCTGATTAAACTCATGAATGGAATAACAATCAAGGCAAAGCTTACTGCACGGATAACTGTTATTATATCCTGTGCTCTTGAGCCGACATCGTCTTTTTTACTGATAATCATGTCAGCTATAAGCGGCGCCGACAGGTATAGAATTAAAAACGAAGCAATACCCGTCAAAAGCATCATGATAAGTCCCGATTTAAACAATCTACGGCCCACTGCATATTCTTCGAGTGCATTATACTTTGAAATGAATTTTGAAACAGCAAGCGGCACACCGGCCGTGGCAATACTTATAAAGATCGTATAGGGTATGTATGAATATTGATACAACGCCGTTCCTTCTGAACCTACAATCTGATAAAAGGGTATGACATATAGTAAGCCAAGAATCTTGGATATAATGGTACCCAATGTTAAAATAAATGTTCCTCTTATTAGCTTAGACGACATAAAATAAGAATCCCTTCCTAGTGAAGAAAAAGTTTGTGCGCATGTGAGCAAAGTTTAGCCTTTTTGCACACTATTAGTAGTTTACATCTCTTTTTGCCGGGATGCTACTAACAGCCGTGCTAAATTTCGTAAAATTGGTTGGACTTTTCGTTTTCTTTTCAATAAGGATGTTTATAATGGAATAATGAATATACATAAAGTTGGTGGAAGTATGAATTACGATGTTGTTGTTATTGGAGGCGGTCCTTCAGGTTTAATGGCTGCGATTGCTGCTGGCGAGAAGGGATTAAAAGTCCTGTTAATTGATAAAGGAGACAAGCTTGGCAGGAAACTTGCCATTTCTGGAGGCGGGCGCTGTAATGTTACGAATCGCCTCCCTGTTGAGGAAATTATCAAGCACTTGCCTGGTAACGGGAAATTTTTATACAGTGCCTTTTCTATTTTTAGTAATGAAGATATTATTAAGTTTTTTGAAAAGTTAGGAATAGAGTTAAAGGAAGAGGATCATGGCCGGATGTTCCCTGTATCCAATAAAGCACAATCTGTTGTAGATGCCCTATTATATCAATTAGAAAAGCTTAAAGTGAAAGTATACACGAACAGCCCTGTTGCGGATATTGATTATCAAGACGGACATGTATCTTCGGTAATTTTAAAAAATGGAACAGAAATTCAAGCAAAATCGGTTGTGATAGCGGTAGGCGGTAAATCTGTCCCCCATACAGGATCAACCGGTGACGGTTATGCCTGGGCAAAGAAAGCCGGTCACACGATTACCGAACTATTCCCTACTGAGGTGCCTGTCACCTCTAATGAACCTTTTATCAAAAATAAATCGCTCCAAGGTCTGTCATTAAGGGAAATCGAACTTAGTGTTTTGAACCCGAAAGGAAAAGCAATCATAACTCACAAGATGGATATGATTTTTACCCATTTTGGTCTTAGTGGACCAGCAGTCCTTCGTTGCAGTCAATTTGTGGTTAAGGCGATGAAAAAATGGAAATTAGCTGAGGTTACGATGAGTTTAGATGTCATACCTGATAAAAAGGAAGAAGAGTTTTTTCAGGAAATTGTGAAGTTGGTAAAAAGCGAGCCGAAAAAAAGCATTAAAAACACCTTAAAAGGACTGGTACCTGAACGATATCTTATGTTCTTGCTTGAACAGAATGACATTGATCCTTCCGAACAGGGGGCAACGATTTCAAATGAAAAAATTCGTACCTTTGTGAAAAGTTGCAAACAATTCTTGATTAAAGTAAATGGCACCCTGCCACTGGAAAAAGCATTCGTAACGGGCGGCGGCGTTTCTGTAAAAGAAATTGAACCGCAAACAATGGGGTCGAAATTAATGGAAGGTCTCTATTTTTGCGGTGAAATTCTTGATGTCCATGGGTATACAGGCGGGTATAATATCACATCCGCATTAGTTACAGGCAGACTCGCTGGGACCAATGCTGCACTTACTGCTAAAAAACAATATCAGGCCTGATTATTCGTCAGGCCTTGTAAATAATCATCGCTGAAAAACAATAGATTTGATCTTCCTCTTCATCCTCTGGCAATGCGGCTACATTGTATTTTATATCTAGCAATTTCTTTTCATCAAGTCCCTTTAAAAAGCGGTTCATTTCCTTTTCTAAATCCTTTTCATGCTCTCGGTCAAACAACTTTACTTGAATCATATGATTCTTCCTTTCTGTTTTTAATTTCATTATTACCACTTTTTCAGAAAATTAAAAATAAAGGGCATAAAAAAACGATTCCGCATTGGAATCGTTTATTTTGTATCGCCTGACCATTCAAGCATGCCGCCAATCATATTACGAACCTTGTATCCTTGGTCCTTTAGATAGTAGCAAACATTTTCACTTCTACGACTGGATCGGCAAATAAAGATATATTCTTTTTCTTTGTCAAAATAATCAAGGTTAGCTGGAATTTCCCCCATACGAATATGCTTTGCCCCAGGTATCATTCCTTGGGCTACCTCTTCATCTTCCCTAACATCAACAAGCTCAAGTTTTTCCCCCTGCTCGAGCTTTTTCTTTAATTCTTCTGGCGTAATAATTTGAATTTCTTCCATCTTTCCCACCCCTATGTTAGGTTTTCCCCCTGTACAACAGGGGGAATTAGTAATTGTCCAGCTTCAGCGCCTAGGGGCTCGGGGTCATAAGCCAATCCGGCAAGAAGGTTAAAAAACGCAACCTTCCCGCCGGCTCGTCTTATGCCTGTCGCCCCTGTACACTAAGGAAAGCTCCTTAGATTAATCCTCGTAGGAACAAGCTGTGCTTGTTCCGAAGGCGCTTCCGCTTTTCTTTCAATTGGCTACAATATTAACAAGTTTACCAGGTACAGTGATGACTTTGCGAATGGTCTTACCTTCGATTTGTTCCTTTACTCTTTCATCGTCCATCGCAATTCCTTCTAATGCTTCTTTGCTTGCATCCGTAGGAACTAGTAATTTAGTCTTTACCTTCCCATTCACTTGAATAACAATTTCCACTTCATCATCCACTAATTTAGCTTCATCATATGCTGGCCATGTTTCGTACGAGATAGTACCGCTATGACCAAGCTTTTCCCATAGTTCTTCGGCAACATGCGGTGCAACTGGAGCAAGCATTTTTACGAAGCCTTCCATGTAGTGCTTTGGAAGAACAGTTGATTTATAGGCTTCATTAATGAATACCATCATTTGTGAAATCGCCGTATTAAATCTCAAGCCCTCGTAATCCTCTGTAACCTTCTTCACAGTTTGGTGATAAACCTTCTCTAAATTTGCTGCTTCTTCATTTTCTTGAATTTTTGGATTTAATTCTCCATTTTCCTCAACCATCAAACGCCAGATACGATCTAGGAAACGACGAGAACCATCAAGTCCATTGGTTGACCAAGCAATGGACGCATCAAGCGGTCCCATGAACATTTCATACAAACGAAGTGTATCAGCACCATGACTGTCGACGATATCATCAGGATTTACAACATTGCCTTTTGACTTACTCATTTTTTCATTGTTTTCGCCTAAGATCATTCCTTGGTTGAAAAGCTTTTGGAATGGCTCTTTCGTTGCCACAACCCCGATATCATAAAGGACTTTGTGCCAGAAACGAGCGTACAATAAGTGAAGAACAGCATGTTCAGCGCCACCGATGTACACGTCTACTGGAAGCCAATGATCTAATTTTTCTTTAGAAGCAAGTGCTTGATCATTTTTCGGATCAATATAACGTAAATAATACCAGCAACTGCCTGCCCATTGTGGCATGGTATTTGTTTCACGACGACCTTTCTTGCCTGTTTCTGGATCCACAACATTTACCCAATCCTCAATCACAGCAAGCGGTGATTCTCCCGTACCAGAAGGTTTGATATTTTTCGTTTTTGGTAACGTTAATGGCAGCTGGTCTTCTGGCACCGCTGTCATGGAACCATCTTCCCAATGGATAATTGGAATCGGCTCACCCCAATAACGCTGGCGGCTAAACAGCCAATCGCGTAAACGGAAGGTTACCTTCTTCGTACCAATTCCCTTTTTTTCCAACCATGAAATCATATTGGTGATTGCTTCTTCTTTATTTAATCCATTTAAGAACTCAGAGTTAATATGTTCACCATCACCTGTATATGGTTCTTTTTCAATGTCGCCACCTGCTACTACTGCCTTTATTGGAAGGTCAAATTGTTTGGCGAATTCATAGTCACGTTCATCGTGTGCAGGAACAGCCATGATTGCACCGGTACCGTAGCTTACTAATACATAATCGGCAATCCAAATTGGCATTTTTTCGCCATTTGCTGGATTAATGGCATAAGCACCTGTGAAGACTCCTGTTTTTTCTTTCGCTAAGTCCGTACGTTCTAGATCACTCTTTGTTTTAACTTTGTCTAAATAAGCGTCTACCGCTGACCGCTGCTCCGCTGTTGTAATCTTATCAACAAAGGAATGTTCAGGAGCAAGCACCGCATAGGTTGCACCAAATAATGTATCGGGACGAGTTGTAAACACAGTAAATGTTTCGTCATGACCTTCGATGTTAAAGGTTACTTCTGCACCCTCCGAACGGCCAATCCAATTGCGCTGCATTTCTTTAAGACTCTCTGGCCAGTCAAGTTCTTCTAAGTCCTCAAGTAAACGGTCTCCATAAGCAGTAATTTTTAACATCCACTGCTTCATTGGTCTGCGTTCAACCGGATGCCCACCGCGTTCACTCTTACCATCAATGACTTCTTCATTTGCCAATACGGTACCAAGTGCCGGGCACCAGTTAACAGCTACTTCATCAATATACGCAAGCCCTTTTTCCCAAAGCTTCAAGAAAATCCATTGCGTCCATTTATAGTATTCGGGATCAGTTGTGTTTACTTCACGGTCCCAGTCATATGAAAAACCTAACGATTTAATTTGTCTTCTGAACGTGTTTATATTCTGCTCAGTGAACTCTGCAGGATCGTTTCCGGTATCCAATGCATATTGCTCAGCAGGTAACCCGAAAGCATCCCAGCCCATTGGATGTAAAACATTATATCCTTGCATTCTCTTTAATCGTGATAGAATATCAGTTGCCGTATAGCCTTCAGGGTGTCCAACATGTAGTCCGGCTCCAGATGGATATGGAAACATATCTAATGCGTAGAATTTTGGTTTATCAAATTCTTCATTCGTTTTAAATGTTTTTTCTGTTTCCCATTTTTTTTGCCACTTTTTCTCGATATGCTGATGATCGAAACTCATTGTCTATTCCTCCTAAAAAATTGGCCTGTTGATTTGTGCTCCACTAAGGAAAGCTTCCTTGAATAATCACCGCAGTGACAGGCGATCTTTGCCTGTCAAGAGGCGCTTCGCTTTCCGCAGTCGGTTCGGGAAGCCTCCTCGGCGCTAAAGCGCCTGCGGGGTCTCCCCTGTCCCGTCCTCCTGCAGGAGTCTCGCACCTTCCGCACAAATCAACAGGGTGCAAATAACAACTTTGAACTTTTAAACTAACCCAAAAAATAAAAAAACCCCTCATCCCAAAAGGGACGAGAGGATTGTCTATGTATCTTCCCGCGGTACCACCCACATTAGTGTTTAAAACACTCGCTTCATTCATCCTTAACGCGGAATACGGCAAACATTACTGTTACATTTCATGTTTGCAACTCATAGGCGAGTTCATGATGTACCCGGTTGACTTCCACCAGCCGTCAACTCTCTAAAAAACGGGTATGATTCACTACTACTCCTAATCACTGTCTTTCATTATAAAAAGTATTACGGTTATTGTAATAAATTTCTTAGCGGTATGCAAGTAACTTTCTCCTAAAACAGTTTGACCAAAAAAATTATTTTTAAAACATAAAAATCCGACCTCACAGTATAAGCCGGATTTTTTTACTAAGTAAGTTTAATGTTTAATTTCTTTTCTGTTCTCAAGAGTCGGTCATAGGCTAAAGTCGTTACGATTGCAATCACAAATAATCCAATTAAGACGTAGAATAAAGCCGACATATTATAAAGGTCAACAAGTAAACCCCCTAATAGCGGACCAATCATTCTTCCCCCGGTAGCCGTGCTATTAACAATTCCTTGATAAAATCCCTCACGTCCCTTTGGAGCCAACTCAAAGGCGATGGTTGGTACCGCTGGCCAAATAAACATTTCACCAATGGTTAAAATGATCATCGCTACGAGGAATCCTGAAAATGCGCTAGCGTTCCCTGCAATTAGGAAGGAAACAATAAAAATAGCAATCCCGATGAGGATTTGTACCTTTAGTTTGGCAGCAAGACGTTTAAGCAAGCCATTTAATAATGGCTGACCAAGAACAATTAATGCACCGTTTATCGTCCATAAAAGGCTGTATTGCGATAATGATATATTAATTTCCTGAGTATAAGAAGCAATCGTTGTCATCCATTGAACGTATCCAACCCAGCATAGCAAATAACCTGAACATAAAATCAATAAAGCATATAGACTTTTTCGACCTTTTACAAGTGTTGCATCCTGTAGGCTATTGGCTTGTTTAGCCGAATCCGTTGAAAGCCCTTTATAGCCAAAAAAAGCAATTAGTAAAAAGATACTATACATAAGGGTATTAGCAAGGAAGATTAATTCAAATGAGTAATCGGCAAGAATGCCTCCAAGTGCAGCTCCGACCGCTACCCCAAGGTTTTGCGCAATATAAACGGCATTAAAGGCTTTACGCCCGCCTTCCTTCCAAACCATTCCCGCCATCGCATACATTGCTGGGAAAGTGACTCCACTACCAAATCCAATAATGGTAAGGAAAACTATATATTCCGGCCAGCCATGCCAGAAAGTTAACCCAACTAGGGCTGAAAGGGAGATACTTATTCCAAGAATAATAGATTTGTAGCCTCCGATTTTATCAAAAAGACTGCCGCCATAAAGATTTCCAATGACGCTCGCTGCGGAGTTCAACATTAAAACAACCCCCGCCATCGATAACGACTTACCTAAATGATCGTGAATATAGATTGTATTTAAAGGCCATAAAAAAGAAGAGCCTGTTACATTCACTGCCATCCCAATAATTAAAAGCCATAAGGCACGTGGCATGAAAAACGCTCCTTTAAGTTAACTAATTTAGAATTCCAAAAGATATTGTATTCCCATTCCTGATTCTGTGCAATCCTTTACAAAATTGTTGTAATAATAAAAAAAAAGTCCTTTAATAGGACCTCCAGTTACTCCTTAATTATCTTTTTTTCTTCTTCGCGAGTTCGGCTGCTGAGAGTTTATTTTTAACTACTACTTTTTCAATCATTATCTGGACATGAACATGTTTGTCATCAACATGATTAACACCCGTGACTTTCCCTTTACGACCTTTAATTGTAATCGCTTCACCAACGGCTGGAACACTTCCTAGAAGTTGATTCAAAAGCTCTACTTTGTTTTCATAAAAGTGAACAACATACATTTGCTCTCACCTATTTCATATTGGATTTTCCTTATAAAATATTTGAATTTCATCCATTTTAGACCACTGCCAAATAAGTTTTATTGACAGCTAGATATAAGTTGTTCACAATAACATCAAGAAAACACTGTTCCTCAGATAGAAACAGTGTTTTCTTAAAAACTATTTATGGACTCTTTCCTGGAATTACTTAATCCTACTTAGCGGGAGTTTTAAGTTTTTTTCGGAAGGGTCTATTTTTTTACTACAGGCACTACTGGTTGCTGAGCAGGGAAGTAGCTGTTTACAGCATGATCCTTTTTCTTGTCATTTACTGTTTCAGCTTGCACAGCACTCTTTACTTTTTCAATTTCAAAATTTAGCTCTTCAATGCTGACTCCCTTTTTCACTAGCTCTTCTGTTGCAAGGCGAATCGCATTGTTAGATTGTACAACTGACTCTCTTAATGAATCCATTGAACCTTGAGGGTTATGGAAGCCTGAAGAGTTTTCAGCTGCAATAATATCCCAGAACCATTGACCTTTACGTACGAATTCTTGAGCCTGTTTAATCTTGTCTTGACTTACTCCAGATGTAATCATTTTATTAATGTAATAGTGTGCTGTTGTTGAAATATCCTGTGCCTCATGTAGTGCACTTACGTTTGCATCTTGGATCTCAATCACACGATCTTTTAATTTGTCTAAATCTCTATCACCATGGCATTGTCCGCAAGATGTATCCATTGTTTTGAGCGGTGAAGTCCAATAGTGGGAAGTGATTTTTCTTTTTCCGTCTACGCGCTCATATGGCATATGACAGTCTGCACAAGATACATTTGCCTTACCATGTGTACCGCCTGCATGCGTTTCAAATTCTGGGTGCTGCGCTTTTAACATCGGTGCACCAGAAATATTGTGAACCCAGTCTTTTTCAAAGCCATTTTCTTTTGCAATCGTACTATAGTATTCATACATTTCTTCAGGCTTAAAACCATTGTCCCAAGGGAAGGTTACTTCACTGTTTTCAGCCGCAAAATGGTATTCCACATGGCACTGACCACAAACATAGCTGCGCATATCGTTTTTGGTTGGATTAGAAGTATCTACTCCTTGAGCTTCTAAAGCCTTATAGAAGCTTGGGCGTGTTACACGTAAGTCCATTGTTTCCGGGTCGTGGCAATCAGAACATCCAATTGGTGAGTGTCCCATTGCTTCCCCTTTAGGCCAAATTGCTTGATTAAAATTGGCTCCCCAATACTCATCGCCCATTTCTTCAATCATCTGAGGGACTGCAGTTGATTTACACGTATAACAAGAACCTACTGATTTATCAGTAATTCGCTTTACATCACGAATATCTTCAAGAGCATAAACGTGTCCTCGGTCTTCATTGTACTCCGTAGCAAAGCCATAACCGTTAAAAAGTACAGGAAGTAAAGGTTCCTTATCAGGATCGTACTTACTGCGCTTTACGGAACCATTGTATTTTGTATCTTCCATTTTTTCATTTTTTTGATAGCTATTATATTGAAGTGGAAATAATTCTTTAAAGGCCTCATTGCTTATTTCGTCTTTAGAAAGGCCTGTAGTACCCTTCACTTCCTTAGCACTTGCCGTTTTTTCACTTGCACCATCACTGGAATTGCTGCAGCCAGTAATGATGAGAACAAATACTAGTAGAAGGAGGTATGCCCCATAACGGAACCTATTCATTCTTAAAATCCTCCCTTATTTTTTAATAACTCACCTGACTTAGGCGGCTGATGGTAACTATCATCTTTAAAATCGCTTCCATGTGGTACGGTTTGATGACACGACATGCAGTTTTCTTTTGCATCATGTGAGACATTATCAATTGTGCTCTTATGACACTCTGCACAGTTTTGATTGATAACTCTTATCGTACGTGTGGTTGCATAAATTCGATCAGGTATATCCTCAGTACCTAATGTATTGTAGAAAATATGTGTCATCCCTGCGCGGCCTTTGAAAAATAATTTTCCAACCTCACTCTCATGTGGTAAATGGCAGTCATTACACTGCAATTCTGCATGAGTCGAATCCACGAATGACGTATAAACAGACTTCATTGTATGACAATTTTGACAAAATCCTGGTGAATCTAAATAAGCCATTGTTTTAACTGTCCCGAATGAAAAGAGTACACCAGCAATAAGAGCACCTAAAATCAATACCCTTTTATCAATAGCCAGCAATTTTTTAAACCATCTTTTTAACATCATTTCACCTCCCATTATATAGATCTTCTCTCTCTAATTTATTGAATAAAGTACGAGTGCACTTTATCGCCAAAGAAATGGTCTTGCAAATCAATTCTTTCTTCGTTTACTTTTCAAAAAATAAGTAAACACACCGGCTGCTAGTAAACCTGCTCCACTTACTGCTGCCACGGAAAGGTTAGCAGTACTTTTTTTATTTACCACGTTGTTATTCGGTTGTTGTTCTTGTGTCTCCATCATCTCAACGGTAGTAGCTGTTTCGTTGCGTTCATACGTAAGGGTGAAACTTTTCTCGTTCCCCGCTTTTAGTCCTTGGTAGAAATAGGAGTGAACTCCTTCTTCATCAGCATGAGTCTTTTTCTTTTCCGTTGCTGGTTCAAGTACAACCTTTTTTGCCTTTAAGGGCTCTATGAACGAAACATTGAATAAGCCAATATCAGTAAAGCTTTTAAATTGGTATGAAACTGTTTTCTTTTCTTTATCAACACTTATGGTATCTGTAAAAAATTCAATTACGAATTTATAAACATCATTTGCTTGGATTTCTTCACTCGTTGTCCAGGAGATGGTTCCTTTTTCTTGGTCAATTATGTACTCAATTTCATACACTTTCGATAAGTCACTAGAATAATCAGCAACATAGCCAATTCGGAAGTTCTTGCCCTCCATTGGAAGTGGAATTTCAATTTGCCCTTTTTGTGGCTGTCCGGATTGATTACGCATGGTCCCTTGATAGCCGATTAATAATGGGGGCTGTTGTTTACTTTCATCATTTGGATGGTAAGTAAATTCAGGCATTACCTTTATCGAAAGTTCTTCCATGGTCAAGAGGTTTTGATCTCCCTCCTCTGCCAAAATAACTAATGGGTTTAAAAGCAATAGAAAAGATACAAAAACGGATATGTGAAACAGAACTTTTTTCATTATGTTTACTTCCTTTCAAGTTGTGAATATTTTGTGAACCCATTCACAAGTAACGTCATACTTTTGCTCAGAAACTAAAATTCATACCTTATTTATCCCATGATAGCCAATCGCATTCTGTGACCAAAATCACAAAAACATATTGAGTTATTTCTAATTTGTGAACGGCGATTTTACCTTATTTTCATAGTGATATTAAGGTTTTTGTAAATAAAAAGGCCTTCAACATGATGTTGAAGACCAAAGAGCTTTATTAAGATGATTGATTTTTTTCTTGATGGAATTTAGATTTCACTGGCTGTCCACCAGATTTTTCGTATACCTTTTTTGCTTGTTTTACAAGATCAACATCTTGACCAAGTTCAAGATCTTGATTGTTACTGCCATTTCGAGTTTTTTGTTCTGGATTATTTTTTTTCGAGCGCTTTTTCAAGTTAGGTTTCCTCCTGTATAAGTCTGCCCTTCTAATATCATGGTATTTTGAAGTTGCTGTATTTGTAATCTCATACGATGGAGTTGATCCCGCTGCTGCGAATTTGCACTATGGGCCATTTTTGCAATATCCTGATAAGTTTGTTCAAGATCTTGTAAGGCCTTCGTATAGTCATCATTATTGTAATGCTCTTGAAGGCTGCTCGTTTCAAATTGTTCTTTCGCATAGCGAATTGTATCTTCACACTGCTGTATTAATGCGTCCATTGAAGCACGTGTAGCCATCTAAGGACCCCCTTCTTTTTGGTGACACAGATCAGAACCCTTATCTTGCCTAGCGCAAGCTGCCTAGGCGCTTATGCTTTTTCTGCCTTGAAGCTCAGGGCTTCATCTCTTATTTTGTTCTCTCTTCCTGTTCCTATTACAACTTACGATTGATAATTACTACCATATAGAAAAGCGGATGCGCCTTGTCCAGGGGCGACAGGCATAAGACGAGCCGGCATGAAGGTTGCGCTCTTTAACCTTCTTGACGGATTGGCTTATGATCCCGAGCCCCTAGGCGCTGGAGCTAGATCATATACATTTATTACAAATGGATAAGCCCTTCTTTTCATGTTAAAATGTAAGTTATGTTAAAAAATAAAAAGGAGGTTTCTGATTTGACTCAGACCAACCCTTTTCCATATGCTACTGACGATAAACGTTATCATACTTGGAACTATCATTTACGCCAGCAATTTGGCCATAAAGTTTTTAAAGTTGCTTTAGATGGCGGTTTTGATTGTCCAAACCGTGATGGTACGGTTGCACACGGCGGATGTACTTTTTGCAGTGCTGCAGGTTCTGGTGATTTTGCCGGTGACCGAACAGATGATTTGGAAACACAGTTTCTTGAAATTAAAGAAAAAATGCATACAAAATGGAAAGATGGCAAGTACATGGCCTACTTCCAAGCTTATACAAATACCCATGCACCTGTTGAGGTTCTTCGTGAAAAATTCGAGAAGGTTCTCAAGCAGGAGGGAGTAGTAGGATTATCGATTGCGACTCGTCCTGACTGCCTTCCTGATGATGTGGTTGAATACCTGGCAGAGTTAAACAAAAGGACGTATCTATGGGTTGAACTCGGTTTACAAACTGTACATGAACGTACCGCATTATTAATCAACCGTGCTCATGATTTTCAATGTTATGTTGAAGGCGTTAATAAGCTTAGAAAACACGGCATCCGTATCTGCTCACATATAATCAATGGATTACCGCTTGAGTCGAATGAAATGATGATGGAAACGGCTCGAGAGGTCGCGAAGCTAGATGTCCAAGGGATAAAAATTCATTTGCTTCACTTACTAAAAGGAACTCCTATGGTTAAACAATATGAGAAGGGAATGCTCGATTTCCTATCTCAAGAAGACTATGTAAATTTAGTATGTGACCAATTAGAAATTTTACCACCTGAAATGGTCGTTCATCGAATTACTGGTGACGGACCGATTGACTTAATGGTTGGACCAATGTGGAGTGTCAATAAGTGGGAAGTACTGAACGCAATTGATGCTGAGCTTAAAAGAAGAGACAGCTATCAAGGAAAGTTTTATCAAAAGAGCACGGTGAGGAATTAATCATGAAGCTGGAGCGAATACTTCCCTTTGCGAAGAATTTACTTGAAAAGGCTGTTACTAGCGGCACTGTGGTGGTTGACGCTACCTTGGGTAATGGTCATGATACACTTTTTCTAGCAAACATCGTTGGTGAAAGCGGAAGAGTGTATGGATTTGACGTACAAGAGGATGCCATTCAAACGAGTATAGAACGACTGAAGCAGCATGGGCTAGAGGATCGAGTCACCATCTTTCACGCAGGTCATGAACAGCTTTATAAGTTAATCCCTGTTTGCCATCACGGTAAAGTAACAGCAGCAATCTTTAACTTAGGTTATTTACCTGGCAGTGATAAAACAATTGTGACTAAACCAGTAACCACCATTGCAGCGATTGAACAATTACTAGAGATCATGGTTCCAGAAGGAATTATCATCCTTGTGATTTACCATGGCCACGCTGAAGGCGCAGTTGAGCGGGATGCTTTATTGACCTACTGTCAGGAAATCGACCAGAAGAAGGCTCATGTCCTTCAGTATCGATATATCAACCAACAAAATAATCCCCCTTTTATCATTGCAATTGAAAAAAGGTAAAACAGGCTCCTTGGCCTGGTCAGGCTGTCGAGAAAGTCTCGACAGCCATTAATTTTTTATAGCTTTAACCATGTACCCGCATTTTTCAAAATAGGTGGCACGTACGCTTTGTCCTCAAGCCCTCGGATTGAGGACTAATCCTTCCGGCTGAGCATCCGATTTGTCCTCAGGAATCCGGATTGAGGACTAATCCTTCCGGCTGTTCGTCCGATTTGTCCTCAAGACCCCGGATTAAGGACTAATCCTTCCGGCTGTTCGTCTGATTAGTCCTCAAGACCCCGGATTGAGGACTAATCCTTCCGGCTGTTCGTCCGATTTGTCCTCAAGACCCCGGATTGAGGACTAATCCTTCCGGCTGTTCGTCCGATTTGTCCTCAAGAACCCGGATTGGGGACTAATCCTTCCGGCTGAGCATACGATTTGTCCTCAAGACCCCAGATTGAGGACTAATCCTTCCGGCTGTTCGTCTGATTAGTCCTCAAGACCCCGGATTGAGGACTAATCCTTCCGGCTGTTCGTCCGATTTGTCCTCCAGACCCCAGATTGAGGACTAATCCTTCCGGCTGAGCATCCGATTAGTCCTCAAACAAACAAATAGCTTGTACAATGTTCAATGAAAAATCGTTATGTCAGACTCAGAATAAAAAAATGCCGAGAAAAATACCCTTTCTCGGCAATCTGACCAGGGGCTTTGGCCTGGTTTTCTCTTTTTTACGAAAGTCTTGTAAATAATGAGGGAATCCATTTCTGAACGGAACGATAGGCTACTCCATTGATATAAAAGAAATAGCTAATAATCCCGCCAGTTTTAATGATACCCTTTGCTAATTTTCGGATATTTTTCTGTTTGCGAACCTTTCCATCAGATAAATAAATTCCTAACAACCCCCGATTAATGAGTTGGTGAAATTTTTTATGCGGTAGAAATTCTGTATGCCTGTCTGCCTCCGTGACAAAATGCTTTAAACGATTAAAAAGGGTCTCTTGATTTTCATAATAAAAACAAAAATTCAAGTCGCCGCCTTCTCGATCTTCTTCTTGGTCAATAAAATAATCTAACAAGATATGAAGACCTTGTATGTATGGAAAGTATCCTTTCCGAATACTTTCTGCATCTTCCGCCTTAAAGTCCTCTCTCATTGCGTAAGAAATCAGACAAAAGATCCCCAATGTGGAGCCAGAGCATGCAGAAAACTCATACCATTCCATCTCTGGGAGCTTGTTTTGATGAACTTCAAACCATTTTTCCAATCTAGGCACACGTTCTTCATGAATTACATGCTTGTGTATTTGCAAGTCACAGTAGTAATTGCAAAGCTCAACCAGGTAGTCTTTTATTAATGGATAATGCTCCACTTCTTTTAAAACAGATCTGCACGTTTGGACTAAATCATGTAAATAACCGCCATCATTTTGATCCTCACGGAACCTGTAATAGTTTTCAGGCTCTCTTTCTAATGTAAGGGCATCATGCATCGATTCATGGAGAGCTGCAAAATCTATTGGATCAAGGGAAGTGCTCCTGTCGCATAGATTATCTAGATAATCGCTTATGGTTTGATAAGCTACGATAAATTTTACTGCCTGTTTATACTCTTCATTCGCAGAAATAGCAAGAATACCTCCACCCTCACAATGGAAGGTTTTATGCTCAATACTTGCTAACGCTTGTGTTCTAAGTTCCTGATTAGGGATACTTTCTGCACGTGCCCTCCAAAACCCTAGTTCTTGATGAACAGCTGGAATAATTCGTCGGTATACTTTCGACATGAGTCTGATTGGCATCATGGAGTAAAACTTCCCTTCTTAAACAATATAACCTATTGCTTTTAATTGGCTGATGACGAAATCCTTTGTGTACTCAAATATATCTTCCCGTTCTGGTTCATTAAAAATTTCATGATAGAGCTTTGGCCATTCCTTGTATCTTTTTTCGGATAAAGGTACATTGTTGAACCATTCTTTAACTGGAACCTTATTTACAATTCTATCATCACCAGCCTGCATAACAAGCATAGGGACATCCTTGGTGCCATCGATTGATAGAAATGCTTCTTTCATTGCCCCTACTAATTCACGATACCACCTAACTGAGACTTTTGTAATGTATAGAGTATCATCCCGATCTGCCTCAATTACATCTTGATTTCTGGTAGCCATATCAACCGTTATACCAGAATTCATTCGTAATGAAGGGAAAACAATATTTATACCATGTGATAATAAGTCTAAAATTTTGGGAGGCGTATGAATCAATCCTAAGCATGGTGATGAGAGAATAACCCCAGCCAAGTCAAACTTTTCTTCCTGCAGCAAACGAATTGCTATTAAGCCCCCCATACTATGTCCGAATAAAAAAACAGGCAATTCATAACGGTAGGCTGCTTTAATCCAATCTTTCACTTCACTTGGATATTCTTCAAATGAATCTATATGGCCCCTGCGGGATCTTGTTGTCATGCCTTGTCCAGGAAGATCACCCATGATGACATGAAATCCGGACCTGCGCCACATTTCGATGAGCCAGCCGTAACGTCGATGATGCTCCATTGCACCATGAACCATCACGATTACAGCCTTCGCTTCCCCTTCTGCTTCCCACTTCCACATAGTTTTTCCCCCTAGAAAAATATTCTATTTAGTATAATATTAAAGTGAATATGCATTACAGTCAAAAAGGAGCGACTTAAATGATTTATCCCTACAAAGGAAAGTACCCAAAAATTGCAGATTCTGCTTTCATTGCAGATTTTACCACTATTACTGGCGATGTCGAAATTGGCGAGGAATCAAGCGTATGGTTTAATTCCGTTATCAGAGGGGATGTCGCACCTACTATTATCGGTAAAAAAGTTAATATTCAAGACAATTCCGTTCTGCACCAAAGTCCAAACAATCCATTGATTCTAGAGGATGAAGTAACAGTTGGTCATCAGGTTATTCTTCATAGCTGCATTATTCGTAAAAAGGCATTAATCGGGATGGGCTCCATTATCCTAGATAAAGCAGAAATCGGGGAAGGGGCTTTTATTGGTGCAGGCAGTCTTGTGTCACAAGGTACAAAAATCCCGCCTAATACCTTAGCATTTGGCAGACCAGCAAAGGTTATTAGAGAATTAAATGAATACGACATTAGTGAGATGAACAGGATTTATACAGAATATGCAGAGAAAGCCCAGTATTATAAGTCATTACAAAAATAATCGTACACAAAAAGCACCCATAATTTTTTTATGGGTGCTTCTTATCTTACTGTTTCATTGTCAACAATTCTTTTTGTCCTGAAAAGGAATACTTGCCTTCTACATATACTTGATGCCAAACCATAAAAATAAGAACGGTCCAAATTTTCCGGCTGTTATCCGCTTTTCCTTGGCAGTGATCTTCAAGAAGGTTTAAAACATAAGATTTATTGATTAAATGGTCTGTGCTGCTTTCGCGAATAATGGTTTTTGCCCACTCATTCATTTCATTCTTCAGCCAATGACGAATTGGCACTGGGAAACCAAGTTTCTTACGGGTTAAAACATGCTCGGGAACAATTCCTTCCGCCGCTTTTCGCAAAATATACTTTGTAGTCCCATTAGCCGTTTTTAAGCTTGTTGGTATTTTGGATGCTGTTTCAAACACCACTTTATCCAAAAATGGCACACGGAGCTCTAAAGAATGCGCCATCGTCATTTTATCTGCTTTCAAAAGAATATCCCCGCGCATCCAAGTATGAATATCAATGTATTGCATAGTGTCAACAGGATCATAACCTTTTGATTCTGCATAGAGCGGTTTGGTGATATCGGTGTAATGTAAGCCTTCACGATATACGGAGAGTAATTCTCTTTTTTCGTCCTCAGTAAACATTTTCGCATTACCAATATAGCGTTCCTCCATCGGAGTTACACCACGTTCAATAAAGCTTTTACCCTTCATTCCCTCAGGCATTATGTTTGCAATCCCTTTTAACAATAATTTTCCTGCTCTTGGGATTTTATTAAACATTTCTAAATCTTGTGGTTCCCGATAAATATTGTAGCCGCCGAATAATTCATCAGCACCTTCACCTGAAAGAACGACGGTTACATGCTTCCTTGCTTCACGAGCCACAAAGTAAAGCGGTATACAAGCAGGATCTGCAAGTGGATCATCCATATGCCACATGATTTTTGGAAGTTCATTCATGTATTCCTGTGGAGTTATAACATAACTGATATTTTCTACGCCCAACTTTTCGGCTGTTTCTTTTGCTACATCGATTTCACTGAATCCCTCGTGCTCGAAGCCAACAGAAAACGTCTTAATAGCGGGGTGAAATTGTTTTGCGATTGATGCAATAATCGACGAATCGATTCCACCTGAAAGAAATGAACCGACCGGAACATCACTTCTCATATGCATTTTTACTGAATCGATTAACACATCTTGTATTTCTTTGATAAAACCTGACTCTGATTTTTGAATCGGATTGAAGTGCGCTTTCCAATACCTTTTGATTTCCATTGGCGCGCCAATCTTCTTTGTAAAATAATGTCCTGGCTCTAACTTATGAATACCTTTAGACATCGTATTTGGTTCAGGAACGAACTGATAAGTCAAATAGTACTGAAGTGAATCATAGTCTAAGACATCATTTTCAAGGGCTAATAGGATACTCTTTTTCTCGGAGGCAAAGAACGTTCTCTCCCCATCTACAAAATAAAAGTATGGTTTAATCCCAAATGGGTCTCTAGCACCGAATAAAGTTTGTTCTTGCTTATCCCAAATCGTAAAGGCAAACATTCCGCGGAGTTTTTCTACAGCCTTTTCTTTTAAATGGCTATAAAGAGCAATAATGACTTCAGTATCCGAATTTGTCGCAAACTGTAATCCTTCTTTGAGCAATTCTTCACGAAGTTCTACGTAGTTATATACCTCTCCGTTAAAAATAATCCAATAACGCTCATTTTCATACGTTAACGGCTGATGTCCGCATTCAATATCAATAATACTTAAGCGTCGAAAACCAAATTGAATATGATCATCATAATAAAAGCCATCATCATCGGGTCCACGATGGGTTATAATATCGTTCATATTTTTGAATTGTTGTTTTTGATCATCACGATAATTTTGTCCTTTGTCGTGTACACAACCAATAAAACCACACATTATGTACGTCACCTACTCCAATCTAAATATCCAAACTAAAAAACATACTCTCTTATCCTACCACTATTCATACAAAAATGTCAGTGTGAAAGGTAGGAAAATTCAGGTACAAATAGTTTTCACCTAATCACATTGCCCTAAACTTAGACGAAGAAATGAAAAAGAGAGTTACATGTAAATGCAACTCCCCTGTGTTTTTCGTGCTGATTAAATATTAGCTTGTTGACGCAAAGCATCTACTTTGTCTGTACGTTCCCAAGGAAGATCAACATCTGTACGACCAAAATGACCATAAGCTGCAGTCTGTTTGTATATTGGGCGACGTAAATTTAACATGTTAATAATTCCAGCGGGACGAAGATCAAAGTTGGCGCTAACAAGATCAACTAGAACATCTTCGCTTACTTTACCAGTACCAAAAGTATCAACTGAAATTGAAACAGGCTTTGCTACACCAATTGCATAGGCAAGTTGGACTTCAACCTTGTCAGCAAGTCCTGCTGCTACAATATTCTTAGCAACGTAACGAGCTGCATAAGCTGCAGAACGGTCAACTTTTGTTGGATCTTTACCAGAGAAAGCACCACCGCCATGACGAGCATAACCGCCGTAAGTGTCTACGATGATTTTTCGTCCTGTTAAACCAGCATCACCTTGAGGTCCGCCGATAACGAAACGACCTGTTGGATTAATGAAATACTTTGTATTTTCATCAATTAGTTCAGCCGGAACAACTGGATTAATAACATACTCTTTTACATTACGCTGAATTTGCTCTAGCGTAATTTCAGGATGATGCTGTGTTGAAATTACAATTGTGTCGATACGGACAGGCTTGTCATTCTCATCATATTCAACTGTTACTTGTGTCTTACCATCTGGACGCAGGTAAGGGAGAAGTTCCTCTTTACGAACCTCTGTCAAACGACGTGCAAGCTTGTGCGCTAAAGAAATTGGAAGAGGCATTAGTTCTTTCGTTTCATTACAAGCAAAACCAAACATTAAACCTTGGTCTCCTGCACCAATTGCTTCAATTTCTTCATCAGACATTTGACCTTCACGTGCTTCAAGTGCCTGATCGACCCCCATCGCAATGTCCGGAGACTGTTCACCAATAGAGGTGATAACACCACAAGTCTCGGAATCAAAGCCATATTTTGCACGATTGTAGCCAATACCTTTAATTGTTTCACGAACAATTTTAGGAATGTCTACATAAGTGGATGTGGTGATCTCGCCAGCAACTAACACGAGTCCAGTTGTTACTGATGTTTCGGCAGCAACTCGGGCATTGGCATCCTTCGCTAAAATAGCATCTAAAATGGAATCAGAAATTTGGTCACACATCTTATCAGGATGACCTTCAGTTACTGATTCAGAAGTGAACAAACGACGTTTTGTTGACATCTGAATTCCTCCTATATTATGAGATAAAAATCAAGGTTCATATGAAGGTTACAGGAAAACTTCTTGAACCACTGACATTGATACGGTACTCATTCCCTTAGTATGAAATAAACAAAGGATTTTTATTAATAACTCTTTTGATAAAAGGTCTTATACAAAACAAAAAACCTTACCACATGAGGAAAGGTTGCTTGAGGGCCTTTCACTCTTATCGTTCAAGGTCAAGCCTTGCGTCAGATTAGCACCTTCGCACTTGAGAAATATAACCGATTAAAATGGTTGGAATTCTCATGAAGCAGGTTGCTGGGTTTCATAGGGCCTGTCCCTCCACCAGCTCAGGATAAGAGAGTATCCGTTCAAATTAGAATAATACCTGAACTTGTCGAACAATGTCAATGAATTTTTTAGTAAATTAAGGCTAAATATATGAAGTCTTTCCATTTCTAAATTATAGTAATTAATACAACCTAATTTCGCTAATTAGTATAGACTATTCAGTTTAATGTGTTATACTAATCGTAAATATAACGAATATAAAAAAACTTGAAGGAAGGGTTCCCTAAAGATGAATTCAGTTCATAGTCCAAATGAGTTAAGCCAATTGTTGGAAGAAAGTAATGTACACATTCAATTGTCCGTACCACAATTAGTCGAAAAAATCTTATCCAGGAACGAAGGTAAATTAACCTCTACTGGTGCTGTTAGTGTCTCAACAGGTAAATATACTGGAAGATCTCCACAAGACAAATTTATTGTTATGGAAGAGTCTATTAAGGATAAAATTGATTGGGGTCATTTAAATCAGCCCATTTCTGAAGATGTTTTTAACAACCTCTATCATAAAGTTTTAGATTACTTAAAAGAAAAAGAAGAAATATTTGTATTTAAAGGTTTTGCAGGGGCTGATAAGAGAACACAATTACCGATTCAAATTGTAAATGAATATGCTTGGCATAATCTATTTGCTCATCAATTGTTTATTCGTCCAAGTGATGAAGAATTACTGACACATAAACCTGGGTTTACGGTACTATCTGCTCCAAATTTCAAAGCGAATCCTCTCACCGATGGAACAAAGTCTGAAACCTTTATTATTATTTCATTCGAACAACGAATCATTTTAATTGGCGGGACAGAATATGCAGGTGAAATGAAAAAGTCTATCTTTTCGATCATGAACTACTTATTACCGGAGAACAATATATTCTCGATGCATTGCTCTGCTAATATCGGTGTTGAAGGTGATGTAGCACTATTCTTCGGTCTTTCTGGTACAGGTAAAACCACCTTATCAGCTGACCCTAAACGTCGCTTAATTGGTGATGATGAGCATGGTTGGTCATCTACCGGTGTCTTCAATATTGAAGGCGGATGCTATGCGAAAACGATTAATTTATCCCGTGAAAAAGAACCACAAATTTTCGACGCCATCCATTTTGGTTCGGTATTAGAAAATGTTGTTCTCAATCCAGAAACAAGAATACCAGATTATGAGGATGGAACTCTAACTGAAAACACTCGTGCTGCATATCCGATTCACGCAATTGAAAATATTGTTCAGCCTAGCATTGCTGGACACCCGAATACTATCGTTTTCTTAACAGCTGATGCATTCGGTGTATTGCCTCCTATCTCAAAATTAACAAAAGAACAGGCCATGTATCATTTCTTAAGTGGTTATACATCAAAGCTTGCGGGAACAGAACGTGGTGTTACATCACCTCAAGCGACATTCTCAACATGCTTTGGCGCTCCATTCCTTCCTTTACCTGCAACACGTTATGCCGAAATGCTCGGTGAAAAAATTCTTGAGCATAACGCCAATGTCTTTCTTGTGAATACTGGCTGGACCGGCGGAGAATACGGTATCGGTAATCGGATGAAGCTTTCCTATACGAGGGCAATGGTTCAGGCTGCAATTGAAGGGGAATTAAACCATGTTGAAACGGTTGAAGACCAAATCTTTGGTTTAAATATCCCAATGCATATTGCAGGTGTACCGGATGAAGTGCTTCAACCAAGCAAAACTTGGTCAGATCCACAGGCATATGAAAAGAAAGCGAAAGAATTAGCAGGGAAATTCCGTGAAAACTTTAAAAAGTTCACCAAAGTTTCAGCTGAAATTGAAGAAAAAGGCGGACCGATTGCCTAATAAAAATGCCCTTATCGCTGCGGATAAGGGCATTTTTTCTAGTTTGTGGAATTTAGTGAAATTAATTGATAGGTAATAAATGTGAAGTTGTTTTGCCATTCCACTTTTTTAATTACAGCTGATCCACTTGTATCACTTTCAAGTGTTTTTCTAACATCAATTGGAATATCAATTGGATAAAGCCTATAGCCTTCTTTTTCTAATAAGAAGAGATTTTCTTCTACTCTCTTTTCCCTGCCTTTTGTTACAATCAATGTGTTTAACTCAAAGGGCATACCCATATGTACCCGCTCCTTGTGTTTTGGACTTACCTTTATTTTATCATCTTTTGATTTGATTTTTCATCCACTGGGTTAAATCCTTTACGATTTTTCTGTTTGTCACAGGAGGGAAGTAGTGCGTAAATTCATCAAAATACCAGCATTCCACATTTTTATTTAGCATCTTTAGTCTTCGTTCAAGCTTGTAGGCATGCTCAACCGATACATTCTGATCATTTACACCATGAATAATTAAAACAGGTGCTACAAGCCTTTCCAGTTCATAGAGAGGAGTTCGCTCTTCATATCTTTCAGGGTATTTTCCTGGCGTACCGCCAATCACCCTCTTCATCATTTTCCTCAAGTCTTTTCTTTCTTCGTAAGTTAACGTCATATCTGATACTCCACCCCAAGTAACAATAGATGCTGCCTCTGGAAACTCTAGTCCTGTCAAGAGGGCCATTACACCTCCTCGAGAGAACCCGAATATATGGATTGGGCCAACGGCAGGTAAAGATTTTAAAAGCATGTAAGCCGCAAAAGCATCCTCTCTGTCCTCTCCAGCAAAGTCCTCATTGCCCTCTCCACCTTGGTTTCCTCGATAATAGGGTGCAAAAACGATGAAGCCTTCAGAAGCAAACTGAGCAATTCTTGATGGCCTCACCTTTCCAACGTTTTTAATTCCACCTCGTAAATATAAAAAACCGTCATAGTTTCTTTTTATACTCGGTTGTGCAAGCAATCCTTTTACTCGCAAGCCATTAGAGAAATAGGTAATCTCCGATAATTCTACATTTGGATTTGGGGAAGGGAAACGATGAACCTCTAGGATTATCCCATCTTGTTTATTCACCTTACATTTCACCTTTCATAAGTATTGAAAAATTTAGTATCTAGGCATTCACACATTTATTTATCCTTCATACGATATGATAGGCCAACAGCCCAGTTATTTTTGTACTAAAGGAGGTTTTGGTGTGAAAAAATGGTTAAAATTTAGTTTCTCTTCCCTTCTCATCATGATTCTAATGTTTTCAATTGCTGCCTGTAATAATACAGAAAAACCCGATACGAAAGAAATAGAAAAGGTCCGTTTAGTCGAAGTGACTCGTTCCATCTTCTACGCCCCTGAATATGTTGCCATCGCTAAAGGGTTTTTCGAAGAAGAGGGCTTAGATGTTGAACTTACTACCGCCTTTGGCGGTGATAAAACGATGACTGCACTGCTATCTGGTGGTGCTGACATTGCCTTAGTAGGCTCTGAGACATCTATTTATGTTTACGCCCAGGATTCAAATGATCCCGTTATTAACTTCGCACAATTAACTCAAACTGACGGTACTTTCCTTGTTTCAAGAGAAAAAATTGATAACTTCTCATGGGACCTTTTAAAAGGAACTACGTTTTTAGGTCAACGTACTGGCGGTATGCCGCAGATGGTTGGAGAATTTGTTCTCAAGAAACATGGCATTGATCCACATCAGGATTTAAATCTAATTCAAAATATCGATTTTGCGAACATCCCAAGTGCTTTTGCATCTGGAACAGGCGATTTTGTTCAATTATTTGAACCGCAAGCAAGTATCTTTGAACTAGAAGGAAAAGGACATATTGTGGCTTCCTTTGGAACAGAATCAGGCCATGTCCCATATACAACCTTCATGACGAAAGACAGTTACATGAGCGAAAACAAAGATATCGTAGAAAAATTCACAAGAGCCATTTACAAGGCTCAGCAATGGGTCCAAACACATAGCTCTGACGAAGTTGCTGAGGCCATTCAATCTTATTTCCCAGATACAGATGTCAAACTCATCAGTACAGTAGTAGACCGCTATAAAGAGCAAGGATCCTTTGCGACTGACCCAATCCTTGATGCGGAAGAATGGAACAATCTTCAGGACATCATGGAGGAAGCTGGTGAACTTCCGGAACAAGTTGACCACAAAACACTAGTAAATACAGAAATTGCTGAAAGTGTTAAAGAAGAATAATACAATTGGGAGGCCGTTCTAAATGAGTTTTTTAGCCATTAAGAATGTTCATCACACTTATTTCACTAAAGCCTCTGCAGCCACGGCCCTCTCGGATATTACTTTGCAAGTTGAGGAAGGGGAATTTGTTTCCTTCCTCGGCCCAAGCGGCTGTGGCAAAACAACATTGCTATCTATTATTGCCGGGTTAATAAAGCCTACCCAAGGAACTATTTTACTTGAAAACAAACCAATATCAGGTTTGAAAAATCAAATCGGCTATATGCTTCAGCAGGATTATCTATTCCCATGGAAAACGATAGAAGAAAATATACTTCTTGGCTTAAAGTTATCCAATCAATTGAATATTGAAACCAAATCAGCTGCTTTAGACCTTTTAAAGCAAATGGGTTTAAGTGGCATTGAGAAGCAACTGCCTAAGCAGCTCTCAGGGGGCATGAGACAGCGTGCTGCTCTTGTAAGGACACTTGCAACAGAACCTAAACTGCTTATGCTGGATGAACCATTTTCAGCATTAGATTATCAAACCAAATTAAAGCTGGAGGATCTAGTATCGAATACACTGGACGTATTCGGGAAAACAGCTATCCTCGTCACACACGATATTGGTGAAGCTATTGCTATGAGCGATCGGGTTGTGCTCTTTTCACCAAGTCCTGGCAGGGTCCATAAAGTAATTCAAATGCCAAATGAACTAAGAAGTTTGTCACCTTTTAACGCAAGAAACCATGAGACATTTTCTAGTATCTTTCAAACGATATGGAAGGAGTTGGAATCACTTGAGTCAAGGAAAGAATAATGTGAACCTCCTCCATAAAAATTATTTACACTCACTAACAATTGAAAAAAGATGGGTTCGTTTTTATCAGTTGGTCATTTTCATCCTCTTTTTTTCTGGTTGGGAGTTTTCCAGTCAACAACGGTGGATAGACCCGCTTCTGTTCAGTTCCCCATCTAAAATTTGGAATTTGTTTTTAGAAAAATTTCAAGATGGATCTTTACTTTCCAATCTTGGTGTAACCTTAACCGAAACCGTTTTTGGTTTTATATTAGGTACACTGCTTGGAACCCTACTGGCCGCTTTACTTTGGTGGTCACCGATGCTTTCAAAAATTATTGACCCATACCTGGTTATTCTAAATGCGATGCCAAAGGTAGCTTTGGGACCTATTCTAATTGTTGCCCTTGGTCCTGGATATCTATCAATTATTGCAATGGGTGCCATTATCTCGGTTATTATTACCACACTTGTCGTTTATACATCATTTAAAGAAGTTGACTCAAACTATTTAAAAGTCCTTCAAACCTTTGGTGCATCACGATTTCAGTGTTTCAAAGAAGCGATTCTCCCTGCCAGCTTTCCTACGATTATTTCAACCTTAAAGGTAAATGTTGGTTTATCATGGGTAGGAGTAATTGTTGGTGAATTTTTAGTTTCTTCTAGAGGACTGGGATACTTGATTATTTACGGATTCCAAGTATTCAATTTCACACTGGTCTTTTTATCGCTAATGGTGATTGCAGTCGTTGCAACGATTATGTATCAACTTGTTGAGCTATTAGAGAAAAAACTTATCAAGGAGTAGCGGCTTATATAAATTTGTCGCTATTCTTTTTTTAATTGGTGCATATCTATATATTTTATACACTCTGGTATCACTTCATCCTTCATGATAAAACTGTACTCATTCCCAAACCTTAATTGCAATATATCTCCCTCAACAACAACAGGACCCTTCGTTTCGTAATAGTTGGTTTTTGTACTTATCTTTTTTATTGTGCCCCAAAAAACAGCTTTCACGAATGATTCATTTTCGTCACTAACTTTATATTCAGCGATTTGGAACAGTTCATCTACCGTTGCACCTGTTTCCTCATATACCTCTCGGCAAGCAGCCTCTTTAAGGGATTCTCCTTTTTCCACTTTTCCTCCTGGAAATTCTAGACCACGAATTATATGATTCGTTAAATACCAACTACCCTTATACTGACAAATAACAAGCACATGCTGTGCTGCCTGCTGGAATGCATTGGTTGAAAATGCTAATTCCACCTTTTTCCCAAATACATCTAGAAATTCTTTCATTCCAATTCTCCCCTTGGTAGCATCTCTTTTATTTATTATAATCGAAAAAAACGGAAAATCCCTAAAACAGGATTTTCCGCTTTTATCAACTTTCTTTAGGCAAGATATTCATGGATTCAATATGATTTTTTGCTTCATCATCACCCAGTTTGTATATCATGCCATATACTTGTTCAATGGTATTGTCATATGCGTCGTTTTCACGGTCATAATGATATTGAACATATGGAACATGGGCTCTAAAAAAGTTTTGCCATTCTGTTGAATAGTTTTGATCAAATAGCTCTCTTAACTGTGTGATTTCCTCATCATTGGCTTGAATTTTAAAACTCCAAGTAGAAGCTGTTGAACTTTGAGAAATTTGCCCATGCCCAACATCTATATAATAGGTCTTTTTTTGCTCATCCATTTTGTCATCCCCTTACTAATATTATTTAAAATTTTCCACAATCAAATAAAATTTATTCTTTTTCAAATTTCGACTCATTTTTTAGAACTGAATCATGTATAATTGTCATAATATTAAGAAAATGGATTTCCGCCATTTTTTACAATCTTTTGCCGCAGCGATAGAGGATATTTTTCATCATTAAGGGAATTGAATAAGTAAGGAAAAATTTTTATAAAATTCTTTGGGGGTGAACACAGATGAGGTTAGTTGACGAGTTATTTCAAATGTATCGAGATAAGCTGACAGGTGATGAAGAGGATATTGATATGTTAGCATTCGCCTTCTTAGAAGAAATGTCACATGAGGACCTTCTCCATCTGATTAAAGAGATGGATAAACAAGAATTATATGATTTAATGGGGCTTTATTTAATTGAGAGCTTGAAAGGAAAGTTTGCCCAAGAAGAGTACGGACAACAGCGCACCCATACTTACTATCCAAGAAATATCCACTGATTAGTACATACCACAATAAAAAGCTCCAGCGCCTAGGCGCTGGAGCTTGATTCAAACAGGAGGAACTGCAGCTGACAGTTCCTTTTTTTTGTAAAAAAAGGGTAAAACCATGCTAAAATAAGAATGTAAAGGGAGGAGATTACATGTATACGATATTGGTGGTAAGCATCATTATTGTTATCGTTGTTCTATTGCTGGCTGTTATTACCACATCAAAAGCCTATTCATTTAAACATACAGTCGATCCACTTGATGATAATCCTTACGTAGATAACGCGAAGAATGTGGATGACGAAAAGCAATAAAAAAATTCCTATTCATGACGAATAGGAATTTCTTTTATTTATGCAAAAACTTGTTTTAAATCTTCTTTACTTTGCTCAAGCCAAAAACGCATTAAACGTTTTGCACCTTCTAAATCGTGAAGCTTTGCTTGTCCGCATTGTCTTTCATTTGCTGCTGGAATCTCAGTTATCTCAACTGCAGTTTTCATCGTATCTTCGAGAAGGTCGATGATTTCTTCAACCTTCGGTTCGCCACTGACAACCAAATAGTAGCCTGTTTGACATCCCATCGGTGAAATATCAATAATATCGAAATGATTATATTTCTCTACGTGGGCACGGAGATTAAAGGCTAGCAAATGTTCTAATGTATGGATAACATCTGGCTTCATTGCTTGTTTATTCGGCTGGCAGAAACGGATATCATATTTATTAACAATTCCGTCTGTTCCTACCTTATGGACACCACAATGTCTTACATAAGGGGCTTTCACGGCATTATGATCTAAATCAAAGCTTTCTACTGAAGGCATTTTTCCCCACTCCTTTTTTACATCTAAACAGTATCATACTATAAATTCCGAGTTTTTTCATCCACATAGTGACATTTAACAATTTAGACGTTTTTTTCTATTTATGATATCTTTTAAGTAATTTGGAAGGGAGTGTCCCTATGTTAAAAAGAATTTTTATTTGGATTATACGCTTTTACCAAGTTGTAATTTCACCGATTAAACCACCTAGCTGTCGTTTCTATCCTACCTGTTCACATTATGGCTTAGAAGCTGTTAACCGGTTTGGAGCTTTAAAGGGCGGCTGGCTAACAGTAAAAAGAATTCTTAAATGCCATCCCTTTCATCCAGGTGGCATTGATCCGGTGCCCGAGAAAAAAGAGGGTTAAACTTGATACCCATCAACAACAAGGTCAAGTTTTCCTGTCTTTGGATCAATGACTAATCCGTGAACTGGAACGCCTTCTGGCATTAATGGGTGGTTTCTTATTACCCCAACACTGTGTTCAACGCTTTCTGTAACATTATCGAATCCATGTAACCATTCTTTTATATTGATCCCAGAATAGGTAAGGGTGTCAATGGTTTCACCCGTTACACCACGGCTCATCATACTTTCAATTACTGGATCCGCTTTTAATCCACTCATTCCACAATCGTGGTGAGCAATGACTAAGACTTCTTCTGCTTGAAGTTGGTATACAGCGATAAGAATACTCCTCATAATACTTCCGAATGGATGAGATACAAGTGCCCCAGCATTTTTAATGGTCTTTACGTCCCCGTTATTTAAATTCAAAGCCTTAGGCAATAACTCCAATAATCTTGTATCCATACAAGTTAAAATGACCGTCTTTTTATTTGGGAATTTTGTTGTTTCATATTTTTCATATTCACGACTTTCAACAAATTTTTGATTGTAATCAAGTATTTCATTCAATAATGACATTATTTTCCCACCTTTTTTTTAATTACTATAAGCATACATAAATACAAACGGATGAAACAATATTTTGCTTGCAATTCATATGTTTTTTTTGTAAGATACATAAAGAAATCGGAATCGTTCCGTATTATACATTTTTTAATCATTTCATTCAAAAAAATTTTCTAATATAAATCGTAATAACTCCGGTTTAAAAACATAAAAAGGAGCACATATGAAAAAGATCATTCTCTTTACTCTATTTATTTTAGTTAGCGGCTTGGTACTGTCTGGATGCAGTGGAGAAAGTAACCAACCGAAAAAACAGAAAGATGAGTTAACCATTTACACGACCGTATTCCCTCTCCAATATTTTACGCAGCGGATTGGAGGTAAATTCGTTAATGTAAATACCATTTACCCGCCAGGAGCAGATGAGCATACCTTTGAACCATCCCAAAAAGATATGATTAAATTGGCCGATTCAGACTTATTTTTCTATATCGGTTTAGGGTTAGAAGGTTTTGTTGAAAAGACAAAGGGATCATTAAGAAATGAAAACGTCTCACTCGTTCCAACTGCTGAGAACTTGAATTTGGAATCTACAGAAGAACATGCTGATCATGAAGAGGAAGAGAATCATGACCACGGAGATATTAATCCACATGTATGGCTTGATCCCATCTATTCTAAAGAAATGGCATCTGTTATAAGAGATTCTTTAGTTGAAAAAATGCCCGAGAATAAGGAAGTCTTTGACCAAAATTTTCAGCAACTAGCGAATGAGTTAGATCAATTAAATTCAGAATTTGAAAGTACAATTAACAACGCAAAACACAAAGATTTCCTTGTAACTCATGCTGCATTTAGTTATTGGGAGCATAGGTATGGTTTAGAAGAAATTAGCATTTCTGGTTTATCAACAACGAATGAACCAACACAAAGAGAATTAGAAAAAATTATCACTCTTGCGGATGAACTAGGCCTCCATTATATTCTTTTTGAACAAAACGTCCAATCAAAATTAGCCGAAATTGTTCAGGAGGAAATTGGTGCAAGTGCTTTACCAGTCCATAATTTAGGGATCTTAACAAAAGAAAATATTGAGGATAATGAAACATACTTTTCACTAATGGAACAGAACTTAAAGTCACTTAAAACCGCCTTAAACTATTAAGTTTCGTTACCTATTACTTACAGGGATGATAATGGGTTAAAAATCATAAGCTATTTCTGTATTACAATTGATATTAAGGAGTGATACGAATGGCACAGGATGTATTATGTGAAGTAAACAACTGCTCTTATTGGGCCAAAGGAAATAAATGCAGTGCTGAAAGTATTTATGTCGTCAGCCATAAAGGAAAAACAGCTGATAATAGTCAAGAAACGGATTGTAAAACCTTCGAACCTTCAGATATATAGTAATAATAAATAAACCAGACACCTGTTGTCTGGTTTATTTATTATTGAAATTTAAATACTTTCTCTAGCACTGTAGTCTCTTGCAGCCTTTTTTTATTGATAGCAACTCCGATACCTGGAGTGTCTGGTACTGCCACATACCCATTTTCAATCGTAACCTCGGGAGTAATGATATCTTCCTCCCAAAATCGACTGGAAGCGGAAATATCGCCGGGAATCGTAAAACCTGGAAGTGAAGCAAGAGCAATATTATGGGCACGAGAAATTCCAAATTCAATCATTCCCCCACACCAAACCTCAATGCCCTTATCATGGCAATAATCATGGATTCTTTTTGCTTCAAACAATCCTCCTACTCTTCCCGCTTTAATATTAATAATTTTACAACTCCCAAGTTCAACCGCATTTTTCGCATCCTCAAAACTTACAATACTCTCATCTAAACAGATGGATGTATTTAGTTCTTTTTGAAGGAATGAATGTTCAATGATATCGTCACTTGCCAATGGCTGCTCAATCATTAATAGATTAAAGTCATCGAGTGATTTTAATCGATTAATGTCTGTTAATGTATAAGCTGAATTTGCATCTGCCATTAATGGAAGTTCTGGAAAATGGCGGCGAATCTCTGCTAGTAAGGAATAATCCATCTGTGGATTAATTTTAACTTTGAACCGTTGATATCCTTCTTCAAGATACGTTTCGATCTGTTTAAGAGACCGGTTTGGTGAATCAGCTGCAATTACAACACCTGAAGCAACTTTTCCTCTTGTTCCTCCAATAATAGAAGACAGGGATTGAGAATTCCTTTTTGCGTACAAATCCCAAATCGCCATCTCTAATCCTGCCTTGGCCATATTATTTCTTTTTACTGACTGAAATAATCGAACTGTGTCTTCAGGTTGTTTAATTGCGGCTGTCATAAGCAAAGGGATCAATACATCAGTTATCATATGTAAACTAGTCTTGACAGTCTCTTCGGTGTACCAAGGAGTTGAAAAGGCTACGCCCTCTCCAAATCCTGACACTCCATCTGAATCAATTACCTCTAGGATTATCCCCTCTCGATCCGTTACTGTACCTAAGTGTGTGTAAAAGGGGGATTTCAACGGCATACTTACCACATTAAGTCGAATCTCTGTAATATTCATTCGCTAACCCCATCTTCACTTACCAATTCAGTTAACTTCCTGCGCAACAGCTTTTTCGAAGCGTTTCTCGGAAGGCTTTCAGTAAAGTGAAAGGTTCTTGGTACTTTGTATTTAGCCAAATGATCTAAACAGTATTGTTGAAGTTGGTTTCCAGTAACTCGTGCACCGTCTTTTCGCACAATAAAGGCAACGGGTACTTGTCCCCAAGTTTCATCTTGTAAACCTGTGACACCCACATCAAATACGTCTGGATGTGATAATAAAACAGATTCAATTTCAGCCGGGTATACGTTTTCTCCACCTGAAATGATGAGATCCGAACGCCGGTCTAGAACGAATAAAAAGCCTTCTTCGTCCGAATAGCCAATATCCCCAGTTTGAAACCAACCCTCATTAAATTTCTCCTTTGTGGCTTCCGGTCGGTTTAAATAACCCGGTGTGACGTTTGGCCCCTTTACAACAATTTCACCGGCTTCTCTTGGTGCTGCAGTTTGTCCATCCTCTAAAAGAATCTTATATTCAGCTTGAAACAATGGTTTACCTGCTGAACCTAGTTTTGAAATGCTGTATTCTGGTGCAAGAGTTACGATTTGTGAGGCTGTCTCTGTCATCCCATAGGTTTGAAAAACAGGAATCCCTTTTTCCATACATGCCTGTAAAAGCGGTAATGGCGCAGGACCACCTCCTAGCAGCATGCCACGGAAATAGTCCGGAAGTTGTGCATTTTTTAGATTTTCAACAATCCTAGATAGCATGGTTCCAACTACAGACATGATGGTAACCTGTTTCGTTTTAATATCTTCTATTGCTTGATTCGCATCAAATGTAGGATGCAAAATAATCGGCATTCCATAAATAACACTCCGCATTAATATTGAATAGCCACTAATATGAAATAAAGGAACACTACATAACCAACGGTCACTTTCGGTATATCCGAGGTTCAAAGCAGAACCAACCGCACTCCACCAATGGTTTCCATAAGTCTGTAAAACGCCTTTTGGATTTCCCGTTGTACCAGATGTATACATAATCGTACAAATGTCCGATAAATTTATTTCTTCCTGTATTTCGGTAAAATCCGCTTGTACTGCGAACAACTCTTCTTTTGTAATACTGGGTATGCTGATTTCTCCCTTTATCTCATAAAAGTCTTCTTCTAGAATTAACGTTACTGCCCCTGAATCATTTAACTGCCATACTAATTCTTTTGCTGCTAGTCGATTATTTAAAATTACTGCCTTAATCCCTACTAATTGAAGTGCAAATAAAATAACGATTGTATCTAAATGATTTCTAAGTAATACACCTATAAATTGATCTTTTTGTACTCCTAAAGCTTGGAGTTTTCCAGCAGTTTGAGAGGATTGATCATATAATTCTTTAAAAGATATTGTCTCTTCATTAAAATAAACTGCCGTTCTATCAGGTGTCAGAAATGCTCTTTTCTTCAGGAAGTTAGGCATGGTTTCATGCATTAATTGTCACCTGCTTTTTTTGTTAGTTACAATTTATGATTTGTCTAGCTGCAGCGCCTAGGGGCTCGGGGTCATAAGCCAATCCGTCAAGAAGGTTAAAGAACAACCTTCTCGCCGGCTCGTCTTATGCCTGTCGCCCCTGTGCGAGGCGCTTCCGCTTTTCGATATAAAAACAGCCTGATGGAGTCCACCAAGCTGCTGCTTAAAAAATTTAGAATCAAGGGAAACGAGGGAATTGACCGAAATCTGGCTTACGCTTTTCTTTAAATGCGTCACGGCCTTCTTTGGCTTCTTCTGTTGTATAGTAAAGCAATGTAGCATCGCCTGCAAATTGTTGAAGGCCTGCTAATCCATCTGTATCAGCATTCATTGCAGCCTTCAAGAAACGAAGAGCGGTTGGGCTTTTTTCTAGAATTTCATTACACCATTGAATAGTCTCTTCTTCCACTCTTTCAAGTGGAACGACTGTATTAACTAAGCCCATATCAAGTGCTTCCTGTGCATTATATTGACGGCATAGGAACCATATTTCACGAGCCTTTTTATGACCAATAATTCTTGCAAGATACCCTGATCCATAACCAGCATCAAAGCTTCCTACATTCGGACCTGTTTGTCCAAATACTGCATTGTCTGCTGCAATTGTTAAATCGCAGACAACGTGTAAAACATGTCCCCCGCCAATTGCATATCCCTTAACCATTGCAATAACTGGTTTTGGAATAACACGAATTAAGCGTTGAAGATCAAGGACATTTAAACGTGGGATTTGGTCTTCACCCACATATCCGCCATGTCCACGTACTTTTTGGTCACCGCCTGAACAAAATGCCTTATCTCCAGCTCCTGTTAATACGATAACGCCTACATTAGAATCATCACGCGCATAGGCAAAAGCGTCGATTAATTCCATTACGGTTCTTGGTGTGAATGCATTATGTACATGTGGGCGATTAATCGTGATTTTCGCGATTCCGTTATATGTTTCATATAGAATTTCTTCATATTTACGTCCTGCTACCCATTCAACTGTCAAAACAATCTCCTCCTTAGTTTTGGCTGTGTTAATGTAGTCTGTTGATTTCCACTACAGGCACTTCGCTTTCCGCGGGCGGTCCGGGGAGCCTCCTCGGCGCTGAAGCGCCTGTGGGGTCTCCCCTGCCCCGTCCTCCCGCAGGACATTGATTTACTTCCTCGAATCTGCCCACGCACGAAGAAAATGCGATAGCAATTTTCGAGGAGTCTTCGTGACTTCCGCTCCAATCAACAGAATGCCAAAATTAATAATTAGCATTAACACAGCCTAGTTTTTTATTGACAAAAAGTCACTTACTATTGTACCAAATTTTTCTTTTTGTTCCACATGAATTGCATGACCACTTTGATTAATTACAATCCATGAAGCTTTTTTCATTTTTTGTAGCATTTTTTCGGCGATTTTACAGAATTTTTCATCCTTATCTCCTGTTAACAGTAACACTTCACAATGAAGTAAAAACAACTTTTCCCACCAAGAAGGCTGAGATCCTGTTCCCATCCCTAACAAACTATTAGCAAGACCCCTAGTATTATTGGATAAGCGTTGTTCCCTAATTGATTTTTTAACTGGACTAGGGAGAGTACCCATGGTTGAGAAGAGTGGTATTGCTTCCCAGTGGTCTACGAAGGATTTAATTCCTTGCTCATTTATAAAGTTTGCTAGTTCTCCGTCTTTCATACGGCGTTGCATTCTTTCTTCGTCCGTCTTCAGCCCTGGAGACGCACTTTCTAATATAAGCTTTCGGACTCTCTCAGGATATAGAATGGCTAAGGTCAGAGCAAGCCTGCCGCCCATTGAATACCCTAGTAAATCGATTTGGTCTATTTCTAGCAGGTCTAGCAGCCTTATTAAATCACTAGCTACTGATTCCATTTGATAATATTTTATCTCATCTGGTGATGCTGTTTTTCCATGTCCGATAATGTCTGGGATAATTAATCTTGAATGCTTTCCCCAAATCGGACAGAAAGGTGTCCATGTGGAAGAATCTCCAGTAAAGCCATGTAATAAAAGTAATGGAAATCCTTCGCCGCACACTTCGACATGAAAATCTAAATTGTTAATTTTCACCTGCATTAATGAACACCTTTGACAAAATTTGATATTTCCTCGGAAACAATCTGCCAAAATTCACGGTGCTGTGTCAAATTACTGTTCCTGTTTGTTAACACTTCGTATACATTTAATCCTTTTACTTGTGTTGATTGGTTCATTAGATCACTAAGATCATCCCAACCCTCCACTTTCGTGTAATTCCCATTGAACATCTGGACAGCACGCTCAAATTCTAAGTCTAATGGGGTACCAAATAAAAGTTCGAAATTTTTTGGATGCTGTGATTGTGGCAGGAAGGAGAAAATCCCGCCTCCATTATTGTTGATTACAATAATTCTAATGTCTATACCATAAAGCTTAGAAGCAATCATTCCATTTAAATCATGGAAAAAAGTTAAATCTCCTAAAACTAAATATAATGGTTGAGAGTAAATGGCCGCACCTAAGGCAGTGGAGACTGTTCCATCAATACCATTTGCGCCTCTATTCGCCATTACCTTGATTGATTTATGATTATTGAGAAAGAAACTATCCAAGTCTCTGATAGGCATACTGTTACCAACAAACAGTGTTGCATTCTCAGGTAGCATTTCTGCTAATTGGTAGAATAAGCGACCTTCACTTAATGTTTGACTATCCTTTATAAGAGCCATATTTGCTTTGGTAAGATTATTAACTTCCAGCCATTTCTCTAAAAATTCCCCAGTCTTAGCTCTTTCAGTAAATGCTAACAACTGCTCGCAAAATATCGTTTCATTACAGAAAACCATTTCCGTTGATAATGATCCCGGATCTCTCCAGCCACCTGCCCCATCGATAACTAATTGTTCTGTCTGGTGATTCTCTTTTAAGAAAATGGCAAGAGCCTTAGATATAGGCATTGCTCCAAAACGAAGAATCACATCCGGTTTTAAAAATGACTTAGCATCTTCGTTTCGCAAAAATGTATCATATGTTTCCACAATATTTTCTATATTGTGTTGTCCACTCCTAAGCTGTGACAAGGGATCTGCTAGAATTGGAAATTTCAAAACCGTTGCTAATTCTGTGACAGCTTGAGCAAATTGGTCGTCAGCAATGTTTCCACAAATAATAATTCCGTTTTTACCATTCAACTTTTGAGCAATTTCCCTAAATTCATCCTCACGAAGGGTCATTTCACCGTTTCGAACCTTTACATAACCCAGGGGACGTTCCTCTATTCGGAAGGTATCCTCATCTATTTTTGGAATGAGAGGTTCCCTAAACGGGAAGTTCAAATGAACTGGTCCCGCAGGTGCCTGACTGGCAATGGCTGCAGCCCGTGCACAAACAGTCCGGGCATAACGGATCATGTCATTACTGCTTTCTGGCAAAGCCATGTCAGCAAACCATTTTACATGCTGACCATATAAATGAATTTGATCAATTGCCTGCGGCGCTCCCACTTCTCTAAGTTCATGTGGACGGTCAGCGGTTAGTACAAGTAATGGTACGCGTGAATAGCGTGCTTCAACAATTGCCGGATAATAGTTCGCTGCAGCGGTACCAGAGGTACATAATATAGCAACTGGCTTGTTTGTGGATTTTGCAATTCCCAAAGCAAAGAAAGCTGCTGAACGTTCATCCACATGAATATGAATATTAATTTCTGGATGTTCAGCCATAACCATCGCCATAGGAGTTGACCTAGATCCTGGACTGACCACAACATCTTTTACTCCTGTCTGTACCAACTCGACAACAAAGGCAGCCAAATATGCTGTTAATGATATTTGATGATCCATATTAATTTCCTCCAAGGGCACGAAGCATCGGTCTAAATTTCAAACTTGTTTCTAAGTATTCACTTTCTGAATCTGAATTCGCTACGACACCACATCCTGCAAATAAAGAAGCCTCTTTGCCTTGAATGAGACCGGATCGTATAGAAACTGAGAATTCGCCGTTTCCACGATAATCGACCCAGCCGAGTGGTGCAGCATAAAAACCACGATCTAACTCCTCAACTTGTCTAATTTTCTCAACAGCTTCTTGTTTAGGAAGTCCACCCAGCGCTGGAGTAGGATGCAGCCTTTCAACAAGTAAAAGCAACGATGCATCCTTTTGACACTTTCCAATTACAGGCGTATAAAGATGCTGAATATCCCTTATCTTCATTAATTGTGGCTTATCTGGAAGAATGATTTCCTCACATGACTCATCTAATGCTTCTTTAATCATTTCTACCACAAATCCATGCTCAATAAGGTTTTTCTGATCATTTAGCAAAGTTTCCCCAAGCATCTTGTCTTCAGTTTCCGTTTTTCCCCGTCTAATCGAACCAGCAAGACAAGTTGAGAAAACATCGTTTCCTTGTTTCTTCACTAGTCTTTCAGGTGTTGCACCAATAAAACAGTCACCATTGGATTCAAAAACAAAGATAAAGCTATCACGTTGCTGATTATATAAATTTTCAAGAATATTCTCTGCTTTAACTTGATTATTAAAAAATAATCTTAATTCGCGGGCAAGAACAACCTTTTTCAATGAACCGTTTTTTAAATCTTCAACCACATCGTCCACGCTTTGTTTCCATTGCAGTGGTGCAATTTCTTTCGTTTCCAGGAGTTTAGCCGGATTACGATTAAAATCTTGATCAAAAGAATTAAGTAATTGCGTACGTTCGCTGATTACCTTTTCAAAAAGTGAAAAATCATCATTCGGCGTACAAACAATATTGGAAGTTAAAAACGTTTGACCCTCAACCATCGTTAACATATATTTTGGAATATGAAATAAACAATCAGCGTATTTAGACCAAAGTGTCGTTTTAGCTTTAAGTGGATCAAAGGAGAATCCGCCAAACATAACGGGACCTAAACCGTTTTCTTTGTATGGATTAAAAATAAGACTGTCCTTTAAAAATCTTTTCCACTCCTCTTCAACATGAAAAAAGCGGTCAGTAGCCTGATCCGACTGAATTTGTTTTGTTATGCCAAGGCCAATAAGTACAGTTTTTTCCGATGGGTCTTTCCAATAGAAACGTTCCCCCAGATAGCGGTCTCTACCGCTATTGAAAAACGCTAAGGGGTCAATCGTGTCCATTTTATGAACTTCACTGATTAGAACGGGCCGGCCGAGTTTTTGAGCAGTCGTAATAGCCAAAAGACCCCTTTCCTTCAATTCCGTTTCCTGAATGGTAACCAAAAAAATCCCTCCAAAACAGTCAAATGACTGTTATCCATTCATTTTAATGCCTATTTAAAGATACCTCTTTCATTGTAAAGAAGTCAGTAATACTTGTCACTACCTAACCTCTTCACTATTATTATATCTTAAATCATACCGAACAGGGTTGTATTTGATTTTCATTCGTTTATTTCATTTTCCCTCTAAAATGCCTTTAATAATCCGACAGGAATTATCTGCCACTTTATCTAATAAAAAATAATTGACACTCGTTGTCAGATTCTAATAAACTAAGGTTTGGAAGTTTTATTGCCATAGTAGAAAATACGCTATTTATATAGAGATAAAATAAATTTATTAAAGGGAGAGAAGAGTATGCAGCCAAATTTACAGCACACTTCAAAGCCTGCTGTCGAATCGAATCGCGGTTTTCAAGTTTGGTGGCAAATGACCCGTCCCCATACTTTAACAGCATCATTTGTCCCAGTCTTGCTTGGTACAGCACTTGCACTTTCACACGGGAAAATACACTTTGGTCTTTTCTTTGCCATGTTAATTGCAAGTTTATTGATTCAAGCAGCAACCAATATGTTTAATGAGTACTATGATTTTAAACGTGGACTCGATAATGAGCATTCAATCGGAATAGGCGGTACCATTGTCCGTGATGGAATTAAGCCGAAAACAGTCATGCAGTTAGCACTAAGCCTTTATGGTATTGCACTATTAATTGGGGTCTATATTTGTATGAGTACTAGTTGGTGGCTGGCAGCCCTTGGGCTTGTTTGTATGGCAGTTGGTTATTTATATACAGGAGGACCTTTTCCAATTGCTTACACTCCATTTGGAGAGATTTTTGCAGGGTTCTTTATGGGTATGTTAATCATTTTAATTTCATTTTTCATTCAAACTGGAACAGTAACATCTACTAGCGTTCTGATCTCAGTCCCAATTTTAGTTCTTGTGGGTGTTATTAATTTCTCTAATAACATTAGGGACTTAGAGGGCGATAAGGAAAATGGCCGAAAAACATTAGCGATTCTTATCGGTAAAAAGAAGGCCGTTACGTTAATGACTTATTTGTTCGTTTTCTCATTCCTTTGGGTATTTGGACTAATTATCACCGGTGTTGCTCCAATTTGGACAGCACTCGTGCTTCTTAGCATACCTAAGGCAGCAAAAGCAATTAAAGGCTTTATCGCAGGTGACTCACCGATCCAAATGGCTCCTGCCATGAAAGCAACAGCACAAACAAATACAATCTTTGGTTTCTTACTCGCGATTGGTATTTTTATCGGACACTTTGTATCGTAATAAAAAGGCTTCTGCTTTTAACAGCAGAAGCCTTTTTATTTATAGAGGTTTTATTTCCCAAATATTGTCCGCATACTCCTTGATTGTCCGATCACTCGAAAAATAACCTGCATGTGCAATGTTTACTAGACACTTCTTTTGCCAGATTTGCTGATTTCTAAAGGTCTCCCCAATTGCCTTCTGAGTATCCGCATATGAAGCAAAATCCTTTAGTACAAAGTACTGGTCATTTTCCTCAAGCAAAGAGTCAAAAATTGGTTCAAATTCGTTATAAACACCTGGAAAGAATCCATTAACTAGTTGATCCACAGCTTGTCGGATACGGCTGTCATGGTGGTAATATTCTATCGATTGATAGCCTCCATGCTGGTAAAAGTGTAGGACCTCATCCGCAGAAAGCCCGAATGTAAAGATATTCTCATCCCCAACTAACTCATGAATTTCGATATTTGCTCCATCCATTGTTCCAACTGTCAGTGCACCATTAATCATAAATTTCATGTTACCAGTACCGGATGCCTCTTTACTTGCAGTAGAAATCTGTTCACTTAAATCAGCAGCAGGAAATACTTTTTCTGCGAGTGAAACGCGGTAGTTTTCAAGGAAAACAACTTTCATTTTATCTCCAATAAAAGGATCATTATTAACCTTCTCAGCTACAGTATTGATAAGTTTAATAATCTTTTTCGCGTAATAGTAACCCGGAGATGCTTTTGCTCCAAAAATAAATACTCGTGGAACCATTGAAAAGCTTGAATCCTCTTTTAATCGATTATAAAGATACATGATATGCAATACCTTTAGAAGCTGTCTCTTATAGGCATGCAGACGCTTTACTTGGACATCAAAGATTGCTGAGGAATCAACAACAATACCATTCTTATTCTGGATAACTTCAGCAAGACGCTGCTTGTTATCCGTTTTTATTTTTAGAAGTTGTTCCATGAAGGATGAATCATTTTGAAATTTAAGTAATTGAATTAAATCCGTTGGTGATTGAGTCCATGAAGAACCAATGGAATTGGTAATTAAGTTTGATAAATCAGGATTTCCCTTTAAAAGCCAGCGGCGGTGGGCAATTCCATTCGTTTTATTATTAAATTTTTCCGGAAACAGTTGATAAAACTGATTCATTTCCCGAGTCTTTAGAATTTCTGTGTGCAGTTTAGCAACTCCATTTACACTGAAACTTCCGACAATCGCTAAATGAGCCATTTTTACATAGCCGTCAGCGATGATCGCCAACTTTGCAATCTTATCCCAATCCCCAGTGTATTGATCCCATAAATCTCCGCAAAACCGTTCATTTATTTCTTCTACAATCATGTAGATTCGTGGTAATAGCGGCTGGAATATCCGAATTGGCCACTTTTCCAATGCTTCGGATAAGGTCGTATGATTTGTATAGGAGATCGTATTCCTTGTAATATACCAGGCAAGGTCCCAATCAAAACCTTCCTCATCAATGAGGATTCTCATTAATTCAGGAATGGCCAAGACAGGATGGGTATCATTAATGTGAATACAAACATGTTGATGAAGTTCCTTTAGATTGCCGTGTTGTTTCCGATACGTTTTGATGATAGATTGAATACTTGCAGATACTAAAAAGTATTGCTGCTTAAGCCTCAGTATTTTCCCTTCATCATGCGTATCATCCGGATAGAGGAATTCTGAAACTAATTCGGTTTCACGTTTATATTTTAAAATATCCTCATGGATGGGGAATTGTGAAGGTTCCGCATTCCATAGTCTTAATGTGTTAACTGTTTCAGAATTAAAGCCAATAACTGGCATATCATGTGGAACTGCCGTTACCGTTTCAGCATTTAAATGTTGGAAAATTAAACGTCCGTTTTCCGTTCTTCCTTCGACCTTGCCCCAAAATGGTATTTTCACAGCTAAGTCAGCTTTCCGGACTTCCCATACATTTCCACTCCTGAGCCACTGTTCCGGAAGTTCTACTTGATACCCATCCACTATTTTTTGTTCAAATAAACCGTGCTTATAGCGAATTCCATGACCGTGTCCTGGAAGATTTAGCGAGGCCAGGGAATCTAGGAAACAAGCGGCTAATCTACCTAAGCCGCCATTACCTAAACCCGCATCACTTTCCAGTTCCTCTAGGTTACCTAAATCGATACCAAGTTCGCTTAGACCAACTTGTACGGTTTCTTCGATTCCCAAATTAATTAGGTTTTGCCGCAGGAGCTTTCCTAACAAATATTCGATCGATAAATAATAGACTTGTTTTCCTTTTGCAGCCAGGTATCGCTCATTTGTTTTTATCCAATCATGACTAACAAATTCGCGGATCATAATTCCAAGTGTTTGGTAATGGTCTCTCTCGGAGCTTTCAGAGAAGCTCTTACCACAAACCATATTCAACCTCTTAAGAAAAGTGTTCTTAAACTCAGTTGTATTAGAAAACATGGGTTTCACTCCTCGAGATCAGCTCTGCATATAGCTGATTATACTTAAATGCAGACTGGGCCCAGCTGTTATCCTTTTCCATCGCTTTTTGAACAATCGTTTCCCAAGCAGGGTCATGATAATAGCGTAAAGCCCTTCTAATTGTATATAGCATGTCATGGGCATTAAAATTTTTGAAAGAAAATCCATTTCCCTCATTGGTAATCTCATTCCAAGATTGTACTGTGTCATTTAGCCCGCCTGTTTCACGCACAATTGGCACCGCTCCGTACTTCATGGCAATTAGTTGGCCAAGTCCGCATGGCTCAAATAATGATGGCATGAGAAAAAGGTCTGCAGCCGCATATAACTTATGGGCCAGTCCCTCACTAAAACCAATATGAACCTTTAGTTTATCTGGATAGGAATTTGCTGCTTGACGTAAATATTCCTCATATCCATAGTCTCCAGTGCCGAGTACTACCATTTGAATGTCTTCATGAAGAATATCTCGTAAAACACATTTAACGAGATCTAAGCCTTTTTGTTTTGTAAGCCTAGTAATCATCACCATTAATGGTGTGTTGGGGCTCTGTGGCAATCCAAAGTATTTTTGAATTTCACTTTTGTTAATTGCCTTATTTTCAAGATTATTTAAGGTAAACGTTTTATAGAGCAGCGAGTCGTCAGCGGGATTATAAAATTTGTCATCAATTCCATTTAGAATACCAATAAGATCTTCTTCTCTCGTTCTCAAAAGACCATCCAACTTTTCCCCATATGTAGGTGTTTGGATTTCTTGTTTATAAGTTGGGCTGACAGTCGTAATTTCGTCTGCTGCCACCAATGCACCCTTCATAAAGTTAATACAGCCAAAGAATTCCAAATGTTCCGGGTGGAACGCTTCCCAATCTAAGCCTAGCAAGTCCCCAAGTGTCTCCCTTGGAAAGATACCTTGAAATTGAAGATTATGAATCGTGAATACTGTACGAATTAGTCCATAGCCTTTTCGCTTGTAATATTCCATTCTTAATAAAAATGGAATCATGGCTGTATGCCAGTCATGGCAATGCAGGACATCTGGATAAAAGTCAAGGTGTGCTAATGCTTCCAACACAGCACGATTAAAATATGCGAATCTCTCGCCATCATCATAATATCCATAAAAACCTTCACGTTTAAAATAATATTCATTATCAACAAAGTAGTAGGTTAATCCTTGATAAGATAGTTCCTCAATTCCACAATATTGATTTCTCCAGCCAACGGGAACGGTGAATTCTTTTATTTTTTTCATCTCTGCCTTAAACTCTTCGTCAATACTTCCATACTTAGGAAGGATGACCCTCACATCAGTACCAAGACTCTTCAGTTCTTTAGGCAGGGAGCCTGCCACGTCGGCAAGCCCCCCTGATTTAGCAAATGGACCACATTCTGAAACAGCAAATAATACTTTCACGAGTTCATCAGCGCTCCTTGTTTCGTACCTTTTCGCACGACAAAAGGATCCTTAGCGGTACCAGTTAAAATTGTACCAGCCTCAACCTTTACGTCTTTATCCAAAATAACGGAATCAAGATAACAATTATCTTCAATCACGCACTTTTGCATGATAATACAATTCTTAATAACTGCACCTTTTCCAATTTTAACGCCCCTAGAGATGATACTATTTTCAACTCTGCCATTTATTAAGCAGCCATTGGCAATCATTGCATTTTGTACGGTAGATCCTTTTAAATATCTCGTTGGGGGTTCATCTTTAACCTTCGTCAGGATAGGTTGTTCTTTAATAAATAATTGCTTCCAGACATCGGAGTTCAATAAATTTAAACTAGTAGAGAAATAGTTTTGAATCGTGTTTATCATCACCGCATAACCGGAATATTCATAGCGGCAAATGGAGTAGAAATGTTCAGGGTCTAAAACGACATCCTTCATGCATGTATACCCTGTTTCATTTCTTGTTTCAATTAATTTTACAAGTAAAGAGGTTTTCACTAAATACATCTTCATAGGTGTTCCATTTTCATGGAAGATTTCGGTTATATCACACCCTGAATGCATATGCCAGTCTAACAATGGCGCGAAATCCATATTGAAAACAGTATAACAATTGGTAATTAAAGAATACTCTTGAGAACTGCGGTAAAAGAAATCTAAGTTAGCAGCAAAGTTTTCAAATGACCCAATTTTATTGATGTCTGAATCCACCACAGGAGTAGGAAAAAAGAAAAGACCATCGCGCTTCCGATTTAAGTCCCAATTCTTCCCTGAACCGAGGTGATCCATTAACGAACGATACATCATCTTTGGAAAAATGGCTACGCTTCTAATTCCTGAATTCACCATATTAGAAAGTACAAAATCAATAATGCGATAACGTCCCGCAAAAGGCAGGGCTGCAAGTGAACGATGTGTTAAAAGTTCCTCTAAATCTTCATGATAAGTTGTTGCATCAATTACACCTAATAGCTTTCTCTTCAACACTAGTCCCTCCCTATTTATTAAAAAGCAGGATGTAACCCGCTTAACATTTCTTTCGTTACAAGAACAATTTCATCGTCAAATGAACGAATTACCGTTCCATCTGGAACAACAACGTCACTTGGAACAATCGCTTTTTCAATCTTAACGTTTTCACCTATTACAGCATCAGGCATAATAACAGATTCCTTTATAATAGATCCTTTACCGACACTAACACCTTGGAATAATACAGAATTATCTATTTCGCCTTCAATCGTACAGCCCTCATTAATTAGCGATTCCTTTACAATAGCCTCAGGAGAGATATATTGAGGAGGCTGATTAGGGTTTACCGAATAAATTCTCCAATCATGATCAAACAGGTCCAAATCACATTCATCATCCAATAGGTCCATATTCGCTTCCCAAAGACTCTTAACTGTACCTACATCCTTCCAATAACCTTTGAATGGGTAGGCAAAGAGTTTCTTATTTTCATCTAACATCAAAGGAATGATATCTTTACCAAAGTCATGTGAAGATTTAGTATTCCTAGCGTCCATTTCTAAATATTCTTTTAATACACTCCAGCTAAAAATATAGATACCCATTGAGGCTAAATTATTTTTTGGCTCTGCTGGCTTCTCTTCAAACTCTACTATTCTCAAATCCTCGTTTGTGTTCATAATTCCAAAACGGCTTGCTTCTGCCCAAGGAACCTCGATTAAAGAAATAGTTGCATCTGCTCTTTTTTCGATATGATATTCCAACATACTCTCATAATTCATTTTGTAAATATGATCGCCTGAAAGAATCAGTACATAATCCGGCTGGTACTGCTTTAAGTAATTAAGGTTTTGATAAATGGCACTTGCCGTTCCGGTATACCATTTTACCTCTGAAGTCTCAGCATATGGTGGTAAAACAGTTACCCCGCCATCCTTTCGGTCAAGGTCCCATGCACTTCCTATACCTATATACGAATTTAATACCAAAGGTTGATACTGCGTTAACACCCCCACTGTATCAATACCTGAATTAGCACAATTACTTAATGGAAAATCAATAATTCTATACTTTCCACCAAAAGGAACAGCAGGTTTTGCCAAATCTTTCGTTAGCGAATTAAGTCTGCTTCCTTTCCCTCCTGCCAACAGCATAGCTACGCACTTTTTCTTTCCCATTCCCTTTTCTCTCCTTTCGTTTTTTAACCGGTCGAATGATCTGAAAGCCAAAAGGCGGTATCGTCACATTAACGGAATATGGTTTTCCATGAAATGGCTCTTCTAAAGCCATAAATGTTTTCTTATTTATATATCCAGAGCCACCAAAGTCTTGATGGTCACTATTTAAAATTTCCCTGAACTCGCCTTGGGCTGGTACTCCAATTTTAAATTCTGGATAGTGAACACCTGTAAAATTACAGATGACAACTAAATAGTCATTTTCAGTCTTGCCGTTTCTAATGAAAGAAAAAACTGATTGGCTTTGATTATTACAGTCAATCCAATCAAAACCTTCATGCATGTGGTCTAACTCGTACAGAGCCTTTGAGCGTTTGTAGAGCTTTGTTAATTGTTTAACATATTGATTTACATTTTGGTGCATTTCATAATCTAACAAATTCCAATCTAACTGTTCTTTGTCTTTCCATTCTGAAAACTGACCTAACTCAAATCCCATAAACAACAGATTTTTTCCAGGGTGGGCAAACATATATCCTAGAAGCAATCGTAATTGTGCGAATTTTTCCCAATAATCACCTGGCATTTTATCTAACAGAGACTTTTTACCATGTACGACTTCATCATGTGATAATGGGAGCATAAAGTTTTCAGTAAAGGCATATAAGAGTGAAAATGTTACTTTATTATGAACGTTTGCTCGTGCAAAGGGCGGTGTTTCCATGTATTTTAAAATGTCATTCATCCAGCCCATATTCCATTTATAATCGAAACCCAGTCCACCATAATGAACAGGAGTTGTAACATTTGGGTAATCTGTTGAATCCTCACCAATCATGACAAAGGTCGGATCATAATCATGTACTTCCACATTTAATTTTTTTAGAAATTCAATTCCAAATGGATTTTCAAGATTTTCTGCTGAATTCGGCCAATAAATGATATTTGCAACAGCATCCATCCTAATTCCATCAATATGAAAATAGTCAATCCAAAAAAATGCATTTGAAATTAAAAAACTTTGAACCTCTCCTTTTCCAAGGTCAAAATTTGCTGTACCCCACACTTTATTTTCCCTGTCACTTTCGGTTTCGTAGGAATAAATATGTGAACCGTCAAACCGATACAAACCATGTGCATCCTTGCAAAAGTGACCAGGTACCCAATCAAGAATGACGCCAATTCCATTCTGATGACATTGATCTACAAAGTACATGAAGTCCTTTGGTGTGCCATAGCGGGAGGTTGCGGAAAAGTATCCAGTTCCTTGATATCCCCAAGAACCGTCAAAGGGGTGCTCAATCAGAGGTAATAATTCAACATGTGTAAATCCATGTTCTAGCACATAAGGAATGAGATGTGTCGCCATTTCCCTATATGTTAAAAAATCGCCATTTTCATGTTTTTTCCAAGATCCAAAATGAAGTTCATAAATTACCTGTGGCTCAGATAAAAAGTTCCTTTTTTCCTTCCGCTGCATCCAATGATTATCCTGCCAATCGTAATCTTTCAAAGAATAAACAATTGAAGCAGTATTTGGCCTAACTTCAGAATAAAAGGCATATGGATCTGATTTTAAAATTCTTTCATTGTCAGCTGTAATTATTTCATATTTATAGAGGCAACCACTCAGGTTTCGGTCAACGACAAAAATCCATACACCTTCATTGTTTACCCTATGTAAATCGTAACCTTCTCCATTCCAGCTATTGAAATTACCAACTAGCCTGACTTGCTTAGCATTTGGAGCCCATACACAAAATCGCGTATAAACTTTGTCCGACTCATTAATTATGTGTGCTCCAAAAAGCTGATGACTTTGAAAAAGGTTTCCCTCATGAAATAAATGCAACTGATAGTCTGTTGGATATAACGTATTCACTGCCATTAATAACCTCATCCTTGTGAAATTGTATTTCAAGGGTTAATTATAAGTGCAAATCACTAATAATCCTCATAAAACTTTTTTATCTTTTCTGACATTTTGTTTTATAAAAGGTCAATTTACGGGATTTTTTTACACCTTTCGACAGGTTCTAACAAGAAATCCTTCAGGAAATGACAAAAATATATAAAGTTTTTTTGTAATTTTGGACAAAAAATATTATTTGATTTATATAAAACTTTAACAAGGAAAAGCATTAAAAAACGAGTAAATGTAAGCGTTATCAACGTTTTTTCCAATTATGAAGGAAAGCGTGAAATTATATTAATATAGTGTATGTCGAGGAAAATCTAGTTCATTTACAATGGGATTGCTTTGGTTGTTTCTTCATATTGTAATGTTTGTTTTTCTTATATAACAACAAATTTTTCGGGGCGAATTATTTGGGTCACTCAAGGGGTGCTGGAGTTACCCACATCGATTTTTAACAAGGTTGTCAGTCACTCCAGGGGGGCTGCAGTGACCCAAATCGATTTTTAACAAGGTTGTCGGTCACTCCAGGGGTGCTGCAGTGACCCAAATCGATTTTTAACAGGCTTTTCGGTCACTCCAGGGGCTGCAGTGACCCAAATCGATTTTCAACAGGTTTTTCGGTCACTCCAGGGGTGCTGCAAGTGACCCAAATCGATTTTCAACAAGCTTTTCGGTCACTCCAGGGGCTGCAGACCCAAATTGATTTTCAACAGGCTTTTCGGTCACTCCAGGGGCTGCAGACCCAAATTGATTTTCAACAGGCTTTTCGGTCACTTCAAGGGGCTGCAGTGACCCAAATCGATTTTCAACAAGCTTTTCGGTCACTCCAGGGGTGCCGCAGTGACCCAAATCGATTTTCAACAGGCTTTTCGGTCACTCCAGGGGCTGCAGTGACCCAAATTGATTTTCAACAAGCTTTTCGGTCACTCCAGGGGTGCTGCAGTGACCCAAATCGATTTTCAAAAAGCTTTTCGGTCACTCCAGGGGTGCCGCAGTGACCCAAATCGATTTTCAACAGGCTTGTCGGTCACTCCAGGGGTGCTGCAGTGACCAAACCGATTTTCAACAAGCTAGTCGGTCACTCCAGGGGCTGCAGACCCAAATTGATTTTCAACAGGCTTTTCGGTCACTCCAAGGGGGCTGCAGTGACCCAAATCGATTTTCAACAAGCTTTTCGGTCACTCCAGGGGGGCTGCAGTGACCCAAATCGATTTTCAACAAGCTTTTCGGTCACTCCAGGGGGGCTGCAGTGACCTAAATCGATTTTCAACAGGCTTTTCGGTCACTCCAAGGGTGCCGGAGTGACCAAATCGATTTTCAACAGGCTTTTCGGTCACTCCAAGGGTGCCGGAGTGACCCAAACCGATTTTCAACAAGCCTTTGGGCTGGATTGATCTTATGTATATTCCACTGGCTTTCGTGGCACTATAGATTTTTCATAGTTACCAAAATCCAGTTTGCTGCTACGTTCCGGTCACTATACCTTGAGTAAATGAGTATTCACTTCTATTCATTTAGATCTTACCGAAGTTATTCCTACATAGTAGATAGAAGCATTGTAAATATTATTAATAAAAATAAACACAAAAAAACTGATGATAAAATATCATCAGCCTTTTTGTATGACCCCTACGGGATTCGAACCCGTGTTACCTCCGTGAAAGGGAGGTGTCTTAACCACTTGACCAAGGGGCCTTAAATTTTATGGCGGAGAAGGAGGGATTTGAACCCTCGCGCCGGTTACCCGACCTACACCCTTAGCAGGGGCGCCTCTTCAGCCTCTTGAGTACTTCCCCATAAAAATGGCTCCGCAGGTAGGACTCGAACCTACGACCGATCGGTTAACAGCCGATAGCTCTACCACTGAGCTACTGCGGAACAATAGAAATTTATTTTGCATTCGCAAAATACTATGGTGGGCCTAAATGGACTCGAACCATCGACCTCACGCTTATCAGGCGTGCGCTCTAACCAGCTGAGCTATAGGCCCATAAATTTGGAGCGGGTGATGAGAATCGAACTCACAACATCAGCTTGGAAGGCTGAGGTTTTACCACTAAACTACACCCGCATTTTATAATTTAATAGATGGGGCGACTGATGGGAATCGAACCCACGAATGCCTGAACCACAATCAGGTGCGTTAACCACTTCGCCACAATCGCCATCATAATAGTTTTTATCTAAAATAAATGGTGGCTCAGGACGGAATCGAACCGCCGACACAAGGATTTTCAGTCCTTTGCTCTACCGACTGAGCTACTGAGCCATACTATAATGCCCCTTTTCCAAATAGTCAAATGACTTTTAAGAAAAATGGCGGTCTGGACGGGACTCGAACCCGCGACCTCCTGCGTGACAGGCAGGCATTCTAACCAACTGAACTACCAGACCAAATTGCGGGGACAGGATTTGAACCTGCGACCTTCGGGTTATGAGCCCGACGAGCTACCAGACTGCTCCACCCCGCGACAATAAAAATTATCACATTTAATTCTTGCCCATAGTTTTGTATGGACTGTATCAATCTCAGAAAGCTAATTCAAGCAGCAGTTTGATTGATACTACTTGCAGTTAAATCATTGAAATAACACTCGTTGCTGAAGTAATAATAATATGGCGGAGGAAGAGGGATTCGAACCCCCGCGCGGTTTAACCCGCCTGTCGGTTTTCAAGACCGATCCCTTCAGCCGGACTTGGGTATTCCTCCATATTATATAAAATTATTGGTGGACCTTGTAGGACTCGAACCTACGACCGGACGGTTATGAGCCGTCTGCTCTAACCAGCTGAGCTAAAGGTCCTCATATTTATTATTTTGCTTTGCAAAAAATATTGGTAGCGGCGGAGGGGATCGAACCCCCGACCTTACGGGTATGAACCGTACGCTCTAGCCAGCTGAGCTACACCGCCAAATATTTAAAAGAATTACAAGTTGATTTCACTACTGTGAAAAAACTTTGATTATTTTGCTTCGCAAAAAATCTTGGTGGAGCCTAGCGGGATCGAACCGCTGACCTCCTGCGTGCAAAGCAGGCGCTCTCCCAGCTGAGCTAAGGCCCCATTTAGTTATTTTAGAAGAATGGTCGGGAAGACAGGATTCGAACCTGCGACCCCTTGGTCCCAAACCAAGTGCTCTACCAAGCTGAGCTACTTCCCGTAAAATATGGCGCGCCCGAAAGGAGTCGAACCCATAACCTTCTGATCCGTAGTCAGACACTCTATCCAATTGAGCTACGGGCGCATTATCTTACTAAGTTTTTATAAAGAATGGTGCCGAGGACCGGAATCGAACCGGTACGGTAGTCACCTACCGCAGGATTTTAAGTCCTGTGCGTCTGCCAGTTCCGCCACCCCGGCATCATTGGAGCGGAAGACGGGATTCGAACCCGCGACCCCCACCTTGGCAAGGTGGTGTTCTACCACTGAACTACTTCCGCATATATGATTTAATAATTTATTATCGTAAAAAACATAAGTGCGGGTGAAGGGAGTCGAACCCCCACGCCTTGCGGCGCCAGATCCTAAGTCTGGTGCGTCTGCCAATTCCGCCACACCCGCATATTGTAAACTATTTTGCTATCGCAAAAAACCTTGTTTATTTTCTTATGAAAATAACTTGGTGAGCCATGAAGGACTCGAACCTTCGACCCTCTGATTAAAAGTCAGATGCTCTACCAACTGAGCTAATGGCTCGATCAATTAGTTTTTAGAAAACTAACTAGTATTTTTTATGCTTAAAATCCCTTCGGAATTTCTCAGATACTCCCGTTGATATAAATCAACGAAGCAAGAAGCATGGTGCCGGCGAGAGGACTTGAACCCCCAACCTACTGATTACAAGTCAGTTGCTCTACCAATTGAGCTACCCCGGCAAATATTGTAATGTTTTTACTAGGTAAAAAGAAATGGTGGAGGATGACGGGATCGAACCGCCGACCCTCTGCTTGTAAGGCAGATGCTCTCCCAGCTGAGCTAATCCTCCAAATATAAAGCCTGGCAACGTCCTACTCTCACAGGGACAAAGTCCCAACTACCATCGGCGCTGAGAAGCTTAACTTCCGTGTTCGGTATGGGAACGGGTGTGACCTTCTCGCCATTATTGCCAGACTATTTTTCTCAAAGACATTTATTATTATACTGTCTTTTTGAGATTTTTCAAGAGGTTTTTGAAAAAAATTCATTCCCTCAAAACTAGATAATTTCAGAAGAAGTTTGTAAAACGAGTTTCGCTTATAAAATTGGTTAAGTCCTCGAACGATTAGTATCAGTCAGCTCCACATGTTACCACGCTTCCACCTCTGACCTATCAACCTGATCATCTTTCAGGGTTCTTACTAGCTTTACGCTATGGGAAATCTCATCTTGAGGGGGGCTTCATGCTTAGATGCTTTCAGCACTTATCCCGTCCGCACATAGCTACCCAGCGATGCCTTTGGCAAGACAACTGGTACACCAGCGGTGCGTCCATCCCGGTCCTCTCGTACTAAGGACAGCTCCTCTCAAATTTCCTGCGCCCACGACGGATAGGGACCGAACTGTCTCACGACGTTCTGAACCCAGCTCGCGTACCGCTTTAATGGGCGAACAGCCCAACCCTTGGGACCGACTACAGCCCCAGGATGCGATGAGCCGACATCGAGGTGCCAAACCTCCCCGTCGATGTGGACTCTTGGGGGAGATAAGCCTGTTATCCCCGGGGTAGCTTTTATCCGTTGAGCGATGGCCCTTCCATGCGGAACCACCGGATCACTAAGCCCGACTTTCGTCCCTGCTCGACTTGTAGGTCTCGCAGTCAAGCTCCCTTGTGCCTTTACACTCTGCGAATGATTTCCAACCATTCTGAGGGAACCTTTGGGCGCCTCCGTTACTCTTTAGGAGGCGACCGCCCCAGTCAAACTGCCCACCTGACACTGTCTCCCACCCCGATAAGGGGTGCGGGTTAGAATTTCAATACAGCCAGGGTAGTATCCCACCGACGCCTCCACCGAAGCTGGCGCTCCGGTTTCTCAGGCTCCTACCTATCCTGTACAAGCTGTACCAAAATTCAATATCAGGCTACAGTAAAGCTCCACGGGGTCTTTCCGTCCTGTCGCGGGTAACCTGCATCTTCACAGGTACTATAATTTCACCGAGTCTCTCGTTGAGACAGTGCCCAGATCGTTACGCCTTTCGTGCGGGTCGGAACTTACCCGACAAGGAATTTCGCTACCTTAGGACCGTTATAGTTACGGCCGCCGTTTACTGGGGCTTCGATTCAGAGCTTCGCTTGCGCTAACCCCTCCTCTTAACCTTCCAGCACCGGGCAGGCGTCAGCCCCTATACTTCGCCTTGCGGCTTCGCAGAGACCTGTGTTTTTGCTAAACAGTCGCCTGGGCCTATTCACTGCGGCTCTTCGAGGCTATTCACCTCAAAAAGCACCCCTTCTCCCGAAGTTACGGGGTCATTTTGCCGAGTTCCTTAACGAGAGTTCTCTCGCTCACCTTAGGATTCTCTCCTCGCCTACCTGTGTCGGTTTGCGGTACGGGCACCTTTTATCTCGCTAGAGGCTTTTCTTGGCAGTGTGGAATCAGGAACTTCGGTACTATATTTCCCTCGCCATCACAGCTCAGCCTTTACGGTAAGCGGATTTTCCTACTTACCAGCCTAACTGCTTGGACGCGCATATCCAACAGCGCGCTTACCCTATCCTCCTGCGTCCCCCCATCACTCAAACGATAAAGAGGTGGTACAGGAATATCAACCTGTTGTCCATCGCCTACGCCTTTCGGCCTCGGCTTAGGTCCCGACTAACCCTGAGAGGACGAGCCTTCCTCAGGAAACCTTAGGCATACGGTGGACGGGATTCTCACCCGTCTTTCGCTACTCATACCGGCATTCTCACTTCTAAGCGCTCCACCAGTCCTTACGGTCTAGCTTCAACGCCCTTAGAACGCTCTCCTACCACTGACACCATACGGTGTCAATCCACAGCTTCGGTGTTACGTTTAGCCCCGGTACATTTTCGGCGCAGAGTCACTCGACCAGTGAGCTATTACGCACTCTTTAAATGGTGGCTGCTTCTAAGCCAACATCCTGGTTGTCTAAGCAACTCCACATCCTTTTCCACTTAACGTAAACTTTGGGACCTTAGCTGGTGGTCTGGGCTGTTTCCCTTTTGACTACGGATCTTATCACTCGCAGTCTGACTCCCACGGATAAGTCTTTGGCATTCGGAGTTTGTCTGAATTCGGTAACCCGATGAGGGCCCCTAGTCCAAACAGTGCTCTACCTCCAAGACTCTTACAACGTGAGGCTAGCCCTAAAGCTATTTCGGAGAGAACCAGCTATCTCCAAGTTCGATTGGAATTTCTCCGCTACCCACACCTCATCCCCGCACTTTTCAACGTGCGTGGGTTCGGGCCTCCATCCAGTGTTACCTGGACTTCACCCTGGACATGGGTAGATCACCTGGTTTCGGGTCTACGACCACATACTCAAACGCCCTATTCAGACTCGCTTTCGCTGCGGCTCCGTCTCTTCAACTTAACCTTGCATGTAATCGTAACTCGCCGGTTCATTCTACAAAAGGCACGCCATCACCCATGAACGGGCTCTGACTACTTGTAGGCACACGGTTTCAGGATCTTTTTCACTCCCCTTCCGGGGTGCTTTTCACCTTTCCCTCACGGTACTGGTTCACTATCGGTCACTAGGGAGTATTTAGCCTTGGGAGATGGTCCTCCCAGCTTCCGACCGGATTTCTCGTGTCCGGCCGTACTCAGGATCCACTCAGGAGGGAACGAAGTTTCAACTACAGGGTTTTTACCTTCTATGACGGACCTTTCCAGATCGCTTCATCTACCCCGTTCCTTTGTAACTCCATGTTGAGTGTCCTACAACCCCAAGAGGCAAGCCTCTTGGTTTGGGCTATGTCCCGTTTCGCTCGCCGCTACTCAGGGAATCGCGTTTGCTTTCTCTTCCTCCGGGTACTTAGATGTTTCAGTTCCCCGGGTCTGCCTTCAATACCCTATGTATTCAGGTAAAGATACTGCTCCATTACGAGCAGTGGGTTCCCCCATTCGGAAATCTCCGGATCAAAGCTTACTTACAGCTCCCCGAAGCATATCGGTGTTAGTCCCGTCCTTCATCGGCTCCTAGTGCCAAGGCATCCACCGTGCGCCCTTTCTAACTTAACCTAAAAGGTTATTTTCTTCTTAATTGCTTAAGAGAGAAAAACTAATGTGGCGATTCTCGGTTTTACTTTGACTTCTTCTTACGATTATCTAGTTTTCAAAGAACGAGTTTAATCATGAGAGAAATTGCACTCTCAAAACTAAACAAACAAGTAACAGTCAACTTTTTATCAGTCCATATGGACTGCATTATCCTTAGAAAGGAGGTGATCCAGCCGCACCTTCCGATACGGCTACCTTGTTACGACTTCACCCCAATCATCTGTCCCACCTTAGGCGGCTGGCTCCTTACGGTTACCCCACCGACTTCGGGTGTTACAAACTCTCGTGGTGTGACGGGCGGTGTGTACAAGGCCCGGGAACGTATTCACCGCGGCATGCTGATCCGCGATTACTAGCGATTCCGGCTTCATGTAGGCGAGTTGCAGCCTACAATCCGAACTGAGAATGGTTTTATGGGATTGGCTAAACCTCGCGGTCTTGCAGCCCTTTGTACCATCCATTGTAGCACGTGTGTAGCCCAGGTCATAAGGGGCATGATGATTTGACGTCATCCCCACCTTCCTCCGGTTTGTCACCGGCAGTCTCCTTAGAGTGCCCAACTAAATGCTGGCAACTAAGAACAAGGGTTGCGCTCGTTGCGGGACTTAACCCAACATCTCACGACACGAGCTGACGACAACCATGCACCACCTGTCACTCTGTTCCCCGAAGGGAAACGTCCTATCTCTAGGAGTGTCAGAGGATGTCAAGACCTGGTAAGGTTCTTCGCGTTGCTTCGAATTAAACCACATGCTCCACCGCTTGTGCGGGCCCCCGTCAATTCCTTTGAGTTTCAGCCTTGCGGCCGTACTCCCCAGGCGGAGTGCTTAATGCGTTAGCTGCAGCACTAAAGGGCGGAAACCCTCTAACACTTAGCACTCATCGTTTACGGCGTGGACTACCAGGGTATCTAATCCTGTTTGCTCCCCACGCTTTCGCGCCTCAGCGTCAGTTACAGACCAGAAAGCCGCCTTCGCCACTGGTGTTCCTCCACATCTCTACGCATTTCACCGCTACACGTGGAATTCCGCTTTCCTCTTCTGTACTCAAGTCCCCCAGTTTCCAATGACCCTCCACGGTTGAGCCGTGGGCTTTCACATCAGACTTAAAGGACCGCCTGCGCGCGCTTTACGCCCAATAATTCCGGACAACGCTTGCCACCTACGTATTACCGCGGCTGCTGGCACGTAGTTAGCCGTGGCTTTCTGGTTAGGTACCGTCAAGGTACCGGCAGTTACTCCGATACTTGTTCTTCCCTAACAACAGAGCTTTACGACCCGAAGGCCTTCATCGCTCACGCGGCGTTGCTCCGTCAGACTTTCGTCCATTGCGGAAGATTCCCTACTGCTGCCTCCCGTAGGAGTCTGGGCCGTGTCTCAGTCCCAGTGTGGCCGATCACCCTCTCAGGTCGGCTACGCATCGTCGCCTTGGTGAGCCATTACCTCACCAACTAGCTAATGCGCCGCGGGCCCATCTGTAAGTGTCAGCGTAAACCGACTTTCAGCTTTTCCTCATGAGAGGAAAAGGATTATCCGGTATTAGCTCCGGTTTCCCGAAGTTATCCCAGTCTTACAGGCAGGTTGCCCACGTGTTACTCACCCGTCCGCCGCTAACCTTTAGGAGCAAGCTCCTAAAGATTCGCTCGACTTGCATGTATTAGGCACGCCGCCAGCGTTCGTCCTGAGCCAGGATCAAACTCTCCAAGAAAGTTGATATAGCTCATTTGTTACGTTGGCTTAGCTTTTATAAAAAGCTAAAAAATTGTTTGTTGACGTTCTTGTTTGTTTAGTTTTCAAAGAGCAATATACTTATCATTTCTGAGCCTGTCCTGCTTAGCGGCTCAAAAGCGACCTCATTAATTTAACACATCCTCTATTTCAATGTCAACAACTTTTTAAAAAACTTTTTTGTTGTGTGACTCTCTCGGTGAGGACGAGATTTAATATACCATGTTCGAAAAATGTTTGCAATATAATTTACAAAGTTTTTTTTGATTCTTTTAATTTATAACCATCTATTACTTTATCCATTTGAAGAGAATAAAGGATATTCACCTGTCAAAGGATAAATCAATTGGGAGATAAACTCATAAAATCCTTCATTCATGTATATGTAATTGGAGAAGGCTAATCTAGAAAAACGAGAACAACAACATAATCTTGTCCACCAATAATATATTATAAGAAATATTTCTTATTTTAACATTGCAGGGATGTCGTATAATAGAAAAGATAGTTTAACTAAGTATAACTATACTTAATAATAATGGACGTGAAGCCAATGGAGAATATTGATTACGATATATTACTAAAGCTTGGAGTTTCAGCTATTTTCGGACTTATCATTGGGCTTGAACGCGAAATAAAGAGAAAACCTGTAGGTTTAAAAACAAGTCTTGTTATATCTGTTGTAAGTTGTCTACTTACAATTGTTTCAATCGAATCAGCTTATATGTTTCCTCATTCTGATAATGTAAAAATTACAATGGACCCTCTTCGTCTTGCGGCACAAATAGTATCAGGTATCGGTTTTCTAGGAGCAGGTGTCATTCTTAGAAGGGGTAATGATAGTATCTCTGGATTAACTACAGCTGCAATGATTTGGGGAGCAGCAGGAATCGGGATTGCTGTTGGGGCTGGTTTCTTTATCGAAGCGTTTGTTGGCGTTGCCTTACTCATCATTAGTGTGGAATTAGTGCCTTACGTAATGAAGTTTATTGGTCCCAAGCAATTGCGTGAAAAAGAAATTAGTCTTCAATTATTTATTAGGGATAAGATCCAAATTGAAAAGGCTATTTCATTTATTATGGAAAGAAAGTACATTATTCGCAGGATTCGTATAAAGGATTTAGATAACGGCGACCATCTCGTGCAAATATTAGTTGCAGTAGATTATCGTAACAAGACTACAGATGTGTATGATTCTGTTTCAAAATTAGAAGGCGTTCATAAAGTAGAAATAGAAAGCATGGGTTAAATTTACTTTTAACTAAAAAAAATGTAAAAAGACTATTGCAAGAATGGTATGAGAAAGATATAATTTTTCTTGTACCATACACGGGGGCTTAGCTCAGCTGGGAGAGCGCTTGCATGGCATGCAAGAGGTCGTCGGTTCGATCCCGATAGTCTCCATACTTAAAAACCTTTGCACTGCAAAGGTTTTTTTGTTTTTTTGGTAATACCTTTCAACCTCCTATTCCTTCATTTCGGTTTTTAACCTCAATATAATAAAAAATCCCTTTTGCAAAAAAATGTAATTTTTCCTATTGCAAATTTTAATATGTTGTTACTATAATAATAAACGTAATAAAAATTACAATATTTAGAAAAATCAATCTTTTAAAAAGGGGTGAGCACTTTTCTGCGGTTATGACTTTCTTAATTCCTTTGGTTCTTTACTTCAACGCACAGTCAGCTATGTCTATTTTCAGTCCTCATTTTTTTGTTGTATAGTTTGATACTATGAGAGGGGGAGCTTCCAATGGAGGCTAGAAAAATAACAGCTAACTCTGAAAGCGATTACAGTGCTATTGTTCAATCATCATCATTCCAAAAATTACTCTCCGAAAAGAAAAAATTCATAATTCCCATCACGATCTTCTTCTTTTGCTTTTATTTCGCCTTACCTATCTTAACTTCCTTTTCAACTGTTCTAAATAACAAATTCATAGGCAGTATTACATGGGCTTGGGTTTTTGCATTTCTTCAATTTGTTATGACTTGGGGATTATGTATGCTCTACTCTAAAAAAGCAAGAAAATTTGACGATTTAGCGGAACAAGTTGTTAAAGAAGGGGGGAAAGACTAATGAATACCGCTGCTTTTTCAATGTTTCTTGGTATCGTTTTTGTAACATTGGTTGTTACATACTTCGCTTCTAAACGTACAAAAAATGCAAGTGAATTCTATACAGCAGGTGGGGGGCTGACCGGCTGGCAAAATGGATTAGCTATCGCAGGTGATTATATGTCAGCGGCTTCGTTCCTTGGAATTGCTGGTGCAGTTGCATTAACAGGCTTTGATGGATTCTTCTACAGTATTGGTTTCTTGGTTGCGTATTTGGTTGTATTGTATTTAGTAGCCGAACCATTACGTAATTTAGGAAAATATACATTTGCAGATATGATTGCCGCACGCTTTGATGCTAAAAAGGTGCGTGGTTTTGCGGCCATGAACACCGTAACCATTTCTATTTTTTATATGATCGCTCAGCTTGTAGGAGCAGGTGCTCTAATTAAATTGTTATTAGGGCTAGAATATACAACATCGGTTTTAATTGTTGGAGTGTTAATGACTGTCTATGTTATTTTCGGCGGGATGCATGCAACAAGTTGGGTACAAATTATTAAAGCTGTCCTGCTAATGGGTGGCACATTCCTAATTTCCATTGTGGTTTTTGCAAAATTCAACTTCAGTATTACAGATATGTTCGATCAAATGAAAACAGCAACACCCTTAAAGGAAGCATTCTTAAACCCAGGAGTTAAATACAAGGATGGCATTGATACCCTTTCATTGAATATGGGTTTAGTTTTGGGTACAGCCGGACTGCCTCACATTCTGGTTCGTTTCTTCACCGTCAAGGATGCTAAGACTGCACGGAGTTCGGTTGTTTACGCAACTTGGATTATTGGAATTTTTTACGTTATGACGATATTTCTTGGCTTTGGGGCAGCAGCTTTCGTGGGCACAACTGATATTGTTGCAGCAAATGCTGCTGGTAATATGGCCGCTCCCCTTTTAGCGCAGGCACTTGGAGGTAATATGCTGTTCGCGTTTATTTCCGCGGTTGCATTTGCAACAATTCTTGCGGTTGTAGCGGGACTTGTTCTGACTGCTGCTTCAGCTTTTGCACATGATTTTTATAACGAGATTCTAAAAAAAGGGAAGGCAACAGAAAAACAACAGGTAAGCACAGCACGATGGGCAGCAATTGGAGTGTCTGTAGTCTCTATTGTTTTAGCTTTAGGGGCTCAAACCCTTAATGTCGCTTTCCTTGTTTCACTTGCCTTCGCAGTAGCTGCAAGTGCAAATCTGCCTGTTATTATTTATACGATTTACTGGAAGCGTTTTAACACTACGGGAGCCATTTGGGCAATGGTAGTTGGACTTATTTCTGCAATTGGACTTGTAGTCATTAGCCCGAATGTTTTCAGTCCCGAAGTAGGAAAGGCAATTTTCGTAGGGAATCCTCTATTTCCATACACAACACCCGGAATTGTATCCATTCCATTAGGATTTATTGCAGGGTATCTTGGAACGGTGCTGTCTCGCCAAAAAGCTGATGCGAAGAAATATGATGAGGTACTCGTTAAATCCAATCTTGGGATTGGTCAATAGGCAGCCAAAAAGGACTGAAAGTTACTTCAGTCCTTTTCTTATTTACTCCGTTTAACCAATCCTGATTTACTGCTTTTACGATTCCTGCCTCCACCTGCTTGGCTGGAATTTGTTTGCTTTCTTTTTATTGATTTTGGCTTACTTTCATTCCTTGACGAAGATTTAGGTTTACTGTCTTTCCCTTGGCCACTCGAACTTCTTCGCTTTTCATACCTTTTTCCCTGATCCTTAGTTGGTTCCTGTTTATTTTTTTGACTGCTTTCAGAGTTACCTATGTTTTGTTTTTGGATTGTTATAGTAAGTTCTTTTTCAATCATATCAAGAGTTGGCCGATCATCTGAGGAGTATAAAGTGATGGCAACACCTTTTGTACCTGCTCTCCCGGTTCTCCCAATTCGATGGATAAAGCTTTCTGCATCCTGTGGGATGTCATAATTAAATACATGCGTTACACCTTCAACATCAAGTCCTCTTGCAGCGACGTCTGTTGCAATCAACAGTTGGATTTCCCCATCCCTAAAGCGTTTCATCACTTGCTCTCTTTTTGCTTGTGATAAGTCGCCATGCAGTTCATCACATAAAAATTTGTGGGATTTAAGAACCTCATACAACTTTGAGACTCTCCGTTTGGTTCTACAAAAGATAACAGCTAAATATGGTCTATGTGTTTCCACCAATTCAATTAATGTTGCTTGCTTTGCTCGATCAATGGTGTGAATGGCAATTAGTTTAACATTTTCTGCAGGCCCCTGGTTTTTTTCTACTTGGATGTATTCAGGTTTACGCATATGTTTATTCGCTAATGTTCTTATTTCCTCCGGCATAGTTGCAGAAAAAAGCATGGTTTGACGGGACTTAGGCGTTTCCCTAATAATATCCTCAACTTCTTTCAGAAAACCAATATGCAACATTTGGTCTGCTTCATCAAGTACTAGGAATGATACTTCAGATAACTGAACAGTTCCTCTTCCAATATGGTCTAACAGCCTTCCAGGTGTGCCAACAACAATTTGAACATTTTTCTTTAACTTCTTCAGCTGTTTATCAACATCCTGACCACCATAAACCGCTAGTACATCAACACCGTCCATATCATTGGTCAATTTTTGGAACTCCTCTGTAATTTGCAAAGCCAATTCTCTGGTTGGAGTAACAATGAGGGCTTGCACATGCGAAGCAAGTGGATTTATTTTTTCTAAAATTGGTAATATGAAGGCAAACGTCTTTCCTGTCCCCGTTTGCGCCTGTGCAATCACATCTCTTCCCTGCATTACAAATGGGATTGCTTTTTCTTGGATGGGGGTTGCATTCACGACACCATAACTCTTTAATTTATTAATAATTGACTCAGAAATCCCTAATGAAACAAAATCAGGCAAAAAAATCCCTACTTTCTATATCTATACAAAAATTTTGTCTTATTTATATTGAGTGTTTATCACAGAAATAGCAAATATTCTTTTTACAAGAAAAAAAGCCTTATCAAATAAGATAAGACCCTCGTTTAGCGTTTTTCAATATAATAATAACTTATTCCCCCAAAATCCTTACGATCTAACAAAGTGTGATTTTGTATTTTAATCCAGGTTGGCAAGTCTTCACTTACCAAAGGTACATTGGAAATGACCTCGATAATTTGGCCGCTGTTCAACTTTTCCAATTTCGAGAACAGTCTATCTACTAACTCGCCAACGCCAGTTTGACCTGCATCGTAAATTACATCCGGTATATATTGAAGTGACATTCATTAAGCTCCCATCACATTATATTCTAATCCTCTAATACGTTCTATTATAAAAAAATGATATGATATGGTAAATTCAATTTATCTATTATATCAATAGGAATGAATCGTATATATAAATACAAGGGAGAAGATTTAATGGATTTACACCAATTACTTGTGTTTACAAAGGTTGTTGAACATAAAAGCTTTTCCAAAGCAGCTGAAGACATTTTTTTAAGTCAATCAACAGTCAGTTCCCATATTCAAGCACTTGAGAGAACTCTAAATGTAAGTCTATTTGATCGGGTTGGCAGAGAAAATATCCTTACACCCTCTGGTGAGCGTTTGTATCAGTGGGCATTAAAGCTTTTATTATTGAAAGACCAGGCAATGCTGGACTTAAAGGTGGGAGTGACCGAACTCAGGGGAATAATCAGAATCGGCGCAAGCTCTGTTCCTGGGCAATTTATGATTCCAAAGATGGTCAAGCAATTTAGAGATCAATACCCAAAAGCTACATTTTATATAAATCAATCTTCTTCAAAAAATATAGCGGAAAAGGTCCTAAACGGCTCTGTGGATTTCGGAATTTTAGGCGAAAAGTATGATAATGAAAAGCTTTGCTATATTCCTTTACTAAAAGAAAATCTAGTCCTTATCACTTCCAAGCAATCAGATATTGTCGGACCTGTGGAGATTAAAGACCTTCTGAGTTACCCATTTATTATGAGAAATTCTGATTCAGGAACCAATTCTCTTATTGAAAAATTTCTGAAAAAAAATCAAATTTCAAAAGACCAAATGAATATTGTAGCTTATACAGAAAATGGGCAGAGTTTAATTCAGTTCGTTCTCCAAGATATCGGTATTGCGATAATTTCGGAAATGGCTGCAAAAGAATATTATGATAGGAATTTATTAAAGATACATGAGATTAATGGGTTTAATGATGAACGATATTTCTATCTTGTTTATAACCTAAATAAAACCCAATCCATGTTATCTCAATTATTTATCGAAGGCGCAAAAGAATTGATCAAATGAAAAGGGCTGAGAATCTTCAGCCCCCTGTTGTTTACGGTTTAAGAATAACTTTTATACAATCTTCTGTTTTTGTATAAAATACTTCATATCCATGCTTCGCCTGCTCTAATGGCAATACATGAGTAATGATGTCACTTATATCAATTTTTCTTTCGTTTATCATATTGTATAAGAAGGACATGTAGGGAATAACCGGTGCCTGTCCTGTTTTGATATCGACGTTGCGCGAAAAGATATCCCCAAGCGGAAAAGCATTATATCTTCCTCCGTAAACACCAGTAAGTTGAATCGTTCCGCCTTTTCGTACAGCTTGACTGGCAATTACAATTGCACCCATGGCACCGCCATGAAGCTTCAGACCCGCTGTCAAAAACTCCATCGGGGTCATTTTGCCATCCATTCCTACGGCATCAATAACGATATCTTCTCCACCTCGGGTAATTTCCAACAAATAGTCTCCTACATTTTCATGTTCCTCAAAATTAACAATCTCCACTTTATTTGTGCGTTTTGCGTGCTGTAAGCGGTAGTTAATATAGTCAACAGCTATAACTCTTTTTGCCCCTTTTAACCAAGCAAATTTTTGTGCCAATAAACCGACTGGACCACAGCCTAAAACAATAACAGTATCATCCGGCTTTACCCCTGCATGGTCAACACTCCAATAGGCAGTAGGTGCAGCATCAGCTAGCAATACAAGTTTTTCGTCCTCCACTTCACAATTTTCGGGTATTTTAAATGGAGTGAAATTCCCAAAAGGAACCCTCATGTATTCTGCCTGTCCACCCGCATAACCACCAGTTGTTTCCGAATAACCGAAAACCCGCTGCCTTGCCCATGAGGGTTTGCATTGTCACATTGACTAGTTAGATCGTGATTACAATACCAGCAGTGTCCACAACTAACGTTAAATGGGATAATGACTCGATCCCCTTTTTTTAATTTTGTAACCTCCGAACCTACTTCCTCGACAATCCCAATTGGCTCGTGACCGATTACATAATCTGTTGGCAAATTAGGTATCATGGCATGAATCAAATGCAGGTCGGAGCCGCAAATGGCGGAAGTAGTTATCTTAACGATTATGTCATCTGGATTTTTAATACTTGGGTCTTTCACTTCTCTAACTTCAACATTCTTAATTCCTTGGTATGTAACAGCCTTCATCTCTCTCCTCCTTTTACTGGTTTGGTGTTGCAAACATCCCTTGTCGATCCGTATCGTTAGGATAGAGATTTAGCTTAGCAATCTGTACCGCTGTCTCTGCAGCCTTCAGATCAATCGGAAACTGCTCTTTAAAGTTATGAGGATGCAGCCAGCCCTTCTTTATCATTAATTCAGATATTTCAGTATGCAAATCAATGGCCGCCTCCATTTGCTTGTGAAAAATTCTTCTAAGTTCTGGGTTAACATTTCTGCTAAAGCAGGGGTAAGAAATTATGCAGTCGCCATTACCGAGACTGGGACCCCAGAATTAAAAGCTGCCCTTAGAGAACAATTAAATACGGCTATTGCCACACACGAAAAAATAACTAATTATATGATTTCAAGAGGCTTCTATCATCCACATAATTTAAGTGAACAGTTGCAGTTTGACTTGACTGTATCAGATACCGCTTTAAAACTTGCTGAAAAATAATCAAAAGGAGAACCGGCGTGGTTCTCCTTTTATGTTTGGATACTTAATTCCTTTAACTTCTTTTTATCAATTTTTCCAACATGTGTTTTCGGAAGTTCTTCGATTTGTATGAATTTCTTTGGAATTTTGTATCTTCCAAGTTTCTGTTCACAATAGAATTTAAGTTCTTCTTCATCAATCCTATAAGAATTTTTAGTAACGATAAACGCAGCAACAAGTTCTCCCCATTTTTGATCTGGCAGTCCGATAACGGCTACTTCGTCAACGAAAGGATGTGCTGCCAGCCAATGTTCAATCTCGAGTGGGTAGACATTTTCACCGCCAGTGATAATCATATCCTTCTTTCTTCCGACTATATAATGGAACCCTTCTTCATCCTTTCTGGCCAGGTCTCCTGTATGAACCCAGCCTCCCTTTTTCGTTTCAATCGTCGCCAGTTCGTTATTCCAATAATGCGAAAAAGAGTGTTTTCCTTTTATTAAAATTTCACCAACTTCATTCACTTGGGCCTCTTGACCATCTTCTTTTTCCAACTTTACAGCATTAAATAACATTGGTTTTCCTACTGACCCTCGTTTTATCTGTGCATCCCCAGGTTGAATGTAGAAATTATTTGGTCCGGCTTCCGTTAATCCATATCCTTCCTTAAAGGCTAATCCCTTTTTCTGAAAAGCCTCATATACTTGCAGCGGACAAGGTGCTGCACCTGACAGGAAGATTTTCATGGAAGGAAAAGCGCTTTTCTGGAACTCATCACTTTGAATAAGCAAATGGTACATCGTTGGTACAAGAAGAATAATCGTACAGTTGTATTGTTTGATTGAATTCACCACTTTTTCTCCTGAATACTGATCACCAATGACCACTGTTCCGCCAATCATTAGGATTGGAAGCGATAATGCATTTAGTCCGCCCGTGTGGAACATCGGCATATAGTTTATCGTTACATCCTCATCTGATAAATTCCAACTAAGAATAGTGTTAATGGCGTTCCATTGAATAGACTGGTGACTTAAGACAACACCTTTTGGCTTCCCAGTAGTTCCTCCCGTATAAATCATGGCTAATGGATCAGATTCAGAAATTGATTCCATTTGTTTACTGCCATCTAAAAGAGTCATCATCTCTTCATACATATGTCCACCAACTATAATGGAACTAGGTACTACAGCTTGTAAGGATGTAAACCTATTTTTAAATTTCTGATGAACTCCTAGCAATATTGGTGTACAATCCTTCAAAATTTCAATTAATTCATGTAAAGACAGACGCCAATTTAACGGGACAAATATGGCACCAATTTTTCCGCAGGCAAACAATAAGTCAAAATAACTGATATCATTGGGCGACAATAGTGCAACTCGATCACCTTTTTTAATACCCTGACTTTTTAACCAGCTGGCCACTGAGGATGAACGGTTATTTAAACCTTCATAGGTCCATGATTTATTTGTATCTTCATCAATTATTGCCCTCTTATTTGGCGATAACCTTGCTCTATTTTCAAGCCAATCGAGTTCCCACCTCACCGAACAATCGCTCCTTCACAACTAGATGAGGATATCTTACTGAATTCTAGTTACAGCGAAGTTACAGGACTTAAAAGAAAAAAGCAACCTTATGAAGGCCGCTTTACCAATTTAGCGCCAGCACCCAGGGGCACTTCAGCTTTTTCATTCACATCATTATCCCGCCATCTACATGAAGGACGGTTCCATTTACATAGTTTGATTCATCAGAAGCTAAAAACAAGTAGGCGTTGGCGATGTCTTCTGGCTTCCCAAGCCGTGCCAGCGGAACCATCTGTTTCATTTGGTCTAATATTTTTTCAGGAACCTTTGCAGTCATACCTGTTTCGATAAAACCAGGAGCAACAGCGTTTACATTAATCCCTTTGCGCCCAAGTTCTTTGGCCCATGTTTTTGTCATCCCGACCACACCAGCCTTTGTTGCAGAATAATTCGTTTGTCCGACATTTCCATACACACCTGAAACGGAAGAAGTATTAATAATTTTTCCTTTTCCGTTTTCAATCATCGACGGCAAAACCGCCTGCGTACAATGAAATACTCCTGTAAGATTGACATCCAACACAGCTTGGAAATCCTCGACGGTTAATTTAGATAACATACCGTCTCTTGTAATTCCTGCATTATTTATTAGGACACCGATGGTTCCGTAGACTTCACGAACTTTCTCCACCATTTCATCCACACTTGAACGCTGTGCCACATTCACTTGAAAGAATGACACTTCATACCCTTTTTCCCGTAATTCTTGTGCTCTCTTTTCACCTTGTTCTGCATCAAAGTCAGCCATGGCCACCTTTGCACCCTCTTTTGCAAAAACTTCAGCAGCTGTTAAACCAATTCCATTTGCTGCTCCCGTAATAAGAGCTACTTTATTTTTTAATCTCATTTGTACCCCTCAGCATGTAAAAAGTCCGTCATCTCTTTTAGTAATTGTGGTAAATCATCTACAAGTGGTGAATGACCACAATCCTTTAACTCTACAAATTTGGCTTTTGCTCCTAAATCCTCCACCAATTCTTTTGTCATTTCAGCTGTAATAACAAAATCACGGTCGCCTCTTAATACAAGAACAGGTACATTGATTTGATTCACCAGTCCATTACCTTCAACGAGTCCATTATGGTGATGGCTGATATTAAAGGTATTGTTTGAATGATGTACTTCAGCTAAATTCCGCTGAGTTCTCATATCCTGCACATATTCATCGTAAATGTCAGGAACAGGTTGATTTTTTGTATAGATGACAGCATTCCAAATCAATTTCAATAATTCCACATTATTGGTATCGTAGGCTGCTTGGACAGGGATGGTTCGGATTAGGTCATGTTTAATATCTTCATAGCGTGAAAATCTTCGAGGTTCATCGTTTTCATTAAGCTTCCCATCAAACGGATAACCTCTAGTAGATTCTGAGGCCAATAGAATAAGTTTGTTACAATAGACAGGGTAATCGGCTGCAAACTGCATCGCAACAGCCCCTCCAGTTGACCAACCCACAATCGCAAAATCCTTCAGGCCAATTTCATCGACAAAGAGCTTTACATCATCCGAAAAATCCTTGATTGATGTAATAAGCTGATTATAACTAGAGTTTCCAAATCCCCGTAAATCTAAGGCATATAATTTAAACTCTTCTGCCATATTATCTAGAACAAGATCCCAATGCTTGGAAGAAGTCATATTTCCATGGATTAATAGAATCTTTTTTTCTCCGCCTTCGCGCTCGCGATAGGCAATTGTTTCCCCATTTGTTAACTGAACCTCTTTCATTGTCACCTTAACCAACTAAGTCACCTTCCCCCATTTTATTGTCGTTGCCCCCCAGGCATAGCCAATCCCAGCACTCACAAAAACAACAAGGTCACCCTCTTTTACTTTCCCTTCTTTAAGGGCAAGCTCGAGAGATAGGATTTGATCAATTTGACCAATATGACCGTAGTCCTCTAAATAGATTGACTGTTCCCCAGACAAGCCCAATTCTTTTAATACATATTCATGTGCAGACTTTTTCATGTGGAGCATAGCTAAATAAGAAATATCTTCATCCTTATAACCACTTTTCCTCATAGATTCCCTTATCACTTTTATAAAATTGACCATTGATTTTTGTTCCAACCGCTGTTTCATACCCTCTGGATCCAAAACATCAAGTTTATTTGTACGCTGCTCAATTGCCTCTTTCGTGATTGGACTTTTGGTACCGCCAGAAACCACCACAACATCCTCTGAGAAAGACCCATCCGTTACTAACTCCGTTTCGAGCAGGATGTTCTCGTTATGACCCTTTTTTAGCAGAATCGCTCCTCCACCTGCACCTAGATTAAACATGAAGCGTGTCCGCGGGTTCTTGTAATCAATGAAATCCACATTTCGATAACCTCCTGCAAGCAGGACAGTGTTGGTAGTAGGATCAGCCATCATTAGACTTTTTGCTACTTTAAGTGCCATAACCGTGGTTCCACATCTTAGGGCAACATCAAAGGCCCAAGCATTTAAGGCTCCAACTTCTTCTTGCAGTTTGATACCAGCTGTCCACAGTGGATATTCCTTATGTTCTTCACCAATATAAATCACGACATCAATCTCTAATGGATTAATACCTGCTCTTTCAATCGCTTGTTTGGCAGCGATAATTCCCATTTCACACGTATGGTCATCGGGTCCAGGAACATATTTTTTCTTAATCCCCATTTTCTCTTCGACAACATTTGTTGGTATACCTGCTTTTTCAGCTATTTCTCTACCCGTTAAATATTCCTCAGGGAGGTAAAGACCTGTTGAAACAATACCAATTTGCAAAACTTTCACCACCTAGACTAGGAGTCTTCCACCATTGACTTCATAAAAGCTGTCACTTCTTCAATAGAATCAAATAAAGTTTCACGCTCCTCTTGCACATGTGTTACTTTTATTCTCCATTGTTTTTTACCTGTTTCTTTTTCCACTGCCGCTAGTTGAAAACGAACGACGAAGGAAGCAATTTGTAACGAGTCCATGAATGCCTCCTCCTATCCTGCTAAATTTTCTTTTTTCTTTGCAGAATGCTGTTTTTTTCGTTTCCAAGGAAATTTCCTAAGTGTCCCCACAATACCTAACGGGAAGAAAATGACAACCAAAATATATATAATGCCAAAGAAAATAATCCATCGTTCAAAAATCCAATGTTCCTTTGCCAATTCTGTTAACCCGTCATGGGCAAATTCAATTAATCCCGCCCCAATAATGGCTCCAACTAAGGTACCAACTCCACCGATGATTGTCATTAATAAAGCATCTAAGGTCATATCCATCGCGAATACACTGGTATTCACATATCGAAGTGACATCGCATAAAAGATCCCGGCAATTCCAGCTAACACACCAGAAACGACACTTGCGGCAATCTTATAATGTAGTACTTGATAACCTAAAGATTCTGTCCGTTGTTCATTTTCTCGAATCGCCTGCAGAACTCTTCCAAGTGGAGAGTTCGTAAAACGTCGTAAAATCATAAAAGTTCCGATCATTACAGCTAAACAAATAATGTAAAAATTAGTCCGATCGATAAACAATTCTGGAACTCGGAAGGTAAAACCATCATTCCCAAACGTTAAGGTCCTCCATTTTTCCGCTAATACTAAAAATAATCCTGCCAATGCCATGGTTAACATCGCGTAAAAATGACTTTTCAACCTAAGTGTCAGCAAACCAACAATAAAACTTACGATGGCTGTGATGAAAATCGTTGCCAGTACCGCATAAGTAAAATGAAGCATTGTTGGCTCAAAACGCTTCATAAATATCCCAATCGAGTAGGCTCCAATTCCAAAAAACATCGCATGCCCAAAGGAAACGATTCCAGTAAAGCCTAATAATAAATCGTAGCTCATCGCTAGGATGGCAAACACAAAAATTTGGGTTAAGAGGATTAACATATTTCTTGACTCATAGACAAAGGGCAAGAGGAACAAAAATGCCGCAATGATAATATAAATAGCATTCAATCTATTATTTACAATCCACTTCATACTCTCACCCCTTCCCGCCAAATAGTCCTTGTGGCTTAACGATTAACACAATTGCCATTAATAGCATATTTACAGCTAATGATAATTCAGGTACATAATAGGCCATAAATGAACCAGATAATCCAACTAAGATTGCCGCCATAACTGAACCAGTAAAATTACCCATTCCGCCGATAACAACAACAATAAACGCTAAGATAGCAAATTCCATTCCCATTCCTGCATGAATGACTCCAGAGTATGGTCCGAAAAGTACTCCTCCCAGTGCAGCCATACCAGAGCCAATCATAAAGACTAACATAAATACCTTCTTAATATTTATCCCCAATGCCTGAACCATTTCCTTATTCATAACACCAGCCCGAACAACAAGACCTATTTTAGTATTTTTAAGCAAGAATTGAACTCCAGCAAATACGAACAAACCTACAGCGATAATAAATACTCGATACTTTATGATGATCATGTTGCCAATTTCCCAGCTTCCTTTAAGAAAATCTGGAGGGGTAGCAGTGATTTGATTGGGTCCCCAAATCACTTTTAACATTTCGGATAAAACCAACATCAATCCAAGAGTAATTAATATTTGTTGAACATGGTTGCCATAAACCGGTTTGATGATCCATTTTTCTGTGATGATCCCCAGTATAAAACCAGTAAGGATGGCGCCAATAATCCCAATAAAAAAGCTGCCAGTAGTAGTATAAATCCATATGCCGCTATAGGCACCCCAAGCAAACAATCCGCCATGTGCAAAGTTGAGTACATCCATTAACCCAAAAATTAACGTTAACCCTGCAGCTAATAAGAAGATTAGCATGCCTGTTGCCAACCCATTTAATGTAAGATTGAATAAAAGCTCCATTCAAACTTTCCTCCTTTCCTAGGCAATTCCCAAATACTTTCGTTTCATTTCCTCATCCTCTTTTAACTGTTTCATACTTCCATTGCTTACCGTTCTTCCATCGTCGATAATGTAAAAGCAATCCCCTATAGTGCTCGCCATCATGAAATTCTGCTCTACCAAAACGATGGTGGTTTGGTCCTTCATTTGAAGGATGGATTCCATCACCTTCTCGACGACAATAGGTGCCAAACCTTTACTAGGTTCATCGATTAATAATAATTCGTTTTCATTCACATATGCTCTGGCGATAGAAAGCATTTGTTTTTGTCCGCCGCTTAGTAACCCGCCTGGTTTTTTCCAAAACTTTTTTAAGTCAGGAAATAAATTTAAGATATAATCAAGGCGCTTATTTGTTTCTTCATTGTCTTTTTGAATGGCTACTTTCATATTCTCCTCGACTGTCAATCCCGCAAAAATCCCTTGGTCCTCTGGAACATATCCGATTCCCTTTTGAGCAATCGTATAGGTTGGCAGCGCCTGTATCTGTTCTTCTTTATAGATAATACTTCCTTTGGATGAAGGATTTAGCCCCATGATGGTCCTTAACGTAGTTGTTTTACCAGCTCCATTTCTACCGAGCAGCACCGTTACTTCACCCTTTTTCACTTCAAGCGATACACCCTGTAGGATATGATATTGTCCAATATATGTCTCGACATGATTAAGCTTCAGCAGTTCGTTCACAAGCTGATACCTCCCAAATAGGCAGACTGAACGGTTTCATTTTTCATAATTTCCTCAGGGGTTCCGTCCGCAAGTAATCTGCCATTAAATAGCACCATTACAGAATCTGATAAGTCTAGGATCATATCCATTTTGTGCTCAATTAAGATGATTGTCCGGTTGCCTTGATCTTTAATTTTTTTGATTACTTCTAAAATGGCTGGAACATCCTCTAAAGACATGCCTGCAGTCGGTTCATCTAATAAAAGAACCTCTGTTTCAAGAGCAAGAAGCATAGCCATTTCAAGCTTTCTCTTTTCACCATGTGCCAAATTGCTAGCCAATGAGTCTACTTTATCGTCTAGCAATACGAGTTTTAGCCATTCTAGTGCCTTTTCTTCAAATTTTCGATATTTCTTATAATGAAATAACATCTGATAGCGAACACCTGCCCTTGACTGAACTGCTAGTCTTACATTTTCGAGGACAGTTAAATTTGGGAAAACATTTGTAATTTGAAAAGAACGTCCGATACCTTCTCTAGTTCGCTTCGTCGAAGAAAGTTTTGTGATATCCTTTCCCCGAAAATAAATTTTTCCATTTGTAGGATTTAATTGACCACTTAAAAGGTTAAAGAATGTCGTTTTACCTGCTCCGTTTGGACCAATAATGGATTTGAAGTGTTTTTCTGGGACAGAAATGCTGACAGAATCAACTGCGGTATGTCCGCCAAAGGTTATCGATAAATTGTCTGTTTCGATTATGGTTGTCACTCTTTCACCGCCAATCTTGTAGATAGAAATAAGGAAGAGGGTGACCGAAAATAACAGGTCCAACCCTCATATTTTTAAAAATAAATTTTATTAGTTACGTACTGGAGGGGCTGTTTCTTCTGGTGTTAGTTCTCTAATTAGTACTGGGACTGGGTATGGAACGCCATCTTTCTTCTCTAGCTTTATGGCATATATGGCTTGGAGAGCTTGATGATCTTCTGGTCGATAGGTCATTTTTCCTTTTGGTGTTTCAAAGCTCATGCCTTCCATCGTTTCAATCAGTTTATCCGCATCTGCATCCCCTTCAGTTTTCTTCAATGCTTCAACAATTGAAATGGCAGCACTCATACCACCTGGTGTAAATAAATCAGGAACTTCTCCGTTAAATCGCTTCTTATGTTCAGCAACGAGCCAATCATTGATTTCATTACTTGGCAGGTCATGATAATAAACAGTAAAGCCTTCCATGCCAATAAGTGGTTCCATTGTAGCTAAGGCAGCAATATCAGGTGCACCTGTGGAGATTTTGATTCCCTTGTCCTGAACCTTCATATCAGCAATCTGACTCCAAGGAGAGTTTGCACCCGCCCAAACAACAAATAAATAATCAGGTTTTGCATCAATAATTTTTTGAATGTTAGATGTAAAGTCAGTTGCTGCTGGGTCAGCATATTCTTCTAGCACAATATCTGCACCAAGCTTTTCAGCTGCTTCTTTAAAGGCAGCCACTCCGTCACGTCCAAATGAATAATCTGGAGCAAGAGTAGCAATCTTCACGCCATCACCAGCGATAGCGGCTGCACCTGCAACAGCATCCTGTGAAGAATTTCGGGCAGAACGGAAAATATACTTATTAAACTCAGAACCTGTAATACTATCAGCTGCTGCAGGTTCAACAATCATGATCTTTTGGTATTCTTCAGCAAGCGGTAATACAGCTAATGTATCAGCGGAACTGGATGATCCAACTAAGAAGTCCACTTTATCTTCTTCTAATAGCTTGGTAGCTTTTTGAACTGCAACCTCTGGCTTTGTTTCTGTATCTTCGACCACAAACTCAATTTTTCTGCCAGCAACCTCCATTGTTCCTTCTGTTGCATATTCTAGACCTAGTTCAAATCCTCTTAATGTTTGTTTTCCATAGGACTCTAGAGCACCTGTTGTGGAGGCAAGAACACCAATTTTAATTGGTTCCTTATCCTCTGCCTTTTCTCCATTGCCCTTTGTATCTCCCTCCGTTTTGTCAGAGCTGCAAGCTGTAGCAAAAATCATCACAAACATAAGAAAAACTAATAAAGCCCCTTTTCCACGAAATGCCTTCACTTCTTTTCCCCCTTGTAATTTAAAATAAAACCATGCATTGCATTGATTTCATAATAGAAGAGTAGAGTTACAATTTAGTTACAAATCGAAAAGCAGCCTGATTAAGGCTGCTCAGGCTGTCGAGAAACTCTCGACAGTCTTTTATTTTGGCTCTTTTTTATAGAATGTTGTTTTTTGTATACAAATGGACCGTTCCTTTCCGCTACAGGTGCTTGCTTTCCGCGGGGAGGAAGTCGAGCCTCCTCGACGCTTCGCGTCTGTGGGGTCTCGACCTTTCCTCTACATCCCGCAGGAGTCAAGCACCTTTCGCTCCAATCCACTCCTTGCTATCTATATTGATAATGGCACCAATCTTACAGAAAAGGAGACTTTATTTTCAATAACTTTAACGATTCACCGCGTTAATTTTGTATAATACTATTAATATTAATAGGACGGTGGATTAAATGTATAAGCCAAAAAAAGAGATACAAAATGAAGCGGAATTTGTAATTATTGATGATTTAGTGCCTCAAGATCACCTGTTAAGAAAGGTGGACAAATATATCGACTTTTCTTTTATTGGTGAGAGAGTCCGTCCTTTTTACTCTGAAAATAAAGGGCGTCCTTCGGACCCAATACAAGAAAGGAATAAGTAGAGCGAAGCTTCGCAGATTCAAAAGAACTGCATGGGCTTCGCTATTGTAGGTTACGGGGATTGCATAATGCGAGTGAGCAAGTGTTACTCACCGCAGCATGCCAAAATATAAAAAAGATTGCCACACACTTGTCTAGGCTGGAAAAAGTGTGTGGCAATTCTAAGTTAATGCACCCCTGTTGATTGGAGCGGAAGGTGCGAAGACTCCTGCGGGAGTACGGGGCAGGGGGAGACCCCGCAGGCGCTTCAGCGCCGAGGAGGCTTCCCGGCACGCCCGCGGAAAGCGAAGCACGTGGAGCGGAAATCAACAGGCCATTGAGCAGGCAGGAATTTTTTAAAAAACCGTAAGTTAGTCTTTGTTTAAATAAAAAATTGCCGAGAAAGATACCCTTTCTCGACAATCTGAGCAGCCTGATTAAGGCTGCTCAGATTGAGGTATATAATTTTCTGATTCAATGATCATCTGGTGCATTTGCTTTGTTGGTTCAAGCGGTGAAACTCCTAATTCTTCTTCCAACACGACCTTACATTTTTGAAACCACTTCATGGCTTGTGGGCGGTTGTTTTTTCGATAGTAACAATACATTAATAATCGATAGGCTTCTTCCCAAGTCCGATCTCTCTTTAGTATTTTTTCACACCAATAAATCGCTTTATCATAATCTTCATTCCGAACCATTAATTGAGCCATTTTTTCAGCACCACGTAAAAAATAAACAAGCATGCTTTCCCTTTTACTGATGCACCAATCATCATATCGTCGATCTGGCAAGTATTCTCCTAGATAAAGTTTCAAGCCCTTTTCTAAAAGAGTGATTACTTTCTCCTGGGATGATTCACCCAAACCTGCCTCAATCAAAGATTGAAATTGGATGGTATCCAATTCAACTACAGCATGGGGATTCAATCCATAGAACATTCCTTCTCTAATAATAAAAAAAGGAGCTGCTCTAGCCTTTCGTAATGGTTCAAGGACGTGGTGGAGACTATTTAATGCAACTTTAAAGTCACGATCTGCATTTTTTTTATCTTGATTCGGCCAAAGAATTTGGAGTATCTCTTCTTTAGGGATAAGTTCGTTCATAGTAATAAATAGCTGGAACAATTCCTTTCCTTTTTCCCGTTGCCAATCCTTTTCTCCCACCTCTTTTTTCCCAAGCCAAATCTTAAATTGCCCTAGTGTTTTGACTCTTATTGAATAACCTGGATGTGAGTCTAAGGTCGTTATCCCCATATCCTGAAGGATTTTTACAGTATATGATTTTTGAATTTCCTCTTTTGCGCACTCTATTAGCAGTGGAACAAACATTTGCAAATCTCTTGGACTGAACATTGACACTTTTTGAAAAAAGAATTCAAAATCATGTTGTTGTACCATTAATAGAAACTTATCGATTGTTTCTCTAAACAGATCCTGTTCCTTTTCCATATAGTAAATATAGGCTATCCAAAAACTTGCTAACGTTTGTCCAAAGGTATCCTCACATTGGTAAAATAATACTCTAGTTTTCTCTAAGTATCCTAATCCTTTATTGAACCTTTCATTATAAATACAGGTGATTCCCATACACAGGCTAATGAGTGCAGAAAGCCAGATGTCCTGAACTTTTTCAGTCTCCATCAAAGCCCTTTTCCCTGCCTCTATTGCCCGCTCATATTCTCCCCTTGTTCCATATAGTATACAAAGTCCCATTAACGGTTCGGCTTTTCCTCTTTCGACATTCAGCACACTCATAATATCTAACGCAATATTGTAGCACTGTTCTGCTAAATCCGAATCATATTTATTGAGGATTTGTACTGCATGCCCCATTCGTATCCACCCACATGCCTCCACAAAAGGTGCTCGTAAACTAATGCCTTGTTGTATGCCGGCCTGTGCTAATTCTTTGGCATTCAAACCTTCCCCTGTAAAGGCTTCTATTAGCGATAATAATAAATCTGTTTCTCGATGGGATTTCGGAAGTGCGGAACCATTTTTACTGGATAGCTTTTCTTTTTGGTTAAAAAGAAATTTTTTTGCTTCCTCAAAACGTCCTGTTCTTAAATACAATCTTGCTTCAATATTTCCATCCAATAATGTCGCGCTGGATTCTTTTGCCCTTTGCAGCCACTTTTCGGCATTTGTTGATTTTCCTGAATTTAAAAGATTCTCAGAAAGTAAAAAATATAGTTTAGCCTTTTCTTCATCTGAGCAAATGCTTTTTTCTCTAGCTTCAATTGCTTCATATAATAAATTTTCAGCTTGGTGTGGTTGAATGGTGTCTAAATAAATTTTCGCTTTGCCTTCTAACGCCTTGCTCATCCCGAGATAATCTTGTCTCTTTTGTGCCTCTATAAAGGTTCTTTCATAACATGCCTCTGCCTCTTGATATTGGGACCGATAACGGTGTACTTCAGCTTTTAAAAACCAAAGAAGATAATAAATATCTAACTCACTTATTGGAATCAACAGTAAATGGTCAGACAAGCTTTTTAGTTTCCCACCTTCGAGCATATTAATCCCATTGTCCTGTAAGATTGAAGCCATTGCTTTAAAATGACTGATTTTTTTATAATGATAGAGTGCCTCTTCCCACATCAATCTTCTTTCATAGAAGCGTCCACATTTTTCATGAAGCGCATGATAGTTGGTTGGATTGTTTTTTAAGAAAGCGTTTTCTAAAAACTCTTTAAAAAGTGCATGGTATCGATAATGTTTTAGTCCTATCTTTTGGATGAATAAGTTTCGTTCTTTTAGTTGCTCTAACATGCCGGAAGCCCCATGTATTCCAATTACTTCATCACATAGTTCTTCCTCAATGACATCTAAGATTGAGGTTTGTTCTAAAAATTGTTGAATCATAGGAGGCTGTTTTGAAAAGACTTCCATTACTAAGTAGTCGAATAAGTCTTGAAGTGAATAGGAGGAATGTTCAAAGAGTGTTGAGATATCTCCAGTGTGTGGTATCTGCTGCGCGATCATACATAATGCAATAATCCAGCCTTCTGTTAATTGATAGATACTTTGTAAATGGACTGTCTCGATTTCCAGACCATAAAGGTCAGTCAATAATAATTCCATTTCATCAATCGTTAGTACTAAATCTTCACGGCTAATTTCTAATAACTGCCCACTAACCCTCATTTTCGTTAAATGCTTCCAGCCCGGTCGACTGCGGCTTGAGATAACCAAATGTAAGTTGGCTGGGATATGCTGCAGTAATTTTTCAATCCAGCTGTTGATGGTGTATGAATGCTCGATTTGATGATAGTCGTCCAAAATTAAGGTAATATCGGATTGAACATCAAGGATTTCATTAATGAACAACGTGCATAAATAACTTAGATCTTCTTCCCGCATGTACCGATCCATTGTTTCGATATACTTGGCAATTTCTTGTCCAAAGTTAGGAACAAAACCTCGGACACAATGAATGATATAGGAAAGGAACGGAAGGATGTCGTCATCCATCGAAGAAATGGAATACCAGCAGCCAGGGATTCTTTCATCCCTCATAAATAAAGCCAATGCCGTACTTTTCCCAAAACCAGCTCCGGAATGAACTATGGTCAAAGGGTAGCTAGGAATTTTCTTCAATTTCTTCGTTAGTTGAGCCCGTCTAATGAATTCATCTTTGACAACCGGAATCCGTAGTTTTGTTTGAATGATTGGCAGCTTCATTTAATTATCCTCCTTTCAATTTTTCCAATTTTTACACTATTTTAACATATAATGACCCAGCGTGGTACCTAACGAAAACATGGATATCTTTATTCTTCATAGATCATTTTTCTCGTCATCCCACCATCAATAACCATATTAATCCCTGTAACAAAATCATTTTCCTTTGCTGTTAGGTATAAACATGCCCTTGCTATATCATCCGGTTTACCAACTCGCTTTGAAAAATGCTGTTCATGATCAAGTGGTGTCAATTGGGAATAGTCGCCTGTATGTATCCAACCAGGTGAAATTGCATTTACGGTGATTCGATCCTCACTCAGTGATGCAGCCAAGGCATGGGTTATGGCGACAATTCCACCTTTTGTTGCCGCGTACCCTTCAGAATTTGGCTCAGACATAATTGCGCGGGTTGATGCGATGTTTACAATCGTTCCCCCGTCTTCATTATCACGCATAAACTTTGCCGCTTCTCGTGAACAGAGAAAAACACTTCTCAGATTGGTCCTGATAATATCATCCCATTCCTCTACCGTTACTTCATAGACTGATTTAAACAAACCTTTACCCGCATTATTGATTAACACATCAATTCGACCATAGGTCCTTTTTGCTGTCTCCATTAAATTGATAATATCACTTTCACTTCTTACGTCGGTCTTTACAAAAAATACTTCTGCACCAGTCTGTTTTAGTGCAGATTCTGTCTGTTTCCCTTTTGCCTCTTCCACATCTGCAAGCAACACCGTAGCACCCTTTTCTGCATAGGCAGAAGCAATACCACGACCAATACCATTTGCTGCTCCAGTTACAATGACAACTTTGTTCGTAAACGTCATATTCCTTTCCTCCCATTTTAGCTATTTCCAATTTAGTTTAACTCTACTTGGTAAACCAATATTTCTCAAGATATCCTCGTAAATAGGTGGAGATTATTTCTATGTAACATAATAACTTTTTAAGAAAAACTAAAAAAACCTCTAAGAAAAGGAGAAAGGTCAATATGCAGGAAAAGTGTTTTTATTGTGTAAATGAAATAGAGGAAAAACAACATCACTATGTTACATTTCTAAGTTCTAATACAGAAAGAGACGAAATTCTTTGTGATGATTGTTATCAAGAATGGCTGCAAGGACTAAAAGGGTAGTCCTCTCTCCACCATAAGTAAAAAGAAATAGGGCCGATATAAATCTCGACCCTATTTCACTATGCAATTATTTAATTTGGATACAGAACTTCCTGTAAAGTTAATGCTAAGTTGTTTAGCTGTCATGTCAGGAAAAGCTGAATTTAAGGATTTTTCTAGTCCCGTTGCCTTCCCTTTTTCACAAAAGCATAGAATAGTCGGGCCAGCACCACTTAAGGCAACACCGAATGCCCCTTCCGCTTTTGCGAATGTTGCCACTTCATCATAAAACGGAATCAGTGGTTTCCGATATGGCTGGTGAAAAATATCTCTTTCCATCATCTTCCCAGCCAATTCCCAGTTTTGACTAAGGAGGGCAGCGACTAACACATTGGAAATTGACGAAGCAAGAATACTATCTTTATAAGAAAATTCAATTGGCAAAACACCACGAGAATCCTTGGTTAACAAGCTTTCCTTTGGTATTACAGCAACCATCTCAAACGTAATATCTGAAATAGAAACGATATCAACTTCTCCTTGCTGGTAACTGCCGATCACAAGTCCTCCGTATAAAGAGGCTCCAACATTATCTGGATGACCTTCTATCTCTGTAGAAAGCAATAATTTTTCTTTCTTAGTTAAACCTAGTTCTCCAATGTAATCAGCCAGTTCAATGCCCGCAATGATAGCCGATGCACTTGAACCGAGACCACGAGCTAATGGAATTTCACTCTCAACCTTGATTTTACATGGATGAAGTTCCTTGCCATATTTTGCTGCTGTTTGTAAGGCAATTTGACAAATAAAATGCTGTTCATCAGAAGGCAGATCTTTTAATTCCTCAGAAGTGGAAAAACACTCCCACTTCTCACTTTTCTCTACTTCTAAACTTAAAAATAAATTAAGCGCGATTCCGATTGAGTCAAAGCCAGGTCCAAGGTTAGCAGAACTTGCTGGCACTTTGATAACAAACTTCTCATCAGTCAGAGTCATCGATTGACAACTCCCTTGATATGTTGTGTCACGGCTTGTTCATCATTTGGTAATTTCTTCACATCCACAAGGCTGCTTTGAATAGCGGTATCAGGATCTTTCAAACCATTTCCGGTAAGGACAGCAACGATTTTTGATCCCTTTTCGATTTTGCCCTTTTGAATAGACTTCAGAACTCCAGCAATTGATGCACATGAGGCTGGTTCAGCAAAAATCCCTTCACTGACTGCAATTTTCTTATAGGCAGCAACAATTTCATCATCGCTAACTTCATCAAATAAACCATTGGATTCTTGTACAGCAGATACGGCTAAATCCCAGCTTGCTGGATTACCAATTCGAATGGCTGTTGCAATTGTTTCTGGATTTTCAAAGACACGATTGTGAACAAGAGCTGCCGCCCCAGCTGCTTCAAAGCCATACATTTTTGGTAATCCTGTTCCTTTATGGTTGGAGTATTCTTTAAATCCTTTCCAATAGGCACTAATATTCCCAGCGTTTCCAACTGGAATCGCTAAAATGTCAGGAGCAAATCCTAGCTGATCACATACTTCAAAGGCTGCAGTTTTTTGTCCTTCTAAACGAAATGGATTAACCGAATTAACTAGGGTAATCGGTTGTTCTTTACTGATATTTCGCACCATTTGTAATGCTTGGTCAAAATTCCCCTCAATCGAGATAATTTCTGCTCCATACATCATGGCTTGAGCAAGCTTTCCTAAGGCAATTTTCCCTTCAGGAATAACGATAATACAACGTAATCCTGCCCGAGCGGCATAAGCAGCAGCTGCGGCAGAAGTATTACCTGTTGAGGCACAGATGACTGTTTTACTTCCAGATTCTGCGGCCTTTGCGACAGCCATAACCATTCCTCGGTCTTTAAAGGAACCTGTTGGATTTGCTCCTTCTAGTTTAACGAAAAGCTCCACATCCAATTCCTTTGAAAGCCGTTCTAGCTTCACAAGCGGAGTATTTCCTTCATTTAATGTTAACATTGGTGTTTCACTATTTACTGGTAAAAATTCTTTATATGCTTCAATTAATCCTGGCCATCTCATAATGATTTCCTCACTACTCTATATGCACTTTTTACTTCTTTTACCGCTGGTAAATCTTTTAATTCATGAAGAATTGCATCGTAATTTGTTAAGGATGCTTTATGTGTAACTAAGACAATTTCAGATGTTTCATGTTTCTTAACTGGCAGTTGTAATATTTTTTCAAAGCTGACTCCATACTTTGCAAAGATGGAAGTGAGTTCTGCGAATACCCCAACCTCATCCTGTACATGGATTCGTAAGAAATATTTCGAGTATTTCTCATTATCATCTTTTAAGCGTTTAGGATATTGAGGAGTTACTGCACTGCGGCCATTTACTCCAAGACGCAAATTTTTAATCACCCCAACTAAATCTGAAACAACTGCTGTTGCAGTTGGCAAACTCCCTGCGCCTGGTCCATAAAACATTGTTTCACCAACAGCTTCGCCGTATACATAAACAGCATTATACTCATTTTGTACGGAAGCCAAGGGATGGTTATCAGATAAGAATGTAGGTTGAACACTTACTTCTACTTTTTCCCCTTCACGGTGAGCATAACCTAAAAGTTTCATTGTATACCCTAATTGCTTCCCATATCGTAAGTCTTCTTCTGTAATTGTTGAAATTCCAGATACTTTTACATCATCCAACTCTATATTCATTGAAAAACCTAAAGTCGCTAAAATTGTCATTTTTCGAGCAGCATCTAACCCTTCTACATCCGAGGTTGGATCCGATTCTGCAAAACCAAGTTCTTGTGCTTCTTTAAGAACATCTAGATAAGCACTTCCATCCTTGCTCATTTTTGTTAAAATATAGTTAGTGGTACCATTTACAATACCCATCATTTGAGTAATGCGATCAGATGCAAGGCCATCCACTAAACCTCTTAAGATTGGAATGCCGCCTGCAACACTAGCTTCATAAAACAAATCACAGCCATTCTCAGAAGCAACTGTTAACAATTCTGATCCATGAAGGGCCATTAAATCCTTGTTTGCCGTTACTACATGTTTTCCTTGGCGGAGAGCACTTAGTAAATATTCCTTTGTTTCCTTGACTCCACCCATTACTTCAATCACAACATCAATTTCTTTATCATGTAGGATATCAGATGGGGATGACGTTAGCAAAGTGGGATCTACCTCTACTGGTCTTGTTTTATGTATATCTTGGACCAGTATTTTCTTTACTACCACAGGACAACCTACCTGGTGCATTAATTTATCCTGGTGATTTTTAATAATTTTCACTACACCTGATCCGACTGTTCCTAATCCGAGTAAACCAATTTTAATTGCTTCCATATTTATCCCTCCCACACTGTCTACCACATGCGTACAATTGTATTTATATAGTAGACATTATATGATTCTCTCAATATATTTACAATAGACTAATTTTTTTAAAAATTCAATGTAATCGCTTACCGCCGCACCAGCATTGGTATACATTTTTATAATTTTTTTTTTCAATATAGCTAATCGCTAAAATATTCTGTTTTATCCCTTTACAATACTAAAGGTATCGATGTAGAATATTCTTTAAATTCAGTTAAATAATAAAATGTAATGACGAAGACGGTAGTAAGAAGATGCCTCAGAGAGCCGGTGGCTGCTGTGAACCGGTGCAATTTCTTAAACCTGCCCAGCCCTTCTGAACTGGCAGACTGAAGTTTTTAGTAGGAATGCCCGGGATTTCCCGTTAACAAGTTTGAGACTGCAGCATTTTTACGCAGTAAACGAGGGTGGCACCACGTAGATCACGTCCCTCATAACAAGACAAATCTGTCTGTTATGGGGGATTTTTTAATTTTAAAACTAGAAATGAGAGGATGAGTAAAAAAATGTTTAAAGTACTTGTAACAGACGGCATTAGTGATACTGGATTAAAAAAGTTATTTGATCACCCTAACTTCATTGTTGAGCGCCAGCCTACATTAAAGTTTGAAGAACTAAAGAATATTATTGGAGATTACGAAGCTTTAATTGTACGCAGCCAAACGAAAGTAACCGCAGAGCTGCTTCAATATGCGGACCGTCTTAAGGTAATTGCTAGGGCAGGTGTGGGTGTAGATAATATTGATGTGAACGCGGCTACAGGAAAAGGGATAATTGTTATCAATGCTCCAGGTGCCAACACAATTGCGGCCACGGAACATACATTAGCGATGATGCTTTCTATGGCAAGAATGATTCCCCAAGCGCACAAGAAAACAGTTGGCGGAGAATGGGACCGAAATTCTTTCAAGGGAGTAGAATTATACAAAAAAACGCTTGGTGTCATAGGTATGGGTAAGATCGGAACCGAAGTTGCCAAGCGTGCAAAAAGCTTTGGAATGAATATATTAGGCTACGATCCATATTTAACAGAAGAAAGAGCCGAAAAACTCGGAATGAAAAAGGCTAGCCTCGATTTAATTGCACGTGAGTCAGATTTCATTACCATCCATACACCATTAACAAATGACACCAAAGGTTTGGTAAATGACGAATACTTAAGCAAGACAAAAAAAGGTGTCCGATTTGTCAACGTCGCACGAGGCGGAATTATTGATGAAAAGGCATTGGTTCGTGCTATTAAAAGTGGCCATGTTGCAGGTGCTGCACTTGATGTTTTTGAAAAGGAACCTGTTGCTGATCCAGAATTACTAGATAACCCAAATATTATTGTAACCCCGCATTTAGGAGCATCAACCGTTGAAGCGCAGGAAAAGGTTGCCCAAGAAGTAAGTGAAGAAATCATCGAAATTCTTGAAACACAGTCAATCCGTAATGCGGTAAATATGCCGCAAATGTCTGGTGAGTCACAGCAAAAAATGCAGCCATACTTACTTTTAGGTGAACAAATGGGGCAGCTTGTTGTTCAATTACTAAAACATGCACCTTCTAAAATAGAAATTAATTATTATGGAGATTTAATTGAAGAAGATACAGAATTGTTAACACGAACGATGATTAAAGGTATCCTTTCTTATCATTTAAGTGATTCTGTTAATTTAATTAATGCACTGCATCTTTTAAAAGGACAGGGAGTTTCTTACAATGTCCAAAAGAACGCCAATAATAAAGGTTTTGCCAACTATATGGAACTTTCCATCACAAAAGGCTCAGAAACTGCTAAAATTGGCGCTACCGTATTAAACGGCTATGGTGCAAGAATCGTTAAAATTAACGAGTATCGTATTGATGTTAGACCTGAAAGCCATCTTTTACTTGTAAAACATCAGGACGTCCCTGGTATGATTGGTAAAGTTGGATCGCTTCTCGGTGATTACCAGATTAATATTGGAACGATGCAAGTCGGTAGAACAACTGTTGGTGGAGAAGCCATCATGGTGTTAACCCTTGATAAGGAAATTACTACAGAGGTAATCCGTGCCCTTACACAAATTAATGGTTTAAACGAAGCACAATCTTTGGAGTTAGAAAATGTTGATTCCTTCTATCCAGGAAGATTTGAGTTAGAGAAAGTTAAATAACCAAAAGAAGACCAAATCTCATATTGATTTGGTCTTCTTTTTTTATATTTATGTAATAAGTGAGTAAATAGCAAAATTTCGAGAGTAAACCTGAAAAATGGGTTTTCTGTTACAGTAGAGTTCTTATAGGATAAGAGCCCGAAACCTTCTAAAAAAGGCCATTGCGGTCACTCATAGTAGCCATAAATGCCCGAAATCTTTAAAAAAAGGCCATTGCGGTCACTCATAGTAGCCATGAATGCCCGAAACCCTTTAAAAAAGGCAATAGTGGTCACTCATAGTAGCCATGAATGCCCGAAACCTTTTAAAAAAGGCAATAGTGGTCACTCATAAGGATGATATGACCTTAGTTTTTACCGATTATTCCCCTCACCTCAAGCACTGTATCAAGAATATAATCTGCCTCATGCTTTTCAAATGTACTTCTCGCATCTTTTCCTGATAATCCTGTCAATACTGCTGCAAACTTACATCCCATTTTTCTAGCAGCTAGCAGGTCGGCCAAAGAGTCACCCACAACTAGGACCTCTTCACCGTTTTCAATTGGCAGTGGTGTATTTATGCAATCCTTTGATGAAGTTCCTCTGCCTTTTAGTCCCACGATGTAAGTGAATGGGTCCGGCTTTGATAACGACCTTCTTTCAATCAATTCTTTTTCCGCTGTTTGCACATCATCTGCAGTGACAATATGATTGATGTCAAAGTGTTTTAGCCAGTCTAAATGATGAAATGGCTGAATGGTTTCAAGCTCAGGTCTCCCTGTTCCAATCCCAATCTTAACACCAGAATTTTTCAAAAATGTAAAAAGTTCATCAATATCTTCTTTCGCTGCTAATGTGGTTTCATTTGCTAAAAAGCCTTTCTTTCCCAGTTGAACAGAATGTCTACCTGTAGATTTTTCCACATTATCATCACCAACGTACCATTCCTGACTGACATGCTCACAGACTAACCAAAGTGTACTAATCCCACTAAAAATTTCTGTATGAACCCCTAGCTTCTCCTTCGCTAGCAGATTTAGATAATTGAACAGCTCTTGCTTTGTTTCCGTTGACCGTTCAAAATCAGGAACAAATCGATCGAAATCTAAGCTAATGTCATAGTTACCTAGAACCTTGCCTATTTCAAGCAACACGTCTCTATTAATGGGTTCTTGCATCCAGATGTTGATCCTTTCCTTCTCGTTTTCCTTTATTTGAGATAAAAGATGAATGAATTGATGACCAAAGGAAAGATAGATCATATCCCAGTTCGCATTAAGCCCCCTCGACTTCATGAGCTTAAGGACCTCATCGTTTTTTCCAAATACAGTCTCGCGGACTACCTTTATTTCTGTTGGGCTATAATCCGTTTTGTATTTTTCGGGTGATAATGCCAAATAATTTTTACTAATTAATAATTCCCATACGGTTAGAGCTGACGCATCAAAGTAATGCTCCTCACTTAACAAAACGCCATCAACATCAAATAATATTGTACCAATCATCTAAAAACACCCTCTTCTCCTAGTCCACTTTATTTCGTTATCGTAACACAGTGAAGGTCCATTTATAAAGTAAATTATTGATGTTTAAAAGACATGTAATACTCACAAAGTATTCCAATGTACGAAATTAAATAGTGTTACATGATTGATAAGCTTGAAAAAGACAACGCGAAAAAATTTGAGGTGAAACATTGGATCTTATACTACAAAGACCATTCAAAGTAGAACAATCATTTAAAGAAGTAATAGAGAATAAAAAAAGTTTAGTTATATTCGTCCGCCATCCTGGCTGACCCGTCTGCCGTGAAATGCTAACGCAGTTGCGTGAGAGATATGAAGAATTAACTAGCACGGGGTATCAAATCGTCATTATTACTCCATCTACAGTTTCTTACTTAGAAAAATTTGTTGAAGCATTTGGTCCATACCCTTATCCAGTATACGGTGATCCCGACCGCGGATTGTATCGAAGTATGGGTCATCAGACAATGCAAAAATGGAAACTGCTTGCTAAAGCAGGAAAAGCATATTTAAAAGGCGGCACAAAAGCATTCACTCCAGAGGATCTAGAACAAAAAAGGCTCGTTCAAAAGGCAATGAAAACCCATGATATCTATATTCAAGGTGGCTCCTGGTTATTTGATGAAAAAGGCAATATCCTTTGGAATCATATTGACACCGTTCCTGAGGATCATGCTTCAATCGAAACAATACTCAAAGAAATGAAAAAACACTAAATCTCAAAAACAGCTTAACGACTTTTGTTAAGCTGTTTACTGTGAAGATAATTAATCTTGTCATTCACTGAACACATGGTTCGGGATTGGGAATCCTTAAAACAACCTATTATAACCAAAAAGAAAGCAGAGCTACCAATCGGAGGGTAACTTTGTATCAAGCGATTTGTGTTTTTAATTAAAATCCTCTTACCTGCCAAAATGATTCCACGATCTGCGAATTTTATTCCTCTACCTGCATAGTTCTCCTTCTTACGTGCATAAAACCTTTGTTTATCTGCCTAATCAATTCCACACCCAAACTTGAAGATAAAATAGCCAGGCTGCTGCCTGCTTAGGCAATCTATTTTCCTATTCATGATAGTTTTTTTATCTATTCACTATATTGATTGTATAAATCTTTTACTGCTGCTATTAGCGCATTAACTGCTTTTCCCCGATACCCCGCTCTTATCATTTCAACAATCTCATCTATCCCATCCTGTAAGCTGTGACCTTTTAAAATTTGTTGAATATATTCTCTTCCATGGTCAGTGGCAAGGGTGCAGGAGGATTGGATAATGACCCCATATTTTTTATCAATCTCAACGGTAATGGTTAATGAGTCAAAAACACTTTGGGCTGCCATCCCCTGCGGCAGGCGGGCATGACCAGCGAGAAAATAAGTTTTTATTCCTGACATATTTTCACCTACCCTTTTATTAAAATCTCTTCAAATGGCCATGAAGGGAGCATTTTTCTCAGTGGTTTATCCTCGCGGTAACCAAGTGCATATTCTCCTTGCATAATCGTATGAATTTCACGTGTTCCCTCATAAATGACAGGAGCTTTTGCATTACGTAAATATCGCTCAACCGGGAATTCATTTGAGAAACCATAAGCACCATGAATTTGCACAGCATCGTTGGCAGCTTCTAAAGCGGCATCGCAGGAAATCCACTTTGCCACTGAAGTTTCTTGTGTGTTACGCTTTCCCATATTTTTTAACCAGCCGGCTTTAAAGACTAACAGACGGGAAATCTCAAGATTTGCAGACATTTTTGCAATCATTTGCTGTACGAGCTGATGTCTTCCTATTTCTTTGCCAAAAGTTTTTCGTACCTCACAGTATTTTACACTTGCCTCAAGCGATGCCATAATTGTCCCACAGGCCCCTGCAGCCACAGTAAACCGGCCGTTATCAAGTGCAGCCATCGCAATTTTAAAACCTTCGCCTTCATACCCAAGCAGATTCTCTGCCGGAACCCGAACATTGTCTAAAAACACTTCACCCGTATTACCTGCGCGGATGCCAAGCTTTCCTTTTATCGCTTTTGTCGAAACACCTGAGAAAGAACGTTCAACAATAAAGCAGGAGATGCCTTTATGCATTTCTCCTGGATTCGTTTTGGCAAAAATCAAAAAGTGATCGGCAACGTCACATAACGAAATCCATGTTTTCGAGCCATTTAACAGATAGTAATGTCCGTCTTTTACAGCGGTTGTTTCCATCGCCGCTACATCAGAGCCAGCGTTTGGTTCCGTGAGCCCAAATGCCCCAATCTTTTCTCCCTTTGCCTGCGGAACAAGGTACTTTCGTTTCTGTTCCTCTGTTCCCCATTGCAAAAGCGTCATGCTGTTTAAACCGGTATGAACAGAAACCGCGGTACGGAAGGCGGTATCTCCCCGTTCTAATTCCTCACAAACGATTGCGAGCGTATTGTAATCCATACCAACACCGCCATACTCCTCAGGGATACAAACACCCATAAGCTGTAAATCGGCTAAGCGCTTCAAAATATTGGTTTCAAAATGACCCTTCTCATCCCATTCCTTTATAAAAGGAATAATTTCACGATCAACAAATGTTCGAACAACCTTCCTTACACTTGTCTGTTCTTCCGTATATGAAAAATTCATTTGATTTTCCCCCTATATGATTTGGTTTTGTTTCATTGCTTGAATTTCTGATTTAGCGTATCCCAGTTTTATTAAGACTTCTTCCGTGTGTTCGCCGAGCAATGGAGGGTGACGATTGATTTTTACTTCAGTTTTTGAAAACTTTAACGGTGAACCAACAAGTTTTAAATCAGGGATTTTCGGATGCTTAACATCTACAACCATATCCCTTGAACTCGCCTGCTTCGACTCTAATGCTTCTTTGACATTATGAATCGGTCCATTTGGGATGCCTGCCACATCAAGCATCTGTTTCCATTCTGCTCTTGATTTCGTTTTAATCCTCTTCGCAATGAGGGCTACTAACTCGTCCTTATATTGCAGCCTGCTTGAGTTGGTTTCATATACCTTCGAAAGCAGTGATGGATCCTCCAGCAAAATGGCCAACTTTCGATATTGCCGGTCATTTCCAACCGCAATAACAAAATCACCATCACTCGCTGTAAATACCTGATAAGGAACGATATTTGGATGGGCATTGCCAAGACGTTCTGGAATCTGACCTGAACATAAATAGTTACTTGCAACATTCACCATTGCAGCCAGCTGGGAGTCAAATAAGGAGATATCCACTTCCTGTCCCTCACCTGTCATGTTTCTGTGTTGAATCGCCCCTAAGACTCCGATACAGGTGTACAGCCCTGTTAGTACATCAGCGATTGCTACCCCAACTTTGACAGGCTCGGCATCCTTGTCTCCAGTAATGCTCATTAATCCTGAAATTGCTTGAATCATATAATCATAGCCTGGCAGATGGGAGTATGGCCCATTAGAGCCAAATCCGCTGATTGAGGCAAGGATAATTCCTTTATTACACTTTTTCATCTCCTCATAACCGAAGCCTAGTCGTTTGAGGGTTCCTGGCTTAAAATTTTGTACAACCACATCAGCCTCTAAAACTAGCTTTTGTAATATCTCTATGCCTTTTTCCGACTTCAAGTTTAGAGTAATTCCTTGCTTATTTCGATTGGCACATAGATAGTAGGCACTTTCTCCCTCCACAAAAGGTGGTCCCCATCCTCTTGTTTCATCTCCTGTATCGATACTTTCAATTTTTATTACTTCCGCCCCCATATCGCCTAGGATCATCGTGCAGTACGGTCCAGCTAAAACTCTGGATAAATCGATAACTTTCATCCCATGCAATGGTCCTAACACTCTTTCCCCACCCCATTTTTAATAAGAATTTTAAAAAGCCAGTGAAATCAATCAATGACAAATAAAGTCACTGAAGGTTCCACTGGCATTCATTCGTGAATCTTCCTCTGGCAAGAGGATGAAACGAATTTGGCAGCTAAAATGTAATTTTTTAAGTGCTGGCTAAATGTCTAATCCAATTGAAATATATTTTACTTCTAAAAATTCTTCAATTCCGAAGTGACCGCCTTCACGCCCAAGACCGCTCTCTTTATAGCCGCCAAATGGAACTTGAACAGCTGATGGCAGAGCATCATTAAGGCCAATGATTCCGTATTCGAGCTGTTCTGTGATTCTGAAGGAACGGCTTAGATTTTCCGTATAAACATATGCCGCTAAGCCAAACCGGGAGTTATTTGCCCGTTCAATCACTTCTTCTTCGGTTTTGAAGGTCGAAATCGGTGCCAGCGGACCAAAAATTTCATCTTTCATACATTCCATATCGTCGTGAATAGCGGTTAAAATTGTCGGGGCATAGAAATAGCCATTATCTACAGCAGGTTTAAGCCCGCTGTAAGTGACCTTTCCTCCCTTTCTAACTGCATCATTCACAAGAGCTTCTACTTTTTTATAAGCGGCTTTATCAATTAATGGCCCGATGTCGGTCCCTTCTTCGAGTCCGTTTCCAACCTTAAGCTTTTCTAATTCCGCCTGGAAAAGTTCAATGAATTTATCCGCTATTCCCGCTTGCACATATACACGATTCGTACATATACAAGTCTGACCTGCATTTCGGAATTTTGACTGTACCAATCCCTCTGCTGCCTTCACTAGATTCGCATCATCCATGACAATAAATGGAGCATTTCCACCAAGCTCCAGCGATACCTTTTTAACATTTTCAGCAGCACCGCGCATTAATGTTTTCCCTACTTCAGTCGATCCTGTAAAGGTTATCTTGGTTACACGAGGATCCTTCAGCCACGTTTCGCCGATTTCCGCTGCCCTGCCGGTGATTACATTGATTACGCCATTAGGGATTCCTGCTTCATGGGCAAGCTCCACCATCCTTAACGCTGTAAGCGGTGTCTGATTGGCCGGCTTTACCACGCAAGTACACCCTGCTGCGAGTGCTGGTGCCACTTTCCTAGTAATCATGGCTGCAGGGAAGTTCCAAGGTGTAATTGCTGCAACCACCCCAACCGGTTCTTTTCTAACAAGAATTCGTTTATTTGGGTGGGATGCCGGAATCGTTTCTCCATAGATTCGTTTCCCTTCCTCTGCATACCATGAGATAAAGCCATTAGCGTATTGAACCTCACCCAATGCTTCTTTTAAAGGTTTACCTTGCTCCATCGTCATAATCCTAGCAATTTCATGTTTGTTCTCATCAATCAATTGATACCATTTCATCATAAGCTGATAGCGTTCGTCAGCAGTTTTTTTCGACCAAGTTTTAAAGGCCTTATGGGCCGCATCAACGGCCTGCTCTGCTTCAAAAGCACCCCCAGTTGGCACTGCCCCTAAAACTTCCTTTGTTGCCGGGTTAATAATCTCGGTAAACACCTCAAAATCATTCCCAATCCATTTCCCATCAAGATACATTGGATAGATTTGATATTTTTTCGTTACTGTATCCATATTCTTTACCTCCCAACTGGAACGGCGGAATCGTTCACATATACAGCCTCAATACTTTCCTCAAGAATTTGCAACCCTTCCTCCAACTGCTCATCTGTGATGGTTAACGGCATTAGGAGGCGGATCACATTTCCATATAGCCCTGCGCTTAGTAACATAAGCCCACGCTTACCTGCGGCCTTAACGATTTTTCCAACTGACTCTTTATCAGGAGTTTTGCTGTGACGGTCTTTAACTATTTCCATTGCACACATAGCCCCTAGACCACGGACATCGCCAATACTATCGAAACGTTCAGCAAGCTCTATCATTTTTTCCGTAGCTCTCGCACCTATTTTTTGGGCCCGTTCATTAAGGTTTTCACTCTCAATGATATCGAGGACTGTAAGTGCTGCCCTGCAGCCTAGTGGACTTCCAGAATAGGTTCCGCCTATCTCACCAACATCTGCTGCATCCATAATTTCTGCTCTGCCAATAACCCCACTAATTGGCACTCCTGCTCCCATTGATTTTGAAATGGTGATTAAGTCTGGCTCAACACCAAAATGTTCAATCGCAAAATATTTCCCAGTACGGGCGAATCCTGTTTGAATCTCATCTGCCACAAACAAAATTCCATACTGTGTACATATTTCCCTAACTCTTTGAACAAATGCCTTATCTGGAACGATAAATCCTCCCTCTCCTTGAACGGGTTCCATTACAACCGCAGCTATCGTTTCAGGAGCCACTTCCGCCAGTAAAAATGTCTCAAATTGCTCAATAATCATTTCACTATATTGCTGTTCGCTCATACCCTCAGGACGGCGATATACATATGGATATGGCGCCTTGTAAACTTCTGGGGCAAACGGTCCAAAGCCGAACTTGTACGGCTTAACTTTGCTCGTCATCGACATCGTCATTAACGTTCTGCCGTGGAATCCTCTTGTAAAAGAAATAATTCCTTGACGTTTTGTATATTTTCTAGCTATTTTCACGGCATTTTCTACTGCTTCTGCACCGCTATTAAAGAAAGCCGCCTGCTTATTAAAATTTCCAGGTGTAAGATGACACAGCCTCTCGGCAAGATTAATATAGGATTCATACATCATGACATTAAAGCCCGTATGGATAAATTGACTTGCCTGCTCCTGCAGGGCTCTAACTATTCTTGGGTGGGAATGGCCGACATTTACAGTACCAATTGCACCAGCAAAATCAATATATTGATTACCATCTACATCTTCAACAAGAGCTCCTTGTGCTTTTTTCACGAAGGAATGGCAATTATTGCTAATCCCTTTTGGAACATATTTATTTCTTCTCTCCACTATTTCTTTTGATTTTGGTCCAGGTATCTCTGTTAGTTGCTTAACAAATTTCTTTTCCAATTCCGTTCTCCCCCCTTTTACAAATAAATCGTTATGTTATTACCAGATTTAAAACTTCCTTAAAGGTATTAATTACCTTATCGACTTCCTCATAGCTAATCGTTAATGCCGGTTCAATTCGTATTGTCTTCGAGTTAATTAATGTTCCTGCCACGAGGATCCCACGGTCAAACATCCCTTTTGATACTTCATAGCCGATTTCATCCTTATGGAATTCAATTCCAATCATCAACCCTTGCCCGCGGATTTCCAGGACCTTATCTTCATGTCCTAGCGCTGCTTCTTTTAACTCTTTGAGGAAATATTCACCAACTACTCCCGCTCTTTCTGGTAAATTTTCCTCGATTAACACACCAATTGTGGCAATAGCAGCTGCACAGGCTAATGGATTGCCGCCAAAAGTTGTTGTATGCATAAATGGATTCGGGAACCAGCTTTTAAATACTTCTTCCCTTGCTACAATCGCTCCGGCCGGCATAACACCGCCTCCAAAGGCTTTTGCAAGACAAATAATATCTGGAACAACTTCATACAAATCGGCCGCAAACATTTTCCCGGTACGTCCCATGCCTGTTTGTACTTCATCAAAAATTAAAAGAGTGCCATATTCATCACAAAGCTCACGAACCTGTTTTAAGTATCCCTCTGGTGGAAGAATGATTCCTCCTTCACCTTGAATTGGCTCTAAAATGACTGCAGCAACATCTTCTCCGACTGCTGCGCAAACCTCGAATGTTTTTTTCATCATGTCAAAGTCACCAAATGGTACATGACGGAAGCCCGGTATTAATGGAAGGAATGGTTTACGGAACATTCCTTTTGCCGTTCCAGATAATGATCCAAGACTTTTGCCATGGAAAGCACGTGTTGTTGAAATAAAGGTAGTTCGCTCACTATACATTTTCGCTAGCTTTAATGCTGCTTCAACACTTTCTGTTCCACTGTTGGTAAAAAAGGCATATTTCAAATCACCAGGTGTAATATCTGCTAAAATTTTCGCCAGCATTGCACGCAACGGATCAAGCAGATCTTGGCTGTGAAGAGCCTGACGCTTTAACTGATCCGTTACTGCCTTCACAACCTTGGGATTGCGGTGACCAACATTATAGATTCCAAAACCGCCGAGACAATCAATATATTCCTTGCCGTTTACATCCTTAAAGCAGGCACCATTATCAGACCATTCTACAGCTGCGAATTGACCATCTTTTGTCACCGATTTACGGTACTGTAAAAATCCTGGGTTAACATGTTCGCGGAAGCCATTGACCGTTTCCTTTGTAATCCAGGCTGCTTCTTCCTTATTAACCTCTTCCTTTTCTATTAAACTTAAAACCTTGTTAATGTATTCGCTTACTTGTTGATTCTGCTCATTCTTTGTCTCTCGTGTTAAATCGATACTCATATGATCGCTCCTCATCATCTATTAGTTGGAAAACCATCCAATTGGCTCTACTTGTAAATTAATATTGATTTGTTTAATTTCTTGGAATTCCTCAAGCCCGAATGTTCCAAGGCTTCGTCCAATTCCACTCTGCTTATAGCCGCCCCATGGTGCCTCATTATAGGTTGGATGATATGAATTCACCCAAGTAATGCCTGCACGAAGCTTTTTAATCACTCTTAACGCCTTTGCCCCGTCATTTGAAAAAACGGCACCAGCAAGTCCATAGATTGTATTATTTGCAAGTTTAACAGCTTCACTTTCATCCTGAAATTTCTGAATCACAACAACAGGACCAAATATTTCTTCTTGAACAATTTTCATCTCTTGTTTTACATTTATAAAAACAGTTGGTTCAACAAAATAGCCCTTTTCTAAGCCATTACCTACAATTCGGTTCCCGCCGCAGGCAATGGTTGCACCCTCCTGTTTACCAACCTCGATGTAATGTAAAATCTTTTCCAAATGTTGTTGGCTTACAAGCGGTCCCATTTCAGTTTCCGGATCATTACCTGGCCCAACCTTTATATTCTTCGCTCTTTCAACAAAGCGTTCTACAAATTTATCATAAATACTTTCTTCTACTAGAATTCTCGACCCTGCAGAGCACACTTGACCTGAACCAGCAAAGATTCCAAATAGTGCATAATCCACTGCCGTTTCAAAATCAGCATCCGCAAAAATAATATTGGGTGATTTGCCCCCTAATTCTAAAGATACTTTCTTCATCGTGTCTGCTGCCGTTTTCATGATATGTTTACCTGTTTTCGTACCGCCGGTAAACGAAATCATATCTACTTCAGGATGGGAAGCAATTTCATTACCCACAACGGGACCTGCTCCCATTACCATATTGGTTACTCCTTTTGGCAGTCCCACTTCTTCAAAGATTTCAAAAAGCTTCTTCGGTGTAACCGGTGTTACTTCTGACGGTTTAAAAACAATTGTATTTCCAGCGGCTAAAGCCGGTGCAATTTTCCAAACACTCATTAACAGTGGATAGTTCCAAGGAACAATTAGTCCACATACTCCAACTGGTTCACGGACAACCATCGCCTGCATTGGGTCAGCTACATGATAGGTATAGCCATCTGGTTTTGTAATCAGACCTGCATAATAGCGGAAGCACGCTGCAGCATCACCGACATCAAATCCCGCTTCTCTTAATGGTTTTCCATTGTCCATCGTTTCAAGATGTGTTAATTCATCTGCATATTCCTCAATTTTATCCGCGACTTTAAATAAATAGAAAGCTCTCTCTTGGGCTGATAATCCTGACCATACTCCTTCTTCGAAAGCCCTTCGTGCTGCAAAGATTGCCGCCCGTGCATCGGCAGCACTTCCTTCAGGGGCATATGAAATCACTTCTCCATTTGCAGGATTAATGACTGAACGTGTTTCCAGAGTTTCAGAATCTTTCCATTCACCATCAATAAACATCTTAAGGTTAGCAACGCGGTTTTTGATCTCGACCATTATCAAATCCTCCTTTATTCTCTCTTACTATCTATAGTTGCAAGAACTGTGCCAAAGTAGAAAAATGGCCTGTATCGTGTGTTTTCATAAAAAACCATTTATTGTTATTCAATATTGCATAACTGTATTTATTCGTGCATAGATTGGACGCTGGAGTAGACAGAAAAAAGCTGCTTCAGAATATAATCTGAAACAGCCTTTTTTAGATGGATGATAAATTTTCAATTTTAATATTTTTCTCGTTTAGTATTTTTTGATATTTCCTGCTAACCGAGGATTGGCTGATTCCTAATGCCTTTGCTGCCTTTGTAGTTGTTTTGTATTGGTTCATGGCCAAAACAATCAGTTGTTCCTCCACATGATCAATCGCTTCCTGTAAAGGAATAACTCTAGTAATCACCGGCTTTGTCTTTTTATTGTCAAAGCCCAGCGATAAAAACTGACTGACAAACTCAGCATCAATGGCAGGATGATCCGCGGTAACCACTAATCTTTCAATAATATTTTGTAATTCCCGGACATTTCCCGGCCAAGAATAAAATTCAAGCACATTAATCGCATCTGGCGTCAAATGATAATTACGATCATACTTTTCATTCAGCTGCTGTAAAAAATGAAAGGCAAGTAAAGAGATATCCTCAGTCCGTTCCCTGAGCGGCGGAATCTGAATTGGAATAACATTTAAACGGTAGAATAAATCTTCCCGGAAAGTCCCACTTTCCACCATTTTTTCCAGCCTTTTATTAGTGGCAGCGATTATTTGGACATTCACCTTAACAGGCACTGTACTCCCAATAGGAATAACTTCTTGCTCCTGAAGAACACGTAAAAGCTTTACTTGAAGATGCAACGGCATTTCACCGATTTCATCAAGAAACAATATTCCGCCATCTGCTTGTTTAAAATACCCTTCCTTTCCATTTTTATCTGCCCCTGTAAACGAACCCTTTGCGTATCCATACAATTCGCTTTCTAGTAGATTTTCAGGGATCGCACCGCAATTTAATTTTAGGAATGGCTTTGATGAGCGTTTCCCTAATTGATGGATTGCTTGGGCAATCACCTCTTTACCTACTCCGGATTCACCATTAAGGAGAACGGTCGATGAAAAGTCAGCGATTTTCTTAACCTGATTCATAATCTTTTCCATTTTAGGACTGCAATAGATAAGCTTTTTTAAAAAGCGATCTTTACTTTTAAAGTCATCTAATTCTTTTTTATATTGTTCCGTTATCTTCCGTATTTCCTGAAGCTCACTTTTTAATCGAGTTGTTTCCGTAATATCCCTTGAAGCAATGATAATTCGGTCCAGTTCATTTTCTTTATTAAAGACTGGATTGCCAACTGCAAGAATTTTTCTGCCTGTTCTTGTTTCCTGAACAACCGAAACCTTTTTTCTTTTTTCTATTACTAATCTTGTTACTGATGGGGTAAAAAGACCTTGATCCTCAAGTTCGAGAATATTTTTTCCAATCAACTCTTTAAGATCCACCTTCCAGAAATCTTGAATAATATTGTCACTGTACCTGATCAATTCCCCAATGGCATTAACCACAAGAATCTCATCATAAATACTCGACAATATCGCATTCAAGTCTCGATTCAAATCCTTGATATATTCTATTTCGTTGGCCATATCCTCGACCATTGGCAAGTCCTGAACAACAATGATCATCCCTTCAACTTCATCATCATCGGTTAAAATAGGACAATAATCGACGAGAACTCCCGTGTCATTGGTTATCTCTAGATGATTTAAAATCGTTTTTCCTGTAGCAAACACATTGTTAATCTGTTGAGCGCTAAAAATAGTTCCTCCTGGATAATTAAGCACCTGTTCAGTAGTAGATTTAATCATCTTTAACCCTGACTCATTGCAATTAATAATTTGTTTCTCCTTATCTAGTACAAAAATCCCCATAGGTATGGAGGTAAGAAGGATTTTCAATAAATCTACACTTTTATTCTCCTGTTTAAAAAGTTCTGCCAAAACATCTTCTCTTCGTATGTATCCCAATGGTTCTCCATCCTCACCTATGATGATTGCGAACGGTTCACCAATAATTTGGAACAATGCGGGAAAAGAAATATTCTTACTAAGGAAACAAATACTTTTGATCGATTTGGCCTGATCTAGCAAAGCCTCTATGGAATAACCTTTGCTTTCAAGCAGCTCAAGTAATGAATGATTGATTCCTGCATAAGCAAATAATTGATCTTGTTTTTTTAAAAATATAAAGGGTTCTTTGCATTGGTCTAAAGTCGACTTCAATACAACTTCTTCATCTACTGTGATAGAAATAATCGGCTTAATCTTCTCTTTTGCAACGGAAAACATCTTTTAATCCCCCCTTATCCATATCACTCTAATATTATCACTTTATTTCGAATTTTTTAAATAGAAAAAAGAAGATGAGAGGTCCATCTTCTTTTTCTAGTATCTAATCACTACCCGTTACAAATAAATCTTCTCTGATAAAGGCAAGGACCATGCCGGGAATTACGTAATCCCCTTCTTGGACCTCAAGTGATTCTACTTCACCGCTTAAACCTGTTTGAATCATATGAACCTTACCTTCAGCCGTTTTAATTTGAAATAATGGTTCCCATTCATATATCCGTGTTTCACTTTGGATTGAAACTTTTTCAACAACCCCATGGCATGGACTAAGTACCACTCCAAAATACATCCTATCACCTCCTAGTTTGGTGTTAATATTGTTCTTGAAAGGGTCCTGATTGTAAAACAAGGCAAAAAAAGTCTTGAAATTCTGTAATATCCTCTTCTTCTATTCCAAGACGATTAGCCCAATACTGAGGAGCATAGGTGTCCTCTTGGCAGAGTAAAACCATATTTCCTGTTTGCATGGAAGTGACCATTGCTTTGCCATAAAAATGATTCGAGTAACCAATAGCCAAATCGTAGCGGTGATTATTTGAAATGAGACAAAAGTAATGCAAAAGTTGTTGATCTTTTTGTTCAGACAGAATATCAAGCTTCATTTTATCCGCCTCCTTTTCATCGCGTATTTTAATATTTCAACCAGCCTCTTAGCCTTGAGGTTTCTGCCAGTTTTTTAATTCCCTCAATATAAGCAGCAATTTTCATATTCACTCCATACTTTTTAGCGGTTTTATACACATTCTTGAAACTGTCAGTTATTTTTTCCTTTAATCGAGTCTCCACCGTTTCCTCAGTCCAATAATAGCCTTGGTTGTTTTGGCACCACTCAAAATAGGAAACAATGACACCACCAGAATTTGCAAGAATATCAGGGACAACAAGAATTTCGCGTTCATCCAAAATTTTCAGAGCCTCTTTAGTGGTAGGTCCATTAGCTGCTTCAATCACAATATTGCAATTAATCCTGCTGGCATTTTGTTTGTTGATTACACCTGAAATGGCCGCAGGAATCAGGACATCACATGCTTTTTCCAACAATTCCTGATTTGTTATACTGTTATTAAATCGGCTGGTAATGATCCCAAACGAGTCTTTGTGTTCTAGAAGATAGGGGATATCCAAGCCATTCTCGTCATATAAACCACCAAGTGCATCCCCTATTCCAATTACCTTAGCCCCGAGATCATATAAATACTGAGCCAAGTAACTGCCTACATTTCCAAAGCCTTGAATAATGATCCGCATATCCCTTAAAGGAATCTCCTTCAATTCGCATACCATTTGAAGCGTATATAAAACGCCTTTTGAAGTAGCTGTTTCCCTGCCTTTAGATCCCCCTAAAGCAATCGGTTTCCCGGTAATAAAACCTGGCGAATCAAATTCACGAATATGGTCATACTCATCGAGCATCCATGCCATTATTTGCGAATTGGTATACATATCAGGTGCAGGAATATCCTTCGTCGGTCCGACCATTTGGCTGACTGCTCTAACATACCCCCTGCTTAATCGCTCAAGCTCATCCAAACTCATTTTCCGCGGGTCACAGACAATCCCGCCTTTTGCCCCACCATATGGAAGGTCCGTGATACCGCATTTTAAACTCATCCAGCCAGCCAACGCTTTTACCTCTTCTGGTGTAACATCTGGATGGAAGCGGATACCGCCCTTAGTCGGTCCTGAAGCGTCATTATGCTGTGCCCGGTATCCTTGGAAAATCTCTGTTTGCCCATTATCCATGCGAATAGGAATACTCACTTCCAAAAATCTCATTGGCTTTTTTAAGAATTCGAAGACTTGAGGAGGATAGTTCAGTATGTCAACAGCTTCCTTAAGAATCTCCTGAAACTCAATAAGTGAATTATCCTTTTCCTTTACAACCTCATTCTTTTGCAAAACTAAAGATTCGTTAGCCATCTTAACACCTCATTTTTTATTGTTATTAATCTAATTAGCAAGTTCCGTGCCATATGAAGAAATGCCATAATTACCAAAGTTTTATTAATTTTTTAGAGTGCAATAGAATGGATATTATGAAAAAATGACTGTTTTATTCAAAACTGCATATATTTTAAAAGTGAAAAAAATACGCATTCCCACTTCGGGGAATGCGTAAGATTCAATCCAATTATATTTCTGCTTCCTCAGCTTTATATTGAGGAGGTGCTACTCTGAAGGCTTTTGTTAGAAATGCTAGATAGGCAAGTCCGATGAGGAACCATCCTCCACCCATGACTAAAGAACTTATCTCAAGATTGATCCAAAGGACTCCAACTAATCCGGCTCCAATTAATGGCATGATAACGTAATCAAAAAATCCCTTTGGAGTGCGGTGCATTTTTTCACGGACAGCAAAATGACTAATCACCGAAAGATTGACAAACGTAAAGGCCATTAATGCTCCGAAATTAATAAGTGAAGTGGCTGTAACTAAATCAAAGAACCAGGCGGATAATGATATCACTCCAACGATTAAAACATTTATTGCAGGTGTTCTCCATTTTGGATGTACGTAACCAAACCATTTTTCTGGGAATACTTTATCGCGCCCCATAACATACAAAAGACGGGAAACACTTGCGTGAGAGGCAAGTCCAGATGCAAGTGTATTCACAAAGGTTGTACATAAGAAAATCGACTGAAACAGTTTCCCGCCAACATAAAGGGCAATTTCAGGTAAAGCTGCCTCTGAATCAATGAACCTCGAATTATCTGGAAAAAATGATTGGATAAAAAATGAGGTTGTGATAAAGATTACTCCTCCCCATAAAGCTGTAAGGAGAATTGCTTTTGGAATTGTTTTTTCTGGATTAGGCGTTTCTTCCGACAATGTCGTAACAGCATCAAAACCAAGGAATGAAAAGCAGAGTATTGTCGCTCCTGTTATCAGGATTGGGATGTTCATACCCTCAACAAAAAATGGCTGCATGCTAAAAACAGTTCCCGTCCCTTCTCCTGCATTAAGCCCTTTAATAACTAGGATGATGAAGACAACCATGATTAATATCTGCACAAGAACAAAAAGTGTATTGAAGTTTGCCAGAACATTGACGCTTCGTAAATTCAGAAGGGTTACAATTCCAACAAATACTAATACCCAAATAAAATCTGGAACAGACGGAAACAAAGCATTTAAGTAAAGTTTGGTTAACAACGCATTTACCATTGGCAAAAATAAATAATCGAGTAACGATGACCATCCAACGAGAAAACCGAGATGCCGGTTCATCGCTTTTTGCGTATAGGTATAGGCTGATCCAGCCTGAGGAAAAACCCGTACCAACTTCCCGTAACTTACAGCAGTGAAAAGCATGCCAACCAAGGCAATAACGTAAGCGGCAGGTACATGCCCATTTGTTTCACCAGATACAATTCCAAATGTATCAAATACTACCATGGGTGTCATATAAGCTAATCCCATTATGACAACCTGCCATAACTTTAACGATCTTTTCAACTTTACGCCATTTTCCACATATCATTCCCCCTCTTAAATTAAAGCGTTTTCATTCTGATGTTACCCCTTTGTCTACAATTAATTTTTTATTCCCCCTCCATTTAATTTCTAATTTCACTATGTATTCATGCAATTTATATGCCAAATTTTGCTTTTAATAAAATACCGTTGTGTTTATCCGTATATTTAGTTATAAGGGATTAAGTGATAGAAGGTTTTGAATTTTGAGAATTATTCATCTGTGCATACATTATTCCATATTAAATAGCGACTGTCACGAAGGAATTGGCCTATGAGGACTTCGATTCTGGCACAAAAATTGCATTAATAAATAGTAAAATAGGAAATGAGGGGAAAATCGATGCAATATCCTTTAACACCGGATGTTAAACCAGAGTTTTGTACAACAGGGACCTTTATGAGGTTACCATCAAACAGAGAAAATGCTAAATTAGCGATTGTCGGCTTGCCGTTTGATACAGCAGCTTCATTCCGAGTAGGGGCCCGCTTTGCACCACAAGCAATACGTCAGGCTTCCATGACGTTATTCCCCTACCATCCGATTCATAAGGTGTATCCATTTGATGCATGCAACGCGATTGATATTGGTGACGTTTCAGTTATTCCACATAATATTCATCGAAGTTATGAGGTAATGGAAAAAGCAGTGATGGAGTTAATGGAAAAGGGGATTATCCCAATTGGACTAGGCGGCGATCATTCTGTTACATTAGCAAATCTTAGAGCAGCAGCCAAAATTCATGGTCCTGTAGCGTTAATTCATTTTGATTCTCATACAGATACATGGGATACCTATTATGAAGAAAAATATTGGCATGGCTCACCATTCATCCGTGCATATGAGGAAAATTTATTGATTCCCGACAAGGTTTTTCAGGTTGGTATTCGCGGAACACTTAATCATCCTGGAGATATCGATTCAAGTAGTGATTTAGGATATCATGTGATAACAACACCTGAATTAAAAGAACGTGGATTTGAAAACGTTGTAAAAGAAATGAAGGAAAAAATCGGAGATACACCTTGTTTTCTAAGTTTTGATATTGATTTTGTTGATCCATCCTGCGCACCTGGAACAGGGACGCTTGAAGTAGGTGGATTAAATAGCTTTGAAACCTTACAAATCATTCGTTCCCTAACCGATTTTAATTTTATTGGTTTTGATTTAGTTGAGGTTTTACCGCCATACGACCCAACCCAGATTACTTCCTTACTCGCAGCAACTATTATTCATGATTTTGCCAGCCTCGTTGCACTAAAAATAAAATAGGCACATAAATAAATACATAAAAGCAGTGGTACACTATATCCAGTGTCCACTGCTTTTTGTATAAGAAGTGTTTTATTTAGCAAAACGATGGTTTCCGATTGTTACGGTTACTTCACGAGAAAAGATCCATTGGCTTGAAGCTGTTTTTGGATTGTAGAAAAATAATGAACCATTTCCTTTACCCATCAAAGCGATGGCTTCGTTAACCGCTCTTTTCGACTCTGCGTCAGCTGGCTGATTGATTTGGCCATTAGCAACTGGTGTAAATGCATAATGTCCATTTGAAATTTGATAAATTACTCCACGGACGGTGTTCGGAAAGTTTGGGCTTTTCACTCGGTTAAGAATAACAGTTGCAACAGCTACCTTCCCAGCATATGGCTCACCAACTGCTTCCGCACGAACTAATCTTGCCATTAACTCTTCATCTGCTGCTGAAATTGGAGAGTTTGGCAGAATCATATTTTGACCAGCGATTAGCGGCTTACTATTGTTTGCACTCATTACACTATTAATAGGTATACCAAATCCCTTGGCTATTTTCCAGTATGTCTCTCCGTACTGAATTTTGTGAGTGGTTGCTGCTTCAGACTTAGCAACACCAGTAAATGCTGACATCGATAACATTAATCCTGTCGCAATTAAAAGCTTTTTAAATTTATTCATGTTTTGTTACCTCCTAATAGTCTCGTTGTGTTCTCTACTAATAAGGCTATCAGTTGTAACATACTTATTCATTAACCAATAAATTCCATAGGCAATCTAGTAAAAATATCGCCCACTATAAAAGCATTTGTCTATCATTTGGAAGAACCAACCATTAGAAAATATATTCCAAACTTTATCCATAAGTGGATAATTAAGGTGATAATATTACATTCTATTGCACCATTGTTTCATGAAATCTCACTGTAACAACGACATTCTTCACTAAATTGACAAAATATCCCTCAATTTTGTACAGGATTCATCTCAATTCTTTGGTAATAATATAATAGAAGACAAAATGATGGAGGGTTTACAAATGGAAAATCAGTTAGTCAGCGTACTTAACAAACAAATTGCAAACTGGTCTGTATTGTATATTAAGTTACATAACTATCATTGGTATGTGAAAGGCAGTCAATTTTTCACCTTACATGCAAAATTTGAGGAGTTCTACAACGAAGCTGGGCTGCATGTTGATGAGTTAGCAGAACGATTATTAGCAATTGGTGGAAATCCAGTAGCAACAATGAAAGAATGTCTTGAACTTTCTTCTATAAAAGAAGCAGAGGGCAATGAAAGTGCTGAGGAAATGGTTCAAACCATTATCAATGATTTCTCTATTATCATTGGTGAATTAAAAGAAGGAATGAGTTTCGCTGGAGAAAAGAATGATGAAACAACAGGTGATATGCTTCTCGCTATTCATTCCGGACTCGAAAAACATGTTTGGATGCTAACAGCCTTTCTTGGTAAATCAATCTAATACCAACTAAATCAATCTAAAAAAGAGACTATCACTAGTCTCTTTTTCTACGTGCAATAAATACTAAACAGACGGTAATAATTGTGAAGGCAGTAAACGCCAAAATTGGAATGGTAATAAATCCAAGCCAATTAATATAGTCTTTCGAACAAGGCACACCGCTTTTACACATTTCAAACTGCTGCAAATATGGAATCTTTTGCAAGGCAGTATGGTAACCGGAAATTAGCATTCCGATAATGGACAACGGTAACATGTATTTCACAATGGCATTATCATTGCGGTAAAAAGCGATCCCCAATAAGATCGCTAAAGGATACATAAAAATCCGTTGATACCAACATAGCGTACAAGGAATATAAAGGAGAACTTCACTAAAATACAAACTCCCTATCGTTGCAATAAGAGCCGCAACCCAGGCAAGAAGTAAAGCTTTATTCATTGCCTTTCTCCTTTGCCGCATCCTCTACCAATTTATTTAAGTCATCCATCGTTTCTCCATCGAAACGTTTACCATTAACAAAAATAGTAGGTGTTCCAGAGACTCCTAGTTCATTTGCAAGATCTTCATCACTTTTCCATGCGTCCTCTGGTTCTTTCGTATCAAAGTAATCAACTACCTTTTTAACCTCTTCCTCACTAGCTATCTCCTCAAGGGTTTCTGTTAAAAATTCTTCCGTAAAAACATCGATTTTTTCATAGCGAATATCTTCGGGCTGCTTATCATAAATAAGTTCATGAAACTCCCAAAATTTATCGTTTCCTAGTTGAGCATACACTGCTTCTGAAAATTTTGCTGTTCGTTTTGAATCGACATTAATAAATGGGTAATGGAAATAGTAGAATTTAGCTTTTCCAGTATCAACAAATTCTTTTACAACTAACGGAACAACATTGTCTGCAAAGTTTTTACAATTCGGGCACTTGTAATCACCAAATTCTACAATTGAAACAGGTGCCGATTCCTCACCTAGAAAGGGTTGATTTGCATAATCAATGTCTTCTTTAGCTGTATCATCTGATTTATCATTATTTGCGAGAAAGATAAATCCAACAATGCTTATAGCAATCAATCCAATGATCCAAAAAACAAATTTTGATGATGATGATGGTTTCGTTCCTTTTTTAGTACTTTTTTTCCGCTGTGCCATAATCAATCTCCTTATTTTTTTGTATTGTTATTTTCAACTATTTAATTCTAGTAATTCTATTCACCTAATTGTTAAATGATATGTTATTAACTATAAATATGTATCATGTTTATGTCAAAAGTCTGAGCTCGAAACCAAAATATGAAGGGAGAAATCAAGAAATTTGTTATGTTTTCCTATTAGATTAGAACCTGCATTAAGAATAAAGAAAAAGTGAAGATTAATTTTTTACAATGACGATATAAATAAAAGATCGTCGTACCAATTTTTTAGAACAGGCCTTACAATTGAGAATAAGGCTTGTAAAGGGAATAGTGAAAGTTAGTCTGATGAAGACCATTGGACATGGAACCTGTCCTAATGTCCATTGTCAATCAATGGTGAGAATAATACATAAGTTTATAAGTACGATTTACATGTACGGGGGAGGTAAAAATGCTTGATGAAAACAGTCTTTATCATAGTAAATTACTGCATGATCAATATTACCCAAAGGTTATATCGTATTATTTTAAACAATGGAAGGGTTTTGAAATGCCGTATCATTCTCATAATGAAATCGAGATTATGTATGTGATTGAGGGAAAATGTGTTGTCGAAACCGCTACCGAAACAGTACCCATGAAAAAAGGAGATTTAATTTTACTCGATTCAAACATTGCGCATCGTTTGGTTGTAGATAATGAGAATCCTTGTAGAATGTTAAATTTAGAGTTTTTTTTTACAAACAAAGAGAATGAGGGATTTTCACCATCTTTCAAAGAAATTGTGAGAACGAATGGTATGCTGTCTCAGTTCCTTTCAAAAGCGTATCCTTATATTGTGTTAAAAGATTCAAGTGATATTTACCATGTACTAAAAAGTCTTGTACTTGAGTTAGACGAGCGAAGTTTAGAGAATATGGTGATGATTCATCTCCTATTTTCTCAACTATTTATTAAAATTGGAAGATTAGCGATTGAATATGAAAATCAGAATTCTTATCAAGTAAATTTATATATCAAACAAATCCTATCTTTCCTTCACCAGAATTATGACTGTGAAATTCAGGTGAAGGATATTGCAAATGTTGTTAATCTACATCCTGTTTACCTACATCGTATATTTAAGGCAGAAATGGGAAATACGCTGATGGAATACTTAACTTCCTTGCGTATCAAAAAAGCTAAAATGCTGCTTGCTCACACTGAAATACCCATAACTGAGATATCTGAATACGTGGGTATAAACAGCCGTCAGTATTTTAGTACGCTCTTTAAAAAGCACACCGGTAAGACTCCCATTGATTATCGAAATACACTAAACAAATAATTTCCATTTAAGAAAAATTACACAAGTTAGTATTTTAAACATCGATGTATTTAGGAGGTTACAATATTGATAACGCTTTCTCTGTGGTGCTTGGTAAGATAAAAATGGTAGTTTACCAATATCTGCAAAGGGGAGTGACTCATTGACATTTAAGATTGCTTTTATAGGAGCAGGTAGTATTGGATTTACAAGAGGGTTATTAAGGGATATTTTGTCTGTCTCAGAATTCCATAATATAGAGGTAGCATTTACTGATATTAACCCAAAAAACTTGGATATGGTTACAAAGCTATGTCAAAGAGATATTGATGAAAACAACCTAAATATAAAAATTCAATCGACAGTCAATCGCAGAGAAGCATTTAAAAATGCAAAATATATATTTTCGGTGGTACGAGTGGGTGGATTAGAGGCATTTCAATATGATATCGACATTCCCTTAAAATATGGTATAGACCAATGTGTAGGAGATACACTTTGTGCTGGTGGAATTATGTACGGACAGCGTGGAATAGCTGAAATGCTTAATATCTGTAAAGATATTCGTGAAGTCGCAGACCGTGAATGTTTGTTACTCAATTATGCGAATCCGATGGCAATGATTACATGGGCTTGTAATAAATATGGTGGTGTGAAGACGATTGGACTTTGTCATGGTGTGCAAGGGGGACACCGACAAATAGCTGAAGTGCTTGGTCTGGAGAAACATGAAGTTGATATTATTTGTGCTGGTATCAACCATCAAACTTGGTATATCCAAGTAAAGTACAATGGTGAAGATATGACAGCCAAGCTTCTCCATGCATTTGAAAATCACCCGGAGTTTAGTAAAACGGAAAAGGTACGCATTGATATGCTTAGACGTTTTGGCTATTACAGCACTGAATCAAATGGTCATTTGAGTGAATATGTCCCATGGTATCGAAAGCGTCCAGATGAAATTAACGATTGGATTGATCTTGGAAGCTGGATAAATGGTGAGACTGGTGGTTATTTAAGAGTTTGTAGGGAAGGTAGAAATTGGTTTGAGATTGATTTTCCAAACTGGATAAAAGAACCTGTTCGCAAATATAAAGAGGAAAATCGTGGTGAGGAACACGGATCCTATATAATAGAAGCCCTAGAAACAGGAAGAGTATACCGAGGACACTTTAATGTTGTTAACAATGGGATTATTTCGAATCTTCCAGATGACACCATTATCGAGGCACCTGGATATGTTGATCGAAATGGTATTAGTATTCCGCTTGTAGGAGAGTTGCCACTAGGCTGTGCGGCAGTTTGTAATGCTAGTATCACAGTTCAACACCTTTCAGTGGAAGCTGCAGTTCATGGAGACGATAATCTCTTACGTCAAGCGATGATGATGGATCCATTAGTAGGAGCAGTGTGTAATCTGAAAGAAATTGATCAGCTTGTAGATGAGATGCTAGTGGCACAGGAACAATGGTTACCACAGTATCGGAATGCAATCGAACAAGCAAAAAAGAGAATCGCATCCGGAAAATTGATTCAAGCTAAGAACAATATAGGTGCTGCTCGTCTCAAAGTCAAAACTGTAGAAGAAATGGCTAAAAACCGTGAAATTGCAAATAAGAATGCTGGTGAATCTGACAAAGCGAAGGAACGTCCTTCTGCAGGTGGGCGTCATTTTGCAGGATTTAATGATTAATCTATTAAGAATTAGGGAGGTAGGAAAAAATGATCCAAAAAGATGATGTGGAATTTTACAATGAAGAAGGGTATTTATTAGTTAAAGGCGTGTTTAATTTGCAAGAAGTCGAAGCGATGCGAGAAAGTATAGACAATATCATTCGACGAGCTGCTGAAGCAAAAAGGGATGAGAATGCCGCATGGGACGGTGATTATTTGCCAAAGGAACAACTAAGAAGACTCGTTTTGAAGGGATTTCATAACGTTCATTATCATGACTCTGTCTTCTTAAATGCGCTAGCTCATGCAAATATGGTATCTATATTGAAAAAATTAATAGGGCCAAATGTACAACTTCATCATTCAAAAATGCTAGTCAAGCCACCTGAAAAAGGTGCTGCTTTCCCGATGCATCAAGATTACCCTTACTTTCCTCATGAAAAACACAGCATGTTGGCAGCAAGTGTCCACTTAGACGAAAGCAATGAAGAAAACGGCTGTCTGCGTGTCATCCCTCAGTCACACAAACAAGGAGTCCTTTCACATGTAGGGAGACACTATTTGAATCACAAGGAATATCCTATTTCTAGTGGAACTCCTTGTCTAGCTGAACCTGGAGATGTATTATTTTTCAATTATTTAACGATTCATGGTTCTGATGTAAACAAGAGTGAACGAAATCGCAGAAATGTTTTATTTCAATATCGTAATGCATCGGATTTCCCTGTAGAGGATACACATTTTGATTGGGGAATGGGGTTAATGGTCAGTGGTGAAAATCCTCATTTTGATAAGGTGACACCGAAGTATACGATTGGTTAATTTCCAAATATTATAGGAACATTTGAATACAAAAATGTTAATAAATAATGAATAAATAAAAGTGTATTATCAGGCTCAGTTTCCAGTCAGACTGAGCCCTAGTTGTATTTTGATAGAGAAATAATTTTATTTGCAATAGGCAAAGGCAGAGGATCCATTATCCTCGAAAGGATTTCCCAACAGAACTGTTTTTGCCAATGCTTCATTCATTGTAACTGTACTTGATACAAGGGTACCGTTGTCAAACATAGCTACACCATCTGTCGGTACTCGCGAGGGGATCGCCCCGTAAACCTTTTAAATTGTTTGTTGAAGGTACTTAAGGACTGAAATCCGCTTGCATAGGCAAGGTCAATGATACTCTTGTTCGTTGAACGAAGGAGGTCCATTGCGCTTTGTAGGCGCAGGAAGTTAAGAAATTCATTTGGACTAAGTCCAGTCAACCTGCGGAACTCATTAAAAAACATTGTTCTCCCCATTTCTGCCTGCCAGTATAATGTTTCAATATTTATTGGCTTCTGATAATTTTCAAGCATGTACCCCACAATTTCGACAATTTCAGAAGATGGTAATTCCAAATTATCAGCAGACTGAGATTCTTTAGCAAACTGATTTACATGTAGTAAAATATTGATTAAATGCATATATTGACGGGTCACCCAAAGATCTTCTTCCTTTTCTTGATCTTCCATCGCAGATACAGCAGCCTGCCTTATTGCTCTTGCGAAAATGGTGTTAGACGGGATAATGGGCTGAATTCCTTGTGCAGTATAGAAAGGCTTCAGAAGCTGAATTCCATTAGGGATATTCCGTACAGCAGACGGTGTGAACAGGATGAGAATGCATTCGAACGGTTGTTCAGACTGAGCAAAACTCCAGTGCGGCTCGAATGGACGACATAAAAACACATCCCCCGGCTTCCCGAGGTAGGTGTGTTCGTTGAACCTATATTCTAGCTCATTATTAAGAACTACCCCTATTTCTAAACTATCATGGACATGCAAATCATGCTCCTCATGTGACCCCCATACACGGCAAAACGCAAACGATCTCTGTAAACGTAAGTGTTCTACATACATTTTTCACAACTCCTAAACAATCTTTTCTTTGAACAAAATGATAAGTTATCAGCTTAATTGGAGGAGAACTTAATTTTTTCGATATGGTAGAGTAAAACCATAAATATTTAACTGAGGTGAATAATTTGAGACTTTATATAATTGGCGCCGGCGTAATTGGTCGGACACACGCGGAAGCGGCAAAAAAACTTTCAGAACCGATTGAATTGCGAGCTGCTGATACAAATCCTGCTGCACTAGAAGCATTTTGCAGCCAATTTCCTGAGACAATTGGCTTTACAAATGTGGAAGAAATGCTGAACTCCGAGACAGCACAGAACGATGATATAGTAATTATCAGTACGCCGCCGATGGCACATTTTGATCCTACGAGACTTTCAATTGAGTCTGGCCGCCATGTCCTTTGTGAAAAACCACTTGCGATGAATGGTTCTCAAGCTCAAGAAATGGTCCAGCTTGCAGAAAAGCATAACCGATTATTGGGATGCTGCAGTGTACGTTTTATAGGCATGCCTCACATGGAGGCATTAAAGAAAGTAATCAAGTCCGGATCACTAGGTGAAATCTATCATGTTACGTTTGTAAACAAATGGGAACGAAGCCGTTCAGGAATCGAATATCAGCCTGCAAGCCGCTGGTTTTTAGATTCAAAACTAAGCGGTGGAGGTGTATTAATGGATTGGGGACCTTATGACTTTGCCACATTGAATGACATACTCAATCCAAACTCCATTGAAATCCATACTGCATGGACGGCAAAGCCCCAAACTGAAATTGATCCCTTGGATACACCCTTCGATGTTGAAACACATGTCGGCGCCTTCATGACTTTCAGCAGTGGTAACCATCCAATTCATGTCCATTACGAGCGTGCTTCATGTGCACACGGAGAAAGTTATGTAAGGGCAGAAATCGAGGGTACACTTGGTTCACTTAGGTGGACACCATTTGATTCTAGGCAGCCTGTCTTCCTTCGTTACGATAAGCACGGTCAAATTATAGAGGAACAGATAGAAACAGGACCGAGAAGTGAGTACACGATTTTCGACAATCCACTCCATCACTTTTATCGAAAAGTGAAAGGCCTTGAATCACATGCTAACGTTAATCAACAAGCACTGAATAATTTTCGTTGCCTAACATCCATATATACAACTGCAGAAACCGGACAAAAACAACTGATAGAAATGGTGCAGAAAGGAGTAACACTTTGAACATAAAAGGATTTTCTTCAAATATGTACGGCTGGACAGAACGCTGGAAAATGGATGGCAAAAAACCTCAGTGGGAAGATTTATTCCACGCTTGTGCAGAAGCAGGTCTGGACGCTGTCGAGATTGATGCTGATACTGAAAAACTAAAATTGGCACGTTCCTTTGGGCTGGCCGTATCGGCCTCTTATATCGGTCTCCCTTTACATATACCATTCAACGGTCTTGGAGTGGTGCAAACAGTGTTACCATTTGCTGAACGCTTGGCAGCAGCAGACGGCACCGATTTACTAATAAATGCTGACCCTATCAGTTGGAAAAATCCAGTTTCTAAGTCGGAGGATCATTTCAAACAGCAGGGTGAAAACCTATCTCGTATATCCGAACTTGTTGCCTCCCTAGGTTTAAAGGTTTGTCTGCATAACCATGCGGCAGACAATCACAATGCCAGAGGTGACTTAAGATCGGTCATCCAATATGCAGATCCGCTTGTTGGACTATGTATAGATACTGGCTGGGCACATGTTGCTGGCTGCAATCCCATTGAGTGGGTAACTGACTATCCGGATCGAGTCTTTGCCTTCCATTTACGTAATCAACGTGGGCATGTACCAACTGAGGACTTACTTGAAGGAGATATTAATTTCGTCTCCTTGCTCAATTCCGCAGCAGCTGCAAAGTATAACGGCTGGCTGGCACTCGAACTATGGCATCCACAAAGCACCCAGCCTGTTCGAACTATGACAGAGGATGTGGAGCGTTCACTCGACTATTTAAGGCATATTCTAGCATTATCGTCATGAGATATTAGCACATAATAAGTAAACTCAATTAGATAATCTCCATAAAAAGGCGGAAACCAAACTAAACGGTTTCACGCCTTTTTGTTCGATTTAATTAATGATTGTTGAAAGCTCCCCTTTTGTATCTTTAAAAACTGTAAAATATAACTTAAACACTCCTGGATTCAGGGTTAGTCTTTCACAGTAAACGTAAACTTTTTACCTTCATTGATTTCACGAATTATGCTAAGGTCAACCTTTGGCTTTCTGTCATAGGTTAAAAGTCCATTAATTTCCTGTTCGACATCTGTAATTTGGGTATAACAGAATCCTTGAACGAGCGGTGATTCCAGCAAACTAGAAACAACAAGATAATATCGCTCGATAAAATCTTGATCATTTGAGGCAGATGTATAGCCCCATCCTTGCCATTCACTTTTCTGATAGGCAATACCGCCAAACTCCGAAACCATAATGGGCTCACCCTTATAATGAAAGCTAGGGACAAATAAAAAGCGGTCTGCAGGTGTAAACTGTAATGTATTTTCTAGCCTGGAATATCTTTCTTTTAAAACTTCCTTCTCACCTTCATAGTCATGAATAGTTAAGACATCTGAAACGGTGTGTTCCCACCCGTCATTTGAAATAACTAGACGAGACTGGTCCAATGATTTTGTTAAATAGTACATACTTACTAAATGATTCGCTTGACGTGGATCCCTTTTTAATAGAGGAACACCCCAGCTTTCATTAATAGGTACCCAAGCAACAATAGAAGGGTGATTATAATCGCGTTCTATTGCATCCTGCCATTCAGACGAAATCCGTTTTATGGCTTTATCGGTAAACGTATGGCAGTTAGCCATTTCACCCCAGACAAGAATTCCTAAGTGATCTGCCCAATAAAGAAAACGAGGCTCCTCGACCTTTTGGTGTTTCCTCACTCCGTTAAAGCCCATTTCTTTTGTTAATTCGATATCTCTCTTTATAGCTTCATCCGTTGGGGCGGTTAGTAGACTATCAGGATAATATCCTTGATCTAGAACCAGTTTCATATAATAAGGCTTATTGTTTAATTCAATTTTTCCGTTATTAATTGAAATTTTTCTCATCCCAAAATAGCTTTCAACTTTATCAACAATCTCATTGTCTACTTTTAAACAGAGTTTAATCGTATAAAGAAATGGCTGTTCCGGGCTCCAAAGTTTACCGTTACCGCTCTCGAAATCCTTCAACAAAACCACTTGTTTATTCTTGCGTTGATCAAGATTTACTTTACGAGACTCTTTTGCAACAACTAAATCTTGAGAATAGATTTCTATTTCTAGCTCTTGTTTTTCTGATCGGTTCTGAATAAGATATTCAACCGTTACTTCACCTGTATCGATATTGGGTGTTAGTTTTACTCTCTCAATGTAAGAGTGATTTACTGGCTCTAACCAAACCGTTTGCCAAATGCCGGTTGTTCGGGTATAAAAAATCCCTTTAGATTCCTTCTCCCAGTATTGTTTTCCACGCGGTTGCTCCAATTCAGTTGATATATCTTCTACCCTTACGACAACTTTATTTAATCCGTCCATTAAAGTATCTGTTATATCAGTAAAAAAAGAAGTATGTCCTCCTTCATGAGAAGCGACAACCTTTCCATTGACCCAGACAGATGCACGATAATCAACGGCACCAAAGTGAAGATGTATTTGTTTCCCCTGCCACTTTTCCGGAATCATAAATGTTCTTTCATACCAAACAACATCATGGAACTCATTTGTATGAATACCGCTTAGTTTCGATTGAAAAGCATACGGAACAATAATTTCTTGTTGATAATCATGATTTACATACCACTCTTCTCTTAAACCAATATTGTGATCATCGAATTCAAAGTTCCATTGGCCGTTAAGATTTAACCACTCATTTCGATTGAAATTAGGTCTTGGATATTCCGGTCTAGGAATAATATTAGTCATCAAATTTTTGTCTCCAACATTAATTGTTTAAGCGTATCTACATTAATGGAAAGACTTTCATAAGGATCCCGTTCAAATTCCTCCTGCTCAACCGTGAACCACTCAACGCCAACTTTATTCCCCATCCTAACAAGCGAGGCAATATCAAGTTGACCTTTCCCTACTTCAATCCCAGTTTTTTTACCATTAACAATTTTCATATCTTTTATATGCAGGGACACGACACGATTTTTATATTTTTGAATGATTTCTAAAGGGTCATGCTCCGCGAAGCTAGCCCAATAACAATCTAATTCCATTTTTACTAAATTTGGGTTTGTGTGACCCAATAGCAGATCAAATCCCGTTTCACTTCCAAACTGTTCAAATTCAAATGCATGGTTATGATAGGCAAAAGTAAAACCTGCCTTTTTACATGTTTCGCCAATTTGATTCAGTGTCTCTGCTGATTTCTTATAATCATCAGCTGTTTGTCTCATTTCCTTTGGAAGCGCAGGACAAATAAGTAAGTTATTATCAATTGCAATATTGTATTCAATACTCTTCTTTAATTCATCATCTAAAAGCTTCTCGATCCCTATATGTGCCCCTGCAACAGAGATTCCATTTTCTTTTAATACATTTTGCAGCTTGTCAGCTGGAGTATCATAAAAGCCCGCAAATTGTATTGCCTCGTATCCAAGCTCAGCCACTTTTTGAATCGTTCCTAAAAAATCTTTTTCGGCATCCTTCCACACAGAAAATAATTGTAAGCCAATTTTACTCAAAGGAATTTCCCCCTATTATTAAATAAGAGGCGGCTTAAAAGAATACCTGCCACCCCTTATTTCTATTATTTTTTAATTAAACTTGTACATGTTCACCTAATTTTACAGCCTCACCTTTGGCCGCTGATTGGTATAGTCCGTTAATGATTTGTTGGAGATAGACGCCTTGTTTGGCAGTACTTAATGGTGAAGTACCATCTAAACACGCATCTACAAATCTACTAAGCTCTAGTTCATGATAATCTCTCTTTGGTAAATATGCTGGAGTGAGATCAATTAACGATTCATGTTTTTCTTGATAAATCTTTAGTGGGAATACATCTGCTCCACCATTGTCCCCCATTAACGTCACATTCATTTCATCAGCCTTCTCGACGTTAGCAGCAAATGCAGACTCTAATAGAATGGAAGCCCCATTTTTGAAAGTGATCATTCCTCGCGCCATATCTTCAACCGAGAAATTTTCCCAATCCCATGTTCCCATGAGTCCTACTCCTTTTCGGTTACCAAGTTTTTGATAGGTTACTCCAAATACAGTATCCGGTTCTGGATAACCCATTAAATATAATGCAGTATCCAACATATGGACCCCGATATCAATTAAAGGTCCTCCGCCTTGAAGTTCTTTGTTTGTGAATACACCCCATCCAGGAATTCCCCTGCGACGCATTGCCGTTACACGTGCAGCATAAATATCACCAAGTTCGCCAGCGTCGATAAAGCGCTTTAAAACTTCTACCTGTGGTGCATGACGATAATGGAATCCATAAGTTAGGATTTTTCCGGCCTTATCAGCAGCGATGGCCATTTCCTCTGCTTCTTTTGCTGTCATAGCTGGCGGCTTTTCACATAGAACATGACATCCTGCATTTAATGCGGCTATCGTGGCATGATAATGGAATTTATTTGGTGTACAAATACTGACCGCATCCAAATTTAGAGTCTGAAACATTTCTTCAAAACTTGTAAAAGCATGGGGAATATTGAATTCTGCTGCTAATTGATCAGCCTTTTCCTTTACAACATCGCTTACTGCAACTATCTCAACTTTTTCTCCGCATTTTAAATAGTTTGGAATATGTGCATGCTTTGCGATGCCGCCCGCTCCGATAATCCCTACTCTTAATGTTTTCCCCATTTTTCTTTCCCTCCGATTCATACTCTTTGTTTATCTTTCATAATTTCAGCTATTTCTACTCTTCGGCCTTGATTCTGCGATAGCAGTGCAGCCTGATTGATTAACGTTAACCCTTGAACATCAGTTTCCGAAATGGTTGGAACGGTTTCATCAATAATCGAATTTACCCATTGTTCTAACGGCATCGGAAGTGCTTCTGGCAGGCTTTCAGGGACATTCCAACCCTCGCCTGCCTGTTTAGAATTTAAGCGAATCTTATTATCCTCTATTAATAAAGCTCCCTCAGTCCCATAAAGTTCCAGCTGGAAAGGGCTTCGTCCTGAAAGAAATCCGGTTTCAATCGTTCCTAAAGCACCGTTTTCATATTCAATAATTGCGACGGAATTATCATCTATTTCATAACCAAATTGTTTTTGTAACCTTGCTGTCACAGCTTTTACCGGTCCTGCAAGGCGATTCGTTAAATATATCGGGTGCGCCCCTAAGTCAATAAATGCACCCCCGCCGCATTCCTCTTTATTAAAGAAGTGTTTCGGTAGCCATCCGTTTGGATTTCCTTCAAATGGAACACCACCATTGTGTGCTAATCGGCAGCGAATATAAGTCAGCTTCCCTAATAACCCTTCATCGATAACCTGCTGGGCGTATAAGTAGTAATTTTCAGTTAGTCGGGGCAAAGAAACCATCAATTTTACTTTGTTTTTTTGGACTGCCTCAAAAATCTCTTTACAATCTTCCACCGTAAAAGCCAGTACTTTTTCAGAAAAAATATGTTTTTTATTTTCTGCCGATAACAGGATGATTTCTTTGTGAAGGTTTGTTGGCGTATCTACAATAACTGCCTCAATCTCCGGATTAGATAAAACTTTCATTAAATCTTGTTCAAAAGGAACACCGAGCTTACTTGCCCACTCTTTCCCACGTTCGGCATTTTCATCCCATACGATTTTGATTTCCAGATGTTGATTTTGATTTGCTTGACGTGCATAATCGTCAGCATGAACATGCCATTTACTCAATAAAGCAACATTTACCATTTAAAAACCTCCTTTTGCATTTTGAATATTTTAATAGTATGTTAATTTCCTAGAAGTCAGGGGAAAAAACAAACATAGCTGCTTTATCCCCTCACTTCCTTTCTACCTAGAGAAAGCTTACTAAACCAATTTATCCAACGTATCTTCTGATAGAGGTACTACAATTACTTCTACACCTCTTTTTTCAATTTCCTTTAGGATTTCTATATCAGCAAGGTCACTGGTAATAAACATATCTGCTTGATCAAAAGGGCAAAAAGGAGTTAAACCTGCTTTATGCAGCTTGCTATGGTCGGCCACAACAACAATCTTTTGTCCTGCAGAAACCATCGCCCGTTTCATTTCCGCATCATACAAATCAGAGCTTGTAAACCCATGCCTTAACGATATTCCCGCTGTCCCAAGGAACACATAATCGGCATTGTAGTTTTGTAATTCAGACTCTACCTGAGGTCCAACAAGACTCATCGAATTCTTCCTTAGTTTCCCGCCTAATAAATAGATGGAGGCTGTTTCATCCTTGCTGCATTCCTCAGCAACGTTCATAGCATTGGTTATAATCGTCAAGTTACTTTTATCTGGTAAGTTTTTCCCTACATACCAGGTTGTTGATCCAGCATCAAAAATGATTGTTTGTCCCTCTTTTATCAATTGGGATGCTGCCTTCCCAATTAACTCTTTCTCACGAGAATATTGGAATTTTCTTTTATCCACAGGAGGAATGAAAAATTGGTTTTCGACCTCCTCTATTAGGACTGCTCCACCGTAGTTTTTCTCGGCAACACCTTCTTTTTCAAGTTGATTCAAATCCCGCCGGATTGTTTCTTCTGATACATGCAGTAAATTAACAAGGTCAGAAACCTTTACACTCTTATTTTTTATTAATAGTTCTTTTATTAACTTACGGCGCTGCGACACAATCATGTACTTTACTCCTCTTGTTATTAAGTAAGTGCTCATAAGACTTTCTTATTCTTCCCACTCCAGTAAATTATTTTCCATTACTAGTTCGGAAGAATCTTTTGGAATACGGAATGTTTTTATTTCTGACGGCTTAAACTTAGTCTTTATTTGTCGGTTCCATTTAGGAAGAGAAATGATGGCCGTAGTTTCATCATTTGCTGTTTCATAGGCACGCACAATAAGATCCTCATTGTCCTCCGCTTGCTTTATGACACTTACAATGACATTCTCAACATCAACAGACAAGAAAGAATCTTTTTGTGGGAGTGAACCTTTATGATAGGTTTCAATAATGCTAATTGGATTTTGGTTCAATTCTGCTGCACGTTTTACAGTTCCAGCTGTTTCCCAATTCCCTTCATGCGGCAGCATGGAGTAAGTGAATCTTTGAATTCCCTGATCAATAAATGAATAATATCGGTCTTCTTCCGGTACTAGCGGGTCATGATGTGCATAAATCGGGCTGCGAAGGACCGTCATACTCATTTCTTTGTTATGGATATCGAAGCTGTATTTGCCGTCATTTAGTAAGCTGAACCCGTATAATTCGCCTGTTGATGGATGAGTTCCAGAAGTATCAATCCAGTTTTGTCCAGGCTCTTCTTCACCATTGCCCTCTCTAACAATGTGCCCATAAGGAATTTCATAGGTTGATTTTCTGAAGATAAGATCGACAGGGAACTTAATCTTTAGTGCTTTAAATTGTTCCTGCCAATTTATTGTACAATGGACATCAATCTGGTTTAACTCCTTATACATGGTAAAGTCTTGAACGAGTGTCGATTTTCCATATTCACTGATAACGCGAATAACTGATTTTACTGGACCATGTTCCACCAGTTTTACGCTGGTTGCTTTGAAGGTGCCTGCTTCGCCATTAAACTGAAGAACATTATGCGACCATGTGTCGCTATGATCGTTCATGACGACTGGTCTTGCTGCTGGCTCTCCTAGTATTTCCAGCTTCTTTTGTTTATCATATATGCTCGTGACAAATCCGGTTTGTTGATCGATTACAACTCGAAAATTGTGATTTTCCAAGCTAGTGTCACTTGCCTTTATAGATGTAAATTCTTTACCAGTTTCACGTTGAACGATTTTATATACTCGGTATCCAATTGAAGGAAGCTTCGCAATAAAGCTGATGCGTGAACGGCCCCCAGCCGTTGCCTGAGATTGAACCACTTGCATCGGGACTTGATTTCCCTCTTCATCTACTAAAATATCCTCCGGCTTTAATCCGCCTATTTCTTGTTCAACATTTACAGTACTGTTCCACGAATGAGGATTAAAGATAACAATCGGTTTCATCCCTTTTTCTTCTTCTATATCAATTCTCCAAGACATAGATTGAATCGCGTAGTTGACACCCCGTTTAGCAATAGACATTGCCTCTCCGTGCATATCCCGGGCATCCTCATATGCTGCTTCTATACTTGTCCCTGCTAAAATGTCATGGAATTGATTGAATAATACATTTTTCCATGCCTGTTTATATTCAGAAGCAGGATATTTTTGTCCTGTCGTCCAATCCGCTAGTGCCGAGAATTTCTCAGCTTTAATCAGGGCATTTTCTGCCTCACGGTTCCATTTTTTAATTCCCGAATGAACAGAGTAGCATCCGCTTGCATGGTGCTGAAGGTCATCATGGACAACTGGAAACGGAAGATTCTTTACCATGAGTTCATCAAAAAATTTATTTACTGTGCTAAACACGAGCGTTGGATATGACGAATTTTCATTCAATTGTTTAATGCTTTCAATATTTTCCTTCGTTGGACCACCGCCATGGTTACCAACACCGTAAAATGTCATTAAATCATTAAATGGTGCTTTTAATTCTCCTGCATTTCTACGTATATGTTTTTCAACATCCTTGCCCCATGTACAATATTCAAATGGAATTCGATAGGCTAAAACGCGTGAGCCGTCATCTGATTCCCACCAGAACAACCTTCCTGGAAGTCCTTTTTCCTGCGGGCTTGGACGCATAAAAATATAATAATCCATGCCGCTTTTCTTTAATATTTGTGGAAGCATACCATGATGTCCAAAACTATCAACATTATAGCCAACCTTTGCGGTTACCCCAAATTTCTCGTGGAAATAACGCTGACCATAAAGACCTTGGCGTACAAACGACTCCCCGCTCGGGAGATTGCAATCCGGCTGAATCCACCAGCCGCCGACAATTTCCCACCGGCCTTCTTGAATACGCTGTTTGATTTCTTCAAACATCTCAGGCTCATTGTTTTCAATCCATTCATAATTAGCGGCTGAACTATTCGTGAACACGAAATCAGGATACTCCTTCATCCGATCAAGCGCAGACCTAAATGTTGCTTTTGTTTCCTGGAATCCCTCCTGCCATTGCCATAGCCATACGGGGTCAAGATGAGCATTTCCAATCATATGTAAGGTTTTTTCTTTTGTTTTCGGCAGTTGTTTTTCCATCATCGAAATATTTTTTTCAGTCATTTTTTGCACCTCCTAAAATTGGCAGATCCTTTATTGTTACAAGTGCTTCTGCATGCTGTCCGAAACGACGCTTACCTACGGTAAGGTCCACTGCTATTCGTTCCCTGTAGCCCGTTGTTCCTGCAGGAATTGTAATGGATGTTGTAAATTGTGCGGTTTCATTGCCAGGCAGCTTTGTATTGAATTCTCTCTTATTAATTTCCCAGCTGTCTGGCGTGATCATTTTCGCAATGATCTCGTTTTCTTCTGGGAACGGGTTCTTTATTTCAACGGTTACTGAAAAATTTTGCCCTGACTGTACCTCTGTCTGGTATGGCTGTATGGACGCCCCAAAGCCTTCCGCCCCAAAATCCAGTTCACCTAAAGGCAAAAGGTCTTTATGTAGTTGTTCAAGCACCTTCCCTTTTTCTTCAATTTGCAGAAGAAATTCCTCAGTTACAACGATTGGATCCCAATGTCCAGAAATAATAAGGTCAGGTTTAACAGACTTATAGAGTTCAGCGCTGTCAATGTAGTCCGATATTCTGAATCGGTTATGATACACATAATTGAATTGGCCATTATCACCTTGATATTGGTCTCCAATTGCAAGAACTTTCTTACCATCTACGATAAATTCAATAGCAGCCGCATATAGTGTATGCCCTGCCTGCTCATAAACAATAAATTCAAACTCTTCCCACTTAAATATTTGGTTTAACGTCAGCTGTTTATCCACTTTTATCGGATCATACCACACACACGGCAAATCATATTTTTTAGGGTTTTCTAAAACCTCTGACACATTTTCAGGGCACCAAACCTCAGTTCCTTCTACATCCCGCAATAGGTTTATTCCCGCCACATGATCATCATGAAAATGGGTTGGAATGACAACATCAATTTTTTCAACTCCGTACTGTTCCTTTAACCTTGAAAGAGTATATAACCAAGGTCTTCTTGAAGCCCTGTCACTCCCAGATCCGATTCCGCCAATAAAATCGTAACCAAAATCAATAAACAGCGCTTTGCCGCTTTTCGATAAAACAACATAGGCATTGGACATGCTTGTGCAGTTTTGCAATAAATGAGGTGTAATGGATTGATATGGATTTTCCCGCAATTTAAATAATCTTGGATTTTGCTTTCTTTGTTCCATCAATACTGCATAACGCTTAATAAGGAGTTCCATAGCTGAAGATGGCTCCTCCATTATTTGGCCATGAGAGGGCAGAAGCAAATCAGGTTCCCGGTCTTTTAAATCCAATAGCGAAAGCACACTTAAAGCAATACCCTCACCACCGTTGTACGACCATTGTGTAGCCGCTAAAGACCAAACCTTTCCAGGGGCATAAATCAGATCACCTGTAAACGCTGTCTTCTTATCGTCAATGTCCGCTATTATGGTAATGGAACCGATTGAATGGCCAGGGCTGGGAATAATCGAAAACTTGATCCCGTTTATAACATGTGTAGAATAATCTTTTAATGTTTTATACACTGGTACAGATTGAAGGAGTGAAAAACGGTCCTGTCTCATATTGTAGTTGTTATTAATTTCCCTAGCCAGCCAGTGTTCATCAATATGATGAAATAAATCTTGTTCATTATGTGGTACCCAGATTCGGATCCCTTCGTTAACAGCAACAGCAAGCCCCTGGCACTGGTCCCGATGGTGATGGGTCATGAAAACATCTGTTACACTCTCAACCCCGATTGTATCAAGATGCTTAAGAACATTTCCATCTCCAAAGTCAATTAAGACCGCCTTTTCTTCGGTCTTAATCACGTATACATTACATGTATCTTCATATAAGTAAAGATTTGTTGAAATTTTCTTCATCATAGTATGCATGACCCCTTTTCCTCAAAGACTTTCGACTCAACGTGCTCAATCAATGGGAATAGGACGTTCCCAGCATACCGCTTTGGATGGTTCCGTACTTCATTGGCCGACTCCTGCAGCCAGTTGAGAGGGGACCGAATGTCCTCATTGTTTTCCATTGTCCTTAAAACGTCGATCGCCCTTCTTCCTGCCCATGCCCAGCTTTCCATGAGTTCTATCCATTGGACCAGATTATTGCGCAAAGCATAATTGGTCATTCTGAATTTAAGTTGGTACCCCGCTTCGTCTAGTTCGATCAGGTAATCATACAGATTTTGAATATCTTGGCTAACAGATGCTTTTTCACCTGATTGAAGGGCACAAAGGGCTTTTGAAGTTAACTGCTCCAATGATGCTGCCGCCGGATAATCGAGGCATGAATACAGGCAATTTTCAGCAAAGAGACGTAAAGCCTCGTAGTTTTCCTCACCACCAATTGTTTTCAGGGCATGATCCCATGAGGTCCACGGGTCATATTCCTTCGGGTGGTTGAAAAAATCCGAGAATGTTAGCAAAGCAATTTTAGATGCTTCTGCCTGGCTCATCGTATTGACAATAAACCCTTTACACACTTTTGTAAGAGACGCTTCGCGGCCGCTGATAGGACCGATATGCATTTCACTAGTCATAGCTAAATCATTAACAGGGTAGTTATCCCAAATAATCGGCTTTCTTTGGACCGCCGATGCAAAGTCAGCTGCATCTTGTTCCGAAATTGTTTTCGAACAAATCTCAGGCCCTGTATAAAAGATGTCAATTTCTTTGTTTAATCCTTTACCCAGTTCATGAATATAGTCGCTGAATGGCGCTATACCATGATAATCAGTTGGACAGAGAGAGAGCCTGCACGTTTTATCAAGTGATTTTAACCAAAGAATCAGTCGATTCGCAACATGAACATGTGCTTCGGCATAACTGGCGAACATTTGCCGCTCTTCCTCATGATGAAATTCAGCAGCTATGTCATCTAGCATGATCATAAAATTTCTGACACCAATCTCATAAAATGCTTTAAATTTTTCAGTAATTAATTGAAAATCCTCTTCCGATGCATAATTAATTGAAACACCAGAACCAATACTGTAGGAGAAATCTACTCCAATGTTCCTTGAATGAGCTACTGTTTCAGCAAACTGTTCCATAATGAAATCAGGATAAGGCTCCCTCCAGCGGGCGCGATGCTGGCGGTCATTTTTCGGTCCATATATGTATAGATTAAATCCATGATCCGCAATAAAGGAGATTAAATCATTTCGCTCGGGAGCCGTGTAAAATAATCCATAAAATCCTTCAATAACCCCTCTAATAGGGAAAGGGGATTGGGTCATCCGAAAAACCTCCTTTAAAAGATAAACTTCTCGGCATATCTAGAGCAGTTCTTTGCTTTTATAAGTGACCTACCTATTTATGCTTGAAAGCTTTCTGCCTGTTCCGCGCTTCCAAGAAAGTACTGGATTTTTTCAATTACTGTTGCCTCAACTGCATTTCGAGCAATTTCTAACTGCTCCTTTGAAAGTGCTTTGCACTCCTCGTTGGTCATTCTTTCTTTTCTTCCAAGGGCGTTTAGAAGTGCAAGTTCTAAATCGGTTGCGATATTAACTTTACTTATACCGCCATTCGGAAGCTTTGTCGCCTCTTTAATCATTTCAGATGGTACACCGGATCCTCCGTGAAGAACTAAATGAACCGGGGTTAATTTTCTGATTGCCCTTAAGCGGTCAACGTCGACCTTTGGCTGTTTGACTAGATAGACACCATGTGCCGTTCCGACCGAAACAGCCAGCGCATCACAGCCAGTCTCATTCACAAACTTCAGTGCTTCCTCAGGGTCTGTATAGAGCTCTTCATCTTTGTCAGTTTCCACAAAATCAGTTGTTCCGATTTTTCCAAGTTCCGCTTCGACAGAAACACCTTTTGCATGAGCAAATTTAACCACTTCTTTACTGATGGCAATATTTTCATCCAGCTCTTTCTCAGAAGCATCAATCATGACAGAAGTAAACCCTGCTTCAATCGTATCCTCTATAACGGAGAATTCCTTTGTATGATCAAGATGAAGAACAACTGGCACTGTAATTTTTTCTTCCTCAATGGCCTTGTAAAATTCTTCTCCAAATTCAAACGGGGTAATGCCATACCGTTCTAATTCTTTTTGAGAAATTTGGACAATCAATGGAGATTTTGTCTTTTCTCCAGCTCGTAAAACCGGGCGAATCATTGGAGTATATCGTGGTGAGAAAGAACCAATTGCATAGCCCTTTTTTTCAGCTTCTATTAATACTTCTTTTAACGGCAGTACATTTACTAGATTACTATTCTTTGCCATTAACCTTGTCCCCCTTTGATTTGTTTTTTTTCATTTAAATCGGTTAGCGGAAATTTTGATAAAAGTTCCGCAAATGTAGTTGAAGCCCCATATATCCTTCTTCGTACAAGCGTTTATATTCATGATGAAGCTGCTGATTAGGTGCTATTTCGTTAGGTTTAGTAAATTGAATTGCCTTTGCAGCTTCTTCTTCGTTCTTATACATACCTGAGCAAATCCCTGCTGTAATAGCGGCTCCAAGCAGGGTCGCTTCATTTATTTCCGGAATGATCAAATGGCAGTTTGTAATGTCTGATTTTATTTGCATCCAGTAATGGTTTTTTGTCCCTCCGCCAACAGAAATCATTTGATTAATCCGATGTCCCGCCATTCTTTCAGCTGATCTGCGAATCGATTCCAGTTCGAATGCAGTTCCCTCCATCATCGCTTTCAAAAGATCTTCACGTTTATGAGATGTCTTGAGACCGATGAAAGCTCCTCTTGCAAACGGGTCAGGCTGTGGGGAACCACTCCCGGATAAGTATGGATAGTATAAAATACCGGACGGCCCCTCTAATGATTTGGCTGATAGACTCATAATTTCATCATAGGACATTTTTTGATCAGAAAACTGCTCTCTAAACCATTCAATTGAACCTCCGGAGGCTGAAATTCCTCCCATCCAAAAGAATCTGTCCTTCACGACATGACATCCAAACGTAATACCTGATGCAAATTCCATTTCCGTAAGCTGCTTTTTCTCTATCGCCCCTACAAGTGTTTCAGCTGTACCAATAGAATCAAATACACTTCCAGGGGTGATAGCACCAACGGCAAGGGCAGCTACGAGGTGGTCATGACCTGCAACTGTAACAGGTATCCCTCGAGGTATTCCGAGCTCTTCCAACCCCGTCGACAGAGTTACTCCCATTTTTGTTCCGCTTGGCAATGCTTCCGGAAATAATTGGTCCGGAAGATTGAAATGCCTAATCCAGTCCCGATCCCATACTTGTTGATCAATCCTGAACGCATAGGTTCTTGCCGCCAGAGAATAATCTGTTGCAAAATTCCCGGTAAGCATATAAGCAATAAAATCCGAAGCTGACAGCCAGACAGCCCCTTCCAAAATGCAGGTTTGCTGCCTTTTTAACCGTATTAATTTTGCAAGCCCATATTTGTAACTATTATGGAGGCCGGTTTTCTGAAAGCGATTTAGAGGGATATCCTCATTGGAAATTTCCTCCGCTTCGGCTTCAGCACATCGGCTGAACCATGGAATGAAATGGGTCCTTGGTTTTCCTGTTTGCTTGTCCACCAGCAGCCCAGTTTCTGCCATACTTGTAATGCCGATAGCCGATACCTCTTCCTCACAGCAAAGCATAATTTCCTTTAAACAACTTGTAATATTTCCCCATATTTCTTCAGGCAAATAATACGGTTCTCCTTGACGGTTATAATGGGCAATGGTTGGGCGGACAGCTATCTGAATAACGGATCCATTTTCTTTAAATACCCCTGCCTTACAATGGGTAGTCCCAATATCAATTCCTAGTAATGCCATTAATTAAACAATTCCTTCCTTTAAAATTCCAAAAGGTTCGGATTATCCCTTAGATCCAGCTGTTAAGTTCATTCCTTCAATAAAGTAGCGCTGGAAGAAGAAGAAGATGGTGATAACCGGAAGTAATACCATAATCGAACCTGCCATCAAAAAGTTCCATTGAGTATCATTTTGACCTTTAAATATTTGCAAACCCAACTGCAGCGTATAGAGAGACTCATCATTTAGGTATAATAGTGGACCAAGAAAATCATTCCATGCTCCATTAAATGAAAAAATGGCAACAGTGGCAATCGCCGGTTTTGCCAGTGGAATGAAAATTTTCCACCATATATATAAATGATTAGCTCCATCAATTTTGGCGGCTTCAATTAGTTCATTCGGTATCGTCAAAAAGAACTGTCTAAGTAAGAAAATATTAAAGGCACTTCCAAAGAAAGCAGGGAGAATTAACGGTAAATAGGTGTTTAACCATCCCAGCTTTGCATAAATCACATATTGCGGAACTAGTGTAACAAATCCGGGAATCATCATTGTTGCAAGGACGCATGCGAACAAAACATTCCGGCCTTTAAACTGGATTTTTGCAAATCCGTAAGCAATAAACGAGTTTGCCACAACATTTCCGATTACAACAAAAAAAGTAATAAACAGAGTGTTCAAGGTATATTGCAAAAAGGGACCTTTTTGCAGTGTTATTAAATAGTTTTCCCAATGCCATTCTTTCGGTATAAAGGTTGGCGGATAGGTCATGATTTCTTTCATATCCTTCAAAGAGGTGGCGATCATCCACCAGATTGGAGATAAAATTAACAGACTTCCTAAAATGAGAATGATTAGGACAATGGTTTTACCAGTTTTTTTCTTGAAATTCGCACTTTTAAAATAATTTTCATTTGTTTGGGCTGCTGTACTCATTTCCGATCCTCCCCTTCATAATGAACCCACCGTGGGGCAATCTTTAGGTTGAAAACTGTTAATACAAGGATAATGATGAATAATACCCATGACATGGCCATTGCGTAACCCATATCGAAAACCTCAAACGCTTTGTTCCACATATGTAGATTGAAGAATACCAGTGAATTGGCTGGTCCTCCATCTCCACTGTCACTCATTACGTAGGCTTCCTGAAATATCTGGAAGGCCCCAATTGTACTCGTCACAAGATCAAAAAAGATAACTGGGGTAATCATTGGCAATGTAATATGAAAAAATTTCCTAAACGAGCTTGCCCCGTCAATCTCAGCTGCTTCATATAAGGACGGTGATACACCTTGAAGGCTTGCTAAGTACAAAAGCATTCCGCCGCCGACACTCCACATTTTCATGAAAATTAAGGCGTTCTTTGTCCAGGAAGGATCTGTCAGCCATGCAGGACCTTCAACCCCTACAAAACCAAGCAGTGTGTTTACCAATCCTGAAGAAGGACTTAAAAGCTGCATCCAGAGCAAATAAACGCCTACACCGGATAAAACAGCCGGTAAATAAAAAATGGTTCGAAATACTCGCATCCCCTTTATTCCCTGATTTAAAAGAACAGCAAGCAGGACAGCCCCTACTGTTGTTAACGGCACAGAGATGACGACAAAATAAAGCGTATTTTTCAGTGAGAGCCAAATGATTGGGTCATTTGTAAACATTTTTTTGAAGTTATCAAGACCGATAAAATCCATTTTTGAAGTGATGTTGAAATTGGTAAAGCTTCCATAGAGGGAAAATAACAGTGGTCCAGCCATAAAAAACAGAAACCCAATGATCCAAGGTGCAATAAAAAGGTATCCTTGCAATCCTTCTTTTCGCTGTAACGAGGCGTTAACTTTCGATTTTTTTAATTTTTTTGTAACTACTGTTTTGTCTGAAATCATTCTTTCCATCTCGTCCATCCCTTCTTTCAAGGTTAAACAATCAGGGAGCGAATTAAAGTCACTCCCCGTACAATTTACTATTATTATTTGTTACTTTTAACCAACTCTTCTACTGCCTTTTGTGCGGCATCCAATCCTTGTTTCGGTGACTTTTTCCCTAATAGAACCAATTCAAGCTCAGGTTTAATTAAATTGATAAAGTCAGGTGCTTCAACTGGAAATGGCGTAAGCAAAGTTTGTTTCATGTTCTCATTTGCTGCCGAATACACCAACTTGCCTTCCTCTGTAAAATCTGCACTACCAGAAGCTTTTTCTGCTGCTTCTTTGTTGGCAACAATATCAAAGTTCTTCACTGCCCAGAATTCTTGTGCTTGAACGTCAGTTAAATACTTCAGGAATTCCCATGCTTCATCAGGATGTTTCGCTCCTTTAGGAATTTCAGCCACAAATCCACCGCCCCAGCTTGTATTACCGGTTCCAGGTTCCATTTCAGGTAATGGGGCAACCCCGAAGTTTATTCCTTCACCATAATCTCTTAGTTTCGTGAAGAAATTTGCATTATCAGTAGTTATTGCTAATTTACCAGCAACAAATGGATCTGCCGTTTGCTCTCCAAATTCCGCCTTAAAATTATTAATGGTTTTATCACCGTAATAGTCAAAGTAGTTTTTAATCCATGTTAACGCTTTTACGTTTGTTTCATCATTGATAACCGGTTTATTTGCATCAAAATCCCAGTAGGCTTTTCCGTCTGCATTCATCATCCAGACATCTGATTCAATTCCATAGTTTGGCAGATAACCGATTCTTTCGAATTTATCTCCTTTTTTCACATCTAGCTTTTTACCCATTTCTTCTAACTCTGCCCATGTTTTTGGTGGTGTATTAGGATCAAGGCCAGCTTCTTTAAACATATCTTTATTCCAGAATAAGAGACGTGTATCTGTGTTGAATGGCAATGCGTAAGTATCCCCTTTGTACTGAGTAGCATTATACAATTCTGGGAAGAAGCGGTCCTTTACTTCTGGGTCCTTCTTCAAATATTTTTCAAGATTCGTAATTTGATTGTTTTTCGCACGGGTTCCAACTGCGTTTATATCGTTAATGATTAAGTCTGCTGGATTTCCGGCGGCGATTGATGCTAAGTTTTTCGTCCAAATATCCCCAAATGGAAGATATGTATGTTTTACTTCAATTCTATCCTGTGATTTATTGAAATCATCAATAATTTTTTCAATGATTGGTCTGCGTATTTCAGAACCCCAAAAGGTCCAGAAATCGATAACAACTTTTTCACCGTCTTTAGAATTTCCACTTGACTTTGTTGCTCCGGATTCCTTGCTTGAACAGCCAGCCAGGATTAAAGAGAAGCTTATTGCCAAAATTAACAGCGACACTAATGTTTTTCTTACTGTCTTCATTCATTTTCCCCCTAAATAGATTATTCTTTTTTGGTCACAACCCTCACAAACTACTGATCTGTAATTGTAAACTTTTCTCCCTCCATTAATTTTTTCTCAGAGGCATATGGAATTATATCGTTTCTTGGTGTTTTAATTGACGTTTGTTGTGGGATGTTGTGGACTTATTACTATTATTATATGAATGCGCTTTCATGTCAATTGATTTTTGAAAATTCTATAAAATTTTTTTGGCGGTTAAATTAAAATAGACATAAACTAGCCAAAACTCTTAATCAACCACTATTTCTGGCAGTCTACTAATGATAAAATGTGCAGAAATCGTGCTGATTAAAGCTATTGAACTCGCGAATAATAATAAACCAACACCTGTAGCAAACATAAACAGTAACAAAACCAACAAAAAGCCACACGACATCAAAAATGTGATAGCAGGGTTACGGATTCCTAGCATAAAAGAAAAAAACAGTGTTTTATACCACGGGTACTGATAGCGCAGATAAACAGGAAAACTATAGGACACGGCAATTAAAAATAATAAGCTAAACAACAATAATCCATAGCGAATGGTCACAAAGATATCAGAAACCGCATTTCTTAGAATCAGCAGGTCTAAAAATAGTAATCCGCCAATCAGTACAATGGAAAGCCCGAGCAGATAGCTTTTTAGAAATAATCTCTTAAACTCACGGAAATAGACTTTAAAATCTGGCTCATGCTGATCTTCCCTAACCCATTTGTCCAGTACGCTAAACATCGAAGCTGTTGCTGGGATCACGGTAATGACCGGTAATGAAAACAATATCCAGATTGCATTTAAATATAATAGTCTCCACAGCCACTCCATTAAAAAAGTAAGCGCTCTGCCCATATCACTCTCTCCTTTACATGTAATCAAAGAGAATGCCTGCGAACACCTTTAGCAGTCTCGGCATTCTCTGACGCCGTTCTTATTTAACTATTTACCTTTTTATCAGCCTCAAGAACCTCCAGTGCTTCGAGGGCAACTGATAGAGATTGAATACTGTCTTTATAGGTTGCTAGCACGAATTCAGGATTTTTTTCTTCAATGGCCTTCGCGAATGCTTCCAGTTCAAGCTGATATAGTCCATGTTCCTCGGCCTCGAAGGATACTGCTTCCCCTTCTACCTTACCGGTCACACTTCCTTTAACAAGATCAAGTGTTAAATGCAGCTGATCGGAAATTAGTTCTATTTGCGTAAATACATCCGGATAGGACCAAGTATGGGTATGATTTTGTAATATTCCATTTTGGTATTTCATCAAAAGGGTAAAGCTATCCTCAACCGTAAAGTCTCCGCCTTTTTGAACAACCAGATTGCCTTGATAACCAGTTACTCGCTCTACTTCCCCAAGCAGATAGCGGGAGAGGTCAAAGATATGAATCGCCTGATCAAATACTGGCCCACCTGAAATTTCTTTATTAAAAAACCAGCGCGGCCAGTTAGGACGAAGTGCTAAACCATCAAGCATGGCACTGCGGACCCACGCAACCCTTTTGCCTTTAATAAGTTCTTTTATGTAGGCAACAGCAGGACTGTACCGGTACATAAAGCCAACACTGTTAATGACTCCAGATTGATCTAATATCTCATCGACTTTTTTAGCCATCTCGAGATCTTTTGCAGGCGGTTTTTCTATAAAACAATGGATCCCCCGTTCCGCTGCTTCACGGACAAGAAACTCCCGCACTTCTGGTGGTGTACATATAATGACTCCGTCAGGCTTACTTTCCTCAAGCATTTTCACATAATCAGTAAAACCCTTTACACCAAATTTAGTTGTGGCTTTTAAGAGGGTTTCTTCATTTAATTCACAAACACCAACTACTTCAATTCCAGATATTTTCTGCATCGTACTTAAATGCCCCTGGCCTTGCCAGCCAGTGCCAACTACTGCAATCCGTACCATCATTTCATTCTCCTCATCGTTTTTTGATTAAAAGGTAATTAAAGCATAACCGAATGGGAATTATGCTTGCTTTCATCTATTAAACTCTTAATCCATTGAAGAGCACTGGCGCAGTCATCTGTTGGATCATACTCCCCCGCTTCCTGCTCAATGGATACCGTCCGATCATAGCCAATTTCCTTCAGGGCATAAACACACTCAGCAATACCGGCAATTCCCGTTCCGAGTGCGACAGGATTATGCCTGCCTGCTTCTTTGACATCTTTTAAATGTACATTAAGTAAGGAATCCTTTAATTGCAAAATCGCTTCAGATGCAGAAAAGTCCTGTGTTCCATACCACCCCGTATCAACAACCGCACCAAGTAAGTCTCCATAATCACCGATAATCGCCTTGATTTCATCAGGATGCTTTTCTGGATGGTTCTCAACGCCCACCTTGATCCCAAATTCATTACATAGACTATAAATGACCGGAGCTGACTCTTTGGTAATGCCGCTTGTAATTAAGTCAATTCCTAGCATTTTGGCTGTTTCAAAACACAGCCTAGTCCATCTTGGATAGCGGATTGGGTCGCCAAGCGAACAAGAATATGAATAGACGCTTAAACCATAACTCTGCCAAATTTTCTTTAATTCTTCTGCAAAATAAGGAGTCATAAATTTAGGAAAAGCATGTCCCATCCATAATTCCATATTTTGAAACCCCGCACCTCGAATATCATGGCAAATGCGGTCGAATTCTGCTAAGCTAAAGGTTTCAATTACTTTGCGCTCAGCTTCTCCCCATGCTTCCATACTTGATTGGTAGTTCGTTGCACGGGCAAAATAATTTGCAGTTTGAAAGCCAATAATCATTGTGAACACCTCTATAGTATTTATCCGGAAAATGTCCCCGCAGTTACAATCCGGTGGTACGAATTTCTTCCTAATGCACCTTCTTGCATTATCCATGGTGCATCGTAGTTGAGCCTTTCGACTTCTAACTCTTCAAACCTATCAATCTCACCATTTAGCCACTGGTTAATTCGATACTCTGCAGATTCTAATCGTGAGAGTATTCCTCCGTAGCGGATATCAATGATTTCCCAGCCAAAAGGTTTCATTGTTGAAAACCATAAACAACGGTGAAGCTTACGTAAATCATCGACCAGATTTCGTAATATTGGCAGTTCATCTTTCAGATGTATTAATTTCTGTTTATCATTTTGATCAAAGGCACACTTTAATTTGACTCCTATGTCTGCTTTAATGCTCAATACATGAGCCAACTGAGTATAAAAAGTAAAAATCTCTGCCCAGCTTGTATTCCGGTCTTTCGCTTTTTCCAAGCGTGAAGCCAATTTTCCGTAATGTTCACTTAACCGCAAGGAACGAATATTCTCATCATATAAACCGAGTAAAACATCCTGCCATAACAAAAATTTAGATGGATGTGATTCATGCAGGTTATCCTTTGAAACACCAGGTGTCTCATCGAATTCATTTAAAGTAAGAAAGTCATCCCAATTGCCGCCGATGCAAAAATTGAACCGCTTGGCTAATTTCTCTTGACTCACTTCACTAGCATATCCGTGTTCGGCAAACAACTGCAGGCCAGCCAATCCGGTAAATGGATGTGTTTCTGATCCATTATCGCCCCACATGGTTGCGAATACTTCACGGATTCCTTCTTTTTTACAAGCTTCTAAAGCCGCATTCGTGGTAACGATTGTTTTTCCATAGTTCGGAGCAATGCCATTCCATGACCATACGCCCCCGGCGAAGATCGGCTCTGAACCAAATTCTTTATGTTTTCTCAAGAATGTTCGGTAAAATTCTTCATCCGTATGATAATAGTCCCAATAAACAAATTGAACATTTTTTGGCATAGATTCAATAACGTCTTCTGGGATGTTAGCATTTAAATCATAGTAATTTCCTGATTTGGAACCGAGTCGAAAATACATATCACTCCAAATCATCGGTTTTAAGGCCAACTTTTCAACAAGTGATACCACCCTGTGAAGATGCTTATTCATAATATCAAAGCGTTTTTGATATCCATGCTCCTCCAAATATTTCCCTAAGCCAAGCTGGTGAGCTTCGTCCATTCCAATATGGATACGCTTACTTCGAAATGGTCGGGAGGCTGCTTTTATCAACTCTTCAATAAATTCATAGGTTTCATCACTATCTGCTAATAAAATATCAGCGGTATCTCTTATTTTTGCTGCATAATTCCATTTCAGTGCCTCTGTTAAATGGGCGAGTGTTTGAATACATGGAATCATTTCAATGCCGAAATGATGTGCATAGTCATCACATGCTTGTAATTCCTGCTCGGTATATCGGCCCCGCATATAACCGAAATATGGATATTTCTCAACAGTAAAGGTATCCTCTGTGTACATCATGACAATATTTAAACCCATTAAAGCCATTTTTCGTAAAAGGGTATGAATCCCGTCTACGGTCATTACGGCATTACGCGAGCAATCCACCATAACACCATTTGTTTTAAATTGTGGCTCTTCAGTTATTTCAAATTGATTACTTTCCTTAAACTCCTGCAGCCACAATCCTAATGCACGAAAAAAGTGAATTTTTTCTTGATAGCGGATTACTCCATGGTCTTTCTGGCAGCCAGCCATTAATGGACCCGTTAGTTGTTCCACACGGATAGGAATTCCATCTTTCGATAGCTGAATACCCAGCTCTCTACAAATAATCTCTATTCCTTGTTCAAGCCCCTGCAAATCACCACTAAAATTAATATTCATCGTAACACCTACAATTCAAACCAATGGTTTTGATTCAGTTTCTTGTACCAGAAATAGCTATCTTTTTTCGTTCGCTTCAATGTATGATAATCCACATGAACAAGACCGAACCTCATACTATAGCCATAAGACCATTCATAATTATCCATCAATGACCAAATACAGTAGCCTCTTAAATTCACACCGGATGATAGCGCACGACTAATCTGTGTTAAGTGCTGCTTTAAGTATTTGATTCGTTTATCATCACAAACACGACCTTCGACTGGGTCCTGATTATAAGTGGCACCATTTTCTGTGATGTAGATTGGTACATCGCCATATTTATTTTTTATATCCATCAACACCTTATAAAAGGCATCCGCATAGATGGTAAACCCGATGTCGGTTTTATCAAATAAACCATCAAGATGTTCACAATCAAACGTTCCATTTCCTTCTTTATATCGCGATACCGTTCCAGTATAAAAATTGATTCCTAAAATATCGGTAGGCTGCGAAATGATTTCCATATCGCCTTCCTGAATATTTACTTTTGCCCCTTTTTTTGCAAACCAATCTACTAAAATTTGCGGATAGCTTCCTTTAAATACAGGGTCTAAAAACCACTCCATAAACCATGCTGAGATTCGCTTACAAGCCTCGATATCTTCTGGTCGATTGCTAAATGGTTCATACCATGTAACATTTGGCGCAAAACCAATTTCTCCAGGAATACCAAGTTCTTTAAATCGCTTTACAGCTCGTCCATGTGCCAGCAAAAGGTGATGGGCAACATCAAGAGAAGTTTGGAGGTCTTTTTCCCCTGGAGCCTGCTCGCCAACGAAATATCCTAAAAAGGAAACACACCAAGGTTCATTAATCGTTAACCAAGATTTAATTTTTCCTGAAAACTCACGGAACAATAAATCGGAGTACTCAATAAATGCCTCAATTGTTTGGCGATTCTTCCAGCCGCCCTCATCTTGAAGTGCCTGCGGCAAATCCCAGTGATAGATGGTACAAAGTGGTTCAATTCCGTTTTCTAATAGCTTATCAACAAACCGATGATAGTGGTCTAGCCCTTTTTGATTGAATTCTCCTCGGCCGTTTGGAAAAATTCTTGGCCATGCAATGGAGAAACGATAGGTATTAACACCTAATTCTTTTAATAATGCAATATCTTCATCCATACGATGATAGCTGTCACAAGCGGTATCACCATTGTCACCATTTAGGACCATACCAGGAATCCTGCTATAGGTATCCCATATAGACATACCTCTGCCATCTTCGTTATAGGCACCTTCAATTTGATAGGATGCTGTTGAGACGCCAAAGCGAAAATCTTTAGGAAAAGTAATGATTGCCATGGATTTTTTAACCCCTTTCTTACATAACCATTTATATTCTTCTTGAGATGGCTTCATTTTCGATAGCCTGATCCGTAATTAGGATATATGGTTGAGGGTGGAGACGATTCAAATTCTTCTTTAGCCATTCACTCCACCTTTTTTGGTCTTTTTTATGGCCGAGTCCGCTTAATCGTTTTAATTCTGTATATGCCTGCTTACTTAGTAAGGAACGTACATCATCAAGATAGTTAATTAATATTTCATATCCTTCAGAACTGCCGCACCGTGCTAATGCCCTTCCGATAGCTAATTCAAGGAGGGCTCTTCTTTCTAAGAAAAAGTCTGCTTGATGACCCTCATAACAATACTGATTGCTTATAGCTGGAATTGATAGCAGCTGCTTAAGGAATGGAACTGCATCCACAACACCTAATTTTTCAGCACCAACACAAAGCGCATGAATATAGTAAAAAATCCCCCACATTTTATCTGTAAAGTCTTCTTCAGATGGATTTAGTAAATCAGCCACTCGCTGCCAAACCTTAATAGACCGTTTATCTCTTGTTAATCCTAATGAATAGAGTAAATAACATACATCTGGCATTGCCCCATGGTCAGGCGGCATCGTAACATATAATATATCCGCTGTCCGTTTAGGAAGCTGTTCCCCTTGAAGCATGTTTATTATTTCTGAGATTAAGGTTGGTACTCCAGTTGGTGACCCATACATGGCTAATGCTTGAGCGATTCGCACCTTACGAGTACCTTCTGCTCCCGCGTATGCTTTTTCAAGGAAAGGAATGATGCGTTTCCCCACTGTAGAAATTTCAACAAATGGTATTCGTTGTTGATAGATTTCATTCATCCGCATATTCGAGTATTCATAGAGAGGTTCGTCCACCTCAATGGAATCAATCAGTGCTACTAATTGCTCATCAGAATATTGAAGGGGCTCACAAGTTCTTGTCAAAATATGTTCAGGAATCAAGCCCTCTTTCACGATTTTCTTCTGTAAAATCAAATACTCTATTTGTCTAGGAAATTTATTTTCCTTCACAGCCATCGAAGCCGCTAATGCTGCAATCCCACCGAGATTTTCTAAATCTGATTGCATTCGAATCGCAGGCAGTGCATCATGTGTAGCAGATATTGCTTTACCGACCACTAAAATCCCATCTAGCCCTTTTGGTAACAGCATTCTGTAGGGTATTTCGATTTCAAGGTTCGGGGGAATGAAACCAGTATGTAACCAGTTTGCCTCGCTAATCCCTTTCATATCATGGTTGCTGAAATGAATATTAATAACATCAGGCCAGCTCCGTTGCAGCAATTGATCACTCATATTCATCACTACATCACCAATGATATGGCGGCTTTCACGAGGAGCTACATAAATTCCGTGATCATGACAGCCATTAACGTCTACACTCCATCTTCTTCTTCCTGAGAGAATTGCTCTTGTGTAGTCCTGTACATCGGACACATTTACCATACTGGTAAAATTATTTTGTAATTTTCCCGGTTTGTTATATTGAGCCAGAGAATACCACATCGTAACGTGATCACGAGCAGCACCATAGACAAATTCTGCCCCTGCAAAAGCTGCAAGATCACCATCACCGGTTGCATCAATCACACAGTCTGCTAATAGGGAGCAAGCTCCCCATCTTGTTGCAATCATACTGCCGCATACACGCGTTCCTTTTGTAATCGCTCCAAAGGTAATCGTATTGAACAGCATTTCAATTCCTAAAAAGTCTGCTGTTTCTAACAGCGCATACTTTTTTGCCTCAATATTCCATTTATGGCCCTTATAGTTAATTCTTTTCTGGACACCATGGACGAGTTTCGTTATCTTCTCCGCATAACCATGGCGCTTCCCAAACCAATAGCTGTCAACTCCACCGAATGTACCTGTTCCCCCAAGTCCAGGATTGAGGTCAACAAGGATGGTGTTCATTCCTTCCTCTGCAGATACAATCGCCGCAGCACCACCACTAGAGCCGCCGCCGGCAACAAGCACCTGGGCTCTTTTAGAAAGGAAGACCTCTTGAGTGGGAACGTTCCCAAAATCAAGACTCTTTTCTAAAAAATCAACCGGAATTCTCACTTCATACTCAGCAATGCCTTCAGAAGTAACACCTTTAACTTGAATGACCTGCTGATTTGTCATTGAGAAATCAGTTACTAATTCCGCAAACTGTTCGCCAAAGGCTGCTGCCTTTACTGGATCAAGCCAATTCGTATTATTATTTTTATATAGGTCTTTATAAAAACTCCACACGTTGGGATGGTTAACTGCTAATTTTTCAAGATAAAAATTTGGAGCAGTCTCTTTGTCCATACAATATGGACCCTTTAATTCATATGAACTTGCAGATAACAACGCTTTACTGAACGCTGGGACCTCTTGAATTAAATACTCACTAAGCAAGATTCCTAGTTTTTGGGCGATTGTTTCACGAATCCGATTTCCTTCTAAACTGTTTTCAGCCTCTAAGCATATTTCGTATTCCACATAGACATGACCATTCTCATGATAGCCATGATAAAGGTTAATCTTATTTTCCTTTATGTTTAAGTCTGTTGGAACTGCTATTTCCGCTTGGTCAATCTCTTGGACATTTGTAAACTCTAAAACTCGCTTATAGAATCTCTGCTCTTTTTCATCGGCAGATTTCAAAACTTCTCCGGTTAAAAAGGTAGTGATAGCAGTTTCCGTTGCATCGACAATTCCTTTACACCGAATCAGCTGCCGTCCTGATTTATTGGCAATCACCAATCCATTCCAATTAGCTTCAAAGCGAGTGATAGTGATTGGCAGTGAACTATACAATAATTCGACACCAGCATCAAATAATAGGTCCTCAAGATGTAGTTTCAATTGATCCATTTGAAAAATAATCATATTTCCATTCTGAACTGGTTTCCCACATGTATTTATACATGAGTCGATTAACTGTGTTCTTGATAACTGAGATTGCTCGACCCAAGGGCTAAGTGTAGCTGTCAGTTCGCTGCCTAAATAAGTTCTTGATTCCACCAGCATTACACGTTTACCTTGCTTAGCAAATTGCAATGCACATGCAATACCTGCAAAGGATCCACCGATTATGACGACATCGACTTCTGCTAAAATAGGAATATCACCGGCAGGCAATTGAAGTTTTTTCACATTGCATTACCACCTTCACCTTAGTCCGCTACTTCTACTTCTAGAAGCACTTCGCCATCAATGGTTTGACAATCAATCGTATAAATATGCTGGTTAACAGAATACGTTTCGATCGGTACCACTTCACCGTTAACGGTTGCTTTTAATGGTTGTCCTTTAGACAAGAATGCAAAGACTCCGCCTTCTTTTAACGTTAGCTTCAAACCAGACTCTGTGTTCCAACTATTTATAATTGCATGATTACAAATAAACTTATTGATAAGCCCAATCGGAGTAATTGAACCTGTTACTGGAATCAGGAGGTATATAGCACTTCCATTCTCGGCTAATTCTATATTGATCCGTTCTTCTTTTTTCAGCTTCCAATGTCTCTTTGTTAAGACATCAAAAAGGATGAACTCATCACCTGCTAAATTAGTCACATCATTTGGCCCAATAGAACCTCTAACGATTTCATTTCCTTCAAAAATATTAAAAGCAGCGACTACACCTACACCTTTACTTGAATTCCAAATTTTTAGCGGCACCTTCGTTTTGAATGGATCTATAAATAAACAATCCTCTGTTGGCACTCCAGGCTGGTCACAGCGTATAATTCGGCCATCCTCGTAGATTAACGGCCAAATCATTTCTGGATTCGTGGCATCAACAGCATCACTGAAATAAATTGGTCCACCACTAATGACGCGCAAAATCATATTTTGCTGGTCATCATGGTTTTTCGTCCAATACATATCCCAATCGCCCCAATAAAAGGCACCGTGGTAAAAAGAATTATAGGCATTTTGCAGCGCGTGTTCTTTAAAACCATTCATTTCTTGCGGGACAAAATCATCGCTATTCCGTGAAACAGCGGAGTAAGGACGATGCCAAATATTTTCCTCAGCCATTCCCATACAGTTAATAACCGTATTATTAAAATGTAAAGAACAAGAGGCTTCGAGTGCTGTATGAGCTCCGCTTGCAGCTTCACCGACTGACTGGTTATGAGCCATAAAGTTTGTAATGGCACTTTGACTATCTACCTTAACAAAATCGATTCCATCTTTTTTCAGCTTTGAATGCCATGCATGCCAAAAACCAAAGCCTTCTTCCGCGTTAGGTGATGGGATTAAGCTGCCGTTTTTCGCTTGGTATAAATGCTTCTCTAAAGATTTGGCTAAAGAACTATCGGGTGCAATTCCTTCCCAATATCCTGCAAGCGTGTGCCAAACACCTACCCAGTTCACTCCAAACTTCTGCTTAAGTGTGGATACAGTACTTGATAATCCATTAGGGAATTTCTCCTGATCAGCATCGAAGGATTGTAGTTTTTTTCCATTTACCTCTGACCAGCCATCATCAATCATCATCCATTTAACAGGGAGATTTTTTTGCTGCAATTCTTCTGCTTTCGTGAGAATTCCTTCCTCATTTACCGCATGATAAAAGGCATCCCAGCTGCACCAGCCTAAATAATCCAAAATTTCTGGATAGCTCTTTTCCTCTCTAGGCAAGACACTTTGACCACAGAAACTAGAAGCAGTCTTTACATTGTCATTTACTAATTGGAAAGGATCTTTTGATGCTCCAAAAATAAAGGCAAAGGTACAAATCTGGTCATAGCCGCCATGAAATGGAGAAACAGAAATCTGCAAGCCCGTTTCGGTTCCGATTAAATCTGTCCTCGCTTCTTTATCACAAACAGGAAGCAGATGAAAATAACTATTATCATTTTTTAAAAGTAAGGATTGTGTTCGTTCAGGGATTTCCTTAATGTTGTTCGTAAAAAATGGACGTGTCCACCAATCTTTATGTTGATAGTTTGCCATTGCCTGATACTCTTCCATAAGGTTAGTAATCGTAATGGTAATTGCTTGCTGTGGTGTAAAATAAGCTTGTTTTTTAAACAATTCATCATTTTTAATAGATGCATTTACAAATGTTGTCATAAACGAACCATAACAGCGGAATGTTAAGGCTGCCGTTACCGTTTCCAAATCATCACTATAATGATAACTATATTCCTTATAAGTGCTGCGATCATCTTCTACAGTATTCTCTTCCGCAGTTTTGAAATCTAAAGATAAAGTAGAGTGAGAATCAAGATTTACCGAGACTTGAATTCCTGATAATATCCTCTGATTATGGTATAGACAATCTAGCACGTCTTGTTTTTTATCGAATTGAAACATAGTATGACCCCTTTAGTCTATTTTGGTCTGGACCTACCCTTCTATTTCAAGTGCATATTTAGCAACAGAGAGAGATGCTAGGTCACCAACACTTTCTTTTAACCCTGAAGGAACAACCTCGCAAACCTCGAGCGAGAAAGGAAGGGCTTCTTTTCGCAGTTCTTCCATCACGATTGGTTTTAATAAAGCTTCTTGCCGCAAGTAAATGCTGCCGATAATAATTTTTTCGGGATTAAGCATATCAATTAATAGAGCTAAGCCTCTCCCTAACTTCTGCCCGACTACTTGATAAATCTGATTGGCCAGCTCGTCCCCAGCATTTGCAGCCTCAGCAACCGTTTTGGCTGTGATCTCAGCAATTTCTTCCCTTGAAGAACAAATCTCGGTCGTTTTTCCTTGATTGAACCACTCATTAACCATCATTTGAGCTAAACGGGCAATACCGCCGCCGCTGCAAAAGCCTTCAAATGATCCGGCCTTCCCGTATCCGATTGGACCGCGCTGTTCCAAACGAACATGGCCGACTTCGCCAGCCATATCATTTGTACCGGTATACAAGCGTCCATCCAATATGAAACCTGCACCCATTCCTGTTCCAAATGTTAGAAAGACCATGTTGTTCGTGCCTATTCCTGCGCCCCACTTCCACTCAGCCAGCGCACAGGCATTGGCATCATTTTGGACCGAAACAGGGACTTGAAAACGATCCCTTAGCGGTGTTAATACATCAATCCGGTCCCAGTTTGGTAAATTGGGAGGCGATAAGATGATCCCTTTCTTACTATCAAGCGGGCCGCCACAGCTTATTCCAATCGCTGTTAAGACAAGATCTTCTTGCTCTAACAAAATTTTCTCTAATCCGTCCATCATTTTTGTGAGCGCTTTTTCGGGTGTATCAGGAGTAGGAAAACTTTGTTTTGCTATAATCTGAATTCCTTGCAGATCTTCAATACCTACTACTACGGCACACTTTGTTCCACCGATATCTAAACCTGCTAGAACGGGTTTCATCCAAAAAACTCCTCCTCAAGCATGATGCAAAGGGTGTGGTAAATAGGCAGATGTCTTTCCTGGATATCCGGTGTGCTATCAAAAGGAACACAAATGGTAATATCACAAAGCTCTTTTAAAGCTCCGCCACTTTTACCAGTGAATCCGATTGTTGTTAGTCCAAGCGCTTTTGCAACTTTTACAGCATGGTTAATATTGTTGGAATTACCTGAAGTACTAAAGCCCATGAAGACATCGCCAAGTTTTCCGTAACCGTATACCTGTTGAGCAAACACCATGTCAGGAGCAACATCATTGGCAAAGGCTGTCATCAGTGCCGAATGGCTGACAAGCGAGATAGCAGGGAGTGCCCCCTGCAAATTCTCACCAAGATAGTCACTGCCATTTGCAGCTTCCTTTAACTTTGCTTTGATTGTTTGAGGTAAAGGCCGTTTCGACATAAATCCCTTCATTAATTCACCGACGACATGCTCACAGTCTGCTGCACTGCCCCCATTTCCAGCAAGCAGCAGTTTTCCATTTGCCTCATAGGACTTTTTAATCGCATTAAAAGCTTCCATAATACTGTTCTGACATTCTAGTAACTCTGGATATTTTTCAGTTAGTTTTTCTAATCTAGCATTCATCGTGACATCCCCTATTAATATCTTCATTAATTTTCCTTAAGGTGGTCAATCGCCTTAGCAAAGAAATCAGGACTCCCGAAACTGCCTGATTTTAAGACAAGCATCATTGATGGCTTATTTAAACTCATACATGAGGGAAGACCGGGTTCAATTTCCTTCCAGACTCGAAGACCTTCAATTCCAAGCCTGCTGCAGACAGAAGCAGAGGTTTCACCACCTGCTATTAACAGGCGATTAGCATTAGTCCGTTTTACCGTTTCATCGATTACAAACGCTAATGATTCAGATACGACCCTTGAAACGGCCGTATTCGAAAACCCTAAACTTGCGGCAATTTGTTTTGTTTCTTTCACAACATCAGGGTTATTTGAAGAGTGCACCAGCACATCTTCACCCTTTGTTAAGTAAGTGACGAGCTTCGTGATAAGCTCCTCTTTATGGGCTTCCTTTTGCCCAGAAAACAACAGACGTGATTCCAATTCCAATACTGGAAGTCCACGTTTCTTCATCTCTTCCACTTGCTTAAAGGTCTGTGGCATTAAACTGCCAGCGGCACATAGTACCCCTGTATCTAATTTTGGAATCTGAATAGATTGTTCTTCCTTTTGACCTGGATTCATTTCGAGCGCTAATTCTTCCGCAATGCCTGATGCCCCGCAGATAATCTTTTCCTCTTTGATGGCTCTTGCAATGACTTGTAAAGATGACTGGTCCCTAACATCAATCAGCAAGTAATTACACTCTGTACGCATGCGTTCAATTTCTTGTTTAAGTTTTTCGCTGCCTTGATCAATGATATCGACTTCCACAAGGGCTACTTTTCTCTTTGTTTGTGCTTGTAAAATTTCAACCAAGTTAGAGTCGTGCATCGGATGTACAGGATCATGACGAAACTCAGAATCTGCTAATTTTTTTCCATGGACATAATGTTGTCCATTTATCGTGGTTCTTCCGTTTTTCGGGAAACCAAGTACAACGACAGCAAATTCACTTTCAAGCGCATCCAGCATCGCATCAAATTCAGCACCAATATTTCCACGAAAAACCGAACATGTTTTATTAAAAAATTGTTCACATCCAAGTAACTGAAGATTTATTGTGCTCGAAAAAACCTTCTCATAGGCTTCATTATAGGAATCGAGACGAGAATTCGTATCGATGATTAATACTTCTGGTAGGAACGTTCCCATTTTTGTTTGTGAAAATGGGTAAGGATAGACATCTGTCTGCCAGTCTGCTTTCGCATACATAATTCCAATATCATTTGCTCCTGTAATATCATCCGCAACAATTCCAATCAATTTCCCCACTTCCTTCGCGGCTTATATCCTGAATCATGAAGAAAGCTGTGTATCTCATTATCCGAAAGCTCTTGAAGAACGAAACCGGCGTTGCGGGAGATGATAAGCATGCGGCATGCCATTTCTAATGTTTGCAATGCCATTTTCGCTTCCTTTATGCTTGTATCATAAACAAGGACTCCATGGTTTTCTAATAAAAGAATGTTGGCGTTTTTCGCCTTTTCTCGAACGAGTTCTCCTAATTCAATTGATCCAGGATGTGCATACGGGACACGTTCAATCCGTTCTAAATAATACATCCCTTCAACAAACCATGCGGCAGGTATGTCGAGATTGGAAGAAGCGATGAGCGTACTATATAAAGGTGAGGCGTGGAGTACTGCACCAATTTCAGGCCTAGTTTCATAGATTGCTTGGTGCATTGGGACTTCTTTCGAAGGCTTTGGACCTAAACTAGGAATCTCGTTAACTTCTAAAGAGCATTCGGCAAAATCTTCTACATCTAAATCGCCTAAATAAGTCCCGCTTGCCGTTATAAGGAACGAATTGTCCTCCGTTTTAGCACTGATATTCCCTGAATTTCCCCAGGCAAGGTCATTTTCCATCATGAATTTCCCTGTTTCCTGCAATTGTTTTTTTAGTTCTAGCAGCTTCTTATCGATGACCATTTCTACTCATCCCATTCAATTAGATTCGTTTCCCTAACTGGATTTTCGCTATCTTTAGGGATTCGGTAGGTTTTGATTTCTGAAGGTTTAAAGGATGCCTTAAAGGAACGATTAAATCTAGGCAAAGTGATTTCAACTTCGGCTGCGACTTTATTCGTTTCATAAGCGCGAATAATCAAATCTTCATTGTCTTCTGCTTTCTTGATCGCACTAATAAGCACATGATTTGCACCACTTACGTTCACATATGAATCTGTTTGTGGTAATGAACCTTTGTGGAAGGTTTCAATAATAGAAATTGGTTTACAATTCAATTCCGCTGCTCTTTTCACTGTTTCCGCATCTTCCCAGCTGCCTTCATGTGGAAGTAACGAGTATTCAAAGCGCTGAATTCCTTGGTCGATAAACGTATATTCCCCGTCCTCTTCTGGAACAAGTGGATCATGATGAGCATAAATTGGACTGCGTAATACCGTTAAAGAAAGCTCCTTATTGTGGATACTGTAACTATATTTTGCGTCATTCATCAAACTCAAACCATATACGCCTTCGTGGTTTGGACGAACACCCGTTACATCCACCCAGCTTTGACCCGGTTCCTCTTCGCCATTATGCTCCCGCTCGATTGTTCCATATGGAATTTCATATGTTTGTTTCCTAAAGATTGAATTGATTGGGAAAACAAGCTTCAGCATCTTGAACTTTTCGCGCCAATCAACAGTAACATTCACATCAATCTGGTCTTTCTCTTGATACATGGTGAAGTCCTGAATCAATATAGAGCGCCCGTATTCACTTTTCACCCGAATCACAGATTTAACTGGACCATGCTCTGCTAGGTAAATCTTCGTCGCTTTAAACTCGCCTAATATATCGTTGAAATGGAGGGTATCATGGCTCCAAGTATCTGTTTTGTCATTTAGGACCATCGGTATTGCTGCAGGACCCGAAAAAACTTCATGCTCTACTTGCTTATCAAATAGACTCTTAATCCAACCGGTTTCCGGATCAAACTCGATTCTAAAACGGTCGTTTTCCATGGAGTATTGGCTTACATTAATTGGTTCACCCACTGGTGTAACGCTGCTTAGTTCAGTATAAAGCTTGTACACACGATATCCCATTGCCGGTAAATCAGCTAAAAAGTTTAAGCGCCAGCGACCCCCTGCTGTTGCTTGTGACTGAACTGTTTGAAATGGAACAGCATTACCTTGATCATCCACTAAAACAGAGGTTGATTTAAAGCCGCCAATTTCAATTTCTACATTCACTTTGCTTTCCCATGCATGTGGGTTAAATACAACAATTGGTTTCATTCTTTCATCTTGTTCGATATCGATCTTCCATGAAATCGATTGAACTGCATTATTTAAAGCCCGGTCAGCAATCGCGATCGCTTCACCATATAAATTCCTTGCATCTTCATAGGCAGGCTCAATACTCGTACCTGCTAAAATATCATGAAATTGATTAAATAAGATATTTTTCCAAGCCCGTTTGAATTCAACTGGATACGGCTGTCCTGTTAACCAAGAAGCTAGTCCTGAATATTTTTCAGCTGTCATCACGATATTTTCTGCTTTACGATTGTATTGTTTGACACCAGAATGGGCAGCATAGCATCCGCTTGCATGGTGCTGCAGATCATCATGAACAACAGGTAAATCATTTGTATTTTTCATTTTTTCAAAATATTCTTCAGGTGTTGAGATTATTAGATTAGGAAGACTTGCATCCTCATTTAACCGGTAGATACTCTCAATGTTTTCCTTGGTTGGTCCTCCGCCATGGTTTCCAACTCCATAGAAAATCATCAGGTCATTGACGTTGCCTTTGAACTCACCTTTACTTCGATGGACAATTCGATCAAGCTCTTTGCCCCATGAATTATATTCCTGCATAATTCGGAACGCCATTACACGTGTGCCATCATCTGATTCCCACCAAAAGAGCCTGCTAGGAAGACCTTTTTCATTTGGTGCAGGCCGCATAAAAACGTAAGAGTCCATTCCGCTTTTCTTTAGAATTTGTGGAAGCATGCCGTGATGACCAAAACTATCAACATTGTAGCCAACACGAGCTGTTACACCAAATTTCTCTTGAAAATAACGCTGGCCGTATAGACCCTGTCGTACAAATGATTCACCATTAGGGATATTGCAATCTGGCTGAATCCACCAGCCGCCAACAATTCGCCAGCGCCCTTCTTTAACCCGTTCTTTGATTTCAGCAAACATATCCGGATCATTTTCTTCTACCCATTCAAACATCGCTGCTGAACTACAGGTGAAAATGAAATCCTCATATTCTTTCATTCGGTCCAAGGCTGAACGAAAAGTGGCTTTTGTTTCTTGGAATCCCTCTTGCCATTGCCAAAGCCAAACTGGATCTAAGTGAGCATTACCAATCATATGAAATGTTTTATCTTTCATTTCCTAAAACCCCAATCTGTTGATTCTTTATGTTATTGGTTGAAATGACTTGCTTTGTTATCACTTAATAAAAATTGAGTGATTTTTTCTGATACTGTTTCTTCGACTGCATCTTGACCTGCCTGCAGTTCATCTAATGATAATAGCTTACATTCAGCATTGGTCATTCTTTCTTCTCTGCCGATTGCTTTTAACAAAGAAAGCTCTAGGTCAGTAGCAATATTTACTTTACTTACTCCTCCGTTTGGAAGTTGAAACGCTTTTTGAACCATTTCACTTGGTACACCGGAGCCGCCATGAAGGACTAAATGTACAGGTGTTAACTCACGAATCGCACTTAAACGGTCATAATCAACCTTTGGTTCACGAACCATGTACACACCATGTGCTGTTCCGCATGATACCGCTAACGCATCGACACCTGTTTGTTTAACAAATTCTGCCGCTTCGATTGGATCTGTATATAATTCTTCATCTTTATCAGTTTCAATAAAATCAGTTGTACCAATCATGCCAAGTTCTGCTTCTACCGAAACTCCTTTTGCACGGGCATATTCTACTACCTCTTTTGTAATCTTTACATTTTCATCAAATGCTTTTTCTGAGGCATCGATCATAACAGATGTGAAACCTGCTTCGATTGCATCCTTAATGACTTGTAATTCCTTCGTGTGATCTAAATGTAAAACAACGGGTACTGTAATCGCTAAAATTTCTAATTGTTTATAAAACTCACCGGCAAATTCAAATGGTGTAATCCCATAACGTTCTAATTCTTTTTGTGAGATTTGAACAATTAGTGGTGAAGCAGTTTTTTGTCCTGCTTGTAATACTGGCTTAATCATTTCTGTATAACGTGGTGAAAACGACCCGGTTGCATACTGAAATTTTTCTGCCATTTCTAGCGCTTCGGTTAATGGGAGTACATTTGTTGGTTTTACTTGATTCATCATGATCATTCCTTTTATTTTATTGTTTTAATGTGTCTTTAACTGCTTCCATACCTAACTCAGGACTCGTTACAAATTGGCGCTGCTCATCTATCGGAAAAGTCGATACAACCCTTGCCATTGATGCTTGAGCTAGTACGACGATATCTACTTTTTTTGCTAATTCACGTAACGCTGCTGACAAGTCGTTATCATGTCCTGCTTTATCATTCGCCATTAATTTCTGATAGGCGGATGCAACTAGAATAGGTTCAAAGTCAACAGCTTTCTGCTTCTGTGCTGCTTTTTGTTTTAACAATTCTAAGGTCGGTTTTAGCGTCGTTTCCAAAGTTGCGGCAACCCCGATTTTTGTAGCAGCATTTACTGCATATTCTGCCATCGCATCATCAATACGGACAATTGGAATGGTTATTTTGGGTTGAGTTAAGGAAACAAGTTCACCTATTGAAGAACAAGCATTCAAAATACAATCAGCCCCTTGCCCTTGTGCAACCTTCGCATAACTTTCCCACCGTTCGGCAATTTCTTGGACATTTCCTTCATTTTTACTTAATTGCGGCAAAATGGAATCATCGACTATATTGATAATTTCACAATCTCCTAGCATTTTATTTGCTAGTTCTTTTAACGACTCAACTGTAACGGGAGTCGTATGGATAATCGCCAGTTTCTTTTTCAACTCTTTTCCCTCCTGTCAAAATTAGGTTTGGCATTAGCAAAGGTACAAACTTTATAAACACAACTAACCATCAGGGAATCCCAGGATGGTTAATTGATTTTTCAACTTAATTCAGCTGCAAATCGCTGTTAAATGCTAACGCCTCCTGAGCAGCATACAGCACTAAACCAACACACCAGGAATGAGATAGAGTTAACATCATTCCCTTCGGCTGAAAGCAATTTGTATTATAAAAACGCTCCGTGACCATCCCTTTATAGGCATTAAAATCACCATCTTGTCTGGCAATAAATTGCAAGAAACAAGCGATATGATCTCGAGTTCGGTCCAAGTAATAGGAATCATCTGTATATTTCCATAAACGCAGCATTTCTGGAACACAAAACAGTCCATAATTGTGTAAATGTTGATTCGATGGTGATGCTTGATCTGCACCGCGAGAACGGAAATCATATTGATGCAGGAAGGAATGCTCTGGAAATGCTAGATTATACGTCCAACGGAATGTCATTAACCAATCCGCAGCCGATTTGGCAAGCTTTAACCATTTTTCATTTTTATCATTTTCATAGAGTAATACATAGGCTACCACAGCATTATAAGCATCTTCGGATGTTGGTGTCAGATGTACATCCTCTGGAGCACCATAGATGTATTCATCCACCACAAATCTTTCATAATAATGTCCAGCCTTTTCTGCTGCGGAACAGTATGTCTCCTCTTCAAAGAAAGTGCTTCCTTCTAGTAAGGAGGCAATCCATAAAATACCGCCTGCTCCATCCCATTCCTCAATGTCTCCTGTTTCACAGTGATAGTAGGATCCAAAATTGCCATCATCCCGTTGATGATTGACAGCAAAGTTAAGATTGGATTGAACCGCTTTTTCCCACTCAGGATGCTTAAAACCAGCCTGCTTTTCAAATCTCAGGGCACGAACTAAGAATAGGGTCGCTTCTGAAATGGTTCTTGCTTGCAGCCAAGTGTTTTTAGGATTCCAGCCCGTTCCCCAGCCTTTTCCTAGTACCCATGATGCCCAAAACGTCCCACTTGGAGCTATCGCAGAAGCAATATTATTCATGACATCGATAGCAGCATCGACATACTGTTGAATCCCTTTATTTCTCCCGTATGTAAGTAATGCATATGCATACGGTACTCCACTTACCCAGCCAACATGCATATGGGGCCGGTCTCCCAAACCTTTTACATTGTTGTTAAACTCGCGATCGAAGGCGGCGGTTTCTGCTAGAATGCTATGTTCAGGCATATAATGCCAACGATATAAGCCATGTGCGGTTAATTCTGCTGCTTCTTCAAGTCCCATCCACGGATTTAATGCATACTCTTGCTGATGTTGCTTATAGATTTCACGCACGAAAGGATCATAGGAATGTAAATCAGCTGAGCCTGTATAGATTTTCACTCGCAAAGTTACCGTTTCACCTGGTTTAAAGGTATATAGAGAAATATCCTTTGGCTCAGGAATTGGTTGCCCAACAAATGTCACCGGTTCCTCTTTGTAAGGAAAATTCACCCAAATGGAAGTTTCACATTCATTTCCTTTAAAACCTAAGCCTGTCAACCCAAGTACAGACATTTCCTCCACACAAAGAGCCCCACACATTTCATCATTCCAAACAAAAACTGCTGGGAGTGAGGCACGGTCCGATCGAAAGGACCAGTGATCAGATACCATTTCTTCATGATTGCCATCACGGTAATCATATCTTGGGTATTGCCGCGCATTATGCTCAAAGCGATTTTCTTTGTAAAAGGCACCTGGGATCATCCAAGTTGGCTTCCCGTTTCCTACTAATTCAGCTTTAAACTGTAATCCAAAATCCCCTGAAACTTCCTTGTTGTAGCTAACTTTTATGTCGACTTCAATAAAATGACTGCCATCTTGGACCGGTTTCCACTCGGATTGAACCGAGAATAGCTCTCCTTTGCCCGACACGTGGAAGCTGTCATCAATCTGATTGGCTTCGGTTATTTGGATTTCCTCTACTGTCTGTTCACTGTTATAAATTTCAAGTAGTGATGACAGTTTTAGAAAAGCATTATTGCTCTTTCGTTCTGACGAATACACTTCAATTTCATTATGATGAAGGTTAATAAAAGTACTCAAGGAAATCACACCTTTAGTTTATAAAATTCAAGCAGGTTGTCTCTAAAAATTCGCTGTGCAAACTCGACTGCTTCACTTTCTGTTAACATACGATCTTGTACTTTTTCGACTAAAACGTCTCCTACAATCTTACGGGCAAGCTTCTGATGGGCATAAGTTCCTTCAATAAAATTGTAATCTCCTCCAAAACCAAAAATCTTTGTTTGAGGAACCATTTCAATCATTTGATGTAATATTTGTTTCGCTATCGTAGGCGAAAGGATATACACCCATGTAAAATCTGCAAATACGTTCGGGTAGTTTTTCACAATGTTCAAATATTCTTGGTGGTATGGAATACCACAATGTAACAAAACAAATTTTGCTTCAGGATAAGCAAGTAATAGCGGAATTAAATCAGAAACCTTTGAGTTTGTAATAATATTGCCATTCCCTGAAACACTGGTTTCATGATGTCCTGTATGAATCTGAATCGGTAAATCATTTTTTATTGATCCTTGGATAATGTGATGAATCAAGTAATCTTGTAAAACAATCGCTTCTTGTTGCGACATTGGCTCATCTAAAAACGAAGAAAGCAATCGATTAAAACATTTTTCCGCTTCATAAAATGTTGGTTTCGTCGATTTAAGGGTTCTCCAGTAGGCATGTCCAAGCTTTGTCGCGATCATCCCTTCAGAGACAAATTTATTTAATAAGGCGTCCACAGCATGAAGATAATTCTGGAATGTATAAACATTCACTCCTGAATGTCTTTCAATTACCTGTATATCCTTAATTGTTCTCAATTTATAAGCGTAATCTAAGAACATAACAGGACGAAAAAGTGAAAAATCAACATTCGTCGTATAAGCTAGTGTAATAGCCAAATCAATTCCCGATTTTTCCTTTAACACTTTCGGATACCATTGATCATCATTTGTAGCCGCTATTACCTTTTCATTTAAAGCTAAGATGCTATTAACAGACCATTCTTCCATTCCATATAAGTCCTGTACTGCTGTATTTAAAGTACGTGCATAAGTTGTATTTTTTGTTTTTTGATAGAAATTTAAAAATTGCTCAGCTTTCTCTTCATCACTTAATAGTGAATTCTTACTTAAAATCCCGCGTTTCATTCCAGCCGTTATTAGGTCGGACTCTAAATAATGAAGAAGACCAAAAAAATCCACTTTATTTTTTTTTCGAATTTCCACCGGATCAATGTGTTCATGGCCATCGATAATGCGAATTTTGTTAATTTCTTCATGGATACTACTCATTGTACTGCTCCTCTCAAAGATGAAAGGATGACTTAAAAGAATACACCCCTTTCATTCCCACTCAGAATCCATTTTAAATTCACGATTTTGAGTGGAGGGGATTCCCTTTCATTTTTAAGCCATCCTTAACTCTTACACCTTGCTAATTAATCAACCTTAAGTTCAGGAAATGTGTTCTGTACTTCTTTTTTGAATTTTTTTATCACTTCATCAATATCAGCATTATCTTTGATTCCTTGTCCTGCTACTTTTCTCCACTTACTTAACACTTCTTCGCCATACTTGTCTGATTTAGTTCCAGGAATATCTTTCACCATTTCGTAATATGGCTTTAAAATATTTTGCTCACCAAACATCGGAGTTTTGAATGTTTCTAAGTTCTTTTCATAGACAGTTAACAATCCTGGCATGTTTCCAGTTGCTTCTAGGTTGTGCTGCTGCCATTCTTCACCTGCAATGAATTCAATAAACTTATAAGCCAACTCTTTATTTTCTGACTTTTCATAGATAGAACGGTATGTTCCACCCATGTAGAAACCTTTTGGGGTTTTCGCTACACCGAATTTATCTTTTGCTGCATCGTTTTTGTTATCAACCATGAAACCTGCCCATGCTGGCATTGCATTTAATACAACACTTCCATCATTGATGGCATTTCCCCAGCCTGCTGAGAAGAATTCAAGCTTTGCATCAACGTCATTATTAAAGATTTCTTTTTGAATTTCATAATTCTCTTTCCAGCTATCATCGATTGTTAATTTTCCATCCTTCACCCAAGGCTTGGCGTAATTGCCTTCAACGTTGTAAACATCACCATAATGAGAAATTAAATGAACTTGTCCATTGCTGTCTTTATTCACTTTTTCACCTAACTCAATAATTTTGTCCCATGAATCTACCATGGCACTTATTTCATCTGGGTTGTCAGTTCCTAAATATTTTTTAGCATTTTCTTTGATATACCAGAATCCACCCGGTGAAGAATGATCAGAAATCGCTCGTACATCACCCTTACTATCTCTTCCTAATGCTTGTACATATGGAACGTAATCCTTAACGAGATCTTCAGCACCCATATCAGTTAGGTTCGCTGCATACTTAGAATTAATAAACTTGTCAATATAGGCTTTTTCTAAGTCAAAAATATCGGGTACACCTTTTCCTGACTGAAGCACATTCAGTAGCTTTGTTTGATATTGATCGCCAGGGAAGATTTTCACTTCAACCTCTGCATCTGGATACTTTTTCTCAAATTCTTTGGCCATATCTTCAACTTGCCCAAAGAATGTCCAGATTGTTAATTTACCTTCAACTTTATTGCTATCACCTTTTTTATCATCAGAAGCATTTGTATTTTCACTGTTAGAACATCCAGCAAATAATGTTAGAACAAGAACAGAAGCTAATAGGATAGAAAGCCACTTTTTCATATAGATGTACAGCCCCTTTTTTGGTATAATTAACGTCTATTGTTTTTCTTATCGTTCTCTTTTAGTGCCTAAGACCGTCAATTCTTTCACACTTAAACGAGTTTGATAAGTTCTGTATTCTTCAGTGATAGATGTTATCATCCTTTCACTGAAGTTTTTTATTTATGTATTTTCCACATCACCCCCATCAATTTTAAGAAGGATTATCCTTTTAATGCTCCTGCTGTTACTCCGCTGATTATTTTCTTAGACACAATAGAGAAGAAGATTAAAATTGGAATAACTGATATAACAATTCCCACATACATGGCTCCAAAATCTGTTGAGAACTGTGATTTTACCATTGCAATCATGACCGGCAGCGGCTGCAGTTCATTATCGAACAGAACAATCATTGGTGTTAAGAAGTCATTCCACTTTCCAATAAACGAAAAGATTCCCAATGTTGCGAGCGATGGCATTAGCAATGGCAATACTAAACGGTGGAAAATTTTTAACTCACCGCAGCCATCGATTCTTCCTGATTCTAGAATTTCTGTTGGGATACTAGAATCACACATTTGTTTCATAAAGAAGATTCCAAACGCATTCGAAATGGATGGAAGAATGAGCGGCCAATAGGTGTTTAACATTTGGAAGCTATCCATCAACTTGAAAAAACCAATAATACCTAACTGCCCTGGAATCATCATCGTCCCTAACACAGCAAGGAAGAGAAGATTTTTATATTTGAAGTTATATTTTGAAAAACCATAACCTGCTAGTGCCGAGAAATATAGGTTTAATACAGTTGAAGTAACTGTAATAAACACGGTATTTACAAAACCTCTCCAAATTGGCACGGTATCAATTAAACGTTTATAGTTTTCGATAAACTCACCGCCAGGAACGAGCAGCAGTTTCCTAGCTATATCTGAATTCGCATGAGAAGAAGTGACCATCATACTGTAAAAAGGCAGCAGACAGGTGAAGGCAACAGCAATCAGCAAGAAATAAACTGCAAATTTACCAAAAAATATTTTTGTATTAAACTCTTTTTTTGTTTTCTTTTTGCTAAAGGAAATATTTTTTTCTACAATACTATCATTTGCTTTCATAAGGATCCCCTTTCATTCCAAGCTGAAAGTCTCCTACTTTTCTAAAGTAAAAAGATGTTTTACTGTTCAACTTTGTTCATTTTTGAAAACTTCATTGTAATTAATGAGAAGAACAAGATGATGATAAAGATTGCATATGCAATGGCTGCTCCATAACTATAATCAAATCGTTGGAAAGCGGTTTGGAATAAGTACATCACCATCGTCAGTGTCGAGTTATCCGGTCCATTTCCAAGCATCAACGGCGCATCAAACAATTGAAGACCACCGATAACGGATGTAATAAATGTAAATAATAGTACCGGTCTTAATAAAGGCAATGTTATTTTTGTCGCAATATCCCATTTTGAAGCTCCATCTACTCTAGCAGCCTCATACAATTCTTCTTGAATCGATTGAAGACCAGCGATAAATACTAGCATATTGAATCCAAAGTATTGCCACATAATCACTCCTGCAACAATAAACCTTGAAAGCCAAGGACTATTAAACCAGTTTACTGGGTCATCAATAAGCCCAATCCCCATTAAAAATTTATTAACACTTCCTGTCTGCCAATCAAACATTAAGCTGAACAAAACCCCTAGTGTGACAGGTGTTACAATATTAGGAAAATAGAACACCGCTCGAAAGAAATGCTTTCCTTTAACAAATTTTTCGTTCAGGATCATGGCTAACGCTAAAGCAAGGATCAATTGCGGAACAATTGATAAAATCCAGATGATTAATGTGTTTCCGATTGCCTTAAAAAAGAATGTATCTTGGAGTAATCGAGAATAATTATCTAACCCAACAAACACAGGGTCTGAAAACCCATCCCACTTTGTGAAGCTTAAATAGAGTGAGAAAATAATAGGCACTAAACCAAAAATAAGAAATGCAATGAAGTATGGAAGCACAAAATAGAATCCATATTTTGATTTATTAATAGAAGAAGTTTTCATGTTTTCACAGCCTTTTAAACTTTTTTGTCCACCTTTTCTAGTTTTCATTAAATATTTGCTGTCATTTGGATAAAGTCTATTAATTTAAAAACTGACTTATTATAAAGTAGAAATCTTTTCGGAAATCTTCCTGCATGAGTCACGAATAATTAATTCAGGTTTTAAAAGATGTCGTTTTGCTTGGTACTCTTCTCCCGTTTCCATTCTATTAAATAATTCCGTTGCGGCTTTCATGCCCATTTGCATAAATGGCTGTTTTACCGTCGTTAATGATGGATATACCCAGCTTGCCAAAGTGATGTCATCAAAACCCGTAATCGAAAAATTAGTAGGAACATGATATCCTCGCTCTTGAAACGCTCTTAATGCCCCAATTGCTGTTTCATCATTGGAAGCCACAACCGCAGTGAAATCTCCATCAGCTAGTAACTGATTCATGGCACGGTAACCACCCTCATTCGACCAATCAGTAGTAACAATCCAGTTCGGATTGACTTCTAATCCTAGTTGTCCAATTGTTTCAAGATAACCTGATAAGCGACATTTTGTTGCCGCAGAATCCTCTGGTCCTGAAATATAGGCTATTTTTTCGTGGCCAATACGATGAAGGTAACGAACAAGTTCTGCTATGCCGTAATAATTATCAACGTCTACCGAAATGACATTCGGCACACCAGCGGAATCTCCAAAAACAACAACTGGGAAACCAGCTTCTGCTATTTCAATTAATTCTTGTTTATCCCTTTTACTGAAGCTAATCATAATGATTCCATCAACATGGCCTTCGAAAAATAAGTTTTGAAAGTATGACTCCTTATATTTATTTGAGGTCATACTGTAGAACACACAATTAAATCCTTTTTCCTTCGCTACCTCTTCAATCCCTCTAAATATGGATGGATAAAAGATGTTTGTAATACTATCAACCACGATACCAATGGTTTGAGTTTTACTTCTAACTAATCTTCTCGCATTTTCATTACGGTGATAGTTTAATTCTTTGATCGCCTTTTTTAATGCCTCTTCTGTTTCCTTTTTAACTGGCAGACCATTCAAATAACGAGAGACAGTGCTTTTGGATGTATTGGCATGTTTAGCCACATCTTTGATTGTAGGATTCATTATTGCCCTCCTATCCTTTAGTTTAAGATTTTCCTTTAATAGGAACGTTCCCAAAATCATCGAAACTCATTCATCTCGATCGTAAAACTCTGTTGCTCAACTACACTCCTAAATTCCTAAGAAAGACACTTACTTTTTAGAAAAACACACAAAATGAAAGAGTAGAATTACTACTATTTAAGAATTAGAAACCGTTTTCAATTAACAGAAAAATTTTTTACGACCGTAATGATATCGTTTATAAGGTAACCCAGCAGGATCTTGCAGGTATCCTGCTGGGTTATATAGGAACGTTCCCAATTTAGTGTAAGAATTATTTGTCTATTTAAATTTTAGGACGTATCGATTACTTTGTCAAACAATTATTCGACTTTCTTTTAAATTATTTGCAACAAGTTTCGACTTTGTAGTGTACCATGTTCCTAGTCCCTCTTCTACATACTCATTATTTATCAGAAAACTGTAACCATTCATCCTCATCATTAAAAATATTAACCTTTTTGTTTTTCACTGCATTCTCCGCAAACAAATACATCGCGGCTGACCACGATTGTCCTGCAAATCCCATCGGACGTCCCGACTGGCCATGAAACCATTCGTTAAATTCCCATTCTGTTTTCTTACCCATTTTATTCATACTAGCTAGTTTCTCTAATTGATACTCTGCCTCATCAAACCTTTTGGCTTGAATAAGTGCTGCCACATAGAAACCGCCAATAAACGGCCAAGATCCGCCATTATGATAGTGGTGCGGCAAATTAAGATTTCGAACACGATAATAATCGCGCCAATCTTTTTCACCTTCGCGAATAGCAGGGTATAAGGCTTGAACAGGAAACGGTTCATTAATTCCACAACCCTGGATATAATCGAGGATTTTATTAGCCTTTTCTTCATCCGCAATCCCAAAAAGAATTGCTAATAAATTGCCAAGCGTATCAAACCGGTCTGCATAGTCACGAAATCCCATATAGGGAAGATAAAATGGTCTTTCCACAAGTTCTGTTTCCACCCGCTTAATGGGGTAAATCCATTCTTTTCGTTCCTTTTTAACCCAGTCCATTTTTTCCTGATTTTCAGGTGTAATCCACAATAGAATATTTATCTTCTTTTTTACATCTTTTGCGTTTTCATAATAATAACTCGAAGGAAGGTTTAATGCATCTGCCATATGCCCCATACACTTCCAGGCTGAAGCATATAACACATTATCGAAAAGGACATTATAGCGGTTAGCAAATAAATCCGCCCAATCCATTGCTTCATGAACTTCTAGTAAGCCGCACTCATTTGAATCTTGGTAGCGCAGCCAAAGCAATGCTTTTTCTATATTTCCCCACCATTTTTGTAAAAATTCCTTGTCCTTCGTTTCCATATAGTATGAGTAATGGCCAATGATATACCAAAGGTTGCCATCCACACAGCCTGCATGAATCGAATCTTCAACAGCTTGTCCTTTTATACCCTCATCATCGAGCTTCCCGCCATGGGCGATTAACGCAGGATCTGCTACATTCGGAAAACCAACATTATGGGGGATCTTTCCCAGTTCACTTTGAAATTGCCCCAAGGTTTCCAATGAACGGCGATGAATGCTTGGGCCAATATCATCCTGACAGACAAGAAGACCTAGTCCACAAATCATACTATCCCTTGCCCAAACCTGTTGATAGGCGGTACTTGAGCCGAGTAGTCCAAGCTCTCCACCATTTTTCAGTAATATTTTTTCAGCTTTTTCTCTGCCTAATTCTACTATACTTTCTGTCATATCCTTCTCTCCCAACTGGATTTTTGTTACCTATTCCAATGCTTTTAAACCTATTAATCTCACAGAGAGTAATTCTTCACACAGTCACTAAGGATTTCTCAAGATCTTCGATTAAGTTCGTTTCTTTGATTGGCTCCTCAGGATTTTTTGGGATGGATAACGTTTTAATTTCAGATGGTCCAAAATGCAGTTCAATCTTTCTGCCCCAATTCTTCAAATCCACATTCACAACTGTTTCTTGGTTATGCGCTTCATAAAGTCGAATGATCAAATCATCATGATTCTCAGCCTTTTTTAAAGCAGAAAGAATAATATTGTGCTGGTCAATCCCAATAAATGAATCTTCCTGCTGCAGTGGACCTTTATGATAGGTTTCCACAATGAGCTGCGGCTTTTGATTCAGTTCTAATGCATGCTTTACCGTTCCTGCTTCTTGCCAGCTATTTTCATGCGGCAGCAATTGATAGGTAAAAGTTTGAATCCCTTGATCAATGATTGGATAATCCTCGTCTGGATCTGGAACGAATGGAGTATGATGGGCATAAATTGGACTTCTTAAAACTGTTAAATTAATACTATTCCCACTTACATCAACACCATATTTACCATCATTAAGAAGACTTAAACCATATATATCTTTCCTTTGTTTGCTAATCGTGCCTGTTACATCAATCCAATTATGCATTGGCTTTTCATCTCCGTTTGCCTCGCGTGAAGCATGACCAAATGGAATCTCAGAAGTTGCATGCCGTTGATTAAAGCTTACTGGAAACTTGAGTTTTAACGTTTGGTAACTTTCTTGCCAATTTACTTTAACTTTCACTTCAATCTTATTCAACTGTTTGTACATTATAAAGTCCTGGACAATAGTGGATGATTGAAACTTAGAAGTGACCCGAATAACCCCTTTTACCGGACCTTCTTCCAGCTTTTTAATCCGAATTGGCTTGAAGACTCCGGCGATTTCATCAAAGCGAAGTTTCCCATGTCCCCATGAATCGGAAGAATCATTCATGACATAAGGGATAGCTGCATCACTTCTGAACACTTCGATTTCCTTCTCTTTGTCAAATAAACTGCTGATTCCACCAGTTTCTTTATCAATTACAAGCTTGAAACGGTCGTTTTCCATTTCGTGATCGGTTACTTTTACAGATTCAAACTCTTTTGTCGGCTTATCCGCACGAAGTTTAAACGTGCTATATCCTAATGGTGGCAGCTCAGCCAAAAAAGCAACTCTTTTTCGATTCGGTACTTTCGCGACAGAATCAATGATTTGGTAAGGCACTTCATTTCCATGAACATTTTCAATAATGAAATCTTCTGGCAATAAATAATTCACAAAAAGCCCATACTCAATTTCAACATTTACCTTTACCGGCCATGAATGAGGATTAAAGATGACCATAGGTTTCATGTCTTTTTCTTCTTCGATATCAATATTCCAACTTAACGATTGGAGGGCGTAATTCATATTTCTTGATGCAATACTGATCGACTCGCCAAATAAATCTCTGGCATCATCATAGGCTTCGGCAATGCTTGTCCCCGCTAAAATATCGTGGAACTGGTTAAATAAGATTCCCTTCCAAGCCTGATTCATGTCTTCTGGATACGGTTGGCCTGTCGTCCAGTTGGCTACCGCGGAAAACTTCTCAGCCATTAAAGCTAGATTTTCAGAATAGCGATTTAGCTTTTTCACTTCCGAATGAACTGAATAACAACCAATCGCATGATGGTGAAGATCATCATGGACAACCGGAAGAGTATCCTTAAAACTCTCTACATGGTCAAAAAATTCATTCGGTGAACTAAACATAAGATTAGTATCTTCAATCGTTTGGTTTAGTTTTTCAATAATCTCGATATTTTCCTTTGTCGGTCCGCCTCCATGATTACCAACACCATAAAAGCACATTAGATGATTGAAAGAATGCTTAAGTTCATTCTTACAATGCATAATGTGATTTTCTAAATGGTCAAAGGTGCAATATTCAAAAGGAATGCGAAACGCTTTTACCCGAGAACCATCTTTGGATTCCCATAGAAACAACCGGCCCGGCAGCCCTTTTTCCTCTGGACCAGGTCTCATAAAAACATAAGAATCCATACCGGATTTCTTTAATATTTGCGGCAGCATTCCATTATGCCCAAAGCTGTCAACATTGTAGCCAACAGTTGCAGTAACCCCAAATTTTTCTTTAAAATAGTTCTGGCCGACCAGCCCTTGACGGACAAATGATTCACCACTTGGAATATTGCAATCCGGCTGAATCCACCAGCCGCCACAAATAATCCATCTGCCTTCTTGAATTCTTTGCTTGATTTCTTGAAACATTTTTGAATCGTTTTTTTCAATCCATTCATAATATGCAGCAGAACTTGATGTAAAAATAAAATTCTCATATTCTGTTAGACGATCGAGTGCTGAACGAAATGTCGCCTTCACTTCTTGAAAACCTTCCTGCCAGCGCCAAAGCCATACGGGGTCGAGATGTGCATTCCCAATCATAAACATGTTTTTCATAGGTGAATTCCTCCAATTCCAATTTCCATCTTCTCAATGGAAGCAAAAAAAAAAGATCAAGGCCCAATGAATTTGAAACCGCCTTCATAATAAAAATAGCCTAACTTTTTTTTGATTCATTATACCATTCTACTTTAACTTTGTGTATCCAATAAACTAAGTTTATGATAAAAGATATATTATACTATTATGGAGATAACAAAAAGTGGAATCTATTACATGGAATCAACATGCGGTAAAAAAATAACAAAGAAATTTAACCTTCCTGTCCTCATTGAAAATGAAAAATGCAGGTGCACATGGGAAAAAACAATTTGGCACAGGTCATAAGTTTAATGATATTATTTATGCTAGTGTTGGAATTGGAATCGGGGTGGTTACCGTATTAAAAATATTATTAGTAGCTTTAATCCGGAGCAAATAATAATTGGCAATCGTAAAGCGATGGCGCAGCAGTGGCTGGAGTAACTTATTCGGAAGACGATTGCAAATCATACCATGTACTTATATAAAAACGAGATACATATTGATTTTTTCTACGCTAACAATACATTCAAGAGCATTAAGTGTGGCCACGTTCGTAATTGAAAACTTAATAAAGAAAGAACAATATAAATAATTTATCGAAAAACTGATAAAATAAAATGATTATACTTAGATTAGGAGATAAATGATGACTAATAAAACAAATTTCACTGGCTATATTGGGACCTACACGAAAGGTACTAGCAAAGGCATATATACTTTCACTTTGGATACTGCCCGAGACCGTATATTGGACGTTAAATTAGCTGCAGCCATAGAAAATCCAACATACTTAACACTTACTGAAGATAACCGATACCTATATTCTGTAGCAAAGGATGGTAAATCTGGTGGACTTTCTTCGTATTCAATAAGCGATAACGGAGAACTTATACCAATTAATAGTCAATTCTCAGAGGGTGCTTCTCCTTGTCATGTAAGTATTGATAGTAAACAACGATATGTATTTAGTGGAAATTATCATAAAGGAACAGTTGAATCCTATTTAACTAACCAAGAAGATGGAGCGATTCAGTCAGCTTCCTCTATCATTCAACACGAAGGGTCTGGACCTGACCCTAGACAGGAAAAACCACATGTCCATTATACTGGATTAACACCAGATGAAAATTATCTTGCTGTTGTCGATTTAGGAACAGATACACTTACTACCTATGCAGTGAATCCTGATGGAAAACTTACAAAAGTACAGCTTCTTCCATTAAAAGCTGGCAGCGGACCACGGCACCTTGCTTTTCACCCTAATGGAAAATCCGCTTACCTTATGACTGAATTTAGTTCAGAGGTAATTGTTTTTACCTACGATTCGCAAACTGGTCATTTTACAGAAAAACAATACATTTCTACTCTTCCTGAAGAGTTTAAAGAAAATAACCAAGGAAGTGCAATCAAGATCTCCGAGGACGGACGTTTTGTATATGCAGGAAATCGTGGTCATAATAGCATTGCAGTCTTTTCTGTCAATGAAGAAACAGGAGGACTTACTTTCGTGGAACATACTTCCACTGAGGGAGATTGGCCGAGGGATTTTGAAATAGACCCAACTGGCCGATATATCGTTGCTTCTAATCAAGAATCAAGCAACTTGGTGTTATTCGCAAGAGATGAAGATACTGGAAAACTAACTCTTTTACAATCTGATATAAAAGTACCATACCCGGTTTGTGTTAAGTTTTTGGGATAATTGACTTAACGGTTAAAGGATGTGTCTTCGATGGATTTTTTTCATAGTCAGGAATCCTTAACAACAATGGAGTGGATATTACGGGCAATCATTGCCTATTTCTTTTTGCTAGTTGTGGCAAAAGCAATGGGCCAGCGTTCCATTGCACAGCTAAGATTGATTGACTTTGCTATTGCTCTGATAATTGGAAACATCATTGCCCATCCATTGTCAGATGAACATCTTGGACTAAAAGGGTCAATGACGACTACAGCGGTATTAGTGTTGCTTTATATTGGCAGTGTGTATACGATGTTAAAATGGCCAGGGATTAGAAAATTAATTAATCCTCCACCCATTACACTTGTAAAAGACGGAGAAATTCTTGTTAAAGGGTTGAAGAAAGCAAGAATATCAATCGATATTTTATTAGAAGAATTACGGGAAGAAAAAGTAGAAGATGTAAAAAAAGTCGCATTAGCATTGTGGGAAGCTGACGGAAAAGTGTCTGTTTTTTTAGACCCAAAATACGAACCAATAACCCCATCCACTTATAACTTAGCAACCGAACCATTTGATCTTCCAATTACAATTGTTAAGGAAGGCAAGATTAATTTTCAGGAATTATTGCAAATCAATAAGCCAGAAGACTGGCTAATTGCAGCACTTAAAAATCAGCATCAGACAGATGTTAGAAATGTATTACTAGCAACAATCGATCGTAAAAGCAATTTAAAAGTATTTTTGTATAAATAGTTTTTTCTGAAAATAGTAATTGACACTTCTGCTTTAGTGTAGTAAATTTTATAAAAAGTCTAAATATTATACTTTCTTATCAAGAGAGGCTGAGGGAATGGCCCTATGAAGTCTCAGCAACCTTCAATGATATTTTTCATTGAAAAGGTGCTAAGTCCATCAAGTTATTCGGTAACTTGTGAGATAAGAAGAATGACCTATGCGAATGTGCATCCAAAAGTCTTCTTCTTATAGAAGACTTTTTTTGTTTTTATAAAGGAGGATAAGGTAATGGTTTATAAAATTGATACGAAGTTAGCACAAATCGGAAATAGAAGTGATAAGGTGACAGGCACCGTTAATCCTCCTGTTTATTTTTCGACAGCTTATCGTCACGAGGGTATTGGCCAATCAACGGGATATGATTACTCACGGACAGGCAATCCAACACGTCAGCTTCTTGAAAAGGCAATTGCAGATTTAGAAGGTGGCGATCAAGGATTTGCCTGTAGTTCGGGTATGGCTGCTATTTTCACTATCCTTTCTCTTTTCCAATCTGGAGACGAATGGATTGTGAGTGAGGATTTATACGGAGGTACCTATCGATTACTAGAAAAAGGGTTTAAAAAATGGGGACTTCAGACTCAATATGTAAATACTTGCAGCCCGGAAGAGATTGAGTGTCGGATTACCCCTAATACCAAGGCGATTTTCCTAGAAACTCCAACTAACCCGCTTATGCAGCAGTCAGACATTGCTGCTGTTGCAAAACTTGCGAAAAAGCACGGGATTATCCTGATTGTTGATAATACATTCTATACACCGCTTCTTCAGCAGCCAATCCTGCTTGGTGCGGATATTGTGATTCATAGTGCGACGAAATACTTAGGCGGCCATAATGATGTCCTTGCCGGGCTTATTGTTGGAAAGGGTAAAGAAATATGTGAGGCACTGGCTTTTCATCATAACGGAGCAGGTGGTGTCTTAAGTCCGTTTGATTCTTGGCTGGTCATGCGCGGGATGAAAACATTATCGCTTCGGATGCAAAGACATGAAAGCAATGCAAAGGCTATTGTAGAATACCTTTCTAAGCATGCAGGTGTAACAGATGTCCTTTACCCTGGAAAAGGTGGAATGGTTTCTTTCCGTTTACAGGATGAAACCTGGGTAAATCCATTCTTGCAAGAACTTTCACTTATCACCTTTGCCGAAAGCCTTGGCGGGACCGAAAGCTTTATTACCTATCCAGCAACACAAACCCATGCTGATATTCCAGAAGAAATACGAATTCAGTCAGGTGTTTGTAATCGGCTATTGAGGTTTTCTGTAGGTCTCGAAGATCCATCTGATATCATTGAGGATCTTGAACAGGCATTAGCCAAATTAAAAGAAGGAGTGATTAGATAATGAGTTCAGAAGATTATAGTTTTGAAACAAAGCTCCTTCATAACCAGCATAAAATCGATCCAACTACCGGCGCAGTAAGTGTACCAATCCAACATGCATCAACCTTCCATCAATTTGATATCGAAAACTTTGGAAAATACGATTATGCTAGAAGTGCAAATCCAACAAGAGAGGCGCTTGAGGACGTAATCGCTGAATTAGAAGGCGGTATAAGAGGCTTTGCATTCTCGTCGGGAATGGCTGCAATTTCCACTGCCTTCCTCCTTCTTTCTTCGGGAGATCATATCGTCATTACCGAGGATGTGTATGGCGGTACATATCGAATGGTCACGGAGGTACTGTCCCGTTTTGGAATTGAACATACATTTGTCGATATGACAGACTTTGATTCAGTTAATAAAGCAATCAAGCCTAACACGAAAGCATTTTATGTTGAAACACCTTCTAACCCGACATTAAAGGTAACAGATATCAAAGCCATTACTTCTTTGGCAAAAGAAATAAACGCCATTACGTATGTTGACAATACTTTTTTAACTCCCGAATACCAAAGACCGTTGGAACTTGGAGCAGATGTGGTTCTTCACAGTGCAACGAAGTTTTTATCAGGACATAGTGATGTAGTTGCTGGCCTTGCGGTTGTAAAGGATGAAGATTTAGGTAAGAGGCTGTATTCTTTACAAAATTCCTTTGGTGCTGTACTTGGAGTACAAGATGCATGGCTTGTCCTTAGGGGAATTAAAACCCTTCATGTCCGACTAGAACAATCACAAAAATCAGCTATCAAACTTGCAGAATTCTTAGATGCTCATCCGTTGATTGAAAAGGTTTATTACCCTGGACTTAGTGACCATCCACAGTATGAGCTGCAGAAAAGTCAGGCAGGCGGACCCGGGGCGGTTTTATCCTTTGATTTCATGGATGAACAAGCACTTCAAGTTTTTCTTGCCCATGTTAAAATACCTGTTTTTGCGGTTAGTCTAGGTGCGGTTGAGTCCATTCTATCCTATCCTGCAAAAATGTCTCATGCAGCAATGCCACAAGCTGAAAGGGAAAAACGAGGAATTAAAAATAGCCTCATTCGCTTGTCCGTTGGTCTAGAGAATCCAGACGATCTTATTAAAGATTTCTCTCAGGCGTTACATCAAGTGAAAGAAAAACTATTGGTCTTGCAGCAAGGAGAATGATCATGACGACCTTTTTAGAAAAATTAAAAAACCAAATTTTAATAGGTGATGGTGCCATGGGCACCCTTCTTTATTCATTTGGGAAAGATAGCTGCTTGGAAGAGTTGAACCTTTCTCATTCTGAAAAAATTCAAGAAATTCATAAGGCCTATATTGATGCCGGTGCGGATGTAATTCAAACAAACACCTATGCGGCAAATTATCTAAAACTGCAAAGATATGGGTTAGAGGACTCTGTCAAAGCAATCAATAGTGCAGCCGTCCAGAATGCAAAATTAGCAGCACAGCAAAACGCTTATGTTCTTGGTACCATTGGCGGTAACCGTGGGATTAAGCCAAGCGCTTTATCGATTGAAGAATTAAAGCGCAGTTTTCGTGAACAACTCTATTGCCTATTGCTAGAAGAGGTAGATGGCATTTTATTAGAAACCTTTTACGATCTCGAGGAACTGGAAACAGTCCTTACGATTGCTCGAAAGGAAACAAAGTTGCCAATTATTGCACAGGTCTCCCTTCAGGAATTAGGAATTTTACAAGATCAAACACCGATTAATGAAGCTTTTACAGTGTTGGAAAACCTTGGTGCTGATGTCATTGGCTTAAATTGCCGGCTCGGACCTCATCATATGCTGAAAACACTTGAGCAGATTGAATTACCTAAACATGCTTATCTTTCTGCCTACCCGAATGCGAGTCTGCCAGCCTATACAGACGGTATATTCCATTATGAGGGTGACGCTGATTATTTTAAAAAATCCGCTCAAAGCTTCCGTGAGCAGGGCGTGTGTTTGCTTGGCGGCTGCTGTGGAACGACCCCGGCGCACATCCAGGCATTTGCGTCAGTACTAAGAAATAGCGTGCCTGTCACCGAAAAAGTAGTTACATTCAAAACGAAGAAGATCATCATTGAACAAAGTGCAGCTAAAAGGGAATACCGGCCTCTTGAGGAAATCGTTACGGAACGTCCATCGGTTATCGTAGAATTAGATACTCCGAGAAAGCTAGATACCAGCAAATTTTTTGAAGGCGCAAAGGCGTTGAAAGAAGCAGGTATAGATGCGATTACGATGGCAGATAACTCTTTAGCTCAGGTAAGGATTTCCAATGAATCTTTAGGGTATCTTGTTAAACAAGAATTAGGGATGCGTCCACTTATCCATATTGCCTGTAGAGACCGGAATATTATTGGTTTGCAATCTCACCTAATGGGACTTCATACCCTTGGAATGCATGATGTTCTGGCTATCACTGGTGACCCTGCCCGTGTCGGTGACTTTCCTGGTGCATCATCTGTATACGATGTCTCTTCCTTTGAACTAATACAAATGATTAAACAATTAAACGAAGGCTTGTCCTTTTCCGGAAAAGACCTAGGACAAAAAACAGCATTTAGTATTGCAGGTGCCTTTAATCCAAATGTTCGTTCGGTAGAAAAAGCCGTTAAACGCCTCGAGAAAAAGATTGAATATGGGGCAGATTATTTTATTTCACAGCCTGTCTTTTCTGAAGAAAAATTAATCGAAGTCTATGAACAGACCAAACATCTAAGTGCACCTATTTACATTGGTTTAATGCCTTTAACGGGCAGCAGGAATGCCGAATTCCTTCATAATGAGGTACCAGGGATTAAAATCTCTCAATCGATTCGAGACAGAATGGCAGCCTTGAATGATCAGCCATTACAAGCTGTACGTGAAGGAATTGAAATAACAAAATCTTTAATTGACACGGCACTGGATTTATTCAATGGAATTTATTTAATCACACCATTTTTACGCTATGAACTAACAACAGAATTAGCCATATATGCCAGACAGCGTGCAAGTCAAGTTAGGGGGAACAACCATGTTGAAAGCTCCATTAAGTGAACAACTTCAAAAACGAATTCTTGTAATGGACGGTGCCATGGGTACCATGCTCCAAGAGGAAAATTTAACAGCCGACGACTTTGGCGGTGAGCAATATGAGGGCTGTAACGAGTATCTGAATATAACTGCCCCTGAGGTCATTGCGAAAATTCACCGTGAATACTTGGAGGCCGGCGCAGATATTATTGAAACCAATACTTTCGGGGCTACCAGCATTGTGCTGGATGAATACAATCTTGGTTTTAAGGCTTATGAATTAAATAAGATTGCTGGCCAGATAGCCAAAAAAGAAGCCGAAAAAATTTCTACAACTGAATGGCCGCGTTATGTTGCAGGTTCAATGGGACCAACAACAAAAACACTAAGTGTTACAGGCGGGACAACGTTTGAAGCACTCACTTTATCTTATGAGGAGCAAGCAATTGGCCTGATTGACGGTGGTGTAGACCTTCTACTCCTAGAAACAAGTCAGGATATGCTGAATGTAAAAGCAGGCTTTGTTGGTATTCAAAATGCATTTGCTAAAACGGGAAAGGTTCTTCCGTTAATCGTTTCTGGTACCATTGAGCCGATGGGTACGACCTTAGCTGGACAGTCCATTGAATCCTTTTACATTTCATTAGAGCATATGAAACCGGTAGCTGTAGGGCTAAATTGTGCGACAGGTCCAGAATTTATGCAGGATCATATTCGTTCTCTTGCTAATCTTGCTTCAACAGCAATTATCTGTTATCCAAATGCAGGTCTTCCTGATGAAGAAGGACATTATCATGAAACACCTGAAACGTTAGCGAAAAAGCTTGCAGATTTTGCTGCTCATGGCTGGTTGAACATTGTTGGAGGCTGCTGTGGTACCACTCCGAATCATATTCGAGCTATTACTGAAGAAATGAAAAAATTCTCACCGCGCACGGCACAGACTTCTGATTTTCATATGGTTTCAGGCATTGAACCGTTTGTTTACGATGACCCGACGCTGCGTCCGATTATGGTCGGAGAACGTACCAACGTAATTGGCTCTCGTAAATTCAAACGCCTCATTAACGAAGGTAAAATTGAAGAAGCAGCAGAAGTTGCACGTGCCCAGGTTAAAGGCGGTGCACATGTCATTGATATTTGTCTTGCAGACCCTGACCGTGATGAACTAAGCGACATGGAGAATTTTATTCCAGAGGTAGTGAAAAAAATTAAAGTACCACTGGTGATTGATTCAACTGATGAGAAAGTACTTGAAAAGGCACTCAAGTATTCACAAGGAAAAGCGATCATCAATTCGATTAATCTTGAAGATGGTGAAGAAAGATTTGAAGCCGTTGTTCCACTTATTCATAGATACGGTGCAGCCGTCGTTGTTGGGACGATTGATGAAAAAGGTATGGGCGTTACTGCTGAAAGTAAATTAGCCATTGCCAAACGATCATATGATATTCTCGTCAACAAATATGGGTTAAAGCCGCAGGACCTAATTTTTGACCCGCTTGTTTTTCCTGTAGGTACTGGTGATGAACAATATATTGGATCTGCAAAAGCAACCGTGGAAGGTATTAAGCTCATTAAAGAACATCTTCCTAAGACGCAAACCATTCTTGGTATCAGCAATGTATCTTTCGGTCTGCCACCTGTCGGCAGAGAAGTTTTGAACTCTGTGTTTTTGTACCACTGTACATTAGCTGGTCTTGATTATGCGATTGTGAACACCGAAAAACTAGAACGATTCGCTTCCATTTCAAAAGAAGAAGTGGCTTTAGCAGAAGCTCTTTTATTTAATACGACAGACGAAACTTTAGCCACCTTTACTGAGTTCTACCGTGGCAAAAAGAAAGAGTCAAAGAGTACCGTACCAAATATGAGTCTAGAAGAACGACTCTCATACTATGTGATAGAAGGTACAAAAGAAGGTTTACTGCCTGATTTGGCACTAGCACTTGAACATTATCCTGCCCCACTTGATATTATTAATGGTCCATTAATGGAAGGTATGAAAGAAGTAGGACGACTTTTTAATGACAATCAACTAATTGTTGCTGAAGTCCTCCAAAGTGCAGAAGTCATGAAAGCATCAGTCTCTTATCTTGAACCCTACATGGAAAAAGGGGATGTTTCCTCTTCTAAAGGAAAGGTCATCTTAGCAACAGTAAAAGGCGATGTCCATGACATTGGCAAAAACCTAGTTGATATTATTCTGAGCAATAACGGCTATGACGTCCGTGATTTAGGGATTAAAGTATCACCAACTGACTTGGTTCAAGCGATTCAAAAAGAAAAACCGGATATCGTTGGCTTATCAGGCTTGTTGGTGAAATCTGCTCAACAAATGGTTTTAACTGCACAGGATATGAAAGAAGCAGGGATCTCTACTCCTATCCTAGTTGGTGGAGCAGCTCTTTCTAGAAAGTTCACTGATACCAAGATTGCTAAGGAATACGAAGGGCTCGTTCTTTATGCAAAGGATGCAATGACAGGCCTTTCACTCGCGAATCAGCTGCAAACTCCAGGGGAGCAAGAAAAACTGATCGCTGAAAAAAATGAAAAGCTCGCTGCTATAGAGGTTCCACGTGATTTGCCTATACGATCAGCTGTATCCACAGCCGTAAAAGTGAGACCATCTGTTTCTACAGAAGTGCCCGTTTATACACCAATGGATACAAAAAAACATATCTTAAAGACCTATTCTCTTTCTCATATTGAGCCTTATATCAATATGCAAATGTTAATTGGCCATCACCTAGGTGTAAAAGGAAAAATTGCTAATCTCCTTGCTGAAAAGAATGAGAAGGCAGTGAAAGTTAAAGAAGTTGTGGATGGATTATTATCAGATGCGAAAAAAGGCAATTGGATTTTACCAGCTGCTGTCTATCAATTCTTCCCTGCCCAGTCTGATGGAAATAAAATATTTATTTATCATCCAGAAGAGCCAAATACGATTATTGAAACATTTGACTTCCCAAGGCAGGAATCTGCGCCACATTTATGTTTAGCAGATTTTGTTAAGTCTGTTGACAGTGGTGAGAAAGATTATGTTGGTTTCTTTACGGTAACAGCTGGTAGAGGAATTCGCGAAAAGGCTGACCAGTTAAAAGCAGAAGGCCGTTTCCTTGAGAGCCACGCCCTTCAAGCCTTAGCGCTAGAAACGGCAGAGGGCTTTGCTGAATTAATTCATCGTCAAATGCGCGACCGTTGGGGATTCCCAGATCCGTTAACGTTTACGATGCAGGATCGATTTACAGCTAAATATCAGGGACAGCGATTCTCTTTTGGTTACCCAGCATGTCCTGATTTAGAAGATCAGAAGAAATTATTTGGATTGATTCAACCAGAAGAAATTGGGATTGAATTAACCGAAGGCTGTATGATGGAACCAGAAGCTTCTGTTTCAGCCATGGTCTTTGCCCATCCAGAGGCACGATACTTTAATGTTTTAAGATAAATGAAGTCCGCGGAATGGATTCCGCGGACTTTTTATTGTTTAGAATTAATCCCGCCAGCTACTTCTTAAGACTTCAATCCTTGACATTTCTTCGGAAAAGTCATATAGTTACCTAGGTAAACATATTAATTACCTAAGTAACTATTATTTCGGGGTGAACTTAATTTGACCAACCATGCATTATTTCATACTCTTCATCAACTTTCCCGCCAATTAACCAATCAACTAAATGAAGCACTAAAACCTTTTGGATTATTTTCCGCCCAATGGTCTGTCCTCTATGTTTTACATATCAAAGGCTCATTAACTCAAAAAGAACTCTCTGAGTACTTATTTGTTGAAGCGCCTCCTATGACTCGAACGATTCAACGCCTTGTTAAACAAGGCTATGTAAAACAAATTCCGGGCAAGGACAAACGTGAAAAGTTTATCCAATTAACGGAGGAAGCAGTAAAGGAATTTCCTAAATGGGAAAATGCTGTTACCCAGTGCAACCAGGCTTTACTGGGGAATTTCCCCGAAACCTCTCAACAACAATTATTAAACTTACAAAGCGTTTGGTTAAAACAGCTATTGTAAAGGAGTGCAAAACATGAACAAACCTAAACTATGGACGAAAGATTTTATTAGTATTTCTTTGAGTAACTTTTTCCTCTTTTTGACTTTTTATATCTTACTAGTAACATTGCCTATTTTTGCGTTACAGGAATTTGATAGCAATGCTTCACAAGCGGGGTTAATGACAACTGTATTCTTGTTTTCTGCCATCCTATCTCGTCCACTTGCTGGACAAATGCTTGAACGAGGCAGCAATAAAAAAGTCCTTTTGACTGCGCTAATTATATTCGCTGCTGCTTCTCTCCTATATTTTTTCCCAAAAACAGTAACTGGATTCCTGGTTATTCGTTTATTACATGGAGTTGGATTTGGAATGGCAACCACGGCAGTAGGAGCGATTGTGGCAGACCTCATCCCAAGCTCTCGAAGAGGAGAAGGAATGGGATACTTTGTTATGTCGACAAACATGGCGATGGTATTAGGACCGTTTGTAGGGCTGACAGTTATTCAACAGTGGGGTGCTAACACAATGTTCGTCATAACAGTCATTGTTGCTATCGGGGCACTTATTACCGGTCTTACAGTCAAATTAACTAAGTCTGAAGAACGTGATCAACGAGTAATCCTACCTGCATTTTCATTAAAGAACTTTATTGAACCTTCAGCAGTATCGATTGCTATTGTTGGCTGCTTCTTAGCCATTGTCTATTCTGCCCTTCTTTCCTTTGTGTCCGTCTATGCAACTGAAATACATCTTGCCGAAGTTTCAAGTTTGTTCTTTGTGGTATATGCAATTATTTTGTTATTGTCTCGACCTTTTACAGGCAAATGGATCGATCAATATGGTCCTAATGTAATTGTATTCCCTTCAATCATCTTGTTTGCGATCGGAATGTTTGTATTAAGTCAAAGTGGAAGTGCGCTTACTTTTCTCGTTTCAGCTGGGATGATTGGATTAGGCTGGGGGACCCTTTTCCCAACCTTCCAAACGATTGCCATTCAAAATGCTGCTCCTAGAAAACGTGGTCTGGCTACTGCTACTTTTCTATCAATCTATGATATTGGTATAGCACTAGGCTCATTCTTTGTGGGATTAATTGCTGCAAAAATGGATTTTAGCTCCTTGTACTTCTTATGTTCTTTCTATATTCTTATTGGAGCCGTTCTATACTACTTCCTGCAAGTTCGAAAACCTGAAATGAAACGCCAGCAATACCTAAAAGTAAAAGAGCAATAATTTACTAGAACCATCCTTTCCATCGATGGTTCTTTTTTACGTTGTGAGCAGTGATTTTTACTTTTCCCCGTCATTAGGGTACACTTTTTTTGTATATTTATTTTTCGAATGGAGGTTTTTACATGTTGGATGTTGTTGTGATTGGTGCTGGACCAGCTGGAGCGAGTGCTGCTTTATTAACTGCTAAAGCAGGAAAGAAAACATTGGTGCTTGATAATGATAAGACAGTTACAAAGCGTGCTTGGGTTGAGAATCATTATGGCGTGCTGGAAATCTCTGGACCAGATCTCGTTGAAATTGGTAAGCAGCAAGTAACTAAATTTGGCGGAGAAATCGTCCAGTCTACTGTTACGAATATTAGCAAAGTTGGAGAAGGCTTTAAAGTGGAAACTGAAAACGGCGACTATGAAGCAAAGCATGTAATTATTGCTACAGGTTTCTTAGTAGACTTAGCTGAAAAAGCAGGTTTGACTACTAAGCCTGGTACTGAGCCAAGAGTAAAAACAATCCTTGATGTAGATGCCCAAGGTAAAACAAATGTTGATGGTATTTGGGCAGCTGGTACTGTGGCTGGTGTGAGCGTACATACCATTGTTACTGCTGGTGACGGAGCAAGAGTCGCAATCAATGTTATTAGCGAATTGAATGGCGAGCGCTATGTTGACCATGACGTATTAAAGGCATAACCTTAAATAACAAAAGCCCCCTTTTTAGGGGGGCAGATTGTCGAGAAAGATTATTTTCTCAGCATTTTTTTATATTCTTTTAGTTTAAGCTACCGATTTCTCCTTAAATATATTACCTTCTATTTGGGGACAAATTGTTCGCTATGCCTTAAGAATTTGTCCTTCATCCGGCTTCTTAAGGACTAATCCTTCTCCCTGACAGACAGATTTGTCCCTCATCCGCCATCTTAAGGACTAATCGTTCGCTCTGCCTTAAGAATTAGTCCTTCCACGGCGTTTTAAGGACAAGCGAAAGCCATTTAAAATAATAAACGATGTGCAATGTTAAAGTTATAAAATAGCTGTCGAGACCTTCTCGACAGCCTTGCCCTTTTTTAGGGGTTTTGTCTTAACACTATACCTCTAGATCCTTTCCTTCTTCAACAATGTGAAATAAAAGGTGTGCTAGATGGTGTATAGGTCCATATTCTTCTTCCTCTTCACTTACCTCTTCATTAAATTCAAGATCATTTAGATAAAGGGCTGTAAATTCATAAAAATCCTTCAATTGGAAGGAATAGCAACCCACTGGGTCTTCACTGCCATCCTCTCCGGTAGGATCCTCATATTGTAGCACCATGTAAGAAACATCACCATCAGCATCCTCCGCATCAAAGAAGACAAAGAAGCCAATGTTCGTGTCTAACTCAAATAGATGCCTTGTGCCCCCTTCTGTCGCTTTTTCAAAGTCCTCTTGGCTTAACTTTTGAATTTGCATTGAGTCCACATTATCTTCTTGGTGAAAACCTACAACAAATGATTTCATTTATTTTCCTCCTTCTTAAGCACATATGAATTACTTTTCCCTATTTTTTATTATTAATAAAAAAAAATCCTTTCAGACAAAAAAATTGTCTAAAAGGATTTTTTGTAATCATCCAACCGGAGGATGAATAGGGTCAGCATGTTGATAATTAATACTCTTAACAGCGAGTTCATTTGAAGAAGATGGATTACTTACTTCCTTTGCAGCAGGCGATGAAAGAATTAGTAAAGAAAGTGAGAATAGTAGTATTATAGACTTTTTCATTTTCTTCCTCCTCAAGTAATTTTGGATAAATAATTTACTGCCTCCAAGTACCTTCCATTTTGATTGTAGTGCTCTGAAAGCAGTTTGTAATAACGGGTTAAATCGTCCTTATGTTCTTTTGCACTCTCCAAATAAGGGATTACCTTTGCTTCTAAAAATTTTATTGCTTTTTCAGGTGATTCCATATGAATTAGATAAAAATTAGACAAAAGACTTTGTTTTTTCACACCAGTAATCTCCTTGGAAAGAGATTTGACAAGAAGAAAACATTCCCTCGCCTTTTCCGTATTATTCAAATTATAGTAAATCTCGCCAGTTGCATATAAAGTAATATAGTAATGCTGGTTTTTAAGAGGCTGTAAAGATAGACTCTTTTCATAATACATTAGCGCATCCTTTACGTTGTTCATTCTATCCTGCAAGTAGCCCATATTATGATAGATTTGTGGAAGGATTCTTTCTTCTTTTAGCAGTTCAGCATTCCGAATTAAATGGTTAAAACAGACTTGAGCTTCTTCGTAAATACTAGAACGAGAATAGTTAATACCTAACACCATCAATGTATGCAGAATCCGATAGAAATTATGTTGATTCATAAAGATTTGCAGTGCCTGCCTGCCAAAGTGAATAGCATGGCCAGGCTGATCAAGCGAACTTTTTACAAATGTCCAGTGATAAAGAAATTCGCCATTTACCGATTCATTGTTGTTTTCTACATATAATTCATCGAAGATTGCATCTGCTTTTTTATACTGACCCTTTAATATTAAACATACAGCATTATAATAGCGAAATAAATACATCTCATGTTGGGAAAAATTTTTCTTTTGCTTATGTAAAATATCCCGCTGGTCTTCTGCTTCGGATAGCAATCCCTTGAATAATAGATACCGATATTTATATAATTCATATGAATACATATAAGCAGAAAAAGGGATAACATGTTCTAACTCTTTAAGCCTTTTAAATATTACTTCAATTTCCTCTCGTAAATAGAAGTTAATTTTTTCACCTAAGTCTCTTAATAGATTTCTTATTAACTCCTCTTTTTCTTCCATTTCTCCAAAACTTACTTCCAGTCTCTCTAACAATAAGGAAATCGTTTCTTCGTTCGCATCTTTTGAATTATTTTCTATTTTACTTAAATGAGGGATAGAGCAAATTCCAGCAGCAAGTTCTTTTTGCGTGATCCCTTTTTGGGTTCTGAAATATTTTATTAATGGCCCAAACTCCATAACATAACCACCCTCTAGAAGCTCTTCCGTTTTTACCTATTTTATACCAATGCTATCACCTCTTCCACTCATTTGTTCAGACTATTTTAAAAATATAAAAAAAACCATCTGTTTGCAGGAAACAGATGGCTTATATCTATTATTTTACTCGCGGGAAACCAAATCCTGATGCATAATCATCGCCATCAGCAGCACCTGTTCCACCTTTAATATCATAAAGTTTTGCTCTATCTTGCAACTCTTTACGAAGCTGTGTATGAGACAAAGAAGGACTCTCAGCCCAAATTTTAGCAGCTAGTCCTGATACATGTGGTGTAGCCATTGACGTTCCACTAATCGTGTTGTAAGAACCATCATGCCATGTAGATTCAATTGCTCTCCCTGGTGCAGAGACCTCAACATCACGCTCCTGAATCACATAATCTCCATCGGTTGCTGGGTTGCCTCGAGAAGAGAAATCAGCGACACGGTAGGTACCGTTTTGCTGAACATCTTCTAATGCAGCCACTGCTACAGCATTTACTAGAGCACCTGGATATCCAATTGTATTGCTTGAAGGACCATCATTTCCTGCTGCTGCAATGACCAATACCCCTTTTCCATAGGCATAATCAACAGCATTTGAAATTAAGGAATCTTTAGCGCTTGATCCTAACGACATCGAGATAATTACTTTTGAACCCGTTCTAGTTGCCTCATCTGCTGCCTTACGAATGGCAGAAGCAATATCATCTGAATAACCAGATCCACGGTTATTCAACACTTTATATGCCCAAAGGTCTGCCTCGGGTGCCACACCATAAATCCCTTGCCCATTGCCGCCATCTGCAAGTACCGTACCCGCAACATGCGTTCCGTGACCATTTCCATCCGAACAGCTTCCCTCAATTAATGGTGATTTATTTTGTGTAAAATCCTTACATTGCTCCACTCTATTTGTTAGGTCCGCATGACTAGTATTGGCTCCAGTATCAAGAACTGCGACCTTGATACCATTTCCTCCAGAAGTCGCTTGTATAGCCGAATCATTATATATGGCTTGGATTCCCCATGGAGTTCGATCACTCGGTCCAGAATTAATAGAACCACCTGGCTTAGCGGCAGCTTCCTTGCTAGGAGCAAGCTGCACTTCCGCTACTCTTTCAATTTTTAAATTTTTATTTTTTAATAAGGCCTGATATTGTTTACTGGTAACAGTTGTTGTAAATCCCTCTGCTCCAAAATCCCATCGAACCCCAACATTTTTCTTTGCTTGTGACTTATCAGCCGAAGGACCTTGAATGATCACCCGAAATGACTCCTCCTGGCTTTTTGGCTGTTGACCGAAGGCACCTGTTGCAAACATGGATACCCCCATTACAAAGCTAAGTACTGACAATCCTACTACTTTTCTCTTTTTCATCCACATTCTCCCCTACTTTTTCGACTGCAGGCTTGGACCTGTTTCTTTATTTTAGTTAGAATTTTCTGAAAACGTAAATGAAAATTTACCTATAAAAGTTGGGAAATTTTTTAATATCAATTAAAAAAGACCCTGAAGATTTACTCCAGAGCCTCGTACATTTTACTTATATGACGTTAAAAATATTTCTTTTTCCAAAAAATCAATGCCGTTAACGTGGACAAAACACATGCAACCGTAATGGATATCCAAAAGGCATGTGGACTATTTTGAAATGGTAAATCAACATTCATCCCATAAAAACTGAAAACGATGGTAGGGAACGAAAGGATAATCGTAAATGACGTTAAAAACTTCATGACAATATTTACATTATTTGAAATGATAGATGCAAAGGCATCCATCATCCCGCTAAGGATCGAACTATACGTTTCAGCCATTTCAATCGCCTGGATTTTCTCAATCATGACATCTTCTAGTAAATCCTTGTCTTCTTCATACATTTTTATATAACTAAATCGAAGAATTTTATCTAGGACCACTTTATTTGATTTTAGCGAAGTCGTGAAATAAACAAGACTCTTTTCTAAAGCAAGAAACGCATACAATTCTTTATTTTTCATTGATTGATGAAGTTCCCGCTCGATTTCATTTGTTCTTTTGTTAATTTGTTTTAAATAACGGAGATAATAAGATGTAATAATAGCGAGAATTTGCAGAGCAAATCGGTTCTTTTTAAAGGTGAAAAACTCTTTTATTTTATTATTCTTAAAAACTTCTAATATTGGAGTATCCTTTAAGGATACAGTGATGATACATTCATCCGTTAACACAATTCCGATTGGAATGGTCTCATAGATGGGGAAACCGGCATCATCATGGGTAATATATGGGTAATCCACGATGATATAAACCTGCCCATCTTCACGCTCTATTCGTGGGCGCTCTTCGTCATCAAGGGCGTCTCTTATAAAATCAACATAGATGTTTGCCTCACTAGCCACCTTGTTAATTTCTTCTTCGGTTGGGGCGTACATATTTACCCAGCAGCCCTTTGAAATGTTATCTACTTGTTCAAGTACTTTTGTTTCCGTACTTTTATAAATCTCCAACATGATAAAACCTCCTCACTGACTGTGTTCGAGGAAGCCAAACTACCTTCTTAAGAGCTGATATTCCTGAAGAATCCAATTCAAAGATAACACTGACTTCCTCTTGCTACTAGGGTCCGGGTCTATTGCATAACTCAAAAATATCAACTCCTCGTGTATATAATTACTTCATTATCATAAACCCAAACACCAAAAAGCACAAATTAGATTTTATTCAGGAAAATAAGGATTTAGGTGAATTAACACTTCTTCAATATTGTCATATTTCTCCATCATTCTGCCTTTGATTAACTTAGCAAGGTCATGCCCTTCTTTAATTGTTTTATAGTGGTCAATTGAAATTCTAAGATCAACTAAAACATAGTGACCATGTTCCCTTGCTCGAATCCGATCAATCCGCTTGACCTCCTGAAATTCATTGACAATATTAATATATTCTTGTAATGTTTCGGCATCGATATTCCGTTCGAGTAAGATGTCGAAAGCCTCGGTTAACATTTCCTTGGAGATTTTAAAAATTAAGTAGGCTACAAATATACTTGCTGCTTTATCTCCATAGTGTAAGATAAAAATATCAAAGTGTTCGCCCATTATGGAGAGAAGAACCCCAATAGCCGCAGCAATTGAAGCCACAATATCTGCTTTATGGTCAAAGGCAATGGCCTCAATTGCCTTACTATTATGCTCCTTAGCTACCTTTAATGATGAACGATACAAAATAATCTTTGTCACATAAGAAATGATTGCAACCCACATCGCTAAATAGCTTGGTGTTTCTACTTCATGGAAGAACCCAGCGATTCCTTCATAGACCACATAAATGGAAACAATAAAAAGTAAAATTCCTACTATACCAGATACAATTACCTCTGCTTTTCCATGACCATATGGATGTTCATTATCGGCAGGTTTATTGGCAAGTTTAATGACCAATAAAACGATAACGGAAGCAAAAACATCCGCAGCAGAATGAATTCCATCCGCAAAAACAGCATCACTATTCCCATACCAGCCTATGAAAAGTTTCCCTACTGTTAAGATGATATTACTGATTACACTAATCCAGGCAATTTTCTTAGCTAAGGATTCCCTCATCTATCTAGTCCACCTCAAAAAATTTTCTATTTCTCTGACTGATTATTCCCATTTACCTCCATCTTCATCTCCTCTTCTTCTTCTTCGACGGTTATTCTGTTTATCGCATCATGAAGAAAATGAAAGGCTTCATCTAATTCTTCTCTCGTAGGATACTTGTCTTTTTGCATATTCATCAGCCCCTTGATTTTTTGTATGAGTAATCCTTGAATAAAACGTAGAAAATACGGTTGTATCTTATTTTATTAAAGGAGAGTGCAACATGGATAAAAAGAATTCCACTAACAACAGCACTGATCTCGCTGGTCGTATCTACGAAACAAGCGACTATCAAAAAAACGATGTTATGTCAACGGGTCTATCGACCACACATGAACAGGTAAGTGACGCCTATATGGAGGGGGAAATTGATACATCCACTGATGACGATTTAAACGCGAAGGATCTCCCAATTGCCCAAAAACCCTATAGAAACGAATAAAATTAGAGAAAACAGCTTTCCAAACGAAAGCTGTTTTTTATTTTATTTATCATCCTCGACATATGGATCATGTTCATATGCTGGTAAATCCCCAAAGCTTGTCATGATCCCTTCTTCATCAAGTGATTCTTCATAGCGTTCGTGTTGTGGATTTGGGTAAACGGTTATATTGTTCCCATACATATCATTACCTACAAAGTTTTCGAAATCCTCAACATAGCCCTCATTTTCATCCGGTTCTATTCCAACATCATTATAGTGCTCTTGTGGAAAGGCTAAATCCGATGGTGTATCGGATGTTCCCCATTGTTCTACGACCTGCCAAGAGTCCTCTGCGTCAAAAGCAACATTCTCATCTTTTGTATCCATATCAAACTTCCCAAATGGCGGCATTAAAACTCCCTCTTCAATTGGACGATCATGTGATACCACTTGCTCTGGACTATGTTCTTTACAATAGGTTGTATTAGGCAATGCCTCTAATCGTTCATAAGAAATTTCATTTCCGCAGACTTCACATTTACCATATGTTCCATTTTCCATTGCTTCAAGTGCTTTATTTATATTTCTTAGCTGCAAATCGGTATGCTCATTTAATGCAATATCTTTTTCACGTTCATATAACTCTGAACCCTCATCTGCAGGATGATTATCATAACTTGATAATTCCCCCATCGATTCGTGAAAATGACCGCGTTCTAAACCATAATGATCATTTTGCTCGAGACGCTCTTCAATTTCCTCTTTTTCCTTTAGTAATTGCAAACGAAAACCAGCAAGCTGCTCTGTCGTTAACATAGTAAACCCCTTTCAAGGCTTATTGCTTATCTATATCGCCCAGTTAATTTCATCTTTATCAAGTACCTTTTTATTTTCATTGTTTTCGTCGATGTTTATGTATCAATTTAGCGATTCCAACAAAAACCTAATTAGCTCATATGAACTGGCTGAATAAGTTTTTTCATACCGTGTATCTTAACATATAGAATGAAAAAGAAATGAGGGGACTTCTATGGTAAACGAGAATTTTAATAAATTTAGAAAAGAACAGCAGAACCATCAAGGCGTATATTTGGGTGGTGCGAACCAACAACGAGGCAAAAACGACCCTGAATACAATAACCAGGACAATACAGATAAATCAGTAGGGGCTACTGGGAGAAAAGTAAATGGGCAAATCGAGTAGCGGTGAAAATGAACAAAAAAATATGAAGTGGTGGCAACTCTCGTTATTTGGGGTGGGGTGCACAATTGGTACAGGATTTTTCCTAGGATCAAGTATCGCCATCAAAATGACTGGACCTGCCATACTAATCGCCTTCATTCTTGCAGCTGCTGGAACCTATTTGGTTTTTGACGCTCTGGCAAAAATGACTGCACAGGAACCCCTAAAAGGCGGGTTTCGTTCTTATGCGAAGAAAGCATTCGGCAGATGGGCAGGATTTAGCAGCGGCTGGGTTTATTGGGTGTCCGAGGTTTTAATTATGGGTAGTCAAATGACCGCGCTGTCTATTTTTTCGCGATTTTGGTTTCCTAATGTTCCATTATGGTTATTTGCTGGTGGATACGCTCTGCTGGGACTTGTTGTGGTTCTTATCGGCGTAGCTATCTTGAATAAATTAGAAAATATTCTTGCCGTATTGAAAATAGCGGCAATCTTAATGTTCGTTATTATTGCGTTATTAGCAATTTTTGGAGTGATTGATGGAGACCGGCCTATTCAATATCCTGATAGCAGAAAGGATTTAATCCCCCATGGTGTTCTAGGTTTATGGTCAGGTGTTATTTTTGCCTTTTACGCATTTGGAGGAATTGAAATATTAGGGTTAATGGCTACCCAATTAAAGGATCCAAAGGAAGCTCCTAAGGCCGGTAAGGTAATGCTTTTCACACTAATGATTATCTATATGCTTTCCATCGGTCTCGCCGTCTTGATGGTGCCTTGGAATAAGTTTAATGGTGAGAAAAGTCCATTTGTAAATGCATTAGACAATTACAATTTAACCTTTATTCCGCATCTTTTTAACGGAGCCCTAATTATTGCGGGATTTTCAACAATGGTGGCTTCCCTTTTTGCTGTAACCAGCATTCTTGTAACACTCTCTGAAGAAGGGGATGCACCAGGTTTGTTTTGCAAACAGGGGAAACTAAAAGTTCCCATTCCCACCTTGCTGATTACAGTGTTGGGAATATCTCTTTCGATTGTCTCTGCACTATTAATGCCGGGTCATGTTTATGAGTACATTACAACAGCCGCAGGGCTTATGCTTCTTTACAATTGGATTTTTATTTTAGCTTCATCCTGGAAGCTATTAGAGGTAAGTGCAAAGGATAAAATAAAATACTCGATAGGGATTCTGTTAATATGTATTGCAGTAAGTGGAACATTATTTCATAGCACAAGCCGCCCTGGTTTCTTTATTAGCCTAGCTTTCATTGGGATCATTGGCTGCATTACTTTAATTATGAATCTAAAGTGGAAAAAGAAAAAGAAAAAAGGCAAAGTCCTTAGTCCTTGGCCTACCGCCTAATATCTTACTGCCAGCGATTACTTCGCTGGCTTTTTTATTTATCCAAATAAAACATTAAAGGCCTGAAAGCCAAAGTAAACCCCAAATCCAATCAATGACACTCCAGATAAAAGCGAGATTCCAACAAGTAACTGAGAGGTCAAATATTTTCGGAAATTACTAGCAATACTAGCCATTGTAAAATCCCATATAAGTAATCCAATAAATATAGCTGAGCTATAAAGAATTAACTGGCTTGTTTCATAGGTCGCAGCGGTCTTTGCGAGAACAGAGCCGTAAATTCCCAGCCAAAATAATATCGTTAATGGATTGGATATTGACATAAAAAAGCCAGAAAAAAAGGATTTGATTAATGGTTCATCCTTTGCTTTTTCTCCAATTTTGTGTTTATTTGCAGATAACATTGTTTCAATACCGGTATAAATTAAAACAAAACAACCGAATGACCATAAAAAGGTTTTCATAAATGGAGTTTCAAGGAAGTGAACGACTCCAAAATAAACGACCATCATGTAAACCCCATCAGCAACGACAGCCCCTACCCCAATAAGCCATGAATGCATAAAGCCATGTCTTATCCCCTTATCAATTTGTGCTGCATTAATTGGACCAATCGGAGCCGCAAGCGACAATCCCAGTAAAATATAACTCAAAAATACATTCATTCTAATCTCTCCCTGAATTGAAATAGAAGCCTGTCTTTCAATTTCTATTCAGGAAAAAGGGGTTGTACCACTTTATTTGCAAAAAAAAGAGTCTTCCTTTGAAAAAGAAAACTCCTTAAGCGGTCTTAACAGTATTAAAAACGAAATATTTCTGACCTAGGTAATTACTTATTGTATAAAGTACACTCCCTAAAAGTACAGCTCCATTTTGTTCAACCAGTGTATTTACAGTATAGAATTGGTTCATCCAAATCAATAACTTTTCACTAAAAAAATACGAACCGACATAACAGATAAGAATGATCGTAAAAAACCTTGGCAGTCCGCGTTGAAAAGGCACCTTGCTATTAAAGGTAAAGGAACGATTTAAACAATAACTGACACATGCCCCAATCACATTACCTGCAAAGGTAGAAAACCAATAGGAAAGTTGAACAGCATTTAGCAAAAAGAAGATGATAAATAAGCCCACAAATGTATTAATCACCCCAACCAAAAGAAAACGAATAAATGAATTAGTTGGTTTTATATAATTCATCCTCCTCACTTTTTCGAATTAAATGATGTCTTGGAATAGGCATGGAGAAAGTATCAATATCGATGATAAATTTTGGACGTTGTTTTGATTCTTTATATATTTTCCCTACATACTCCCCTATTAGCCCAATCGCAATCAACTGCAATCCGCCAATTAACCAGATGGACGTAATAAGTGATGTCCAGCCTGTCTGCGTTTCCCCTAAGGTCTTTAACAGTAAAAAGTATATTCCAAATAACAGGCTGAGGAAAAAGGAAATAAACCCGACAAATAATACAAATCGAATCGGTGATACAGAAAAGGAGGTGATTCCGTCAAAGGCAAAAGCAAGCATTTTCTTTAACGGGTACTTCGTTTCACCTGCTATTCTTTCTTTTCGGTCATAGTATACGACATCCGAACGAAATCCAAGGAGCGGAACGATACCTCGTAGAAAAAGATTCACTTCTTTAAATCCTTCTAACTCCGCTAATGCTCGTTTGCTCATTAACCGAAAATCCGCATGATTATAAACAAGATTAACGCCCATTTTTCTCATAAGTTTATAAAAGCCTTGAGCGGTGCTCCGTTTAAAGAACGTATCTGTGTCCCTGCGTTTACGAACGCCATAAACAATCTCATTTCCTTCATTAAATTTATGGATAAATTCTCGAATTACCTCAATATCATCCTGAAGGTCAGCGTCAATAGAGACAACACAATCTGAATAGTCCTTTGCCGCAAATAAGCCAGCCAACAGGGCGTTTTGATGACCTACATTTCTTGATAGTTTTATTCCACGGACATGTTCATTTCTTAATCCTGCTTTATATATGATTTCCCATGTTCTGTCCTTACTGCCATCATCAATAAACAAAATTTTGGTTGTGCTGGAAATAAGTTGTTCACTGATCAATTGATTGACGAATTGGTCAAGTTGATGAATGGTTTCAGGTAGTACATCTTCTTCATTATAACAAGGCACAACAATCGTTAAGACAGGTTCCATCATCCGCTATTACCCCCGATGTTTACAAAGTCTTGTATAAATAAATTTTCCATGCGGAACTTTTTGATGTAAATACTTTATCCAGGATTAGTTGATTTTCCTCTGAGTTGGTAATAGGCAATGCAGAAATGATGTACTGACCACCCATTTCTTTAAACACAGAAGTATTTAATTGCAGGTTATTTAATTTCCTTTTTGAGTCCTTTTTGATCATATAGCTTTTTCCAAGTTGATCGGTAAAGATATAACAGCGGCCGCCCCATTGATCAAAATATTTGCGTATACTTTTATTTTTTGCCAATTCGGACTCTATTATTTTTCTAAATTGATGCTTATACGATAAAGGATAAAAGTTATTATAGGTATCTAGTGTGTAAAAGCCATTATATTGAGAAATAGCTGGATGAATTCCGATACTGGCCACCCGGTAGTTTGCTTGATCTTGGCCAATATGTTCCTTAATCTCTGAAAATAATGCCTCCGCATAAAATTCTTTTACGGTCGGCTTTTTCTGATAAATGATCTCGTCGTTGAATAAACACAATAAAAGGATTTGTAAGATAGCAAACCATTTTGCCGTTTTCGACCAGCTATGCCCTTGGAGTGAAAGTATTTTTAAAGCTAGCGCAAATCCCGCATAAATGACCAACGGCCTTAAAAAGTGATAGCGGGCAAAATTAAAGGTATCCATAAAGTGAAATATTTTCGTCAATGGTAACCAGCCTTTATAGAACCAAAAGGCATACCAGAGTGATAACAAGAAATTTAACATAAATAGAAATACAAATAGCATTTCCTGTTTCCAAAGCTTTTTTGAAAAAACAAAGTAAAGAGCAATTAACGTTACAGGTAATACAAATAGACCATGGACCGTCATGACATGGGTATGCCCTAACACGAAATTTTTAAGTGTCAGCCGTACTACTCTCCATAAGGGTAAGGAAGCATGGAAATATTCATCGCGGCTGTTTGGTTCAGTAGAAAACAAAAAGGAATAGACCAATCGATACTCAACGAGCATAAAAATACAAGTCATATAGGCAATAGACAAAAAGAAACGAAGATTCCATCCTTTCCCTCTTACAACATCTACAAGCCAAAATACCCCCATTGCACTTAGAAAGAAGAAAAATCCTAAAACAATGCTAGCGTAAAAAGGAATGAGCGTAAGGACAATGTAATCTTTCTTTGTTCCTTCTCCAATTCGGATGTTAAGGAAAGCCCACAAGGCTAGCGGCATTCCTAACGTGCTAAGCATCCCCGATGGCCAAAAGGGGGTTAAGGCAAATGCAAGGGAAGTCGCAACCTGCAAAAAACTCCATCTTTCATCCGGAAGAAGGTGTTTTTTTAATAGTAAATACATCCCAATAAAAGCAACTACCCTCGTAAGGGCCTGACTAAGCCCATAGGCAATCATGGTTGGAAACAGGGCATAGAGCCAGACAATGATGCTGTATTCTGTTCCAAATGCATTTCTTGGTACCCCATTTATTATTTGGGGGATAACAGCATTGACATCCCCAAACATTTGACCACTGCTTGCTAGAACCTTATACCATGCTAAATTCGAATCCAAGTTATCATGGACACGGATATGAGCATTTTCTTGGAGAATAAAGAGGGGGGACAGATAAATTGTTAGAATAAGCAAAGCAAAAAAGATTAATTTTGAATTATTTCTTGTATCAGTATTCACACTCAATTCACACCTCTTAGCCCTCGTCCTCGAACCTTGCTTCAAGTAATAAAGTTTGCATTTGGACTGGAAATTATTCCTTTTTATCAATTGTTTTCCTAATAGTTGCCTTAATACTAATTATCTTTTTAGGTGCATAGGATAAAAGGGGTCTGTGACTTTAAGGAAAAAAGGGGGTGCATTGATGATTAAAAAAGCTGTCATTCCTGCCGCTGGGTTGGGGACTCGATTTTTGCCTGCAACGAAGGCGCAGCCGAAAGAAATGCTGCCAATTGTCGATAAACCGACGATTCAATATATTGTTGAAGAAGCGGTCCTCTCCGGAATTGAAGATATCATTATTGTTACAGGAAAAAATAAGCGGGCAATAGAAGACCATTTTGATAAATCTTTAGAACTAGAAATGCAATTAAAAACCAGTGGAAAAATAAAAATGCTAAAAGTAGTCCAAAAAATTTCTAGTCTAGCTGACATTCATTATGTCCGCCAGAAGGAACCTTTGGGACTGGGTCATGCCATTCTATGTGCAAAAAAGTTTATTGGCAATGAACCCTTTGCTGTCCTCCTTGGGGATGATGTTATTGATAGTGAATCCCCTGCATTAAGGCAAATGATAGAGAAATACAATGAGGTTCAGTCCACTATTCTTGGCTGTAAAGAGGTTCCGAAAGAAGATGTTGTCAAGTATGGGATTGTTGATTATTCATACCCCTATAAAGACTTGTATAAGGTTCAAAGCCTTATAGAAAAACCAGCCATTACCGAAGCACCCTCCACACATGCCATTGTTGGGAGATATATATTAACTCCCACTATTTTTGAGATGTTAGAAAAGGGGACACCTGATTCAAACGGGGAAATTCAATTAACAGAGGCCATCGATCGTCTGCTAGCTCGCGAGCCAATTTTCTCTTATCTGATAAAAGGAACACGCTATGATGTCGGTGATAAGTTTGGATTTTTACAGGCCTCTATCGAATTTGCATTTAAACGCCCAGATTTAAGGAATAAACTGAAACAATATTTACAGGAAACCTTGAATAAGGTAGAAAATGGCCCTAATAAAAAATGAACCTTCCAATTTAAGGGAGGTTCATTTTTTATTAATTTATTAGTGTTTTACCTGTATGTTCCGATAAACATTTAAAAGGAGATCAAGCTTTTGGCTGCATTGAACAACATTTGGGTTTGAATATCCATATTGTTGTGCTAAATCAATCATTTCAATTCTGGTCTTCTCAATATCAGATAACAAATAGTCCATGCTCATTTCCATAGCTTAACCCTCTTTTCATGTTTATAACATATTAATATTATTAACCTTAATTTATAAATTTTTACACTTTAATACAAGTAGTATAAAGAAAAATAATTGTAGGTTTCGTGAACATTATCCTAGTACAATGTTCTCATGCCGAAAATGGTTATTCAGTACTCAATATTGATTCTAGTTCTTTAACAAGGGTTTTCCCTGTTTCAATATACTGTTCAGGAAAACTTGCGTCCTTATCAACTGGTTCTGAAAACTGATTTAAAGTGCCTGCATCGCCAATATGGTCATCAAGCCCTATTTGATACTTATGAGACAATAGGAATGGACGCCCAAGCTCTACCGTACAGTTTCGTGCGTCTAACTGGCCATCTATTGCCGAAAATGGCAGCCTAAGAAACTGATAGCCCACTTCATCATTTATTTTGTAGTCAAAGGCACCGTGGTCATAATCCCAGTTACCTCCAATGGAATAACCGATTGGCTTTAATTTTTGTTCCAGCTTATACAAATCAAACTGCTTACCTTCTACACTTGATGGTATTTCAATCATGATCGAGCCCCCTTATCATCATTATTTATTAGTTTCTCCAAAAAAGTTAAAAAATAGAGTACTGATTTTCTCAGTACTCTACAAATTTTATTAGTTTGTGCTAATAATATTGGTCTGTTAATTTCCGCTCCATGCGCTATGCTTTCCGCTGGCTCGCCCGTGAGCCTCCTCGGTCGTTCCGGCCTGTGGGGTCTCACGGTGCTCGTTCATTCCGCAGGACATTGAATTTACTTCCTCGAATAATCACCGCACGAAGAAAATGCGATAGCATTTTCGAGGATCAAGCGCCTTCCGCTCCAATTAACAGAGTGGCAAAATCAGTATTTGCTTAAACATAGTCACTAATTAAAGTCTTTTTTCAAGTTCTGCTTTCTTTTCTTCGAAGCCTGGCTTGCCAAGTAATGCAAACATGTTTACTTTATAAGCTTCTACTCCTGGCTGGTCAAAAGGATTCACTCCTAGTAAGTATCCGCTCATTGCACAAGCCTTTTCAAAGAAGTAGACTAGGTAGCCGAACGTATATTCATCTTGCTCAGGAATGGATACGATTAGGTTTGGAACTCCACCATCTGTATGGGCAAGCATGGTTCCTTGGAATGCTTTATTGTTTACAAAGTCAACGGATTGACCAGCAAGATAATTTAATCCGTCTAAATCACTTTCGGCTTCTTCGATAATCAATTCATGGCGTGGTTTTTCTACTTTAATGACGGTTTCGAATAAATCACGGCGACCTTCTTGTACATACTGTCCAAGTGAATGGAGATCTGTTGAGAAGTTCGCAGAAGAAGGGTAAATACCTTTTTGGTCTTTTCCTTCACTTTCTCCAAATAACTGCTTCCACCATTCAGAAAAATATTGTAATCCTGGCTCATAATTGATCAGCATTTCAATGGTTTTCCCTTTATTATATAGCGCATTTCTAACAGCAGCATATTGGTAGGCAGGATTTTCTTCTAACTCAGAGTGGCCGAAGTCTTCTTGTGCTTTTGCTGCCCCCTCCATCATCTTATCGATGTCTGCACCGCTAACAGCGATAGGAAGTAAGCCGACTGCAGTTAATACAGAATAGCGTCCGCCAATATCATCTGCAATCACAAAAGATTCATAACCTTCTTCGTTAGCTAAGGTTTTCAAGGCACCTCTTGCTTTGTCTGTCGTTGCATAAATTCTCTTGCGTGCTTCTTCCACACCATATTTTTCTTCAAGGAGCTTACGGAAGATTCTAAAGGCAATGGCAGGTTCTGTTGTCGTTCCAGACTTTGAAATAACGTTTACTGAAAAGTCTTTCCCATCAAGGAGATCCATTACATCTCTCATATAGGTAGAACTGATATTGTTACCAACAAAAATAATTTGTGGTGTTTTCCGTTTTTCTTTTGGCAGTGAATTGTAGAAGCTATGCTGTAACATTTCAATTGCAGCTCTTGCCCCTAAATAGGAACCGCCTATCCCAATTACTAGAAGTACATCAGAATCTGATTTAATTTTTTCTGCAGATTGCTTAATACGTGAAAACTCTTCCTTGTCGTAATTTGTAGGAAGGTCTATCCATCCTAAAAAGTCGCTTCCAGCTCCTGTTTGCTCATGCAGGGAATGGTGTGCCACCTTTACGGCATCACGTAAATATGTAATTTCATGTTCTGCAAAGAAGGCTAACGCTTTTGAATAATCAAAACGTATGTGTGTCATGTATTGAATCCTCCATAATTTATTTATCATTAATCACTTTATCGAATGCTGGACAGATTATCAAGAATGGTCTCCCCTTGTAAGCGTACCCATTTTCGCCAAATTTTTTACACTTAGAAAAATTTTGTCGAAAAAAGAACGAGCATCGAAAAATGCCCGTTTGGTTTCTTTATAGTGACTCACGATAAATGGATATAACGTCTTCTCGATTTAATTTAGCAAAGTTACCGAATTCACCGTAAACCATTGCTCTGTCAGCCATTAACTCAATCTTGCTGTCATCAATATTATAATCAGCTAAATGTGCTGGTGCACCAATACTATTCCAATATTCACGTAACTTTTGAATGCCTTCAAGCCCAGCCTCTTCTGCACTTTTACCTTCAGGATCTACTCCAAATACACGTACCGCCAGCTGCTTAAAGCGCTCTGGCTTTACTTTCAGGTTATGTTTCATCCAGTGAGGAAATAAAATCGCAAGACCACCGCCATGCGGAATATCATATACGGCTGAAACGGCATGTTCTAGATTATGGGTCGCCCAATCACCACGGTAACCCATGTTTAAAATACCGTTTAAAGCCATGGTTCCGCTATAAAGAATCGTCGCACGGTGTTCATAACTTTCTAAATTCTCGAGCAGTTTAGGTGCTGTTTCCATCACTGTAATAAGTAAGGATTCACACATATGATCTTGGAATAATGTATTTTCCTCCAAATGAAAGTAGTGTTCTAATACATGGGACATCATATCGACAATTCCATAGATGGTCTGGTCTCTTGGAACAGAAAATGTATGTACAGGATCTAGGATTGAGAACTTTGGAAAAGTAAAAGGACTTCCCCATCCATATTTTTCATTCGTCTCCCAATTGGTAATAACAGACCCTGAATTCATTTCTGAACCGGTAGCGGCTAAGGTCAGGACCGTTCCAAATGGTAATGCCTCAGTTACCGCAGCTTTTCTAATTACTAAGTCCCAAGCATCACCATCGTATTTAGCACCCGCAGCAATCAATTTCGTACAATCGATGACACTTCCGCCCCCAACTGCTAATAGAAGGTCAATCCCTTCACTTTTACAAATTTCTACTCCTTTACGAGCAGTAGTAATTCGAGGATTTGGTTCAACTCCAGGTAATTCATACACTTGAGCATCAATTTCATTCAGTAAATTGATCACCTTGTCATAAAGACCGCTGCGCTTTATGCTGCCCCCACCATAAACAACTAACACCTTTTTTCCATAGAGAGGAACTTCCTTTTTTAATTGCTCCAGCTGGTCTTTACCAAAGATTAATTTGGTTGGATTCCAATAAGTAAAATTTTGCATGATATGCACCTTCCTTTCCACATCCAATTATTATTGATAAAAAAATATTTTGCAAAGGATACAGCAATGAATATTACCTTCTATTTATTAGCAACCTAATCCTGAACCACATAATTGATAGGAGGAATCTAGTTTGAGTACTATTCAAAGAATTGCTTTAATTCTTACCATCATTGGTGCCATCAATTGGGGATTAATTGGTTTTTTTGGATTTAATTTAGTTGAAGCCATTTTTGGAGATAATTCAGCATTATCAAGGATTATTTACGGTCTAGTTGGTATCGCTGGACTTATTAACTTGGGATTACTCTTCAAACCAAATGAACAGTATGTAAGAGAGCCAGAAACAGAAACAACGAGGTAACAAGAAAATCCTTGCAAACCTATTGCAAGGATTTTTTATATCCATCCCCTAAACTCTGAGGCCTCAACCATTTTTCTTACCCCGACCATATAAGCCGCAACACGCAAATTTACATTGCTGTTCTTTGAGATTTCATAGATTTGCTGAAAAGCAGACACCATTTTTCTACGTAATCTTGCTTTTACCTCGTTTTCATCCCAATAATAGCCTTGCTTATTCTGTACCCACTCAAAATAAGAGACAGTAACGCCGCCAGATCCCGCCAACACATCTGGAACAAGCAGTATGCCCCGTTCAGACAGAATTCTTGTTGCTTCTATCGTTGTAGGACCATTGGCAGCCTCCACAACAATCTTGGCCTTTATGCTATTAGCATTTTTAGCTGTAATTTGATTGGATGTCGCTGCAGGTACAAGAATATCACATTCTTGCTCAAGCAATTCTTCATTGGTGATCGTACCGTCAAATAGGGTAGTAAATGTGCCAAAACTGTCGCGACGATGCAGCAAATACTCTATATTAAGACCATCTGGGTCGTAAAGGGCACCATATACATCAGATATCCCAACAACAATAGCTCCTAATTCATGCATAAATTTTGCAATATAACTGCCTGCATTACCAAATCCTTGAACAATGATACGGGCTCCTTTAATGGTAAGCCCGCGTATTTTTGCAGCCTCTTCAATACAAATTGCTGCTCCTAGTGCCCCTGCTTCTTCCCTGCCTTCTGAGCCCCCGAGAATTAGTGGCTTTCCTGTAATAAAGCCAGGAGAGTCGAATTTACGAAGACGGCTATATTCATCCATCATCCAGGCCATAATTTGAGAATTTGTATACATATCCGGTGCCGGGATATCTTTGGTTGGACCGACAATTTGACTAATAGCACGAACATATCCGCGGCTTAAACGTTCAAGTTCACCAAATGAAAGTGTTCGGGGGTTACAAAGAATACCTCCCTTTCCACCTCCAAAGGGTAAGTCAGCAATTCCGCATTTCAAACTCATCCACATCGACAATGCTTTTACCTCATCCTCATGGATTTTAGGATGAAAACGAACACCACCAATTGTCGGACCAACCGAATCATTATGTTGAGCCCGATAGCCAGAAAAAACTTTAACAGAACCATCATCCATCCGAACCGGAATCCTGACATTCAGCATCCTTACAGGTTCCTTCAACAATTCAAATGCATTTTCCGGAAACCCAAGTCGTTTTAGTGCATCATGAATAACAATCTGTGTTGATGTAAGAAGATTTAAGTTTTCTTCCTCTTTATCATTTTCACCTACACGATTTGTTACATCATTCTTCCCCATTTTGGCACCTCTATCTTTTCATTTAGCCAAGCACTTTTTTAATGCGTTCAATAGCCCAATCTAACTCATCTTTACTAATAATCAGAGGAGGGGCAAAACGAATCACTGTATCATGTGTTTCCTTACATAAAAGCCCTTGTCCTTTTAATTCTTCACAATACTTACGTGCTGGCTCGGTCAATTCTACCCCGATAAACAACCCTCTACCTCTTATTTCCTTAATCTTAGGGTTTTGGATGTCCTTTAATTTGCTTACAAAATATTCCCCTAATTCCAATGATTTATCGGAAAGCTTTTCGTCAACAAGAACATCTAGTGCTGCGATTGATACCGCACATGCTAGTGGGTTTCCTCCAAAGGTTGAACCGTGAGATCCTGGATTGAACACACTTAAAATGTCTTTGTTTGCCACTACACATGAAATAGGGAATACACCTCCGCCCAGTGCTTTACCAAGGATATACATATCTGGTTCAAAACCTTCCCATTCACACGCAAACATTTTTCCTGTACGAGCTAACCCAGCTTGAATCTCATCCGCAATAAAGAGTATATTATTTTCTTTACATACATCATAGGCTGCTTTCATAAATCCTTCTGGGGGAATAACGATCCCAGCCTCGCCTTGAATAGGTTCGATTAAAAATGCAGCGGTATTAGTGGAGATTGCCGATTTTAAAGCGTCTAAATCTCCATAAGGGATAAGTTTTATCCCTGGGAGCATTGGTCCGAAACCTCTTTTATATTCAGCTTCCGATGATAAGGAAACTGCCGTCATCGTTCTGCCATGAAAGTTGCCCACACAAGCGATAATTTCGGCTTGGTCCTGTGCAACACCCTTTACATCATAAGACCAGCGGCGGGCTGCCTTAATGGCTGTTTCAACTGCCTCAGCACCGGTATTCATTGGCAGCGCCATTTCTTTATTGGTTAATTTACATATCTTCTCATACCACGGTCCTAATTGATCATTATGAAAGGCACGTGAGGTTAACGTCACCCTATCCGCTTGATCCTTTAATGCTTGTATGATTTTTGGATGACGATGGCCTTGGTTTACGGCAGAATAAGCACTTAACATATCCATATATTTATTGCCTTCGGGGTCTTCTACCCAAACTCCTTCAGCACGTGAAATCACAATTGGCAGCGGATGGTAATTATTAGCACCATATTTTTCCGTTTGTTCAATTAACCTTTTTGTTTCCAGTTCTGATGTCATTAATATATTTCACTCCATTTCAAAGGTGTGTTATGTATGTACATACATATTGTAGCCGAGTCACCAAAAAGAATGAACTATTATGGTGAAAATCTTTAGAATATAAATAAAAAACCTAGCTCCTGCTACATAGTAGCATGGTGCTAGGTTTTTAAATTTTACTTATTTCTTAATTAAATCTTCGCGTTGAGACTGGTCAATCCATTCTTGCAGCTTATCTTTTAACGTGTTAAAGCCTTGTTGGCCATCAACTTCTGGTACGATAGCAGCTGCTTGACGCTTGCGTGGTTTCTTTGGTTTAGCAACAGCCTGTTGAACAGGTGCTTCTTCTGTTGCACGGATAGATAAACCAATTTTACCTGCATTTTCGTCAATGGATAATACTTTTACCTTCACTTCATCTCCAACTTTAAGATGGTCGTTAATATCTTTTACATAGCCATGCGTGATTTCTGAAATATGCACAAGTCCTTGTGTATTTTCATCTAATGCTATGAACGCACCATATGGTTGAATTCCAGTTACTTTGCCCAATACAATACTTCCAGTTTCGATCTTTTCTGTCATGAAAACACTCCTAATAAATAATTATTTTATCTTCTATATACGCAATAAGAAATTATAGCACATTGTGAACATTTAATCAAAAAAGGTTTTTCTTTTAAAGTAAGTGGAAACGTTAACATAATGTTCAAATGGGATATTTCCTACAAAAAAGAAATTTATGTTAATATAAAAGTGAGATAATGTCTTTGTAGGAGAGGTGATCATTATGAATACTATTGGCCGTACAATTAAAAGTTATCGAGAACATTTAAAAATGACACGAGAGGAATTGGCACAAAAGATTAGAGTAGGAACACAGACCATCGAAAAATATGAATCTGGGGAGCAAATCCCAAGCACCCAAACTCTTCTGAAGTTGTCTACCGTCCTTGATATCCCTGCATCCGAACTATTATTAGATCAACAAGACCAACACATTTAAATTTTTAAAACAACAAGTATAAAGCAAATAAAAATAGGAAAACATTAACATATAAGCTTTCTAGTATTCCCCCCTTTTTTGAAGTGGACAAACAAATTGGTTTGTCCCTTTTTTTTTTGAAGGCTGTGTTAAAGGTAACTTTTGATTTTAGAACTAAGTTGATTTTTGCGGAAGGCACGAAGACTCCTCGAAAATGCTATCGCATTTTCTTCGTGCGTGGGCAGAATCGAGGAAGTAAATCAATGTCCTGCAGGAGGACGGGACAGGGGAGACCCCGCTTATCTCTTAGCGCCGAGGAGGCTTCCCGAACCGCCTGCGGAAAGCGAAGTGCCTCGGGACAGGCAGAAACCGCCTGTCCCTGCGATGACTATTCCAAGAAGCATTCCTTAGTGGAGCACAAATCAACGTTCAAGTTTAACACAGCCTTTTTGAAAAAAATAATGTGTGAAATTGGATTCTAATGGAGAAATTATTATCACCAACATATTGACAAAAGGTGGGTTGAATACGTGGAAGAGAAAGTTTATTATCGTAATCAGCTGGTTAATAATATTAATATTTACTATGAATTCTATCCCAATCCTAATGCACGTAAGACGCTGGTACTGCTTCATGGATTTCTTTCCTCCACTTTTAGCTTTCGACGGTTAATCCCTTACTTAAACAAAGAGTTTCAAGTCCTTTCCATTGATCTCCCTCCCTTTGGCAAGAGCGAGAAAAGCAATAATTTTATTTATTCCTATAGCAATCTTGCTCAAACCGTTATTGAGTTAGTGCAAACACTTGGCTTAAATGAAATCACCCTTATTGGACATTCTATGGGCGGACAAATCGTCCTTAATATCCTGCATCAACAGCCCGATATAGCTGATAAGGCGGTCCTGCTTTGCAGTTCATCTTATGCAAAACGTTCTAGACTACCTTTAATTATTGGGAGTTATATGCCCTACTTCCATTTATATGTAAAGTTTTATCTGGCTCGTTCAGGTATAATGAAAAATCTTCAGAATGTCGTTCATGACCATACATTAATAAGTGATGAAATGCTATTTGGTTATTTACAGCCTTTTTTAAAGGATGAAATATTTTTGGCATTAACGAGAATGATTCGCGATCATGAAGGTGATTTATCAGCTGGAGAACTAAGCCGCATTACTCATCCATGTTTATTAATTTGGGGCGAGTATGACAGAGTTGTCCCACTTTCAGTCGGGGAACGTTTAACAAAGGATTTGACTAGGTCAGAATTGGTTATTTTAAGGGATACGGGTCATTTAGTTCCCGAAGAACGTCCTGAAGATGTGTTTTTGCATATTAAACAATTCTTAGCATAAAAAAACGACAGCTCTTTGCTGTCGTTTTATATGTTACAGGAGTCGTTATCCTTTATTGCTAGTAACTCCCTCGCCACGTTTAAGCATTGGTCGATAGGAATCGTTTTCTCGAAGGAAAATTCATATATGCTTTGTATTCTAACCGCAAGTTCCTCTGGGTTGTCTAATTCATGGATGGCCTGGATCGTATCGGCTATTTCAGGGTCATAATTGCCATTCTTTAATTTGAATGGATCCCATTCATTTAATACGTCTACAAATTGCAGATTAGTTTTCATTTCACTTTCCATTTCATACTCTCCTATTTTAATACATATTCCGCAAGTACCGTCTGAAGTTCATAGATATTTAAGTTCTTGTTAAATTGCTTTTGTAGAGGAAGTGCATTCCCTGAGATCCAGATTTTTAATTCTGCATCCAAATCAAAGCTTCCTGCCGTCTCGATACTAAAATGGGTAATACTTTTATAGGGAATGGAATGATACTCAACCTTCTTACCTGTTAACCCTTGCTTATCCACAAGTATTAGCCGTTTATTTGTAAAAATAAATAAATCTCTAATCAATTTATAGGCTTTTTCAATTCTTTCATCTACAGCAAGGATTCTAGCAAATTCCCTTTGGGCTTCTGCTGGATTAACCTCTGCAGCATTTCCCATCATACCATCAAAAAATCCCATCAAACTCACCCTTTCAAAGCTTCTTTCTAAAATTATACTTTAGTTATGCGTATAATAAAAAACTTGATCGACGATTAACAACCATTACTACTGAATTGACTCCATTAAATGTTGCAGCATTTGTTCCCCTGATAGAAGCGCTTCTCCGCCTCCTTGTGCAAAAGAATCACTTCCTCCTCCTTTACCATTAATGATAATAAGTGCGTTTCCAATTAATTTTTTCATACTAACAGTCTCTTCCGACCCTCGCGCACATACTAGTTGTAACCTATTATCATTTTGAGAAACAAATAGAACAATCGTTGCTTCTTCTTCTGCTACGATATATCGTGCTAACTTCTGTAACTCCTGAACACTTCGATTATGAAAAGCTTCACCTACAATGTTTTTCTCCTTTTTACTTTTCCCTAATAAACTCTTTGCTTCCTGGAGGAGCAGTGCCTCAAGTGTTTCTTCTAATTCTTTTTCTTTCGTTTTAACATTCTCTAGAAGTCGAATGACAGCTTGCTGCATATCTATTTCAGGAGCATTGAGTAGTTTAGTTAGCTCTAATAACACCTTGTTTTTTTGGTTTAATTGTTTTATAACACGATTTCCACATACAAATTGTACACGAATTTTTTTCTTTTGCTTTTCCCAGTCTAGGATTTTAATTGCCTGTACTTCTCCGGTGGATTTAGGATGGGTTCCACCACATCCGTTATAGTCAAAGTCTGGAATAATAACGAGTCTAATATCCTCTTTTACTTTCGTCTCTTTACGCAAATCATAATTGGCTAGATCTTCTTCTGTTACCCACTTTGTTTCAATTGATCGATTTTCAATAATGATTCGGTTAGCCAGCTCTTGTACTTTTTCAACTTCAATTTCCAAAAGATTATCTGTATCTAAATCAATTGTTAGTAGTTCGCTTCCTAAATGAAAGCCTATTGTTTTGTATCCTAATAGTTGTTCAAAGGCAGCTGAGAGAATATGCTGTCCTGCGTGCTGCTGCATATGATCAAATCGCCTATCCCAATCGATAATACCAGATACCGTTGCGTTTTCATCATCTAATTCAGTGTCGAGGTAATGACGGACCTCCCCATCCACTTCTTCCACATTTAGGACTGCATGATTCTCAATAGTTCCAACATCATGCGGTTGTCCACCGCCTGTTGGGTAGAATGCCGTTTGATCCAACACAATAAAGTATCCAGCCTCATCCTTCCCTTTTGTAACAACTTTAGCAGTAAATGATCGTATATAAGCATCTTGATAATATAATTTCTTTTTCATATTTAATTCTCCTAGATTATTAATAAGAAAGCCTGTCCTTCAATTATGAAGAAACAGGCTTGTTACGTCTAATTATTTCTTTCCATCTTTGGATATTTCACCGCACGCAATCCTTTTTCCTGAATCTCCTTCAGGCTGAGTCATCCCATCATCTTTTTCTTCATGAATAACAAGGGTAGTTCCTTCTTTAGTAAAAAGTGATTTCTTATCTTCTTTCTTTAACGTTACATTCGCGGCCATTAGATCTGCTTTTACTGAACCGTCATCCTCTACAATTAGATTAGGTAGATCACCTGCATGTGACCCCTTCGGGTGCAATAGACCATGTTCTTTATCATCAGGGTTGAAATGATTACCCGTTGCTTTGAAATCAGGTTTCTGACATTTTCCTTTTTCATGAATATGAAGAGCATGCTCTCCTGGAGGAAGATTATTTAATTTCACATTTACTTTTACACCACTGGACACCTCTTGTAATGTGATGTTTCCTATGGAGTCTCCCTTATCATTTATCATTTTAACATCAAGTTTTGTTATATCCTGTTCCAAGCAACCGGCAAGAAGAAGTAGTGGAATAATCATCCAAACTCTTTTCACTCGTATCCCCCCAAAATAAACATTTTGTCATAGTATCAACTTAGGGTGAACACTTTATGTAAAAAAAAGAAACAGTCTACTGTTCACTGTTTCCTTGGGTATGCTGCCCGGACATTAATTTTTCTTCAAGTTCCTTGGCTTTTTTAGCTTCCCGTTTTGAAACGTTAATAATTAACCGCATCGTTAACAAGGCACCTATCAAAAAGATAATAAAAGTAATAGCAGCTGGGCCGTATTCCGATTTATCTTCGGGAAAGTATAAAAACAACGATAAAACAAATGGCTGGAACATTTTTTTCTCCCTTTCTTTAAAGGAATGTCACTAATGCTTAATTATAGCAACAAAAATTGTATCCTGCCATTATTTAAAACGCAAGGTTACTTTAATACTTTAATATCTTTGATCAACACATCTTCTTCAGGTTTATCCTTTGCGTCTACAGGGGTCTCAGCAATTTTATCAACAATATCCATTCCCTCAATTACTTGCCCGAATACCGTATGACGTTCGTCAAGCCACGGCGTACCGCCTCTTTCCTCATAAGCCTCAATAATTTCCTTGGCAAATCCAGCCTTTTCCATTTCAGTTTTCATTGATGGGTCAACTGTTTTCTTCTGGACAATAAAGAATTGACTGCCGTTCGTATTTGAACCTGAATTAGCCATAGACAATGCTCCGCGTAAATTAAAAAGGTTGTTAGAGAATTCATCCTCAAATGGCTGACCATAGATACTTTCTCCACCTGTTCCGTCTCCATTCGGATCTCCGCCCTGAATCATAAAGTCCTTGATGACCCTGTGAAAAATCAGTCCATCATAATATCCTTCTTCACCATGCGTAATAAAATTTTCTACCGCTTTTGGAGCATATTCAGGAAATAATTTTATTTTAATGCTTCCCATTGTTGTTTCTATTTCAACGAGTTTTTCGTTTTCTGAAACCTCATTTGAAAGTTGAGGATAAACTGTGTTTGCCACTTGATCGCTCCCTTCTTTTTCCTCGGTTTTTGGAGCAGTACTCTTAGGAGCTGCTTCCTCATTCTTACTGCTTGTCCCACATCCAGATAAGACAAGAACTCCAATAATTAGCACGAACAAAAATTGCAAAATCTTTCTCATTTATCATCCCTCCATTTAATTAATTTAACCGATATTTTTGTTTTTTGCATCTTGTTTTTTATATAATAAGATAAGAGTGTAGAGTGGAGGAGGGAACTTAATGTCAGAATTGCAAATCGGTGAAACTGTTACAGGAATTTATAAAACGGGAAAATATATTGGGGAAATAACCGAAGTTCGTCACCAGCATTATTTAGTCAGAGTTTTAGCGGTTGTCAAACATCCGATGCAAGGTGATTTACATAACCCAAAAGAGGCAGATGTGATGATCTTCCATGAAAGAAAAGCCCTATCCTTTAGGGAGCAAGCCAATATTCCAAAGCAGATGGTTAAGCCTTTCAAGGAAGATGTACCTAACTATCTTGAATCATTAAAACAAGCAGTTGATAAAATGAAAACTGAACTGACCGAAATTGCAACTCCTTGGGCAGATATGAGCTTAAAAAGTCTAGCTTCTCTAGAAAAAGATTATTTCAAATAAAATAATTAAGGCCAAATCAGATTGTATGATTTGGCCTTTTATGCGAATTCATTTAATAGTTTTGAAAAATCAATGCGGTCACCAATTGTAGTTGGTTTTGGTTTTTCTAAATAACGCTTATCCTTTTCAACTAGTCGGAATATATTGTAAGTAGTGAGTGCATCATCCAGTGCCCTGTGATGTCTGCCCGTTCCTTCTTTTCCATATTCCTGTACTGCCTTCCATAATCCAGTTTGATTTTGATCCCCAAAAAACCGCTTGTATTCCATTGATAAATCTAATTCTGTGGCTTTAAATGGAAATGCAACACCTGCTTCTAAACAATTATGCCGAAGAACCTTCATATCCATATTTCCCCAAGTGACGATGGTAGTTTCATACTGATTATTGAATTCCCCTAACTTTCGGATGAGTTCATAAAATGAAATTCCCTGGTCAACCTGCTGCTGTGAAATATGTAAGAATGATTTACAGCGTTCAGATAGAATCGGGAATTTTAGTGGTGTGACATAGGATGAGAATTGCTCTGTAATTTGGTCATCTACAACTGCTACGAGTCCAACTTCAATAATCTCCGCGAAAAAGTCTTTCATACGAACATTTCGTTCAGGCATTGTGAATTCAAAATCAATAAAGATAGTTTGTCTCTTTTCCTTCATTCTTTCACCACCTTGTTGAACGTTTTCTTACTACCATTATATAGAGAAACATGTACAAAGTATTGTACTAATTCTCTATATATCTTACATTATATCACGAAATTGACTTAAATTTTTTAAATATTTTCTCAATTACACCAAAAAAAGGATGGAAAATACTCCACCTTTCTTCTGGTTACTTTTTCAATTTAATAACAGCCATCGTACATCTTGAAATACAAATAAGACGGTCCTGTTCATCCGTAATTTTAATATCCCAAACCATTGTTGTTTTCCCTTGATGGAGGATTGTCCCAACTGCCGTTACCGTGCCTTCTGTAACAGAACGTACATGGTTAGCGTTTATTTCCAAACCAGCAGCGCCTTCTGTTTCTTTATCAACTAGTTCAAATGCACCTATGCTTGCAACTGTTTCAGCTAAAGCAACTGACGCACCACCATGTAACAAACCAAACGGTTGACGAGTGCGCTCATCAACAGGCATTGTCGCGATAACCTTCCCCGGCTCTAAATGCGTTATTTCAATACCAAGCGTTTCAATTAATGTGTTTTTTATCATTACAATCTCCCTTTCAGAGTCAATTTCACTTAATGTGAATATATTCTCTTTTAGGTATTAAATTTCCTTTTAATATGTATGAAAACAAGAAAAAACAGCCTCGAAAGCTGTTTTTTTACTCTTAATAATAAAAAGGTGCTCCGTATCCAGGGTAACCATATACTGGTGGGGCATAAACAGGATAGCCATAAAACGGACGAGGATACCCGTAAAATGGACGATTATAAATTAAAGCACTTCCTAATAATCCGCCAACTAAACCACCCAAAAATGGCAGCCCAAAGCCAATAAATCTTTGGTTGTGCCTAGGATACGAGTTTCGATAGTAATACATGCAGCTAAACCTCCTATTCGCTCTACTTGCCTACATTACTTCATATGCGAGTAAGGAAGAGATTGGTTGGGCAAATAGAATAGCGGTAGTGCCCGTTTAGCGTTTAATCCTTAATACCTCTTCTTGAAGACAAATCTAATAATCATCTGTTGAGATTTGTCCTTAATCACCCTTCTTAAAGACTAATCACCTCTCCTGCCTTTGAGATTTGTCCTTAATCACCCTTCTTAAAGACTAATCCTCTCTCCGGCCTTTGAGATTTGTCCTTCATACCCCTTGTTAAAGACTAATCCTCTCTCCGGCCTTTGAGATTTGTCCTTAATCTCCCTTCTTAAAGACTAATCCTCTCTCCGGCCCTCGAGATTTGTCCTTCATACCCCTTCTTAAAGACTAATCACCTTCTCCGACCTTTGAGATTTGTCCTTAATCCCCCTTGTTAAAGACCAATCCTCTCTCCGACCTTTGAGATTTGTCCTTAATCTCCCTTGTTAAAGACTAATCCTCTCTCCTGCCTTTGAGATTTGTCCTTAATCCCCCTTGTTAAAGACTAATCCTCTCTCCGACCTTTGAGATTTGTCCTTAATCTCCCTTCTTAAAGACTAATCCTCTCTCCGGCCTTTGAGATTTGTCCTTAATCTCCCTTCTAGAAAAGAAAAACACAGCAGAAGCACCTAGTAAAATCCCCAAGTACTCGCTGTGTTTATTTTTTATTCCTTTGCAAGAACAAAGGTAACATAACCACTATGATTTTTTAATTGGTTCAAAACGTTCCACAAATAGGGCAAGTGTACGGGTCATTACACCAGTTGCTCCTGCAGGACCAAGGTCGTGTTCTTTCGATGTTGTGGAAGTTCCAGCAATGTCTAAGTGGACCCAGGGGGTGCCCTCTGCAAATTCACCAATAAAGGCACCAGCTACGATAGCATGACCTTCACTCCCAGGGGAGTTATTTAAATCTGCCACCTTACTGTTTCTAACTCGTTCTTTATCTTTTTCGAACAATGGTAATTGCCAAATTGGCTCGCTCGCTTCCATTGATGCTTCTAAAACTTGTTCATATAATGTTTCATGATTGGTCATAGCCCCTGTGGTATGTAATCCAAGTGCAGTTATGACCCCGCCTGTTAACGTTGCCACATCCACCAAATATTCCGCTCCATGGTGTTTCGCATAAGTTACGGCATCCGCTAGAACAAGTCTGCCTTCTGCATCTGTATTTAACACTTCAATCGTTTTTCCGCTCATCGAGGTAATCACGTCATCTGGCTTAAAGGCATTGCCTGAAATCATATTATCCGTAGAAGGTATTACCGCTACAACATTTTGCTCAGGCTTTATCTCCCCAATGATTTCCATTGCACCTAGAACAGCCGCAGCTCCGCCCATGTCGGTTTTCATGCCAACAATGCCGGCTTTTGTTTTTATGGAATAGCCGCCCGTGTCAAAAGTGATTCCTTTTCCAACTAACCCAATTACATCCTGCCATTGTTCTTTTCCTTGATACTTAAGAACAATCATCTTTGGAGGTTCTGTAGACCCTTGGTTAACTGCAAGGAAAGCCCCCATTCCCAACTTTTCAATCTCTTCTTTATCGAGAATTTCAATTTCAAAGTTATATTTGGAAGCAAGTTGTTGAGCATAATCTGCCATATCCCTTGCTGTCAGCAGGTTGCCGGGAATATTTACAAGCGTTCGAGCAGAGTTCGTGCCGTTTCCAAAAGCAAGACCAACTGTTAAGGATGCTTGAATATCCTCTTCATCATTAATTTCACTGTAAACCGTCATTTTTTCTATCTTCTTCTCTGGCTCATTTGATTTTTGTTTATATCCATAGAATTGATAAGTAGATAGAGCGAATGATTCACTGACAGCATGAGCTGCCTCTAGTCCGTCTACCTGATCCGATGTAAAGGAATCTAGCAGAAGTGCAGTTTCTTGTAGCTTGCTTACTTTTAAAGCTTTAAATACCTTACCTAGAGCCTCGCTAAGTTTTTCGAAACTAAATTCCTTTTCCTTTCCAAGACCAACAAACCAAATTCTCTTTGCACCAACCTGACCAAGACTATGTACTTTGCTAATTTTTTTATATTTGGCTGAAATATCACCAATTTTAACAAGTTCCCGTAATTGACCTCCGAATTGTTCATCCAGTTTCTCTAAGTTACCGATAAACTTCTCAGGCTTATCAAAAAGACCAATAATTAATCCTTCATGATCTATTGAGAAGTCAATTTCCTTTTTGACTACAAACATGGTATTTCCACCTTTCGCGTAACAATACCTATTCATTATATCGAAAACATAAATATATTTCGACTTCCAAAGTATCTCTAGGATTCAACACATAAAAATAGCAGGCTCTATGCCTGCGTTATTTTCTCTCTGAACCCATATACTGCTGACGAAATACTTGCATGGACTTATCTTCATTTAGTGCTTGTAACTTCTCTTCAGTAAGTTTTCCATTACCTTGCTCAATGATATATACTTCGATTTCCTTTTTACCCCACTTGTTATAAACATCCTCAACTGTTTCATAATAAAGGTCGACTTTATTTCCTTTAATCGCCCCGCCTTTATCTGCTACAACCCCTAGACCATATCCTGGAATAAAGAGAATCGTTCCAATCGGAAACACGTTTAAGTCTGCTGCTACAGTAGAGTATAAATCTCGTTTAACTTTTACACCTGAATAAGTAATTCCATACTCAGGATGGTTTTCATTTTTACCAGTTGATTCAACACCTGCTGTATATCCTGTTGCAATTACAGTCTTTTTCGGGTATTTTGACCAGTCAAAAGCATCCTCTAAAGGTGGCGGCGTTACCGAGACGGGTTCGCTTGTAGCGGCTTGTGCCTCTAATTGTACCATTTGCTTAATAAACACTGTAGGATCTATACCTGTAATAGATTGAAGTGTCACTAATAAGGCCAGTAGGAAAAGAACAGTCATTACAAAACGCTTAGTCCAATTTTTGATTTTATTCATTAAAATATTTCACTCCTCCCAAAATATTCATTTCCCAACTAGGGGTGAATTATTCTAAAAAGGAGGAAAAACTATTTTCACACAGAAAAAAAGACCTTTTCACAAAGGAAAAAGTCTTAAAACATTTGATATCCATTTTTTCGTAATAGTTTAATTGTAATCCCGGCTGCAATTGCACCAGCTAACCCGCTGAGAAGGATGAGAATATCAGCCATTGCAAGTGAGCTTAGTTTTTGCCCTAACTCTAAGAACGCCGCCTTACTATTTGTAAGATATTCAACGAACTTAACTTTATCAACGATAAAAATCGCAATTATCGGATAGATGATAGCCATAATCCAAGACATTCTTAAAAGCATATTTAAAATAAAACCAATTCCAAAAAACAATACAAAAAATAACAAAATCGATATAATTAATACAACAATGCTCATTTGCATGGAAAGACCCCCTTTACACATCATTAATAAGTTTACTTAATGTCCATTTGGGAGTCAATCCTAACACACAAGTTTGTCGTTCCTTATACGTGGAAAAAGATTCAAAAAAATAGCTTCCCGAATTTTCTCGTGGAAGCAGCCTCTAGAAATTCATATTAATATTTTTCCTTTTTCTTTCCTGAACCCTCGCAGCAGGAACAGGTTTCTGAACCGCCAAGCAATAATTGAAAATATCCCGTACCTGAACAATACTCACATTTTTTAGTATCTAAGCTAGTTGTTTTCATTCAAATCATCTCCTTAAAATATTATTTAAATTTTCTGATAATATATCAAAAAATTCAGAGAATGAAAAGGACGAAATTCCCTCGAAAATAGGTGAGAAAACGGATACATCCTAAGTTTTCTTTCATTTCCTAGGCGTTGCTTAAATTTTCTAAAAATTAAAAAAATAGTTTATATGCGCTATACTTAAAGTGATCTCCTGGGTTTAGACCATCGTATCCAGGCTTGGTGACCATTTCCCTTTGATTAATTAAATAGTGCAGCAAAATAGAAGCATCTTTTTCTTGGAGAAGCACTTCAGGTGCGATAAACCTTGCTTCATATAGCTCATTTTCCTGATGTTTAATAACACATTCATCAAGTGGTTCAAGTAAAAAGACAAGCAAATTATCACTTATTTCTTCAGAAAGGACTCCTGTTCTTAGTCCAATCAATCCCGTAACTGTACAATCGATCCCAGTCTCTTCCCTTACCTCCCTAATAACGGCTTCATCAGCTGTTTCTCCCTCATCAACAAATCCCGCAGGAAGAGACCACTTTCCCTTTAAGCCACCATACCGCTTTTTGACAACCAGCCAATGCCCCTCAGAAGATTTAACTAAACCGCTAACCGCAAGCCATACCTTTCCCCGTTTCTCTCTATTACTCATAAGAACCCTCCTCGCCATATCTATTTAATATATAGTAACAAAAAAAAGGACAGTGTTCTCTGCCCTTTTGGAAAAATTTATAAGTTTTAAAATACGTTAAATTTACCTTTTTTCAACACTAGTCCAGCGCCGCCAATCATGAATAAAGAACGATTATCGACTACTTTTTTCATTAAGGATGCTTTAGTACCGGTTACTTTTTTGCCAAACACAACTCCAATGGCATCGTCATGACCAAGAGAACAAACTGTTCCTTTATTATCAAATGTAAAGGTTTCTAGGTCCGTTTTGTTACGGATTAGTGCAGCTACGTTACGAGCAACAACTTCACCCTGCTGCATAGCAATTTGTGCTGTTGGAGGATATGGACGATTGATTTCTTCATTGATCACAAGGGAGCTGTCACCAATGATAAACACATCATCAAAACCTGGTACGCGAAGGTCTGGCTGAACTTTCACACGACCTCGCATTGCTTCAAAGCCTGATTTTTCAATAATTGAATTTCCACGTACACCTGCAGCCCAAACCACTGTTTCAGCTTTTATTACACGTGGTTCTTCTTCACCTTTTGCAACGATGATTCCATCAGGAGTACATTCTTTAATCGCAGTTCCAATTAAAAATTCTACCCCTTTACGCTCTAATTGTGAGACTGCGTAGTTTACTAGTTCAGGATCGAAGCCTGGAAGAACAGTTGGTGCTGCCTCTACACAAAGAATTTTAACTTTGTTAAAATCTACATCGTATTCGTGACATAACTCAGGTACTCGGTTGGTCAATTCACCTAGGAATTCAATACCAGTAAAGCCTGCCCCGCCAACAACGATAACTAAACGATTATCATTCTTTTCTTCTTCCATATTATAAGTAGCAAATTGGTACTCAATATGCTCACGCAATTGACGTGAAGAATTGACATTTGTAATCCCAAACGCATACTCTTTCAGGCCCTTAATTCCAAATGTCTCAGGTTCGCCTCCAAGAGCAATTACGAGGTAATCATACTCCACTTCGCCCTTTTCTAAAATAACCTTTTTCTCGTCTTTATTAATTTCAACAACCGTATCTTGGACAAAGTCTACTTTACTTTTATCTATTACATCACGGATGTCATATCGTACACGGTCATGATGAAGTGTGCCTGCAGATGCCTCATGCAGCCATGTAGTTTCATAATGGTAGTCATTTTTATTAATTAAAACGATATCTGCTTCATTTACACCAACAAGCTTTTGCAACCTAACCGTTGTCATAAGCCCGCCATACCCTGCACCAACAATAACAATTTTTGGCTTTCTCAAAGTGATCACTTCCACCTTTTTTATTTTGAGTAATATACTTGTTCTTATTTTCCTCAGATATTAACTATTTTATTTTGTTTAAAGGAAAAAAGTATGTGATATAATTCACGTATAACGACACAAAATATTCCTTTTTTAGTCACAAATATTTAACATCTATCCTCCATACATATTATGCTAAACTCTTCACATTTACAAGTAGTTTATATGATTATTTTTTTAAAAAAAGGCATCAATTTTCCTATATTAACATTCTGAATATTCCCCAAAAGTTGTGAGGATTTTATTGTTTTGTGATATCATAAGGAATGGAGTTGCGTTACTACATAAGCTGGGGGGATTTTGAGTGCAAAAGAATCAAAAAGTTTATGACATAACTATTATTGGGGGCGGTCCTACCGGCCTATTTACTGCCTTTTACGGTGGTATGAGACAAGCTTCAGTAAAAATCATTGAAAGCTTGCCACAATTAGGCGGTCAGTTATCGGCACTATACCCGGAAAAATACATTTACGATGTCGCAGGATTTCCAAAAGTCCGTGCACAAGAATTAGTTAATAACCTAAAAGAACAAATGGCAAAGTTTGAGCCAACTATAGCACTAGAGCAATCGGTTGAGAAGTTGGAAAAACAAGAGGATGGTACATTCAAATTAACAACCAACTCGGAAGTTCACTATTCAAAAACAGTTATCATTACGGCTGGAAATGGTGCATTCCAACCACGCAGATTAGAACTTGAAAGCGCAGCACAATATGAACGTAAAAACCTTCATTACTTTATTGATGACCTTAACAAGTTTGCGGACCAAAAAGTTGTTGTTTTTGGCGGCGGCGATTCAGCGGTTGACTGGGCATTAATGTTAGAGCCAATTGCCAAAGAAGTAACGATTGTTCACCGAAGAGATAAATTCAGAGCCCATGAACATAGTGTTGAGAACTTGCATAACTCAAAGGTAATTGTAAAAACTCCTTTTGTTCCTGCAGAATTAATTGGTGATGATCTCGGTATTAAGCAGGTCGTTCTTACTGGGGTTAATGGAGAAAACAAAGAAGCGATTGATGTAGATGCAGTTATTTGTAACTATGGTTTTGTTTCCTCGCTCGGTCCAATTAAAGAATGGGGCTTAGAAATCGAAAAAAATTCTATTGTCGTTAATTCTAAAATGGAAACGGCTGTACCTGGCATTTATGCTGCTGGGGATATTTGCACATATGATGGCAAGGTAAAATTAATAGCCTGCGGATTTGGTGAAGCACCTACTGCTGTTAACAATGCAAAAGCATTTATCGATCCAAAGGCAAAAATTCAGCCGCTACACAGCTCTTCCATGTTCGGAAAATAATAGATAAAAGGCGCCCTATCGGCGCCTTTTACCTTTTTATTAACATTCTTCTGGTGTACCAGTTGTTGTTGCTGTTCTGAATGATGAGCCGCAGCCACATGATGCAATCGCATTTGGATTATCGATGGTAAAACCGCCGCCCATCATTGATTGCTTATAATCAATTTTTGTTCCATTTAATATAGGAGCATCCTCTTTATTCACAAGAATTTGAATGCCATGCTGAGCAAAGTGAAGATCTTCTTCCTTCACTTCATGGTCAAATCCCATACCATAGGATAAACCACTGCAGCCTCCGCCTTTTACACTTACTCGCAATAAGGCACCTTCTTCTTCATTGTGTTTCATCATTTCTTTTATTTGCAAAGCCGCAGCTTCGGTGATAATAACTACATCATTACTCATTTATTTTTCCTCCTTTTTTGAGGTCTTTCTTATAGTATATACACTGAATCTTTCTGACTCAACTAATACGTTTAATAAGAATATAATAGGGAAGCGGATTTCGCTTCCCTGTTGTGCAGCTCTATATATTAAAACATTGGATTATCTTCTAAGTATTGGTAAATATTATCAACAAGTTCATCAGGTGTATTGCCTGAAACGACTTCACCGTTTACAAGTGCATAAAGTGTGGAAGCGCATTTCCCACAATAACCGAGACATCCATATTCGATAATATCAAGATTTGGATCCTTTTCTAACTTCTCCAGTGCCTTTTGTGCACCGCTTGCTAAATTACTGATACAAAATTCAATAATTGGCTTAAACATGGCTATCACCTCTCCACAACTTATTATCCTACTATCTTTCTACGGCTACGTCAAATACCACGTATTAGGTGGTGATGTCAATAATATTTTTATAAGTGTTGTTATTTTGTCATAATTCAGATATACTCTTAATGGATTTAAAGACTATACTACTATTATTTTTATTTAAACCTAGTCTGCTAGGTCACATATTTTTTACTAAAGATTAGAGACATGATTATTGGTTTACAAAAGGGGAAATAAAAAATGAAAAACCTTGTAATTCTCGGTGGCGGATATGGCGGAATGAAGATACTAAGTGAACTTCTTCCTAACAACTTACCTGAGAATGTAATGATTACACTTGTCGATCGCGTACCATACCATTGTTTAAAAACTGAATATTATGCTTTGGCAGCTGGAACAGTTTCTGATAAGGAATTGCGTGTATCATTTCCTGAACATCCTCAACTGGTGGTTAAATATGGGGAAGTGATAGGAATAGATAAATCCGATAAAAAGGTACTGATTAAAGATTCAGAACCACTTTCCTTTGACGACTTAATTATCGGTCTTGGGTGTGAGGACAAGTACCACGGTGTTCCCGGTGCGGACCAATACACTTATAGCATTCAAAGTATCGAAAAATCCCGTCTAACATACTCCGTGTTAAACAACCTAGGGCCAGGTTCGGTTGTGGGAATCGTTGGTGCCGGACTAAGTGGTGTGGAGCTGGCTAGTGAATTAAGCGAGAGCCGCGGAGACCTAAAAATTAAACTATTTGATCGTGGTAAACACATTCTTCCGGCCTTTCCTGACCGATTAAGTAAGTATGTTGAAAATTGGTTTCAAAAAAATAATGTTGAAATTATCAACAACTCTAATATCACAAAAGTAGAAGAAAATTTACTTTATAATCATGATGAGCCAGTACCTTGTGATGTGATTGTTTGGACTGCTGGTATCCAAGCTAATCAGGTGGTTCGTGAATTAGGGGAAGAAATGGATCGCTCAGGCAGGCTCATCATTACGCCTCGTCATCATTTACCAAATGATGAGCACGTTTTTATTCTTGGAGATTGTGCTAGTCTCCCACATGCCCCAAGTGCTCAATTAGCAGAGGGACAGGCGGAGCAAATTGTTGTTGTGTTGAAAAAGCGCTGGAATGGTGAAGAACCTCCAATTGAATTCCCAACCATTAAACTAAAAGGTGTCCTCGGTTCACTTGGTAAAAAACATGGTTTTGGGATGATGGCAGATAGAGCGATTACAGGTCGGGTAGCTCGTCTACTGAAATCTGGCGTCCTCTGGCTGTATAAATATCATAACGGATGATTTTAATAAAAAGAGCATTCCAGCATAATCTGGAATGCTCCTTTTATATTGCTTGATATCCGTATTTTTCTAACTCATTAAAAATTGTTTTTAATCGCGGATTACCTTCACCAACGATTTTACCTTTTATTACAACAACAGGATAAAACAAATCTTCCTCAATTACTTTTTTTGCAAAATTTTCTTTTTCAATGTCAGTTTGCGGTTGATAAATATCAACATAGGTCATCTTGAATGCCTGCTCGGGAAATTTCCTTGAAATAGCTGCCTCAAGCCATTCAAATGTTTCCTTTGAAGAAGGTAAGTTTACACAGCTTGGGCATAATTGGTCGGCACCATAAAGAATAATTTCAACTGTAGTATTTGTCATAAAATCAATCCTTGCTTTTTCTTTTATTTTACAACATTTAAACTATTAAAACATAAGAATATGGATGTAAATGTGCGAATTCCCATTTCATGAGAATGGATTTTTACCTTCAATGACATTATAATATAAGGTAGGAAAGGAGACGATATAATATGGCAGAACAAGAAGTACAAGAAATGTTTGAGCAGGTTCAGGAAGTATTAGATAAATTACGTCCGTTTCTCCTACGCGATGGCGGGGATTGTGAATTAGTTGATGTTGAGGATGGTATCGTTAAACTTCGTTTACTAGGCGCATGCGGCAGCTGCCCAAGCTCAACCATTACCCTTAAAGCAGGAATTGAAAGAGCACTATTAGAAGAAGTTCCTGGCGTAGTTGAAGTAGAACAAGTATTTTAATCATACAAAGAAGCGATTGCTTACAATTAGCAATCGCTTCTTTTATTATCTAATCAGTAACCAGTCTAATTGGGGGATTTTTAATGGTTTTAGTGGTGCTCCTACTGTAAGAAAAAACTTACCTAAAAACCGTTCATACTCGCTCGATTGCTTCAACATCTTACTTAACTGTTCTTCTAAAAGTCTCCTTTCCTGCTCGGAACGGGTTATATAATAATTTTCAATGCACTCAAAATAATGAAGCGGAAACAATAATCGTGAAAATAATAACCGCCACGAAAAAGCAGATAAAGGGGCAATACCTTGATAATCAGTGAAGAACTGCCTTACATCCATCTCGTAGGTTTGCGTATTTCTGAAGTATCGTTCCCGAGTCCATTCTGCAAGATCACGGCTGCGATGATCAAAAACCCAATCAAATGGATCCTTAATGTAATAATTAGCTCCCCAAGAGTCATTTGAAAAACGCTCATGACACACCGTTCCACTATCTGTTTCTTTTGGTTCATCGTCAATTTCGGTATCCACCAAGTATTGGATAGCATTTTCCGTCAGACCAATATAATAGGGAAATGATTCAATAAACATTTTCTCAAACTCATTTTCAGGAGTTTGATAAAGAAGTTCACTCCAGACCTTTTCAATTTGATCTAGCCGCTTTTCCCATAATGTTTTCCATTGTCCTATTCTGCTAGACCTTTCAATTTTAAAGGGGACCGTTTTTCCTCGTTCATGAAATTTTGCCAACTTCCTGCCTATTTTCACTTTAGCTATTTTATCGGTGTGCCGATTTGCAAGCACACAATATTGCTGATTTTCCCAGTTCGTAATGAATTCACCTTCGTTAGATTGTAAAAAAGCTGGTACATGGGGATCTCCATTTTTCCTTAAGTGTTCAGCAATTTTCTCTAGTTCAATTATATCTTCTGACTCTCTTCCATCAGGTTTTGCAACTAAATAGAGCCAGCCATTTCCCCTTAAAGCCTCATAAGAATCTAATTTAACATATTCTTCAACTTGTATTCCGTATTTATGTTCAAGTAATTTTTGCAGCATCCTTCCACCTCTTCTCTTTTCTACTCTTATGTCATATATATGTAGTAGCCCAAAAAACTTGTTGTCTTCTTGAGGAATAAAAGTATAAGAAAATCGTTATAGGAGAAATCTGTTAGAAGGGTGTTGGTTCATTCGTTCCTTTTCAAATGAGCACGCATATGTATGAATTAAGAATAACTAAAATTCAAAGGAAAAGGTGATTAATGGATGGCAGAAGATAAAAAAATGGACTTAACAGAAGAAACTGCACGTAGATGGATAAAAGAACGAGGCGTTGAGATTCAAGATATTGCCGATTTAGTTTTTTTCTTACAGGAAAAATACCATGAGAATTTAAAGATGGAAGACTGTATTGCTAACGTGGAGCGAGTAATAGCAAAGCGTGAAGTTCAAAATGCGATCATAACGGGGATCCAGCTTGACATGTTAGCCGAGAAAAACATGCTGGAAGAGCCCATTCAATCCATTATTAAAACAGATGAAAGTCTTTATGGGGTCGATGAAATTTTAGCATTGTCGATTGTTAATGTATACGGGTCGATTGGCTTTACTAATTATGGCTATATCGATAAGCAAAAGCCTGGAATTCTAGCCCGTTTAAATGATAAATCAACCGGTGAATGCCATACGTTTTTAGATGATATTATTGGTGCGATCGCAGCTGCTGCATCAAGCAGACTTGCTCACCGTGCGGCACATGTAGAGTAATAGAAAAGCGGAAGCGCCTTGTCCAGGGGCGACAGGCATAAGTCGAGCCGGCGGGAAGGTTGTTCTTTAACCTTTCCGACGGATTGGCTTATGACCTGAGAGCCATTAGGCGCTGTAGCTAGACAATTCTCAAAGTCCAGATTAAATCCTTTTCTTACGGCTCCCATTGATCCAATGAATCAATCGCGTAGGTTGGTTTTCGATTATAGCCGGCCAGTAATTCCTTCGTTGTAACACCTGTGTGAACTAACAGTGTATCGAGTCCTGCATTCATACCCGCTAGTATATCCGTATCATAATAATCGCCAACCATAAGTGTTTCCTCTTTAGAGGTACCCAAAACCTTTAGCGCTTGCTCCATAATGATTGACTCTGGCTTACCAATAAAGATAGGCTTAGTCTGAGTGGAAACAGAAATCACAGATGTGAGCGAACCATTCCCAGGGAGTAATCCTCTCTCTGTTGGGATCGCAATATCTCCATTCGTCGAGATAAAGGCCGCACCATTACGGACAGCGAGGCATGCTACAGCTAATTTTTCATAGCTAATTTCGCGATCTATCCCGATCACCACATAGTCAGCATTCTCTCCAGCATAAATAAATCCTTTTTCCTCCAACGCTGTACGAATACCTTCTTCCCCAATCACATAAAGTGACGCGTCCTTCTTTTGTTCATAGATGTAATTCGCAGTTGCCTGACTCGTTGTAAAGACTTGGTTTTCTTCACAAGGAATATCAAATTCATTTAATTTTAGAGCGACTTGGGCAGGGGTTCTAGATGAATTATTGGTTACAAATAGATAAGGAATTTCTTTTTCCTTTAACTTTTTAACAAAGTCCCCTGCTTCCTCAATTTTTTCTGACCCCTTATACATCGTTCCATCCAGATCAATTAAATAACCTTTATACTTTTTCATACCTATCACTCCTATATGTATCATAACCGTTCTTGTTCCTTTTCATCAATGCAAAAGGACCGCAAATGCGGTCCGTGTTAAATGATTAATTAAAAGCTGATACAGGGCCTAGTTCGTTCTGAAGATAGTCTCGGACGTTCTTCGGAAATAAAGATAATGCGTTAATATGAATTGAGAACTGACTATGAAGATCATGATGGTCAATTTCCGTATACAACTGAACTAGCACCTTTCGATACATAACCAATATTTTTAAACTGTTACCAGTTTCAGTTGATACAACCTTTTCATCGATTAAAATCTCAATAATATCTTCATAACTACCGGGATCTCTCATAATAAATCCATCTATCACTGCATTTCCAACATCTAATACTGACTCAAGCATGATATGTGTTAGTCGTTCTAATGCTGCTTTTTCTAGCGGTGTTTCCCATTGCTTCTGACTAGAAAATAGACTGATTTGCTTTTCCAGGAAAGCCAATGTTGTCTCCAACTTTTCGCGGTCTACAAAATACATTTCATCCACTTCCTCATTTATATTCATCTAAGTAGCAATTTCATCGAAAAACATGGCTGGGCGTGCGTAAAAGTTCCCCTGTGCCAAGTCAACATTATTTCTAGTTAAAACGGAAGCTTCCTCTTGGTTTTCAATACCTTCTGCCACAACTAAGGACCCCGCCTCCTTTGCAACTAGAAGCAGTCCTTTTAACATGGACTCCTTTACGGAGTTTTTATCTATATTTTCAATCACAGAGCGATCAATCTTGATGATGTCAGGCATAAGTTCGCTAATCGTATTCAAGCTTGCATAGCCAGCACCAGTGTCATCAACGGCGATTTTAAATCCCATTAACCGCAATACATTAATATTAAAGGAAAAATTCTTCAAGCCTTCGATTGAATCACGCTCTGTCACTTCAAACGTTATTTGTTTTGGTGAAATACTTCTATATTTCTGGAGTAACTTTTTTAAATCATTCGTAAATCTAATATTTCCTAGGGTTAAAGGTGTGCAATTCACAAATATACCTTGACGGCATCGAGAGGCCTTTACTTGTTGAAGTATTTTTTCTATTACAATCATTTCCAATTCGTACAAACGCCCGGTTTGTCTTGCTACTGAAAAAAGCTGCAAAGGTGCTTCTAATACCGTCCCTTTAGGTCCGCGTGTAAGCAGTTCCCAAGCCCTTATCTCTTTTGTAGCGACATCAATAATAGGCTGTGCTAACAAAGTAATAGCCTTGTGTGTAATGATTTTGTTGATTGACAATAGCATTTCATTAATTTCTACTTGCACGCGCTTCTCAGCCATGCCAATTGCTTGTCTGTGTGCCCTTAATAAGGAATCTTGGATAGAAAAGTCATGTTTGTCGACAAACATATACCCCACTTCAAAAGTCGGGTCCATAGAAGGATACAGTTTAATAAACCGTTGTGTTACTTCCTCTGTTATCTCTTTCATCATAATATCTATATTTGAAATTGAATGTCGATCGTGATCAACCGTAATCAATAGGCTTATCCCATCCCCATAATAATCATGAAGAGATATAACTTCCTTTGGGTTGACGACTTTTTCCACGACAATTTGAAAAATCTTTTTTACGTTTTTCATTAATTTGGAATGCTGCTGGATTTCAGTCTGTTCTAACAAATCTTTTAGGTTACTTAGTTTAAATACAATCACCGCAACCTCATGCCCTGCATGAAAAGCTTTACTTACTCCCTCAATTAAAGGATTGCGCAAGGTAAACTGAGGTGGGTAATAGCGTATGGACGAAAGAGGTAAAATAATCTTTCCCCATTGCATTACACTCTTAACTTTTTTTATGTAACGACAGCCCATGTTTTCCATCCCTCTCGCAAAGCAGCATACGACAATAATAAGTATATTGTAACATAATTTGACACAAAACCGGTTTTTCCTTCAGTAAATTTTTAACAATATTCTCCTAACACCAATTATTCCCTCTCTGACTTATTATTTGGTAATATAAAGAGAATGATTAAATTTAACTAAAGGAGAAACATACATGAAAGAACGTTATTTCTTATATGATGATACAGTGGATACAAAAACACGCTTTGTTAGTTTTGTTGGCGACAATCAACGCTTCGATTTAGCTATCGTGCAAAGCGATCGACACTACGGGAAACATCTTGTACTGGATTTACAAGGAAGTCGGTTTGCTATAATTGGTGAGGATGACTTAAAAGAGGAAGGGTATTTAGAATATGCTTTCCAATTAAATGAAGAGGATGCCGAAGAGCTGCGTTCCTTTTTATTAGAATTATTATAATGATTTATCATTCCTTATTACATAATAATAAAAAGGAGTGATGAACAACATGGATGAGAAAAAGGAAAGAAGCTATTTTGATCTTTCTAATGTGGAAAAGCAGAAGAACTTCTTAACGGCAGAGGAATTTCCTGAAGGTCCTTTTGGATCACCGATTGCGAAGAATGAGCCTGTTGAAAATAAAAGTACACCCTGGCAAGAAGGGCAGCGTTATTATAGTAACTTTAATTATGAGGATAAAACCTTTCATCAGAATATTCCACGGCAGTGGGATGGGGCACATCCTACACATGATGACCCTGAAAGTGATGAGCAGCCTCCTTATACGACCTAAAGCAAAGAAGCTCGCCCCATTGGCGAGCTTCCTTACTTTTTAACTTTCTTTAATACAAAATAGGCACAGCCAAAATTACAGTATTCATATAAATATTCACTTAATGTACTGATTTTGGTATCAAAGGTAGCTTTTTGATTTTGATCTTCAAAAAAGCCTTTAAGCCGAAGTTGCCCATATCCCCAATCCCCGACTATATAATCATATCTAGATAATATATCACTATATCTCGCCTTTAAGGCTTCCTCATTAAAGGCATCTCTGTGTTCCTGCACGATTTCATATGTGGAGCCATTGATACTGATCATGTTATCACCTCAAATTTTACCAGTAAATCTTTCTTTCATTATAACCGATTCACCATCAATTACTAAGAAAAAAAATCAGTTATTTGGCTATTCTAAAAAAAGGAGGTGCTATTAATGAAAAAGTGGCCGATAATGATTGGTTTTTGTTTACTCTTAACTGCAGCAGGATGTTCAAAGGATATGGCAACTAATCGTGATGTTTATGAAGAAAGCGGAGATACCATAAATGTTAATAATAAAAGAGAAGAACTTTACAATGAAGGTGGGGGTCGTGGCGTTCGAAATGTGAGCGATAACTATGGCTTTGTCCGCCATCAAAAAAGTCCTATCCAAGGTGACAGGGGTGGAACTGAACACTACTCTGCAATTGACCGTGAACAAGTGGCAAATATCATTAGTCAATTAAGCACGGACATTCCAAATGTAAATGATGTAGCTACTCTGGTAACGGACCAAGAAGTCCTTGTTTCCTATAGTACGAATGCAAAGGATCGTAATCAGACAGCAGACCAAGTAAAAAGAACTGCCATGTCCGTTGTCCCTAGGTATTACCATGTTTATGTTTCGGACAATACCAATTTAATGCGAGATGTGGAAAATCTTGCGAATCTGGACTCAACAAGCAAAAATGCAAGGAGTTTGGTTAATGGTTTAGTTAAACAAATGAAGAAATCCCCTCAGGGTAATCGAATGAGTGATAGTGAAGATGAAAATGGAGCTACGAAAGATGATGTAATGAATACGAAAAATAGATAAAAATTAAGAGTTCAGCCAATTGACTGAACTCTTTTTTTTAGGCTGTGTTAGATTAGGCTGTTGATTTGCGCTCCACTAAGGAAAGCTTCCTGGAATAATCATCGCAGGGACAGGCGGTTTTTGCCTGTCCGGAGGCGCTATGCTTTCCGCGGGCTCGCCCGTGAGCCTCCTCGGTCGTTCCGACCTGCGGGGTCTCACGGTGCTCCTACATCCCGCAGGAGTCAAGCGCATTCCGCTCCAATCAACAGGTTCTAAAATCATTAGTATCCATTAACACAGCCTTAAATAATAGATCTACGCTTCTTTTGCTTCTTTTTCCCCTAGTAATTGTTTATGCTTTGCGGCTGCGTTTACTTGTTCGTCTGCATGGTAGGATGAACGTACTAATGGACCTGCCTCACAATGACTGAAGCCTTTGGTAAGGGCTATTTCACGCAGTTCGGCAAATTCCTCTGGACGATAGTATTTTTCTACCTTCAGGTGGCTTTTTGAAGGTTGTAAGTACTGTCCTATGGTCATAATGTCCACATTATTTGTACGTAAATCATCCATAACTTCGATAATTTCTTCTTTCGTTTCACCTAAGCCGACCATTAAGCTTGATTTTGTAGGAATCGTTGGCTGCATTTCTTTCGCTCTGCGTAAAAACTCCAGAGAGCGGTCATATTTTGCACGTGCTCTAACTCTAGGTGTTAGCCTTCTGACAGTTTCAATATTATGGTTTAAGATATCGGGCTTTGCATCCATTAAAAGAGCCAGGTTTTCTTCCTTCCCACCCATATCTGATGGTAGAACTTCAATGCTTGTAAATGGATTTTTTCTTCTAATTGCTCTTACCGTTTCAGCAAAAACAGTTGCACCGCCATCTTTTAAATCATCCCTTGCTACTGCAGTTACTACAACATGTTTTAAGTTCATTAATTGAACAGAATCTGCTACTCGTTCTGGTTCAGCCAAATCTAATTCAGTTGGCAATCCAGTCTTAACCGCACAGAAACGGCAGGCACGTGTACAGGTATCACCAAGAATCATAAACGTGGCTGTTCTTCTTTCAGCCCAACATTCATGAATATTTGGGCAGCGCGCTTCTTCACAGACTGTATGTAGATTTTTTTCACGCATCATTTTTTTTAAGCCTGTATAATGTTCATTCGTATTTAATTTTATTTTCAACCATTCAGGTTTTCTTAGGTATTCACTGTTTTTGCTCACTATTTCCACCCCTATAAATGAGTTTGCTCCTAGTCACTTTACCATACTTTTTGCAACGACAACAAGCAGACTTGCTTTGTCACGACTATTTCCATTTATTGTCCATAATGAAATAGCCTAGATATCATAAACTAAAAGCGTACAATAATCGGAAGGAGGATTCCTGTGCGGGCATTTCTGATAATTGGAACTTTCCTCTTATTAATGAGCAGCATATCTCCCAGGGATGCTCATGCTAAAGGTCCTGATGAGTATCAGGAAAGAATGAAGCTTTACAAAAAGGTGGAAACCATCACACATATTCCTTGGTATTATTTAGCGGCTATTGATCAATACGAAAGGAATATCCGCCAGGTACGCAAAGACTTACCAAAAGCGGAAAGTGTGATTGGCATTTATTTCACTCCTGAGAAATGGGCTGGACCAACCAATCCCAATCTAACGGAAGAAAACCCTGCAATTATCCAATTCTTTAATGGAATGGGTGTAGACGGGGATGGAGACGGTAAAGCAAGTTTAAAGAGCGACGAAGATGTTTTATATGCATTTGCCAATTATCTTCTATCATATGGAACAGATCACGATAATATAAAAATTGGATTATGGAATTATTATCATCGTGACAAGACCGTTGGCATTATTGCTGGCAAGGCGAAAATCTACCGTCATTTCGGTCGGCTAGATTTAAATGCACACGTATTCCCGATGCCTTTACGCAGCAATCACAGCTATCGCAGTACCTGGGGTGATGCTAGAGGCTGGGGTGGAAGAAGAATCCATGAGGGTACAGACATTTTTGCTAACTACGGAGTTCCTGTCCGTGCCACAAATTATGGCATTGTAGAAATGAAGGGTTGGAATAATTTTGGCGGCTGGAGAGTTGGAATACGTGATATTAATAATACGTATCATTATTTTGCTCATCTTAGCGGTTTTGCTAAAGATCTAAAAGTTGGTCAAATTGTCGAACCTGGTACCTTAATTGGTGGTGTCGGCAGTACTGGATATGGACCTCCTGGGACTTCCGGGAAATTCCCACCCCATTTGCATTATGGGATGTACAAAGATAATGGCAATACAGAATGGTCCTTTGACCCAACACCACATTTAAGAATGTGGAAACAACAAGAAAGACAAGCCTTAAAATCAAAGAAACGATAAAAGCGATAGCGCTGCAGCTAAATAAAAAATAGGACTGTCCCTTTTGACAGTCCTATTCATTTTCAGGAGGAGGTATTGTAATGGATGGGGTAACTCCACTGCCCCCATTATTATAAAATTGCGGTACCTCCCCTTGAATCAATCTTCCACCAACCGGGATTTTCTGCTCTAGTTTGGTAATTTCCGTTGCAAACGGAGTTATGATTTGTACAGACACCTCTAAATGAATAGCAACATCAATCCAGGTATTATTGATACCCATTGGTTTTGGGTCGATTTTTACATCAGGACGTACTTCACCGATGGCGTGAAACCTAACAGGTATTTTAGGACCTAAGTTTCCTAACAAGGCCATGTTTGTTGCCTGCCCTAATGGAACATTCCAAACTATCCCATCCTGTCTTTTCTCATTAACCTCAATATCAACATCTGTTAATTGCTCCAAGGAAGCAAGATCCCCTTTTTCTGCTGCATTTAAGTTTTTCTGTATTTCATTCGTGATTTCCGATAACTTTTGGTTTATCACTTCTGTATTTAAACTAGCGCTAGGCTGTGCGCCATTTTGCCCTGCTTCTACTGCAATAACATCCCCTACCTCAACCGTTTTTTTATTAATGGCTTTATTAATTACCTGTGAGGCAATCTGGTTGGTCTTAGACTCCGCATATCTCATTAAGGAAGGCTCAATACCTTTGTTCACCAGCCATATTCCAAATGCAGTAGATAGGAGAAAGAATACAAATGACAAGAGCATGACATATCGGAAAGGTAACGGTCCTCGTTTCCGGGGACGTACACGAAACTTTGCCAAAAAAATCCCCCCTTACATGCTATATGTATGCAAAAAAAGGAGGAACTAGCCTATAAAATTATTAAAAAGCGAAAGTGCCTTGATCAGCCCCGACAAGCATAAGATAAGCGCTGACAGAAGGCGTGCTTTTTGCCTTCCGAAGTGATTGGCTTATGACCTCGAGGGGCTAGGCACTGTAGCTGGATTAGAAGAAAAGCCTGCACAACCTGTGCAAGCTTCTTAAACCATTTTTAACAAGGCATCTTTTCCAAGCATTCCTTTGGTTATTCCTAAGTTTTCGGCCTCGGTTGTTACTGACTCCATTGGTGCATTCAGAAGTTGTTCAATGGTTTTTACTCCTACCGCTCTAGCGGCAATGATTTTTCGGTCCTTAAGCTTTTCGTTCAATAATCCAACATCTAAGGCACCGCACATAATATATCCTTTATCATTGCTTACAGTGAGCAATGTTGTTTTTGGTAGTAAGACAGTAACAGCCAAGAACGTGTGACCATTAATCTCCACCGGTGATAGCTCAATCAATTTACACACTCCTTTCCTCACTAACAATTTATGAAAGTGAAAGAAAAAGCGTGTATCTCTTTTAGGACTGCTTTTGTAACTTCCATTTTAATAAGTCACGTAAAAACTCTGGTAAGAGATATTCTTTTTTCTTATTTGGAAAAACTCCTTTGAAAAAATGACCAAAGGTGAACATATCTGGAAGAGCAAGAATGTAGGTCTGGTCTAGATCCAGTTCATTCCCATTTATATAGATTTCGTTGTTTTCATTAAAAGTAATCCGATCGTAAACACTGACCCCCATTACCGTTCCTCTAAAACCAAGCCCCTTAACTTGCCGCTGCGTCCAGTCATCAGACTTCGTTTCATTGATTACTTCATTTAATTCCCTGCCTGTTAGGTGGATTTTACAAGGATTGATCGGGTGAGGACAAATCGACAGCAAATCATATGCGGAAACACGCCCTGTTAATGGACCCAAAATTAGACCTGCGTTAATAAAGGCACAATCCGCATCACACCATTCCCTTAACGCTTGGCAAAGAATCTGTGATAGTTCAGTGGCTTGAAATGGATCATGGCTATATTCCTTAGGAAGTGTAGTAATTTTTTGATTTAATAACTTCTTTCCTTTTCGATAGAGTTCCTTAGAGATTGCTTTCTCATCTGGAACAGCTGGAATCTCCATCACATCATACAATTTAGCTTGCTTGCTGTTTTGCTCCCCAACCTGGAGGGTTACATGCCCAACATACTTACCATGCTTACCAGCTCCAGCAAGCAGTGTCTGCCCGACTAGCTTACCATCAGGGAGTGTATGGTGGGTATGACCGCCAAGAATGACATCAATCTCTGGAAAGTCCAATGCAATTCTTTCATCATGGTTAAGACCAAGATGAGAAAGCAAAATGATGACATCAGATTGCTCTTTTAGTGCTTGTATCCAATTTCCCAACTCTTCTAAAGGCTCTGTCAGATGCCAGCCTAACAGATCATAAAGAAGCGAAAAATAGGCTGTTAAACCAATTACACCAATTCGTGTACCTTTTTTAGTAGAATATATTTTATAGGGTTTAAGCCATGTTGGATGGTGACTATTTTTGTTATAAAGGTTTGCAACTATCACATCAAAAGTCCTTTGGTCATACAAATGGTTTAACCCTTCATAAGGAAAATTGACTCCTTCGTTGTTACCAATTGTCACTGCAGTATAGCCACTATCATTTAACAACTCAATATTCCCCTGCCCATGCGTCCCCTCGGAAAACGGGTGCCAACGGTCAATAAAGTCACCTATGTCAAATAGAAAAAATTCTTCTCCACCTTCTTCATGTTGTGTTCTTCGACTTTTTAAGAAATCCTGAATCCTCGGCCATCGTTTTAAATGGCTGTGAACATCATTAGTATGATAGATATGAATGATTTCCATGTAGGTTTCGCTTCCTTTTTAACCAAAAATACCTTGATAAATTAATCGTATGCCAACGATTATTAATATGGTTCTTAATAATAAAACGATTGTTTTGCTTTTTAATCTAGTGTTTAAATAAACGCCCACCTTTGCACCAATCCATGCCCCTGGAACTAATGCTAGTGCGAGCAGCCAATCCACATTTCCGAGTGTGATATGTGTGATTGAGCTTAGGATTGAGGTTGGTAAAATCATAAACATGGATGTAGCTGTTGCCACGTGAGGCGGAAAGAAAAAGAATAGGATCATGGTCGGCACCAATAACGAACCACCGCCAACCCCTAAAATTCCCGATAAAAATCCGACAACAAAGGAAATAGAAACGGCCATCAAAGGGTTAAACCCATATTCAAAAACTTTCCCTGAGTTATCCGTAAAACTTCTGACAATCCCTTTATCTTTATGGTATGGAATTGGCTTTAGCTTGTCTTTTAATAGCAGTACAAATGAGACAAAAATAATAAAAATACCAAAAAACAAATTGAATGATTTAAGATTCAAAACCTCTGTTACCCATGCTCCTAAAATACTACCTGGACCACTCCCGATAAGAAAAATTAGTCCGCTTTTATAATCAACGGTTTTATGTTTTATGTAAGCGAGTGTCGAGGAAAGCCCGGTGAAAATCATAGTAAATAGGGAGGTTCCGACAGCTGTCTGGGGAGATATATAACCAAATGCAGACAGTGAGCCTAAAAAGAGCAAGGAAGGAACGATGACAATTCCCCCGCCTAATCCAATTAAGCTCCCTAAGGAACTACCTGCAATTCCTATTAAAATTAAAACTATCCATTCCATAATCTTTCTCCTTACGTTTAAAATAAATCAAGTTGTCTAGGGGCAAGGTCCTCGTATGTTAAGTCTAAAAGGGAAATCATTTCTTTCGCGTTATCCGCTGCATCTCCACCAGAATTGTTATTAAAAAGCACATAGACGTTTTGTGATTCCTTGGAAAGTCTCCTGATACTGTCTGCCCATTCTTGGAGTTCTCGTTGGTTATAACGATAGAGGTACCTGACTTCACGCCAATCCGTATCTTGCCGTTTTTGCCAGCCATGGACGTTACGTCCGTGAAATCTTATCAAGAGTGTATTAGGGTCAATGGCCTCTAATACGGTTGGGATCGAGCCCTCCCCTGATTGTGGTTCATCACAAATACTATGTATCCATTTTTCCTCTTTCAAAAATTCAAGTGTCTGATTGCGGTAACGGGCTGAAAACCAGGATTGATGCCTGAACTCAAGTGCGCAGGGTAAATCCCCCATTTCTTTTTTGCACCATCGTAAATATTCTACATTTTCCCGCTTACAATCAAACCATGGCGGGAATTGAAAAAGGGTCATTGCGTATTTGTTTGCTTCTATGTATGGCTCTAATGATTCTTTAAAGGCGTGAAACATTGCTTGCTTGGTGGCAAATGGACTTTCACCGCGTTGATGACCTGTCATCCCCTGATAGGCCTTTACAATGAACTGAAACGACTCAGGGGTATCATTGACCCATTTTTGTGCATTTCTCTTTGGTTGTATGGCGTAAAAAGCGGTATCCACTTCTACCGTCGGAAAATGACCTGCATATTTTTTCAACTTATCACGGGGTGGGGTTTGATCTGGATATAAGCTATCATGGTCTCCCCAACCTGTTACACCTATGTATATCAATTCTTATCACCTCACACCTATAATAATAATATACCCCTAGTTTCTATTTTCCGCTATCCGAGAGTATCTTTCTGTTATGCGAGAGTAATGTTTGCTTATCCGAGAGTGTTTTCTGCCATCCGCAAGTATTCCACCACCAAAACGCAAAAATCCGCCTGCCATTATGGCAAGCGGATCAACTTTTATTACCCGATTGAACCTTCCATCTCAAACTTGATTAATTGTGCGTGAAACAGCTTGAAATGATTTATAAAGAAATCAATTTATATCAAGGGTTTAACCGTTTTTTATAAATAGGTTAAAATGCAAAATAAATTTATTTCGGCACGAAATCGGCACGAGCGCTTAAAATACTTTTCACATTGGGCAAGGTATTTTCCTTAACCTTTTTTCTAAATAATTTAACTTGCCTTCCACCAGTTCAGTTTCCTTCTTCCCGCGAAATATCGTTTTCCATAAGTTCCTCCCATGTAAATGCTTTACCTTGCCCCTTACCATTATTTTTTTTCTCTGTATTGAATGGAATCAAAAGCAATTGACCCGGAGTAACAATTGGAACTGTCAAATGGTTTGCGATCATAAGTTGTTCTAGTTTAACGTGGAATTTGTGACAGATGAATAGAATCTCCCGTTTGGACTTTATAAATCATGGATTCACCACCTCCCTTTTCATATATAATTTATTTATTCTGAAAGTATTCTTATAAACAAGAAAATTATGGAATTAAATTCATACACCTTAAAACTGTTAGTATAAAAATATTTTCATTCTATAAAATAGGAAGAAAAATAAAACAAAACAATACCTACAAAAGTCTAAACAGGAGGTTTTTGATGGTGTTTTGAAAATAAGATTATACATAGTTCTACATGATTCGTGCAAAATGCGGTCAATTTTAACTGGATTTCACAATTAAAACATCGAAAGATTTTTTTCTCCATAGAAAAACCGATTAACCAAAAATTACGTTAATCGGTTTAATTTATGCAGTTTTTTTTCATCTTACAGTGTACCACTTCTTTCCTCTTGAGCATCAAAGATTTCAGGGTGTTGTCTTAGGAGTGGTATATTATCTTTTTCCGTTTCAACAATAACATTATAGAAGACAATCACTAACCTCAATTGAACAAGACAAATTCAATAGTCAAACCCCTTTTTCATCCATAATGGTCTCATTTGAGGGAATTGCCTGTATATTTCCTCTTCTTTTTCTTTTCGTTCATAATCATGTATGCTCCTACTATAACGTTCATTTTCTGAATTTAATTGTTCCAACCGTTCATCATAATCCTCTTCTCTTTCCTTGAAATATTCAATCTGATCATTTAATTTTTCAATAATCTCAATTAGTTCATCTTTAGTCATTTTGTAATAATGTTCACTATTCATGTAAACCGCCTCCTAAAATTAATTAGATTTACTAGTAGAAATAACATTAATAGACCTTAACTTATAATTAAGACACTCTTATATCTACATGCCGTAATCACGATCCACGAATCTCTCTGCCCAATTCTTTATTAAATCCCGTGCAAAAGGCAATTCCTCATTTGTAATATTTCGGAAATTTGGGTTAAGTTTATCCTCCGGATAAAGTGCGTTAAATAGTAAATCTTTAATATCTTTCATACAACTACTCTTTTCATAGGAAAATAAGTTCATTTTAGCAAAAAAAGGTTCTTGTGGCATCCCTCGAAGAAATGATGATAAAGTGGAAAATCAAATTCGAAGATATAGACAGAAAAAGCGGATTCTCCCTTCGACCGTGTTCGTCGAATGTTTTCGGCTTATTCTAAGAAGGAAGCGAACGCCTCTGTTCTAAATGGAACAGGTTTCTTTCTTCCGCTGTAGTTTTTGTAGGAACTGCTGCCACTTCAGCCTCATTCTTTTGGTGCCTAAACAGTGTAAAATAACGCTAAAATCGGTGGCGGCACATTGCCTTCTTCAACTATAGCAACACATTAGTTTAACAAAAAGTTATTTTTTCTTTTTGATATATATTTTCGGTGTATAAAATTTCAATATATGAATGAGTTGATCTCCCATATACGAAGAGGATTGTGGAAAATCATTTTCAATCCATTCTAGAATCAATCCTATAATACCATGTATTCGATAGGTGCTAAAAAGTTGGATATCAATAGCAGGGTCTATTTCAGTAGTCAGGAAACCAAATTCTTCTCTGAATAACTTGTCCAATCTTTTTGTCATTTTCTCATGAAAATTATAGTTTGTTGTTGGACGTAACATAAGCTTATAGAATCTTTTGTTTTCTAAGAAATGATCGAATAAGATAATTGAATTTGAAGGTAATTCATTGAAATCTACGACTGATAAATAGAGATATGGTTTCCGAAAGGCTTCCGTCATTTTTTCAAACATCTCTTCAATGATTTCATCTAGTAATTCTTCCTTTTTTTCATAATGTGCATAAAAAGTACCTCGATTGAAATCCGCAGCCTTTACAATCTCCGTTATTGTAATGTCATGAAAGCTTTTTTCCTCCATTAACGATAATACAACTTCTCTAAACTTCTCTTTTGTTCTTTTTACACGTTTGTCTGGGTGTTGAATAGACATTCCAAAGCACCTTCTTACACTTTTAACATACAAAATCGATACATATGTTGATTATCATACATTTTTATTATTATTGCATATTGAAGCCCTTTCACTCATGTTTTATGCTTAAATTGTTCAATATATCTTGAAATAAGGATATATTCTCATTCATATTCAACATAAGGGGGAAGGTCAACATGGCAAGATTTGAAGGTAAAACAGTCATTGTTACAGGTGCAGCAGGCGGTATCGGGAAAGAAGTCGTACGAAAATTAGCTAACGAACAAGCGAAAGTTGTATTAGTTGATTTAAATGAAGACGCTATCAAAGCCGTTCAAGCTGAGCTTGGTTTAACAGAAGAAAATAGCTTAGTGGTAAAAGCGGATGTTTCTAATGAAGAAAATGTTAAAAATTATGTGGAGCAAACAATTTCTAAATTTGGTCGCATTGATGGCTTTGTAAACAACGCAGGCGTTGAAGGTCCAGCTAAACCACTTGAAGAAGTTACAGAAAAAGATTTTGATTTCGTTTACGGTATTAATGTAAAAGGCGTACTTTTCGGTCTTAAATATGTATTACCGATTATGAAAGGACAAAAATCTGGTTCAATCGTCAATACTGCATCAGTAGCTGGGTTAATTGGTTCACCAAGCATGGTATTATACAACTCTTCTAAACACGCTGTAATGGGTATTAATAAAGTTGCAGCATTAGAAGCAGCTGCATTTAACGTTCGTGTAAATACAGTAAACCCAGGTGTAATTAATACACAAATGATGCGTAAAATTGAAGCAAATGTTGCGCCAGGTGCAGCAGAAGCAGCACAAGCAGCTTATAACGATGCAGTACCAATGAAACGCTACGGTGAACCTGAAGAAGTAGCTAACGTAATTGCGTTTTTACTTTCTGACGAAGCTTCTTACGTAAGCTCATCTTCATTCACTATCGATGGTGCTTTATATAACGTGTAATTGATCACGGAAGTCCTATTTGGACCCTCCGAGGTAAAGTTCCTCATAATGAGAATGCATGAATGTTGATATAGCAGCATTCATGCGTTTTGCTTTTCTTAGGAATTCAGATGAAATACCCCTTCAGCCACTATTTTTATGTGTAAAGAATATGAGGTACAAAATGTAACTCAGTTTTAACATTTTTTTTCTTTTCGACTAACCCATCCCTTTAGTTCAATAAAAAAAGCTGCCAGAATTGGCAGACAGATCTTTATTTAATGCCCTTGTCCTTTAAGTACAATTCTTCACATTCTACCTCGTTAGTACAACAAGGAAAAAGATCGCCGCAGCGATCTCCTTCTTTAACTCTAGCACCCGTTAGTTTAAGTGTAATTTTTCACAAACTGTTTAAATATCACTTTGTTTATACATCACCATTTTTATTAACATCAAGTAGATTAGTAATTTTTATTGCTATTTCCAAACATTTTTCATACTCTAAATCAATTTTCTTGTTCAAATACTTTTCATAACGTGATAACTGGCGTTGAATAACAATAGCAATCTTTTGTGGATTGTTTTGATAATTGTCTCCAACAACACATTTGTAAATTTCATATGATTCTGCACCATATATACTATCTTCAAGAGAGAATGGATTCCATTCTTCAATGACTTTTCTTATAAGTACACTTTCAAGTTCACGTTTAGACAAATGTCCCACCACCAAATATTTTTACTTCCTATTATATTAGATATTATCCATAATAATTCGATTGCTTTTTCAAGTATCCTGCCCCGTTAGCTGCATAACAAAATAAAAAACGACCTACAAAGGCAGATCGCTGAATTAGTCAACTAATGCACCCGATAGTTTAAGTGTAACGTTTAACAAAATCAAATTTTCACTGAATTATATCGTCTGGGCAACCATCTAACAGGTCATCTATAAAAATCCAATTCTCATCTTTATTTCCTAAGTCTTTGCAGTAATCTTCGGCTTCTTCTATATTTTCGAACCAATAATCAGCAACACAGGAAGTATCCTCTGGTGTATCATATAAAAACACTTATGTTCCTTCAGGAGAAGCATAAATCATTACTTTACATATACCATCATTTTTTTCTTCAAGAAAAGCATATTTCCTCATAATTCAATCTCCTTACTATTTCCTCCTTGTAAAGTTAATTCCTGCCTTGCTTATTTCACTAAACTGCTGACCATTAGTTCAATAACAAAAGGATCGTGTAAGCAATCCCATCCTCAATTTAAGCACGATTTAGCTGAATAAGATTTTTCAAACATCAATTATCCTCCGTTGATAAAAAGTGAAGCAATTTGCTTCTCTTTTAAATTGCCAATATTTTTTTATAAATTTTATAATTTTCCTCATCAAAACAAATGAATACGACTTCTTTCACCGTCTTATTAGCATCCATGTATTCTTTTACGGCATCGATGGCAATTTTTGCTGCCGGGGTTTTAGGAAATCCGTAAATCCCTGTGCTGATATTTGGAAATGCAATTGTTCGATTCCGTTTGCTCCGGCTAAACCAAGCGAATTTAAATAACAGCTTTTCAATAATTCACTTTCTTTGTTTGTTCCACCGTTCCATACCGGACCTACTGTATGGATGACAAATTTTGCCGATAAATTTCCGCCTGTCGTGATAACGGCAGCTCCAGTTGGACATCCACCCTGTTTGTTCCTTATAGCGACACATTCTTCATGTAATGCTTTCCCTGCAGCACGGTGTATCGCACCATCCACTCCTCCACCGCCAAGAAGACTTGAATTTGCCGCATTTACGATGGCATCTGTTGTTTGTTTTGTAATATCACCTTTAATTAGCTTAATACCCATGTGATCACTCCTCGTTTTTACTGATTTGTGAATGCAGTATTATCAAGGTATCGGAAGGTGTCATAATAAACAAGCCTGCTTCTTAAGTAAATAGCCACCAGTATGGTTCGCAGCTTGTTCTTAAAGGAAAGTCACCCGTTTGTTCAAAAAGCTCACTATTTTGTCGAGGATTTGTCCTACCTCTTTTTTAATTGATTGGGTATGACTTTTTGATTCAGCCAATGCTTATTTGTTTGCACATGACCCTTCCTCACAAATTTGCCTACAGCAAATTTGAAGTCGTCATAGTGAAAGGATTCGGCAAGCCTCACGACATACCCCTCTTGTTCGCCGCCGAATGCGGAGCGTTTGGTGTAGGTTTCTTTCACTTTCTTTTCATCGAATACGCCCCTGTACAACACCGGCACCGTTTCAATTCCGAGGTCCCTTGCCCAACTGACCGTTTCATCCCAGCTGAGGCAGAAATTTTCCTCATTCCAGATATTGAATAGATAAAAGTAACTCGAAAGTTCCTGGTAATGGATGCTGTGCGTGGCGTAGATATTCTCGCCGCAAAACCGCCAATTCACAGGAATCCGATAGTCAAAGGTCGAATGGAACATCTTCACCCAGTTCCGCGATTCATGATTAGCCGAATCGATGCTTCTCGCATGAATATGGTCATGATACATGGAGAAATTCTCTCCGTCGAGCTTCTCTGTCACGATTATTTCCTTCCCCATGAAGTGGTCTACGTTCTTCAGTCTTTTGTCATCCTTTGTATACCCTTCGCTCCAAGGGAGATGAAAGCTTTTCGGATATTTCATGTATTTATTTCCCAAACCCATCCGCCTCCCGGAAAAAATACAATTTTGTCAGTTCCTCTTCGCCTATCAGGTGATATATTTCACTCGCTCCTCGGTCTCCGCCGAATGAAATCAGCATATGAAGCTGAACAAGGTTTACGACCTTTAGGACGAATTCTTTCTTAAACCCAAGTTCTGTGAGGAAATGGCAGGCAAGCTGAGCGCTCACATTTTCATGCGCATAATAGCTATAACTCCCTCTCATCGGTTTATACACTTTGCAAACAGGCTTTCCAGCGTCATGAAAAAGGGCAGCCATCACCAGCGCCAACTTGTCTTGCCCTTCATATGTTTCGCTGATGTATTCGTAAACCAGATACGTATGCTCGCACAATAAGAACTGATGGTGGGGATTTTCCTGGTTGAACCGGTACATGCCGCTAAAAGGCGGCATGTGTTTGAGCCTTTCGAATAATTCTTCGTAGGATAGCTTATTTTCAACCAAGTCAATGAAGTCTTCCTTTGCGATATCGTATGAACTCGGCGTATGGATGATCTGGATGTCGTCAAATCCTTCGCCAAGCATGGGGAATTCTAGATTTTTCCGGTATTTTTCCATGATGCGGTACTCCACATTCCGCTTTCGTTCCACGTTTCGTTTGAGGCAAATTTCAAACGGCGTGTCCAAATAGTAGCATTCTTTTCTAACGTTTTTTAATTTCGATAGGTTGAACATCCTCCTCTCCCGCTCGATGTTGGTCGAATCGACCACGACGGATTTGCCTGCAGCGACAAGTTCATTCAACCGCTCGAAAAGCACCCGGTAGACGATTCGCGATTTTTGGACTCCTGCGTCGCCGAATAGTTGCTGCCGGATGCCATCGGTAGATAAAATCACGAGGTTTTCTTTTTTGGCAAGTTTTTGTGCTAAATGGCTTTTTCCGCTTCCCGGAATTCCGACGGTATAGATCACTTTTTGCATGATTTCCACCTCCCTTTCTGCTTTGCTGGAATTCAACCAATTAACGCTGAAATAAAATAGTACGTAAGCATAATATATGGTAAGGAACGGGGAATTTGCCAAAATCCTGATTTTTATCCTTTTTTTTATAACTTGAATCAACGATCCAATTCTTGATGTTTCGGCATGAACTTACGCAGCTACTGTTCACATTATTAGCATTTAAAAGCAAGCAACCAGTAGTAGCACAGAAACTAAACTCCAGTTAGTTCAAAATTTAAAAAAGACCGCCGTAGCGATCATTAGGTTACAAACCCATGGGAACCCCATCTTCAATTAAAGCACCCGTTAGCTGAATAAGCAAAACGACTTCACGAAGGTAATTCGTAGTCTTTGATAAGGGGTGTAATTGTTTTATTGTTGATTTTACTAAAGAAATTATTTCATTTAGTTCAAATAATAAATCTTCGTTCTCATTCCAGAAGCCCTTATCGACTTTTAAGACTTGTTCAAGTAAGTCTCCCATAAATAAATCCCCTTCGACAAAAGGATTTGTTACAAGTGTTTCAAGTGCTAATGGAACCAGATATTTTAAACCGATTTTTTGTCCAATCATTATTCTTAAATCTTCAATCGTAAAATCTTTTAATTTCTTTTTCCTTAATTCCTGACACTTAAGTATTAAATTAGATTGAAAATCCGACTCTTTCCATTTTGTATCTTCTAATTCTTCTAATGATTTATTTATATCAAAATTCACCTTTATAACCACCTTTTTTATGGTGTTTTAACATCTCTTATTGAACAGAAATCCATCCTAGCAGTACATTAGTTCAACACAAATAAGCGTTAATCCTTCTTGGATTAACGCTTATTTGTGTTGAAGAAAGAAGTTTATAAAATTCGAATATCCTGAAAATCTTTAGCAACAACATAAGAATCTCCAAAAATAAATATTTTATATAGGGTACTTTTTTGGGAAGTAGATTCAAAAATGGTTGTTTTATAACCATTACCTGACAGTACCTTTTCATACGCCTTAATTAAATTAGCTGGTCCACTACTAAATAACCCTTCTCCTCCTTTTAATAAATGCTCTATATATACATAGGGATAAATGATATTTATATAAGTTTCAAGAGGTAATTGTTTGTTCACAATGTTTGAATGGGTTAAATACAATTCTCCTATAATTTGGTTAATATCTTTACAATGCCCCTTAAAATACAAAGTCGCTGAGTCATTGTTGTGCTCCCATAGAAAAACGTGATTATCTAATACTTCAAATTCCTCAAAGTAATTTACACTTAATTTATGGTCTCTAAATTCAGTGCAGATAACTTTCCATACTTGTAATTTTTCATCATCATTTTCATATGTTACTTGAATAGTTAGTATTAGTTCATCCTGATTAATTTGTATCCCATCTAGACTTAGATATACATTGCTTGCAAATTTGCCTTCGTGTATGGCCTTTGAAAAATTAGATAACATAAATTCATTCACCACCAGATTCCAACTTATAAGTCTAATTTAATTATATATATTCAATGAATAATTGGTGAAAACCTTCTTGAACTTGCCTGCCACGTTAGCTCAAAAACAAAAAAGGATCGCCGCAGCAATCCTCGTTCTTCCACTATTGCACCCATTACTTTAAGAAGACTGTTCCCATTCTCTTTTTAAAACACCCATTTTAATGGCATCAAAATATTTACCATCTACCATTCTTGCTTGTCTTATTCTGGCTTCCTCTTTCATTCCTAACTTTTCTGCCACTTTTATCATTCTTACATTTCCTGACCAAGTTGACATACCTAAACGATGTAATCCAGTGGTTTTAAATAAAAAATCTATCCAAAGTTTATAAGCCTCCGTACCGTATCCACCGTTCCAGTATTTTTTATCATAAATAACGATACCAGTTTCTAACCAATTAGTGTTTTTATCTACCCAATAAGAACTTACTGTCCCAATTACTTTATCTCCTACTAAGATAATTAGTGTTTTAGGAGTGTTGACCGTAATTTCATAGTCGTTCGCCCAACTTTTTAGAAATTCTTCCTTTGTAATTCTAGGTTCAAGTATATAGGGTCCATTCCATTTCTTCGCCGCTTGTTCCTTTTCTTCATATTTCCAATAATATAATTTATCAAGTTCTTGTTGAGTAGCCTCTTTTAAAACAATTTTTTGCCCGACAATGCCCGACAATATTAATCATAAAAACTTTGTTTCCTCCTAAGAATCTGTCTAGTTCATATATCAATTTTACCATAGAATCCAAACAGACTTCTTCAACTATCCTGCTTCGTTACTTGAATAAAGTAAGTGCGATCCTTCGTTATTGAAGCATTGCCCACGATAGAGTTTAACAAGCAGTAAGTTCACATTATGATCGTAATACGCATTAGCCAAAAGGTCTAGATTAGCACGAATTGAATATTTTTTACAATATATGGAATAAAATATTAACTAAGAGCAAGGTTAGCCCTCCACATACATTGAGATTTCATCAATGCCTTGCTCCTATATTTTAGCTACAAGGCTAATACCCAAGAATTTACTTGCTATTTCCCATACAATAGAGTGTCATATATTAATCGCCAACCAGTTATGAATTTTGAAGGCATCAAAAGTGCCTTTATTTTTTTTTACAATTCTAAAAGCCCCAAGTTTTAATTCTCGTATTGTTCAATAACTAATTCGTTCAACCTCATTGTTGTGTTTACTAAAATCAAATCCCATTTGCCAACCCTCATTATCCTGTAATACAATCTTTTGCCCTTCACATATTAAGTTCATCACCCGCTTTGTAGTCCATTTTCTCACCTTCCTGTTAGGACGCTATATTTGTCAAATGCGACATTAATAGTTTATATTCCTTCTTTAACAAACCTGCTTCGTTAGTTCAATAAGAAAAAGCCACCAAATTGGTAGGCGGATCTTCAACTCTTGCACCCGTTTGTTTAAGTACATTACTTCACATTTTCTTCTTTGTGTTTTTTCGGTATTCTCTCGGTTTTCTCATTAGTGCCAATAATGCTATAACAAAACAAATCATTAGAATTATATTTAAGCTCCAACCGAAACTATCAATATACTGCATTACTCTTCCTCCTCAGATATGTTTTGTTCACTTTAGCATGATTAATGTGCTAGTTGGTTGTTTTCTACAAAAGAAGATAAAACATTACAATTTTTTCTATCAAGATCCGTTTGCTGTAATTTCCATAATAAAACACCACCCTTTCCCTATTACAAAATGTAGAGAAAGGACGGTGCTTGGCTTTCATTATTTATTTTCAATCAATGTAAGTTAATGTAGCAACACCATTGTTTTAGCTGCAATTAGCATCCCTTATTGAAGGAATGCACCCTTTAGTTTAAGTATATTTCTTCACAATCATTTTTTTCATAATGTAAAAGGTTGCAGCAACAATTTATTTTTATTTGCCATTGTCCTTTTCTAAATTATGAAGTTCTCTCAACATTATTAATTTTAGAACCAATTTTTATTATTATGTAACGAATGATAAATCCGATACCTAACCCTGGAATCAAAGACAACATTGGAAGCCAGATAGGACCAAATGATTTACCAAAAATATTATTAGGTGAATACATTATAGACCTACTGTTATAAAATAGGCTCCAAAAGCAAATGGTACAAATGATAACCGAGGATTTTCCCCTTCCGCATATTTATATGTGTCGTACATAGCAAACATATAAACACATGGATAAAACATAAGCTATTGGTGATCCACCACTACTGCGGCTTCTTTTATTTTCCCAAGAAAACTAAACATGATAGCCTGGTTAAACAAACTGTTAACATTAATAGTGAATTCTAAAATAATAAATAGAATTCCTTTAATAAGGTGTCCATTTAACAGTTGACCAAAGCCTGGAAAAGCAACACTCCAAAGAATTGCTTCTAACTTATACGTTTTCTTCATAGTATTAACCTTGAGATTGGGTTATATCTTGCTTACCTTTTAATTTATCTAATATTTTTAATAAACCAACCAACCCTCTAATAGTAAACAAAGTAAAATTAACACTGGCAAAAGTATGGAAAGGTGACCATTTTTTCCATTTAAATAATCCTGTTTTGCTTTCCATAAACCATTGACCCAAACTCATGGGAACACTAAAAATTAAACTTTTTAGTAATATTTTCCAAAATTTGTCGTTGTATGAAATCTTAACCCAAACAACACTTAAAATCGGGAAAAACAATATGTCATAAATAATATTCGTTTTGAAAATTTTTGGAAAAGGACGAACTGGATATGCAACTCTTTTAGTTCCAACAACATACGCATCAATAAGAGTCGCAATAACTCCTTTTGAGAAAAAAATAACCAGATTTTCTCTCATTTTTGAGCCTTTAAATAAAAATGGCAATGAAACTATACATAAAGCTGTAAGTAGATTTAACAATTTTTTCTCCATAAAGAACACCGTCCAAAAGGATTAATTAGTACCATTATTACATTTACCAATTCAAATAAGTATTATCCTTTAAAAATATTGAGAAATTTATAATGTTTCGGTATTATTTAAAACAAAAAGCTAAATCGATTATTGTATTAGCTTTTTCGCCTTTTATAGATTCCCTTTCTTTACCCATTCCGCAACTGTAACAGTTCGTTTTGCTTGGTGTTTAGATCCTGCAGGAAATATTATTGATAATGAAAACTTTGATAGTTTTGGATATGTATACGTGAATGATGCAGGTAACATAGAGACACAAGGAGTATTAATAAATACAGCTGCCTTTGGAACATTAGGCGTAAGTGGCGCAAAACAAATTTATGAAATAGTAAATAATGTTCAAGATTATAAGGATTCTGCATGGTATAAAGTTGGGGTAGACATTCCTCCAGGACAATATGTTATTGAAAGCTATGGACAAGGATATGTCGCAGTAATGGCAGGACCTGTTGGAAAAAGCGATATAGTAGATAATGAGAATTTTAATGGTCGATATACGACGAATGTTACCAATGGGCAATATTTGCAAATATCAAAAGGTAAAATTGCTCAGTAGAAAGAAACAGCCCCTCTCGTTATAGAGAAGGGCTTTTAATATTTATTTAGTTTCTCCTGATACATTAGAACCTCCGAAACGTTGCATCCCTTCAACTCTAGGACCCGTTACTTTAAGTACATTTCTTCACAAATACACTTTATTACCCCCATTTGCTATTAATCCTAAGCAATAATAATTTTTATTAAAATCATTACTTTAGGTTAAAATAAGTGAATAAAAAGAGGAGGAGTTAGCATCATGACTTCAAGGGATGTTCCAATCACATCATCAGAATTGGCAAATTTATGGATGACTTTTCAAGAAAAAACCATGATTATCAGAATGTTAGAGCATTTTATAGAACACGCCAATAATACAGAGAAACAACTTTTGCTAACTCATTATAATAATGCTTCTAAAGCCATAGAAATCATTAAAGGTATTTTCCAACAAGAAGAGGCGGTTATTCCTATTGGTTTTACAGAAAGTGATGTACAAAAAGGAGTTCCAAAGTTGTTTGATTATCTGTTTGATATTATGTATTTGCATATGATGACTAAAGTGGAAATGAGCCTTTATTCACTTTTTTGTGGTATGTCCTATCGGAAAGATATTAATGATTTTTTTATCAAATTGACAGCAGAAGCCCAAGAGATTAACTGCCAAGCAACTCAATTCCTTTTAGAAAAAGGGGTATTGGTACGTCCAGCTTTTGTATCAATGCCTAAAGAAGTTCATTTTGTAGAGAACAAAAATTATAGAAGTAGTTTTAATTTGTTTAGTGAAACCAGATCCCTAAATACAATAGAAGTTTCTCTTATCCATCATGCCATTGAAACAAACCTTGTAGGAATGCAATTAATGATTGGATTTGCCCAAGTTGCTTCAAATAAGGAAGTGCAAAACTATCTTGTAAAAGGGATGAAATTGTCAAAGAAGATTGAAATCGATTTAGGTGAATTTTTACGCCAAAGTTATATTGAACCACCCGCTTCTCATGCTGGTAAAGCAACTGCTTCAAAACTCCCACCATTTTCTGATAAATTAATGATGTACAACACCAGTTTGTTAACTTCATTTGGTCTCGGAAGTAATGCATTAGGAGGTGCATTTAGTTTACGAAATGACCTACCTGCAAAAATGGCTCTGCTTGCAAAGGATATTTTTACTTTTGCTCAAGATGGAGGTAAGATTATGATCAAAAATGGCTGGATGGAAGAACCCCCACAGATTGAGGATCGAAATCAACTAACCAAATAAACGTTTTATAGAAAAAACAGATAACTAAAATGGAACAAAAGTAAGATATTTTTCGTCTTCATGAAAAGTAAAATTGTTTATAGGACTTCCCTTTGATAAGTTATAAAAATCCTTTATAAGTTATTCGCCTCTTCCTTCACATTGTACAGAAAAGGGGCGATTTTTATTTTTAAAATTTGATATATTTCTTGTTAAAGTAACCTGCTCCGTTAGTTCAATAAGAAAAAAGCAGCACTAGAGCTGCTGGATTTTTAACCAAGAACTATTTACTTGAACTTAAATAATCGTTGATTCTTTGCAATCCTTCGGCATATAATTTCTTAAACGCCTCTGTAGCTCTAGAAGGGAAGAGCGCCGGAAAACAATTGTAGCCACCGGGTCGCAAGGCAAAGGTTTCAGAAGCACCGAAAAGCAAATTAGCTGAAGCAGGTGAAATTCCTGTTGGTGAAATTCCGTAGGGAAGCGTGTTGCCCTTAGCCTATGCTTACGAAAGGAGTGCGGGTTCGAATCCCGTCAGAGGCATTACTCAAAACTGCACCATATTCCTCAAATGCGATATTAAAGAGAGAAGGATTTTCATCTTTTCTTGTTCACTAACCTGCCCCGATAGTTGAATAAGCTCTCCGTTTCGATTTCGAAAACCCTGTCAATAATCCCTTTAAAAAGAGAAATTTAGGGAGAGATGTATTTTGTTATTATCTAAGGCATGGGAAATATATGAATCGGATAAACGAATTGAAGGGTTCTCACCACAAACATTAAAAGCATATAAACTTCAAGCTACTTTACTTATTCGGTATTTAAAGGACGTTAAATTAGAAACCATATCCACTGTTCAATTAAAAGATTACCTGTCTAAATCGAGTGAAACCTTAAAGCCTGCAAGTCTAGCTCACCGAATTAGATTTATTAAGTCATTAATTCGCTGGTCACATGAGGAAGGTCTTATTCCAAAAAATCCAGCAGCAAAGATAAAGGAACCTAAAGCAGGGAAACGAATTCCTAAGTTTCTAACAGAATGTGAAATTGAACATTTACGTGAAGCATGCTCTTGCCCATTGGAAAAGGCTTTGTTCGAATTCATGTTTTCCACTGGGTGCCGTATAGGTGAAATTGTTTCCCTAAATAAGAATAGAATTAATTGGTCTAACCGTTCTGCCATTGTAAGAGGAAAAGGGGATAAAGAAAGGGAAGTTTATTTTAATATCCGTTGCGATATTTGGCTCAAACGCTACCTTGACCAACGCCAGGATAGCGATCCAGCAATTTTTGTTACAGAACGGTATCCCCATCGAATGAGTATTGCCCAAATGAGATACATCATTAAGCGGATTTCTAGTCGGGCAGGAATCAATATATTCACCCCCACCAGCTGCGTCACAGCTATGCCACCCATTTGTTGAATAATGGTGCACCTCTTGAAGTCATACAGAGCTTATTAGGACATGAAAAAAGTGAAACTACTAGGATATATGCACAGTTAAGTGGGAGTTTACGGCAAGAACTTTATAGGAAGTATTTTTAAATGAAAATGCAAAATAGCAATGCCCCTAAAAAGCATTGCTTTTTTTATTCTCGCACCCTATAGTTTAAGTACATTGTTTCACAAACTTGTTTTAAAGTTAAAAGAGGATACTATATCATAATACAAGAAAACTACGAATTAACTAAGGATAAATTGGAATTTATGCTTTATTAATTGCCCGTGTATACTTTAGTTCTCTGTCTTCTTTTACTCAGACAAACACTTTGTGCTATTGTCTTAACAATTTAGGGATTAATATTCATCATCGTCATCATCATTTGACCATATACCGATCAATTCATCCACTGATATAAGTCCATTCTTAAAGTTGTCAATATTAGCCATCACTTCACTTCTTGGTATGATTCCATCTTTAACCGCATCATCCAATCGATCCATTTCATCTTCTGTCAATCCCCAATCGTTTTTACTCATTTTTTCTCCTCCTTATAAGTGTTTTGTATTCTCTCACACAAATTCCAATTTATATATTATTTTAACAAATATTGATACTCCGCAATATCTACTAATGTACATCACCTCGTTTTTTTGCATAACTTCTTTATTAGAACATTAATACGTCTAATCTTATTTTACAGTAATTGCTCATTCCTCTTGTGATTTCTTCTTGAACAAACCTGCCCCGTTAGTGGAACAAGAAAAAGGGCTGCCGAAGTAGCCCCCAATCCCTAAAACTAGCACCCGTTACCTAAATAAGTTTACAGTCCTTTGATTAAACATTTTTCAACATTGTTTATAACCACCATTTTTCCTGTGGAATTAAAACCGTTTTAATATCAAAGTTATTTTCAAACCAGTCTTTCATCAAAGTTTTATGTCCAAGATATTCTGAAGCAGAGTGGGAAACACCTATAAGCGACATTGATGTTTTTGAAGCATACTCTATCATTTCTTTGTATCTTTGTTTTCCATAATCGTTATCAATATGGCAATGGACTTCCCCTGTAATATATGCTTGAACGCCATTTCTTTCTGCTTCCTTCATCCAATCAACTTTATCTCCACAACCAGCAACAATTGCTATCCTTTGAATTTCATTTAATTTTTTACCTTCAAAATCAACATAGGGAACTTCAAAAATACCTTTCAATGTTGAAACTAATTCATCAGTGTTTGTTTTTTCAATATTACATACTAGTAAAAAATCATTCTTTATTTCATTTAATAATGCTCTCTCAATAATTTCAGCTTTTAATGCTCTGGCAATCGCAACATTCGTGCCTAATTTTTTATGACAATCCATAGGTATGTGGCAGGTGTATATAGATAGTTTTTTCATCTTCACTTGCCAAATGTATTTTTCTTTAATGGGAAGAAATCCTTGTCCCCATTTACCTTTAGGGTCACCACATTCCATTAACAAGGGATGATGCATAAACAATAAATCTCCCTCGTTACCTTCTTCTAGAAACCTTTCCAATACATAATCAGTTGGAAAAACAGCCAAAAAAACTCTTTCAACTTTTGAAGCACCTTTTAACATTAGTCCATTAAAAAGTCCAACAAATTCCTTTTCAAAAGCAGATTTCCAATCAAATCGTAAAGGGTCATATGCATTAGGTATAAATCGACTAAATGAAGGATCTTTTCCAAATGCTTTTATATCAAATTCGATGTCTAATTTACTAACTAATTCTTTAATTTCTGGCAAAATTAGCCACCCTCTCTAAATAATTACTATTTTTTCAATTATTCACTTAATAAACCAGTAATTGGGCTATTTCTCTTCAATTAACCTGCCCGTTACTTCAATAAAGTTCAACAAAAAGAGGCGTTAATCCTTCTTGGATTAACGCCCCCATTAGTTCAATAAGAACCCCTGAATTGATACAAATAGTGAAAATAAAAAAACAACAACAAATAACCAACCTTTCGCCTTTCTTTCTTTTTGAAATTCCTCTAACCCCATAACCAATATTGTTAGACCTAAAAGGAATATCATAATATCGTTAAACTGAAAATCCTTCGAAATTAGCCCATAAGTAGCCAATAAAAAAGTTAACACTGATAAAACATAGCATAGAATTTTTAACAAAAATCATTCCCCCTTTCATTCTTTTGAACATTCCTTTTTTTTGGATTGCACCCATTAGTTTAATATTCTATTTAGTTATTTGATCTATTTTCCCTGTTCTTTTTCCCAAGAGAAAACGCAGCAGCAAAAAGAAAGATTGTTGCTAATCCAACTCCAATAATCATTGAATAGTCGAAAGTAACTTTAAATGTCATACCGCCAGCAATAGATGCAATAAACAATAATATAAATAAAACAGTATAATTCTTTTTCATATTTTCCAACCATCCCTCTGATAAATTTTACCATATAACCAAAGTTCCTTGTTAAATTAACCTGCATCGTTACTTTAAGTATAAAATTTCACATAATTCTAGTCGTATTCTTCCTGGTCTACTTAATATCCTCTAGATCTGAAAAAAAGAGACACATTCCTTATTAGGAAATGCGCCTGATTGCTGAAGATTGTTATTAAGGAAAATTACCCCGATAGTACATTATATAGTTAGTAGTTAGTATTAAAGCTACTTTACTCTTCTAGCTGCTTGCTGAATAGGATCCCATACACCATTATATGGAGGTGCGTACGCAAGATCTAAATCAAGCAGCTCATCGGTTGTCATCGAATGGAATATTGCAGTTGCTAGAACATCGATTCGTTTGTCGATCCCATTTTCCCCAATAATTTGCCCACCAAGAACTTTATATGTTTCTTTATGATAGACAAGTTTCAATTTCATTTTTTTATTATTAGGATAATATCCAGCGATATCTGTTGATTTAATTGTTACAGAACCACATGGGATGTTCAGCATTTTTGCCTCTGTTTCTGTTATTCCTGTTCTCCCTAAAGTTAAATCGAAAAATTTTATGATTGAAGTGCCTACAACACCTTTAAATGTTTTATGTATATTAACGATGTTTAATCCGGCGATTTGACCTTGCTTATTGGCATGTGTTCCCAATGGGACATGATCATCCATTTCTTTTACTCGATGATATTGTGTTGCACAATCTCCTGCAGCATAGATATCTTTAATACTTGTTTGCATATACGCATTTACTTGAATAGAACCATTAACACTTGTTTTGATTCCAGTCCCTTCTAAAAATAAAATATTTGGCTTCACACCTATAGCGACTAATACTAAATCTGTTTCATACTTCCCTTTATCGGTTTTCACATATTCAACATGCTCACTACCACGGAATGCTTCAACAGATTCACCCATTTTTAACACAATGTTTTGCTTCACTGCTTCTTCATGGATAAGTTCTGCCATTTCTTTATCAAATATTTTTGCTAATTGCTCATTTCTTTCAATGATCGTTACCTTCTTGCCGAGCTCCGCAAAACTTTCAGCCATTTCGAGTCCAATGTATCCGCCACCAATAACTGTCACATTTTTTATATCTTTCTCAAGATAATCCATGATTGTCTTCGCATCAGGAATCGCCTTTAATGTGAAAACACCTGGAAGTTTAACACCCTCCCACTTTGGAATGACCGGGCCTACGCCGGTTGCAATAAGAAGGCGGTCATACGGAAAACTAAACGTTTCACCATTACTATGGTTTATTCCACTTACCATTTTATTTTCCGTGTCTACCTTTTGGACTTCATGATATACTCGTGCATCAATGCCATATTTCTCTTTAAAAGTAGACTGTGTACGTGCTATTAACTTATCTGTTGACTCAATCTTCCCACTGATCACATAAGGTAGGCCACATTGTCCGTACGAATAACTCCACCCTTTTCTAAAACAGTGATTTCATGTCCAGAACTGTTTCGTACAATTTGCATTGCAGCACTCATCCCTGCTGCATCTCCACCAATAATAAGTACTTTCATACTCATCCCTCCTTTCTTTATTTTCCATTTATTACTGATTTTTAAACATGAAGAAAGATTTATCCCTATATAGGGGTAGCGTCAGGAAAATGCGGATTTACAACGCTTAGTAAATTCAATATATAAGAGTAGAATTCCTGTAAAGGAACCGACTTTTAGTATTTTCTTTGTTAAACTAAAGCACCAGTTCGTAATATAAGGTTAGCCAGATTTTTCTGGTTAACCTTTTTGTTTATGGTTTTATTATTACGGTAATCGGCGTAAAACGTCGCACCCGTGGGACTCGATTCCGTCAACTAAACTGTTCATCCCCTACTTGTATAAACATGTTTCAGGCTGGTTGGGACCATGATCCCGTTTAACAAGCGAACCTATGACATTACAATAGGAATTAAAACCACCGAATAGAGATTTCTGGCTCCTAAACAAAAAATGGGAATAGATATGAAAAAATGAAAAAATCTCCCAACACTTACAAATTTCCTATATAATAATAGGGAATTGATTGCACTTACATACAAATAGGGGGAGTTTTACTTGGCAACATATTTTAGCTGGGTTGGATTTGTCATCGCGGCATATTTTCTCTTATCCGGAATCAACGGACTCAGAAGAAAAAATCCGAAAGCAAAAATGAATTTCTTGTGGATGGTAATCGGGCTCATCATTTGGCTATTTGCTTCTGGTAACTCGTTTATAATGGTCTTGTTTGCCCTTGGATTTTTAGCTTTTATTTTTTTTCTCATTACTGGAATTCTGGCACTATTCAAAAGAAACGGACAAGCAAAAAAAAGATTCCTTCTCATGTTAGGGGCAATGGTCATCTGGTTAGGTAGTGCAGCAATGCTTCCGAATGACAAGAAAGAAACCAATATTCAGGCTTCGGAAACAAAAATAAAATCGGAGGATGAAGCAAAGAAAAAGGAGGAAAAGGCGAAACAAGAGGCAGAAGCGAAAGCAAAGGATGAAGCAGAGGCTAAGGCTAAAGCAGAAGCAGAAGCAGAAGCAGAAGCCAAAGCAGCAGCAGAGGCTAAAGCTAAGGCGGAAGCGGAAGCCAAAGCAGCAGCAGAAGCAGAGGCTAAAGCTAAAGCGGAAGCGGAAGCCAAAGCAGCAGCAGAAGCAGAGGCTAAAGCTAGAGCGGAAGCGGAAGCCAAGGCAGCAGCGGAAGCACAGGCGCAAGCCCAGCAACAGCAGCAAGCAACCTCAACTGCAGCACAGACATCGTTTGCCAACTGCACCGACCTGAGGACAGTGTATCCGAACGGAGTTCCTTCCAATCATCCTGCTTATACATCTAAAATGGATCGGGATAAAGACGGTTATGCGTGTGAAACAAACTGATAAAGAAAGAAGGAGCATATTATGCGCCTTCTTTTTCGTTCTTCTTTAAACTTAGCAATATGGTAATTCAAAGACCAATAAAAACTTTCAAATTAACACTAATCTTAAAAATCGTCTTCTTTAAGTTTTTACACACATTCCATTATATAAGAGTTTTTTTGTATACCTAAAATAATGGCTTGTTATGTTTTAAGAATATATTTGTATCTTTTCTACCGGAGCGAAACCCTTGGTTTTACGAAAATTCATTTTATGTTCAAAATTAACCATTGAATCTGAGCAATCAATAGTATCAAAATTTAATTGGTTAAGCGTATACCTATCAATTTTCACCGATAATACTACTATTTTTTCATGATTCCCAGTAGACGTATTTAATTGGGAATCCAAAGCGTGGATGATAATAGTATCTAACGGCAATAAAGCTAACATATCTCTTGCTATTCTAAGTACACAACTGCAGACGTAATCCTGTTGAATATCGTAATATTTGGAGATAGGCATATTTTTGACGGATACTTTTCCTGTACTGGTTAGAGTTTTCATTTCTGAAGGAACTACATTTTGGGTTTGTACATCAAATTTCACTTCCATAGTATGGGGTTCTTCAAGGAAAAACTCAAACCCACTTCCAAAATCACTTAGATCATCTAGGGGAGCGAAATCCTTTATTACTTCAAAATACGTTTCCAAATCCCCATTCAATATCTTCGTTGCTATTTCTGTCAATTCACTCCATTCTTGATATTCATCCTCGTCTTTCTTACGGGCTTTTAAGACCTTATTTCTGAGCTCCTCTATACGCTTTTCTTCTTGATTAAAGACCTTTGCCATAAAACCAGGTCTATAATTTTGAAGTTCCTGTAAGGCTTGTTGTTCTAAAGGTCCAGGGTGCCCTTTTAAGAATGGAGGTTCTGTATTTTTAATGTCCAGCCAATCAACAAAATCATCACACTCTTTATGAATCGACTTAATCATATTTAGTCTATTTTCATACAACTCGACTTCTAATTGATTTCGTTGCAGTTCTTGTAACTTTTCTCTTTCTTTTTGCAATCGATTCAATTCCGCTTGTCGCTGATAGGAAGCTGTTCGATAGTTCCTATTCCCTCTATTACCGCTTCTCCCACCGGAAGTGGAAGTATAGGAAAGACCAGTTCCAGGCAAAGAAACCGTAGTCCTACTTTGACCTCTTGAGTTCACAGAATGCCTTAATCCTTTGACTCCTACACTTGCCCCAACCCCTCGACTACTTACGTTTAAACGAACTCCAGGAGCTATTTTAAAACTTTTTCTAAACCCAAAACCCATATAGTTTCCTCCTTACTCCAAAGCCCATCAGGTATCTAAAGGACTAATTTTTTGTTTTAGCCGATTCAATTTCCCTTTACTCTCTTACATTAATTTTCCAACTATAATTGTATCATGGTATAGGACTTTAGCAGCAATAATTATTACTAAAAAAATAGAGAGAAATACAATCATCATGACTGTACTCCCCTCCATTACTTAAAACACTTTTATTAAATACATGAAACAGTTGTTTTTCTCTCTCCATACTTCACATAGATAGGATGCCTGCTACAAAAGCTTATATAAAAAATTCCTAACCGTATTTACTACTGATATTACCTTCTCTTCATACCACAAATACAACCGCCGATTATGCCACTTTTCCGCAGCCGCTCTTCTTCGTACAGATTGATATGGCACATCAAACATTTGGCTGATTACCTTTAACGAGACTTTACTGCGGTGACCAGCCTCGATAAATGTCCTTCCTATAACACCCCAATTATATTTTTCCGCCAAAAGAATAACCCCCTTAACACGAAGCCAGTTTTAACACAAATACTGGTAACATCTTTCATCGTCCCAGTATCCGACCATGAAAATAGCTGCTTTATTTCATGTTTTGATGTAAATATCCATAAACGTTTTATCTTTTAATTAATTGTAATTAATATTAGGCTTGTTCATTAACATAAATGTTCCTATACTAATTTTACCAGAATTAATAACAAAATAAATAGGAGCTGCAAAGCAGGCCCCTATTTTCACTTCTATATTTTTGTCTATGTTGTTATTCTCAGTAATCTTGAAATACGCGTTCAATAAATTCGTCGCTATCAAGGAACTCAACGTCTTCTATAGATAAATCCGCTTTCTTAACAATTTCTTTTACACTGTTCCAAAGTGATTCCCATCCTTGATATAACCCAACTAGAAATTCGGTGAATTTTATTTTAGTGATATTCGTATAGGTAAAAAGTGGGCTTTTTTTACATTCTCCCATTTCATTTTCAAATCGGATACATTTTCCTTAATCAAAAAAAAGAAACAGGCAACGAAGGAAGAAGATCTTTAGCCATAACACCGTCCCCAAATTTTTTTTGAATCCCTCTAAGGTGCTGGATTATTTCATTAAAAAGTATAAAAGCATGTATAGTAATGTTCCTAGCCCCTCAAATGAACAAATCAAACAATTGGCTGTGCTTAATGATGAATATGGTGATCAGTATATAAAAGAGCAAATTAATGAATTTTTTTCCATTACCAAATTGCCCGGTAAATCACCTTCAACAAAAAGAACACTTAAAAATTTTATTGAGGTTGTACAAGAAATTTAGAGAGGTTAAGTGGTATGTGTTAAGTAGTATGTGTTATGTGGTAATGGTTAGGTAGTACAAACTAGCCTGGAAGAATTAAACAAGTTATTGGATTTTATGAAAGCAAATGAACATCAACGTTTTCCTGATTATCAACTTTATTACATGCTTATGTACTTTTTAAGCAAAACCGGTTTAAGGATATCCGAAGCTTTGGCTTTAAGATGGGAAGATATTGTTGGTGATAAAATAACCATAGATAAACAAACCAGCCGTGATGATAATAACAAAGTAAAATTATCAACATTAAAAAATGCTGCTTCCTACCGAACAATTAAAATTGACCAAGATTTATTACGTGAATTAATAAAATTTAAACTGAAGCAAAATCAATTGATTTTAGGGAATCCAAGATTTCGCAAAAATGAAGATGGCATTATATTTCAAAATTATAACGGACATTATTTAACACCTTCCATCATTCGTGAAACTATCCAAGATTACTGCAAAAAATCCGGTGTAGAATATAAAGGCACACATGTTTTTAGACATACACACGCTGTTCTGCTTCTTGAATCCGGTGCAAGTCTAAAATATGTTTCCAATCGTCTTGGACATAAAACAATTAAAACGACAGCTGAAACATATCTTGATATCGCTGAAAAAATAGAAGAAGACGAACTTCAAAAGTTCGCCTCCTACACTAAAAGATAAGATCAAATCGGCACGCCGAAAATTCCACAATTTATATTAATCCCTCAAACCCTTGATATATAAAGGTTTTTTATTTGTTATCCAATAGAACCTTCCATCTCGAACTTAATGAGACGGTTCATTTCGACTGCATATTCCATTGGTAATTCTTTTGTAAATGGCTCGATGAAGCCCATAACGATCATTTCAGTAGCTTCTTGTTCTGAAATCCCGCGGCTCATTAGGTAGAAGAGCTGCTCTTCAGAAACTTTAGAAACTTTTGCTTCGTGCTCAAGTGAAATATTGTCGTTTAGGATTTCGTTGTATGGAATCGTATCAGAAGTTGATTGATTATCCATAATCAACGTATCACATTCGATATTAGCACGTGCGCCATCAGCTTTACGTCCAAAGTGAACGACACCACGGTACGTTACTTTACCGCCATGCTTAGAGATTGACTTTGATACGATGGTGGAAGATGTATTTGGAGCTAAGTGAATCATTTTTGCTCCTGCATCCTGGTGTTGACCTTTACCAGCAATCGCAATGGATAATGTCATACCACGTGCGCCTTCACCTTTTAAAATTACAGCTGGGTATTTCATCGTTAGTTTAGAACCGATGTTACCATCAATCCATTCCATCGTTGCATTTGCTTCACAAACTGCACGCTTTGTAACAAGGTTGAATACATTGTTTGCCCAGTTTTGAATCGTTGTGTAACGGCAATAGGCATCTTTTTTAATAACAATCTCTACAACTGCACTGTGAAGTGAGTTAGTAGTATAAACAGGTGCTGTACAGCCTTCAACGTAATGAACATGTGCGCCTTCATCTACAATGATCAATGTACGCTCAAATTGCCCCATATTTTCAGAGTTAATTCGGAAATACGCCTGTAATGGAGTATCTACTTTCACACCTTTTGGAACATAAATAAATGAGCCACCTGACCAAACGGCGGAATTTAGTGCAGCAAACTTGTTATCTGTCGGTGGAATCGTTTTGCCAAAATGCTCACGGAAGATATCCTCATTCTCTCTAAGAGCAGAATCAGTATCTTTAAAAACAATCCCCAAATCTTCAAGTTCTACCTTCATATTATGGTAAACAACCTCAGATTCGTATTGAGCAGATACACCAGCAAGATACTTTTGCTCTGCTTCAGGAATCCCTAGTTTGTCAAATGTTGCTTTAATTTCTTCTGGGACTTCATCCCATGATTTTTCCGATTTCTCAGATGGTTTTACATAATAAGTGATTTCGTCAAAATTCAATGAGCCTAAATCTCCGCCCCACTGAGGCATTGGCATTTTATAAAAATGCTCTAAAGACTTCAAACGAAAATCAAGCATCCATTGTGGTTCATTCTTTAGTTTTGAAATTTCAATAACAATATCACTCGTTAAACCACGCTTTGAACGAAATATGGAAACATCCTTATCGGCAAAACCATATTTATAATCACCGATTTCTGGCATTTTTTTCGCCATCGACCTGTTCCTCCTTCTTAAACGAAAGGGTTAAGAACACCACTTACGTTTTATTGTTGTTCCTCTTCCCCTAATCCTTTTTCCATTGCCTTCCAGGCTAATGTGGCACATTTAATTCGTGCTGGAAATTTAGCGACACCCTGAAGTGCTTCAATATCACCTAAATCGATATCGTCATCATACTCTTTCCCTTGCATAATATCGGAAAAAATCTTCGAAAGCTTGATTGCTTCCTCTACCTTTTTCCCTTTAATTGCTTGGGTCATCATTGAAGCAGATGACATTGAAATGGAACAGCCTTCTCCCTCAAATCTTGCGTCGATTACGACCCCATCCTCAACCTTAAAGGTTAATTGAATTCGATCTCCGCAAGTAGGGTTGTTCATATTAATTGTATGACTGCCATCTTCTAGTATCCCGCGATTGCGTGGATTTTTATAATGATCCATAATTACCCGACGGTATAAATTATCTAAATTATTAGAAGACATCGCTGAAATACTCCTTTGTTTTAACAAGTCCTTCAACAAGCTTATCAATATCGTCTTCTGTGTTGTATAAATAAAAGCTTGCACGAGCAGTTGCTGACGCCTTCAACCATTTCATTAACGGTTGTGCACAATGATGTCCTGCACGGACTGCTATTCCTTCTGCGTCGAGTACAGTTGCAACATCATGTGGGTGTACATCGCTAATATTAAAAGTAACAAGACCTGCACGTTTTGCTGCGTCTAATGGTCCATAAATCGTCATTCCAGGTACAGAAGACATTTTTTCTAATGCGTAGGCTGCAAGCTTATGCTCATGTTCTGCAATATTATCTAAGCCAATCTCGTTTAAAAAATCTATGGCAGCACCAAGTCCAATGGCACCTGCAATAATCGGTGTTCCGGCTTCAAACTTCCAAGGAAGCTCTTTCCATGTTGATTCTTGTAAATGAACAAAATCAATCATTTCTCCGCCAAACTCAATTGGTTCCATTTTTTCTAACAAATGCTTTTTCCCATATAACACTCCGATACCAGTAGGAGCACACATCTTATGTCCAGAAAAAGCTAAGAAGTCGCAATCTAAATCTTGAACATCTATTTTCATATGGGGAGCACTTTGTGCCCCATCGACTACCATAATCGCACCATTCTCATGAGCAATTTTTGCAATTTCTTTAATAGGATTAATGACACCAAGTACATTAGAAACCTGCATAACAGAAACAACACGGGTATTGGCCGTAACCGTTGCCCGAACATCATCCAATGAGAGGGTTCCATCTTCTTGAAGTGGAATGTACTTTAGCACGGCTCCCGTACGTCTCGCAACCTGCTGCCAAGGAATAATGTTACTATGGTGCTCCATATACGTAATGACAATCTCATCACCAGCATTTAAATTATCTGCCGCATAACTTGCGGCAACCGTATTTAATGCTGTTGTCGTACCCCTGGTAAAAATAACTTCCTGAGTTGATTTTGCATTAATAAATTTACGAACCTTTTCCCTTGCCCCTTCGTAGGCATCTGTTGCACGTGTTCCGAGCGTATGAACACCACGATGAACATTGGAATTTATTTCTTTATAATATCTTTCCATCGTCTCAATGACTTGGATCGGTTTTTGCGATGTTGCTGAACTATCAAGATAGACAAGTGGCTTTCCATTTACTTCTTGATCTAAAATAGGGAATTGACGACGAATATCTAGGACATTCATTATCGTACTTTCCTTTCAATCACGGCAGTTAACTGCTTCTTAACTCCTTCAATCGGAAGCTGGTTAACAACCGGTGCAAGGAACCCATGAATAACCAGACGTTCTGCTTCTTTTTTCGGAATTCCACGGCTCATTAAATAGTAAAGTTGTACAGGATCTACACGTCCAACGGATGCAGCGTGACCAGCCGTTACATCGTCCTCATCGATAAGTAGAATCGGGTTCGCATCCCCACGTGCTTTCTCACTGAGCATAAGTACACGTGATTCCTGTTCCGCATTCGATTTTGATGCACCATGCAGAATATGGCCAATTCCATTAAAAATAGAAGAAGCACTGTCCTTCATAACACCATGTTTTAAAATATAACCTTCAGTGTTTTTACCAAAGTGAACAACTTTCGTCGTAAAGTTTTGTGTTTGTTCGCCACGTCCAACCACGACTGTTTTAGTATCACCATAGGCACCATCACCAACAAGGTTAGTTGTATTTTCCGAAATGGTATTTCCTTCGTTCATCAATCCAAGTGCCCATTCAATCCGAGCATCTCTTCCAGCGGATCCACGACGATTTACGTAAGTGGTTACACCATTTGCTAGTGTATCAACTGCACCATACTGAACTCTAGAACCAGCCTTTGCAATTACCTCAGTCACGATATTAAATACACTATTTGCAGATTCCATAGTTGATAAATAGTTTTCAACATACGTAACAGAACTATTATCATCCGCTACAACGATTACATGGTTAACAAGGTTTGCCTCAGCTTGATCATGTAAGTAAATAGAATGAATAGGCTCTTTAACCTCCACATTTTTAGGAATGTATAGGAATGCTCCGCCATTAACAAGTGCTGCATGCAAGGCGATTAGACGGTGTTCATCGGTTTTAACCGCTTCAGTCAAATAATACTTTTGCACAAGTTCGCTATGTTCACGAATGGCTGTAAAGATATCTGTAAAAATAACCCCTTGCCCTTTTAATTCCTCTGATAAAGAAATGTATGCAGGTGTATGATTACGTTGAATGTATAAATTTTTAGCTGTAGACTCATCGCCAACTAATGCTTTAACTTCTTCAGGAAGTTCAGCAAGTGATGCGAAGCTATCACTTTTTACGGGTTGAGCATCAAATTGAGTGAAATTCCACTTATCAATTTTTGTTTTATCAGGTCTTGGCATTGGAAGGGTTTCGCTCAATTCCAATGCTTTAAGACGAAATTCTTCCATCCACGCAGGCTCGTTCAATTCTTTTGAAAAAGAACGAACAATATCTTTATCAAATGATAAATTCGTTTCTGTTGTCATGATTATCCTCCTAACCTAACTCTTACGCTTCTTGCCCAACTGTTTCATCTTCAATTCCGAGCTCTTGCTTGATCCAGTCATATCCTTCTGCTTCTAAGCGTTGTGCAAGTTCCGGTCCACCAGATTTCACAATGCGTCCCTGCATCATTACATGCACATGGTCAGGAGTGATATAATTTAAAAGTCGTTGATAGTGGGTAATAATTAAACAGCCAAAATCTTCTCCGCGCATTTGATTGATTCCTTTTGAAACAACCTTTAAAGCATCAATATCTAAACCTGAGTCAATTTCATCTAAAATAGCGATTTTAGGCTCAAGCATCATCAATTGTAGGATCTCATTACGTTTTTTCTCTCCGCCGGAGAATCCTTCGTTAAGGTAACGCTGTGCCATATCAAGATCCATTTCAAGGAATTCCATTTGCTTATCCATTTTACGGATGAATTTCATTAAAGAAATCTCATTTCCTTCACCTAAGCGGCTATTAAGGGCCGAACGCAGGAAATCGGCATTTGTTACACCGTTAATTTCACTTGGATATTGCATCGCTAAGAATAGACCCGCACGTGCGCGTTCGTCTACTTCCATTTCAAGTACATTTTCATCATCTAACATGATCGAACCACTTGTTACTTCATATTTTGGATGTCCCATGATAGCAGAAGATAAAGTTGATTTACCGGTACCATTTGGTCCCATGATTGCGTGAATTTCTCCACCTTTTATTTCAAGGTTTACACCTTTTAAAATTTCTTTTCCATCAATTTCTACATGTAAATCTTTGATCGTTAATGTTGATCCAGCCATATATATACCTCCGCAAAGATAATTTTGTATCTTGTAGCCTTTAAACTTTGGCCCCAAAACTTATTCTCACTTTATTCTCATTACAATCTTATAACAAATAGTATCTGTTAGCAACTCATAAACAGTATTAACTTTTTTGAAAACGAAAAGTAATTTTATTTTCACTGAAGACAGACCAAATGAGAATGAAACTCAAGACAGGAAGTATTATTAATATAATAATTCGGAATTTTTAGTCTTGTGACCGCTTTATGTATTCACATACGAATAAAATCATAACGTATTTATCTCTATTTTGCCAAGACTTCCGCATTATTATTTGTTACCTATTTTTACCTATCCAATCGGATTCATGTATATTACCGTTATGGATAAAAAAGAAAACCAGTGAATCAACATCCACCGGCTTTCTGATTTCTTCCTATTAAATAGTAACTTTTTAATATTCCATTAAGTGTTTATTCTCCTGGAATAACAGCACCTTGGTACTTTTCTTGAAGGAATTTTTTTATTTCTTCTGATTGAAGAACCTCTACAAGTGTTTTAATCTCTTCACGGTCTTTGTCCTCAGAGCGAACGACAACAAGGTTTGCTGGTACTACGTCATCGCCTTCAAATGCAATTCCATACTTCCCAATGTCAATTCCGCCTTCTAATGCATAGTTCGTATTAATTACGACTGCATCACCTTCACCGCTCTCGAAAGAAGAAGCTAATAGTTTTGCCTCAATTAGAGTTGAGAAATCAAGGTCCTTAGGATTATCAATAATATCCTCTACTCTTGCATTCGCTCCAACGCCTTCTTTAAGCTTAATTAATCCTTCTTTTTCAAAAATAGGTAAAATACGTCCATGGTCGCTTAGTGAATCACTCATAATAATTTTCGCACCTTTTGGAAGGTCATTTAAGCTTTTGTATTCCTTAGAATAAATTCCGATTGGTTCCTTATGAACGCCGCCTACACTTACAAAATCGAAGTCCTTATTTTCTTCCATTTGCAATTCTAAATAACCTGGTGTTTGAAAATAGTTTGCGTCAAGTTCTTTATCCCTTAAAGCTACGTTTGGCAGGATATAATCTTGAAAAACTTGAACTTCTAGATCAATGCCTTTTTCCTCTAATAATGGTTTTGCTGCTTCTAACACTTCCGCATGTGGCACAGCAGATGCACCGACCACTAATTTTTTGTTTCCTTCTTCTCCTGCATTATCTGCAGTATCGTCCTTTGCACCACCGCAAGCTGCAAGGGCAAATGCTACTAACGCAATGATAATTAAACTAAATGCTTTTTTCATAATCTTACTCCTCCTGTTATCGTTTATCTGTTTTTTTTGTAAAATAATCTCCAATAAATTGGATGATAAAAACCAAAATTAAAATGGCAATCGTTGCAACTAAGGTAACAATAGGTCTATTGCGCTGAAAACCTTCAAGGTAAGCAAAATGACCAAGTCCCCCTGCTCCAATTACCCCAGCCATTGCTGTAAAACTTACTAATGAAATAGCTGTAACCGTAAGTCCTGAAATTAATGCTGGCAAAGATTCCGGTATTAATACTTTAAAAATAATATGACCATGTGTTGCTCCCATTGATTGTGATGCTTCAATAACACCTTTATCGATTTCCCTAAGAGCAATTTCCACCATTCTGGCGTAAAAAGGGGCTGCGCCAATAATTAAGGCAGGCAGCGCTGCATTTGCACCAAGCATGGTTCCAACCAATAATTTTGTAAAAGGAATTAATAAAACAATTAAGATAATAAAGGGGATGGATCTGAAAATATTTACAAAGGCGGCAATAATAACATTTACCGACCTGTTTTCCCATAAATTACTCTTATCTGTAAGAAATAGCAGCAAACCAAGAACTATTCCTAAGATGAATGTAGTAAAAACTGAAATGGAAGTCATATAAAGGGTTTCAAGTGTTGCCTCCCATAACTGATCCCACTTTACCATTTCGAAAAAGCTAGCCATTACTAATCACCTCCACACCGACTTGTTGAGAGTGGATATAATTAATGGCTTTCTGAATAACGTCTGCCTTACCATCTAAGTGTATAAATAAAGTACCGTAGGACCCGTTTTGAGTGTGTGAAATTTTCCCTTGCAGAATGTTTACGACAACGTCAAAATCCCTGATTAGAGTGGTAATCAATGGCTGTTCGGCTGCCTCTCCGACAAACGAGAGCTGAACCACCTTTCCATACGGATAACGTTCGAGTAAATGTTCGATCGTTTCTTTCGTTTCTTCCGGTTCTGTTACCTGCTGAACAAATCGTCTGGTGATTGGCTGCTGAGGGTTTTTAAACACATCTAGCACCTGACCCAACTCTACGATTCTGCCACTTTCCATAACAGCTACCCGATGACAAATTTTACGAATCACATGCATTTCATGTGTAATCAACACAATGGTTAAGCCAAGTCGTTTATTGATATCGACTAACAAATCCAAAATGGAATCAGTAGTCTGTGGATCTAGTGCAGAAGTCGCTTCATCACAAAGCAGCACTTTGGGATTATTTGCGAGTGCTCTGGCAATTCCAACACGCTGTTTTTGACCGCCGCTGAGCTGTGATGGATAGGCATTTTCTCTTCCTTCAAGACCTACTAATTTGATTAGTTCATTGACTCGTTTTTTCCTTTCTGGTCCATTAACCCCAGCAATTTCTAAAGGAAACGCGATATTCTCACTAACTGTCCTTGACCAAAGCAAGTTAAAATGCTGAAAAATCATACTAATTTCTTGGCGTGCTTTCCTGAGTTCACTGCCCCTAATTTTTGAAATAACCCGGCCAGCTACGGTAACAGACCCTTCCGTTGGGAGCTCAAGACCATTCAGCATTCGAATTAAGGTACTTTTTCCGGCACCACTATATCCGATTACACCAAAAATTTCTCCTTCTTTTATTTCTAAATTAACATCATCAACTGCCTTCAATTGACCCTGTTTAGAAGGAAAAACTTTACCTACATCTTTTATAGAAATCATTCCATCACCTACTTTTTATCCAATTAAATATGAATTACAAAAATTCCTACTAAAATCATAGTGCTTAAATATAGGGTTTGACTGTTTCCAAGAAAACATTCTTATATTAGAAAATTAAAAAGCCTTTCTGCATAGGCAGAAAGGCATCATAAATAAAGACCTTTCTCCCATCTTCCAAAGCATACGCTTTGTGTGAATTGGCACCATTTCAATAATAATATTGACGGTTGCCGGGCTTCATCGGGCACATCCCTCCACCTCTCTTGATAAGAGTTTACAGCATTCTATATTCAATTAATACGTTCATGGATTAGAGCAATAATTTTAGTACAAAAGCAATCTTAACATGGATAAAAAGTGGTGTCAAACAAATTTTCCACATATTTTGAATAAACTCTTTTATCCTAATTTAAGCCTTCGCCTTTAAGGAAGCAACACCCGTAGCTGCTTCAATCGCTGATTCTAGGTCATCAATTAGGTCCTCAACATTTTCAATACCAATAGAAAGGCGAATTAGGTCCTCTGAAACTCCAGAAGCCTTAAGCCCTTCTGCATCTAACTGCTGATGGGTAGTGCTGGCTGGATGAATAATTAAGCTCTTTGCGTCACCAACATTCGCTACATGGGCAAATAGGGTAATGGAATCGATTAATTTAGCTCCTGCTTCTCTTCCACCTTTTATACCAAATACAATGATGGAACCTGCTCCTTTTGGCAAATACTTAGCAGCCAACTCATGATCAGGGTGTGATGGGTGACCAGGGTAAGATACCCATTCCACTGCAGGATGCTTTAATAAGTAATTAACTACTTCTTTTGTATTCGCAACATGTTCCTTCATACGGACATGAAGTGTTTCAAGTCCAAGCGTGAATTGAAATGCGTTTTGTGGACTTAATGATGGTCCTAAATCACGCAATAACTGTACGCGGGCTTTAATAATGTAGGCAACAGCACCAAGTGCTTCTGCATATACAAGGTCATGATAGCTTGGGTCAGGAGTCGTAAAACCAGGAAATTTAGGTGAATTCCAATCAAATTTTCCTCCGTCTACAATAACCCCGCCTGTTGTTGTTCCATTACCTAAAAGCCATTTCGTTGCTGAATGGATAACAATATCAGCACCAAATTCGATTGGTCGGCATAGGTATGGAGTCGCAAATGTATTATCAATGATTAACGGGACTCCAGCTTCGTGGGCAATTCCCGCTACCTTTTCAATATCAAGGATTCTTAAAGACGGATTGCCGATCGTTTCGGCAAACACTGCTTTTGTTTTATCGGTAATCGCTGCACGGAAATTTTCTGGATCTTCAGGGTCTACAAACTTAACGTTGATTCCATATTTCGGAAGCGTCACAGCAAATAAATTATATGTGCCGCCATATAAAGTTGAGGCTGAAACAATTTCATCTCCTGCTTCAGCAATATTTAAGATTGCCAAAGTAATCGCAGCCATTCCGCTTGCTACCGCTAACGCTCCCACTCCGCCTTCTAATAGTGCAACTCTTTCCTCGAAAACGGTAGTGGTTGGGTTATGAATGCGTGTATATATGTATCCAGTTTCCTTCAACGCAAAAAGATTTGCAGCATGTTCTGTGTTTTTAAATTGGTAAGCATTATTTTGATAGATTGGTACGGCACGTGCTCCTGTTACTGGATCTGGTGCCAATCCACCATGAACACTCAACGTTTCAAAACGATAATTCTTTTGATTTTCCCCCATACTAAACACTCCTCCAATATTTTTGTTGAAGGCTGTGTAAAATAGTCTGTTAATTTCCGCTCCACTAAGGAAAGCTTCTTTGAATAATCACCGCAGTGAAAAGCGGTCTTTGCCTGTCACGAGGCATTTCGCTTTCCGCGGGCGGTACGCCTCCTCGGCGCTAAAGCGCCTGCGGGGTCTCCCGCAGGACATTGATTTACTTCCTCGAATCTGCCCACGCACGAAGAAAATGCGATAGCAATTTTCGAGGAGTCTTCGTGCCTTCCACGGAAATCAACAGAGTGCAAAATAAATTTTGCTTTACACAGCCTATGAAATAAACTTATCAAACTGCTTCTCTGGTTTGGTTAAGTAAAAGATTGATTCGATTAGTAGAATGGTGCGAAATGGTGCGGTTATTTTAAGTTTTTTGTTTTGGATTAAAGTCCTTAATTTTTGATTGCCTTCAAGCAGACTATAGATGGAATCTCGCTGACCTCTTATGACATAAGTGACTGAACGATCATCATTGTCAACGAGTGAGAAAACCTCCCCACGATGAAATACAAGAAGACCCTCTGCGTTTTCGCAAACCAGCTTTATTTTTAGACCATCCAGGTTTTCAATCAATTTAAGAACGTGATCGCATTTCTTGATAGCAGAAAGGAATACTTGTATCATTTCTTCCATTTTCCATCACTCCGATTTCTCTCCATTCTGTTATATATTCAAGTAAATGGATCAGAAGTCCTTCTTTATTTCATCGACAATTTTCTACTTTAGCACACACAAAAAACAGACGCATCTGCATCTGTTTAGAGTAACGATTGTTTAATTTTTTCATATAGAAAAGGAACAGAGCGAAATGCATAAATCATCTCAAGTACTTCTCCATCCTTAATAATTAACAAGCATGGTACACTTTCTATTTCAAACTTATTTGCTAATTCAGGGGAAAAATTTAGATTCATTTTTCCTATATTCACGTCAACCATTTTCTCTATGACTTGGAGCATTCTCGATGCTACCTGACAAGTACCACATAAGGGAGTATAGAAGTAAATGAGTCCAGATGAATGATTTTTTAAGAATGATGATACATCATCAAGGTTCCAATCGGTCATTTTTTTAACCCATTTCTAAAAATTCTGAATGAACATCAATATTTGCACCTAAGAGGACTGTGGCTAGATGATAAACGGGTGCAGTTGCTACTTCACGGTACATCCTGTCAATATAGATATGTTCCGCTTGAGGGAACTCCCTTTTTAATTGTTTTCGAAGCTTTTCACCAGCATCATCGGCATCAACGAGGATATAGACGTCTTTATCTTCAAGTGTATCAATTAATTCGTCCAATTTCGTCATGCTTATAGTCCCATTTGTGCAGACAATTTCGATTGGTTCCTTCAGAATACTTTTTACCTTTTTCTTATCTGATTTGCCTTCTACAATCAGAACTTTATCACCATACGTATCATTCATCATCCATCACCTATACAATAGAAAGTTATTTGTTTGATGTTAACATATTCAATAAACTGAATAACGTGTGAATATGTTAACTATACCATGATTGTTTTTATGATAATAGGTGTTTGCTCAGAGAATTGTCCTAGCACCATCCACCATCATCACAATCCGTATATTTTGCATTTGGCTGCTCTGTCACTGTCACATTCTGAAAAATCTTCCGCTGTTCCACTTCAAATCGTTGATCAAGTTGAAAAGTCATGTCTCCTGGCAGCTGAATTTTTCCAATTGGGGTATCATCTAGAAACAATTCCATCTCGCCATTTTTCATTTTTCCAACTACACGATCTGTTACATCTATTTTCTGTTGTTTCAATGTCATACCAAGAGCCCCTTTTAATTAAAGTTTATTATAGTGTCTCCCAGTTTTAAAATATAGATGGTGCTAATTTTCTCCATAAAAAAAACACCTTGAAAAACAAGGTGTTTGTCTTAACTAGTCTTCTTTAATCATTTCCTCATATTGCTCTGCAGTCATGAGGTTGTCTATTTCACTGCTGTCTGAAGGCTCGATAACAATCATCCATGCCTTTTCATATGGAGATTCGTTTACAAATTCAGGGCTGTCACTTAAATCTTCGTTCACCGCAACAACCTTTCCACTTAACGGTGCATACAATTCTGAAACAGTTTTAACGGATTCAACGCTGCCAAATGGCTCATCAGCAGTCACTTCATCGCCAACTTCAGGAAGTTCAACGAAAACGATATCACCTAGTTCAGATTGTGCAAAGTGAGTGATACCTACACGGACTGTTTCTCCTTCAACCTTTACCCATTCATGTTCTTCAGAATAACGCAATTCCTTTGGTGTAGTCATTACAAAATCCCTCCATTATTTTCTAAATTCCATCATCGATTAACTGGACTTACTTTTTTGAAAAGTAGGAAATATACTTACAACCAAACTTTCTCATACTCTTCTTCTTTAAAACCCACTGTTACTTTTTCTCCATCTGTTAATAATGGTCTTTTGATTAACATCCCATCTGAGGCTAACAATTCTAGCAGTTCATCTTCAGAAGCCGTAGATATTTTATCCTTAATCCCTAGTTCACGATACTTTTGCCCGCTGGTATTAAAGAATTTCTTTAATTCCAGGTTGCCTTTCTCGTATATCTCCTGAAGTTCTGCCTTTGATGGCGTGTTTTCAACAATATGTATTTCTTTGTAGGAAAGTTGATGTTTATCCAGCCATTTCTTCGCATTTCGACATGTACCGCATTTCGGGTACCAGTAAAAAGTAAGAGACATCTGTTTCCACCCCCTCCTTGTGCCAAAACATCAATTGACGTTATTCGTCACTTGAATAGTAACATAACGAGAAAAAAAGTAAAAATGCTTCACTTACATTCTTTCGACTAAATTCGAGAAAGTCCTGCCTACAAATGTAATTTTTATTATATTAACCTAAAAAAACCGACCTCTATTTCATTTAGAGAGCCGGATTTTTGATTTAATTATTTGTTTGCGATATTTGATTAATAATTTGACTTAGAACTTCATTTATTGGTGTAGCAGGGCGACCAAGCAACTTTTCGAAATCTTCGCTCTCAATCTCTAATCCACCATCCCGAACGCCTTTTTGGATATCAACAAGAAAAGGAATAATAAATTCTGGTACTCCAGCACCTTTCATGATGTCGGAATATTTAGCATCATCAACCTGGTGCACAGGAACTTCTTTCCCCAATACAGCGCCGAGAGCAGATGCAAATTCTTCCTGAGTCATTAGTTTGCCAGAAAGTTCGTAAACAGTATTCTCATGGCTAGTACCTGACAGTACAGCTGCTGCAGCCTCAGCATAATCTTGTTGTGGTGCCCAACCAACCTTGCCAGAACCTGCAGACGTCACCCAAGGTGCTCCTGCTATCACACCTTGTATGCTTGAGATTTCATTCTCCAAATACCAGTTATTCCTTATGAATGAGTAAGGAATACCAGTTTTCAAGATAGCTTCTTCCGTTGCTTTATGGGGTGGCGCAAGGAACAACTTGCTCTCACTTGCATTCCCTAAGCTGGTATAAGCAATAAATTTAACTCCAGCACCCTCTGCGGCAGCAACAGCATCTGTATGTTGGCGGATTCTTGTTTCATTGTCACCATCCGCAGAAATAATTAATAATCGGTCAATTCCTGCAAAAGCAGAAACCAATGTTTCAGGATGATCAAAATCTCCATGGCGAACTTCTACTCCACGAACTCGCAGCCTTTCCGCTTTCTCTGGATTTCGAACACTGACAGCGAGTTGACTTGCCGGTACAGTCTTTAATAATGTATCTATTATTTTGGTACCCAGGTTCCCTGTAGCTCCTGTGACTAACATTTTCATTGTCTATTCCCCCTATAAATGTTTATTAGAAATTTTTAGAATCATCGCTTAAGTTAAACTGTAATCAATTTGATTACCTGTAACCATATTAATTACAATTGGTGTTTTTGTCAATATAAATACCAACTTTTAATTGTATAAGAGAACAAAAAATAGTTGTAACCATTACAATTACATTAAAAATTATGTTATAAATTAATCAAGGAAGGTGACTAATTATGTCAATCAGCAGCCGATTTGCTGTAGGAATTCATATATTATCTTTAATTGAGTTTAATAAAGATGGGATAAGTTCATCGGAGTATTTAGCAGAAAGTGTAAACACAAATCCTGCCCTAATAAGAAAAATTATAGGAATGCTAAAGAAGGCTGGGCTAGTAGAAGTACACCCAGGTATCGCGGGGACCAACCTTGCCAGGAATTTATCTGAAATTACATTACTAGAAGTATATAAGGCAGTTAATGTAGTACAGGAGAATGAATTGTTTAGTCTCCACGAAAGTCCAAATCCAAAATGTCCAGTAGGCAGGAACATTCAAGAAGCTTTAATTCCGGTATTGTCCACAGCACAACTAGCATTGGAAAAAGTATTAGGAAATGTAACAATTGAAGATATTGTTAAGGATATTGTTGAAAAAGAGAATTCAACAAATAAAGCCTAAACCGCTATGCGATTTAGGCTTTATTTGTTGATCCTCTTCAATGGAAATACCCACCAATTAAACTAAACGATGTAGCGTTCAGCTTCAATAGCAACATCAGCAACTTCACGTTTCTTCGCAATCACGTTGATTGGCGTGTGGCGTGTAAGTTTGCGAAGGGCAGATACTAGCATACGGAGAGTATCCCCTTGTTCAGTAGCTACTAAAGTTTCTTTAGCATGCTGCTCGATTTCATTGAAAGCTTCTTGACAGAAGATTTGTGTATAAAGTAGCTTTTGTTTATTTTTCTCAAGACCAGACTTTGCAATTGCTTTTTCTGTCCGTAGAACAACAGATTCCATTGCATATGCATTCGAAACAATGTCGGCAATATTTGATAAAATTTCTTGCTCCTTATCTAATGACTTACCAAATTTTTGTGCAGCTAAACCGGCAGCTAACAAGCCGATTTTCTTTGCATTGCTTACTAAATGTTTTTCTTGTGCAAGCGGCTCATCACCTGGCTCTTCAGGCATTAGCATCATGATTTCCTCTTGAAGCGCCATTGCTTTTTGGAATAATGGGAGTTCCCCTTTAAATGCCTTTTTAATATAGGTGCCAGGAACGAGTAGACGGTTAATTTCATTTGTACCTTCAAAAATACGATTTATACGAGAATCACGATATGCTCTTTCGATCGTATATTCCTGCATGAAGCCGTATCCACCGTGAATTTGGACACCCTCATCCACTACATAATCCAACACCTCACTACAGAAAAACTTATTAACAGAGCATTCAATCGCATACTCTGCAATCGAATTGGCCACTAATTTAATATCTTTTTGCTCTTCCGTCGTAAGTTTTCCTTGATGCTCTTCATACAGTCCGATCGTACGGTAGACAGAGCTTTCTGCTGCATAGATTTTCGAAGCCATGGTACCGAACTTTTCTTTGGTTAAATTGAACTGAGAAATTGGTGTATTAAATTGCTTGCGGCCGTTTGCATATTTTACAGCTAATTCAAATGCATTTTTAGAACCGCCAACTCCACCAACGGCTAATTTATATCGACCAATATTTAAAATATTAAAGGCAATGACGTGACCTTTTCCATATTCACCTAATAGATTTTCAACAGGAACAGGTACATCTTCTAGAATAAGAGTACGTGTGGAAGAACTCTTAATCCCCATTTTCTTTTCTTCCGCCCCAGTTGAAACTCCAGGGAAATCTCTTTCTACAATGAAAGCCGTAAAATGTTCGCCATCAATTTTTGTATAGACAACAAATACATCGGCAAATCCAGCGTTGGTAATCCATTGCTTTTCACCGTTAAGGATGTAATGTGTACCTGCTGCATTTAATTTCGCTGTTGTTCTTGCACCAAGGGCATCCGATCCAGATCCTGGCTCAGTTAAAGCGTAAGCGGCAATTTTTTCACCTGAAGCAAGTGCAGGTAAATATTTTTTCTTTTGCTCTTCGTTTCCGAATAAAACGATTGGCAATGAGCCGATCCCAACATGTGCGCCATAGGATAACGAGAAGCCGCCAGCCTTTGACATTTTTTCAGTTACGAGAGAAGATGTTACTTTATCTAAACCTAATCCTTCATATTCTTCAGGAACATCCGCTGCCAATAGTCCTAGATCACCTGCTTGCTTTAAAAGCTTTACAGTGCGGTCAAATTCATGGTTTTCAAGGTGTTCAAGTTGTGGAAGAACTTCTTTTTCAATGAAGTCTTCTGCTGTTTTGGCAATCATTAATTGTTCTTCATTAAAATCTTCTGGTGTTAAAATCCGGTCATAGGAAATATCGTCGATTAAAAAGCTTCCGCCTTTAATAATTTTTTCTGTTTGTTGTGCCATTACTTTTTCCCCCTATTTTTGTAGTGATATATTCCGCTCCACTAAGGAAAGCTTCTAGAATAATCTACCCAGTGACAGGCGGTCCTTGCCTGTCACGAGGCACTTCGCTTTCCGCAGGCGTTGCGGTGAGCCTCCTCGGCGCTAGCGCCTGCGGGGTCTCACCTGCTCCGTACTCCTGCAGGAGTCTTCGTGCCTTCCGCTCATTTAACTTCTACAAACTATTTACCCTTTTTATAAAAGTTCAAATACTCCGGCTGCGCCCATTCCGCCGCCTATGCACATGGTTACGACGCCAAATTGTTGATTACGGCGCTTTAATTCATGGATAAGTGTTAGTGTAAGTTTTGCTCCTGTACAGCCTAGTGGATGACCTAGTGCGATTGCTCCACCATTTACATTTACCTTTTCTTCATCTAAGCCAAGCTCACGAATGACTTGTAGGGATTGAGATGCGAATGCTTCGTTTAATTCGAAAAGATTAATATCAGATAGTTCTAAACCAGCCAACTTAACAGCCTTTGGTACTGCGACTACAGGACCAACTCCCATTATTTCTGGTGGTACGCCTCCAACTGCAAATGATCTGAATTTAGCTAGTGGCTTTAGTCCGAGTGACTCTGCCTTTTCACGGTCCATAATCATTAATGCTGCTGCTCCATCACTTGTTTGAGAAGCATTACCAGCTGTAACAGAACCTGTCACTGAGAAAGCCGGGCGAAGTTTAGCCAACGATTGTACATTTGTATCAGGTCGTACGCCTTCATCTTGAGAAAACTGGATCGTTCTTTCGACTAGCTTGTTGTCTTTGCCGACAGAACGGAAGGTAACATCCACAGGAACGATTTCTTCTACGAATTTCCCTTCCTGAATGGCCTTTGCCGCTTTTTGATGACTGCGAACGGCAAAGGCGTCTTGATCCTCACGAGAAATACCATATTTCTTGGCTACTTCCTCAGCGGTATGACCCATTCCCATATAATACTCTGGTGCTGATTCTGCTAGCTTTACATTTGGCCGAACCACATGCCCTGCCATTGGAATTAGACTCATCGATTCTGCTCCACCAGCAATCGCTGTATCAGTATGACCGAGCATAATCCCTTGTGCCGCATAGGCAATTGCCTGTAATCCAGATGAACAAAAACGATTAATCGTGATCGCCGGAACTGTGTGTGGCAGACCTGCTAATGCCCCAATATTCCGAGCCATGTTATTTCCCTGCTCAGCTTCGGGCATTGCACATCCAATGATTAAATCATCAATATTTCCTTCATAATTTCCTGCACGTTTTAATGTTTCTTTTACAACCAATGCTCCCAAATCATCAGGGCGAACATGGGCAAGCGTGCCTTTCTTTGCTTTACCAACCGGGGTCCGTGCTCCGGCTACAATTACCGCTTCTCTCATTTCGTTCCCTCTCTTTCCTCTAATAGTAGCAATCTATTTTTCTAGCTATTGCGCCTTGGCGCCTCCGCTTATTTAATTACGTAATGGTTTTCCTTTTACCAACATGTGCTGCATACGCTGTTGTGTTTTTCCTTCTCTAATTAAACTTATGAATGCTTCTCTTTCTAAATCCAATAAATATTGCTCATCTACTTCCGTGCCATATGGAACCTTTCCACCAGCAATTACATAAGCCACTTTTTTGGCTATTTTTAAATCATGCTCTGAAATATATCCTGATAAGAACATCGATTGTGCTCCCAGTAAGAGTGTTGCGTATCCTGTCTCACCCACTACCGGTACTTTTCTGCGTGCCTTTTGTACATATCCCTTTTCATGCAAGGCGAGTACAGCTTGTTTTGCATCGTATAACAGGTGATCTCCGTTAACACTGATGCCATCTGCTAAGCCTAAGAAATTATTCTCACGCGCTTCTGCACCAGAAGTCGATACTTTTGCTGTCGCAATTGTTTCAAACACTTTATTCGCAATGTTTTGCAGGTCAACTTGAACGCCATTCGGCAGACCTTCTAAATGCTTAATATATAACTCCTTATTACCGCCGCCGCCTGGAAGTAAACCGACACCAACTTCAACAAGCCCCATATAAGTTTCTGCTGATGCTTGGATGTGAGCAGCAGGTAAACATACTTCTGCTCCACCGCCAAGTGTCATCGCAAATGGTGCTGCAACGACTGGTTTAACACTATATTTCACTTTCATCATTGCATTTTGGAATTGACGAATGACCATTTCAAGTTCAAAGATATTATCATCTTGTGCTTCCATTAGCATCATCGCTAAGTTCGCACCGACACAGAAGTTCTTACCCTGGTTACCGATTACAAGCCCTTTGTAATTGTTCTCAACTTCATCTATTGCAAAGTTAATCATTTGGATAATATCAAGGCCAATCGCATTATTCGGAGAATGGAATTCTAGAAGTGCTACTCCATCACCTAAATCAAGTAAGCTGGCACCACCATTCTTTTTAATGACACCTTTTTGTTTCTTTAATACTTTCAAATCAATCGCTTTTGGATTACTTTCCACTAAGCGGTATTCACCATTTTTATAAAAGAACGTTTCACCATTTTCTTCTAAATAGAAAGATGTATGCCCCTTCGAAAGCATTTCTGTTAGCCATAATGGAATTTCTAAGCCATCATTCTTCATCTTTTCGACTGATTTCTCCAATCCAATGGCATCCCATGTTTCAAACGGACCCATCTCCCAGCCGAAGCCCCACTTCATGGCACGGTCAATATCGACCACCGTGTCAGCAATTTCGCCTAGAAGTTGTGCAGAGTATACTAGAACAGGACTAAAGATATTCCATAAAAGTTCACCAGCACGATCTTGTGCGTATACAAGCGCTTTCAATTTATTTGCCGTGCCTTTTTCTTGTTTACTCATTTCAGTGGCAGCAGTTTTCAGCTTTTTACGAGGTACATATTCTAATGTAGCAGGGTCAAGTTCAAGGATTTCTTTCCCTTTCTTCAGGAAGAAGCCTTGCCCTGATTTGCTTCCTAACCAACCTTTTTCAAGCATCGTTTTCATAAATGAAGGAACTTCAAAAACTTCCTTTTCTTTACCTGTGACTTTTTCGTAAACATTTCCTGCTACATGTGCAAAGGTATCTAACCCAACAACATCCAACGTACGGAAAGTAGCACTTGATGGTCGGCCAACAAGAGGACCTGTGACGGAATCAACTTCCCCTACACTATATCCGCCCTTTAGCATTTCTTGTACAGTAACGAGGAGACCGTAAGTTCCAATCCGGTTGGCAATGAAATTCGGTGTATCTTTTGCAAGAACAACACCCTTACCTAATACATCCTCACCAAATGTTTTCATGAATGAAATGACTTCCTGGCTAGTATATTGAGTAGGAATAACTTCAAGTAATTTTAAGTATCTTGGCGGGTTAAAGAAGTGTGTGCCAAGGAAATGCTTTTTAAAATCATCTGACCTTCCTTCTGCCATCGCTTCAACTGAAATTCCTGATGTATTAGAGCTGATGATGCTGCCGGGTTTACGATAGTGATCCACCTTTTCAAAGACCTGCTTTTTTACATTGAGATTTTCAACGACAACTTCGATTATCCAGTCAACATCTTTTAATTTAACGAGGTCATCTTCTAAGTTACCTGCTTCAATAAGTGCAAGGTTCTTCTTTACCGCTAATGGAGCAGGTTTTTGTTTTAATAATTTCTGAATTGATTGGCTGCTTATTCGATTACGAACCTGCTTATCTTCTAATGTTAGTCCTTTTGCCTTTTCCTCTTCTGTTAACTCCCGAGGAATAATATCTAATAATAATGTCGGTATACCGATGTTTGCTAGGTGAGCAGCGATTCCCGATCCCATAACTCCTGAGCCTAAAACAGCTGCTTTTTTAATAAGTTGGTTCAACATTTTCTCCCCCTTCATAGGATTTGAATGAATACTCATTCATTTTTTTGTCAAAAAAAATTCACAAATGAATGAGTTCTGCTAATTATAACTATAGAATATTTCAAAAATTTGCGCAACAAGTAAACGTGGAAAATTTATTATTTTTTTTGTAAAGTGGTATTACCCACTACATTTACATAAAAAATTTGAATTGGGCATCCTATTATTGAGGTGATGATGTATGGGTAAAATGAAGAAAGACCCATCTAAAAGAGGCGTAAGCGCCGCTAGCGTTCAAGGAAACGCCGGTCCTGGCGGAGAACAAGCGGACAAAAACAAAGTAAACAGCCAAAACAATCAGTATAAAAGATAAATGCATGAAGAGTTGGAAAAAGAAGCAGGCTGGAATAATTCAGCCTGCTTCTTTTGCTACTAAAACTTAGCTTGATAATTTTCAATTTCCCATGAATGAACTGCAGTACGATAACTATCCCATTCAGCCTTTTTCAAGGAAACAAACTCATCATAAACATGGTCACCCAATGTTTTACGTCCAATCTCCCCATCCTCTAATTCCTGTAATGCAGCCTCTAAACTTCCAGGAAGACTTTCAATTCCAAGTTCACCACGGCGCTCTTCTGTCATATGGAAAATATCTTCATTAATTGGAAACGGCACGGCTAATCCTTGCTCAATACCATCTAAACCTGCAGATGCAATAACCGCAAAAGTTAAGTATGGATTGGCTGATGGGTCCGGACATCTTAACTCAACACGAGTGGCCATACCCTTTTTTGCTGGAATTCGAATTAATGCAGAACGGTTTGATGCGCTCCAAGCGATATAGCAAGGTGCCTCATATCCAGGTACTAAACGTTTATACGAGTTTACAAGCGGATTCGTCAGTGCTGTAAAACTCTTTACGTTTTCAATTAAACCTGCAATAAATTGATACGCTTTATTTGAAAGTTGTAAATCATCCGTCGGATCAAAAAAGGCATTTTCACTTCCTTCAAAGAATGACATGTTCACATGCATTCCTGAACCGTTAATACCAAAAACAGGTTTAGGCATAAACGTTGCATGAAGACCATATTTCTTTGCTACAGTTTTGACAACCCATTTATATGTAGTCGAAAGATCAGCTGCACCTAAGGCATCAGCATATTTAAAATTAATCTCATGCTGCCCCTCGGCTACTTCATGGTGTGATGCTTCGATGGTAAAGCCCATTGCTTTTAACGCTCGGTAGATTTCTAAACGAACTCTCTCGCCAAGATCCTTAGGTGAGGGTTCGAAATATCCAGCTTTGTCACTTAATTCCTGTGTCGGATATCCGTTTTCATCTGTTTTAAACAAGAAAAACTCAAGCTCTGGTCCTACCGAAATGGTAAATCCTTTATCTGCTGCACGTTCCACTGTTTTCTTTAAGACATTTCTTGTGTCGCCTTCATACCATGTTCCATCCGGATTTTTAACAGAGCATAGAAAACGCGCTTCAGAATATCCTTCTTCAACCGTCCAAGGTAAAACAGCAAAGGTACCTAAATCAGGTTGTAAATATAAATCCGATTTATTGATTGGTGAAAATCCTTTAATAGAGGATCCATCAAACATGATTTTCCCTTCAACCACATCTTCCAATTGTGCACTCGTTACCGTTATGTGTTTTAAGATTCCTTCAATATCTACAAATTGTAAGTGCAGAAGTTCGACACTTTTTTTATTTATTACTTCTTTGATTTGTTGAACCATTTCAGATTGATCTTTAACATTTGAAAGAATAGCTTCAGTCATGTTATTTCTCCTCCCATTTTCATGTTACGTTTCCTAACATTGGATTTATTATAGGATGAAAAATAAATTTTGACAACATTTTTTATTAAATTTTTCGAATATTTTATGCATATAAAAAAGAAAGCGTTTTCTAAATCAGCACAAGTAAAAGGCCACCTCATGAAAAAAGGCGGCCATATCATTAATAAATATTCATTTTTTTGTATATTACTTTAATTGTCTATGCTTTTCATTAAGTAATTTAATTTCATTGATTATTTCTTTCATTTCCTGCTTCGCTTCTGGATAAAGTTCGTTCCAATGCTTTGCCAAAGCAGGCATTGACTTTGCTATATGGGAATATAGAGCCCAGGTCTTAACCTTTTCCTTCGTTTCCTCACTTGATTCACCGACAAGCAGGTCACTATATTTCTCAATTAATGCTTCGAACTGCTCCGCAAAAACTTTCTCCATCATAACACACTCCATCCTTTGTAATATGCGTACAAGGACATGTTTTACAGCGTTTTGATCCAAGCTGATAGGTAAAACAACAGGTTTTTCTTATCCTTACTTCATCAATGGAATTTTTCTCGGAATAGTACTTTTGTATCGGATTTAGATTGTATCTGCCGAACAGATTACCCTCTGCTTCCATGATTAAGAAATGAAAATCATCTTGTACATTTGGATTCTCACTATCCTTTAACTCCGCCTCATAAAGCCAGAACAAATAGACAGCGATATTTTCCCACAGAATTAGTTTTGAAACCTTAAACGTTTTTTCAAAGTATTCAATTAAAGGGTAAAGGTTGTTTGCAAAAAGATCGCGGCAAATACCTTTTCTCCATTCATTCCGGTCCTTCCCATTCCATTCCTCAATGGATGAATCCTTTAATGAAATCATCGGCAGCCAGTCTTTCCCGCGTTCCGGCTCTTCCATCTCAATATTTTTCAATGATAGATTCATTTTCTTATTGCTTGTGCTCATTGCAAAAAGGGAAATGACTGCAATAAATGCATATCTTTTTATAAATATGGAAGCAGCTGTTCTTTCTGAAGGAGCAGCTATGGAAAAAGCTAAATTTTTCATGAAATCTGTTACAAATCTTTTATCTAGTAAATTTGCCACATTAAATGATTTGCCTATATCTGACCTAAGCCTGTATTTATGTAAGGCGCTTAGGTCATTTTCTTTAAGTGTATTACCCATTGGACACGGCCGCCTTTTGGAGTATACATCTTCCTTTTCCATAAGGAATACAAAGAGGTGTTCCGAATAAAGGATCCATAGTAACCTCACAATCCATACCAAAAACATTTTTGACCAGGCTGCAGTTGATTACGTACTCAGGCTGCCCTTGCGCATAAACCTTTTGATCCTTTAGGGCAACAATATTATGGGCATAGCGGCACGCAAGATTTAAATCATGAAGAACCATGACAACTGTTCTTTTTTTCTTTTCATTCAGTTCAAAAAGAAGGTCGAGGATTTCAATCTGATGTGTCATATCTAAATAAGTCGTCGGCTCATCTAAAAGAATGACATCCGTATCCTGTGCCAAGGTCATGGCAATCCAGGCGCGCTGCCTTTGACCTCCAGAAAGGGAATCAACTGTCCGTTCTTTTAAATCCTCTAACCGGGTTGCTTTTAGGGCGTCATGAACCTTTCTCTCATCTTCTTCTGACCATTGTTTTAACCAGGATTGATGTGGATAACGTCCCTGTTTTACAAGCTGCAGTACAGTCAGTCCTTCAGGAGCGGACGGTGATTGAGGAAGTATCGCCATTTTTTTTGCGACTTCTTTCGTCGAAAGCTTAGCAATGGCTTCGCCCTCCAAAATAACCGCACCGGATTTTGGCTTAAGAAGACGGGCGATTGAACGAAGAAGAGTTGATTTTCCGCAGCCATTAGCTCCAATAAAAACGGAAATTTCACCTTTAGGAATTTTTAAATTTAATTCATCAATGATGAGTGTATCCCCGTATGAAAGTGATAAATTTTTCGTTTCAACCGCATTCATCATCTGCCAGCTCCTTTTGAAATCAATCAAGTTTATGTTTATTAGGCTTGTTTACAGTATATGATTTTGACCCTTTAGTGGGTTGTATTTACGCCTTATATAGTATTAATATTCTCTACAGTTCTAAGTTTATAATTAATTGATAATGATTGTCAATGAGTATGAAAATCATTTTCATTCGTAATCACTAGTGTGTTTTTAATAAATATAACTGCGTAAAAAAAAGAGAAACCATTTCAATGAAATGGCTTCTTGTTTGTGAAAACTAAGTGTTTCTCGTTTTAAATAATAAATAGATAAAGTAAGGTGCCCCTATACTTGCTGTAAAGACACCCGCTGGAATTTCTAATGGTGAAAATAATGTTCGCCCGACTAAATCCGCAAGCATTACTAAAATACCTCCGAGGAGTGCTGATACAGGGAGCAATGCTCCAAATGCAGAACCCACTAATCTCCTGGCCATATGCGGCGCCATTAAGCCTACAAAACCAATCCCTCCTGCGAAAGCTACTGAGCCGCCAACTAAACCCGTACTCAAAAGCATCAATACCAAGCGTTGTCTTTGCACCCGTCCACCAAGGCCTGTTGCTACTTCATCACCAAGTTCCTGAATGTTTACATTCCTGGCATAGATGAATGCAATAGTAATCAATATGATTATCCATGGAACCAGAGCACCTACATTTTTCCAAGTGGATCCATAGACGGTACCCGTAATCCATATGTTTGCCTGGCTTGCTTGATAAATAGGACCTAAAACCATCATAAAAGTTGTCAAAGCTTTTGTTAAGCTCATCAAACCTATTCCGATTAAAATTAGTCTAATGGGAGAAACCCCATTTTTCCATGCCAAAATATAAACGAGGAATGCCACAACTGCTGCACCGATAAAGGCGGCTAAGGGCAGCCAGTGAATACTTACCGTTAATACATGATTTTTATCACTAAAAATTGCCAAAAAACCTACAACCGCTACCGATGCCCCTCCAGTAATCCCTAAGATATCAGGCGAAGCCAGCGGGTTTCGTATCATTCCTTGCAAAATCCCCCCTGCAACTGCCAGTCCGATTCCAGCCATTAAAGCAACAATGATTCTGGGTAATCGGAAGGATTGAATGACAAGGGCCTCCATTTCAGACCCTCCGCCGAAAAATACCTTCAATACATTTAAAGGGCTTATCTTCATTTCTCCCAACCCTGTACTAATAACAAAAACAGCAGCGGTTCCAAGTAACAATCCGATAAACACAAATAATGCTTTTTTATCAATTAAATAAGAGATCTTCCCTTGTTTGATTCTAAAAATTTTGTATTTACTCATCGCCCATTGAACCCCTTTCTAGCAATATAAATGAAAAATGGGGTTCCAATAATCGCCGTCATAACGCCGACTGGGACTTCCTGAGGCATTAAAATATATCTGGAGGCGATATCTGCAGCCAGTAAAAGCACTCCACCAAGAAGTCCGGAAAAAGGAATGACCCAGCGATGGTCAATTCCTACAATCGAACGGGTAAGATGTGGAACGACAATACCAATAAATCCAATTGGTCCTGCAACAGCAACTGCCCCGCCTGAAAGGAGGATTACTACTATTCCAATCGTAATTTTTAATAGCGCTGTATTCAATCCAAGACCTTTGGCTACATCCTCCCCCATAGATAGGACATTCATTTTTGTTGCTATGATCAAAGAAATGATCCAGCCTCCAATTAAATAAGGAAGTACAGCTATTAAATTATCAAGGCTTCTTCCTGCCACTGATCCCGCAAGCCAAAATAATACTTGCTCCAAGGCTGCTTCATTTAAGACCAGTATCCCTTGTGTAAACGAGGCGAATAATGCTGTCATTGCAGCACCCGCTAGAGTCAGTTTCATCGGGGTCAACCCTTCTCTTCCGACTGACCCAATTGCATAGACACTTATTGCAGCCACAGCTGCACCAGCAAAGGATAACCAGGTAAATAGTTGAAGGCTTCCCACACTAAAGACCGTAACGGCAATGACGACGGCGACTCCTGCCCCGGCGTTTACCCCAAAAATATCAGGGGAGGCAAGAGGATTTTTCGTTACAGTCTGCATTAAGACACCTGAAATCGCTAAGCTTGCACCCACTGCTGCAGCAATAAACGCACGTGGGATTCTAACAGATTGTATAACAATATGTTCATTAGATCCATCGAAATTCGTTAAAGCATCTATAGCCATTTTCCATGTGGTATCTGTATACCCGTAGACAATACTTGCTGCCATTAAGAGAAGCAATATAAAGATAGCAATAAAAAGTCCCGCCCACCTTTGGCCTGTGTTTTTTAGAAGCATAACCTAATTCCCTTCTACCCTAATATATAAAATTCGTCTTTATGTATCTGTATTTTCATGTATCAGTCTATTGGAATAGTGGAAAACTGTCAATGCGTTGATAATCATTTTCATTTGTAAAAAACTGCTATAAAAAATTGTTATTGATTTTGATAATCATTTTCAATTTCATGATTGACACGCTTGTGAAATCGTTTTATTATTAGTTTGTAAATGAAAATGATTATCATTAACAATAAGATTATTTGGGGGTTACATAAGATGAAAGGTTTTAAACATTTATTTGCTGTCATTTCATTAATTGCTCTTTTCCTTCTTGCTGCCTGTGGTAACACGGAAGAAAAACCAGCCACACAAAATGAAGATGACACAAAAACAGAAGACACTAGCTATACGGTAGAACATGCAATGGGGTCAACGACATTAGAAAAAACGCCTAAAAAGGTCGTTATATTAACAAATGAAGGAACCGAAGCCTTACTTGCACTAGGAGTAAAACCAGTGGGTGCCGTTCAATCTTGGCTTGGCGATCCGTGGTATAATCACATCACAAAGGATATGGACGGTGTCGAGGTTGTTGGAGTTGAAAGTGAAGTAAATTTAGAGAAAATCGCAACGCTTAAACCTGATTTAATTATCGGAAACAAGCTTCGTCAAGAAGCTGTGTACAGCCAATTAAGCGCAATAGCTCCTACTGTTTTTTCCGAAACCCTGAGAGGTGATTGGAAAGAAAACTTTAAACTATACGCAAAAGCATTAAACCTAGAGGAAAAAGGGGACGAGGTACTTAGTGATTTTGATGACCACGTTGCCGACGTGAAAGCGAAACTTGGTGATAAGGTAAATCAAGAAGTATCTGTTGTCCGTTTTATGGCTGGAAAATCTCGTATTTATTATACCGATTCTTTCTCTGGTATTATCTTTGATCAAGTTGGTCTAAAACGAGCTTCGCAACAGGCAGAACTTTTTACACCTGATAATAAGCTGGGTAACCTTGCTATCGAGGTTGGAAAAGAAGTTATTCCGAAAATGGACGGTGACATCCTTTTCTATTTCACGTATGCTCCAAAAGGTGATCAAGCAGCCCTTGATACAGCGAAAGAATGGACAAATGATCCACTTTGGAAAAATTTAAATGCCGTGAAAAATGGAAAAGCCTACGAAGTTAGTGATGCTACTTGGAATACAGCAGGCGGCGTTTTAGCTGCAAACATCATGCTGGATGATCTTGAAAAAATCATGCTAGAAAAATAAAATCAAAAAATGCGAAAAGAACGAGGCTGCCATGACCTCGTTCTTTTTTATTCTATTCTTATGCCGTTGTTGAGAACATGTATTTTTTATAGTGATAGCGAATCGAGAAGATTAAGCCCAACCCGAGCATATTTCCCATCAACGAGCTTCCTCCATAGCTAATGAACGGCAGTGGAATTCCTGTAATCGGTAAAACACCTATCGTCATCCCGATATTTTGGAAGACGTGAAAGGTAATCATACTGATTACTCCAACACAAATGTACGTATAAAAATTGTTCTTTGTTTCCATGCCGACCTTGGTAATATGGTAAATCAACAAGAAAAATAAACTAACGAGCACACTTGCACCAATAAAACCATACTCTTCACCGACGACACTAAAGATAAAATCGGTATGGCTTTCAGGTAAATAGACTTCTCTATTCCCATAGCCCTTACCACCCGTTTGTCCAGAACCAATCGCTAGGAGTGATCGTGTCAATTGGTAACCTGCTGAACTTTGAAAGTTATAGGGATCCAGCCAAGAGTAAATACGGCTAAATTGATACTGCTTCACGCCTAAATATTTTTCAAGAATCTCTGGCTTCAACAATACAAAATAAAAAATGACAGAAATAAGTGCTGTTCCAATTGAAAAGATTGGTACTAATAGTTTCCATGTTATACCGGAAATAAAAATCATCCCTAAAAGGATTGCTAAAAATACGAGCGAAGTCCCTAAGTCTTGCTTAATAATAAGCGCTAAGGGAACCATCGTGACGACGCCAAGCTTTATTAGCAGCCAAAAATCAGAGGAAATCGTTTTAACTGGGTTCTTTTGGTGATGATCCTCAATTACTTTTGCTAACGCTAAGATAATAAAGATTTTGACAAACTCAGAGGGCTGGAGTGAGCCAATTCCAGGTACCTTAAACCAGTTCTTTGCTCCATTGATCACCGGGGCAATGCTTTCTGGTGCTATCATTAAAAAAACAAGTAGAAATATTCCTACACCATAAGCATACCAAGTTAATTTCTTTAACTGGTCGGAATCAAGCCTAATAACGGCGGCAATAATTCCACACCCAATTCCATAAAAGATAATTTGCTTTATAAGGAAGTTACTGTCATATTGACCGCTTGCCTGCGCACTGTAAATGGATAGACAGCTAGCCAGAAATAATAAAATTAAGATGAAAACCAGACTATAATCAAGTTTTGAAGTTGTATTTTTAGTCGATGTCATTTTTCACACTCCTTTATGTCAAATTTCTCAAAAAGGAACTTGTACATTATCTCATTATATTTTTTTAAAGAACAAAGTACAACTTATAAACCGAGAATGGGTTAAATTACATATAAATAAAAATTGGAAGCGCCTAATTAGGCGCTTCCCTTGTTTTCGAAATATTTACTTTTGAAATCATCTGCCATCCAATGTAAATTATTGGGTACCTGTGGGATTCCGTAGCCGATATAAAGCGGAGTCGTCACGAACCTGGGAACAATTTTTACATAAATTCTTCTATTATAATGATGAAAGAATAGATTATAACTGCCTGCCTTAAAAGGAAAGTGATAGAGAATATAATGCACGGCCTTTTGAAGATTGATACCAAAGGTTTCATTGTAACTGGAATCTTCCATGTCAATATTAAACTCATAAAAGCCTACCTTAGGCTTTGTTGATAGAGTAAATCTGACTCCATCCTTCTCTTCGATCAGAATACCCTCAAACACCTCTTCCGTTATATTTTCCTTATAGTTAATATCATTTAATCCAATAATCTGCATATGAGGATGAGCTAAGGTCCCTCCTGACAATGGACCATGATTTTTGTAAAAAATGACCGATTCATATTTACCCGTTTTATCCATCTCCAGCCAATTTCTTATCGCAAACTGTAAGAGTCTATGTAGAAAAGGAAGGTCATAGGTTGATAATTCACCATGACAATCATCTGTTTCGATTAGTACAGTTTGGTAGGCATTTTCTAAAACAGGATATTTATTTTTCAAAAGTATGATAGGTCCATCCACTTCAATAAGGTCCGTCAACTCTTCTCGTACACAAAAAGGGCATGCTTGCTGTTTATTTCTGATATTTTCTGGTTTCTTAACACCGATTGAGGTATTGAAATGTAGATGGTTATTTTTCAAATGTGCAGCTCCTCTCCAAAATACTTACTTCTATTTTATGGGAGATTCCGCCCCTTTTGCACTATTTTTGCCTTGGTAATATTTAAAAAAATTATTGGTTATTTGCGGATGGTCGTGCATATCTATACTATGTACAGGCTGTTATGGTGCAGAAAGTGAGGGTTAAGATGTTAAGTAAATTAGAGGCACTCATATTAGGAATTATTCAAGGATTAACTGAATTTTTACCAATTAGCAGTACAGGCCATTTATATTTAGGGCGGAACTTATTTGGATTACAAGAGGCTGGTTTATTGCTTGATACCATGTTACATCTTGGTACCTTGCTGGCTGTGTTTGTTTTCTATAAGGACGAGTTTGTTAAGATTATTAAAAACCCCTTTAGTAAACTTACCTTCTTGTTAATTGTAGGAACACTTCCCGCTGTCGTAATCGGACTTCTTTTTAAAGACTATCTTGAGGAAATATCGAGAACTGGGGTAACCATTGGCTGGGAATTTTTAGTTACCGGTGTATTCCTCTGGCTAGCGGATTCAGCAAAAAATGGCTATAAAAAGATGGATGATATTAGTTATACCGATGCCTTGATTATCGGATCTTTTCAAGCAGCTGCCATTCTTCCCGCGATTTCTCGCTCTGGATTTACGATTGTCGCTGCACTATGGAGAAAGTTAGACCGCGAAACAGCAGCCTATTTTTCTTTTCTATTATCTACACCAGCTATCGCAGGAGCAGTCGTACTTCAATCCTTGGACTTATTTGGTGGCACAGGAGAAGAAATTTCGCTATCTGCCTTGTTAGTTGGTATCCTATCCTCTGCCCTATTTGGCTATTTTGCAGTAAAGTGGATGATTGGATTCTTAAAGAAACATTCGTTAAAACCGTTTGCTATTTATGTCTGGGTGCTAGGCTTTGCGGTGTTATTTTTCCAGTTTACAGGGAAATTCTAGGGACAAGAGAACAAGTTATTTTATGAAACGTATCATAACATAAATTATAGAGGGACAAGGATATGATTTCGAAAATGATTTGCTGTTTTCTTCCGTTGAGTATTTAAGAAATAGTTTAATCACATATTCAAGAGTCGCTTGAAAATAAGGAGGGATTAAAAGAATGGACTTAATGAAATATATTACAACTGTTCCCGACTGGCCAAAGCCTGGAATAAAATTTTTAGATATTACTACGTTAATGGCCAATGGTGAAGCATATAAGTATGCCACAGACCAAATCGTAAATTATGCCAAAGAAAAGCAAATTGAACTGGTTGTTGGGCCAGAAGCACGCGGTTTTATTATCGGCTGCCCGGTTTCTTATTCGTTAGGAGTAGGTTTCGCCCCTGTCCGTAAAGAAGGGAAACTTCCTCGTGATACGATTAAAGTAAACTACGGATTGGAATATGGCAAGGATGTCCTAACCATCCATAAGGATGCGATCAAGCCGGGACAGCGCGTGCTTATTACGGATGACTTACTTGCAACGGGCGGGACAATCGAAGCTACGATTAAACTAGTCGAAAAGTTAGGCGGAATTGTCGCAGGAATCGCTTTTCTAATCGAACTGTCCTACCTAGAAGGCAAAAAAAAATTAAACGGCTATGATGTATTAACACTGATGCAATATGAATAAAAATGGGAGAGCACTCTCTTGAGAGTGCTCTTCTTTTATAATATTAACTTTAAATTGCCTCATGCCTGTTTAGATATTTTCTCTGCCTGCTTTTTTAACATTTCTGCTTTATCCGTGTTTTCCCAAGGCAATTGGACATCAGTTCTTCCAAAGTGCCCATAGCAAGCAGTTTGAAAATAAATAGGCTGCCTAAGATTTAGCATTCGAATGATCCCTGCAGGGCGAAGGTCAAAATATTTTCGTATAAGTTGTACAATCCCCGGCTCTTCTATTTTCCCTGTTCCAAACGTTTCAACAGCTATTGAAACAGGCGCAGCTACTCCAATTGAGTAAGCCAATTGAATTTCACATTTATCTGCAATGCCTGCTGCAACAATATTTTTAGCTACATAACGTGCAGCATAGGCTGCAGAACGGTCAACCTTAGTTGGGTCCTTTCCCGAAAAAGCACCGCCCCCGTGGCGGGAAAATCCGCCATACGTATCAACGATAATTTTACGCCCTGTTAACCCTGCATCACCCTTTGGTCCACCAATCACAAATCGACCCGTTGGATTTATATAATATTTTGTGCTCTCATCAATCAATTCTGGTGGTACCACGTAAGAAATGACATATCTATGCAAATCTTTTTTTATTTGTTCTAACTCAACTTTAGGTTTATGTTGTGCCGATATAATAATGGTGTCAATTCGAACAGGCTTTGCATTTTCGTATTCCACAGTCACCTGTACTTTCCCATCCGGACGTAAATACTCAACCAAGCCATACTTTCGAACTTCAGCTAAACGCCTTGCAAGCTTATGGGACAGGTAAATTGGCAATGGCATTAATTCATCCGTTTCATTGCAAGCAAATCCAAACATAAGCCCTTGGTCACCTGCACCAATTTGGTCTATTTCATCCTCCGTCATTAAACCTTCACGGGCTTCTAGCGCTTGATTGACTCCCATTGCTATATCAGAGGATTGCTTGTTCAGCGCTATTAAAATCTTACAAGTATCAGCATCAAGTCCAAACTCTGAGCTTGTATACCCAATATTTCGAATCGTGTCTCTTACTATTTTTAAGAAATCAACAGATGCGTTCGTAGTAATCTCTCCAGATAAAACAATTAAATCTGAACTAACTGAAGTTTCACATGCAACACGCGCATTTGGATCTTTTTCAAAAATGGCATCTAATATAGCATCAGAAATTTGATCACACATTTTATCTGGATGACCTTCAGTAACTGATTCTGATGTAAAAAGGTGACTTTGTTTTTTATCCATATTATCCCATCTCCCGAATTTACATTTTCTTTTTCAAAGATTGTCCAAATTTTTCCACTAAATATAGTACATAATCTTGATATTGAAGCCGTACATGTTGATCTAATGTAGGTTAATAACATTGAGGGTTTAAATAGTGGACAAACATTTGTTTTTTTCAGTTTACTCACTAAAATGTTTATTTCATCATATGTTATTTTCTAAAGGGGGGTGATTAATTATGAAAAATAACAATTTTATCATCAAAGCATCTAACCAAATGGATCGTCTTCCTACTCAGTTTTTCTCTACATTAGTTGGGAAAGTGAATGGTTTTATAGCTTCAGGGTATGATGTTATTAATCTTGGACAAGGCAACCCAGACCTGCCTACCCCACCTCATATTGTTCAATCGTTACAAAATGCTGCACTAAACCCTATAAACCATAAATATCCACCGTTTACAGGCAAGACTGAATTGAAGGAAGCGATTTGTACTTGGTATCGAACCGAATATGGAGTTACGTTGGATCCAAAAAAGGAAGTTGCTATTTTATTTGGCACAAAAACCGGACTCGTAGAAATTTCACAAATATTACTGAATCCAGGTGATATTGCACTCGTTCCTGACCCAGGATATCCTGATTATTGGTCTGGAATTGCTATTGCGGGTGCTGAAATGGTTCAGATGCCACTAGATTATTCCAATGGATGTTTCCCGGATTTTTCTAAAATAACAGCTAACCAGTGTAGACACGCCAAATTAATGTTTCTAAATTATCCATCAAATCCGACAGGAGCTTGTGCGACAAATTCCTTCTTTGATGAAGCTATTCGCTTTGCCGAAAAAAACAATATTGTGATTGCTCACGATTTTGCCTATGGAGCAATCGGCTTTGATGGGCACAGACCGATCAGTTTTTTATCCCGTCCGGGTGCTAAGGATGTTGGCATCGAATTTTATACACTATCAAAAACCTATAATATGGCTGGATGGCGCGTCGGATTCGCTCTTGGTAACCATGAGCTGATTCAATTAATCAATGAATTTCAAGATCACTATTTTGTTAGCTTGTTTGGCGGAATTCAAGATGCAGCCATTACAGCTTTAACATCATCACAAGAATGTGTTCGTAAACTTGTTGGTACTTATGAATTAAGACGAAATGCCTTGTTTGAAGAACTCAAAAAGCTTGGTTGGAATGCTCCGCTTCCAAAAGGATCGTTCTTTGCCTGGCTGCCAGTTCCAAAAGGGTACACATCAAGCGAATTTGCCGATACCTTATTAGAGAAAGCAAAGGTAGTTGTTGCACCAGGAATTGGATTTGGAAAACATGGTGAGGGGTATGTTCGATTAGGATTGCTTGCTGAAGAGGATCGTATTCGAGAAGCTATGCAGCGGATTTCTAAACTATCAATTTTTTAATGTTTTCTTCTATCTAAATATAGGAGGTGAAATGTTTATGACAACAGACCATGAATATGTGGTTGCTACCTATTTAGTTCATGGACATCATAATTTTTACAAAAAGGCACAAGAGATCGCTGTAGGACTTACGGTTGGAACGTGGACAGATCTTCCAAAGGCAAAAAAAGAACAGATGATACCACATTTAGGTAAAGTAATCGAAGTAAAAGTGCTCAATCACAAGTCAGATGAAAGTCCTAAGGCATTGTTAATGATCGGATATCCCCTTATTAATATGAATCCAGATATTCCCTCTATCCTCACAACTGTTTTTGGCAAACTTTCAATGGACGGCCAGATTAAATTAATGGATTTACAGCTTCCAGATTCTCTACTTTCGAAATTTCCAGGACCCCGCTTTGGAATAGATGGAATCAGAAGAATGATAGGAGTTCATAACCGTCCCTTACTAATGAGCATTTTTAAACAATGTATCGGTCTTCCTCTTCACGAACTAGAAATAGAGTATCAAAACCAAGTTGATGGACAAGTTGACCTTGTAAAAGATGATGAGATTTTCTTTCATGATGATTATGCACCCGCTCTAAAGCGAATAGCCGTATTTGAAAAATATAATCAACAGCAACAGGAACATACCGGAAAAAAGGTATTATATGCAGTAAACCTAACTGGACCCGTTACTCAACTAGTTGAAAAAGCAAAACAATTTTCTAAAGCAGGAGCATCTTGTTTGTTACTAAATGTGATTCCCTATGGATTTGATGTCCTCCACCGAATTTCCGCCGATCCTGATGTAAATGTTCCGATTATTGCCCATCCTGCTTTTACTGGTTCGTTTTATCCATCACCTTACTATGGGCTGTCTGCTCCATTACTTTTAGGGAAATTAATGCGGCTTTCAGGTGCTGACATTGTTCTTTTTCCTTCTCCTTACGGTTCTGTTGCAATGCCTAAAGATGAAGCGCTCGATTTAGCCTATCAACTACAATCCCCAAACAGTATTCATCTTCCAACTTTTCCAACACCTTCAGCGGGAATCCATCCTGGTCTTGTTCCATCAATAATTCGAGATTTTGGTGATAACATCATTATTAATGCAGGTGGAGGAATTCATGGCCACCCCCAAGGCACAACAGCTGGAGGAAAAGCATTTACGGATGCGATTCGAGCAACTATTTCAGGTCAAACGCTTGCGAAAGCAGCCGAAAACTCAGCTGAACTTCGTTCGGCAATCCACAAATGGGGTGCTCAATAACAGTGGAAGCCTTCAAAAAAATGATTATTTTTTGCGATTTTGATGGAACAATCACCGAAAATGACAACATCATTAATATTATGAAGTATTATAATCCACCTGGGTGGGAAACAATCAAGGATGATATTTTAGCTGGGAGAATCAGTATTCGTAAAGGTGTAGGACACTTGTTTTCGCTATTACCTAACTCCTATCGAGAAGAAATCACTAATTACGCTATTAAGCAAGCAAATATTCGACCTGGTTTTGATCAGTTTATTCAATATTGTCAGGAGCATAATATTCGTCTTCTGATTACTAGTGGAGGTATAGACTTTTTCGTTTTCCCAATTTTGTCACGCTATTCTATACAAAAACAAAATATATATTGTAATTCGAGTGATTTTAGCAGAAACCAAATTCAAATTCTTTGGCCTTATTCATGTGATTCACTATGCAGCAATGATTGCGGAATGTGTAAACCAAGTATTCTTCGTTCCCATTCGAGTATCGATAATATAAAAGTTGTCATTGGAGATAGTATTACAGATTGGGCCGTAGCCAAAATGGCTGACCTTGTAATTGCAAGAGATTTTCTTTTACAGAAATGCCAAGAGCATTCTCTTCCTTATAAAGAATTCGTGTCATTTTACGATGTAATAAATATTTTAAAACAGTTAGAGGAGGTGAAACCTATAACAGAAAATGGAAAAAATTAACCTTGAAGCCATTCAAAATGCCTTTAAAACTTTACAAACCGTGAAAGAAGCATTATCGAAAAAAGGCTGGTTTCCGGCAACGAGCGGGAACTTATCTGTTCGAGTCAAAGGTCCCCCATTAGAGAAAAGTCAGTCAATTATTGCTATAACCTCTAGTGGTAAAGACAAGTCTATTCATACTCCTGAGGATTATATTTTAGTTAATATGGATGGAAGCCTTGTACTTCCCAGTAACTTAAAACCTTCTGCAGAAACTTTAATTCACACCTCTATTTATCAACAAATCCCTAATTGTCAAGCTGTTTTTCATGTCCATACGATTCCTAATAACCTTATTTCGGATCTTTATGCTGATCAAGGAAAAGTTACCTTCATGAACCACGAAATTATAAAAGCTTTTGATATTTGGAAAGAAGATGCATCAATAACGATACCAATAGTAGAAAATTATTCTTCCATTCCAAAATTAGCTGAAGAAATCATTAAGGTTATCCAACCGGAGGTTCCAGGGGTATTAATCCGCAACCATGGCATATATGTTTGGGGCGATAGTAATTTTACTGCTAAACGCCATTTAGAAGCATTTGAATTTCTTTTTGAATACCAAATGAATATGTATTTCCTAAAAAAATTTAAATAAATCATTAACAAGGAGAGTTTTTCTATGGCGAATATTCGCATTCGTAATACGAATGAAAGATTAACAAAAGAACAAGAGGTTACAAGCTTTTTAGATAAACATGGTGTCCTTTATGAACATTGGGATATGGACAAACTACCTGATAAACTGCGTAATCATTTCATACTTTCAAATGAGGAGAAAGAAGAAATTCTAAGTACTTTTGATGACGAAATTAGATCCCTTGCAAATCGACGCAGCTATAAGGAATGGGACGTTATTGCATTGTCAGATGCTACTCCAAACTTGGATGAGCTTTTAAAAAAGTTTGAAAAGGTACATGTGCATACCGAGGATGAAGTACGTGCTATTACTGCAGGAAATGGGATTTTCACGATCAAGGGTGAAGACGGGTATTTTGATGTAGAATTGTCCCCGGGAGATGTAATTTCTGTTCCTGTAAACACCCCGCATTTCTTTACTTTAATGGAAAACCGCCAGGTTGTGGCCGTTCGCTTGTTTATCGATTCTTCAGGATGGGTTGCTCACCCTTATGAAGATCCTGAGTTCAAACGGTAATGGAGATTAACCGTATAAATTTTATGAACAACATTTAGCCTCTTTCATCTGAAAGAGGCTTTTCCAAATTTAGAGTCTCATTAATTAAGTGATTCATGATCAAGAAGCCAGGATAGACCATCATGATCCGCAATTATTTTTAAGAAGTCATGCTTTCCTGATTTATCTATTGACTTCCATCTCGTATAAGAAATTGAGACTAACATCGAAACAAAGGCATTTCGAAAATATTCATTCTTAAAATGCTCCTCATTCCATCCTTGTATATTTAGGATAGATACTGGAACTTCATTGATTTTTTTTAATGCATCCACTAAGAATGACTTCTCCTTTTCTGTGGTTCTCATTTCCTGTATGTCAAAAGGAAAATTACTTTTAGGGCAAGTTTCTAAATAAACTCTCTTAGATGCTCCCGATATCGGAAAATGATTTAGCCAATCACTTATCTTATGATAACTTTCTGATTCCCATCTTTGATTTATATTATTTCCATTATTTCTTTCAACATCGATATCACGAATAGTATACTCTGGTTTTATTGGAGAACTTAAACAAGCGCTAATTGTAAAAATGAGATACTCCTTTAAAAAAGTACTATCTGCATTTTTATATCTATTTTTCGAAAAAAATTTAATATTATTATACAAAAATTCAAAGGCATCCTCATTTACATTTGTTTTCAATTTCCAATTTGTTCGATCTTTATACAGGAGTACAGCACAATCTGTTTCATTGTGATAACTAGATCCAACGTTAACGCCAATATACAAAGACCTTTTTTGGATTTCAGTAAAATCTAAAGGTGTTATGTCTTTGCTATTTTGTTTCCTACCTCCCCAGGGAACACCCATCTCATTCATTAATTTCAAAATACAAATCCTCCAATTCCCAATGTTTGTTCACTTTGTTAAACACTATATGTTCAGGAATTCTAAAAGGCTTGTGCTCATTTCTTAATTTTATCAAATTGAAAATCTTCATAAAAAAATGCGGCTCGATTTTCGAGTCGCATTTTTGTTTGTTATTATACGGTAACGGTTTCTTTTGCCATTTCTCTTGCTGCTTCGATAGCTTGTTCTTTTGCTTTTGCCATAATTTCAGGTACTTGTTTCGGGAAGTGATCCATACCTTCGGCAAAAACGGTAGGCATTACTTCCATTCCTAAAAATCCTAAAACTTTTGTTAGGAAACGATCACCGAATTCAAATTCAACCATCGGGCCCGCTGAGTATATTCCGCCGCGCGTTTGGATATGAAGTGCTTTACGGTTCGTAAGCAATCCTTTTGCTCCTTCGTGTGTATTAACGAAGGTTTTGTTCACGATAAATAAGTTATCAAGGAAAGCTTTTAAAATGGCTGGTGAGCCAAAGTTCCAAATTGGTGTAACAAATACATAATAATCAGCTGCAATAAAACGATCAGCTAAAGCGTGCATAGCGGTAATTTGTTTTTGTTCACCCTCTGTAAGTTCATCAAAGGTTTTTCCCATGAAAGATAACTTCGCGCGAGCATATAGCAAATCCATATCAATTTGAGGGATATCCATATTATATAAATGCATGTGTTCAATTTCTACTTCAGGCTTCTGTTTTTTAAACTCTTCTAAAAAAGCCTCACCAAGCTGCATACCCTTCGAAAGCTTTATATCATTTTTTGGGTTTACGGTAATGTATAGAAGTTTTGACATCTAATCCCCATCCCTTTTAGTTATTATTTTTCATCTATCAATATAGTACAACAAACTTCTTTGTTCACTGATGAACAATCGGTGACGTTTTTGAAAATAGTGTGAACGTTTTCGATTTCATTGAACAAAACGTGACAATTCTATATAAAACTAAACAAAACTTAACGAAACTCAACAAAAATCACACAAATCGTTGTATATTTGTATTATATTTAGTTTTCGCAAACAGAGAGGAGTCATATCCGATGGATGGAAAAGCATACACACCTGATGAAGTAGCTCAATTGTTCCAAATCTCAAAACATACCGTTTATGAACTCATTAAGCGGGGTGATTTACAGGCTTTTAAAGTCGGAAACAAAATGAGAATCGAACACTCCGAGATTGAACGATATAAGGAAAGCACAAAAGCACCAGCAAAAAAAACTCAGATGGAACAACCAGATACACATGCATCTTTACCAATACGTCTCTCTGGTAGTCATGACTTTCTAGTAGAGCATTATGTAAAACAAACATCTAAAGACTTACAAATACAAATTCAGCCAACTTACATAGGCAGCCTTGAAGGATTAATGATGCTGTATCGTGGTCAAACCGATATCGCAGCAGTCCATCTGTTAGATCCATCGTCGCAAGAATACAATTTACCTTTTATTCATCAACTTTTTGTTTATGAATCCATTTCTGTTGTTCGCTTTGTCTCAAGGGAACAAGGCTTCATCGTAGCGAAGGGTAATCCAAAAAACATTACAGACTTCCAGGATCTTACCAGAAAAGATATACAGTTTGTTAATCGCCAAAAAGGTGCTGGAACAAGATTTCTATTAGATTCTATTCTTTCAAGAAATGGAATTGATCCAGTTAAAATAAATGGTTACAGCAATGAAGAGTGGAACCATCTTTCTACCGCTTCTCATATTAGCAGAGGTATGGCAGATGTCGCTTTCGGAATTCAATCTGCTGCCAGTCATTTAGGCCTTGATTTCATCCCTGTTGCCAAGGAACAGTTTGACCTTGTGTTCCGATTTACAAATGAGAACAAGCAGAAACTTACAACCTTAATTCATTACTTGCAGTCACCTGAATTCAAAAGCAGTTTAACGGATTTAGAAGGCTATGATATTAAAGATTTAGGAACGGTAATCTATCAAACTAGTAAAGCGGAGGAAATACCATGTTAAAAAATCGTTTTTTTGCTATGCTATTTGTATTCATGCTTCTTATTTTATCAGCTTGTGGCAACACCAAAAGTGATCAAGCTAACGCGAAAGAGGAAAAATCTGAACCTACGGAACTAATCCTTGCCACAACCACCAGCACTCAGGATACTGGTCTATTAGATGAGTTGCTTCCAATCTTTGAAAAAGAAAACAATGTAAAAGTAAAAACCATAGCTGTTGGGACAGGACAAGCATTAGAAATGGGGACAAAAGGTGAGGCAGATGTCCTTTTGGTTCATGCACCTAAATCAGAGGAAGAGCTTGTTACAAGTGGTGATGCAGTCAATCGCAAACGTGTGATGTACAATGATTTCATTTTAGTAGGACCAAAAGATAATCCAGCAGGTGTTAGCGGAGAGGATATTAACGCAGCATTTCAAAAAATCACTGAGGTAAAAGCGAATTTTGTAACTCGCGGCGATGACTCTGGAACCCATAAAAAAGAACTAGCTATCTGGACAGCTGCCGGTATCCAGCCGACAGGAGATACCTATATTTCAACAGGTCAAGGAATGGGCGCATCCTTACAAATTGCAAACGAAAAAGATGGCTATATTCTTACAGACCGTGCTACATGGTTAGCACAAGAGAAAAATTTAACAAACCTCCAAATCGTCGTTGAAGGCGGCAAAGACTTAATGAATATTTACCATGTTATGCAGGTAAATCCTGAAAAACATGACATGGTTAACAGTAAGGATGCAGAAAAGTTTGTAGACTTTATGGTTAGTAGTGAAACGCAAGATGTAATCGAAAGTTTTGGTAAGGAAGATTACGGACAATCATTATTCTTTAAATACACCGAATAGAAGCGGAAGGATGTAAGCCAAGATGGAACTAATTTTCGATGGGTTAAAAAAAGCGGTAGAAATGATCCTTACCGGTGATAGAGAGATTCTCGAAATAACCTGGTTGACGTTGAGAGTTTGCTTTATGGCCATCCTAATTAGTTCCATCATTGGCTTGCCGCTTGGAATGTTTCTTGGCTTAACAAGATTTAAGGGCAGGAAGCTAATCCTAGTTTTCATTAATATTGGGATGGGCTTACCCCCGGTGGTTGCGGGGTTATGGATTTCCATGCTATTGTGGCGTTCTGGTCCGCTGGGACATTTACAATTGCTCTATTCCCCAACGGCAATTGTCATGGCTCAAGTTCTTGTTTCCTTGCCAATCGTAACCGGTTTAACAAGCTCTGCTTTTCAACAAATCAATGATAAAATGCTTTTGCAAATCAAGGCCCTCGGAGCTACGAAAATTCAAACGATAGCACTTCTTCTAAAACAAACGAAAATTGCCATTGTCGCTGCCATCATGGCAGGCTTTGGCCGTGTCATCGCTGAAGTTGGTGCAGCACAGATGGTAGGCGGAAATATTCAAGGAGATACACGAATTCTCACAACATCTATTGTCATGGAAGTATCAAAAGGGAACTTTGATGTAGCCCTTGCGATATCCTTTATCTTATTAACGGTTGCACTATTGATCACAGCAGCTTTAACACTGTTACAGCAAAGGAAGCGAGTATCATGAATCCATTGATTGAGCTTAAAAACATTCGCTATCAAGCACATCAAAAAAGTATTCTAGCCATCCCTCATTTTCAGATTCAAGAGGGTGAATTTCTCGGAATCATGGGACCCAATGGTGCTGGTAAAAGCACCTTACTTAAAGTAATTGCCATGCTTGACAGTATTAGTGGTGGTGAGATTCTCTACCGCGGGCAAGCCGTTCCAAATGGAACTCCCTCACTTGAACTGCGGAGGAAATTCTCAGTCGCCCTACAGCAATCGTTACTGTTAGAAGGCTCTGTTTTTCAAAATATTGCAATTGGTTTAAAGCTCAGAAAGGTTCCCAAAGCAATGATTAAAGAAAAGGTAACTTTATGGATGGAGCAGTTTCAAATCAGTCATTTGGCAAAAAAAAATGCCCATTTCCTTTCAGGCGGTGAGGCACAGCGGGTAACCCTTGCAAGGGCTATGATTGTTGAGCCAGAAATACTTTTTCTTGATGAACCTTTTTCAGCATTAGATTTTCCAACAAAAATAAAATTGATGGATGACTTTAAAGGAATCATTGAAGGTTCGGGAACAACAACCGCCTTCGTTAGTCATGACCTGATGGAAATCAATTACCTAACAAGCACTCTTGCGATTATCGTAAACGGAGAAATCAAGCAGTATGGACCAACCCAGAGAGTCCTTGAACACCCCAATTCAGCGACTTCTCCTTTCCTAAATGAATGGAAGAAATTCTATCCCTTACACTCTAACAATCAAAAGCCGCTATCCCTCATGAGATAGCGGCTCTTTTTTAATCGTCTTCTTCAGGAAACCATAAGATAATGCTTGTTCCCTTGTTTTTTCTACTTTTTACTTTAATGACCCCTTTATGTGCTTCCATTAATGCTTTTACAATGGAAAGGCCAATTCCAGCGCCTCCTGTTTTTCGATCACGCGATTTGTCGCCGCGGTAAAAGCGCTCAAATATATGCGGAATATCTTCCTCTGCCATACCAGAGCCCTCGTCCTCGATTTTGAAGCCCACATATCCTTCCTTTTCAGTTAAAACAGATATCGTTACATTCTTTCCTACAGGTGTATACTTTAGGGCATTGTTCAAGACATTAGAAAGAATTTGCATTAAGCGGTCCTTATCTGCCGGGAAAAGAAGCCCCTTATCAGGCTCTTCGATATGAAGGTGAACACCCTTTTGTTTGAACAATGGTACAAAGATTTCCCATAACGCGGATAAAACAGTTCCTGCTTCTACCTCTACCTTATCCAATCTAATTTGTGGATTTTCAGCTGCGAGTAACTTCTCTAGTTCATTCACTAATCGAACCAGTCTCATCAACTCTTCATGACTTGATTGTAAGCGAGCTGGGGTTGGCTCCCAAATCCCATCTTGGTATGCTTCAATTTGGCTTCTTAATGTGGCAAGTGGTGTACGGAGTTCATGGGCTAAATCACCCGTAAATTGTTTTCTTAACATTTCACCTTTTGCCAATGATTCTGCTAAATTATTAAAGGAAATTGCCAGATGCTTTACCTCAGTGGGTAATCCTGATAAAGGAATCCGGATAGAAAGATTATGCTGCTGCAGTTCATTCGCTGCAAAGGAAACCTTGTTTAATCCCGAGGTTAGTTTTTTTGAAAATAACATACTAAATAGAATCGATAACAGGATGGTTAAACACACAGCCGCATAAATGTATAACTGAATCGTTTGTAAAAAATTGTACTCATCATCAATTAATCCTATTGGGTAAATCGCCACAAGTTTCCCAATCACTTTATTGTCTGCTTTCAGGGTATAGGAAGCAGAATGCCACTCCTCGTCATTGGGTTCTGGTTCGGTCAACCCCAGGCTATTCAAGTACCCAACAATATTAGAGGTCCCCATTTGCAATTGACCACGATTATCATACAAATCGAAATAAAGCTGATCGGTCATCGCATGCTCGTGGAGGAAACCAAAAACCGGGTCCCTAGTAAAATGTCCATTCTTCTGATAACCCTTTTCTATTTCTGTAATAATTCTATCAATATTCTTATCTCGGTTACGATCTAGATAATTCTTAAAACTCCCTTCAAATCCCCATTGCATAAAAAAACTGACAAAGAGGATGCCGATCATCGAACTAATCAATAAATAAAAGAGGATTCTAGACCGCAGTGTTTGAAACATCTAGCACCCCTCCGAATTTATAACCCATTCCAAATACGGTGAGAATAAACGTTGGCTGCCTTGAATCCAATTCGATTTTTTTCCGAAGGTTTTTAATATGCGTATCGACACTGCGCTCGTAGCCTTCATAATACATTCCTTCATCCTGAATTTTTTCGAGTAAGTCCATCCGACTATATACTCTTCCAGGATTGAGTGCCATATTGGTGAGCAGTTTATATTCAATTGGTGTCAAAATAACATCCTGCCCTTTAACGGTCACTTCTTTTTTGCTTAAGTCAATCGCCAGTTGTTTGTTATTGAATTCGATTCGTTCAACCTTCTCTGTTTTCTTGACTCTTCTAAGGATTGCTTGTACCCGCACCACTACTTCCCGCGGGCTAAATGGCTTCGTTAAATAATCGTCTGCCCCCATGACAATCCCGTTAATGCGGTCATCTTCCGCAGACTTAGCGGTCAGCATCAGAATCGGAACATCCGATTCTTTTCTAACTAAACGGCATACCTCTTCACCGGAAATATCCGGAAGCATTAGATCTAAAATAATTAAATCTGGATTTATTGTTTTCGCCTTTTTTAAGGCATCTATTCCATTATCTGCACAATGAATTTCATAGCCTTCTCTTTCGAGGTAGGCTTCGAGGACTTCTAGGATTCTTTTCTCATCATCAACTAGTAATATTTTCATCGTTCTCACTCCCCTTAACTATAATATATCATGTTGGGGATTCGCTTTTTTCATCTTCACAAATTCATCACAAGTTCTTCATAACATCTACAATATTTCTCGATAAGATGTACCTGTAGCAATGAAAGAGGTACTTCCTCTCTAAGGTTAATACATGGTATTAACCATCTTGCTCTCCCAAATTTAATCTCTCTTTTTTACATATGGGTTCCCACGTAGGGGCCCTAATTTTTTTTGCATAGAAAAATCCTTATCATTGTTAGATAAGGATTTTTCGTGTTTTATTCTGGCTTTTTCAGGGTATCTGTCAGTTCCTCAATACTTCGTTTTACATTTCCTTTTCCAGAATAGTTCTCGATGAGTTCTTTAACATCAATTCCACTGGAAGCCTTTAATGATTCCTGAAGTGTTGCCATTAGATTTGTAGCATAACCAGTAATCTTATTGGCGCCGCCATTCTCTCCAGAACCACCGGTGTCTACCACGGTAATCTTATCGATATTAGCAAGCGGGCTTGCCACCTGCTTCGCATATTCAGGAAGCATTTTGATGATCATATCTAAGATTGCGGCTTGACCGAATTGTTCAAACGCTTCTGCAATCTTTTCTTTCGCTTCTGCTTCTGCCAAACCTTTTAGGCGAATAATTTCTGCTTCTGCCGTACCTTGTGCCTTTTGCGCTTCTGCTTTGGACAAACCATCTAGACGAACTCGTTCTGCTTCCGCCTTTGCCATTGCTTCAATACGATATTTATTCGCTTCCGCCTCAGCAATTTGTTTTGCTTTATTCGCTGCAGCTGCCTGCTCAACCGAGTATCTATCCGCATCCGCCTTTTTCTTGACTTCAGAATCATATTGACGTTCTCGACGTAATATTTCTTTTTCTTCTAATTCAATTTGTTTCTGTCTTTCGATAATTTTAACTTGCATTTCCTGCTCTGTTACTTCCTGCTTCGCCCTTGCACTTTCCAATTCATATGCCATGTCAGCCCGTGCTTTAGCACTATCTTGTTCACGACGGAACTCGGCAACCTTTAGTTGATTCACTTTCTCTGCCTCTGCGATTTCAGTTGCACGCTCTAATTCGGAACGTTTGGCTTCTTTCGCTGCTTCGGCTTTTTTTATTCTCGTCTCTTTGTCTGCCTCTGCTGTAGCAATATCCGCATCACGTTTCACTTGGGCAATACGCGGTTTACCAAGGGAATCCAGGTATCCATTTTTATCGCGAACATCCCTAATTGTAAAGGAAACGATGACTAATCCCATTTTCGCCAAGTCCTGTGAAGCAACTCGTTGAACTTCTTGGGAGAATTTATCACGGTTTTTATAAATTTCTTCCACCGTCATAGAACCAAGGATGGAACGCAAGTGACCCTCAAGAACTTCCTTCGCTTCATTTTCTCTATCATCCTTGGCTTTACCAAGGAACTGTTCTGCTGCAGTGGCAATTTCACTAATGGAGCCGCCAATTTTTATAATCGCAACACCATCTGCCATGACCGGTACACCTTGCTCTGTATATACTTCAGGTGTTGTTACCTCAAGTTTACTAGATAATAAGCTTAGTGGCTTTGCTTGTTGAAACACTGGAAGGATGAAGCTACCGCCACCGCGGATAATCTTTATTTTATTACCTGATTCATCCACATGAACATTTCCGTTTCCTAAGAAACTGCCCGTAACAATCAGCGCCTCATCTGGCCCCGCTGTTCGATACTTCGTAATAAAAACACCAATCAAAGCAATTAATATAAACGCAACAATCCCAATAACAATCCAAAAACCTAATTCCAACTAGCTAACCTCCCTATAGTAAATAATTCTCTATCTCTTGATGGGATGAAACTTGAAGGACCCCATCTTTTATATCAACCACAAGCACCTTCGTGCCATTCGCAATCTGAACACGATCGAAGCTTGTCGCTGATTTCGCAATTCTTCCACTAATACTTTCAATCATTACTTCACCATAACCATCAGTAGGAATCGCTGTTATTACCGTTCCGATTCTGCCTCTTAAATCACTTTCTTTGTATACAAGTGATTCTTCAGCATTCGATAATGGGACAAGGACAAAAACATTTAAAAAAGTAACCAGGATAAAAGCTATAATTGCTGATATTCCTACGATCGCCAAGTAATGAATCGCAGAAAGCTTTTCAAATAAATACCCGCTTGCTGAAAAAAGAGTTACAAAAGCCAGGATAATCACTGGATTAAGAAAATCTGGTCCGTCAAAATGGACAACATCTGCAAAGAATACATACAAAATCGTCAAAATACCCGAACCAATTAATCCATACAAATAAATCGTCTCTAATGGCAGATTGAATACTTCCATTTGCACCACTCCCTTCGTTATGTATGTAACTTTAATACGGTTAAATAATGGAAAAGTTTCACAATTCCTACTAATATTTTACCTAAATAATAAAAAAAGTGCTATGACATTTGCCATAGCACTTACTGAATCATATTTAAAAATTTCCTTGTTCGCTCTTCTTTTGGATTGGTAAAGATCGTTTCTGGTTTGTCCCTCTCTACTACTACACCTTGGTCCATAAAAATAACCTCATCCGCAGCCTCTCGGGCAAAGCGCATTTCGTGTGTAACGACAATCATCGTCATCCCTTCGGTCGCGAGGTCCTTCATTACTTTTAGGACTTCCCCCACCAGTTCAGGGTCTAGAGCTGATGTCGGTTCATCAAAGAGCATAACCTTTGGATCCATCGCCAATGCTCTGGCAATCCCTACCCTTTGCTGCTGCCCACCAGAGAGTTGGGCAGGATAAAAATCGATTTTATCTCCTAGACCAACCTTTTCTAATAAACCTCGAGCCCTATTTCGTGCAGCATCTTTACTCTCTTTTTTTACAATGATTGGGCCCTCCATCACATTCTCGAGGGCTGTTTTATGAGGGAAGAGGTTGTAACTTTGAAACACCATACCAGTTAATCGGCGAAATTCTGCAATTCTTTTTTTCGGTACCCCCTGGGAAAAATCTAAAATATTGCCTTCAATGCTAATAACACCATTGGATGGTGTTTCCAATATATTTAAACACCGTAGCATTGTCGTTTTCCCTGAGCCAGATGGACCAATAACCACAACCACTTTTCCTTTGCTAACTTCGAGATCAATACCTTTTAAAACCTCTAATTTACCAAATTGCTTATAAAGTCCTTGAATTGAAATCATCGAAAACACCCTCCCTCCTTTTAAACATACCTATCCAGTTTCTTTTCCATCATCTGCTGGATAACGGAAAGGATAAAGCAAATGACCCAATAGATCAACGCTGCTTCAGAATAAACCAATAAGAATTCATAATTGCTCGCAGCAATTTCTTGGGCTTTACGGAACATCTCGGAAACAAGTACTAGAGATGCAAGGGAAGTATCTTTTACAAGACTAATAAACGAATTGGAGAGTGGCGGCAGGGAAACCCGTGCTGCCTGTGGCAGGATAATTCTTCGCAAAACTTGAGAATAACTCATACCAATTGAGTAGCCTGCTTCCCACTGTCCTTTCGCTATCGAGAGAATCGCCGCTCGAATAATTTCGGATGCATATGCTCCTACACTAAGAGAAAAGCCTATCACTGCAGCGATATAGGAATCGATAATGATCCCTATAGTGGGAAGGCCATAAAAAATGATAAATAACTGTACCAATAGAGGAGTTCCCCGAATTACTGAAACATAAACTCCCGCAATCATATGGAAAACCTTCACATGAGAAATACGAGCCATTGCTGTTAGTATCGCTAAAGCTAATCCAATGACAAATGAAATCAGTGTTAATGGAATAGTATTAAAAATAGCCCCTTTCAGAAGGGGCAGAAAGGAACTTTGTGCAATATCCATTAAACGGGCCGTTCTCTCTGGATCAGCAAAAATACTATTTAAGTACATCTTCACCAAACCATTTCTCTGAGATTTTTGTGTATGTGCCATCTTCAATCATTGCGGACAAAGCCTTATTCACTTCAGTGACAAGAGTATCACTGTCTTTTCTGAACATAAGCCCGCTTGCCGATGCCTCTTCACTTGTAGCAACAACCTTAATCGGTGCATCAGGCCTTTGTTTTGTATAATCTAGATACGAAATTCGGTCGTTAATGGTAACGTCAACTCGTTTGGATGCGAGAAGTTCAACGCTTTGAGTAAAACCTTCTACCCCAACTAGATTGGCCCCATACTTTTTAGCCATATCTCCATAGTTACTTGTTAATGATTGTGCTGCGTTTAAGCCTTTTATGTCTTCAAATGCCTTGATCTTGTCATTATCCTTGTGTGTAATCAAGACAGCAGCAGATTTGATATAAGGATCAGAAAAATCGTATTTTTCTTGGCGATCTGGGCGAATTCCTACCTGGTTGGCAATCATATCAAAACGTTTGGCATCAAGTCCGGCAAAAATAGCATCCCACTGGGTTTCTTTAAACTCAGGGTCTACACCTAACCGTTTTGCCACTTCAGTAGCAATTTCGACATCAAATCCAGTCAGATTTCCACTTTCATCATGAAAAGTAAATGGAGCGTATGTACCTTCCGTCCCAATTAGCAGTTTTCCATCATCCTTGACCTTTGCCAGTAAATCTTGTTCATCTGCTTTTTCAGCAGTTTTGTTATTATCTTTTTTATCTTCCTTTGCCTCATCTTTACCACAAGCAGACAAAAGCAAAAGAATGCTTAGTAAAAGTGCAAAAACAATAACTAATTTCTTCACTACAGTAACCTCCTAATTAAGTCCTAGATAAATACCTACAAAGTTATCATTTCCTATTTTATAAATTAAAATGTAAAACACCTGCCAGAATTGACAGGTGTTTACAAACATTATGCAGATAATAGTTCTTTTTGTTCTTTATCTTTCGCATGACTCTTCTTAAGCGACCCATAAAAGAAGATCCCACTTGTTAGGAGGACAATCCCTAATATAAAGGTCTTAAGATCAGAAGTCCCTGAAATGATTACCCAAACTGAATAGATAGTAGCAACTAATGCAATAATTCCGTCGATAACTCTCGACTTGGTGTTAAGATAGGTTTCTCCCTTAATCACCAATTTCAATTGATACACCGATGCAATAAAATAAGGTACTAAATAGGCTAACGTTGCAATAATGATAATAAAATCAAATGCACCTGAAATTGATTTTGATACAGTTGAAAAAATAAAAACCTGGGCGATTCCATTTGTTAAAATGAGTGAAAATATCGGTAGTCCTTTTTTGTTTTCCTTTAAGAAGGCGGGTAAGAATAATCCTTGTTTTGCAGCTTGATATGGCACTTCCGCACTTAACATTACCCAGCCAATGGTTGAACCAAATAGGCTGACTAAACCAATAGCAGCTAATATTTTTCCTCCAACCGGTCCTAGTACGGTTTGAATCGCATCGATTAATGGCTTTTCCGAATTGATGAGCGTATTTTGATCCAACATCCCCATTACGAGGGTGCTGATTCCAATGTAGATGCCAAGAGCGATAAATAGTCCAACAATCGTGGCACGTTTTACATCGATTTTTCGCTTGGCACGTGAGGCAAATACAACGGCTGACTCTAATCCGCAGAATGCCCATAATGTTACTAATGCTGCATTGTTAACCTGTGACATTAAACCAAATGTTTGACCTGAATCACCTAATCTAGTTTCAACCATTGGTACTATATTTGTTTTATCGAAAGCAAAAAGTCCGACGATGATAAAAAGTAAAAATCCAGTCACCTTTGCTGCTGTTGCGGCAAAATTTAATTTACCAGCACTCTCTAATCCGCGTAAAATAATGAAATGCGTACCCCATAATAGAAGGGTACAAACAATGAAGGTTAACCCATTACCAACTTTTAATGTAAACCCGCCAATCGTAAACCAGTCCGCTTGACTAGTTAAGACAGGAAAGAAAGTTGATAAATAACCTGCAAAGGTGGTAATAATCGCAACATTTCCAGCTACATTCCCAATCCAGTAACCCCATGACGCCATAAATCCTGAAAGGACTGAACTTTGAGATCCTGGTTTAAACAGTTCTTTTGCATAGATTTGCGGACCACCCGTTAAATTGGGTTTCCGAATGGCTAAGTTACCGAAAACAAGTGCAATCATCATTACACCAATACCTGTAAAAAGCCATGCTAACAAAACTCCACCTGGGCTTGCAGCCTCAGACAATGAGCGTGGAAGCATAAATATACCCGAGCCAACCATATTTCCAACGACAAGTGCCGTTAATACCCAAAAACCTAATTTATTTGAAGTCCCCAAGAGATAACCCCCTATTGCTGTTTGCATATTGTTGTATTGAACACATTTCAATGTGAATAATTATTATAGTAACGTAATAATAATAAGAGCCTTCAATACCATAGTCAATGGAAATTTTAACACACAAGTTTCTTTGAACAATAAAAAAATAGTAAGGTAATCCTTGTATTGATTACATTACTATTTTGACGTTTTTATTTTCTTCTTGACTAATCTGCTTAGGGTTGAACCTTCGAGGAAATACTCCGGTCATATCCATGGCCGTTCCTAGTATAACATCTTGGCCAATTTCGTCAACAGATGGTTTGATGGAAATTAACAATAATTTATCCTGACATACCATTTCAAAAGTTACACCTTCTTGAAGGTTCAAAGATAACTGGCAGTATTTATTTATGGAAGCATCCATTGGTGTGAGGATTTTAGAAATCGATTCCCCTACAATCACTTCCTGAGAATAACGAATATCGCGCAATAATTCACCCTCTATATTTGTACAAATGAATTGTTTCCCATTCTTCTTTAACCTAAAAAATAATCCGGGTTGTTCTGACATAGTTGTTTGTAAGTTTGATTGATCTTTTTGATTTTGATTATAATACTCCGTAAAATAGAACCCTTTTAGAATAAAGTAAAAACCAAATACTTTATATATGTGACCTAAAAAGTTATTAAAGTCAAAAACACTTTGATAAATGGTAAAAATTAATTCGGTTAGCAATAAAAAGACAAACGCTAAGGCAAAATATAATTTGTCTTCCTTTTTCTCCAAATAATATTGGTATAACGACACAACTAATGAAATAAATAAGATAAAACTTACCCCCTATTCAATCCCATTTTTTAACATTGTTGTCCCCTTACCTTCTATTACAAGCATCGGGAGCGCCTTTTCAAAAGAAATGATAATAAATCCGACTGTTGCCGTTAAGACAACTCCAACAACCAATGTTATTAGTCGATAATCTCTCTTTAGCTTCTTCTCTGACAGTAGTATTAGAGTGAGCATCAAGATGGTTTGAATGACTCTTGCTGTAACCCAAAACCAAGTAGCTTTCTGGACAGAACTGGCGGTAATAATAAACGGCATCCCGTTGAAGGAAAGAGTATGGAAGAGATCAATGGTACCTACGATAAAAAACGTGAATGCCAGAAGTAACAAAGTGAGTGATTTTGTTGTACTATACTTTTTTAATCCGTAAAGGAAAATAGTAACCGAAATGGATATACAGATTATCTCTAAAAAGGAATGTATACTTACATAGTTATCGGGATTGTAAATGGTATAAATCTCAGAGAGGAAAATACGAACCATCATCAATAAAAAAATAGCACTAACAGTATAGAATAGGAATTTAGTTTCCGTTATCCTCGATTTCATATTTCCCACATCCTTTATTTTACAATTCATTCGTTTACTTATAATTATAAAACCTCTCTCTACGAATAAACGGTGGAAATATATCATTTTTATGAATTTTTCAAAAACAAAAAAGAGAGGATTATTTTCCTCTCCCTTACTTCCACCATTGATCAAACATAGATGCTGGAAGTTGTCGTTTATGTTCTGTTAAAAGATAACGTTTTTCAATCTTATCTGCGATTTCCTTTGAGACTGGCTTTCCTTCTAAGTAATCATCGATGTCATCATATGAAATTCCAAGTTCTGTTTCATCCGCTTGACCAGGCTTATGATCAAGCAAATCAGCTGTTGGTACTTTCATATAAAGGCTTTCCTCTGCACCAAGCTCTTTAAGTAATGCTTTTCCCTGGCGTTTCGTCAATCCGCTCAACGGCAATACATCTACGCCACCATCACCGTATTTTGTATAAAATCCAGTAACCGCCTCAGCTGCATGGTCTGTACCTATTACCAGCAATCCTTCCATTCCTCCAAAAGCATATTGAGCAATCATTCTCATCCTTGCCTTCACATTTCCTTTATGATAATCGCTTAAGGGCTCTGAGGAAGTTACAGCATTATACTCCGTTTGAACGGCGTCAACTGCACTTTGAATATTATATGTATACTGACGGTCTGCACGAATGAAGTTCATCGCACGAATGGCATCTGCTTCATCTTTCTGAACACCGTAAGGCAGTCGGACTGCAATAAATAATGCGTCCTTCCCTTCGCTTCGAAGTTCCTCCACGGCTAACTGCACAAGCCGTCCCGCCAAAGTTGAATCTTGCCCTCCACTAATTCCGAGTACATATCCCTTTGACTTTGTTTTTAACAGATAAGTTTTTAAAAAATCAATTCGATTTCTTATCTCTTCCTTAGGATTAACCTCAGATTTAACGTTCAATGTCTGCATAATTTCTCTTTGCATGGTAACCATTTTGAACCTCCATTCTATTCATACATATATGTAATTTATCATAACTAATCCATCTACGCCTTAAATCTAACATTTTAGCTTTCTAAATGATATGATTACAGAATCAGATTTCCGCTAAAAATAAAGATATCTCAGATAACGGAGGAAAATAATGGAATCAAAAACATGTAATGAATCAAGAGTTGTTCGAACGAGCAGGATCTTTCCAAACGATGTAAATAACCATAATACGATGTTTGGCGGAAAACTAATGAGTGATATGGATATGCTTGCATCCATCTCAGCTGCACGTCATTCAAGAAAAGAATGTGTTACCGCCTCAACGGACTCCGTAGATTTTCTTAGTCCGATTACCCAACAGGACTCCGTTTGCTTTGAATCCTTTGTCACCTGGACAGGTACATCATCGATAGAAGTTTTCGTAAAAATCATTGCCGAAAATTTATTAACGGGCAATCGAAAGATAGCTGCCACTGCCTTTTTCACCTTTGTTGCACTGGATGAAAACGGAAAACCGACAAAAGTTCCAAGGATTATTCCTGAAACAGAAGAAGAAAAAAAACTCTATGAAACAGGAAAAGAAAGAGCTGAAAAACGTAAAGAACATCGAAAAAGCAGTAAGGAACTAGCAAGTTATTTTACAACTGAAAAGCCCTGGGAATAAAGATAGGCTGCTACTTAGCAAGCCTATCTTTATTTTTCTGTTGTATCAGGTTTCCACGTCGAGACTCCATCTTCTTCATCAAACTCAATCGTGACATCAACAACGCCTTTTTCTGCCATGATTTTCTCCTGTAGACGGTCTTTAATATCATCTGCAGCTGCTATCGTGAGACTTGGGTCAATTTCAATTTCTAATTCCACATGTAAATCTTCCCCTTCTTTAATTACAGCAAGGTCTTGGATATCTTTAACATCTGGATCAGACATCACTAATTGACCAATTTTCTCTTCCATTTCCTCATCTGCCCTTCCAAGAACACCCGCAGCATTATCCAAAAAGACTCTTCCTACCACGAAGAACATCATTAAACCAATTAGGATGGAAGCTGCTCCCTCAATCCAAAGGACACCGGTAAAGTGGGATATGATGACAGCCAGTATTGCTAGTAATCCGCCGCTGGTCGCGACTAAATCTTCCATAAAAACTAACTTTGTGGCAGGCTTTGCTCTTCCTAGATGGGCAAAACTTCTAAAGATGACACTTAGACCACTTGCAGGTTCACCAACTTCATGCATGACTTCCTTCATTGCCTTATAAAGTACGTATATCTCTAGGATGAGGGCGAATGCCAGAACGCCCACATTAATTAAAAACCCTTCGGATTCAGCCGGATGAAGGATATGATGATACCCTTCCTGGATTGTCTCAAACGCCATAATCCCAACAATTAGTACTGCACCTAGTAATACTAAGTTAACCAATCGACCAAAGCCATTTGGAAAGCGTTCAGTTGGAGACTTCTTACTTAAGGCCGAACCGATAAACACGAAAAACTGGTTGGCGGCATCCCCTAGACTATGCATCGTTTCTGCAAACATGGCGACATTTCCAGTGTACATATATGCAACACCTTTGGCGATAGAAATAATGGTGTTAACGATTCCTGCAATCAAGGCAGATTTATTACCTTTTCTCAATAATCTAAATAATTCTCCCACTATACCCCTTCTTTCTCCTGCATTTTAGATATCTTTACTATTTTCTAAAAGAGCAACTTTCATGATTATAGCCGCCTTCCTATTGAGAGAATATTTCCCAAAAAAAAGCCTCCATTGCTGGAGGTTTAACTTTAAACATTTTTCAGCACTAATAATAATCGGTTATTTCTTGCATTTCTCTCTTCTTTTGAAGCTAAATCATATTTTTTCAATAGATGAAATACTTCATTTAATAGGTCTTGGGTATGTTCTTTTGTTATAAAATGCTCAAATAATGGCTTTACTTCAGCAGGAAGAAATGCAACTTGTGATTCGAATTTATTTTTAACATCTTCAATGGAATGATTCAATTTACATTCGCTCATCCTATCACCTTCAACTGTTTTTTATACTTTTTTATTGTCTGTTACTTCTAATACATCCAAGATGAAAACAAAAACGGGAATACCAATGATTAAGCCCCAAACCCCAAAGAAGTGTTCCGAGAAAATTAATACTAGGAATGTGTAGAAAACAGGTAAATTCGTTTTGGATGACATTAAGTTTGGATTTAATATATATGCTTCAATTGCGTGTATAATCATAATCGCGATAAAAACATAAAGGACTGTCATAACCCCGCCAATACTATAACCAATAATGACTAGTGGTATAAGCGAAATGATTACTCCGGCAACAGGGATCAAGCCCAAAAATAAGATCATAATGGACAGTCCGCCTAATTGCGGGAAACCAAAAATCCATAATGCAATCGTTGTTAGAATACAGTTAACCACCGCAATAATTATTTGTGCTTCAATTACCTTTCCGAATGTCCCCACAAACTTAGCCGAGAAAAATTCAATTTCTGCGTAAATAGAAGCAACCTTGCTTGTTTTAAACTTTTTCGTAAATTCAATTAGTCTTGGTTTTTCTAATAAGAAAAACAAGCTCATTAAAAGGGCGATAAGTATTTGCAAGCCAAATGTACTAATATCTGTGAAATAGGTGATTAAAAAGGTAAAACCTCTCTCTAAATAGCTTGAGATTTGAATTTCCTCAAGCCTCTCTACCAGATAATTTAATATGATATTGTCATGCTTAGAAGTATAGAAGGTCGTAATCTGCTTTATAAGAGCTGTTATTTCACCAATAATCATTGGTAAATATTTCACAAGACCATACGAGAGAAGACCTACAATGGTGGAATAGGATGCAACAACAAGTATTTTTCGATTAAGTGGTATTTTTCTGTTCAAGAAGATTACTAACCGGTCCATTAAAAAGGTGAAAATAAAGGTAAATAAAATCAAATTGATCATATCTTTTAGTCCATAAAGAACTAACGCGAGTAAGACAAAAATTAAAATTCTTTTAAAACCACTGCTTTTAATTAGATTATTTATCATATTATTTTACCAAACCCCATTTTTATGTCCTGAAGAACTATGTATTAAATTTATTATAACAAATAAGTGCCTAATTGTTACTTTTAAGACTGAATCTTTTAAAAAAAAGATTCACCCTAAAGGCCCAGGGAACATTAAAGAAATTTCTAGCAGCTAGACAGGCAAAATATCCTTCCCTCTCTCATACATATTCAAAGAGCACTGATTTATCTCGTTTCTAATTGGAGGGGATTGAAGTTGTCAGGAGGTCAGAAAGCACTCTTATACATTTTGTCTTTTTTCATACCTGTTGTTGGCATCATTTTAGGGATTGTTTGGATGAATGACCAAGATATAGATAAGAAAGCCGTCGGAAAAACTTGTTTAATTATTGGTATTGTTGCGATTGTCCTTAGCTGCATTTGCTGGTTTGCTGCTTCTGCACTTTCCATTATACCCGCATTTATGACGTACTAATTTCATGAGAAAAACCCAATTCTTTAGAGTGAATTGGGTTTTTTACTAGGAGTGATGGAGTTGTTGCATGAATTATTGCATTTTTTCGGAATGGCCATTTGTCATCAATTAGAAGAACGATCGCTCCAAGTGTCTGGAGAAGCACTTACAGTTTGTGCAAGAGATACAGGCATTTATATTGGTATCTTTTCAACACTAGCATATTTACATCTCACCAAACGCAGACAAAGGATTACAATTCCTTCTATTAAAATGAGTTTCTTACTCCTTTTATTTCTTATTCCATTAATGATAGATGGAATTGGTTCCTATGCACATCTATTTGAATCAAATAATCTTCGCAGATTAGGGACTGGAATCTCCTTTGGTTTTGTCCTGCCTTATTTTATCTATCCTCTTCTTATGAAAAATTCTCTAGAAGATGAAAGTGAACCCGTAGTAAAAGTAAGTAAGGATGTTTTCATTCCACTGTTGGTATGTGTTTTTTTAGGGGGTTTATTTTATATAGGACAACCATCTCATATTGTACTTGATAGCTTTATTATTGTAAGTGTCATCGGATGGTTTAGTCTTTTAGCATCCTTCCTATTTCCTTTCATTCGGAGAACAGGTGCAAAACTGTTTTTATCAATATCCCTAAGTTTATCTTTCCTTACACTTCTTTCGTTAGCACATAACTGGTTGCTGTAATAAATTCCCACCACCTAAATTCATTTTATCGTCAAAATTTGACCTTATATTCCATTGACAATGATTCTCATTATCTATAGAATTACCCATATAGACATCTTCGAAAAAAAGGGGGATCATCAATATGTATAACATGCTATTTGGGTTAAAGGATATTCACACGGTTATTGCAAATCAACGTAAAATTGGCGGTGCTGCAGAAGCTGATTCGATTCGCCTCGCTTCCGGTGAAATCTATCTAAACCCAGTGTTTACAAATGTTGATTTCTCAAAAGGCCAATATGTATCGGTTGGTTTTATTGATGAAGATGGGCAGAATATCATTGCCCATGTCGATCAAATTGGCGTGATAAAAGGGTTAGAACATAAATTAATCTGTCAGCTCAATAACACATATATTAAACAAATGCTAGTCAGGGATACTTTACAATACCTACAAAAACTATGTGAAGTTAACGCTGGATTTGTAACGAAAACATTTAAAAAAGAAGCACTAAGGCTTGTTCAAGATATTAGTGTAAATGAATTGAATAAACACAATATCTCACTTCCATTCCCAGTTGAAGATAAAATTGTGAAATTAGCATAAAAAAACGAGGTCCTGTATAGATGGGCCTCGTTTTTTTGTTCTTTTTGAATGGATTATTTCAAAGTATTTCAGCCTGACAAGCCAAGCGATACCCGTTTGTTAATTCATTCTTAAGCTTTTTCTGCTCCTGATCATTTGGGGCAGATAATCCCGTTCCTTTTAAAACTTTAACGGTACACTGTCCGCATGTTCCTTTGCGACATTTATAATTGATTTGCTTGCCTTGATCAAGGGCAGCATCCAATAGCTTTCCTTTTACCGGTTGAATCTCAATCTTACCGCCATTTTGCTCCACGATAATCACATCAGCCTTAGGTTTATGAGTCACTGTTGGTGTTGGTGTTGGAGCTTGTTGCTGTTTTACCATTATCCTTCCTGGGATCAGTGAACCAACAGTGAAAATGCGATTATTCATTAGTCTTCCATAGCTTCCAACGTACAGATGGCTGAAGGTCGCTTAATTCGCAAAACAACGGTTTCAAAAACACGGAAAGGATGATTCAACCCTTCTTCCCCTAAATAAGCTGTCTCAAAATCCTCTGAAACGGCCAAGTCTAAATTATTTTTCCCTGTATTGACCAATACACCCGATTTTCCTTTTAAAACAGGAGATTGGAATACCCCATCCGTAACCAATTCACGAATATGTTCTATTTCTAAAACATTGGTATCGCGGTGCACACGATGAATCAGTGAATATAACTGGGGTGAAAGCACAAGTGCAAATGGTCCATTATGATTCATCTCAAGCAGCTTATTTCTTGCATCAACGATATCTTGAAAAGCGTTGCCTGACTCATACCATTCACTAATCAATTGTGTGATTCTTCCCGGTACATTCATTAAACCAGGGATGTCAAACTCCCTTGCCCCATGGAAAATCATCTGGTCCTCCAGAATCGCAACGTCCCGAGCTGCATTTGCTGCTGCAGAAAAATCTATTGGAATATCCAAAACCTTTGCCTGCTCAAGATCACGCCAGTATAAAACGAAGTCTTTATATAGTAATGGTATGGTGTAATTCACCCGTTTACTTGACTCGATATCGGTATCAAAAGATCCTTGAAAATCCATTTTTGCTTCTAAATTTTCAGAAAAGATATCATTAAATATACTTTGGACACCCCTGCCTAGTGGACCGTATAACTCAATAAAGCGACGCCCGACCAATTGTCTTCGGGCTGCATCAATTACAGTTTGATCCAATTGGGTAAATTCCTGATTCGATAACGGAGAATCGGGGTATAATTGGGTTTTGTTCATTTGTCTTTCCTCTCTTTTCTTATATTAGGCTTCCTACCGTAAAACCTTTTTTCTGTTTTTTAGATGTTGTAAAATGGGTATCAATTGAATGTGAACCTGAACGGTCCAAATGATCATGATGCTCATCATGATGGGCGTGTGGATCCACATAATTCGTATCAAAACGACTGTTTATATCGAGCAGCATTTGCTTTACCTGTTGATAATCCTTATAGGATACTTCCCTTAAACCATTTAACAGGCTGCTTCGTTCTGGGTCGGTAAAACGAAAAAGCGCTAAATCCAGGTGTTCGACAAAGTTATGTAAACCAAACTTTTCAAGGTTAAGTTCTTGTAAAAGTCGATTAAATTCATTGTTGGCTGGCGAAAACTCTTTCTCATCTTTTACTTGTTGAAATTTGCTAATGAGCGGTATTAGGACAACTAATCGGGATAGACGCTGTTCTTCTTCCTCATAGATATGGTGATAATATAGTCTCTCATGTTCATCCTCAGCATTTTGGATTACCGGATCAAGCATATTCATAAATTTTTCAATTGCATCTTTAGTGGTGGTAAATATTTGATAAAAGATTTTTAATTCCTCTTGCACTCCGCGCGCACCTCCTATTACTCACTACCTGTCATTATTGACGTGTTTTGTTTTTCTAAAACCAAAATTGTAGAAAAACGCCCTCAAATTACAATCTTTTGAACATATTGGTGATATGAATAACTACGGTCAATTGATACATAATAACTATGGCTAATATTACTCAACTAGGAGGAGAAGTAAATGATGCAAAACCAGCAAGGACAACAAGGTCAGATGCACCAAAACATGCATACAGGTAATGTACCTCCACAACTAAATCATGGAGGACATGAGGTAATCGACTTAAATGAAGTATTAGGTGCAGCAATTGGTACACTGAATCAGTACATGTTATTGCGCCAACATGTAAAAGACCCTGAATTACTGGACATTCTTGACCGTCAGTATAAATTCATGCAGGATGAATACAACATCACTGTTGAATGTTTCAAATCTGGACAAAATCCTTCCCATCCAACTTCCAAATATATGATGAACCAAGGGAATGACTTCATCTATGGCATGAAGCCAACGCAGCCAAAGAAACCTTGGCAATCCGTATCTGAGATAAATGATGAATACATTTCAAGCTGTATGCTTGCTTCCTGTAAATCAGGTGCCTCGATGAAAACAATGGCAGCGCTAGAAACAACCAATCCCGTTGTTCGCCGTGTGCTTGCTGATTCGATTCCAAATTGCATAGAAATGGGTTATGAACTTTCTGTTTATCAAAATAAACACCATTACTATCAAGTTCCACAGCTTGCAGAGACAGACATGAATACTTACAGAAATTCTTTTGCCACAGCACAAGGTTCCACTATGGGACAAAATATGGGTCAAACACAAATGCCAACTAACAATATGAACATGAACAACAATATGCCGCATTAAAAATGAAAAAGCTATCCTTTCATTATGAAGGGATAGCTTTTTTTCGTTGAAATTTGAAGAGTTTGGAAATAAGTATTAAAATAGATATAGAACATATGTACTAGTAATTAAATAGAAAGAATATGAGGGTGAGTCATTATGGAGTGCTGGGAGGAAGCATATATTGCAGGAATCATTGATGGGGAAGGCTCTATTTCATTAAGTAGAATGCATACAAATGAACATCGACGTTCATGTATTTCAATCGCCTCAACAGATAAGGAGCTTTTACAGTTCATTCAACCTCTCTCCGGCGGAACAATCACAAATAAAAAGAATTATGATCCAGCACATCATAAGGATTCTTATACATTAACTATTAAGAAAAAAGAGGATGTTTTATCTTTACTTACTCATATCTCCCCATATCTAAGAGTAGAGAAAAAAAGAAAAAGGGCTCAATGGATTCTTATGGAATATGAAAAGGTAACACCTCGAAACGGAAAATATAATCCAAAATTATTAGAACAGAAACTCGCATTTGAAAATGGCTTTTTAACATATAAAAAAAGACCAGCATCAGCTGATCTTGTTATCCACCTTATGTATGGTGGAGACGGCGGGACGTGCGTTTCCATGCTTTCGTCATGGCACTGACTATATCTTGAACCTGTGTTACCCAGGTCCTTCGGCGTCTTATGCGAAATATAATTTTACCTAAAGGTAGGATTTCGCATCCTAGTACTACCATTTTCGAAATGGCAGCCTATAAGTCGATACACGGCTGTTGGATTACTCCACATACCGCTCGGCATTGCCTTATCGCCAGTTAAGCGACTTAGGTTTCACCGATAAAGCCGAATTTTCACTTATGTGTTACCACATAAGGCGACTAATAATTAATCGAACCCGCGTCCAAAGATATCGGCACTTAAGCTTCTACGAGTGTAGTCGACATATTGGCGCTTCGCTGATCCTTTTGCCTATCGACAGGCGGCCGGTCAGCTAGTCTGGTTGTTCTCTTCCTTCGCCCTCAGACGGTGGACTCCGGCGTAGCCTACTTAGAGTGAGTCCGCTACCCTACCACATAGGCGATGGAGGGGCGAACAGCTATGCAGTATTAAGCTGCGAAAGCTAGGTTGTTGTTAGTTTTGCCAGTTATAGGCGTTGACGTTTTAACGAGGCCGATCCCCTCGACTCGCAACCCAAGCTCGAACTACCCCTGTCGAATCCTTAGCGCCCCCATTATAAAATGTGCTCAAAATCTAATGAAAGATTTTAGCAAGCGTTAGGATGCTCAACAATAGTTTGAGCAAAAGTTTCTCATCGCTTCTTAGCGACAAACTTATTATAACACACTGAGCGTCTTTTTCAATTGTAAATTTTTGTATTACATTTTTTGACGCTCACGGAAGGCGCGCTCAACATCTCGCTTAGCTTCTTTTTGCTTTAAAACTTCACGCTTATCATAGTTCTTTTTACCTTTTGCTAATCCTAATAACACCTTAGCAAAACCGTTTTTCAAATAAATTTTTAAAGGAATTAGCGCATAACCTGCTTCTCTAGTTTCTCCAAAAAGCTTATTAATTTCTCGTTTATGGAGCAAAAGCTTTCTTTGTCTTAGTGGATCATGATTAAAGCGATTTCCTTGCTCATATGGGCTGACGTGCATGTTTAATAGATGCATTTCACCATTCTGGATTCTTGCATAGGAATCCTTTAAATTCACTTTTCCTGCGCGAATAGATTTAATTTCAGTCCCTTGAAGAACAATTCCGGCTTCGTATGTTTCTTCTATATAGTAATCATGATAAGCCTTTTTATTTTGCGCAACTACTTTCCCTACACCTTTTGGCATGTCTCTCACCTCGTTATGGATTCATTTTAGCAGAAAACCGAATTCATAACAATTGAAAGAGGACCTTGTAAAGGTCCCCTCCAAAATTACCTTTTCTTATTTTTGCGCTTGGTGCTTTTATTTTTCGGTACATTATCGTAAAACTTCTTTTTCTTTCTCGCTCCTGAGCCCTGTCCAGCACCTTCAGTCTTTTGACCTCCACGGCCACCTGTATTATTGCGGCGAGGTTTTTTCGTATCACTGCCAGTTTTAAATACCCTTGTATTCTCAGTTCGCTCGCGGCGAGTCCCTTTCATACCGACGACCTCAAAATCAATTGAACGTTCGTCTTTATTGACCTTTACCACTCTAACGGTAATTTCATCACCGATTCGGAATACATTACCTGTCCGCTCGCCAATCATTGCAAAATGACGTTCATCAAAGCGATAGTAATCATCCGTCAAATAGCTGACATGAACGAGACCTTCGATAGTATTTGGAAGCTCGACAAACATTCCAAAATTGGTAACTGAGCTTATAATACCGTCATACTCTTCACCAATCTTATCTTCCATGTATTCAGCTTTCTTTAGTTCATCCGTTTCACGTTCTGCGTCAACTGCCCGGCGCTCCATTTTGGATGAATGCTGAGCAATTTCAGGTAATCTCGCATTCCATTTTTCCCTTGTCGTTTCATCAAGCTTTCCTTCGATTAAATACGTCCGAATCAAACGATGAACGATGGTATCAGGGTACCGTCTGATTGGCGAGGTGAAATGAGTATAAAACTCTGTTGATAAGCCAAAGTGTCCCAGACTCTCTGGGTCGTATTTCGCCTGTTGCATAGAACGAAGCATAACGGTAGAAATAACCATCTCTTCCGGTTTTCCTTGAACTTCCTCAATAATTTCCTGAAGGGCTCTTGGATGTACATCATTGGCTGTGCCTTTAACAATGTAGCCAAAGTTTGTGATAAACTCAAAAAATCTTCTTAGCTTATCTTCCTTTGGATCTTCGTGGATACGGTAAATAAACGGTACTTCCATCCAGTGGAAATGCTCCGCAACCGTTTCATTGGCCGCCAGCATAAATTCTTCAATCAGTCGTTCTGCAACTGATCGCTCACGAAGAACAACATCTGTTGGTTTACTATCCTCATCTACCAATACCTTTGATTCTTTAAAATCGAAATCAATGGCGCCACGCTTCATTCTCTTCTCGCGCAAGATTTGGGCGAGTTCCTCCATTTGTTCAAACATCGGAACAAGAGATTCATACCTCGAACGTGTTTCCTCATCTTTATCAACCAATATTTTATTTACGTCAAAATAGGTCATTCTCTCAGTAGTCTTGATGACACTTTGGAAAATCTCATGTTTAACTACTTGACCTTCCGGATTAATTTCCATATCACATGATAACACCAGGCGGTCAACACGTGGATTCAATGAGCAAATTCCATTCGATAATCGATGTGGAATCATCGGAATTACCCTGTCAACTAAGTAGACACTTGTTGCCCGCTCTTCTGCCTCTAAGTCAATTGGCGTACCTTCTTTTACATAATAGCTTACATCAGCAATATGTACCCCAAGCTTATAGTTGCCATTCTCAAGCTTTTTCACGGTAACAGCATCATCCAGGTCTTTCGCGTCAGCTCCATCAATCGTAACAATCGTCTCATTCCGTAAATCGCGGCGGTTCGCTAGTTCACTTTCATCAATCGTATCCGGTGTCTCATTAGCCTGCTTTAATACTTCGTCTGGAAATGCCATCGGCAAACCATGTTTATGAATAACCGATAATATATCCACACCGGGGTCATTTTTATGTCCAAGAACTGTAATGACTTCACCTTCAGCACTTTTCCTGCCTTCTGGATAGGTGGTTAATTTGACGACAACCTTATGACCTTCGACCGCACCCTTAGATGCTGACTTTGGGATAAAAACATCACTTGCAAATTTTTTGTCATCAGGTATTACAAAACCAAAGCTCTTGCTTTCCACATATGTACCAACAATTTGCTGGACTCCCCGCTCTAGAATGCGAATAATGCTGCCTTCTCTGCGCTGACCCGAGCTTTCTGAAGAAATACGTGCAAGTACGGTATCTCCATGCATCGCCGTGTTGGTTTCATTTGGCGGGATAAAAATATCGTCCATCCCTGGCTCATCTGGTATTACGAAAGCAAACCCTTTCGCGTGGCCTGTTAATTTCCCGCGAATTAGGTTCATTTTTTGCGGTAAGCCATAGCGGTTGCTGCGAGTACGAACTACTAATCCTTTTTCTTCCATTTGAACGAGTGCTTTAACAAATTCTTTAAAATCACTCGAATCTGAAATGCCAAATGCCTCTTCCAGTTCCTGGACGGTTAAAGGTTTGTAAGCCTCATCTCTCATGTATTGTAATAGTTTATCAACGTGCAGTTGAATATTATCTTCCAATAAAATCCCTCCTCAAAGGATTAATTCTTCCAATCTAATTTTTCTAAAAAGGTGTAAATATCTTCATGAAGCTGGTCCCGTTCTTTATCCAACGTAATGACATGCCCTGATTCTTCATACCATTTAATTTCCTTTACAACGGACTCTACTTCATTGTAAATAATGTTTGCACTTTCTGTGTTTATCATTTTGTCATGACGCGCTTGAACGACAAAGGTGGGAGCATAAATCATATCCACATGGTTACGGACGTCAGAAATTAATGATTGAAGTTCCTTTAAAGTGTTCATCGGTGTTTTCGCAAACTCATTCATTTCTATTTCGACTTGCTCTTCGGATTTCCCTTCACGTACCTTATATTCACGGGCATATTCGAGAATTCCTTGATACATTACATCTTCACTTTTTATATACATAGGTGCACACATTGGAAAAATACCTTTTATAGGTACAGTGTAACCCAATTTCAACGAAAATACGCCGCCAAGGGATAGTCCCCCGACTGCAATTTCTTCATGACCTTGATTCTTTAAAAAATTGTAGCCATTTATAACGTCCTGCCACCAATCACTAGGACCAGTATGTACAAGTTCCTCAGGTGGAACACCATGTCCTTTGTAGTGCGGTGCATGGCAGGTATATCCCCTTTTTTCTAAGTAGCGTCCTAACATCCGGACATCAGCCGAATTACCAGTAAATCCGTGAAGCAAAAGAACGGCCCGTTTTCCTCCCTTAAAGGTAAAGGGCTTCGGTGTAGCAATTTTCATAGTAAAAACTCCTTTTATTCAAGGCTGTGTTAAAAGATAATGTTGGGTTTAAGAACCTGTTGATTGGAGCGGAAGGCGCTTGACTCCTGCGGGATTTACGAGCACCCTGAGACCCCGCAGGTCGGGAACGACCGAGGAGGCTCACGGGCGAGCCCGCGGAAAGCATAGCGCCTAGAGCACAAATCAACAGTCTAGTTTAATACAGCCTTATTCAAAAAAAATCCATTATCTTAGTTTAAGCAAACAAAAGGCTAACATTCCAGAAATAAGCCTTCATTTTTGTGAAATAAAAAAAACCTGACAATTTGCCAGGTTTTTGAGCATTCTTTATTAAACTTCGAAGTATGCAACTAAGACTGCAAGGATAATGAAAAGAACTGCTAATACAACGGTAATACGATGTAGAATCAAATCAAGTCCACGTGCTTTTTGCTTACCGAATAATGTCTCAGCACCACCTGAAATGGCACCTGATAGTCCAGCACTTTTACCTGATTGTAATAAAACAACAAGAATAAGTCCAATACTTACGATTACTAATAATGTAACAACGAATGCATGCATGTAAGCCACCTCCTGTAGTTCGTACATTTCACAGTATTTTTAATTTACCATATTATTTACCTTTTAACAATACAAGTATTGTGTCAGCTTTTGGGAAATTACCTAGAATTGTTTGTTACAAGGAAACCCACTATCTGATAATCCATACATATTTGTTGTAAATTGGTACAAACTCCTATGCTTCAACCTTTTTATTGCATAGTATGTTTTGAACTAGCATGCAAGGAGAGTGGAAAAATGGGATTAAGACCTATTGATTGCAGTGATCTTATAATAAAAATAATAAAACTATTAAAAGATCCGAACTTTGGTCTTGAAGAGATCAAGTCCGAAATCAGACATATTGAAAGCCTTTTAGAAAGTCCATCGTTTGGTCTTGAGGAAATCAAGTTTGAAATCAGACACATAGAAAGCTTGTTAGAGAACCCCTCTTTCGGTTTAGAGGAAATCAAATCTGAAGTGGCCAACATTGAAAACATTTTATCGAATATTTCTTTTGGCGATGTTACCAACATTATTAGTATCCTAACCAATCCTTCTTTCGGTTTACCGGAGATCAAATCTGAAGTTGCTGCCATTGAAAGTGCCATCTTCAATCCTTCATTTGGCCTAGCCGAAATTAAGTCTGAAGTCGCCAACATTGAAAGTATTTTAACAAATGTTTCCTTTGGCGATATTACCAACATTGTAAGTATCCTAACGAATCCTTCTTTCGGTTTACCGGAGATCAAATCTGAAGTTGCTGCCATTGAAAGTGCTATCTTCAACCCTTCATTTGGCCTTGCCGAAATTAAGTCTGAAGTCGCCAACATTGAAAGTATTTTAACGAATGTTTCCTTTGGCGATATTACCAACATCATTAGTATCCTAACCAATCCTTCTTTCGGTTTACCGGAGATCAAATCCGAAGTTGCGGCTATTGAGAGTGCGATCTTTAACCCATCGTTTGGTTTAGCGGAAATTAAATCTGAAGTCGCTAATATAGAAAGTATTCTATCCAATGTTTCATTTGGTGACATTACGAACATCATTAGCATCTTAACAAATCCGTCTTTTGGATTACCGGAGATCAAATCAGAAGTCGCGGCCATTGAAAGTGCCATCTTCAATCCTTCATTTGGATTAGCCGAAATCAAATCAGAGGTCGCGGCCATTGAAAGTGCCATCTTCAACCCTTCGTTTGGCTTAGCCGAAATTAAATCTGAAGTTGTTGCCATTGAAAGTGCCATCTTCAACCCTTCGTTTGGCTTAGCTGAAATCAAATCTGAAGTCGCAGCCATTGAAAGTGCCATCTTCAACCCTTCGTTCGGTTTAGCTGAAATCAAATCAGAGGTCGCGGCCATTGAAAGTGCCATCTTCAACCCTTCGTTTGGCTTAGCAGAAATCAAATCTGAAGTCGCAGCCATTGAAAGTGCCATTTTCAACCCTTCGTTCGGTTTAGCTGAAATCAAATCAGAGGTCGCGGCCATTGAAAGTGCCATTTTTAACCCTTCGTTCGGTTTAGCTGAAATCAAATCAGAGGTCGCGGCCATTGAAAGTGCCATTTTCAGCCCTTCATTTGGCTTAGAAGAAATAAAAACTGAGGTACGTCAGATTATTAGTGAATTGGGAATTGGTATTAATAATTATACCACTGGTCCGTTTTTAACTTCTGGTGGAAATGAGCTCCTGATGAAGATTTTAAATAATACAACAACTCCAAAAACTGTTACTGTAAGAGTTTTTGAATTTGTTGCTGGTCAAAGAGTATGTAGGGGACAAAATACAATTTCTATCCCGGGGTGCTCTATCAGAGATTTACAAACTAATAACGTTGTTGGTAATAATGAGAATTGGGAAGTCCAATTTATAGGCCTATTACCTGGAATGTATGGATATGCCTCTCAGAGCCAGACGGCAGAAACAACCTTCTACCATAGTGATCTCGTACCACTGTTAGGCGATTGCGTACCACCTATCACTGGTTGTCCTACGCTCAGTATAGTGACTTTTATGTAAGAATAATTGAAAAATCCAATATCATTCTAAAAATATAACTTGCATTTATAAGTGCTCATCCGCCATGGATGGGCACTTGTTATAACACGAAATGATTTTTTGAGTAAAAATATATAAAAGAATAATAAATGAGGTGGTACTTTTGATAGGCATTAGTTTGTGCATGATCGTCAAAAACGAGGAAAAAATGCTAGGGGCCTGTTTAGAAAGTGTCAAAGACCTAGTTGATGAGATTATCATTGTTGATACAGGTTCTCATGACACAACAAAAGAAATTGCTAGAAAATATACGGACTTAATTTATGACTTTGAATGGGTCGCAGATTTTGCCGCAGCTAGAAACTTTGCTTTTTCAAAAGGAACGAAAGAATATTTAATGTGGTTAGATGCAGACGATCTGCTCTTGCCTGAAGATCGAAAAAAGTTTTTAGAATTGAAGCACTCACTCAATCCAGATGTGGATGTAGTTATCACAAATTATAATCTGGGCGTTGATGATACAGGTTTGCCGAAAGTACAATTTAAACGTGAACGACTTATCAAGAGAAGCCGGAATTATAAATGGGTAGAACCTGTCCACGAATATGTCCAATTTAGCTACAATCATAACGTTCAGTACTCCGACATCGCCATTACTCACGGGCAAAGAGATAACAGAGTAACCGATCGCAATTTAAAAATTATTGAAAACACGTTGAAGAAGAATGGAGTTTTAAATTCCAGGCAACTTTACTATTATGGACGAGAGCTCACTTCCAATAATAGGTATAAAGAAGCTGTAGATGCCTTTAATGAGTTTTTCATAAAAGATAAGGAAAATTCCCACGCTTTTTACTTAACTGCCTTTCAAGACCTTTATCATTGCTACAAGGAATTAAATGATTATGAAAATGCGCTAAAATCCCTTCTAAGAAGCTTTGAATATATTCCTCCAAGAGCTGAAATTATCTGCAAGATTGCTTATTTTTTTAAAGAGCAAGGAAAAATAGACAATGCCATTTACTGGTTCCATTTGGCTCTAAACCTAAAAAAACCAAAAGAATATCTTGGATACATTTCAGAAGACCTTTGGGGATTCATACCTGCAACAGAACTTTCCACTATGTATTTATCACAAGGCAACATTAAGGAAGCACTATATTATTTAAAGAAAGCCTCACAACTTAAGCCCTCCCATCCTATCCTTCCAAAATTATTAACCTATATAAAATATAAAATCAGTCAACATCCGGAGGATGATGCACTAACTGAATGAAGTAACAATTTTATAAAAAACATGCCAAAGGCACTAATGTAAAAATGACTCCGGCATTCAAACCGGAGTCCATATTATTTCCCTGCTGTATTACATAGAACGCTTAATCTTCCCATTTAACCAAGTTAGGCTCTTTATCAAGTATGGACAAAGTCTGTTCTTTCGACCCATATTTAAATTCCGGGTCCAGTTCCAAATAACGTTTATATTTTGCTTCTCTCCTTGACTGATTAGCCCAGCCAAAGTGCTTTAATCTGATAGATGACATAGTATACGGTTTTAATAGTATATTTCGCGGAAATCTTCCGCAATGCTGCGCTAGTTCATTCCACTTGTAAGGAAAATCTTTTTGGTATCTCACCAAGAAAGGACGATAGGTTTTATGTGCACACCATAATTCGTCATCACGATAATGTTCCATATCCCAAAAATCATATAAGCGGAAACATAGTACATCAAATTGAGTTTGGTTAATCATTGTTCTTACATTCGTTCGAAATTGCTCTTCAAACATTTCATCAGCATCTAAATTCAAAATCCAATCAGGATTTGTTTTAATGGTTTCTAGCCATTGCTGTTTTCGAAGTTCTACTTCGTTGGAAAATTTCGAAATATCATTTTTTATTAGATGAACAGGAATACCTTCGAGTGTCTCTAGACATATCTCAACTGTATTATCAGTACTGCCATCATCAATGATAACGGCCTCATCAATGTACCGCCTATGTTCGCATAATACCTTTTTTAAATAATTATTTGCTTCATTTTTAACAACCATTGAGAGCGTTAGTTTATTATTAGAACTTTTAAAATTTCTAATATAAGTCCTTCTTGAAGATTGAGATATCACTGACTCAAAAAAAGCAGGGATACGGTTAATATCCGACTCTCTATAAATATGAAAGGCAGGATAATGAGTATCAACATGAAGATCTAATCCCAAGGCAATGGCCCTTATACAAAAATGCCGATCTTCTCCCGCAAAAGATAGATTTTTAATTCTACTAAAATTCGCTCCTTTTTGGAGGGCATGTTTGGATATCAATGTACAAGCACCTAACCCTCCTACTTCATAAACACCAGGATACTTTAGTTTACTAAGGAAGTTGGTTATGGATTTGTTAATATCGACCGACGTTTTCTCTGTTTCTTTATAATAAAAGCTATATTCGTCCTGTAACCAAACCTGTGGTAATTCCATTCCAATTCCTTTAAAATCTGTCCAAAATATTTCCGAAATAATATCTTTTTTCGTACTTATCAATTGTTGAAGTGTTTTAGGATGTAATAAAATATCCGAATCAATAAAAAATAGATAATCATAATTATTTTTCAACGCAAACTCGATGATTTGATTTTTATATTCTGCAACCTTCCATACTAAATTACTATTCCATATGTGTGTCCCTTTTTCATCACTCATAAATAGATTTCTGGAGTTAGAAGGAATAATTGTAACACCTTCGTGTTCTTCAGAGAATTGACTCAGTAAGGCCGTTGATTCAGGTTCTATATTATCGTCTACAAAGAAGTAATTAACTTCTAAACCGTCTGACTCTATATTAGGTAAATACTTTAAAAACTCTTTTAGGATATTTGGTTTTCGATGGATTGGACTCCCGATTAAAATTCGACAATCGCCCACAAATACACCCCCAATTATTTACTTTTCTATCCTATTCTTTAGATACTTTCATGAAGGTTGTCTCCAGCTATGCAAAACAAAAAAAGGCACTCATTCGTCAATGAGTGCCTTTGCTTAGTTGATTATTTTCTTAAGTTATAGAAAGATTTTAATCCGTTGTATTGTGCTGTTTCACCTAATTGGTCTTCAATACGTAGTAACTGGTTGTATTTTGCAACACGGTCTGTACGTGAAGGAGCACCTGTTTTGATTTGACCAGCATTTGTAGCAACAGCGATATCAGCAATTGTGTTATCTTCTGTTTCACCAGAACGGTGAGAAATAACAGCTGTATAACCTGCACGCTTCGCCATTTCAATCGCATCAAAAGTTTCAGTCAAAGTACCGATTTGGTTAACTTTGATTAGGATTGAGTTACCGATACCATTTGTGATTCCTTCAGAAAGTTTCTTAGTATTTGTAACAAATAAATCGTCACCAACTAATTGAACTCTGTTTCCAATACGTTCAGTTAGAAGCTTGTGACCTTCCCAATCGTTTTCATCTAAACCATCTTCAATGGAGATAATTGGATATTTGTTAGAAAGCTCTTCATACCAATCAACCATTTCAGCTGAAGTTTTAACAACACCTTCACCTGCTAAGTGATATTTTCCATCTTCTTTGTTATAGAACTCAGAAGATGCAGCGTCCATTGCCAAGAATACTTCTTCACCAGGCTTGTAACCAGCTTTTTCAATTGCTTGAACAATTGTTTGAAGTGCTTCTTCGTTTGAGCCAAGATTTGGAGCAAATCCACCTTCATCTCCAACTGCTGTGTTAAGACCTTTTTCTTTAAGAACTGATTTTAAGCTGTGGAAAATTTCTGTACCCATACGAAGTGCTTCTCTGAAGTTAGGAGCTCCTACAGGCATAACCATGAATTCTTGAATATCTACGTTATTATCAGCATGCTCTCCACCATTTACAATGTTCATCATTGGAACTGGAAGTTGCTTTGCATTGAATCCACCAAGATATTGATATAAAGGAACACCTAAATAGTCTGCAGCAGCATGAGCTACGGCCATCGAAACACCTAGGATTGCATTTGCACCTAATTTACCTTTGTTTTCAGTACCATCAAGCTCAATAAGAGCATGGTCAACAGAAACTTGATCTAATACACTAAATTCTTCGCCAACAAGGTGTGGAGCAATAATTTCGTTAACGTTATCAACTGCTTTTAATACACCTTTACCAAGGTAACGTTCTTTATCCCCATCACGAAGTTCTACTGCTTCGTATTCACCAGTAGAAGCACCACTTGGAACTAATGCACGTCCAAAAGCACCTGATTCTGTAGTTACTTCTACTTCAACTGTTGGGTTACCGCGGGAATCTAGTACTTCACGAGCGTATACATCTAAAATAATTGGCATTTTATTCTCTCCTTTTAATGTGAAAAATTATTTAATTAATGATTTTCCTGTCATTTCCTCAGGCTGTCCTACACCAAGCAGATTTAACATCGTTGGAGCTAAATCTCCAAGAATACCGCCTTCTCGCAGTTCCACATCATTCTTAGTAATGATGACCGGTACTGGATTCGTTGTATGTGCTGTCATTGGATTGCCTTCTGGTGTAATGACTTCATCTGCATTACCATGGTCAGCAGTAATAATAGCTGTCCCACCTTTTTCAATAATTAAATCAACAATCTTCCCTAAGCATTCATCAACCGTTTCAATTGCCTTCACAGTCGGTTCTAACATACCTGAATGACCTACCATATCAGGATTAGCAAAGTTTAGGATAATGGCATCAAATTTATCATCCTGAATTTCCTTAAGCAGAGCGTCTGTAACTTCATAGGCACTCATCTCAGGCTGCAGGTCATAGGTAGCAACTTTTGGAGAGTTGATTAAAATCCGCTCTTCACCAGGGAACTTTTCCTCACGGCCGCCGCTCATAAAGAAGGTAACATGTGGATACTTTTCTGTTTCGGCAATTCTTAATTGCTTCAAACCATTTTGCGATAAGACCTCTCCTAATGTGTTGTCTAAGTTAGAAGGCTTAAAAGCAACATATCCGTTAACCGACTCACTGAAATGTGTTAAACAAACAAAAAATAAATTTCTCGGATGTTTTTCACCGCGGTCAAAAGGTCTAAAATCTTCGTTTGTAAATACATTAGAAATTTGGATTGCTCGGTCTGGACGGAAATTATAGAATATGACTGCATCATTTTCTTGGATTGTCGCAACCGGCTGACCATCTTCCTTTGTAATTACGGATGGAATGACGAATTCATCATAAATTCCATGTTGGTAGGAATCCTCTACTACCTCTAATGGATTCGTGTAAGCAGGCCCATCACCATAAACCATTGAACAATATGACTTTTCAACACGCTCCCAGCGGTTGTCACGGTCCATTGAATAATAGCGTCCAGAAATGGTAGCAAATTCTCCAACGCCATACTCCTTCATTTTATCCAAAGTTTGTTGAATATATTTTGCAGCTGTTTTCTGGCCAACATCACGTCCGTCAAGGAAACCATGAATGTAAACATTCTCAATTCCTTCTTCTTTCGCCAGCTTTAAGAGTGCAAACATATGGTTAATATGGCTGTGTACACCGCCATCCGATAATAATCCAAATAAATGTAAGTTGGTTCCGTTTTTCTTAACATGATCCATCGCACTACAGATGGTTTCATTTTTTTCAAATTCACCTTCACGAATGGCAATATTCACACGAGTTAAGCTTTGGTAAACAATACGGCCTGCACCGATATTCAAATGGCCAACTTCTGAGTTACCCATTTGTCCCTCTGGAAGCCCAACTGCCTCTCCCGAAGCGGTTAAATGTGAGTGTGGAAAATTACTCCAATACCGATCGAAATTCGGTTTTTTTGCATGATAGACAGCATTCCCTTTTTGTTCATCCCTGCATCCAAATCCATCTAGAATGATGAGGGCAACGGGAGACTTACTCATAGCTTCCTGCCTCCAATAGCTGCAAGAATGAGCGAGCTTCAAGGCTTGCTCCACCCACAAGAGCACCATCGATATCTGGCTGAGCCATATACTCTTTAATGTTCTCTGGTTTTACACTGCCGCCATATTGAATTCTAACAGCATTGGCAACATCTTCACTGAACTGCTGGCCAATAACTTGACGAATATGCGCGCAAACATCATTTGCATCCTGTGATGTAGAAGATTTACCTGTTCCAATCGCCCAGATCGGTTCGTAGGCAATAACAGTTTGTTTCACTTGCTCATCAGTTAAACCTGCAAGTGCTTTTTGTACCTGAGCAGCAACTAAATCATTTGTTTCACCATTTTCACGTTGCTCAAGTGTTTCACCACAGCATACGATTGGTGTTAAGTTATATTTAAAGGCTGCAAGTGTTTTTAAGTTTACAGATTCATCTGTTTCATTAAACATTTCTCTGCGCTCTGAATGGCCAATAATTACATATTGAACCCCAATTTCAGAAAGTGGTTTAGGGCTGATTTCCCCAGTAAATGCTCCACTTTCTTCAAAATGCATGTTTTGTGCACCAATTTTAACATCGGTGCCTTCGCTGATTTCTACAAGATTTTGTAAAAATAAAGCTGGTGCACAGATGACAGAATCAATTTTCCCAGAATCGGGAACAAGTCCTTTTACTTCTTCCGTGAAACTTTTAGCCTCTGCTAGTGTTTTATTCATTTTCCAGTTACCTGCAATAATCGGTTTACGCATGCGGGCACATCCTTCCTTACTACAAGTTAAAAGTTATTTATCGTTTAATGCTACAACGCCTGGAAGTTCTTTGCCTTCCATAAATTCAAGTGAAGCGCCGCCGCCTGTTGAAATATGGCTCATTTTCTCTGCTAAATTGAATTTTTCTACTGCAGCTGCGGAGTCTCCGCCGCCAATTACAGAATATGTACCTTCTGCTTCTGCAAGTGCTTCTGCAACTGCCTTTGTTCCACCAGCAAATGCATCGATTTCAAACACACCCATAGGTCCGTTCCAAATTACTAATTTTGACTTTTGGATTACGTCACGGTATATCTCTCTAGTCTTTGGTCCGATATCAAGTGCTTCCCAATCAGCAGGAATTTCCTCAATCGCTACTTCTTTGATATTCGCATCCCCAGAAAAGTCGTCCGCAACGATTGCATCAACTGGCATATAGAAATTGACACCTTTTTCTTTTGCTTTCTCGATAAAAGAATTTGCTAAGTCAATTTTATCTGCCTCAAGCAGTGATTTACCAATTTCATGACCTTGCGCTTTAACAAATGTATAGGCAAGTCCGCCGCCAATGATTAGGTTATCAACCTGTTCTAATAGATTTTCTATAACACCAATCTTGTCCTTAACCTTTGCACCGCCAATAATGGCAGTAAACGGACGCTCAGGATTTGATAAAGCTTTTCCAAGAACATCAAGCTCTTTTTCCATTAAAAGACCAGATACCGCAGGAAGATGGTGTGCAATACCTTCTGTAGAAGCATGGGCTCTGTGTGCAGCACCAAATGCGTCGTTTACATAAACATCAGCAAGTTCTGCAAACGATTTCGCAAGTTCTGCATCATTCTTTTCCTCACCTGGATAAAACCGAACGTTTTCAAGAAGAAGAACATCGCCTTCATTCATTGATTCAATCAAAGATTTAACAGAATCACCATAGGCTTCATCCGCTTTCTGTACGTTTTTACCAAGTAGTTCAGAAAGTCTTACACCCACTGGAGTTAAGCGCATTTCCTCAACCACTTTACCTTTTGGACGTCCAAAATGGCTCGCTAAAATGACTTTAGCACCCTGATCAACAAGGTATTGAATCGTTGGTAAAGCAGCGCGAATTCTTGTTTCATCAGTAATTTTTCCATCCTGCATCGGCACGTTAAAATCCACGCGGCAGAATACGCGTTTTCCTTTAACATCAACATCTTTTAATGTTTTCTTGTTCATGCGAAAAGCCTCCTTATGTATTGACAACATTTCCAACAAAAAAAGGGAGGGGGAATGTTCCCCGCTCCCCTTTGAAATACCCTAAATCATTATAGCTTTTTGATGAAATATTTTCCAATCTCAACCAACTATTGATTATAGACCTTTTTGAGCGATGTATCCAATAAGGTCAACAACACGGCTTGAGTAACCAACTTCGTTGTCATACCAAGATAATACTTTAACCATGTTGCCTTCAAGAACCATTGTTGATAATGAATCAATAGATGAAGAAGCAGGGCTGCCATTATAATCTGTTGATACTAATGGAAGTTCGCTATAGTGTAAAATTCCTTTTAATGGACCTTCAGCAGCTGTTTTTAGTGCTGCATTTACTTCTTCAGCCGTTACATCCTTTTCTAACTCAGCAACTAAATCAACGATAGAAACGTTAGGTGTTGGTACACGTACTGCCATACCGTTTAATTTACCTTTAAGTTCAGGAAGTACCAATGAAACAGCTTTTGCTGCACCTGTAGAAGTTGGAATCATGTTCTCAGCTGCTGCACGTGCACGACGGTAGTCCTTATGTGGTAAATCTAGAATTTGTTGGTCATTTGTATAAGAGTGGATTGTAGTCATCATTCCACGCTTAATTCCGAATTCATCATTTAAAACCTTCGCAAAAGGAGCTAGACAGTTTGTTGTACATGAAGCGTTTGATAATACGTGGTGGTTTGCCGGATCGTATTGATCTTGGTTAACACCCATTACGATAGTGATATCTTCGTTATCTGCTGGAGCAGAAATGATAACTTTCTTCGCACCTGCTTCAAGGTGTTTTGCTGCGTCTTCACGCTTTGTGAAACGTCCAGTAGATTCAACTACTACTTCAACACCAAGTTCTCCCCAACCTAATTGAGCTGGATCGCGTTCAGCAATTACTTTTACCTTTTGGTTGCCAACAACTAAATATTCGCCGTCAACAGTAACTTCTTGTTGAAGTGTTCCATGAACAGTATCGTATTTTAAAAGGTGCGCAAGCATATTTGCATCAGTTAAATCGTTAATTGCTACGATTTCCATATCTGCATTATTTAATGCCGCACGGAATACGTTACGGCCGATACGACCAAATCCATTAATACCAACTTTTACTGTCATTTTAATATCCTCCTTGGATTGAAAAAAGGTTTTTATTTTAAAAAGGAATTATCCTTTTAATAACTTTCTCGCTGCACCCTCATCGGTTATAAGTATCGTCGAGGCCGGTGCTTTTTTCATATAAGCTTTAATTGCTTTTGCCTTGGACGCACCACCGGCTACTGCAATCACATTAGGAATCTGTGTTAAGTCTTCTAGTTGAAGTCCAATCGTTAAAACCTTATGGACGATTTCACCATCTTCATTAAAGTAATACCCGAAGGCTTCTCCCACTGCAGAATTATCTATAAGTTTCTGCATAATCTCGGGTTTTGTTTTTCGACGTTCAGCCATTGTAATAGCATCCCCAATACCATGAAGAACCATGCTTGCAGATCTAATTAGATTTAACACATCATGAATATCTGGTTCTTTGATAAGAGATTCATAAATTTCATTACTAACCTGGTCGGGAACATAGAACACTCGGTGTTTCGATCGAGTATTTCTCGACATAATCGAGCTAATCGTATTTGCTTGATTCTGTACATCCTCACCTATTCCACCTCGAGCAGGAACAAATAGAAGATCCTTTTTTCCAAGTTCAGGGGTAAGTACATTTGCAACAGCTGCCATGGTTGAACCGCCAGTTACAGCGATAATATTTTTCCCATCTAAGTAATTTTTCATGCATAATGCGCTGGCCTTACCTAGGTCATCCTTTACCATTAAGGAATCATCACTGTTGCCCGGTACGATAACTACTTTACGAATTTTAAGACGATGTTTTAATTCTAGCTCCATCACATCGATCCCAATTAGTTCGCGAATCATTTCTTCTAAGTCTTCCAGCAAATTTTTCCCTTCAGAGGTTAAACTCATTCCAATATTGTTAATAGAAATAAGATTTTGTTCCTTTAGGAAATCCACTTCGCCACGAAGGACTCGTTCTGTATACCCAAGGTTGGTAGCAAGACTCCTTCTTCCTACAGGCTGCATAAAACTTATATGCCTAAGGATAGAATATCGTTTGTGTAGCACTTGAAGGAGATCAGGTAATAATCTTTTTTGAATATCGATGAGTGATTGCATAACACCTTGCTCCTTTATTATAAGTAACTGGTCATAAAACGTCCACCCTAGACAAATTATGTCCCACTTCATCGAAAAAAAATCACCCCTGCTAACAATTTACATTCTAACAGGAGTGAAAACCATTTTCAACTTAAAAGTTTCGTATTTTTTCTTGTAAACGGTTACTTATGTCAATTTTGTTAATTATTCCAAAAGCAACTTCCTCGCCATCAATATGAACAACAGGAATCATAATTCCGTACAGTTCCGTTAATTCATCACTTTCATCAATATCAATTTCTTCGAGAGAAAAATTAAATTCCTCTTTTAATTCAAGGATTGTTTTTTTTGCTTTCTCACAAAGTGGGCAGCGTTTTCTAGTATAAAAGCTAATGACTGTTTGTCGCATTGTTCATTTCCTTTCAATCAAACCTTTTTCTTTTAGAAGAGGAGGGTATTCCGAGTTGATCGCGGTACTTTGCAATCGTTCTCCTTGAAACCACAATTCCCTGGCATTTCTTAAGCTCTTCTACAATTTCTTGATCGGACAGCGGACGTTGTTTATTCTCAGTTTCTATCAACGAAGCAATCGCATTTTTCACCTGACTAGAGGAAGTGCTTTCATTTGATACCGTTTGAATCGTGCTTGTGAAGAAGGATTTTAGTGAAAAAGTTCCAATTGGTGTTTGAACATATTTTTCCTTCACAGCACGACTGACCGTGGATTCATGAATATCAAGTTCAACTGCAATTTCTTTCATCGTCATTGGAACTAAATATTCTCGCCCTTTTTCAAAAAACGGGATCTGCTTTTCCACAATTTTACTGACAACCCTCGTTAAGGTTTCTTTTCTTTGCTCGATACTTCGCAAAATCCATTGATAATCCTGTACTTTCTCTTGTAAAAAACGGCCTACTTGAGCATCTTGGCTGCTAGTAAAACTTTTATAATAATTGTCGTTAAAGCTGATTTTAGGAATAATATCATCACACAACCTCACGGAAAAACCCTCTCCAACCCGTTCGACGATCGCATCAGGGATAATATAGGAAGAACTTTCCTGCTCAAAAAGTGCACCAGGGCGTGGATTTAATTGTTGTATGGTGTCAAATATCTCTTGAATCTTTTGAAGTGGAATTTGTAATTCCTTTGCAATTTGCTTCCATTTCTTTTCTGCAAAGGGGATGAAATACTGAGTAAGAATCGTTAGCGCTAAGTCATCCTCTAAATTTTCTCTTTCAATTTGAATTAATAAGCATTCCTGAAGATCACGTGCCCCGATTCCTGCCGGTTCTAATGCTTGGATAACGATAATGCTCTCCTCTACCAGTTCTAAAGGTACACCTAATTGTTCGGAGATTTCCTTAGGTTCTGAAGATAAGTATCCGTTTACATCAAGATTTTCAATCAAGTATTTAATAACTCTTAATTGCTTACTAGAGTATTTTTGCATTTTAAGTTGACTGATCAATTGTTCTTCAACAGAAGATGTCTTTGCCGCAATTTGTTCAATCCACTCATTTTCTGTGTTTTTAGTATGTTTCCGCCGATTGCGGTCAATTAATGGGTTAATAGGCTGAATATTGTTATTTTCAACCTTGATCAGGGGATTTTCAAGAGCTTTATTCTCTAAAAAAGAAGTTAGTTCTTGTGCTGAATACTGTAAGAGTGCAATCGCCTGGGTTAACTCTTGTGTCATCGCCAATTTTAACGTTTGTTGCTGCCATAAACCTGCTTTTAAATCCATTTCTTAACCCCCCTTTTCCTATTTTACAGGAAACATGAGGGATGGTGAATGAAAAATTTCTGGTATTTAATTTTAGGGGAATTTCAATATGCTATTTGTCCTAAAAATAAAAAAGGCTTTCACTGCTGATAAGCCTTTTTCTGCTCATTTCATATCTTCAAGATCTTTTCGATTTGGTGCCATCGGAGGCTGTTGGAGCCAGCCGCGATCAACCATTAAATTGAATCCTTTCCCTGCATAAATCAAAATTTCTGTTATGAATTTTTGATAATTTGCCACCAAGTCTGTCCGCATCGACACGGACATCGCGTGGCCAAGTAACGTAATATCGATGGCGTTCAATGAATGAAACAGGGAAACAATTAGTTTATTAGAAAAGGGCAGTATGGTTGAATCGGTTACTTCCATTGTGGTTGAAATATTCCCAAGAAGTTGTTCTTTTATTAAGTCTCGTTCTTTAAATCTAGTTAACACCTAAATGACAGCCTTGTTACCCTTGTTAATTAGGTGTACACTTACCTGTTAATCCGTGTAACCTCTTTCCTGCCTCCATTTTCTCATTCTCTCTGCCGCAGATTTCTTTCTTGTATCGCTTCGTTTTATTGCCGTTTCGTAGTTTTCCCACGCCTGCGGAAACTCTATATAAAAATCTTCCTCACCCAACGGAACAAGCGGTATATAAAATCCCTTTTCGGGAAAATCGATCAACCCGACTTCCTTTAAATCATCTAGGTGACTGCTCGTAGTATCCGGAACCTTACCGTATTTAACTGCCAGTGTTTCTACCGACGGAAACGCGCAGCCTTCTAGAGGATTGTAATAATCGATTATCAACGCATACAGAAATAATTTATCTGCGCTCATCCTATCGTGATTAACGTAATGCCTGGCGTCACTTGGCAGCGGTATAAAATGTTTCCCTCCTTCCGTTGGATTTCTCTTGTCAAAAACCTTTCTCTCCATTTCGCATCCCTCCGTAATTTGTTTTATGTGAACGTGGACTGGCCACGGAAAAAATACCGCTCAATAATAGTGTCGCTTTAGCAGGCAAAACGGGACAGCAAAAAATAACCTTTCAAAAAATTATAGGAATGAGCAAGCATATCCGCGCAGTGTATCTACGGGATGATACAGACGAACCCTTTAAAATCGGACATTTCATCTCCGAAAAAAATTTTACCTCCTACCCTACCATACGAGTGAGAAAGGTATTTCCGCGCAACCCTTTCGATAAGTATGACGCGACAGCATGCAATTTCGGACCGATTCCCGGTCAACACCCTCTAACTTATGTGCCGAGCCAGCTTCCGTTTTCGGACAAATAAAAAAAGACGGCTTTCCTGGGCCCGCCTATGTGCCCTGAAAACCGTCTATATTCCGTATGACTCCCCGACGCAGCCTCGAACCTTTGCCGAGGTGTTAGAGATTCCAGCAGAGGTCATTATATAGGCTCGACGTTGACTAACTTCGTTGCCGCGGATCTTCGAGCCATGGTCTAATGCCCGTACCTCAGTCCGTCATTCGATGGAAGTTGGTCAAAAAAATAAGTTTGTGAATGTTTGCACTTAAACTAACGGGCAGTTTAGTTCAAGAATATAATATTTTTCTATTCCTCGAATTCGAGTTAGATACACAAACTCTTGATTATTAGACTAATATATGAAAAACTTATCTCCCTTCTTAAGTTTTACTTAACTTTATCATTAAAAATATTAAATTGAACTTTTCGAATATTCAAATATAATAGGTAAATGGTATGTAATTATATATACCTATTTTTATTGTAGAAAGGAGCATGATACATGAGCTAGTTGTTAACAATTTTGGTTCAAGGAGGTGGTACATAAGAAGATATTTTCAAGGGTTTTCCTAAATCGTTCCCGCAAATGTGGTCCGTGTGAAAATTACAAATTCGGGAGTGAAGTCGGTTGGTTTTAAAAAAGCCTAGTTATTTCGTTGTATCTTTTATTCTATTGTTTGGGTTGCTTTTCCCGTTTTCAACGTCTACATCAGCAGCTGGTACTGCAAGTGTCCAAAAGAACAAAAACAACGTAGAGATGACTTCTGAGCAATATGACAACCTTCTGAATTTAGGCTTTACGGAAAAGCAAATTGCCAATATGGATCAAGAAGAATTCGCACGAAATAAGGATTTAAAAGGAAAAGTGGTTGCAACGTCTAAGCATTATTTAAAAATTACGGAAGACTCAAAAGGAAATTCAATTGTTAAAAACTTAGATAAAAAAACGTATGATACAGAAGTTGCTATAGAAAAGGAAAAAATCAAAAAAGAAAGAGCATCAAGCAAGAGAGCAAAGACCATTTCATTGACTCCAACCTCTTTTGCCACAGCTGCATTAGCTAATATACCAAATGATGATAGTTCTACATCATATAAAACAATGACAACTCTTATCATCAAATTTTCAAGTAGACAATTCCGTGTGAGAAACCATATCGACTGGCATATAATGCCTGCAATTAGAGGCACTGATGTTTCAGGAGTCACACTTAACAGTCAATGGTTACAAAATCCTGGCACTCAATACGCAAGACAAGATTGGACGACTTTTGATAATTGTAGTTTGGAAAAAACTGCTTCGGCTGTTTATACAAAATCTAGTGATAAATGGAATCCAGGACTACATGGTTATGCATTAAGAATGAACCTTCCAAATGATAAAATGGTTTACTGTGGCGGCTATTCCTCCCCTCAAGTAGTGGATGATTTATCAAGTTATATGTATTACGATATCTCACCTGTAACAGCAGCCACACCAGCTAGAGCAGATGCTATTGGACAATATTTTCATTTAAAAATCGATTTAAACCCTTCCATTACTATTGGATGGAAAACTCTAGAATTTTCTGTTTCACCTTCTTATGCATATTCCGAACACATACCACGTACTCAAGCAGTAATCTATAATAAATAGCAATAGCTTTACGATTTTTTCGGGATTCTTTTTCCAAAGTAAAACCCTCCTGATTAATAATTGGGAGGGTTTTGCATCATGTATTTTTTCTTTTGATTTCCATACATCTGCCTTAAAAGTTCTTTTTTATATCAAGTAGGGATAAGATGACTGTACAAGAAGGCATTTGGGAGTTCATGGGTAACCGGTTGAATATGATGGTGGGGATTTCGGCTGCGATTAAGGCAGCTTAACAAAACAGTTTGTGAAGAATTGTACTTAAAGTAACGGGTGCGTTAGTTAAAGAAGAACTCAAAAAAAGGACTCATTTCAGTCCTTTTTTATTTGCTAAAATTTCAACATTATCGTTTAACAGTGCCTTATTATAAATAGACCATATATCACCGTCGCTATTGCGCTCCACTTCGCAGCCCCTTTACTAAATATGTTAATAAGAGCATACACGCTACCGCCAACAACGGCGAGGAAAGGAAGCGCCAGAGCAATATCCGCGATAAAATCAACAAAGCCGTCAACGGTAATTTCCGTAAATTTTTCACCTAACCACCCCTTAATCTGCGTTATAGGACCGTCCCACCAGTTTATTTGCCCGACATGATTAACGACATTATCCGCCAGAGGCGTCGGATCAAGCCAATCGCCGTCAGGTGCCCTCATTCCGAGATGCAAATGCGGACCCGTCGAATTGCCTGTGTTGCCGCTTAGCCCGATTATTTCGCAAGCATGAACATGCTCACCTATCCGCGCTTTTACTTCGTTCATATGCCCGTATATAACCCGCGTACCGTCGTCAAATTTAATCGAAAGCCCTTTTCCGAAATTAGTTGTGCCATCATATATCCGGTCCACTACGCCCTCGCCTAGAGCTCTGAGTGTCGTTCCTTCGGGCATAGCAAGGTCAATGCCGGTATGAGGCGTTTTGTGAACCGCGTCGACCGAGCCGAACTTGCTAGTTATTCGGAGTATCATAGCGCCCTCATCGCCTCTACGAGAATATTTAAGACCATTGGCGTCATTTGAACGAGCACATAACCGAGGCCAGCACCTTGCATCATACTGAAGCCCTTTTCCTTATTGCCGATCATTATAAAGAGAGCACCGCCAAGCACGACGATCATTGCAACCGGATATGCAAGCGCCTGGACGAGTGTAATTAACGGATCGAACGCGTGTAGCATTTTATCGTACATAGCGCCTGTAGTCACGGCTGCAGTTACTGGCACCGCTTCGGCTGCTAATACCGCTTTAACCTTCAAGAATGGCGCAACGGCTAACGGAATTAATACGCCCGATTCGAAAAATACCTTCTTTTCCTTATCCGTTAAATCCGCAACGCGTTGCGCTTTTGGCTCTCTATCCATAAACTCCTTAATTGAATAAACCTCTTCTTTACGTCTGAACATGCTGTTTTCCCCTTTCTATGCGTTAAAATCCGCCAGTGTAAATACTTGCGTCTGAAGGCCTTCGCTTAATTTTAGTAACTCTTTGCGTCTATGCTCCGTCGTAGTGATCCATACAAATTTCGGTGCAATCATTCCGAAAGCCAACCGCTGCTTTAATATCCGATACTTTTCAATTTTCGCATGGTTCTTTTTCATCGTTTGCGTGTTGTCGACTTCAATGATTACGAATTGATCGCCTTGCTTAAATAGCGCATCCGGTACGCAGATAACCTTATCCTTTTTCGTAGCACCTTCGCTTATGATCCGGATTTCATTCCGCCAGGAAGACGGACAGCCGTAATTAATGTAAAGATAATTCCGCATGATATAGTGCTGAACATTGCCGGTTGCTTTACGGACTTTATCGCAGTTCACTACTGCCCGCCCTTTTGCATTTAGGTAATAGATATTTTCACCGCTACGGAATACGCTTAAATAGTGCTCCATTTGCTTTAAAACACGCTGAGCATTCCGGTCACTTTTAAGATTGTGAATCCGCTGAAGCTGGCCCCGCGTCAAGTAATCAAGTTTCTTCAAACTTAGTAGAATAGTTTCCTCCCGTTTTTGGCGTTTCTTTTCCGAGTGATACACTGGCGTCCTCCCTCCTTGCACGAAGATTAATGTGCGGCTTTACCGTTTTATCGATAATATCGTCGCTAATGTAGTACGCCTGCATTTCCGTACACCGATGGCGCTTATAAATAGCCCTACCTTGTATTAACGGAAGATTTTCGGCACCTCCCTCGTCTATTACAACCGTACTTGCGGTCGCAGTATCTACAGCTAAACTAATGCGTGTGATAAGGTTGCGTTTAACCTGGCTCGATACCGTTTCAGCCGTTGGATACTGAGTGCAATATAATAGCCGAATTCCACTCGCCCTTCCGCGCCTGGCAATGTCCTTTATTAAGTTTTCGCATTCTACTTTTAATGCCTTCTCATCCTTATCTTGTTCGCCAGCGCTACTTAATTCGGCACTTTCATCGATTATTACGAAATGCCGCTTTGTAACACCCAAAGCCTTTACGTTCTTTTTTCCTGAACTGCGCAGCTTGTTAAACATTCGCTCCATTTCATCCTTGACGTTTTCCAGTGCCGTCTTTGCCTCTTCCGCATTCGTTGCAAAGTTTTTAACTTGCGATATCTTTTCATAAACTCCGAACTCCAAACCGCCTTTTAAATCGATCAGCGTAAACTCAACGTCTACAGGTTGATTCGATAATAGTACCGTGATTATTACGTTTAAAATGTTGCTTTTGCCCATATCCGTAGCTCCACCGATTAAAACATGCGGACCTTTTTCAAAGTCGTGTACGACCTGACCTTTAAGCGTAACACCTAACGGCACTTGCCACGATTTAGCACCGTTGATAATTTCCGTTGTTAGGTCGTAACTTGACTGCAATCCTTCGTCGTACACTCGCATTATCAGCATGCCGTCGTATTCCATCTCGATTTCCTTACTCAGCTGGATTCGGTTCTCTAATATCGCGCGGACTTGTTTCGGCAAACTAGCGTCAAACTTCAGACTGCGGAAATCTTTTAAATTGATCCGTCTGACACTGCGATTATTTAGGCCGTCTTTAAATTTGCCGTGCTTATCTACGAAATCTTTCAGTTCTAGCCCTAGCGGAATTTTAAAGACATACTCCGTACCCACTACTTCTTTAGTAATTTTGTCTTTAATTTTATTCCGTCGATAGAGTCGCATTTTATCGTCCTTTTTGTACAGGCCGCAGTTTTCGGCAATCTTTAAAATCTTATCGCTATCATCGTTCAAGTTCGTCTTATAATAGTAGCTAGCGCCAAGCACTCCGAGCATGCTGCCAGTCGATAACACTTCGAATAACAAATCGCCACGCTCCCTTCTTTAATCACGTAGTGATAGTTGTAGAATTTACGCACGCTATCCGCGAATAATAGGAACGTTGGCATAGTAGTGATAGAGGCGATTATCTACCGTACGCCCTATCGTGATGCGACCGTTTGGTAATGCGTATAGTAAATGATATGGGATATCGCCTAAATATTGCAGGTCCATACCAAAATTTTGTGCAAAGATGCACGGCAAATTTGTGAAAGGATTAGGACGAGATATGTCGAAAATATATACTAGGTGATCTAACATGATAATTAGCGTAATAGGCGAACGAATAAAAGAGTCGGGATATAGACGGGATTATATACAAGAACATATGGAGATTTCGCGGAATACTCTATCGAATTGGTGTACGGGGAAGACGTATCCTACTGCACCGCAACTATTTAAACTAGCGAATTTATTAAGCGTTAAGGTTGACGATTTATATAAGTTGAAAGAAGATTACCCTAAATGAGCGTGTTCGGATTAGGTAAACCGCGAAGTAAGTTCGGAGAATGGCTCGATAGGAATGGCATAATTCAGAAGGAAGTCGCAGAGAAAGCACAGATAAGTGAGATGTCGTTAACTCGGATGTGCAACGATAAGAATTACTCGCCGAAAATTTCTACATGGGTAAAGGTGCAGCGTGCTCTGAAGTCAATGGGTTACGATGTAGACCGCGATATGTTTTTCGACGTATAAAAGCCCCGTCCATTGACGAGGCTATCTTTGCGTATGCTCCTTTTTCAGTTTTTCCATCAGTCTTGTCATCGCCAATTTCTCCGCAGCTTCCTTCGTATCTGCGTAACAATTATGCACACCGCATGTACCATCGTGCGCCATCGCCATATAACCTTCATCGTAGTGAAAAATCGTTACCTTAATCGGAAACCTTCTCGAATAATAACGATAAACCATCGTAATCACCTCGGCTTTCCTACGTTAGGAATTCGGTAGCTTGGGGGCGATACCTGCGAGGAAATAAGTACGTTGTGTGTCCTTTACATATAATGTCGATTTCGAAGGAAAATGCGACGTATATATATCTTAAAATTATCTTCGGTACACTTCATCTATTACAAAATATAAAACAGAGCAGATAAAAATAAAGAAAAATAAATCGCCACTAAAACCGAAGGTAATTAGACCAAACCCAATATGAATTAGTCCTGAAAATATCATTCGAAAAAATTTAAGCTTTAATGTAACCCATTCAGCTAATAAAGAAACTGGAAGACCATAAAAATAAGTTCCTATCAAACAATAAACTAATATAACCAGATATTGAGGTATTATTTGTTCACTAAAAGAAAGATCGTTAAGTATGGAAGGAAGAGAAATTAAGAACATAAAAAATGTAAAAAGAATTGAAGTATGAAAAGCAACTTTGATTTTCCTTATTATCATTTTTTTCCCTACTTTTTTCTCTTAGTATACCGGAAAAACGTACAGAAGCGGATACAAAAAGTTTTAGATTTTTTCCGTAACACTTGGACAAATTTGTTAAATAACGTTGGTTCGTCTTTCGACTCTTAGATGACGTCTTCTAATTTCAATGGATATAGCTACCTGAGTACGAAAAATTGTGCGTGAGTTGCAAACGTCAAAGGAGGAGCCCTGCGACCCCGGCCCTGGGGGAATTCCGACTATTCGACTCGTATTTAATTCGAAGCCCAAATCGTATTCATCCCGTTTGTGTACGTTATACATTCGTATACAACATAATTACGTATAATGTTCGTTATCCGTAATTAACCGATATCAGAACGTTGTTATATCAACGTTTGTAAGCTGCGCAGATAATACCGTTTATGCAGTATCTTATACATCCGCATACCTACGCCATTTAGTGCGTGCCCTGCTCCGCTAGATACCCACCGTTATTGCATAAAGTATGGCGGTAAGATATACGAGCTGGTGCGTACTTATGCAGCGATCACCGTAGCCCTATGAGTTCGGAAGCGGTCCGTCTGCCAGGACGTTCTTGCTGATGTTATCGCAGGTACTATCGGCAATCCTCTACGTTATACCATGCCATCCCCTCCGCACATACCCCCGTAAGTATCCCGGAGCATTACACGGTATTACCTTCTAAATCGTAATGATTCCGAGTTTCTTCTATTATATACCCCCATTAGGTATATTCGTAATGTCGCGCTATTGTTCAAGACACGCACCCGTTAGTTGAAGTCTTCTGCATCGGCTGGATTAGGATCATCTGTAGGGGCAGGAATCGTAGTATTACGGAAAATCCTATCAATTTCACACAATGATACCCATTGCTCAGTGATATTATCACCTACCTGTCGTACTACCATTACAATATCGCAAGTCAGATTTTTAATTCTGCCTTCAACTAGACTTCCTCCACATGTAGATATAAAAATTGTAGGTTCATCCCGCAATTTCTCTAAGACTTTTCTAATTCCTTCTACGCAACAACAATCACATTCTTTTTCAATTTTTTCTCGGTTTTTACCCAAATTAAAAACCTCCTTTTCTAATAAGATATGGTGGCTTGTCTTATTAGTCACGGCAAATTCACCTAATTTAAAACTTTTACAGCGCACACATCTTCGAATGCCACCCGTTCGTATTCGCCAGGCTTTACCTCAATACGTAGCTCATGCGTAATAGGATCAACGCGATATATACGCCCAGTATAGTCCGTAGTGAAGCCGTCATTCCATACGCTAATCTTGACCGCATGTTTGTATTCCATTGCGTATTTAATGCGTAAGTCGAACTCCTCCGTCTGATAGTCGTCCAGTATCGGCTTAGCCTGGCGAGCTTGGTCTTGGTACATATCTCGAGTCATTGCAAAGCCCTCCGGCATGAATGATGCGGGATTCCACTTAATTTTACCGCGGTCACGAATTGCCATATCAATCATCTCCTTCGTATTATTAATGCTATTATATACGAACATCTGTTCTGTATGTATACAAAAATAAAAAGGACCCATTAAGGTCCTAGAAATAGTCATTTTGCTTAGATTTTTGGTAAGTACTAACAATCCTCTATCGTTATATCTTCATCTGGAACTGAATTTTCAGATATTGTAATTAACACTGGAGTAATACCACATGATAAGCTTGAGATTACAATTTGGACTTCGTCATCTCCAGCTCCAGGAGTTTCCAGCAGTGTTATTTGAAACGTTACTACTGCTTTATCACCTTCGATAGGGTCGAAAATCGCAACACCACATAATGTGATTGTATCGTTTCCGCTAATAGGACCGCAAAGTGGTGGATCTAAACCAAGTATTTTTAATGTAAAACTTTGATCACCATCTGAAGTGTCATTATCACGAAATCTAAATTCAAAATTACTGTTCTTGTTATTACAATCAGGACATATCATACCTTCTAAAAATAATGTTCCTTGTTCAGGAATTCCATTAATAATGGCAGTAACCTCCACATCAATATCAAACACAGCACTGCAATCACAATCAGAAGGTATATTAACATTACATTTTTTTCTGCGAATTCCCACTATAGATCACTCCTTTTTTATATCATATGCTTACAAGGACAAGTTGGTATTAGGGATAACACTATTTATTGGTTAATTGACTGATAACTTTGAAATATCTATGGTTATTACAAAATATTTCTAATTGATCCACATCACCCAAATTTCTTGTGGTTTATTAAAAACAGAATTAAAAAAAACGCCAGCCGTTTAGACTGACGCAATGGTATCGTTATACTCCATCTAATCCTTTTTCTATCGCTTCCTCTAAATCTCTTCCGTATATCTCAACATATCTCCGCAGAATTTCTAGCGATTGATGTCCGCTTAAACGCTGCAATACAAATATATTCGTACCAGCCTCGACCTTTAATCGGCAGAATGTCCGCCTGAATGCGTGCGGATTAACTTTTACCTCGTCGATTACACCAGTCTGCTCACCGTATATCTTCATCCTGTCTTGTATGGCTCGCGGACCGATAGGCTGATTTTCTACGTTAATAAATAGCGCGTCAGTATTTAGAACACCGCGTTCCTCTATATACGCACCTAACACAGTCTTTAAGCGTCCTGTTAGCGGTATACGACGCGCATAACGATTCTTAGCACGTTGTACATTAATCGCACCTTTACCGTCAAAACTGACGTCCTGGATGCGTAAGGAAATGAGCTCCGTTAATCTAATACCGGTATGAGCAAACGTCAGCATAATCGCCAGGTCACGTAGGCCGATGAATGTCGTAACATCAGGCGCATCGAGTAACTTTTTTAACTGACGCTTGGAATACGTTGCCCCTACTTCGTGCCGTTTGCGTAGCTGCTGAACGCCATCATACGGATTTTTATCGACGTACCCTTTACGCAGACAAAAGTTAAAGAACGTTCGGCCTGCACGTAGACGTGCATTGATCGTATTAACAGCGCGTCCTAGTTCTTGCTGATACTCGATAAAGTCCTCGACGTGGCTTGTTTTAAACTTCCGCAAGTCTGCCAGAGGTGCCGTAATCTCAGCGAATCCTCGACCGGTCTGCTTTAGTTCCTTATGATAAAATTTAACGGTATCAGGCGCGAGCCCTTTGATTCTGCAATGCTTTAAAAATTCCGTAACAGCAATCCGATAACTGGAAGCCTGCTGCGGCTCAGCGGTAATTGTTTCTAATACTTTTTGCGTATTGACGTTGTTGACTGATGTTCTGCGTTTCATGCGATGTACCCTCCTCATATTTGCGAGGGTGCGACTTTGTACTTCGTGGTACTCTGCGTGGTATTTATGAACGAACTGTACCCACAAAAAAGAGCCCCTACGCTTCGGAAAAAAGCGGTAGAGGCACCGTAAACTCAACGTTCTATGACGCGCTCGGAGGGAATCGAACCCCCATTTTAAGAACCGGAATCTTACGTGCTATCCGTTGCACCACGAGCGCTAAATTGACGACTTACATATTATATGCCAATTTGTGAAACTTTGCAAGTGTGTATAGTTTAAAAAGACTGTGATTGGTTATGCTGTAAGAGGGAAAGTTGTCGAACAAATATAAAGCGAATTGTTTGACCTTAATTGACCATCAGTGTATCATTAACTATACATATTACCAATCTTTCACACTTAAAGGAGGAAGAAAAATGAATTTGATTCCTACAGTTATTGAACAAACAAACCGTGGAGAGAGAGCTTACGATATCTATTCTCGTTTGTTAAAAGACCGAATTATTATGCTTGGCAGTGGTATTGATGATCATGTAGCTAACAGCATTGTTGCACAATTACTATTCCTAGAAGCTGAAAATCCTGAAAAGGATATATCCATTTATATCAACAGCCCAGGCGGTAGTATCACAGCTGGTATGGCCATCTATGATACTATGCAGTTCATTAAGCCAGATGTACAAACAATCTGTATTGGTATGGCTGCATCAATGGGTGCATTCTTACTTGCTGCTGGTACAAAAGGTAAGCGTTATGCTTTACCAAATGCCGAAGTAATGATTCACCAGCCACTAGGCGGAGCACAAGGTCAAGCAACTGAAATTGAAATTGCAGCAAAGCGTATTCTATTCCTTCGTGAAAAATTGAATGGAATCTTATCAGAGCGCACTGGTCAGCCTTTAGAAGTAATCCAAAAAGACACCGACCGCGATAACTTCATGACAGCAGAAAGAGCAAAAGAATACGGTCTAGTAGATCATATCATCACAAGAAGCCTTGCAGAAGAAAAGAAAGATAAATAAAAGGAAAAAGAGTTTGGCCAAATTTTTGGTCAAACTCTTTTTTAACGGCTGTGTTAAGGCAATAATTGATTTTGGCACTCTGTTGATTGGAGCGGAAGGTGCGAAGACTCCTCGAAAATGCTATCGCATTTTCTTCGTGCGTGGGCGGAATCGCGGATGTAATTCAATGTCCTGCAGGAGTAAGGGGCAGGGGAGACCCCGCAGGCACTTTAGTGCCGAGGAGGCTCCCCGGACCTCCTGCGGAAAGCGAAGCACCTCGTGACAGGCAAAAACAGCCTGTCACTGGGGTAATTATTCAAAGAAGCTTTCCTTAGTGGAGCGCAAATCAACAGAATACCATTTGAACACAGCCTACACTCAAAAAAGAGTTTGGCCAATTTCCGGCCAAACTCTTTTTGATTAATTTTCATTTTGAACAAAATTAGATAGTGCTACAACCGCTTTTTCTTCATCATCGCCGTCAGCAACAATATTAACAACCACACCTGAACCGACTGCTAAACTCATAAGACCCATAATACTTTTCGCATTAACTTTCTTACCATCTTTCTCTAAAAAAATATCAGAAGAAAAACGGTTAGCCTCCTGAACAAATAATGCTGCAGGTCGTGCTTGAAGACCCGTTTTCAATTTAACTTCTACTTGTTTCTCTACCATTACAAAATCCTCCTTATGTTTATCCTCTATTTTCTTGGAGCTAATTCACCTACACGTAATTTGTCGGCGATTTCATCTATCTTCCTTAACCGATGATTAATTCCTGATTTACTAATCGTGCCTCCAGTAACCATCTCCCCTAATTCTTTTAGGGTTACATCCGTATAATGGAGACGGAGTTCAGCAATTTCTCTTAACTTCTCAGGTAATATATGCAACCCAACCGTTTCGTTTATATAACGAATATTTTCAACCTGGCGGATAGAAGCACCGATGGTCTTATTTAAGTTCGCAGTTTCACAATTAACCAATCGATTGACCGAATTCCTCATATCTCGTACAATTCGCACATCTTCAAAGCGCAGAAGTGCATTGACGGCACCAATGATATTTAAAAACTCGGTAATTTTCTCTGCTTCTTTTAAGTAAGTAATATATCCTTTTTTGCGTTCAAGAGTCTTGCTATTAAGACCAAATTTATTCATTAATTCGCATAAGGATTCGTTATGTTCCTTATAAAGCGAAGCAACTTCCAAATGATAGGACGATGTTTCCGGGTTATTTACAGAACCCCCAGCAAGAAAAGCACCACGTAAATAAGAACGTTTACAACATTTCTTTTTCACAAGATCACTGGCTATATCATGGATGAAGGTAAATCCTTCACCAAGGATTTTCATATCCTCAAGTATTTCCTTAGCCCGTTGCGATAATCGGACAATGTAAACATTGTTCTTTTTCAATCGCATTTTTTTTCGAACAAGCAATTCAACAGGTACATCATAGCTCTTTTTAATTAACGTATAAATCCTTCTGGCTATAGCTGCATTTTCAGTCTGAATATCCACAATTAACTTACGGTTGGAAAAGGACATAGAACCATTCATCCGTATGAGCGCAGAAAGTTCTGCTTGTATGCAGCATGGCTTTATTTCCAAATTCGTTAATTCTTTTTTCGTTTCCGAAGCGAAAGACATCCCTTCACCCCCTTATCCGGGTTTTTAATCCGGCTACTATTATTACGCTTCATACCTCTTTTTGGTTTCACTTACGAGTAAATTATATAATATTTTGGCAACCTTTTTTGGGTCATGTCTGAGTGCGCCATTCTCCTGGACAGCAATATCAGCATGAACCACTTCAAGTCCAAGCTCAAAAATGCGGTCTAGGTCATAGTTCACAGGATTCGCCAGTTCTTCGTTGTAGCGGAGTTGAATATCTTCAGGGATTTCTTTGTCATTAACAAGGATGGTATCCATAAAGGCACATGCCATATGGTCATAAATGGCTTTAACATGATCACTCGCTGTGAATCCATGTGTTTCACCAGCTTGTGTCATCAAATTGCAGATATACACCTTTTTAGCATGTGACTTACATACCTCTTCACCTAATCTTGGAACAAGTAAATTAGGCAAAATACTTGTATAGAGACTGCCAGGTCCAATAATAATTAAATCCGCTTGTCTAATTGCTTGAATCGATTCTGGGAGTGGACGAATCATCTTTGGTGTTAAGAAAACCTTCTTAATTTTTTTCCCTGAATAAGGAATTTTTGATTCACCAGATACTACTGTCCCGTCCTCCATTTCAGCGTGAAGCACAACACTTTGGTTAGCTGCTGGCAGAACCTTTCCTCGGACATTTAAGACCTTGCTCATTTCTTGAATGGCATGAACAAAATTCCCTGTAATCGATGTCATTGCAGCCAAGATTAAATTGCCGAGTGAATGTCCAGATAATTCATTGGAAGTCTTAAAGCGATGTTGAAACATCTCTTCTACAAGTGGTTCAACATCGGATAACGCTGCTAACACATTTCGGATATCTCCAGGCGGTGGAATTTGCAGGTCATCACGGAGCCTTCCTGAACTGCCGCCATCATCGGCAACCGTCACAATGGCAGTAATATCAACTGGATATTGTTTTAATCCCCGTAATAAAACAGGCAATCCTGTCCCCCCGCCAATGATGACGATTCGTGGCTGTCCTAAATCGCTCATGTTGTCTGATCCTTTCTCCTCTCAATGTCACGATGTGAAACAAGTGTTTTGTAATCAGTTTCAAAGTATTTAGCCAGATATTCTGCGAGCGTAACGGAGCGGTGCTGCCCGCCGGTACAACCTATTGCAATGACAAGCTGCGCTTTTCCTTCCCGCTTATAATGGGGAAGCATAAAGCTAAGCAAATCCGTAACCTTCTCTAAGAATTTATGCGTTTCATTCCATTTTAAAACGTAGCTAGAAACATCTTCATCTAATCCTGTCTTCGGTCTCATGTGATCAATATAATGAGGATTTGGCAGGAAACGAACATCAAAAACTAGATCGGCATCGATTGGAATTCCATGCTTAAACCCAAATGACATGACATTGACAGTAAAAATTGATTGATTATTCGTGGTAAACTCTGTAATAATCTTTTCACGTAATTCACGCGGCTTCATTTGTGAAGTGTTGTAAATAAGTTGCGCTCTACCCTTTAATTCATCAAGAAGTTCCCGCTCCAATTTGATTCCTTCTAATGGCAAACCAGATTGTGCCAGCGGATGAAATCTTCTAGTTTCCTTATATCTGCGGACTAAAGTAGAGTCATCTGCATCCAAGAACAAGATTTGCGGGCTCACCCATGAGGTTTCGGCCAGTTCATCAAGCGCTTTAAATAAATGATCAAAGAATTCTCTTCCCCTTAAATCCATTACCAATGCCACTTTATTCATTTTATTCCCAGATTCCTTCATAAGTTCAAGGAATTTCGGAAGCAATGTAGGTGGTAGATTATCTACACAGAAAAAGCCTAAATCCTCTAAACTTTGGATAGCAACCGTTTTTCCGGCTCCTGACATCCCCGTTATGATGACCATTTGCGTTTCGTTTGTCGATCCGGTACTCATTCAATATTCCCCCTCATTCAAGTTAACTTGGATCTAATCGATAACTGATTAGTTGAAAATCTTTGGTATAAGTAAAAGTACCGTAAATAATCCCATTTCCATGAATCATGTAATCGATAATATGATAGTCTCCCGCCGCCATAGGCAGGTTTTTTAGTTGATCTAGCTGCTGCCATTCAAGTTTACCTTCATCTGATTCATCAAACCTCATTCCATCAGAATCATTTGCAAAAAAGGTAAACATCATCCATTCAGATAACACTTGGTCATTTTCTTTCATTATAAACGTAAAAATACCCTTTATTTGTGGGTTTTTTAAGTAGATTCCTGTTTCTTCACGGTATTCACGGATACAGGAATCGCGAACAGATTCACCCGGTTCCATTTTACCGCCAGGTGCTACCCACCAGCCACGGCGCGGCTTTTTCAACATCAAAACTTGATTATCTCTAATTAATACACAATTGGTGACACGCTGCACACAACAACACCCTTTATATAACAAACTAAGTAATAGTACGATAGCGTATATTTATTCTTTTTATTATACTCCTTTTAGGAAGGCGTCACAATGAAATCAGGTTTCTTATATCTGTTAAAAATATGTAAAAAAATAGCACAGGCTAAGTAGCCTGCGCTCAAAGTGAATATTTTAAAGGGGGTCAATTCTTATTTACATCATACCTTATTAATATTTCACCATTGTTACAACAGAATTAAAACAGGATTACGTTTATGAATAATTTGTAAATTTACTGCTTAATCTTTAATTCCTCTTTTAATTCTTCTACATAATGCTGAGCACTTTGAGCAGCAATACTTCCATCACCAGTAGCGGTGACAATTTGTCTTAATGTTTTTTCACGAATATCCCCTGCTGCAAAAATTCCAGGTACCTTTGTTTCCATTCGTTCATTTGTTTCGATATAGCCATTTTCATTGGTAATTCCTAAGTTTGTGAATGGTTTAGAAAGTGGGATCATCCCGATATAAATAAAGACACCATCTGCAGGAAGTTCCTGTTCCTCTCCATTTTGAGTGGAAACAAGTGTAACACTGCCTACTTTTCCATCCTTATCATTAATCGACTTAATGGTATGATTCCAGATAAAATCAATTTTTTCATTAGCAAATGCACGGTCTTGAAGGATTTTTTGGGCACGCAGCTCATCACGGCGATGTACAATCGTTACCTTAGACGCAAAACGAGTTAAATAAACTCCTTCTTCAACTGCAGAATCTCCACCACCAATGACATACAATTCTTTTTGCTTAAAAAATGCTCCATCACAAACTGCGCAATAGGATACCCCGCGGCCGCTAAGTTCTTTTTCACCTGGTACCCCAACCTTTTTATATTCAGCACCTGCAGAAATAATGACAGAATAGGCTTTATATTGCTTTGAACCTGCAACAACGGTTTTAACATCACCGTTGTCTATAATTTCTTTAATATCACCATAAGCATATTCAGCACCAAATTTTTTCGCATGCTCAAACATTTTCGTTGATAAGTCCGGACCTAAGATACTTTCAAAGCCTGGATAGTTTTCAACATCCTCCGTGTTTGCCATTTGCCCGCCAGGCATACCACGTTCAATCATAAGCGTAGAAAGGTTCGCACGAGAAGTATAAACAGCAGCTGTCATCCCAGCAGGACCAGCACCAGCGATAATCACATCATAAATTTTTTCCTCAGACATATTGTTTTTTCACTCCTTATATATAAAAAAATACGATTAAGTATAGTATTCCCTACTTAATCGTATAAAACAATCGACGTATAGTCCAAAAATCTGCTCAATTTAAGTGTTTGGTCACTAACTTTACATATTTCCCAATGGTTGCTGGTGAGATATCATAGCGCTTGGCAATTTCTTGCTGTGATACCTTTTCATTGCTTGACTTGTACCAGACATATTCCATCGCTCCAGCCCAAGCACGTTTATTAGTTAAGTTAGTCTGTGTTTTAGAAATTTCTACATACACAGAAAACCACATTAAATATAATCCTGATTCAATCGTTCCGATTGGCTGATGTTTTTCATACAGAACCTCAGCAATTTCCTGAGCATCTTTTATCGATGACAGCGTTCCTGACTTTACTAATGAAACATAATTCTTTTCCAATGAGGTAAGCTTCTGATTTTGATAAAAACGCTTAGAAGTGAAAATTTCTTCTGTCTTTCCAGAAACGGAAGCCAAGAATATCGCAAATAAACGTTCTTCAATATAATCACTTTCTAGTTTTTGAAAAATAGAACCGGAGTGATCTTCAAATCCATTCGCAATTGGTTTTTCCACATTCCAAGGTTCATAGCCTTCTTTATCAGGGTTATGCTCAAGGACTACTTTCCAAATATTTCTTGCAAAGTTCTCGTGGTTTGTATTATAAGCTGAGTAGGAAAGCCAATAATAGAATGGACCGTCACCTTGAAAACCGTTCTTATATAGCTTTTTCAGCCAAAAGTATGCAGACTCATATTCACCAATTAATGCAAAGGTTGCTCCCAGCTTAAACTGATGGTCAATGAGCATCGGTTGAATTTTCCTTAAGGAATCTATTAATCGTGCAACAGCTTTCGTTTTTCCTTGGTAATAAGCAAAAACAAGGCGATTGCATAATGCATGTAGGTTTCCAGGATTTCGTTCTAATACATCATCCAGAATGGATTCAGCTTTTTTAGCTTTACCTAAATAAAAATATGCAAGCGCTAAGTTGTTATAAGCAGACCAATATTCTGGGTAGGCTTCCACAACATCCTTTAATAGTTCTATGGCTTTTGGAAAATATCCTGATTCCAGTAAATCACGTGCCTGTTCTTGTTTTATAATCAAGTCATCCTGTTCATAAAGTTCATCTTCTAACCCCTCCGCCTCGAACGAAAGAAGCTCAAGAAGATCTTCTGTATCTTCATTAAAATCACCATTTGGGTCCATTTCCAAATACATATTAGCATGATGATATGCATCTTTAAAGAAACCCATATGAGCATAATTATTTGCTAAAAAGTAATGACATTCAGCCATCTCTTCATCAAGATCTTCAAGGATTAAATGCAAGAGTCGATTAGAATTTTCAAACTCGCCAAGTTCAGTTGACACTATGGCAAGCTGACAGGTTATCATCGGTTCACCCGGCTCCAGCTGCATCGCCCGTTGAAGATATTTTTTAGCTTTTTTAAAATCACGGCGATGGTATGCCTTAATACCCTTCGTGAAATAATACTCCCCATTCGGGACAAATGACAGGATCTTTCCCTTTTGAATTCTTGCCTTCGCGTCTTTAACCATGGAGACCTCCATCTATACAATAAACTAACTTATGTAGTATACCACAACGGGAGCCCGTACGAGAAGGGATTGAATTGTTTGGGGCATATTGGAAGAATCTCCAAATATACAAAAAACGCTGCATAAACAGCGTTTTTTGTATATTTGGTGACAGGCACCGTATTATCGTTTATGTCTTTCTTCTAAGGTTTTCAATACCTCTGTAAATGGCAGGCCCTGTTCGACTAGTAGTACTTGCAGGTGGTAGAGGAGGTCGGCGGCTTCCCATTTTAGTTCTTCTGTGTCACGGTTTTTGGCGGCGATGATGACTTCGGAGGCTTCTTCTCCGACTTTTTTCAAGATTTTATCGACGCCTTTTTCAAATAGGTATGTTGTATACGCCCCTTCTGGACGCTCTTTTTCACGCTCAATGATTAACTGCTCTAATGTTTGCAAAATCTGATAATCCCCAAGGTTAGAGGTCGCCCTTTCAGTAACAACACCTTCTGAGAAACAGCTGACGGCTCCTGTATGACAGGCTGGCCCCTTCGGCTGAACGAGGACAAGGACTGCATCCTGATCACAGTCATATTTCACGCTCACAACAGACTGAGTGTTTCCGCTTGTGGCGCCTTTATGCCACAACTCCTGTCGAGAGCGGCTGAAAAACCATGTTTCCCCGGTTTCTAACGTTTTTGTCAGTGATTCCTGATTCATATAGGCTAATGTTAATACCTCTTTTGTTTCCGCATCCTGTACGATTGCAGGTACAAGCCCTTTCTCATCAAAGCGAATATTCATCGAACAGTCACTCCCTTCTCTTGCAAATATCCCTTCACTTCATGAACGGATGTTTCTTTATAATGAAAAATGGAAGCCGCAAGGGCTGCATCGGCTTTCCCATTTACAAATGCCTCTTCAAAATGACGAGCGTTCCCAGCACCGCCTGAAGCAATGACCGGAATACTTACAGCCTCACTAACTGCTTTTGTCAACTCAAGGTCAAAGCCATTTTTCTCTCCATCACTATCCATACTCGTTAGCAAAATTTCACCAGCACCTAATTGTGCTGCTTCTTTTGCCCATTCAATCACTTTCCGTTCCGTTGATGTCCGGCCGCCGTGTGTGTAAACACGCCATGTACCGATTTCTTCATCATACTTCGCATCGATCGCAACCACAATGCACTGTGTTCCAAAGTAGCCTGCTCCTTCAGAGATCAGTTCGGGATTCAAAACCGCTGCTGTATTTAAGGAAACCTTGTCAGCGCCAGCACGCAAGATTCGTTTCATATCCTCCAAAGAATTAATCCCGCCACCTACTGTAAATGGAATCGCCAGTTCAGAAGCAACTGCCTTTACCACCTCAACCATCGTTTTTCGTCCTTCAACGGAAGCTGAAATATCAAGGAAGACGAGTTCATCCGCTCCTTGCTCATCATAAAATCGAGCCAATTCAACCGGGTCTCCTGCATCTCGAAGTTGTACAAATTGAATTCCTTTAACCACTCTTCCTTCTTTAACATCAAGACAAGGGATGATTCGTTTTGTCAGCGTCATTTTCTCACCTCATCCAGTGCTTCCTTCAATGTGAAGCGGTTCTCATAAAGGGCTTTCCCGACGATTGCTCCTTTTACCCCTTCTGTATGTAGAGCGCGCAAATCTGCTAAACTGCTAACCCCCCCAGAGGCTATGACTGTTTTCCCTGTCACTTCAGCCATTTCGCAGACTGCAGCAATATTAGGACCAGATAAGGTTCCATCCGTAGCAATATCGGTAAAAATAAACGTCTCGGCACCAGCGTCTGCAAAGCGTTTACTCAGTTCTACTGCCTTAACTTCTGAAGTAGTAAGCCAGCCATGGGTAGCCACATAGCCATTTTTCGCATCAATCCCTACAACAATTTGCTTTCCATATTTCTGAATCATCTCTATAGCAAACTCAGGATTTGAAACAGCGATGCTTCCAATAATGACGCGGGTAATTCCTTTTTCTAAGTAATGAAGGATATCCTCTTCAGATCGAATCCCCCCGCCAATTTGCACTTTTACATTCAACTGTCTGGCTGTTTCAATCACAAAGGAGTCATTAACCCGATGGCCATCTTTTGCTCCGTCGAGGTCAACCATATGGATCCATTCTGCGCCATCTGAAGCAAACCGCTTTGCCATATCAAAAGGTGAATCACCATAAATCGTTTCTTTATCATAATCCCCTTGGAGAAGGCGTACGCAATTCCCGCCGCGCATATCAATCGCTGGATAAATGGTAAGTGTCATCGTACTGCCTTCCTTTCTTCAACTAGTTTCAAGAAATTATTCAGCAATGCCATTCCTAGCTTGCTGCTTTTTTCAGGATGAAATTGCATTCCAAATATATTATCTCGGCCAACAACTGCAGATACCTCTTCATGGTAATTGGCTTTTGCCAGCAGCACCTCAGAATTTTCTGCACTTACATAGTAAGAGTGAACGAAATAAACATAATCTTCTTCTAATCCCTCTAATAACGGAGAGGAATTTACAAATTCAAGCTTATTCCAGCCCATATGAGGAACTTTGTAGGTTTCACCAGTGCCTGTTGTTCCAGCGAAGCGGCGGACTTTACCAGGTAATAGCCCAAGCCCCTTTGTCAAGCCATTTTCATCACTATCTTCAAACAATAACTGCATACCTAGGCAAATGCCAAGAAGGGGTTTTCCGCTTGCGGCAAACTCCTTAATGGTATCAACCTGCAATACCTCCATCGCATCCCGGAATGATCCAACGCCAGGAAGAAGTAATGCATCAGCACGCAAAAGTTCCGCTTTGTCACTAGATATAAAGTAGTCTGCTTTCAACCGCTCAAGAGCCTTGCTGACGCTAAAGAGATTGCCCATACCATAATCGACAATTCCAATCATTTATAACATCCCTTTCGTTGATGGAACTCCTTTGATGCGAGGGTCTATCGTTGTCGCTTCGTCAAGTGCCCGGCCTAGTGCTTTAAAAACAGCTTCAATCATGTGGTGTGTATTATGACCATAATGAACAATCACGTGCAGGTTCATCCGTGCTTCAAGTGCAAGTTTCCATAAAAATTCATGAACAAGCTCTGTATCAAAAGTTCCCACCTTTGCACTAGGAAACTCCGCACGCATTTCAAGATGCGGCCGATTACTAAGATCAACCACAACCTGTGCTAAGGCTTCATCCATCGGTACAAAAGCATTCCCATAGCGTTTAATGCCTCTTTTATCGCCGAGGGCTTCGCGCAATGCCTGTCCGATACAAATCCCAATATCCTCAGTTGTATGGTGATCATCTACCTCAATATCCCCTTTTGCGTCTACCGAGAGGTTAAATTGTCCATGTTTCGTGAACAAATCGAGCATATGGCTAAGGAATGGAACTCCTGTTTCAAGTTCAGATTTTCCTTCGCCATCAATATCTAATGATAAGCTGATTTGGGTTTCGTTTGTTTTTCTTTCTATGCTTGCGTATCTTTCCATGAAAGTGCCCCCTAGCAAATAAATTATTGATTTTTAAGCCTTAACTCTACTGCCCTCGCATGAGCTTCAAGGCCTTCCATGCGGGCAAACTTTGCAATTTTCTCTCCATTATCTTTTAACGCTTTCTCGCTGTATATAATCACACTTGATTTTTTTTGAAAATCATCCACGTTTAACGGACTTGAAAATCTAGCTGTACCATTTGTTGGCAGTACATGGTTGGGGCCGGCAAAATAGTCACCAACAGGTTCTGAACTATAGCGGCCAATAAAAATTGCGCCAGCATGACGAATTTTCCCAAGCAGTTCCATACCATTTTCAGTTAAAATTTCAAGATGTTCAGGAGCTAGTTGATTCACACATTCAACCGCTTCCTCTATGGTTGAAGTCACATAGATTACACCAAAATCAGCAATTGACTTTGAAGCTATTTCCTGACGCGGTAATAGAGCAAGCTGTTTTTCTACTTCTACAGCCACCGCTTCTGCTAACCTCATAGAAGGAGTGATAAGGACACTGCATGCACGAGGGTCGTGTTCAGCCTGTGACAACAAATCAGCTGCAACTTCATCAGCCCGTGCCGAATCATCGGCTATTATCGCAATTTCACTAGGACCTGCAATCATGTCAATATCAACATCCCCGAAAACCTCTCGCTTCGCTAACGCTACAAAGATATTGCCTGGACCGGTAATTTTATCAACAGGTTCAATGGATTGTGTTCCATATGCCAATGCACCAATAGCCTGCGCTCCGCCAACTTTATAGATTTCTTCCACACCAGCGATTTTCGCTGCAACGAGCACAGCTGCTGGAAGTTTCCCTGCGCTGTCAGGAGGTGAAACCATCACAATTCTTTTTACACCTGCTACTTTTGCAGGAATGACATTCATCAGGACCGAAGAAGGATAGGCTGCTGTTCCGCCGGGGACATAGACACCGACTGAATCAAGCGGTGTTATTTTCTGACCTAGGATACTGCCATTTTCTTCTGTCGTCATCCAAGACGGACGCAATTGCTTTTCGTGAAAGCTTCTAATATTTTCAGCTGCCTCTTGAACAATTGAAATAAATTCGGATTCGACTTGACCATAAGCCTCATTGATTTCACTTTCAGTTACAAGAAAAGATCCTAATAGTACCCTGTCAAATTTTTCTGTGTAAGTCCGCAGTGCTTCGTCACCAGAGGAACGAATGTCTGAAATGATGTTTTTAACGACGGCTAACTGTTCCGTTGTACCAGATTCAATTGACCGTTTGATGGAAACAAATTCATTTACTTTAACTATTTTCATCCTATTTAACCTCCAAGGAGACAACACCACTTAATCTTTTCACTAATTGGTTAATTCGATCATCCTTAATCCGATAACTTACAGGATTGACGATGAGCCTTGAGGTGACATCTTTAATTCTTTCATATTCAACAAGACCATTTTCAACCAGCGTTCTTCCTGTTGATACGATGTCAACAATCCGATCGGCTAAGCCAATTAAAGGGGCAAGTTCGATTGAACCGTTTAATTTAATGATTTCGACCTGTTCACCCTGTTCTCGAAAATAGGCAGCGGCTACCTTAGGATATTTCGTTGCCACTTTAGGAGCAACATCATTCATCGCTCTCCCCGGTAAACCGGCTACAGCCAAATAGCAAGCACTAATTTGTAAATCAAGTAGTTCATACACATCGCGTTCTTCCTCTAGTAAAACATCTTTACCTGCTATTCCAACATCCGCCACCCCATGCTCGACATATGTAGCTACATCCATTGGTTTTGCCAGGATAAAACGTATATTCTCTGCCTCAACGTCAATAATTAATTTCCGCGAATCATCAAACTCTGGAGGCAGATTATAGCCTGCTTTCCGCAGTAAATCTAAGGCTTCTTCAAAAATCCTTCCTTTTGGCATCGCAATCGTTAATTTTGAATTCATGATTAGGCACCTCCAATTAAAAAGGTGGTATTGGAAAACTTCTTTGTAAAAGCATCAAGATTCTTCACACCATTAATATCCTGAAGAACGGTTTTCTTTCCATCTGACTTCATGGTTTCAGCCAATTGAAAGGCTTCTTTTCTTCTTTCCTGGCTGAAAAAAATACACTCTACTGAACTGTGGACCTCTTGCGGACCCATCGCTTCTAAAAGTCTATCGAGTCTTACCGCAAAACCAGTTGCACTTGCTTTTTTTCCAAACTTCTCAATTAATCCATAGCGTCCGCCATTTCCAATCGGAAAGCCGACATTTCCAGCATAGGCTTCAAAAAGGATTCCTGAGTAATAACTCATATGGCTGACAATCGTAAAATCAAATTTCACATAATCCTCGAGACCATAGTCGGTAATCACTTCCCACAATTCCTTCAGTTGGATAAGTGACTCTTTGCCATAGCCGTCTTCAATGATATCGAGCGCTTTACCAATCACGTCAGCACCGCCTCTTAACTCTAGAAGTTGCAGCAGTCTCTGTTTATCAATCGAAGATAGAGAATAAGATTGGACTTGTTCACGATAACCCACATAATTTTTTTCATATAAAAACCGCCTTAGTGCGGTGGCACGTCCGTTAGTGCCTAAGATTTGCATAAATAATTCTTGGGCAAAGCCGATATGACCTACAGAAACTTGGAATTGACTCAGTCCCGCTTTCTTTAGTGAAGATACGAGCAAGGCAATTGCTTCGCCGTCACTTGAAACGGTGTCATCATTAATAAACTCAACACCAATCTGCTCAAACTCTGCCGGTCTGCCGCCTTCACGCTGTTGTGCGCGGTATACATTTCCTGAATAGGCAAGGCGGAGTGGAAGGTCATTTTCTAAGAGACGTGATGCGGCTACCCTGGCAATCGGTGCGGTCATATCCGGTCTGAGTACGAGTGTGTGCCCATCTTTATCAAGTAATTTGAAAAGCTCCGGGTCCAGGATTGCCGAGGCTGTTCCAACGGTTTCATAGTATTCTAGTGTAGGTGTTTCAATAAATTGATATCCCCACTGTTTGATTGCGTCTTCCATTAAGGTACGTACACGGTGCTTTTTTTCATATAACTCAGGAAGTGTATCTCTCATGCCTAAAGGCTTTTCAAACATAAATAAACGGCTCATCCAAATCATCCTTTATTTTCAGAATCCTTTAGTTCGCTAATATGCTAATAAATTAAAGTTTACCTTTTTGAGAAAATTTCGTCAACAGAAAACTATAATCCCACGGGTATTGTGATTAATCCCGCAAACCAGTATGTATTATGTAAAAAAAAAGCCAGGTTCAAAAACCCAGCTTATGTTATTCGATATTTTTTTTCCCATAAATCGGGTCTTCGGCCCAACGTCTTTCCATTTCTTCCTTTGAATAGATGACCCGCATAGGATTGCCGCCGACAAATGCACCTGCAGGAACATCTTTATGAACGAGTGTTCCAGCGGAAACGATTGCTCCATCCCCAATACTTACCCCCGGAAGGATGGTTGAATTTGCCCCAATCATCACTTCACTGCCAATTTCAACAGGACCAAGCCGGTATTCTTTTATCAAATATTCATGAGCTAGAATCGTTGTATTATAGCCAATAACACTGTTGCGGCCAACACTGATTTTCTCCGGAAACATGACATCGAGCATCACCATTAAAGCAAAAGAGGTTTGCTCTCCAACCTTTAATCCTAAAAACGTCCGGTAAAGCCAATTTTTCATCCCAAGGAATGGAGTGTATCGGGCCAGTTGAATCACAATAAAGTTTTTGACAACCTTCCAAAAGGGAACTGTTTTATAAACATGCCACAAGGAATTTGCCCCTTCAACAGGGTAGCGAGTCGTATTTCTCATCGTTACCTCTCTCCGAGAATCGTCAATAGATCTGTCATGTTCTCCAACATGTAATCTGGTTCATATTTTGCTAGATAGTCTCTACCTTTTATGGTCCAGGCAACACCAGCTGTTTTTGTACCTGCATTTTTCCCGGCAAGAACATCGTGAAAATTATCCCCCACCATTAAGGTTTCCTCCGGCTTTGAATCTAACTTTTCAAGGGCTAAATAAATCGGTTCAGGATCTGGTTTCACTTTTTTTACATGATCGTAAGCAACCATGACATCAAAAAATGAGTCGAGTTTCATCAAGCGGAGTCCTTTAAAGGCAACATCTTCCCGTTTCGTGGTCACGATAGCCAGTTTATATCCCTTTTTCTTTAATGTCTCAATCGTTTCCATAACACCCACAAATTCTTTTACCAATGTATCGTGATTCGCTAGATTGTAGGTGCGATAGTCTAACACCATTTCCTCTACTCGGTCGGGATCCATTTCTCCAAAAACTTCATGAAGCGTGGGTCCTAAGAATGGCAGAACATCTTCGCGTGTATATTTACCCGGAAAGTATTTTTCAAGTGTGTGTAAGTATGTAGAAATGATTAATTCATTGGTATCAATTAATGTTCCATCTAAATCAAATAGTATCGTATTAATTTTACTTATCATAAGTTGGTTCTGCTCCCTTTCTTCTCAGGATGCCTGAGCGTTTCCAGATTAAGCCGACAACCAAGGTTAGGGCGATTGCTACACCAAGTCGAATTAAAAAGAGCGGCCAGACTGGTATTCCAAGCGGTATAAAAATAAGCGTATCTTCCACTACCGCATGACAGGACATTAGAAAAAGAAATGCGAGTGTTATATCCTTTTTACTAACACCATCTTCCTCTACTGCTTGGATGACAACCCCTGCACCATATGCAAGCCCAAATAACAAGCCCGCCGCCATGGTCGTAGATGTATTTTCATGCATCCCTAGACTTTTCGTGATCGGAGACATCCCTTGTGAAAACTTCTTAAGCCATTGCAAATCTTTTAAGATTTGAATAACAATCATCAATGGGATGACGATCAACGCTAATTGCAGGATCCCTAGACCTGCTTTTTCAATTGCTGCAAGGATAATAGCACCGATTCCCGAGACTTGTTCATCACTTTGTGCTTGAATCAGACCATATTGAGCCTTCTCACTGCCTCCTTGCCAAACAAGATTAATGACAATCGCAGAGGCAAACGCTAGGCCAAGCCTTGTAACCAATACAAGCCAAAGTTTCACTCCAACTTTCATAGCAACGCCTGATTCTACAATTAAATTATGAGAAAATGAGAGCATCACGGCTAAGATAAAAACTTCTTTTACGGAAAAATCCAGAGTTAATATCGCTCCAATTGCTGCATACAGATTAAGAAAATTTCCTATCACAAGTGGAATAGCCGCATCGCCTGACAAACCAAACAACCTCATCATTGGGGCGATTTTCTCAATCACCCATGGTAAAATCGGCGAATATTGAAGCAAGGCCACAATAAGTGTTACTGGAAAAATAATTTTCCCCAAGGTCCATGTTGTCTTTATCCCCACCTGAAAACCCTTTTTCAGCGAGTTAATCATTTCTCCAAAATCTCCTTTTTAGTGTGTAAATGCTTGATTGTTTTTGTCTAAGTATCTATCTTTTGCTAAATTCTTCTTTCTGCGATAAATAAGGATTAACACAGCGCCAATTATTAAAGCGATGGAGATCGATTGTGCCATCCGAAGACCGCCTAGCATTAAACTGTCTGTTCTTAAGCCTTCTATGAAGAAACGACCGATAGAATACCAAATAACATAAGACAGGAAAAGCTCCCCGCGGCGAAGGTTCACACGACGCAGTAAAATTAAGAGAATAAATCCAAGGATATTCCAAATCGATTCATATAAAAAGGTTGGGTGATAATAGGCCCCATTAATATACATTTGATTAATAATGAATTCAGGAAGTTGTAGGTTTTCTAAGAAAGTTCTCGTAACCTCACCGCCGTGGGCTTCCTGATTCATAAAATTTCCCCAACGGCCGATAGCTTGACCTAGGATAATACTTGGCGCGGCAATATCCGCAATTTTCCAGAAAGATATCCCGCGTTTTTTAGCAAAAACATATGCAGTCAGTACTGAACCAATTAAGGCTCCATGGATAGCAATTCCGCCATTCCAAATCTGAATAATTTGTCCTGGGTGCTGTGAATAATAGCCCCACTCAAAGATAACGTAATATAACCTTGCCGAAAGAATCGCAATCGGGATTGCCCAAAGCATTAAGTCTGCAAATGTATCCTTTGGAAGTCCCCTCTTATCTCCTTCTCTAATGGCAAGAAAAAGCGCCAAAGCTAAACCGGAACCAATAATAAGACCATACCAGTGGACAGAAATAGGTCCTAAGGAAAATGCAATTGGGTCAAGCGGCTGTATAGTTGAATTCATAGAATTTCTCCTTTTAGATAATTATTCCTCATGGTCTCCGTCTTCAATGACATCAGATAAACGCTCTGTAAATTGCTGCGCAGCATTGACACCCATTCTCTTTAGACGATAGTTCATCGCTGCTACTTCAATGATAACAGCTAGGTTTCGACCTGGACGGACCGGTACCGTGATTTTTGTAATCTCTGTATCAATAATTTTCATTTTTTCATCATCTAAACCTAGACGGTCGTATTGCTTGGCGGCATCCCAAATTTCTAGGTTTATAACCAAAGTAATCCTTTTATTGCTGCGAACGGCCCCTGCCCCAAAAAGAGTCATGACATTAATAATACCTAGTCCGCGAATTTCAAGTAAATGCTCAATTAAATCTGGAGAGGCCCCAATAAGTGTGTCTTGGTCTTCCTGGCGAATCTCAACACAATCATCTGCCACAAGTCTATGGCCGCGTTTTACTAACTCCAATGCTGTTTCACTTTTACCAACACCGCTTTTTCCGGTAATTAACACACCTATCCCATAGATATCGACTAAAACTCCATGGACAGCAGTGGTTGGTGCAAGTTTACTCTCTAAATAGTTTGTTAACCTACTGGAAAAGCGAGTTGTTTTCATGTTTGCTCGCAACACTGGAACGGATTCACGCTCAGAGGCTTCAATGAGTTCCACCGGGACCTCTAAGTCTCTTGTCACAATGATGGCAGGTGTAATGTCTGTGCATAACCGCTCCATTCTTGACACCCGTTCATTAACGGGTAATTCCGCAAAGAAAGACAATTCTGTTTTCCCTAATAGCTGAATTCTTTCTGCAGGATAATACTCGAAATAGCCTGCAATTTCAATTCCCGGTCTTGAAATATCACTTGTTGTAATCGGGCGATTTATTCCTTCTTCACCGCTAATTAACTCCAGATTGAATCTCTCATAAATATCCTTTGTGCGTACCTTTGGCAAAAGTTTTCCTCCTTATCAGAAGCGGCAGTAACCTATTTCGCTGCTGCTAGACAGTTCTCTTAAAATTCATTTTAATTTCTTCTTATTTTAGCACTATTTAATTTTTTTTCATAACCATATTGAAGTTAATCTGTTTTTTCATACATTCTTAAATTAATGGAAAAATAAATACGGATACGGATAATTAACTGGTATAGACAACTATTCCACTTGGAGTTATACTAAACACATGAGAGGTAATTATTTTGAAATGGAGATGAGTAATGTTGAGCCTACTTTTACTGGTTCATGGCAAGGCTGTTTTAGAAAATGAAGTTTCAGAATCAGTCTATATTTATAGTGAGAATGGAAAAATCCAAGAGATTGGTCCTATTCCCGCACTTCCTTCCCATTTAAAAAATGTTGAAAAAATAGAGATTCCTAAGTGTCATACTGCTGTTCCAGGCTTCATAGACGTCCACATTCATGGTGTTGCTGGTGCGGACACAATGGATGCAACTATCGAGGCGTTGGAAACAATGGCTATAGCACTTCCAGCTGAAGGAACGACGAGTTTTTTAGCTACAACCATCACCCAAAAACACGAAAATATTGAAAACGCCCTAAAAAATGCAGCACTTTATCTTAAAAGCTATAATGACTCCGGTAAGGCCGACATTCTCGGGGTTCATTTAGAAGGACCCTTTATCAATGCCAAGCGTGCTGGAGCACAGCCGATGGAATACATTATTAATCCTAATATTGAATTATTTAAAAAATGGCAAGAACTTGCTGAGGGCAGCATTAAATTGGTAACAGTTGCTCCAGAACTTGAAAATGGGACTAACTTTGTTTCCTATTTACATGAAAATGATGTCATTGCGTCGATAGGTCACTCTGACGCGATTTACGAAGAGATGGAAAAAGCCGTTCAGGCAGGAGCAAAACAGGTGACACATTTGTTTAATGGAATGAGAGGAATCCATCACCGCGAACCTGGGGTTGCTGGTTCTGCGCTTATTTTTAAAGAATTAATGGTTGAATTAATTGCTGATGGTATCCATGTTCGTCCTGAGGTAATGAAGATGGTCATTAACGCAAAAGGTACAGAGGGCATGATTTTGATAACAGATGCAATGAGGGCAAAATGCCTTAAAAATGGTGTCTATGATCTTGGCGGGCAAGATGTATCCGTCGCAGATGGAAAGGCACTTCTGGCAGACGGAACACTTGCAGGGAGTATTTTAAAAATGAACGATAGCTTAAAAAACATCCAAGAAGCTGCAGATATTTCACTAACAGAAGCTGTTCAAATGGCAAGTGTGAATCCTGCAAAGCAATTAAAAGTTTATGATCGTAAAGGGAGCCTTTCAGTAGGAAAAGACGCTGACATAACAATCTTTTCGGATGAATATCAAGTTGAAATGACATTCTGCCGTGGGAAAATCGCATTCAAGAAGGGGGATTAACATGAAACTAATTCGTACAGAAAATTATGCAGAGATGAGCTTAGAAGCTGGGAAGATCATTTTAGATAAAATTAACAATAATCCAAGCCTAACACTAGGATTGGCAACAGGGAGCACCCCAAAAGGTGTTTATGATTATTTAATCCAGGACCATAAATCGAACGGGACCAGCTATAAACAGGTGAAGTCTGTCAATTTAGATGAATATATCGGACTTCCTTCTAAGGACCCAAATAGCTATCACTATTTCATGCGTCAAAATTTATTTAACCATTTGGATATTAATGAAATGCATACCCATATTCCAAATGGTGCTGTAAGCGATTTAGAGGATGAATGCATTCGTTATGAAAAGCTAATAAAAGAGCTTGGCGGGATTGACCTTCAAATTCTCGGAATAGGGCAAAATGGTCATATCGGATTTAATGAACCAGGAACTTCTTTTAGCAGCCGGACACATGTTGTCACTCTAGCCCAAAATACTCGAGAAGCTAATTCAAGGTTTTTCAACACGATTGATGAAGTCCCTACACATGCACTTACAATGGGTATTGCTTCTATACTTGAAAGCAAAGAGATACTCCTATTAGTGTCGGGGGAAAGAAAAGCAGAAGCACTATTAAAGTTCATGAATGGTGAAATAAGCGAAGATTTCCCGGCATCCGCTTTAAACTATCATCAGAATGTAACGGTTATCGCTGATAGGGACGCATTAAAATATATCTAGTACTTTTCTCGAGGAGTGTCAGTAGATGATTAATAAAAATTCACCGGTTCCTATCTATCATCAACTTGAAGAGTACATTAAACAACAAATAGAGACTGGTATCTTAAAAGAAGAAGCGGTCATTCCCTCGGAACGGGAGTATGCTGAAAGGTTTCAGATTAGCCGAATGACGGTTAGACAAGCAATCAATAATTTAGTCTCCGAAGGCTATTTGAAAAGACAAAAAGGAAGAGGTACTTTTGTCAATAGGAAAAAGGTTGAACAGGAGCTTCAGGGTATGACGAGTTTTACAGAAGACATGCTTTCTAGGGGGATGAATCCTAGCAGTACTCTTCTATCTTTTCAAATTATCCCTGCTGACAAAAATACAGCTAGCGACCTTAAAATAGAAGAAAATGATAGTATTTATAAAATAAAGCGAATTCGATTAGCGGATGGTGCTCCAATGGCACTTGAAACGGCTTACATTCCAGTTCAAATTGTCCCAGGATTAACGGAGGAAAACAGTAATCTTTCCCTTTACCAATACATTGAGGAGCATCTTTCTCTTTCAATTAGTGAAGCCAATCAAGAGATTGAAGCGTCAGTTGCTGATAGTTATGATGCTGAAAACTTGGGAATCAATCTTGGGGACCCTACCCTTTTGATTGAGCGGATTTCATATTTAACAGATGGAATACCTTTTGAATTAGTAAAATCAACTTTCCGCGCGGACCGATATCGCTTTGTTCATACGATGAAACGGTAAAGAAGCAATTGGCTGAGCCAATTGCTTCACTTACTTTTCCTTAGAGGATTTAAGGATCGTTTTATCGAGAACCAGCGTGACAATTGACATGATGACCGAAGCTAATAATGCCATTCCAAATCCTGCAATTTCAAACGCATCGCCCATCAAATAGTCGGTGATTTCGAGTGTCATCGCATTAATAACAAACAGGAAAAAACCCAATGTTAAAATTGTAACGGGTAAAGTTAATATGACTAGAATCGGGCGTACGATGACATTTATGATTGAGAGCCAGAAACTTGCAGCTAGTGCCGCGGCAAAGCCTTCCAATACGAAACTCTCAGAAAAATAACCCGCTATCGCCATAAACAAAACCGCATTTATTAAAATCCCAACCAACCATTTCATTTATCAAATCTCCTATTATTTGTTCGCCTCATCCGATTTGTGAAGTGTAATAGATCCCGTTTTTGTATCGACAAAGATTTTTAACATCCGGTCAGGATGATTGACCGATTGAAAGCGAAGCATTTTTTGAATCATTTCACTTTTTTCTTCAAGGACCTGAATTCCATCGAGTTTAATGTTAAAACCGCCAAGATTTGTCTTTAACTCGCCACTTGCCGCCACTCCATCAGGAATATATAAATCAATTCCACCAGTAGTTGCTTTTGCCGCAATTAATTCACAGCGATTTCCAGTTAGGTTATAGGTCGTATTCCCATTTAACGTTTGCGTTTCAACCTTTCTAAAGTCACCATCAAGTTTAATTGCACCATTTATGGTTTCAACCTCTAGATCATCTATCGTGCTCGTTTGAAGAGTAATATGGCCATTTGCCGTTTCGACTTCCGCTTTTTTCCCATTTAAACGGGTTAATTCAATTTTTCCATTGGCTGTTTTCATACGCAAGTCACTTATGGTTAATTCCTCACTTGATATTGGACCATTAAACATTCTAACACGAACGCGTTCGTATTCTGCTTGAGGAACATAGACAACTGCATCAACCTTCATCCATTTTTGCTGCGTCATGAACCGCAATTTTTGACCATCAATCGCAAACAAGACATCCTTCAAAAAGTTTTCCCTGGCTTGTTCAGAATTTTCAACTCGGAACACTTTTGCTTGACACTCAATCCGAACATCGTTTTGATCCCAAGGAACAAGCTTCAGTGAGCCATTGGCAAGATCAATATCCATATCACGTAAGTACACATCACCTTGATGAAAGATGTGTGAGATTTCTACGGACTTACCGAAATTCATATCAAAATCAAGGTCCTTAATTTTTTTCAAAGCAGTATCAACAAAATCAAAAATTTTATCCTTTGTTGAATGAACTTTGCTATGCTCCGAATCTTCCTTTTTTGCTTCTTCAAATTTAAAAGCGGTTGAGATTTCATGGGCAATTTGTTCCTGCTTTTGTTCCATTGTTTGCCCTGCTTTTTCAAGTTCTTCAAGCAAAGTTAATGCCTCTTCCACGTTAAGCTTTCCTTCTTCAACCATTTTTAATATTCTTTTACGTTCTTCCTTCATCATTTATCCACTCCAATAAACGTATTCATTAAATCCTATTCGGTCATTAAAGCTTTTACGCCTTTTATCACATTCCAGATAGTTACAATAAGACTAACTAAGACCAAAATACCTGCTGTAACAAGTGTAAAAACAGGAATAGCTTCATTGTTAATGGCGTTAATATCATTAAATAGAGCAAAAATAAGCAGCGGTACAGGAATAAGCGGGATTAAATGCGATAAGAATGCTTTTTTCGCATGACTCTTCGTTACCTCATCTCCAGAGGCAAACATCACAACAAGTGGAAAAAGAATTCCTGCAAAGAAAATACTAAAGTAACATAATCCTGAAAGAACCTTTCGAGTATCCATTCGTAATCACTCCCCTTATTGGATATTTACGTATGGTAAATATGAAAGTTTCAATATATCTATAAAAAAAGCTAAAACGCAAGGTTTTAGCTTTTTGAAATGGTTTCTTTTTCGAGGATTTGCTCTTTCATACGTAACCGGTCTCGCTCTATGACTGGTTTTAAGTACCTGCCCGTATAGGATCCTGGCACTTCAACTACCTTTTCAGGTGTTCCGGTCGCCACAATCGTTCCGCCCTTGTCCCCACCCTCTGGACCAAGGTCAATGATGTAATCTGTTGCTTTGATTACATCTAAATTGTGCTCAATAACTAGTACTGTATCACCATTTTCAACGAGCCTCTGAAGGACGACTAATAATCTAGAAATATCGTCGACATGAAGTCCTGTTGTCGGTTCATCTAAAATGTAGAACGATTTGCCGTTTGACCGTTTATGAAGTTCAGAGGCAAGCTTCACACGCTGCGCTTCTCCTCCAGAGAGGGTGGTCGCCGGCTGGCCAAGTGTAATATACCCTAGACCGACATCATAAATCGTTTGCAGTTTTCGGCTGATCTTTGGAACATTTTCAAAAAATTGTACCGCTGTTTCGACAGTCATATCAAGAATTTCAGATATGCTCTTCCCTTTATACTTTACTTCAAGTGTTTCTCGGTTATAGCGTTTTCCATGACAAACCTCACAGGGAACATAAACATCAGGTAGGAAATGCATCTCAATTTTGATAATTCCATCGCCACGGCAGGCTTCACAACGTCCGCCCTTGACATTAAAGCTAAAACGCCCTTTTTTATAGCCTCGGACTTTCGCTTCGTTCGTTGTAGAAAACAGATCACGGATATCATCAAATACTCCTGTATACGTTGCCGGATTAGAACGAGGTGTTCGGCCAATAGGAGATTGGTCAATGTCGATTACCTTATCTAAATTTTCAATCCCCAAGATATCCTTATGTTCACCTGGCTTTGTTTTGGCGCGGTTAAGCTTCTGCGATAGTGTTTTAAGGAGGATTTCATTGATCAATGTACTTTTCCCTGATCCAGATACACCCGTTACCGCAATAAACATACCCAGCGGAATTTTTACATTTACATTTCGTAAATTGTTTTCGGCAGCACCTTTAATTTCGATATACCTTCCGTCTGGCTTACGACGTTCGATAGGTAGTGGGATAAACCTTTTACCTGATAAATACTGGCCAGTCAAAGAATTTGGATCCGCCATTACTTCAGCAGGTGTTCCTGCTGCAATCACTTGTCCGCCGTGAATTCCTGCGCCAGGGCCGATATCAATTAGATAATCAGCAGCTATCATCGTATCTTCGTCATGTTCAACCACAATCAACGTGTTTCCAATATCACGCATATTTTGAAGTGTTCCAATTAGGCGGTCGTTATCACGTTGATGAAGCCCAATTGATGGTTCGTCTAAAATATAGAGAACCCCTGTTAATTTAGAACCAATTTGAGTAGCCAAACGGATTCGCTGCGCTTCTCCTCCAGAAAGAGTACCAGCAGCTCGTCCTAAGCTCAAGTAATCGAGTCCAACATTCATAAGGAATCCAAGTCGCTCACGAATCTCTTGAAAAATTAGCTTGCCGATTTGCATTTCTTTTTCCGTTAATTTTAATTCATTAAAGAATTGATAGGATTCTTCAATCGATAGCTCTGTTAGTTGAGAGATGTGGCGTCCTGAAATGAGCACAGCCAACGTTTCTTTCTTTAAACGATGACCTTTACAAACATGACATGGCTGCTCGCCCATGTATTTCTCCATTTGTTCTCGAATCCAATCAGAGCTGGTTTCTTTATAGCGGCGTTCTACATTACGTATGACCCCTTCAAACTCAATATGGCCCTCACGAATCTGTCCAAAATCATTTTCATAACGGAAATAAATCTTATCACTTTTGGAGCCATAAAGAACTTTTTCTAGTAAATGGGGAGGAATGTCCTTGTAAGGCATGTCCATATCTACCCCATAGTGATTGCAAACCGCTTCTAGCAGCTGCGGATAATATTGCGAACTTGTCGGCTCCCATGGAGCAATGGCGTGCTGTTTTAATGATAATTCCTTATTTGGTATGACAAGATCCACATCTACCTCAAGCTTGGAACCTAACCCATCACACTCCGTACATGCACCAAAGGGGCTATTGAAGGAAAACATCCGCGGTTCTAATTCACCGATTGAAAAACCACAATGTGGACAGGCATGGTTTTCACTGAAAAGAAGTTCCTCTTCCCCTATTACATCGACAATAACCTTGCCTTCGCCAAGACGCAAGGCAGTTTCAAGAGAATCTGCAATTCTTGCAGAAATTCCATCCTTCACGACAATACGGTCGATAACAACTTCAATTGAATGCTTTTTGTTTTTGTCTAGTACAATCTCTTCACCAAGGTCATGCATTTCGCCGTTTACACGGATACGAACGAATCCCTGTTTCTTTATATCTTCGAGTACCTTAACATGCATCCCTTTTCGACCGGAAATGACTGGAGCAAGGATTTGCATTTTGGTTCGTTCGGGGTATTCCAAAATTCGGTCTACCATCTGTTCGATCGTTTGCGAAGAGATTTCTATATTGTGAATTGGACAGGTAGGTCTGCCAACACGAGCGAAAAGTAATCGCAAATAATCATAAATTTCTGTCACCGTCCCCACCGTTGAACGCGGATTTCGGCTTGTTGTTTTTTGATCGATAGAAATCGCTGGGGATAATCCTTCAATGGAATCAACATCAGGCTTATCCATCTGCCCTAAAAATTGCCGTGCGTATGCAGACAGCGATTCCACATAGCGGCGCTGCCCTTCTGCATAAATCGTATCAAAAGCAAGGGAGGACTTTCCTGAACCAGAAAGTCCCGTTATCACAACAAGCTTATCTCTCGGAATGGTGACATCTATATTTTTTAAATTATGGGCTCTGGCGCCTTTTACAACCAATTTATCCATCGCCATGGTTTCGTCATCCTTCCGCTTTTAACTCTAATAATAAATCACGAAGCTCAGCAGCACGTTCAAAATTAAGTGCTTTTGCTTCTGCCTTCATTTCTTTTTCCATCGTGGCAATCAGCTTTTCTCTTTCCTTCTTCGACATCTTACCGAAAGAGGCTGATGGTTTATATTCTTCCTGTTCCTCGGCAGCATGGGTGGCACGAATAGCCTCACGAATTCCCTTTTGAATCGTCATTGGCGTAATACCATGCTTTTTATTATATTCTTCTTGGACTTTGCGGCGTTCCCTCGTTACATTGATCGCAATTTCCATCGAATTTGTTATTTTGTCCGCATACAAGATAACATGGCCATTTGCATTACGTGCTGCTCGGCCAATGGTTTGGATTAATGAACGTTCCGAACGGAGGAAGCCCTCTTTATCCGCATCGAGAATCGTAATCAGCGATACCTCCGGAATATCCAGTCCTTCTCTGAGCAGGTTAATCCCAACAAGCACGTCATACTTGCCAAGCCTCAGCTCGCGAATAATTTCAATTCGTTCCAGTGTCTTGACTTCTGAATGCAAATATTGGACTTTAATACCTATTTCTTTTAAATAGTCTGTTAAGTCCTCTGACATTTTCTTTGTCAATGTCGTAATAAGCACCCGTTCATTCTTCTTGATTCGCTCCTGAATTTCACCAATAATATCGTCAATCTGCCCCTCAATCGGACGCACTTCAATTGTTGGATCAAGTAATCCAGTCGGCCGAATAATTTGTTGAACCATTTCTGGCGTATGCTCTAGCTCATACGGCCCAGGCGTCGCTGAAACAAAGACAGCATTGTGAATATGCTTTTCAAATTCATCAAAGGTCAACGGGCGGTTATCAAGCGCTGATGGCAGACGGAAGCCGTGGTCAACAAGCACTTGCTTCCTTGCTCGATCACCATTGAACATCCCTCTTACTTGCGGCAGAGTAACATGCGACTCATCAATAACCATTAAAAAATCTTCTGGAAAGTAATCAATCAGCGTGTAGGGTGTTGAACCAGCAGGTCTAAGCGTTAAGTGTCTAGAGTAGTTCTCAATGCCAGAGCAAAAGCCCATTTCCCGCATCATTTCAAGATCATAACGTGTTCGCTGCTCAAGTCGTTGTGCTTCTAATAATTTATTATCTTCCCGCAGTTCTGCAAGACGTTCTTCAAGTTCTTTTTCGATGTTTTCGATGGCTTTATTGAGCTTTTCTTCTCCGGTAACAAAGTGAGATGCTGGGAAAATTGCAACATGATCCCGCTCTCCGAGAATTTCACCAGTTAAGGCATCAACTTCACGGATTCGGTCGATTTCATCACCAAAAAATTCCACTCGGATGCAATGTTCATCACGGGAAACCGGGAATATCTCAACAACATCGCCTCGAACACGGAAAGTACCACGTTTAAAATCAATATCGTTTCGTTCATATTGAATGTCAACTAACCGATGCAGCAACTGATTGCGCTCTATTTCCATCTCTTTTCTAAGGGAAAGCACCATGTTTCGATATTCCTCCGGCGAACCGAGACCGTAAATACACGAAACACTGGCAATGACAATGACATCTTGGCGTTCAAATAATGCCGATGTCGCCGAGTGGCGGAGCTTATCAATTTCATCGTTAACGCTTGAATCTTTTTCAATAAATGTATCTGTTGAAGGAACATAAGCTTCAGGCTGAAAGTAATCGTAGTAACTAACAAAATACTCAACAGCATTGTTTGGAAAAAACTCCTTAAACTCACTGTAGAGCTGCCCTGCTAAGGTTTTATTGTGAGCGATGACGAGTGTTGGTTTATTTACCTCTTTGATTACATTGGAAACTGTAAACGTCTTACCTGTCCCCGTGGCACCAAGCAGCGTCTGATAGCGCTTGTTCTCATTAATCCCCTGAACTAACTGTCGAATTGCTTTCGGCTGATCGCCCTGCGGTGAATATTTCGAAACTAATTCAAATTGATCCTTCACAAACTTCCCTCCCGATATATATATCACTTTCTAGCATAGAAACGTGCTTGTGGCCGGGATGGTGCTAGAAAATGTATCCCTGAATTTCTAATAGTATCATTCTAACACAATTCCTCAAAAACAAACCACTAATATGCGAACGAACATTCGATAATAACAAAAAAGCCCGCCATTTTAATGACAGACTTCCCATCTACGGTGAGTACTTAGGTTTTTTTGAAAACTCTTTGCTTCATTTTTTCAGCTAGCCAAAAGCCGACAGTAAGCGAAAAGGCATCTACAACGATTAGTGGTAAAGTGTTTGTATACCCTTTAAAAGCAGAAGCAGCAATGAGTCCGACGGTCAAAGCAAGACCGATTAGTCGATTATATGTGACCCTGGTAAATAACAATACGAGCAATCCTGGCAAAATAAGCGCAGACAAATATCTAAAAACCATTTCCAAAATGGGTCCACCTCATTCATTCATTTCTGTTTATATATTAGAAATTAATTCACAAAATTGCAACAAAAATATATTTACTTTTTCGTTAGTTACAATTCCCATGCGGGCTAGGGCAGCCAATTTCGGCCTTCTCGACTTGTATCGTGCTATGCTCAATATGAAATTCATCATGAAGAACTTTTTGCGAAGCAGCAAGTATTTCATCGTGGACCGCTTCATCTAAAATGGTTATATGACAACTCAATACCGGATATCCAGAGGTAATGGTCCAAATGTGTAAATCATGGACTTCCTTCACCAAAGGAATTTTACTTAGTGCTTCTTTAACCTGGTGGATGTCAATTTGAGTTGGAGCACCTTCCATGAGAATATGGAAGGAATCTCTTGTGACCCGAAAACCACTAATAATAATTAACACAGCGACAATGACACTGGCAATTGGGTCTGCAATCGTCCAGCCAAAGAACATAATCAATAAAGCAGCGACAATCGCTCCGACAGAACCAAGCATATCACCTAATACGTGTAAAAAAGCACTTCGGACATTGAGATTATCATCTTTGTCACCGCTCATTAGGATCCATGCTGCGATGATGTTTACTACCAATCCGGTTACAGAAATCATCAGCATTCCACTACTTTGAACCTCAGGAGGAGCGAAGAACCGTTGAAATGCTTCATAAAATATATATAAAGAAATGATAATGAGTGTAATTCCATTCAAGGCCGCAGCTATAATTTCAAACCGCTTGTAACCATATGTTTTTTCCTGTGATACTTGTTTTTCCCCAAGCTTAATGGCAAAAAAGCTTAATCCAAGCGCAGCGGCGTCACTTAGCATGTGCCCAGCGTCAGACAATAGTGCTAAACTGTTTGTCAAAATTCCTCCAATTACTTCAACCACCATAAATGCAGCAATCAAAATAAATGAGCTTAATAGGGCTTTTTTGTTACTTGTATGTGAATGTCCCTTTCCATGTCCATGTGAATGTCCATGAGAGTGTCCATGGTGATGATGATGTCCCATAAATATTCCTCTCCCAACTAGAGTTGTCTCTTAGTTTTTTCATATCTCTTTATTGCAATTCATCCTTTCAATTACGGCTAGCCACCTCTTCCTGATGCTCGAAAGCGATGTGAATGAGTTGCTTTACGTGATCGTCATCCAGGGAATAATAGACTAGTTTTCCATCTTTACGATATTTTGCGAGTCCAAGATTATTTAAATGGCGCAAATGATGGGAAGCAGTTGCTGTTGTAGCACCAACAATATTGGCAACATCGCAAACACACAGCTCTTCTTCAAGGGTGAGGGCATAGGCAATTTTCATTCGCGTTTCATCCGATAAAGCTTTAAAAATCTTTGTAACCTCAGAGATCTTTCTTTTTTCAATTAAGGGCTGCAACCTGGTAGTTTTGTGGCTATCAACACATGTAACTTCGCAAATATCTCGATCCTTCATTCCATCACCTCATACATTCAAATCTTTATTTGATTATATGATATTCAAACCGAAATTTGAATGTTAAACATTTTTATTATTAAATTTTTTTTCAATCAGTCTTCCACTTAGGAAGTAATTGTCATTTTACGGTACAATATTACTAAGTTAATAAAGTTACAAACATGGAATTATCCCCCCTTCAATAAGGAGGAACTCACTATGTCTATTGTCCAAAACAGAAAATTGATTTGGTTTTTCGGTCTTCTAACCTTGATAATTGGATCAAATTTCCTTCTCTATCGCTTGGAGATGATGCAGCCTCTACCACATACTATTGCACTTGCAACACTGCTTGATTTTTTGATTATCATTCCGCTTGTTACATATTTCTTCTTCATCAGAAAGCGCTACTCTTTGAAGTATCTAGTACTTGTTGGGTTTGCAGGTTATGGTGCTGCATTACTGATTATTCCTCAAGGCTACCTAGGTTCTTACTCCTACGTTCGATACATCTTACTTGCTGGTGAGGGTGCCTTTTTTCTATTAGAACTTTACATTGTGTTTAAATTAGTTACGAAATTACCAGCCATTTTCAAGTACTACAAACAGAAACAAAGTGATATTCCTGCCTTTCCCCACAGAATGGAGCAAGCATTAACACATTATTTGAAACACAATCGTTTTATAGAGATTGTTTCCTCAGAGATGAGCATGTTTTATTACAGCTTTTTTTCTTGGAGGAAAAAGCAAATCTTCCACGATAACGTATTTACCTTTCATAAAAAAACGAGTGCAGTTGCTTTAAATTTAATGCTTATTCACGCACTGGTTTTGGAATCGGTTGGTTTACACTTTTTTCTCCACAATTGGAGCCCGACCATTGCATTCATTGCTCTCATTCTAAATGGCTATACTGTAGTGCTCTTTTTAGCAGATATCCAAGCTATCCGTTTAGTTCCATTCATAATTACGGATCAATCTTTATACTTACAGGTAGGAATAATGAAAAGGCTGACCGTACCTCTAAAGGAAATTAAGAGTGTTCGCTATTATCAAGGCCCAGAAAAAGTATCTAAAGAAGTTTCAAAGCAGGTTTTTGATGCTGTCCTATCTGACTTTGTAAAAGAAAAGCCTGCGATTGAAATAGAATTCTATTCCCCACAAGAGGTAAAAAAGATGTATGGGTTAAAGCAAAAAGTACTATTTGTTCACCTAAGTCCCGATGAACCACAAAAATTTATTGAAACGCTAAATGGAAAGGCTGTGTTATAGCTTATTGTTGATTTGACACTCTATTGATTTACGCGGAGGGCACGATGACTCCTGCGGAAGGACGAGACAGGGGAGACCCCACAGGCTCAAAGCGCCGAGGATGCTCCCCGTACCGCCCGCGGAAAGCGAAGTGCCAGGAGCGCAAATCAACAGACTAATTTAACACAGCCAATGCAAAAAGAAACTCCTTCTTTTAACCAGAAGGAGTTCTTCATTTCTTATTGAATAGGATTTGGTGACTCGGCCTCTTCAAGCACTTGAGAAGAATGTCTCCTGATAGACAAAGCAAGTTCGGCAATGAAATATAAAATAACAGCCGGCCAAATCCATTCCCATAACATTTCGGTTGCACCATAGACAGAAACGATGGCAGGATGAACCCACTTTAAGCAAGCGAACGACAGCAGGATCCAACATAGAGAAAATGGCAGACAAATATGCCCGTGTATCTGCAGAGGCATATCAGAGTAATCCCACCATTGTCGTTGAAAAAACTTTTGAAGTAAGACACCGCTAATATACTCGATAAAAGTAGGAATGAAGAAGCACAGCAATAAGATGACTTCCCAATTCGTTTCTGGACTGATTAAATAAACCAAGAGCACAGGGGCAAAGCCATACATAGGCTTAAAGGGTCCATGAAAAAAATTAGGCTTAAAAAATTTCCGTCTTGTCATGTAACTGTAGCTATTTTCTAACAGCCAGCCAATCAAAGAATAGATAGTGAAATAAAAAACAACTGCAGCAACTCCTTCAAAACTGATATTCATAGGAGTGTTGAAATCTAAAAAATTTAACATATGGCCAAACCACCTTTCTTGGACATTAAATTTCCCATTTAGGTTTAGCACTCTCACAGTCAAATATACCGTTAAATTCGATTATGAAACACAAAAAAAGCCAAGGAATGAATCCCCTGACCTATCATTAGCCTATTCTTTCATCAAACTTCCGCTGGTCTTGCACAAAAAGGATACCTAGTTCATAATGGTCACCTTCATACAACGCTCGTTGAACAAAACGGACCTCGCCGTTTACATCCAAAACCTCAAGCTTACAGTGGGCTCGATTTTTTTGTAAAGCTTCATATAAAGCATGTTCATCACGAATTTTTACCCCATTAACTTTTGATAGTAACTCTCCTACTTGAAGTCCCATTTTATCTGCAGGTGATTCTGGGATAATCCCAATAATCATTAAACCGTTATTTTTCTTCGAGAAGTAAAACGGTAAATTATCATCCCTCAATCGTTGTGTTAAGGAGATCAATTCACGGCAGATAATCGCAATGGCCGCAACGATAATAGATACCAGAGGATACCAATAGCCTATAACGGACAAAATCAGAATGCCTACCCCGAGTGTTATCACTCGACGTCCCTGTAATTGAATGGACTGTTTTGGCAGCATACCTTGAATCTGCTGGTTAAAACCAATCGCAAACGGGACTAGGATAAGCGAGTATGATTCCACACCGATATGGAAGACTGGCCACCACTCGAATGCCACTGTCAATGTCTCTCCAGGAATAAGTAGAAACATTGGCAGCAGCCAGAATCGTTTCACTTCATGGACACCAACATTTTGGCCCCGTCTGCTTTTTGCCAACTTTGGCGATGTGCCTTTAATTCCATTTTTTAAAATAAGAATGCCTTCTGAAATAATTAATAGTGCCAGCAAGATGACAACTGATGGATAAACCTTTTCATCTATGGCTTGGAATGACTCTTTAAAGAATGGAATGTTCCAGTTATATTCAGCAATTAAAATAATTCCGAAAAACGCAGCGCCGACTGTGTAGACTGGCGACATTAATCGAATATTTGTAGTTAAACTCCATAAAACCGTAAAGCCAGCGATGAGAAGGATGGCTGCAAACGGAACGGTTATCCCTGCCAAAACAGTGGCAACAGATAGCACCAGTCCTACAATTAATCCTAGTGGGAATAGCTGTCGAAGTTCATAATAAGCATCAAAAGTCCTGGTATGGAAATTTTTCCGTTCCCGTTTAACTCGGGAAACTCCTAGTATTCCTGAAAGGAAAATGAGATAGTAAAAAACCGGATTAAGAAAAAGTCTACCTATCCCTTTCAACAGCTCAAAAAGCCATAATTGTACCAATTCCTGCCACCTGCCTTTATCATAAATTCTACTATTCTATCTCCTAAAGATTATTTTACCAAAATGGAAGAATAAAACCTATTGCTAGTTTCTTGAAAAACCAAAAAATGTCGAAAAATCTGGTTAAAAGTTGACCCACTAGGAAATCGAGCACTAATCCATGTTATTTCTTTGCACTTCGGCAATATTTCCATGGAAATCCTCGACATCTTTACTAAATTACCAAATAATCTGTCGACAATAAAAAACAGAGGCAATTGCCTCTGTTTCGTTTATTGTGTAATTAGCCGCAGTGCTGTTTGTAGTTGGATATCGTTTTTCTCTTTTTTCATTTCCTTTAGTGCTTCTTCTTCTAGCTTAGCAGCGGTTTTTGCATCGATTTTTCCAGTTGGCTGTAAATTGTTGTTCTGTTGGAAAGCTTTTACAGCTGTAGTGGTTTCAGCACTAAAGTAACCATCTGTTCTTCCAGGAGCAAATCCTAAACCGGCCAATATTTCCTGTGCGTTTTTGATTTGCTCATTGTTCATGTCCTCCCTCAGGGATTCTTCAAGTTGGATGGGATGGGTATCAAAGATAGCAGGCTGTTTTATTTCAATATCTGGTTTTATCCCTTTTTTATGAATCCAGTTTCCATCCGGTGTCAGCCATTTAAATAATGTCAGCTTGATATTGCTTCCGTCTCCCATCGGCATAGCCTGTTGCACGGTTCCTTTACCAAAGGTCGTTTCTCCCACCAACTGGTAATCCGCCGCTTCTTGTAAAGCACCTGCAAGGATTTCAGAAGCGGACGCACTTCCTTTATTCACTAGGACCGTAACTGGATAATCCTTTTTCTCTGTAAGATTCGAGAAGTGACGCTCCTTTTTACCATCTCGTTGTTCGATTTGAATAAATGGTTTTTCTTTTGTAACAAATTCTTTAAGAATGTCCTCGACACTTACAAGCAGTCCACCTGGGTTTCCACGGACATCTATGACCAAGCCCTCGATGTCTTTCTTCTCTAACGATATGAGTTCCTCTTTGAAATCGGCCGCAGTCTCTTGTGAGAACGAGGTAATTTCAATGTAACCAATATTTTTTCCATCTTGTTTTTTCACAGAAGCATGAATGGTTTCAAGTGGAATTTCATCACGAGTGACTTCAATGGCAAGAGGTTCCTTTAATCCCTTACGTTCGATTTCTAACTTTACCTTTGTCCCCTTTTTACCACGTATTTTTAACGTTGCTTTATTGAGGTCAAGACCTTCAACGCTTTTACCGTCTACCTTCAAAATCTCATCATTCGGCTTTAGTCCAGCTTTTTCGGCAGGTGAGTTTTTAAATGGTGATATAATAACGATTTTCCCATCAACCATCCCCACTTCTGCTCCAATGCCTTCAAAGGATGATTCTAACGCTTGACTAAATTGCTGCGCCGTTTCCTTGTTCATATAAACAGAATAGGGATCATCCAAGACGGTGAGCATGCCTTGAATTGCTCCCTCTACCAAGGTCTCACTATTCACCTGTTCAACATATCGGCTTAAGATTAATTCATAGGCCTGATTCACTTTGGCAAGGTCCTCTGTATCACCTTGATCCGTAACGACTGTTTCCTTTTTCGATAATGTTTGTTCAAGGGCTGTGTTTCCCTCTGTTTGTCCAAACCATTGCATGCCTGCATATGTGCCCCCTGCTCCAGTAAGCAGCGACCCTACCATCATTAGGGCTATCCATTTCCTATTCATCCTGTCCCCCCTATATGCGCATCATTTACATGTCCTTCATTATAGAAAAGTGCCATTTTCCAGCCCGTTTATTAACTATTATGTAAGGCATGGACGAGTTATGCCAGAAAAGTAGACAACGAACAGCTCGGTTTATGCATAAAAAAGGAAGAAGCTTGGCTTCTCCCAGGCTGTCGAGAAACTCTCGACAGTCTTTTATTTTGGCTCTTTTCTTATAGAATGTTGTTTTTTGTATACAAATGACCGTTCCTTTCCGCTACAGGTGCTTGCTTTCCGCGGGGAGGAAGTCGAGCCTCCTCGACGCTGCGCGTCTGTGGGGTCTCGACCTTTCCTCTACATCCCGCAGGAGTCAAGCACCTTTCGCTCCAATCCACTCCTTGCTATCTATATTGATAATGGCACCATTCTTACAGAAAAGGAGACTTTATTTTCAATAACTTTAACGATTCACCGCGTTAATTTAATATAATACTATTAATATTAATAGGACGGTGGATTAAATGTATAAGCCAAAAAAAGAGATACAAAATGAAGCGGAATTTGTATTTATTGATGATTTAGTGCCTCAAGATCACCTGTTAAGAAAGGTACTGCATGGGCTTCGCTATTGTAGGTTACGGAGATTGCATAATGCGAGTGAGCAAGTGTTACTCACCGCAGCATGCCAAAATATAAAAAAGATTGCCACACACTTGTCTAGGCTGAAAAAGTGTGTGGCAATTCTAAGTTAATGCACCCCTGTTGATTGGAGCGGAAGGTGCGAAGACTCCTGCGGGAGTACGGGGCAGGGGGAGACCCCGCAGGCGCTTCAGCGCCGAGGAGGCTTCCCGGCACGCCCGCGGAAAGCGAAGCACCTGGAGCGGAAATCAACAGGCCATTGAGCAGGCAGGAATTTTTAAAAAAAATCGTAGGTTAGTCTTTGTTTAAATAAAAAATTGCCGAGAAAGATACCCTTTCTCGACAATCTGGAAGAAGCTTGGCTTCTCCCTTTTTCTTTATGGCATTGGTACAATACCAACTGGATTTATTGCGTTACTTTTACTGCTATTCCATGAACCTCTATGAAGTTCAAAGTGCAGATGTTTTCCTCTAGAATCACCTGTATTACCCATAATTCCAATTTGCTGACCCTTTTTTACAACTGCTCCGGAACTGACAAATCGCGTTTCCATATGAGCAGAAACCGTTGTATACGTCTGTCCATTTACAGAATGGGCAATAAAAACAACGTTCCCATAACTACTAGAATAGTAGGATTGAATCACAACACCGTCCGCAGCGGCCCAAATTGGGACACCCGCAGCACTATTAGCGATATCCACACCATAGTGGAATGAACCCCATCTAGGTTCAAAACCTGATGTAAAGGTTCCATTTGCTGGCAATGTGAATGCCCCACTTGAGACAGGTGCACTTGGTGTCGGCGTTGGTGTTGGTGTTGGTGTACTCTCTCCTCCACCGTTACCCGAACCAGAGTTTGCTGCTGCGGCAGCGGCTGCAGCAGCGGCGGCTGCTTTCTCTTGTTCTTGTTTCTGTTCAAGTGCCATTGCTTGCGCAAGGGCAGCTTCTTGAGCCGCAAGGACACGCGACTCTTCTTGCAATTCCATTTTATGCTCATGAATTTCTTCTTCTTGCTCTTCTAAAGAAGCTAATAATCTATCTTTTTCTTCCCTTTGATCATTCAATTGCTGGTTCATTACTTTTAAATCAGCCACTATAGTTTGGACGCTCGCAAGTTCCTCTTCAAGTTTGGCTTGATTTTCCTCAAGACTCTTTTTATCGGCCTCATGCTGCTTTAAGATATCCTGATCTGCCTGCAGGATTGTTGCCACTGCACTAGCACGGTCAATAAAATCACTAAAGTTCTTTGAACCCATTAAAACATCAATATAACTCACCATTCCGCCTGTTTCTTGATAGTTTCTGGCACGGTCCCTAAGCAAGTCATTTCGCTTTTCAATCCGTTCTTTTGTGATTTTAATTTCTTCTTGAAGTCTAGTAATCTCTGCCTTAGTTTCTTCTAGTTCTGCCGTTTTTTCGCTTATTTTTTTATGTGTATCACCAATGGCAAAGTCGAGGCGTGTCATAGCCTCTTTTACTTCTGCCTGTTGAGCATTTAAACTATTAATCTGTTGATCTGCATTATTTATATCAGATGATAATTCAGACTTTTCCTTTTGAATTTTGTCTTGCTGATTTTGTAAACTTGAAATAGATTCAGCGTTAACGATTCCACCAAAAATACTACTCACTACTACCGTTCCTGCAACTGCAAAAGTTAATAATGTTTTTTTCAAGTTTTATCTCTCCTTCCCACTGTGTATTTATGTACGGGTTAATCGTTATCTATTTACTATTCATAATCAGGAAGGACAAAACTTCCTCTGCCCTTCCTGATAAAAGTTAAACTTTTAAGAACTTTCTAACTGACATTACGCTGCCCCAAACTCCAATCAGGCCGCCCATTAAAATAAGAAGTCCGGAAACCTGATACATAAATGGATTATAAGGAAGAATTTGAATAAAGTTCCCAACTAACTTAGGTGCTAGGTACTCATAAGCGTTATAGTATGCGATTGAAAGTAAGATAATCGGCAAAATCGCACCTAAGATCCCAAGCCATAATCCTTCTAAGAAGAATGGCCATCTAATAAAGTTATTCGTAGCTCCTACCAGTCTCATAATCTTAATTTCTCTACGTCTTGCAATAATCGTAATTTTAATTGTATTAGATATTAAGAAGACCGCTGTAAAGAATAATCCGGCAATCAATACAATTCCAACGTTTCGGCTTGCTTTAATAAAGTTAAATAGTTTTTCAACGGTCCCTTTACCATAAACAGCCTTTGTAACATACTCTAGTTTACCAATTTTGTTGGCTGCTTTCATTGTATCTTGTGGATTTTTCGTTTTTACGATAAATACATCGTTAAGTGGATTGTCTTGTTCAAAAAGTTTAAAAGCTTGTCCATCATCACCCATGCTTTCAATTAATGCTTCAAGCTCCTGCTCCTTGGATGAAAATGTCACACTTTGTACTTCTGATATCTTTTCTATCTCACTTTTAAGTGCTTGCTGATCCTCTTTATTCGCAGCAACATCGATGTGAACGCGAATTTGCACGTCCTCTTCTATGGTTTCTGCCACTTTATTGAGATTCATCATAATAACGAAAAAGACACCGACTAAAATAAGTGTTACCGTTACGGCACTAACGGAAGCAAACGTCATCCAACCATTTCTGCCGATACTCTTAAAACTTTCACGTGCATGACGACCAAGAGTTCTAATTTTCATAACCGTATTCACCTCTTTGTTCATCACGAGCAATTTTTCCAGCCTCAATTGCAATAACGCGATGTTTGATCGTATTTACGATTTCCCTGTTATGTGTCGCCATAACAATTGTAGTTCCTCTGTTGTTAATCTCTTCAAAAATATTCATAATTTCCCATGAAGTCTCCGGGTCAAGGTTCCCTGTAGGCTCATCAGCTATTACAATTTTGGGTGAGTTAACAATCGAGCGTGCAATCGACACACGCTGCTGCTCTCCTCCGGATAACTCTGTTGGAAGCATTCTAGCTTTATGCTTAAGATTTACAAGGTCAAGAACTTCCATTACGCGCTTCTTGATAAATTTAGGCTGCGCTTCAATTACCTCAAGCGCAAAGGCTACATTCTCATAAACGGTTTTCATTGGCAATAGTTTGAAATCTTGAAAGACCACCCCAAGATTACGTCTGAATATAGGTACTTTTTTATTTTTTATTTTAGCCACATTAACACCATTCATCGTAATCGTACCTGTAGTTGGTACTTCCTCACGATACATCATTTTAATGAACGTGGATTTTCCCGCACCACTTGGACCAACTACATAAACGAATTCACCTTGATTAATTCGTACATCTATGCCATTTATCGCAGTAACCCCATTTGGATACTTTTTAAATACATCTTGCATTTCTATCATTTTAGATCACCTTTATAAGTTAGTTTCGAAACAATAAGATTCGACAATAACTGGTTATTTTCTTGCATAAAAACATAATCCTAGACAAAATACTGCAGGATTTCGCATAGATTCATTATAACACTCTATATCGGTAAAAAAAGCGGTAAAAATATTACAGTTTCTTTTCAAAACCTACATAAATTGTTATATATATCCTATATTTTTCGACAAATGTTGCTGGAAGCCTGTGAGAAGCGGTTCACTCAAATCTGATATAAACTAGAAACTTCTATTATATGTTCAGCAAAAATAAAAAACGTTCTGCAAATATCACAGAACGTTTACAATCATTACTTTTTAGTTGAAAGCCAGTCTGCAACCATGTCAAGGTCATCGCCTTCAATTAAACCTGCTGGCATTCCGCCATCCGTACCATCTTTGATGATAGCCGCAATTTCATCTTTTGATTTGCTTGCTCCAACAGCAGTTAGATCAGGCCCCATACCGCCCTTTAAGTCACCACCGTGACAGCTTGAGCATTTTTGTGAGTAGACTTTTTCAGCATCCCCGGCAGCTGCTGTGTCGCCTCCACCCTCGTCATCCCCGCCGCCACAGGCTGCAAGACCCATAACAAGAGCAGTTCCCAAAAACATTTTTAGTAGCTTCTTCTTCATTGCTACTCCCCCTTAAGAAAAAATTACCATACGAAAACAGTATAGCAGTATTACGCCCTTTTGAAACCTTCTCCTAACACTTCAGAAGCGTCCATAACGACGACAAATGCAGTCGGGTCAAGGCTTTTAACCAATTGTTTCAATTTTGTGAACTCTCGCTGATCGACTACACACATAAGTACAGGTCGCTCATTATCGGTAAAACCTCCGTATGCCGATAATTTGGTTACACCTCGATCAATTTTATTCAGTATGCCTTCCCGCACTTCCTCTTGCTTACTCGTAATAATCATCGCTGTTTTCGATCTGCCAAACCCAACCTGGACTAAATCTATTGTTTTACTTGTTACGTATAAGGCAATCAATGCGTATAATCCACGTTCAATATCAAAAACAAGAGCAGCTGAAATGACGATGAGTCCATCAATCAGAACAACACTCGTACCAAGGGTTAGACCTGTAAACTTTGTAATAATTTGTGCTGCCAAATCTGTCCCGCCTGTTGATGCATTTCCCCTAAATACAATTCCGAGTCCGAGTCCTACTGCTATTCCACCGAACAAAGCTCCTAGTAAGGCATCATTTGTCCACGGTTCAATATTTTTAGTCAAAAAAACGACAAACGGTAAAAATAAAGTTCCGACTAGGGTCTTTACTCCAAATTGTTTTCCTAGTAAAACAACTCCTGCGATAAACAAGGGAATATTAAATGACCATTGTACATAAGCAGGCTCCCATCCGAGCACGCTTAATAATATCGTGCTGATACCGCTAACGCCTCCTGAAGCAATCTGATTCGGCAGCAGAAAAACATTAAAGGCCAGCGCAATAATGGCTGATCCAATCAAAACATTTATGTATTCCAATGCACTTTCAAATTTAGGTGCTTGTAGATTGTTTCTTCTTTTATTCATCGTGCGATTCTCCTCTATATTGCCATTTTACGATAATTTTCTATCCTAACCGAAGTGAGTATAGCATGGCAATAATTTGCTGTAAATGGCATTGAGATAACGCATTAAAGGGATAAATTTTTAATAGTATTTGCAAAAAAACAAAAAAAAACCATCATACTTTGTTTTAGTTATCATAAAAAGCATAGGTGTCCAACCAAGCTGCCATGAAAACCATTTTCATGAGAATTACATTAAGGTGGGTACCATGAAGCCGTCATGGCGACCTTAATCATTGGAATTTCCTAATAGCGGGTATCATGAAGCTGTCATGATGACCTTAATCATTGGAATTTCCTAATAGTGGACACCATGAAGCCATCATGATGACCTTTAAAAAGAAATGACGTATGCAAATTTGCACACGTCATTTCTTTTTTATTATGAAATTCTTGATCGAAGGTACGCATCGATAAATTGATCTATGTCGCCGTCCATAACACCCTGAACGTTTCCGCTCTCGGCACTTGTCCGGTGATCCTTTACCATGGAATATGGATGGAAGACGTAGGAACGGATTTGACTTCCCCAACCGATTTCCTTTTGTTCACCGCGAATTTCTAACAGTTCTTTTTCCTGCTGCTCAATTTCGCGTTGGTAAAGCTTAGCTTTCAGCATTTTCATGGCTGATTCTCGGTTTTTAATTTGTGAACGTTCAGATTGACAGGTAACAACTACTCCAGTTGGTGTGTGCGTAATCCTAACAGCAGAATCGGTTGTATTGATATGCTGTCCACCCGCTCCACTCGCTCGATAGGTATCGATTTTAAGGTCTTCTGTACGGATATCAATTTGAATCTCATCATTGAATTCAGGCATTACCTCACACGATACAAACGATGTATGGCGGCGTCCTGATGCATCAAACGGTGAAATTCGCACTAATCGGTGCACACCTTTTTCAGCTTTTAAATAACCGTAAGCGTTATGTCCTCTTATCGCCAGGGTTACACTTTTTATCCCCGCTTCATCACCAGGAAGATAATCGAGTGTTTCAACCTTGAAACCCTTTTTCTCTGCCCAACGTGTATACATACGAAGAAGCATTGAGCCCCAGTCTTGTGACTCAGTTCCGCCAGCACCTGGGTGCAACTCTAAAATTGCATTATGTTTATCATATTCTTCACTTAAAAGCAGTTGAAGTTCAAAGTCATTTAATCTTGTGGTTAATTTGATTAACTCATTCTCAAGTTCTGCTTGTAGTTCTGCATCACTTTCTTCTTTTACTAGTTCATAGCTTACTTCAAGATTCTCAAATGTTTCAAACAAGTCGCTAAACTCATTTACCTGATCCTTTAGTGCATTTGCTTCACTAATGACGGTTTGGGCCGCCTGCTGGTCATTCCAGAAGTCAGGATGAAGCATTTGATCATCAAGTTCAGCTATGCGTGCTTCTTTATTTTCTAGGTCAAAGAGACCCCCTAAAGTCCGCTAAACGTTTAGCTGTTTTTTCAAGCTCATTTCGAATTTCTGCTAATTCCATTTTCGTCACCTCTATAAAAATTACGGTCTATTTCTAGCATATGTCATGGGCGTTCGTATGTTCCTTTACCATTATAGCCTGATAGTAGGTGGAATTTCAAAAATGAGAATAGTTATACATTTTAAATCCACACAAAAAACTCTCCATCTTTTACAAATGGAGAGTTTTTGAAGTGAACTATTTTATTTAATAACTGTTAGTATGACATTTTTTACAGTCGCTGTGTACACCGTTATGAAGTTGCTTATGACAAGATGAACAGGACGAATTTCCTTCACTAATTGCCTTGGTCACAACAGGATCGGTACTTTCATGACAGGTCTTACAGGTCATCGCATCATTATTTTTATCGGTTCTGTCTTCTCTTGCATGTTCGCTTGTTAAGGATTTTGCATGACATTGAGTACATGTATCCTCCGTTTTGTGCAGTTCAGGAATATCATGGTTGTTTAGGGTTCTTGTTGGGATTGTTAAATAGCCCTGATATCCTTTTACCCCAGATCCTGGCTGGTGGCAGATAATACAATCATTCATGGAACGGTTTTCCACTACGCGAACTGGGAAATTAGGATCAAAGTTTTTAGCCTGATAATGGATCGTTGGCGTAGAACCGTGTGGGACATGTGCATATTGATCACCTTCCGGATCATCATGGCACTGACTACATCCGGCTTCCACAGTGATATAATTATGACAGTTCTCACAACGATTTTTCGAATGAGTTCCATTAAAGCTTAATTTTTCTTTATGGACATTTTCCAATACCCCATTTGAACCTTCAAAGCTGGAATCGTCATGACATGATGTACATGCTTCTGCACTTGAATCATCCATTTCCTTATAGGTATTAGAATAAAACTTCCATTCCCTATCTAAAGTAATCCCCGTTTGATCGGCTACCGTTATAGAAACTGTGTGATAACTTTCATTTTTCAAGTCCTTTGTTGGTATATAGCTTACCAATCCTTTACTCTGGTCAAAATCGAAGGTCACTGCTTCATTATCTACTTTTACAATAATTGAATCAGTGTTTATCACACCATTTGGCGATGTCACCACTGCTGAAATCGTTGGCCTTAAATCACTCAGACCGTGTTTTAACGGAGATACATCTGAAATTTTCGGTTTAACGGCTGCAGTAAAATTCCATGTGCGTGTCATTTGATTTCCAAAAGTATCTTCTGTGTATAACTCTAATGTATGGCTGCCGTTAGGAACCATTCTTTCAAATGTTAAGGTAGCAGTCTTTCTAGAAGTGATTACATAATCGCCATAATAATCAATTTCACCTGGATATTTAAAATCTATCGCTAAAGGTTCCCCGTCTAATTTTAGGGTTACATTATCCTTGATATCTACTAAATCCTTTAACCCAATACTCAACTTTAGTGGGCCATCAGTGAGTGTCATACCATCTTTAAAGTAATTTAAACTAGTGATTTCTGGTGCAGTAGAATCAACTATGAATTTCCATGTCTTTGTGGATTTTTTTCCGACACTATCTGTTGCTTCTAGGTAAGCAGTATAACTGCCGGTTGAAAAGTTGTTAACAAACGAAACTGTTCCTGTATCTTTATTTATCTCCAGTGGAGTTTTGACTACATTATTGATTTTCAACTGTACAGTATCCCAATTTATTGCACCATTATCAGTTACAACAGCAGATACTTGATTTAGACTAGCTTGTTCACTATTGTTCGCTGGGACCATGTTCGTAATCTTTGGTGCTTCAGCCACATTAAAAGTCCACGTATCGTTATACACGATAGATGAATCGGCTTTATCATTCATACTGACCTCGACAGTGTTCACACCATCTTTGAGGTTTGTTGCATTAAAACTAATTGTACCTTCCTTGCCCCCAGTGTAGCTTTTGGCAGTAAATGTCGCTGGAACTTGCTGTCCATTTACCTTCAAAATTGCGCTTGAACTATTTAATTCATTAACACTTTTAATATAAACAGATATTTTTGTATTCGATGCTGTGATAGCAGCATTTTTGGCAGGGGAATAATTTGAATAATAGGTGTCACTTGCAGAAACGATAAAGTTTCCTAGTAAAAATGCTGTAATAATCAATATCATCCCTATAATAATTTGCTTACCTTTTAACTTGAAACTTCCCATTTTCACGGACATTTTTCATGCCTCCTTCTATTTTTCAGACAACCAACAATAATATTGAAACTCCAACACCCTCCTTATTTTTGCAATATTATAAAAAAAGACCAGATAGATAGTTTTGAACCCATGAAGCATGGTCTTAATTTAACTAGCATTTAACGAACATTAACACTATCCTAATATTGAGAATTTCCATATTATTCCTTTTTCAGAAAATATTGTACCACCAAAAATAGGTATATTTCCCTAACCTTTTCAACAGTTCTGTTAAGTTTTATTATTTTAAAATAAAAAACAAGAGGATGCAGATCCTCTTGTTTTTAGTGATTACTAATTATCTAGGTATAAGCCCTTTTTTTGGTGCATGTGCTGCACTTAAAGCTTTTTCGACCTCTGTCTCTCCTCTTCCATGACAATAAGAACAGGATTTACTTGGATATGTTTTATGTTCGGTCCGTGCTGTATCATATTTTTCTCCTGTTACACCATAGATTGCAGTTGTACCGTTGTGACACGCCAGACAGAACGCTCTTCCCTTAGAATCAGATAAGATACTAAATTCAACTTCCTTGTTGTCCAATACTACTTTTACGTTTTTACTATCTGTATCTCCGGCTGTAAAAGACTGTACATTTTCGTGACCTAACGATGTTTTAAGTTGCTTTAGATTGTTAGATCCATGGGTATCGTGACACTCTGCACATGGCAAATGCCCTGCAAGAGGACTGCCATCCAATGCTTCGATAATGTGTCCTGAAAAATTCTTCTCTGCAACTGAAATCTCTCGGTTAGCAAAGGATAATGGACCGTTCGTTTTTTCATACTGCTTCATGATTTCTTCTGTCAAATTGTTATAATGACTTGCGATATCCGCAGATTTGTTATATTTACTATTGAAATCTTCATTATGACAACGAAGGCAGAGTTCATAATCTTCATAGATTCCCGTTGCAGTACTAGACTTACTATATTTGAAAACGGAGTACTCTACATCTTCATGCGCTATTTTCTCAGCACTATCGTTTTCATGACATGACTCACATAATTGTTCCTTGCTGCTAATTTCTTCAGTTGGCTTATTTGGATCGACCTGATTAGACGGTTGATGTGTATAAGTAATGTGGTCTTGTGCCATGTTAGGATTGTTTTCTGATCGCTCCAAGTGCGGATTATGACAACTTCCACACGAACTGCCGCTCGGTGTGCCGTCAATCTCTACAGCAGCATCGTGGGTATGAACAGCTTTGCTATTTTCAGGGAGTGGCGCCACAACTGTTCCGTCATGACAGGACATACAGAATTTGTCTGCAACTAAATCCTTAGGTTGGTTTGTTTCAGCTATGGTCTCAATTGTTATTACCTCAGGCGTACTGGTTTCAGTCTTAGTCTTTGTTACTAACAAATTTGCATCCTGTGCGTTGTGCGTACTATGGCAATTTCCACATGTATCTACATTATTTGTATAACTGCCATGTGGATTTGGGTGTTTTTCCGACTTGATACCGACCGTCGTGAAAGACCAAAATCTAGGAAATGCACTATTTTTAGCTGCGTCGATTATCCCCAATGGACTAATGAAAACATTGTATTTTTTACTTGGTGTCAATGCTTCTAAGGGGGTGAAGGTAATCTCTTTTGTATCTCGATTATAGTTGATAGTCCCTTCAACCTTCGTACCATTTTGAGATACATTGATGCTAGTCTTTATTTCTGCTTCATTTAAAACGTTAGCATCAGAGATTTTCACCTTTATGACTGGGTTTAATGGAACTTGCGTCATATCCTGTTTCGGAAAAACATCTGGCAATACTTGAGGTCGCAATGTATCTACATGAAACTCAACCTTAATTACATTTGAAGTGTTACCTTTACTGTCAATCGCTTTCGCATAGACTGTATGATTTCCTTCCGTTAACTCGGGATTTTGATACACCCATTTCCCCGTGCTATCAGCCTGTATGGAAGACCACGATCCAATGATTATGTCATCAGAATCCATTGTACAGTCCATACAAATTTTCACTGTAGCCGATGGTTCTGTGCTTCCCTCTAAGACTTTTACATTTACAAACTCTCCATTAATCGGTTTGGTCATGCTCATTATTGGTAAGATTGGATCAATCGTAATTTCAACGGGGTCAGAAACAATTTGTATACCTTCAACTTCCGATTGAGCCAAGATTGTATGACTACCTTTAGATAGGGTGAGCTGCGTGGACCATGTTTTATCAACCACCTGAATAGGTGTTTCGATTTCTACTTCATCCAAGTAAAGTTTGACAAGGGCTTCTATCGGAAAATTCTCTACTGAACCGGTAATGACTACGTCTTCTTCATTTAAAGAACTGCCAGATACAGGTGAAGTAATCACTATCGTTGGTTCTAGCCCCTCACTCTTAACGCTTGATATGGGCGACAATGGTGGCGGCCCTATCAGTTGAATACACAAAACAAGTATGACAAATACTTGGAATTTGGTTTTATGCAGAAGGCCTCTATACCTCATTTAGCACCTCTCATTTCTACTATATTTGCTTTTCGCAAATTGTTGCTCTCTATATATATTTTATTCCTATTAATAGGAAGGTTCTAGAGAATGAGGTGATAATTCAACAAATATTCATATATAGATTGTAAAAATAGCAATTATTAGACTTTCAAAATGCAAGTTAATATTATTGACAATTTTATGACATTATTGGTAAAATAATTGCAAATAATAAGGTGCTATGCAATAGCATAACACCCTATTTTCCGAACATTTAATTTTGAGCTAATAATTAGTTGCAGCTAATTGTTAGCTTATTTTTTTAGTTTCCAGCTGGCATACCAGATGGGTGATCAGCACGACGCTCTGCGTTCTTAATTGTTTCAGCGTGTGAGCTGTTGTGACAAGCCCAACAAACTGACATGTTAGTGAACTTCTTAAGTGCAGAAGAAGCATTGTTATCTTGCATGTAGTTTAAGGCTTCAGTTTCATTCATGATATTGTTTGTTACTAAGTCATTAATTGTACGTCCAAGTGAATCCTTCATGATGTAAGCATCAGTACCGTGACCAAAGTGGCAGCGTACGCAAGTGTAAGAGTCACTGTTTGTGCTGTGACGGTATGCAGCAGTTTCGTTACCAAAGTGAGATTTCTTTCCATCAGCATTAGCTTGTAGGTAGTCAGTGTGACAAGCAGCACAGAATTTAGACATTTGTACACCAACGTTTGTTACAACATTAGTTGCTGATACTTTGTATCCAAGGTCTGTTAATTCTTGTGCAGTTTTACCTTCAAATTTAGAAATATCAGCTCCGGACCAGTAAGCACTCTGAATAGTGTTGTGACCGTCTTTAGCCATTTCAACAACTACTGGACGAGCGATGAAACCTTTATCAGCAGTTTTTAATGCAGCCGCACCAGCTGCAGTAGTAGAATATGCTTCAGCATGATCGTAAGAGAAATAAACACCAGCTGTTGAACCGTAAGCAGCAATAGTACCATCCGCTTTAACTAAACGTGACCAGTAAGTTAAACCATTTGTACGGTTGTCATAACCATATAACCATGGAGCAGTAGATTTTGTATATCCAGATGTACCTTTGTTATATTGAGCCACTGTTACTGTACCAGTTGTAGTATCTTCAGTACGTAGTAATACTACCGGCGCAGTTTGACCTGTTAAAGTATCAACCACAGGAACGTTTTCTAATTGTAAACCACCCTGAGAAGCAGGCATTGAACCAATTCCATTTGGATTGTACTGAAGTAAACGGTCAGAGTATGATCCGTGTGGAGCATGACAGCTTGCACAGTTGAAGCTTTCTCCCCACATAGTTCCCTTAGTCTTGGAAGTTTCTACTGGATTTCCACCAGGAGCCGCACCAATTTTAATAGAATCGTTTGCCATGTGTTGTGATCCACCGTGAGTACCACCGAAGGTACCTGCACCAGTTGTCTTAGCATTTTTTCCATCAGCAAAAACGTTTAAGTATCCTAATGTGCCATCATGACAAGCAGTACAAGTGTTATAAACTGTATCCGCAAATAATAATTGGTCACCTTGTGAAGTATGTGTTTGGTGACAGCTTGCACAAGAGTTTGTGTTATTCTGGTAAGACGTATGAACGTTGTGGCCAGTTAAATTTTTCTTTACAGTTTTAGCAGTAGAACCATCATTTACGTCAATACCTTCAGCAGTATCGTTTGCATTTTCAATATTATCTCCAACTACACCTGGAGTTATCTCGCCGTTTTCAGGGTTATACAATTCGCCTTGCGCAGATGCCGCAATCGCAAACATACTGAACAGCATAAGTGCAAATAAAAAGCTTAAACTAAACTTTCTCATTCTTTAACCTCCCAAGTAAATCTCTCTTTTTTTCTCTCTGTTTTTTTAAGTAAATTAACCTATAAAACCTCTATTTGCAGTATCTTTTTCTAAACCACCCCCTTAAATGTAAGGAAAAAAAGTGATTACCATATTTTGACTAGATTAGTTAAAAACCTGTACCCTGAGGTTTAAGGTATCCGTAATATACACATTGTCTTTATCATCGATAAACAAACCATTAGGTAGATAGAATTGTCCATTCTGTTCACCCATTCCGCCCATTTGGAAGATTTTTTTACCATCTTTATCAAAACCATAAACCATGTGGGTTAGATTGCTGACAACATACATCTTGCCGGTGCTGTCGATACCAATTCCTCTTGGGTTAACAAAAACGGATTCACCTTTTCCATCGTTAGTACCATTAATTATTTTGATAAACTTTCCATGTTTATCAAAAATCTGTACGCGTTGGTTACCAGTGTCAACAACATAAATGTTACCTTCTTCATCAGCTGTAATGCCATTTGGAGAGTTAAACTCGCCGTCATTTACTCCAGGCTTACCAACCTCAAGAAGCAGCTTACCGCTCATATCAAATACATAGGCTTTGTTAGCTTTAATATCTGTGACATAAACCTTTTTATCAATAATCCTTAAAGCAGCAGGAGCGGAAATTTTCCCATCCTTATTAGCTTCAGGTGCAAAGTATTCAATAAATTTCCCTTTTTCATCAAAGATTGAAATCTTACCATTATACAAATCTGCTACAAACACTTTTCCATTTTCATCAATTGAAATTCCATATGGGAATTTGAATTGTCCCTCACCATTACCGTCCTCACCAAATGAGTAAAGTAGATTGCCACCAGAATCAAATGTTAGTACACGTTTATTATTCGTATCCGTGACATAAGTGAAAGAACTACTTACCGCTATATCCATAGGCTTATCCATCGGTTTACTGAAATCGCCAGTTAAAGATTGACTATGGCTTGGAGCCCCATTTGGATCTAAAACCTTTAATAATCCAGTATCGACTGCTTTTGTATTATTAATAAATAGCAGGGTGAAGACAGCAGCCGTAACGATAGCAATTAGCGCCATTCCGATATACACATTACGTCTTTTCATTGTTATTCACCTTCAGCCTTTGTGTCTTTGTCTTTTAGTCTATCAAGTGCATCAACTGCATCTTGATATAATGGGTCATAGGCTAGAGCATCCTTGTAAATAGCAATCGCGTCACTGTATTCACCTTTTGCTTCAGCCACCATTCCAATTTGATAGATAATGTCAGAATTGGTTGGAGCTAATTTGTTTGCTTGTTCTAGTGCCTTTGTCGCCTTATCATATTCCTCTAAACCGCGATAGGCGATTCCCATTTGCACATGTCCCTTATAGTCTTTAGGAGCGATGTTTACCGTCTTTTCAAACTCAATCAACGCCTCGTTATAGCGTTCTTCATCTAAAAATACTAAGCCTAAGTTGTAATGAGCATCATAATAGTTTTTATCCTGCTCTAAAACATAATCAAACTCTTTAATTGCCTTTTCGTTATCTCCCTTTAAAAAATAGGTGTAACCTAGTACAATACGATTTTGTAGATTGGAAGGGTCTTTTCTAACCTCTTCCTTGTAATACGTCAACTGCTCATTCACTCTTTTCATATCAACATCATTCCAAAAATAAAAGTGACCCAGAGCATATCCAATGCCTACTGAAACTACTAATGTAAAGAATAATAGTAGAAAACTGGTCAATTTTTTAAATGTCTTGGGCTTCTTCTTGGTTGTTCTTCCCTCAACTTCCTGAGGTGCTTTTGCTGCTTCCATATTAAATCCCCTCTCGGAAATTACTTCTTTGCTTTTCCATTACTATCTGGTCTATGACATTTTGTACAGGTTGTTTCAACATGGCATTTTAAGCATGTTTTTTCAAACTTTTGATTATCTGCAAGTTTTACTGGGTGTTTGCTCTTCCAATTATCTTTGTGAGACCTTGTATGACAGGAAGAACATTGGACCTTGGTAACCGGCGCATCACTGGTAATCCGATTCTCATGGCAAGTGAAACATTTTGCTGTATCCGTTGATAACTCACCGTGTTTCGACATAAAGGATGTGATTTGATGGCTTTTCGGACGCTCACCATGACATTCTTTACAGAAGGTATTTGTTTTGGCATATGCATTTACCGTTACATTGGATGAGTCAATTTCTTCATTATTTAAATACTTCTTATAACTAGGGTCTTCCTTAAATAAGTCATATTCTTCAGAAGACATATAGGAATGACACTTTTCACAAGTCTCTAATTCCGAAGGCTTTATTTTTCCATGATCGCCTGCTTTAAATTTCTCTGTTTTGTGATCATCAGGAACCATCGTCGATTCATGACAGGCTGTACATTCGGTTGTTACCTTCCTAGCCTTATGACATTCCATACAGGTGTCCATTTGGGGACGAATGTATTTACTGTCACTCATGACAGAGGCACCCAATTTATGATTCCATTTACCGTAGTCACTTTTATAGGTCATTTTTCGATCTGAAATTTCCCCGTGTGCAGTACCACTATGACATTGAACACACTCAATTTCTTCTGTCTTATGTTTATCGTGAGGGATGATTATATCCCCGGAAGGAGTTACGTCACGACTCTTCATATTGTGACATCTTTCACATGCTTCATCTGGTATTAAGTTTGGCATTTTAATTGGCGCGAGATAAGTGTCGGTTTGTTTTTTATAAAATTCAACTACACCATTTACTTGCGCTTTGGCATAATTCTTAGCTCCCGGATCAACGTGACAGCTGACACAATCTACTTCACTATGACTGGAAGCCTTCAACGTATAATACTGTGGCTTCATCTCATGACAGGAGGAGCAGAATTCCTGACTTGAAGTGGTTTCTACTCCTATTAATCCTAATGAGAAAAAGACAGCGATAAACATGACTGCAACAGTCAAATATTTAAATAATTTGTAGCCTTTCCGGGGAGGGGAGGTCTGTTCTATGTGTTCTTCTTCCATTCACTATCCCTCCTATTAAACAACAAAGCTTTATTTTTTCTCATCGTCCTTAAATCCGGTTCTATGACAATATTCACAATATACATCGGTTGGTGCTTTTAGTTCAGTTGAACCAGGTTTTGGTTCTTGACGATCATGACAGACAAAGCACTCTGCTTTTTCTTCTGGTGATAATGCGTTATTCGCATGGCCAACTAACCAGTGATTGCTCTTTTCATGGCTTGCCGGGCGTTCGCTATGACAAGCACTACAGAATTTATTAATACGAGCTTGCTCTCTTACTACAGTCATATTGGCTGTGTACTTGTGGTCTTTATTTTCTTCCTCAACCTCAGCCATTTTCAGCATGGACATTAGGTCTTCCTTAGGAATATCTCTGATCCACTTTGAATCCTGGTGACAGTCTACGCATGTGTCCAGCTCTTGAAGGGCTGTACCACCATGATCGCCACCCCAGTTTTCAACTCGGTGATTCTCTGGAACTTTAACTCTTTGATGGCAAGTTTCACAAGCCATAGATAACTTTACGTCTTTTGTCTGCTTGCCAACTGCTTCTAAAATAATTGCTTGTGTCTTTTCCTCGTGATTGGCAATTGCTTCTGCAGCCTCTTCTTCTGTTGCTGCATCATGTTTAACTTCATTTGAAGTTTTCTTAGCTGCTTCTTCCAGATGCTCCGGATTTGGTGGAACAAGATAAGCAACATCTTTCCATGGCTTCTCACCGTTGTTTACTTTATCGTGACAGTCAATACAGGTTCCCATATTTGGTGATAAATATTTCTGTTCCATCATTTGTTGAGCAACATCATCTGTCCAATGACCGCGAACTTCTTCTGTGTTGATACCACGAGCAGCGATTTTCGCATGTGCTACACCTGAGTGACAACTGATACATGGAACGCCTTCTTCGATGTGTCCTTTGTGGTTAACGATTAAATCTTTTGATGCTGTTACAAGACGGTTCTTAGAGTGACACTGTAAACAGTTTTCATCTGAAACCGCTTCATGTTCGGTTTGCACAATTTGTTCAGGTATACCCATTACGTGGTGGTATACTTCTTTTAATGAAATTACTTTGTGTGTAATCATGTTTACAAAACCAGGTTTGATGTGACACTGTACACAGGTGATTTCACTGTGAGCACTTGCGGTAAATGTTGTTACTTCAGGTGCCATTTCGTGACAGTTGGCACAGAAGGTTGGTGAGTTCGTAAAGGATAGAACTCCATATCCTCCTCCAAAAATGACAATAGACCCGATTAGGGCAACAAATAATGCTTTCCATCTAGTAACTGGATCCTTCCAGTCTATGTTTCTGACCTTATGCCAGAGTCTGCGTAATAGCCCAGGCTTCTTTTTATTTTCTCTAGATTCAGGTTCTATATCTTTATTTTTTTTCTTCCCCCAAAAGGCCACTTGACTCACCCTTCCCATTCTGAATTTTTATCTCTCTATATTTTTCTAAGTTAACCTCTCTAATGGTAGTATCTAACATTGCAAAAGTATTTTCCAATGTACAATTTGTGAATATTTTTTCATAGTAGGACCGTAAGACTTTCTCCCTAAAAACAACATGCAAACGTTGATAAATTAAGGTTTAGGTTAACAATATAGTCATGTTGGTAACTTGCATAGAAACTAATATTTATACATAATAAATTAATATTATTCATCAGAGTTCATGTTTTATTGTGTGAATCGTGAAATGTTTTGCATACAAAAATTAGACAATTTTGAAATGGAAGATTTAAAGGCGCTTATAAAAATCGAAGGATCAATTTTTGTAAATGTGATCATAACGGTAACAATGTTGTCACTCTAAAATGGAAGTGGTAAGATATAAAGGATATTTATCGAATGTTTTTGATAGGATTTTCTAAAATTAAAGCGAATTTTATTTAGTAGGATAAATCAGATATAAAGGAGCGTTTCATCATATGATGGGGATTTTAAATAAAGTGTTCGACCTTAATAAGCGCGAGCTGAAACGGCTGGACAAAATGGCGAATCAAATTGATGCACTTGCAGCAGAAACTGAAAAACTAAGCGACGATCAGCTCCGTGAAAAAACAGAAGAGTTTAAGACTCGCTATCAAAATGGTGAATCACTTGAAGATTTGCTAGTTGAAGCCTTTGCAGTTGTTCGTGAAGGTGCCCGCCGAGTGCTTGGCTTATATCCGTATCATGTTCAGTTAATGGGGGGTATTTCACTCCATGAAGGGAACATTTCCGAGATGAAGACTGGGGAAGGTAAAACGTTAACAGCAACCATGCCGGTTTATTTAAATGCCATCTCTGGCAAAGGTGTTCACGTTATTACAGTAAACGAATACTTGGCAAGCCGTGACGCCAATGAAATGGGACAATTATATCAATTTTTAGGCCTAACTGTCGGGTTAAATTTAAACAGCATGACGAAGGAAGAAAAACAGGAAGCCTATCGATGTGATATTACATATGGTACAAACAATGAGTTTGGCTTTGATTATTTACGGGATAATATGGTCCTTTATAAGGAACAAAAAGTACAGCGCCCCCTATTTTATGCCGTTATTGATGAGGTAGACTCAATCTTAATCGATGAAGCGCGTACACCATTGATTATCTCAGGTTCGGCCCAAAAATCAGCGATTCTTTATATTCAAGCAAATGCATTTGTACGAACACTGACAAGAGATAGTGATTTTACCTATGATGAAAAAACAAAAGGCGTAATGCTTACAGAAGAAGGAATCAGTAAAGCAGAGCGTGCTTTTGGAATCGAGAATCTTTTTGATATCTCGCATGTAACATTGAACCATCATATCAACCAGGCATTAAAGGCAAACGTCAGCATGCACCTTGATGTTGATTATGTGGTTCAAGATGGTGAAATCGTCATCGTTGACCAGTTTACTGGACGTCTAATGAAGGGTCGTCGTTACAGTGAAGGCTTGCATCAGGCAATTGAAGCAAAAGAAGGTTTGGAAGTTCAAAATGAAAGTATGACCATGGCAACGATTACCTTCCAAAACTACTTCCGTATGTATGAGAAACTGGCTGGTATGACCGGTACAGCGAAAACGGAAGAGGAAGAATTCCGTAATATTTACAATATGAACGTAATCGTGATTCCTACCAATAGACCCATTGCCCGTGATGACCGCCCAGATTTAATTTACGCTTCCATGGACGGCAAATTCCGTGCGGTGGTAGAGGATATCGCTGAGCGCAATAAAAAGGGACAGCCAGTACTAGTTGGTACAGTAGCAATTGAAACATCTGAACTGATCTCTAAGTATTTATTGAAAAAAGGAATTAAACACAATGTTTTGAACGCAAAAAACCATGAGCGTGAAGCGGAAATTATTGCTGAAGCGGGTCATAAAGGCTCTGTTACCATCGCAACAAACATGGCTGGACGTGGTACAGACATCAAGCTTGGTGAAGGTGTTATTGACATAGGTGGACTTGCTGTTATTGGTACAGAACGCCATGAAAGCCGACGGATTGATAACCAGCTTCGTGGACGTTCAGGACGTCAGGGTGACCCAGGGGTAACTCAGTTCTATCTTTCAATGGAAGATGAACTTATGCGCCGCTTCGGTTCTGATAACATGAAAGCGATGATGGAACGACTTGGAATGGATGATACTCAGCCAATTCAAAGTAAAATGGTTTCAAGAGCGGTTGAATCTGCCCAAAAACGTGTTGAGGGTAATAACTTTGATGCCCGTAAGCAGCTTCTACAATATGATGACGTATTACGTCAGCAACGTGAAATTATCTACACGCAGCGTGATGAAGTGTTAGAATCAGAAAATCTGCGTGAAATTGTTGAAAAAATGATTCTATCTTCCATTCAACGGAGTGTCGAGGCACATGCGAATAAGCATGAGGATGAAGAAGAATGGAACCTGCAGGGTATTATCGATTATGTAAATGCAAACCTGCTTCGTGAAGGTGATATTACGGTCGAGCAATTACGTGGTAAGGACCCTGAGGAAATCAGCGAGGCTATCTTTGCAAAGGTGAAAGAACGTTACGACGAAAAGGAACAAATCCTTTCTCCAGAGCAAATGCGCGAATTTGAAAAAGTAGTTACGCTTCGTGCGGTTGACAGCAAATGGATTGACCATATTGATGCGATGGACCAGCTTCGTCAGGGTATCCACCTTCGCGCATATGGACAAATTGATCCACTTCGTGAATACCAGCATGAAGGCTTCGCAATGTTTGAGGCGATGATCCTCTCGATTGAAGAAGAAGCTTCCATGTATATCATGAAGGCTGAAATCAGAAATAACCTTGAGCGCCAAGAGGTTGCAAAAGGACAGGCAGTCAATCCGAAAGAAGATGGAGAAGCTGTTAAGAAAAAGCCAAAAGTAAACCAAATCGACATCGGCCGTAATGATCCTTGTTATTGTGGAAGCGGGAAGAAATATAAGAACTGTCATGGGACAGGGAAATAAAAGATTAGAGGGCAAGCGATTCTAAGTCGCTTGCCCTCTTGTTATTTCCAGAATGAAAACTGAGAAATAAATATGGAATATCTTGCGCTTTGTATACCGAGGAACCCACTTCAGTTACCCAAAAGCTTTCGGTAATTAGGGTACGGTCACTCCAGTACCTCTGCATTAACCCAAAACACTTCTCCACTCAACTTTCGGACACTCCAGCACCTTTGCATTGACCCAAAACACTTTTCCACTCAACTTTCGGTCACTCCAGCACCTCTTCATTGACCCAAAACACTTTTCCACTCAACTTTCGGTCACTCCAACTACCATAAAGTTAATCCCTACCGCTTCCCACAAACAAAAAACGAGAGGACACCCTCTCGAATTATTGTTTCTTCAACCATTCCTGCAATCCCTCTATCTTTTTCCATAATTGAAAATGATCGTCTGCATAAATAATTGCTTCACTCTCATCCCCCAACCGATACCCTTCAGGTAGAAACATGGGGATGCTTTTTTTCCCCGAAAGAAATGGAATTACATGAGGATTTACTTTTTTCGCTTCTTTCAATAATTTAGCTGCATTTGCAGAAAAACCATTTTTATATAATTCGAGTAAAAGTTTGTTATATAAGCCATTAGCAGTCGTCTCTTTATACTCTTTCAACAAAACTTCTGCAGCTTCAAATTTGCCTTCTTCCAAGTAAGCCCCAAACAACTTATAACGAATTCCTTGGTTGTCATTTGGATTTAATTCTAAAAGCTGTTCATATTGGCGTATTATTACCATGGTATAACCTAATTGATGAACTGCATCCGCATCCGCATACGCTGCTTTCGCGCGCATTAAGGTCTTGTTTCGAGTAAACCCCAGAAATGGCCTTTGTTAGCTTTAAAATAGGCTTTCCCGTGTTCCTTTTCTCCAATCTCCATGCCTTTTTTGGTAAGCATCATCGCTTCCTCATCGGTATCAGCATTTTCAGCAAGAATCACATAGGCATCTACACATTTCGGATCTAACGTAAGTGCTTCTTGTGCAAGTTTATCGCGAAGTTGCCCAGTTACCTCCATCGCATCGTAAACCAATTGCTGAGCACGCTCTTTGTTCATTTTCAGTTCCTTTTTATTGAGATGGGTTCATAAGCTTCTTGTTCAAAAACTCATTGATTTCGTCCATTGTTTCAAAATTTCTACCTTGGATCTCCTCCAATGCTTCCTGCAGGACTTGTTCTGTCGGCATTGGGCCTTGCGCAAGATTATGTGGGAAACTCGTTAATTGATTGTCACTTTTACTTAAAAAAACCAACGCTCTATGCAGCTTCTATGCATTATTTACTCACTTTGTTTAACCATATTCATCCACATATGCAGAAATGGATGACGAATTAGAGGAAGATATAAGAACCATTATTGAAATGTCCTATGAAGAATAAAGCTATTGTATATCTGGTAATAAAAAAATGCACACATGATTTCATTGTCCGAAATCATGTGTGCATGCTGGTTTTAAAGTGATACGTTCTTATCCGAATGGTGTGTTGAATCTTTTCCAACGTATTTAAAAACATTGACCATAAATAAAATAACACCAATCACTACTGCTAATGAACCAATGATGGTTGGTGGAAGCGCTGCGGAAACACCTAAGACTTGTAGGGCAATTCCTCCCAACATTACTGGTACTCCGATATTGTGTAGCCAGAATTGAGTTTTAGCCAGTTTAGAATTCGCTGCATTTGGATAAAAGTGATAAATAATTCCGAATAACGCCATAGATACCCAACCTAATAAATTTACATGGGCGTGAACAGATGTAAAACGGAAATCATGGATAATCCCCATAGTCAAACCCGCCAAGACCCCAATCGTAAAATAAACAGTTGCTACTTTTAAATACGCTTTTCCCACTTTACTCCTACCTCCATTTATTAAAAATTACAACTATTATACTATATTTCAAGTAAATAACAATATTACCATTATATATATAGTACTTTATTCACAAAAAAACCTCCTAAATGATTAGGAGGATGAATAACCTATGATTTTTTCATAAACTCTAGAACTTCTAAATCAATGAATCCAGAACTCTGTTCTCTCATTTCAAAGTTTTCTGTATGAATATAAGCGGTTAAGGCTTTGACTATCTCGTCGTTGTTTTGTGACTCACTACTAAGGTAGGACAATCTTTTCAGATGGGTAAGTAACTGTGTTTTTATTTCTCCTTCGATCTTCGTAATTCTTTCTGGCTTTGAAGGCGCAAAATATAATTGCTGGAGTTGATAAATTCGTATCAGTTCTTTAATAGGGTCTGGATGATCGTCTACCCTTAAATCAATATAACGGTCATTAAAACCACCGTAACCACCCTTTTCTTTAACGATATACAGCGCAGCAGACTGCTTCCCCCTGCTATCGCCTCCTGCTCCTTGCCCCGCGTCTAATGCAGAAAGGAGCCTGTCTGCGAGGGTTCCGTTGGTTTCTGTAAATACTCGCGCCATGGCTTGTACGGTTTTTTCATCCACCAATATATTACCCTGCGCCGCAAAATGGGTGCCTGTCACCCCGCCTGCCCAATCATAACAGGCCATACCTGTAAAGGTAGCAGCATTCCCTCTGGAATCAATCAGTCCCACCTGGCGCATTTCCCTATCTGGATCGTCGGCAAGCAGCAATTCCAGTGTTTCTTGTGCTGACTTCCCTTGTTCCATCAACTCAAGAGCTTTAGGGCCATATGCGGTATTGGCATAGGACTGAGTCGCAACAGCCCCAGCGCCGGCCTTTGCCCAAGGAACTACTGCACCTACCCCTAGAAATTTTGATTGAACAGCAATGCCCCATTCTTTTTCAACTGGATCAAAACCTACGATGGAAAATGTCATAAAAAACCTCCTGCTTCTCAAAAAAAACGCAGCTCCGATTTCTCGAAAACTGCGTCTTGTATTTTATTAATGTGTTTCAATTAAGCCATAACGGCCATCTTTACGCTTGTAAACTACGTTTGTACGGTTCGTATCAGAGTTGTTGAACACGTAGAAATTATGTCCTAACAGATTCATTTGTAGAATCGCTTCTTCACTGTCCATAGGCTTAAGATCGAAGCGCTTTGTCCGAACTAGCTCTAGATCATCTTCATCTGTTTCAACCACGTCAGTGTTTTCAGAAGTTGCAAATGTAACCGGGAAATCACCCTTTTCACGGAATTTACGATTTACCTTTGTTTTATGCTTACGGATTTGACGCTCCAGCTTGTCTGAAATAAGGTCAATGCCCGCATACATATCAATATTTGTTTCTTCTGCTCGAAGGACTAGATTAGGCAGAGGAATTGTTACCTCTACTTTTGAAGTTTTATCTTGATTGAATCTTAAATTCACATTAACCTTTGCTTCAGGTGCTTCTGTGAAATATCGTTCCAATTTTGAAATCTTCTTTTCAACGTAATCTCTAATTGCTGGAGTTACCTCAATGTTTTCACCACGAACGTTATAATTCATTTGTGGACTCCTCCTTTATATTCCTATGTAAATACATTTCTATTTTACCCTATGATTATCCTGCTAAATCAGAACAAAAATTTTGTCGATAATTTGACAAAAACACAGGGGAAATAGTGACAATCAATTTCTACACCTATTCAGCCTCTTTCATTCTTTGTTACACCCTAAGTCTATAGTTTTCAGGAACAAATTACCACTTTTTAGTCTTAAGCATAGCTTACAAGGGGGTAATATTATATTAAACAAAGGATTATCGTGCGAGCGTTAAGGATTGTATCCTTTCTGCTCCTGATTCTTTCAAAAGCTTTGCTGCATGTCTAAGGGTGGAACCGGTAGTATAGATGTCATCCATTAGAAGTATGTCTTTCCCTTTTATTTCAAGTTGCTGCGAAATTTGAAAAACCTGTGGGATGTGGATTCGCTCCAATCTCGATTTTTTTGATTGCTTCTCCAAGTGTATCCTGGTAAGAAGATTGGCGGGGATAACCCCCGCTTCTATTAACAATGCTTCCGCTTGATTAAATCCTCGTTCATAAAGCCGCTCATTACTTAAGGGAATAGGAACAAGTAAATCTGGTTTTACCTTTTTTATGAACTCCTTTACAGACTCTGCAAATACTTTCGCCAATACATAGTCACCACGGAATTTATATTTTGCCATCACTTCCTTGAAAAAATCATTATAGAGGAAGATTGAGTGATTTGCATCGAGATATCCCTTCCATTCAGGGTCCTCCTCCCACCGTTCGCAGTCAAAACACAAGTCACCGCACCGAAATCTTTCACCCAAAAATTGAAACATCCGACAGCATATTCTACATTTATCTCCCTCAACTTTTTCAAATTTCCCCTCACAATCTGGGCAAATTCTCTGTTCCTTTTCTTCTGAAAAAATAGCTCTCCACCCAATTATAGGTATAATCAATTCATGGCATATCAGACATTGTAATGAGGGAAATAGATTCATTTGTCAATTAGCCCCTTTCGCGTTCCTTCCTGATTCATAGTTGTAATTTGTTTTCTTGCCTTTAGCATGGCATCTGTTTTTCCATAATGAAAAAATGTCACAACACCATCAGGATAATCCTTACTCCTTCCAGCCCTTCCTGCAATTTGAACTAGAGCGCTTTCGGTAAAAATATCATCCTCTGCCCCAATTACGGCAACATCTATATTGGGAAATGTTACTCCTCGTTCTAAAATGGTTGTTGTCAGCATAAAGGGAATTTCCTTGTTTCGCATTTTTTGGACCTTTGCTTTTCTATCTGAGTCCTCTGCGTGAACTGCTTCAATATCGGGGGCTAGTAATTGAAGGATGGGGAGCGCTTTTTCCATTAGTCCTATATGTGGGAAAAATAGCAAAGCTTGTTTGTTGTGCGTAAGTCGTTCTTTTATCCACGTGAGAATAGTTGCAGGGAGTTTGTCCTTTTTCAATACTTTCTGCCAATTGCCACACCATGTAAAGGTAGGAACAGGCAGCGGATGACGATGGAATCTAGCCGGGATCGTGGTGAATGCCCTTTTTCCTGTTCGACACTCCCTTTGCCATTTTTCATTAGGTGTCGCTGTCAGGTAAATCATTGCTGATTCTGATTTTCTAGCATGCACAGCGGCATGCTGAAGTGATTCCTCCACCGTATACGGAAAGGCATCCACTTCATCTAAAATAACGGTGTCAAAGGCATGGTAAAAGCGAAGCAGTTGGTGTGTGGTTGCAATTGTAAGCGGGGCATAAAGATGGCGATCCTCACTTCCACCATATAGGGAAGCAACACTTAATCCTGCAAAGGCAGCTTTCAGTCTCGGAGTCAGTTCGAGGACAACATCGGTTCTTGGTGTCGCAATACAGACTCTTTTTTGGGCAGCAAGAGCAGCCTCTATTCCTGCGAAGAGAACCTCCGTTTTCCCAGCTCCACAGACAGCCCAAACTAGCAGTTCAGTCATGTTCTGTATTGCCTCTGCTACTCTATTTGATGCGGCTTGTTGACCATCAGATAATTTCCCCTTCCACTGTAGGATTTTTTCAGGTAAGTGATGCTTGGGGGCTGGACCATTCCAACCGAGCAAAGGGGTACAGGCACTGATTCTCCCCATCATCAAGCATTTACGGCAATATAGGCATCGTTCTCCGCACTGCGAGCAGGGAAACTGTGCAAACCAAATCGCTTCTTTGTTCCCACAACGAGAACAAATAGGGTGATTTCTGTTATATTCAATTCCTTTTCGATAGGTAACATAACCATTTTCATAGTGAGTTTGGATTTCTTCGAGAGTATGGGGCAGATTGTTTAGGATAAGTTGTTTACCGGAAAGAAGTGTCTGTAAATCTGGATTAAAGGGGAAGTTTGGATTGAGTAATGGTTGTGGAATGGTTTGGATTTGGGAAATTGGTAATGAGTTTTCTTTGCCTCTAATTGGAATTAAACGACCATCCTTTACAAGGAATCGCAAGAAAAAGCCACCTTTCTAGATAATTGATTCTCCTAATAACATTCTATGGAACTTTCAACATAAACTGTCAGTATTCCTGCAAATCATCAATTAATATTTATTTACATAGAAGTAAAAGTTCACTATCTATTCAAAAAGTCAGGCAACCTACGCCTGACTTCTCTATTGTCTATTTCCTCATCCATCCAAGTCCCATGGCCCCTTCTCCTAAATGAGTCCCAATAACGGGACCGAAGTAGCTTATGAGGAATTCTACATTGGGATACAGCGTTTCAAGTTCGGACTTCCATTCTAGTGCTTCTTCTTCGCGGTTAGCATGGATGATAACAGCTTGATAAGGCTTACCGCTGGCAGCGTCTTCTCCTAATAAGTCGACAATCCGTTTCATTGCTTTCTTTCTGGTACGAATTTTTTCAAAAGGAACGATGACCTTGTTTTCAAAGTGAAGAAGTGGCTTCACTTGAAGCAAACTGCCAATGATTGCTTGGGCACTTGATAGACGGCCGCCTCGCTGCAGATGGGACAAGTCGTCCACCATAAAATAGGCACGAGCGTTTTTTTTCAATTCCTCAAGCCGTGACATGATTGCAGCAGCTTCTTCTCCATTTTGAGCCATTTTTGCAGCCTCGACAGCATAAAACCCCTGTGGCATGCAGCTGATTTCCGAATCAAATGGATAGACTTTAATACTTTCTACCATGGTACTAGCCGTTACAGCACCAGCAAAAGTACCGCTGATTCCACTTGAGAGGTGGATGCTGATGACAGCATCATAGTCTTTAGACAATCTCTCATACAACTCAACAAACTGACCGATTGGAGGCTGCGAGGTGGTTGGAAGTTCGCTATCTTTCACCTGTTGATAAAATTGGGCTGCTGTTATATCAACTTCTTCCTGATATGCTTCATTTTTGAAGATGACATTTAACGGGATCATATGTATATTCCATTTATCACGTAGTTCTTTCGGTATGTATGCTGTACTATCCGTAACAACGGCAGTTTTCATAATTGGAACCATCCTTAAATATATGTTTTTTTCTATTTTATATGAAACAGAATGAAAATGCATTTTTTAATAAAAATGAAAAGGGCACTGCCCATTTCCAGAGCGTGCCCTCGTGTATTTCTTTTATTATCGAACTTCTACCCAGCCGTTTTTAATTGCAGTAACAACGGCTTGCGTACGGTCGTTAACATTCATTTTTTGTAAAATATTACTTACATGGTTTTTAACTGTTTTTTCACTGATAAATAATGCTTCCCCGATTCCGCGGTTACTCTTACCATCAGCAAGCATTTGCAGTACTTCGCATTCGCGGCGGGTTAACAAGTGCAGCGGACGACGCAGTTCAAGCGTTTGAACAAATGCTCCACCGCCAGTTCGTCCAGCGGTCAGTTTACGATATTCATTCACTAGGTTATGCGTTACCTTTGGATGCAGGTAGCAGCCGCCTTCGGCCACGACTTTAACTGCCTCAATCAGAGCATCCGCATCCATTTCTTTTAATAAATATCCTCTAGCACCCGTCTGAAGTGCATGCGTTACATAATTTTCATCATCATGGATTGATAAGATAATTATTTTCGTTTCTGGGAATTTTTCAGATAGCTCACGTGTAGCCTCAATCCCGTTCATTTGAGGCATATTAATATCCATAATCACTACATCCGGATTATACGTATTAACGATCGTTACAGCATCATTGCCATCATCACCTTCGGCAACAACTTGGAATGCCTTTTCAAATTCTAGAATTCGTTTAACCCCTTCTCTGAATAGCTGATGGTCGTCGATTATAGCAATCTTTGTCATCATTTATTTCCCCTCCTGCTCCACTGTAATCATTTTTGGTTTTTTTTAAGACGGTAATGGAACAACAATAAATACAGATGTCCCTCTCCCAATTTTAGATTCAAACGTAATATGTCCTTCAAGAAGCTCTACCCGTTCTTTCATCCCGATGATTCCGAATGACTCGGGTTTTTTTTGCGTGGTATCAAAACCAGTTCCATTATCCTTGATTAAAACAGTTAGTTCTTTTTTTGTCATTTCAAGTCTTACTTTTATTTCGCAGGCATTGGCATGTTTTAACGCATTTTGAACAGATTCTTGAATCAACCGGAAAATTGCAACTTCATATTTAGTCGGAAGCCTGCGTTCTAAACCGATGGGAATGAACTCAATTCTCGACTTGTTATGATATTCTTCGATGGTTTGTAAGTATTTTCTGAGGGTAGGCACTAGGCCTAAATCATCAAGTGCCATCGGACGAAGGTCATAGATGATTCTTCGTACCTCATAGAGAGCGGATCGAACCATCTTTTTAAAACTGCCAATCTCTTTAAAAGCTTCCTCAGGACCTTGCTCCCGATAAACACGATCTACTAAATCGGATCGCATAATCACATTGGCAAGCATTTGTGCTGGTCCGTCATGAATATCTCTAGACAGCCGTTTTCTCTCTTCTTCCTGTGCTTCAATAATCTTCAAGCCAAAGTCTTGTTTTGCTTTTGCGTTCTGTAATTCTTCACCCATTAGTTTTAAATCACTCATGAGATAATTCATAACGACAGATATCTGCGATATGAGCTGGTCTGCACGGTCAATCGTTTCATCTAAGCCCAATAGCCTGCGCTCGAGGTCAGCACGTTTATCCAAGAGTTGCTTTTTATATTGCCAATTAATGGACAAGTCCATCTGCAGCTGATGAGCCTTTTCATAAGCCTCCCTGACCTCAACTTCTGTGTATGCTTTAAAATTCATACTAAGCTCAGAAAGTGTTAATCTAGCCTTAAGGACCTGTTCCTGTAAGCGTTCCTCTTCGGCAATCAATTTTACCATCATCTCTTTAATGGTTCGGAGTTCACTTGTCATATTATCGTAATCTTTTCTGCATTGCTCACTTATCTGAAAGATATCACTTTTACTGCTAGTGACGGTTTCAATCATCTCTTCACGGATTTCATCAATTGATTTAACATTAATCTTCTGAATTTTCGCCATGCTCTCCTCCAGAGACCTTTTTTCTAGTTTAACTCCTATTGGAACATTTTACTATATCTAGGTATTAAACCAAAAATTTTCCCAACTTCCTAGTTCATAAGTAGTATAATGTTTGGTAGAAAAAAACTACCTTTTAAAAACAGAGAGTTTTACACTATTTAAACATGATTTATTATAACACGGGAAAATTACTTGTATATTAAAGTTATATTACACCAATATTTTTTTTGTATATCTATAGAAGCAATGGAGGGGAATACTATGCTATCTCGATATTTTACGGCTAGGACAGAAGTAGGAGAACATGAAATTATTATTCAAAAATCAAGATTTATTGCCCATATAAAGAGAGCAGAAACAGAACTTGAGGCCCAAGAATTTATCCAAGTACTAAAGAAAAAATACTGGGATGCTTCACATAATTGTTCCGCCTATATCATTGGAGAACATGATCAAATACAAAAGGCAAATGATGACGGCGAACCAAGTGGAACAGCTGGTGTACCGATACTTGAAGTATTAAAAAAGAGAAAACTTAAAGATACTGTCGTCGTAATTACCCGCTACTTTGGAGGGATTAAATTAGGAGCAGGAGGATTGATACGTGCCTATGGGAAGGCAACATCAGAGGGCTTAGATACAATCGGAATCGTTGAGAGAAGACTCGTTCAGGTAATACATGTAACTATTGATTACACCTGGCTAGGGAAAGTAGAAAGAGAACTTAGGGATTCAGATTATATAATCAAAGAAATTCAATACCTTGAGTCCGTTCAATTGGCAGTATATGTGAATGAAGAACATGCAAATATGTTTTGTGATTGGATGGTTGAACTGACAAATGGAAAGTGTGAAATTAAAAAAGGTGACTTAGAATATCTTGAGGCAGACATCTAAGTAGAACTAACAAAGCAACTGACTCAAAAGCCGCCATGGTATCTTTTGAATCAGTTGCTTTTTATGATCGATTTTTTGCAGTGGATATTTTAAAGATACGCATTATTTTTAATAAAGGATGAAAGTCATTCCCCATTAAGCCAATTTTCTCAGCAATATACTCCATTAACAAAACGAGTAATCCGATTAAGAGCACGGCAACACCGATTCTTGCCTGAGAATAAATAACAGCTACTAATCCGAATAATGCCGCCATCGCATAAATCATTAACACAGTTTGTCGGTGAGTATATCCAAGCCTGAGTAAACAATGGTGCAAATGAGATTTATCCGGCTCAGACAATGGTTGATTATTAACAATTCTTCGGATGATTGCAAAAATTGTATCCGTTATAGGCACTCCTAGTATGATTACTGGAATGACAAACGAAATAAACGTTACATTTTTATAACCTAAAAGGGATAGAACGGAAATAATAAAACCTAAAAACAAAGCCCCTGTGTCACCCATAAAAATGCTGGCAGGATGGAAGTTATAAAAGAGAAAACCCAAAGTCCCCATTAACACAATCGTACCGACTGCAACAACAAACAAATTTCCTTGAATGAGCGCCATACCCGAAATCGTTACTAATGCGATTGAGGATACACCTGCAGCAAGTCCATCCAAACCATCAATCAGGTTTATCGCATTCGTGATTCCAACAATCCAGAGTATTGTAAATGGGATACTTAAGTACCCAAATTCAAGTTGACCCCCGAAAGGGAGATTAATAAAAATTACTTGGAGGTCTCCTAAGAAAACAACCGTAAAAGCAGCCGCTAATTGACCTAGGAGCTTAACCTTAGCAGAGAGTTCAAACAAATCGTCACATATTCCAGTCAGAACAATAATGAAACTGCCTATGAGAATGGCGATTGAGGCCGGGTTTATAGGTTGCAATATCAACATTCCAACAATAAAGCTGATAAAGATGGCTAATCCGCCAAGCCTTGGCATCGTCGATTGATGAACCTTACGCTGATTCGGCTTGTCCGTTGCACCTATAACGACAGCAAACTTTTTTATAAGTGGAGTAATAAGAATGGATATGATAAAACATACTATCAAGGTAAAAAACAGCATAGAGACCCTCCTCGATAGTATCTTGTCCATAAAAGCAAAATTGAAAACAACGTAAGTGTAGTAAAAAACAGGAAATTTTTTCGTGTTTAATTTTATCAACAAAAAAAGCCTAAAACAATGTTTTAGACTTTTCTATGAATATAGCTATCTATTTCTTACGTTGACCGGTTTAAGTCCTTTTAGGAACTTTAGGAGTGGCTTATAATCCTCGCGAATGAGGCCTATGCTTTCTACTACTAACTCTATCGTAATTAATAGTGCTAAGATGACTATAATTGAACCCCAAACGGTTGATTGTGAAAATACAAACGCAGCCAAACCGAAAAGTGCAGCCATTGCATAAATTAATAAGACCGTTTGACTATGTGTAAATCCTAATTTCAACAAGCAGTGATGAAGATGTGATTTGTCTGGTGCTGATAACGGCTGCTTGTTTACGAGCCTGCGGATGATCGCAAAAAACGTATCAGAAATTGGCACACCTAGAATAATAACCGGGATAATTAATGAGATAAATGTTACATTTTTATATCCTAGTAGTGACAGTACAGCAATTATATATCCTAAGAACAGGGCACCCGTATCTCCCATAAAGATTTTTGCAGGGTGAAAGTTGTAGAATAGGAAACCAATTGTACTTGCAGCCACGATTAACGCCATAATCGTAACATATTGGTTACCCATTACCATTGACATTCCTGCGATTGAAAATAAGGCAATCGAGGAAACACCGCCAGCTAAACCATCTAGACCATCAATTAGATTAATCGCATTGGTAATTCCAATAATCCAAATCATCGTGATTGGGATACTTAAGTAACCAAAGTCGATAATCCCACCGAAAGGAAGGTTGATAAATTCTACCTTCAAGCCGCCATAGATGACAACAACGGCCGCTGCCGCAATTTGACCAAAGAGTTTTACCTTTGGCGAGATTTCCTTCACATCATCCACCATACCCGTTAAGATGATGATGGCTGCGCCAATAATAATGGACCAATGAAATTCTCCATACATTAAATTACCTGGCTCACTGATTAGTGTTCCAATAATAAAGCTTAGAAATATTGCTAATCCTCCAAGTCGAGGCATAATACGTGAGTGAACTTTTCTTTGATTCGGTTTATCAGTTGCACCAATTTTGAAAGCTAGTTTTTTAACAAGCGGTGTGAGTAGTATGGACGCAAAAAAACAGATAGCTAGAGTAATATAAAGCATATGCCCCTCCAAGTTTTACGTATCTATATTTTTATTACTTTAATAGTCTGATTGAAGTTGATATAAACGTATCCTAATGGATTATAGCATAACCCATAATAGAAATAAACTAGGATTTCCGACAATTATCTCCCTTTAATAGGAATGAAACATAAATGCAAAATACGTTAACACCAATGTAATAAGAATGAAAGCGAATACGCTCATAAGAAAAATCATTCACTTCTATGACAAATTACAACATTTTATTTTCCCACTGATATAGACGGTGACCGATTGGGGAAAGTTACATTTTTGTTCTTTCTTTCACAAAATTTATTTTTAAAATGAAATTACCCCTTTCTAAGCGAAAGGGGCATTACACTATTTGTTTGATTCAGCTAAGTATGCAGCAAGTGCTTCTTTCCAATCACGAAGTGGTGTTAGTCCTTGCTTTTCAATCATTTTCTTGCTTAAAACTGAATATTTAGGACGTGCTGCTGGACGTGGAAATTGGTCACTTGTTAAAGGATTCACCTTTACATCCATTCCGGCCTGCTTAAAGATTTCTACCGCAAATTCATACCATGAGCAAATACCACTGTTTGTGGCATGATATACGCCATATTTATCTGTCTCCATTATTTCAACCATGAACTTGGCGAGATCTACTGTATAGGTTGGCGAGCCAACCTGATCATGAACGACTCCGACTTCTCCTCGCTCTTTGCCGAGACGAATCATCGTTTTAACAAAATTATTTCCATAAACCCCGAACACCCAAGCGGTACGAACAATAAAAAATTCATCTAAATGCTTTTGCAAAAGCTGTTCACCAGCCAACTTTGTTCTTCCATAAGCCCCAAGAGGTTTTGTTGGCTCATCTACCTCATAAGGCTCAGTAGCGGTACCATCAAAGACATAATCTGTGCTGACGCAAAGCATTTTCGCACCAGTTTGTTTGGCTGCTTTTGCTAAATTTTCTGTACCAATTGCATTGATTTGATAGGCTACATCTTCGTTTTCCTCGGCAGCATCCACATTCGTATAAGCCGCACAGTGCAGAATGACGTCAGGCTTCACTTCATTAATATAAGCGATAACATCCTCTTCAATCGTAATATCTAATTTCTGCCGATCTGCTCCAAAAGCTTGATGATTCTGACGCTCCAGTTCCAAGAGAACATCCTGCCCTAATTGACCTGCTGCACCCGTTACAACAACCTTCATTTATTCTACTCCTAATCTATCGCCATATTGAGACTTAACATAATCCTGGTATTCACCAGAAATGATATTTTCCCACCATTCGCGGTTATTGAGATACCAGTTAATCGTTTGCTCAATACCTGTATCGAAATTATATTTCGGTGACCAGCCAAGCTCAGTACGAAGCTTTGTTGCATCAATTGCATAACGGCGGTCATGACCAGGACGGTCCGTAACAAATTTCATTAGTGATTCTGGCTTGTTCAGATGCTTTAGAATCGTTTTAACGATTTCAATATTCGTACGTTCATTATTACCGCCGACATTGTACACTTCGCCATTGCGTCCTTTGTGAAGAACCAAATCAATTGCTTGACAGTGATCCTCAACATGAAGCCAGTCACGAATGTTCAGTCCATCTCCATAGATTGGCAGTTCCTTATCATTCAATGCATTGATAATCATCAATGGAATGAGCTTTTCAGGGAAATGGTATGGACCATAATTATTGGAGCAGCGTGTAATATTTACAGGCAGACCAAATGTTTCATGATAAGCACGTACGAGCAGGTCTGAACCAGCCTTACTTGCGCTGTATGGGCTGTTAGCAGCGAGCGGCGTTTCTTCAGTAAAGTATCCTGTTTCACCTAATGTGCCGTACACTTCATCCGTTGATACTTGCAAGTACTTTGTAACACCGAATGTTTTTGCCGCATCTAGTAATGCAAGGGTTCCTTGGATATTCGTTTGAACAAAAATACCAGGATCTGTAATACTGCGGTCAACATGGGACTCAGCAGCAAAGTTTAATACATAATCGAACTTTTCTTCTTGAAAAAGACCGTTAATAAATTCGCGATCAGCAATATCTCCACGAACAAATTTATAGTTAGGAGCATTTTCAATATCCTTAAGGTTTTCAAGATTTCCAGCATACGTCAATAAATCAAGGTTAACGATAGTGTATTCAGGGTATTTGTTTACCATATAACGGACAAAATTACTGCCAATAAAGCCAGCTCCGCCTGTAACTAATAACTTCATATTTGCTCTTTCCTCCTATTTCTCGTACACAAAATTTAAATGAGTTGCTGCACTTAATGTTGGGTGCTTAGTATCTTTATCAGAAAGAATGGGATTCTCTGTCGGCCAATCAATTCCTAGTTCCGGATCATTCCAAAGAATACCGCCATCATGCTCAGGTGAGTAATATTCATCCACTTTATAAGCAACAGTCGTATCAGGGACGATTGTACAAAATCCGTGTGCAAAGCCCTTGGGAACGACAAGTTGACGTTTATTATGCTCACTTAGAATCACACCCACCCACTGACCAAATGTAGGAGAACCTTGGCGAATATCAACGGCAACATCATAGATTGCTCCTGTCACACAACGAACAACCTTCGTTTGTGCTTTTGGATTCAATTGAAAATGTAAGCCGCGCAGTGTTCCTACTGCTGCGGACAGCGATTGATTGTCCTGAACAAAATCATAATGTAAACCTAATGATTCGAATAAATCTTTATTATAGCTTTCCATAAAATAACCACGGTGGTCACCAAATACCTTGGGTTCTAAGATTTTTAAATCAGGTATTTTTGTATCAATGATTTTCATCTTCCTACCTCACTTCTCCAATTACTTTCCTTGATTTGCAATTTTCACTAAGTATTGACCATATTGATTTTTCTTTAACGGCTCTGCTAACTCTAGTAACTTCTCTTTTGTAATATAGCCCATTTTGTATGCAATCTCTTCAAGACAAGCAATTTTTAATGATTGTCTCTTTTCAACGGTTTCAATAAACTGTGATGCTTCAAGTAGTGATGCATGCGTACCCGTGTCTAACCAGGCATAACCGCGGCCAAGAAGTTCAACGTTAAGTTCGCCCATCTCTAGGTAAGCTTTATTGATGTCTGTAATTTCCAATTCACCACGAGGTGACGGTGCAATATTTTTCGCAATATTAACAACACGATTATCGTAAAAATAAAGACCTGTTACAGCGTAATTTGATTTAGGTACATCGGGCTTTTCTTCGATTGACACTGCTATTCCATCTTCATCAAATTCTACGACACCAAAACGCTCTGGGTCATTTACATAATAGCCGAATACGGTTGCTCCCGTTTCTCGAGCAGCTGCTCTTTTCAATAGTTCGGTTAAGCCATGACCATAAAAAATGTTATCTCCAAGCACGAGGGCAACGTTATCATCTCCGATAAACTCATCCCCTAGTATAAATGCTTGGGCTAAACCGCCTGGCTCTGGCTGAATTTTATATGTAAAGTTCATGCCTAAATCAGATCCGTCACCTAAGATTTGCTCAAATCTCGCTGTGTCCTCCGGTGTAGATATAATCAAGATATCCTTAATTCCAGCTAACATTAAAACAGATAGTGGATAATAAATCATTGGTTTGTCATAAACAGGTAGTAATTGTTTTGAAACTACTTTTGTTAAAGGATAAAGTCTAGTCCCACTGCCACCTGCTAAAATAATACCTTTCACGTAAACCCCTCCTATATTGATACATTTTATGATTTCTACAAAAACTGACAAGTTTTCCATTCCCCATTATAAAGAACGTTATCAAAAAAAGACAAACATTAACATGATTGTTAGAAAAAAGTTATATTTTTAACAAATGGCTGTGTAAAGAAAAATAGGTGATTGGAGCGGAAGGCACGAAGATCCTCGAAAATGCTATCGCATTTTCTTCGTGCGGTGCTTATGCACTGAAGCCTACTCAGTGTCCTGCGGGATGAGAAGGTCTTCGGGAGACCCCACAGGCGCAAAGCGCCGAGGAGGCTCCCGGACCTCCCGCGGAAAGCGAAGTGCCTCGTGACAGGCAAAGACCGCCTGTCCCTGCGGTGATTATTCAAAGAAGCCTTCCTTTGTGGAGCGCAAAGACAACAGACCATATGACACAGCCATTAATTACAGGCGTTTTTTAAAATATTCCCATATATTCCTTGAAATATGTTGCAACATAGAAAAAGGATATCTTCTCAACAAAGATATCACCTTTAAAAAAGTATTTGACTTTAACCTTTAAAGCGAAAAAAACCTTTTTAACGTTTGCATGGCTATTTCTTTATTTTTAACTGTCAGCATTTGCTTAAGAAAGCGTTTTGCCAATTGAGTTCGATATTTCGGAAGCAGATCCTTCTTAAAGTTCTGATAAAAATTCACTTCAGAATCTAGAATACTTTGATAACGTTGCAGTGATACCCTCGAATAATCTAACACCGACAGCTCGTGCTCTAATTCAACATCAACTAGATAGACCTTCCGATTTTTTTCATAAATCTTATAAAATAACCAGTGATCTAAATAATCTAAAGCAAAATCCTCATTAAACCCATTAATCTCATTTAAAAACTGCACGGATACGAATGCACCTGAGTTAATCGCCATGACAGGCTTATCTTGAATACCTGGGGTTGGCCGTTCATCCTTTAAAGGTCTTAGAGAGTGACTATACACGGGAGAAATCATCGTATTTTCACTATTAATTTTCGGCACGACAGCGACTACATTCTCAGGAATATTATCTAAGGATAGAATGGAATGAAAGTATTCTTGCGTTAATTCAGTATCATGATCGAGCAACAGAAGCCACTGACTATGATTTCCTTTAGCCACTGACCAAGCATGGTTATAGGCTGTTGCAATTCCTAAATTACGTGGATCATGGTAATACGTCATATGTATCCCCTCATGTTGAGGGGGAGTAAAATCATGTTTATCCGGACTGTTATCATATAATATAAGCTCAATATCTTTAAAAGGATTACTAGTTGAATTCATGATTTGAGTAAGCGTTCGAAAGGTTTTACTTTCCTCGGGCTTGAGCTTGTACAAAACTACTACCATGGTTACTTTCATTGTAACTCCTCACTTGCTCTCATTTCTTTCTTTGATTGTGATGCGACAAGCATGATGAGAAAGAAACTAATTCCAATTGGATTATTAATGAATGGATTGATATTTGTTAATAGCAAAACACCCATAAAGGAAGACAAGAGAGAAACTTCCAATGTTGTTAGTTTTTGCCCTTTTTTATAAGCATAATAATAGTTTAGGTAAATCATTAAAAATAAGAAACACCAAATGGCTAGTCCAATGATTCCTTGTTCCACTAAAATATCGAGAAAACTCATCTCCAGGCCATCTGTTCTTCCAGCAACTCCTGATCCATATCCTGTACCAAAGATAAGATAGACTGGTTGGACTAAAATTTCTTTGGAAGCAACAATAAATTCCATCCTTGCATTCACACTGACATCATTCACTTCAGGTTGTACTTCCACCTCTGCATCTGGCGTTTGCTCTACAGTGGCAACCTCAAAACGTTCTAGCGTCATGTATTTATACATAAACGGTACCGCAACGAGTACGATCACACACATGACAAACTTTTTTATAAATTGTTGTGATTGAAGCAATTTCTTAAACTTCCGTGATAACCCTTTAATGGGGTCAACAATAACCTTAACATCTAAAATAATGATCATTAAGACACTTAACATAAAGGCAAGTAAAAAACCTCGTGTTTCTGACCATAAAATGGAGATAGAGGACAGAATCACAATAGCAATATCAAGTTTACGGTAGTTTTTATTCAAAAGATGATTAAGCGAAAGAATAAGGCCAATTAAAACAAAGAAGTGACTCTTATAAAACACGCCATTGCTTGGACGGAAGAATAAATCATCATTCATGATCGTGTTCATGAATACATAGAAAGGATAAAAGTCAGCAGCAAAAACCGTTTTCCCTAATAAATCAACTGTTATCGTAAAAATTGCTACTGCAAGCGCGCTATACTTTAGAAGCGTAATAATACGGTTTAGCGTAAACCGTTCATTCGAAATATAGTAGGCTAACGGGAAATACAGAGCCACATACGAAACCCTAAAAAAGTCCATAACGATAATTGAAACAGGATGATTATTAAAAAATCCTATAGCAGCACTGACAACAAACCAGGCGATAAGTGCATAAACCCCTATCGTAACAGGGTTAAATCGTATCAATGTATTAATATCTTTATTAAAGTACGCCTTTTCTTTCACAATTCGATAAACAAATGTCACCATTAACAGTAAAAATAAAACCTGACGAATAGAAAGAACACCAAAATCAATTAGCCTTCCTCCACCGCCAACAAATAACTCAACGAATAGTATAGTTAGTAATGTTTTTTCAAACCTATTCATAGTACCTCCCTAGCATTTACGCATTACCAATGGTAAGGACTGCTTCTATTTTCAGTTAGCCTTTGAATTAATAGAATTTTCTACGTAAATTTTCTTTTTCTGAAATAAAGTTTTAAATGAAGTCTTTTTGTATTTTAATGCTTGTTTTTCAATCAAGTACCAAGAAATAACGGCAAACATCAGTGTAACCGGGAAGGACAATAAGAAGTTTTCTAAAGGTGTTAACTGATTGTTAAAAGCTTGCGTCATGATTTGTTGAATTGGAAACGCATAGATATAGATGCCATATGAAAAATCACCGTATTTACCAAAGTTATGGAAACTCACTTTTGAAGCGAATGCTAGATAAAAAATGAGATACGTCCCTGCAATAGACAGCGAATATTCAAAGTAACCATTTCGAGCCGTTAGGATTAGAAGGATTAGTGACAATCCAGCCATCCAGCCATTTAATTTTATTTCGTTCCTGTAAAGATAAAAGACCATTCCAGCACCAAAGTAACGGAATAAATCCGTATAGAATGCGCCCCTGCCTAGAAAATAAAGAGCAGTAGCTAATATAAATCCAAACAACACAATTCTTTTATCAAGCATTCTTGTTACACCAAGGATGGCAACTACAATATAAAAGAAAAACTCATACCATAATGTCCACAAGGAACCATTAACAGCTCCTGGCCAGATATTCTCTGGGAATAAACCTGGCAAGTCATATTGCAGCCAGTACAATGTAATCGTCTTTAAGTAATCATAGGTTTCACGGTTGGTAAAGTAATCCTGTAAGCTTAGGTTAGTAAGTATTGGACCTAATAAGAAGATTGACAATAGTACACAAAAGATGAGACCAGGAAAAATCCGCAAGCTTCTAGCTTTAAAATAATTTATTGGATTTTTAGACCGATCAAAGCTCTGCGTAATCAAAAATCCGCTGATTACAAAAAAGATCGCTACGGCTAGTTCTCCAAAAGTCATTTCACCATTTGTCATAATCGCAAACGGCTCGGATCCATTATTACCTGTTGTTAATGGGTAGGCATGTGAAAACAGAACCAAGGATGCAGCAAAAAACCTGATAATATCTAAATTATTTTTTCTACTAGCAATAAAGTGTTCAATATTATTCCCTTTTAGAAGCACTCAGCATCCCACCTATAATCAAGATTATTGTTATCCTAAGGCTTATATAAAATACAACGTCATTTTCTAGTTAAAATAAGGCCAAAACTGAACATATAGTATTTCATTTTTACACACAGGAAAAATTATAGCATTATCTTACTAGAATTTGTATCACTTATTTTTCCAATGCCTTAATAGAAGTAATTAGACAATTAAAAAAGTATGTTCTTCGGATAGAAAAACATACTTTTTGGTTATTTATCGATTGGTAATGAATGATTTTAAAAGCAGCGATGAAATCTGAAATCTCCAGAGAATTTTATCTTTTAACGAAGAAGTATTCTCCACACTTGTTACCGTCGCATCGTGTCTGCGATAGTAGATTAGCTTTTCTGGTATCAGCAGAGCAGATTTATTCATATCCGCAACTAACCCTATCCACATATCATGCATCGGTACATTTCTAGGGATCGGGAGTATTTTCGTCTTTAATTCTTTTTTAAAAGACATCGCACATCCAATATAACTGTTTTTTATGATATTCTTTAGAACACCTGCACGGCTTCCTCTAAATTCATAAAATGACTCGATTGTGGTGTTCAACTGATTATCAACGACCGTGATATCTGACATGATCATTTGGATAGTTGGATTCTTTTCGTAGTAATCCTTCACCGTTTTTACTTTTTCGGGCTTCCATACATCATCTTGATCACTTAAAAAGATGATCTCATTTTGAGTCCGTTTTATGGCATTCTCAAAATTTGAGGTCACACCTTTTTCGTCATTCATAAACAATTTCACACGATGGTCTTCACTGATATATTTTTTTATAATAGCAGGTGTTTGGTCTGATGAGTGGTCATCAGAAATAATCAATTCATCCTCATTGCCTAATTGAGACAGGATGCTATCGATTTGCTGTTTTAGATATTTTTCTCCATTATAAGTGGCCATTGCTACAGAGACTTTCATTGTTTTCCACCACCACTTTTTTCTGCATAAAAATCATGAGCTTTTTTCTCTGTTAACCCTAATACATCCAGTACAAAGTAGTTTATCGAGTATCTTTCCTTTACTTGATCCTCCACTGGTACATATGGGGTTGTCATAAACTCCGTTGGGACCACTACATTGTTGCGATCAACAATACAAATATTATTGGGATGGTAAAAATCATAATGCTGGATATCTGTATTCGTTGTTATGATTTTTTTATTGGCACCTAGCATTTCAATCGTTCTCATTGTTAATCCGGTTTGTTTTGGATGTTGAATATCCACAACAGCCTTAGATTGCTTTAATTTTGCGGTTAACTGCTCACTAGGCATTCCAACAAAAGAAAAATCTGTGATTTCGCTGCCTTTTAATTCACTTGTTGTTAGCTTTCGCTGATAATACATAATTTTACTTGGGATATAGAGAAAGTAAAAAACATTTAAATTATTTTTTTCAAATTGTTGTCTTACTTCATTTAAAATCAAGTATCGATCACTATGTACGGTACCAACAAAAAACAAATCGTAAATGAGTTCAGGTTTTTCTTTTGCAAGTTCTTCATATTCCTTATCGAAAAACAAAGGCCTAAAGGTAAGACCAAATTGGTCGCAATCCTTTTTATCAAATGAAAAGACTTCATCAAATAAGTCTAATTTTTCAAGTGTGTTGACTTTATTCGCAACGGAATCCCAGAGCATAAGAACTAATCTCGCATTAGGGTTCAATTTCCTAACATCTTTTAAAAATGACTTGGGTGTTGCTTCTGCTTGGCAGATAAACACGAAATCATATTTCTTATCTTTGATTTTTGAAGTAATTTCGTCATAATGCTTGTTAATTTGTACGGTAACGAAATTTCGATTAATTCGTAATAATGCTTTAGAAAGAAACGTGTTGGATGGGCGCTCATCAAAGTAATCCACATGAGCCCCCATTGATTCCATCGCACGTATTAATTTTTTGTGGTAATTAAAAAATAAAGGACATAAAAACAAAATCTTTTTATTTTTTAGCTGATCATTCATTACTTGTATAATCCTTTTTTCTTCATCTCTTCGATTGATTTTTGATAACGGTCTTCAACAACTTCTTGTTGGTTTACCCAATCAACAAATTTACTAATACCTTCTTCAAAGCTTACCTTTGGTGTAAATCCTAATTTCTCATTGATTTTAGTCAGATCTGCAAAGTTATGTCTGATATCACCTAATCGGAAATTACCGCTTATTTGAATTTCAGTATTAGACTGATATTTTTCCTTCAGGACATTTGCGACTTCAATAACAGTGGTAGGAACACCTGTCCCTACATTAAAGCTTTCAAAGTTTGCTTCTTCCTTTTCAATCCCGAGGATAGTTGCATCTACGATATCGTCAATAAAAACAAAGTCTCTAGATTCTAACCCATCTTCAAAGATGTTAATATTATTGTTATTTTTGATAATGGTTGAGAAAATAGACAGAATTCCTGTATAAGGGTTTTTCAACGATTGACCAGGACCGTAAACATTTTGATAACGGTAGCCTACAACAGGGATGTTCAAGGACTTACCAACCACCATACACATTTGTTCCTGAACTTGTTTGGTAATTCCATAAACAGATGTTGGATGGATTTTGGTTTCTTCTGTCGTAGCCATTACTTCTACGTCGGTGTTACAGATCGGGCATTTAACTTCAAAATCGCCTTTACTCATATCAGCCTCAGTTCTTTCAACAGGGAAAACCGTTCCATGCTCTGAACAGTGATACATTCCTTCCCCATAGATCGCTCTTGAAGCTGCTACAACGATTTTTTTCACTTGATGTTCTTCATTTGTAAGAATATCCAATAAATTTGAAGTTCCCTTAACATTTACATCTATATATTTGTTGATTTCATACATCGATTGACCAGTTCCTGTTTCTGCAGCTAAATGAACAACTACGTCAATCCCCTTCAAGGCCTTTCTCCAGTCATCGCTATTCACAACATCACCTTTAATAAAGGTCACTTTATCTCTAATTTTTAAGAATAATTCTGACGATGTGCCATCTTCTCCATGAATTTGCGGAGATAAATTATCAAGGACGGTTACTTCATATCCTTTATCCAATAATTTTAAGGCTAAGCTGCTTCCGATGAATCCTGCTCCGCCAGTAATTAATACATTTTTTAGCATAATAAGTTCCTTCTTTCTTTTTATAAAAAAGTTTTAATCGCCTTTTCGAGAATGTATTGACTCTATTATACAAAATGTAGTGCAGAGTTCAAATTTCCTCCCGACTAAGGACCTTTTATGTAACAACTTCCTAAATTTTACGTCTATATTTTTGAAAAGCAGGTAAATCAGTTTCTCAATAAAATACAAATTCCAACAAAACTCAATCGAATACCTTCATCACAAAACTTAATTATAGCAGTTTCTTGTCACTATTTGTAACTTTTTTCGTAGAATTATAGTATTTGCAGTTGAAGTTCTGTATGTTCCAGTTTATAATTTATACTGTGACTTTTTTACTGTTTTTCCCAAAATAATTTCACCTTCAATACTAGGAGGATACTATAAATGAATAATACTAGAATTAGAAAAAAGAAGAAAAAGAAGGTTAAAAAATGGTTCTTGCTTACGCTTTTTAGCTTCTTTACCCTTCTGATTGGCGGCGGATTATATTTCTTTAATGTATATAATGATGTTGCTAGTGCTGTAGATAATATGAATAAGCCGATTTCCAGAGAGGTTTCTGAAAAACGGGATGAAAAGGTCGAGGTTACAAAGAAAGACCCGATTTCTATCTTGATGGTGGGAATTGATGAGCGTGACGGAGACAATGGCCGAACAGACTCTATGTTGGTTCTAACCGTTAATCCTGAAACAAACTCTACAAAAATACTAAGTATTCCAAGGGATACACGTACTGAATTAATCGATCCTGAAGATCCAGATAACTCATCCAAGGATAAGATTAATCACGCCTATGCATATGGCGGCATTGAGATGAGCATCGCAACCGTTGAAAACTTCTTGAATATTCCAATCGATTATTATGTTGAGATTAATATGGAAGGATTTAAGGACGTTGTGGATGCAGTAAATGGTATTGATGTAGACAACCAATATGCATTTGAATTGGATGGAATCACGTTAGAAGAAGGACCCCAGCATTTAGATGGCACGGAAACACTGGCATATGCTCGAATGAGAAAACAAGACCCACGTGGGGATATTGGACGCGGCGAACGTCAGCGTGAGGTCATTTCAAAAATCATCGACAAAGGAAAATCATTATCAACCTTAACGAATTATAATGATATCCTTGATGCGCTAGAAAATAATATTAAAACAAACCTAACGTTAAGTGAGATCATTGATATGCAGTCATCGTATAGACCAGCTGCAGATACTCTCGAAAAACTCGAAGTAGCGGGGGCAGGTGGATTCGTTGGAGATGTATGGTATTACATGGTTGAAGATGAAACGAGACAATCCTTGTCTGACCAATTACGTCAACACTTAAACCTGCCGACTGAAATCGTTGCTGAAGTTGCTGCTAATTAAAATAAAAACCCGATTTGATTGCTCTTGAGACAATCAAATCGGGTTTTTTAGTTCATTAATTTTTCATATGCTTTATAGGTGAGTTCTGCTGCACGTTGATAAGAATAGTCTTCGAAATAGTTTTCCGGCAGTTTTACTCGGTCCTTCTTGAGTGCAGTAAGAATAGCAGTTTTGATGGACTCTGGATCATACGGATTGCAAACCTCGCCATACTGGTCAAACTTATAATATTGGACCGGACAATATTCCACAGAGGAAGCAACAATATTACATCCTGAGAAAAGCGCTTCTAAACTTGATAGTCCTGGCGACTCCCTGAATGATGGCAAGGCATGTACAGCCGCTTTTCGATAAAGGGCAAAGATTTCTTCATGATCAATTTGATTAATAAAATGGACATTCCCTCTTTTATTAGCCAACTTCCTTACATATTCAGCGTATTTTTCATTATGGACTCTACCCACAAAAACAATTGGAATTTCGGGGTGATTTTCTAGCGCCTTTACCACACCAGCTTGATTTTTTGTAGGTTCGATTCTGCCAACTTCTAGTACAATATTTTCTAATTTGTTCAGCCACTCTAGGGACAATTTCGTATTTGTTGAAGCTTTTAAGTCAACAGCATTAGGCACAACAATGGTTTTTTCCATTAACCCTTTGAGACCGAACTCTTTTTCCAATATCTCAAGTTCTTCATTAGAATTAGGTAATAAAATATCTGCTTTTTCAAGAACCTTTCTTCTCTTTTGCACATAGTTTTTACTTCCATATTGATCACCTTTGTTTAATATCAACCCAGCAAACTTTTTTAAATTCATCACAAAATCTTTATATTGATAGCTGCTTTTGTTTATATTCATGTAATTGAAGGTATTGATTAAAAACGTATTATAGATATAATGCGATAAATCCCAATAGATTGTGGAAAAGGTGAACTTTTTATTGAATTTTTCACATAAGTCTACATATTTTAATGTTTCATCTATGGTTTGGATATTAAAGATATGAACCAAATCTGCATCTCTATGCTCAACAAAATCGGTTTCATTTAATGCGATATGAATCTTGATAGGAAAGTTCTTTTCTAAGAACTCCTTTGTTTTTAGCATTTGTACCGTGTCGCCGCCTCGATGACTCAGTGCATCATTTCGAGTAGCAAACAAAACCTTTATCTCTCTCATATTATTCATCCATTCCTTTAGTTTGCTTTTAAGAATAAGATATGTCTCATCATATAGGCCACCATTAAAAAGTATAGGAAATAGGTTATGCTATATGCATAGGTGACACCAATTAATCCAAACATCTTGATAAACACAATCGAAAGTACAGTTAATGTAATTGAATAAAACAATTCCGTTATAATAACATGCTTAGTCATTTCCTTAACAAGCATATTAAATGAAATAAGCCAGCTAGCAATTTTGAAAAAGTCGCCAATTAATTGAAATAAAAATAATTCCTTCATCACTAGGAATTCCTCAGAATACAAGATCAAAATGGCAAAGTCTTTCATGAAATAAACGCCTAAAAGGATGACGATTAAGATAGGGATAATAAGTTTATAGCCATCAAATATTTCTTTTTTTAATTTCAGATCATCTTTTATTTCCGATAAGCGAGGTAAATAATATACACTTAGAGACATCGTAATAAACATTAAATACGTGTCAGAGATTTTTGTAAGTCCCTGCCAATAACCAGCATGCTCCATAGATAAAGTATCTGTAATATAATTTCTTATGATAATAAACGATACAGGAACCGTTAAGATATGAATCATCGACATTATCGTATAATTCGAATAGCTTTTCATGATAGAACGGTCTACTTTTCTCAATCGGATCTTTTTAACCCAATCTTCTTTTAATAAAAAGCCGATCGAGATTAAAAGAACTAAGGTTTGAGAAAATACATACGCATACATTGCACCGCTGAGTCCCCATTTAACCGTTAATAATATAGATAGGGCTAGTCCAAAGAAACTCTGTGTAACATTAATAAGTGTGAATTTCCTTATTTTCTTAAAGCCATTCACTGCAGCGAGTAAGATACTATTAATCGCATAAAAAATAAGAAAAATTCCAATATAAATGAAAATATCTGCATATTGGTCTGATTTTAACAAAATAATGGAAAGATACCTATGAAGTACAATGATTAGCAGCCCTGTAATGAGAGAGGCAATAAAGGAAATCGTAATCGCTGCATTTATGTATTTAATTTGTTTATCTTCTTCCTCACCATAGAAGGAAACATACTTTGTAACTCCCTGGCTGATTGAAAAGTTACTCAGGTTGGAAACAATAGAAAAAAAGTTTTGCAATTGCCCAATCTGTGCAATACCCGCCGGTCCAACATAAATCGCAAGTACCTTATTTACAATAAATCCAGTTAAAATTTTAATAACAGTAGCAATCGAAGAAAGGAAACTAGTTTTAAGTAAGTTCATAAATTATTCCTTTTAAATTAGATGTATTTTAGATAATGTTATGGACATATTTGATTATGCTTACAAAGTTGATTGGAGCGGAAGGCACGAAGACTCCTCGAAAATGCTATCGCATTTTCTTCGTGCGTGGGCGCTTTCAAAGATGCCCTTCAATGTCCTGCGGGAGGACGGGGCAGGGAGACCCCGCAGGCGCATAAGCGCCGAGGAGGCTCCCCGTACCGCCCGCGGAAAGCGAAGTGCCTGGAGCGCAAATCAACAGGCAGAATAACCAATCTATTTTCTAAATCATGTCGTAAAAAGTTAGATTATGTCGCACCCATAACCAGTATTCATTCTAGCAATTATCTTATTCTAAAGCAAATGAATAAAAAAGAACCACCTATCAAATTTGATAGGCAGTTCAAGTGTTATTATCTGTTAATAAAGTAATAAAAATCGGACGCGTTTTGAGCAATTTTTGCTCCCCAGGCTTCGTCTGTCGCATACTGGTGCCAGCTATTGTCAAACCTCATATTATCAATGGTAGGTTTGCTCGTATACGGGAAGGAACCATCAATATCCCATGAACGATCAACATAATTCTTTTTAATAAAGAAGGCTCCTGCAATAATTCCACCTTCAGGGGTATCATAATTATAGGCTCCCTCATCTGGTCTCGAATCGATTGCACCGATACCGTAAAAGTTGTATTTTGCTTTTACAATTGAGGAGGTACCCCATCCTGTTTCTAATGCAGAATGTGCAAGTAAATAAATCGCATTAAGTCCCGTTTCTTCCTGTGCTTTCATATAAGCATGCCCCATATTCGTCATAACCGTTGTTTTCCCGCCAGTCTTATAATCTATAAAACTATTAATCTGTTCAGCTGTAACATTTGCCTTCGTATTTAACGGCGTAAAAATGGTTACTTGGTTTGTAGAGTATGATTTATTAAATTCGTACTTAATTACGTTATAGCCTTCGTTTCCACCAGGGTTATTAGCCCCCCAGATCCAACCTTTTTGACCTGATTGGGTTTGGATATAATACCATTCTGTATAAGCTGAACCAGGTATTGAAACATGATCCAACAAGATCACACTAGAACCGCCTGGAACAGTTCCAATACTAGCGCTTGTTTGTGAAGGACTGCTTCTAAATGCTCTAGCCTCTTTAACCAGCCATGTATCTTCACTTAAGTTGTTCTCAAGATAATCCTTTTGTACCCAGCCTGCTTGTCCATCAACTGTTTGTATTCTTGCAGCATAAAGTTTCTCTTCTAATACATATACGGTGTCACCATAGCCTAATTCTAGGAATCTCGTATATGTTGGATTATAGAATACGAGATGCTTTCCATAATCAATTAATTCCTCAAAACTACGATAGACTGGCAATTTTATTGCCGATACATATTTTACGTTTTTTGTATGATCGATTACAGGTTGTTGAATTTGCTCTGGTGCTTGATTTGGTTCTGTTACTTGCTCTTGTTGTTTCGGTTCCTCATTCTGAGGAGGGGTTTGAATCATTTGTTTGTAGTCTACAAATAAATTGGCTAATCCTTTACCTTCAAAGTACTCTACTTTTACCGTATGTCGGCCTTTTTCTAGAGCGACTTTCCCAGTTTTCAGATGACCTGAGGTACTTACCCATGAGTCAATCACGAGCTTGCCATCTACCCAAAGTCGTGACCCGTCATCCGCTCGAATTTGGAATTCATAAGTTCCTTTTTCAAATTCCATATTCTTCGTATATCGTGCTGAGAATCCATCAACTGGTATGGAAGCATGAGGCGAACCAGACTTCCAGTTAAAGTTCATATTGGTAAGCTTCACAGCCGATTCTTTTCCACCTTCAACAATCGGATTTCCCGTTAGTGTTTTGTTTGGATAATATTCGGCAACCCATGTATCCTGTATCGAGTTTTGGAGTGATTCAAGGGAAACATCTATTTGACTATTCACAGCTCCCTCATAGTATTCCACTTCAATCCAGTGAACATCCTGTTCTCCTGCTTTCGTTCCAGCTGCATCAGCAATTTTGACTTTTACTGCATTTTCCTTTATGACTGATGCTCCGCTCCAGCGGTCTAAAACCAATTTCCCGTCAACATAAACCCGAACACCATCATCAGCGGTTGCTCGTAGAATATATTCACCTGCCGGAATTCGCTTGGCAGAAGTAAAACGGGCTGAAAAATAATCACTCTTTATTCCCGTTATTGGAGAACCTGTTCCGTAATTCTCAGAAAGTTTTTTTAGCTCGCCGATTGGTGCAATCACTTTAGCAGCTGTTGGTGCACCAGATAGCGTTTTATTTGGATAATAATAAGCTAACCATGAATCAAACGGCACCACATCAGAGAAAATACTGGCATTACCACCATCTTCGTAGTAATGGGTTTTTACAGAATGCTGACCAGCTGTAACGCCTGTCCACAAAGCTCGGTTTGTTACTAAAACAGTTGAATTACTCCAGCGATTAATCAGCAGCTGTCCATCCACTTCTACCTTAACACCGTCATCACCTTGTGTTTGGATAAAGTAATCTCCGCCTGAAAAATCCTTAGTTTGATCAAAAATTGCCGTAAATTCATCGGCAGGTTTTCCTTTACCAGCACTTCCACTTCCCCAGTTATAATGAACGTCTCCGCCTGTCTGAGTCGGTAATTGTGTATATTTTTTATAGTCTACAAAGATGTTGGCTAATCCCACACCTTCAAAGTACTCTACTTTTACCGTATGCTTTCCTTTTGAAAGGTCAATTCTTCCCGTCTTTAGATGTCCTGAAGTACTTACCCAAGAGTCAATTACGAGTTGGTCATCAACCCATAGGCGAGATCCATCATCAGCGCGAATCTGGAATTCATAGGTTCCTTCCTCAAATTCCACATTCTTAGTAAACCTTGCTGAAAAACCATCTGCTGGGATAGAAGAATGTGGGGATCCTGATTTCCAGTTAAAGTTGATATTCGCTATCTTGGCAGCTGAATTATTTCCGCCCTCAACAAACGGAATTCCCTTTAATGACTTATTTGAATAATATTCTGCTACCCATGTATCCACAACTGGATTTTGATTTAGTTCAGGTGTATAAACAGATTCTTCCGCGTATACTTTAATACCTAAGGGAAGCATAAATGTCATGATTCCCACGCCAATACTGCTCATTAGATTTTTTCGTGACAAATTACTCCCAACTCCCTCAAGATAATCTATTAAAAAATCTATTAAAATTGAAATTTAGTTTAATACAAAACAAAAAGGCCGCGTTAGAAATCTAGTAAAAGAAAATTTCTAACGTAGCCTCGAATAAGAATATCATAAATATGTCAACTTTTTTACAAATCATTACAAATACATTAAATTACCAAACCGATTGAAAAAAACCTTAGATTATTTTGCTTAAAACCTTAAATATTATATACTATATAGAAGTTAAAAATATGTTGGTTTTTGTCACTTTTTGTCAAACAAAGGAGTTCGAATATTGAATATAAAAACAAGAGATACAATATTATCCTTATTCATTACCGGAGTTCAATCACTAATTACGATTTTCATTATCGAGGTACTTTACCGGGGTGGTTTTGGTGCTGCATTTCAATGGACATTGGAATACACTAGACCTTTTACCTATAATTCCTTCCTATTGTTTTTATTATTAGCAAGTTTACATATCTTCAAAAGAAAACTTTATATTGTACTTTCCTTTATTTTAACAATTCCATTACTATTTCTTGGGCTTGCTTCGTATGTAAAACAGGGGATTCGCGGGGTACCTGTATTGCCTACTGACCTTAGTTTAGCTGCAGAGGCTAGAAGTATGGCCGAGTTTTTTTCAGGGACATTGTTATTTTGGACAATCGTTGGATTAATCAGTTTAACCTTAATCATGATGATCCTCGTTTACAAATTACCCAAGCAAAAAGGGACAAATCCAAAGAAAAGAATTACGTCACTTGTCATTTTAGTACTATTTGTTGTTATTTTTAGAATAGAAAGTACATCCGATACCACAATTCTTAAAAGAAAATTAATGATTATTTATCAAATGACCGATCAAAAACATACCTATCAACAAGACGGTGTTATCGGAGGTTTTGTCCAGAATCTGAAGTGGCTAAAAATGGAGAAACCCAAAGGTTATTCGGATACCGCGATTAAAGAAATAATCTCTGATACAGAGCTTTCTACTTATAGAAATGACAATGATAAGCCAAATATTATTATGATTATGAATGAAGCTTTTTGGGATCCAACAATAATGGAAAATGTTGAATTTAATAAAGATCCGATTCCATACTTTCACCAACTCGAAAACGAACAAAGTACAGGATCTCTGAATGTGACTGTATTTGGCGGGTCAACAGTTAATACCGAATTTGAAGCTTTAACTGGACTATCTACACAGTTTTTGCCATCTGGTTCAATTGCCTACTTGAACTTTGTAAAAAAACCACTGCCTTCACTGCCATACATTTTAAGGGAGCAGGGGTATGACACTACGGCAATCCATTCTTGGCATCACTGGTTTTATGACCGTTCCGGAGTTTACGAGGACCTAGGTTTCGATCGATTTATTAGTGTGGAATACATGGAAAAACCACAGCCATTTGGTCCATTTTTCCATGATAAGAGTGTCACAGATGAGATTCTAAAAAAATTAAATAAAGATAATGGCAATAAACCAAATTTCATTTTTGCTGTAACGACGCAAAACCACGGACCTTATACGACTGACCAGAAATTTGATTTTGCCAATATTGAAACCCATTTAAAGGGGGATGCATCGTTTTCGGACGAGGCAGAAAACATGTTGGAGGTTTATTCAGATAATCTGTCTGAAATCGATAAAGAGCTTGAACGATTAATTAACGAAGTGGAAGAGATGGATAAGAAAACGATCATTGTTTTATTTGGGGATCATCTCCCTTTACTCGGGAATGACTATCAAGTGTATCAAGAGGCAAACTTCTACAATGAAACGAAATCTTACGAGGAATATCTCAAAATGTATTCTACGCCGTTATTGATTTGGGATAACTTTTCCGGAAGAAAAGACAACTTAAATATTGGTTCCACCATGCTTACACCCATTATCCTGGATCGTGCTGGTATTAATGGGAATTATCTAACGAATTATTTACTTACCAAATATCAAAATGGCGAGTTTTCTAAAATCCCGAGGGAAGATTTCTTGGCCGAGGAACAAATTGATAACAAAACATTAAATGAATTACAAATGCTTCAATATGATATTTTATTTGGGAAAATGTATGGTATTGAAAAGAAAATCGAGGTTAGCAAGAACTACCGTATCGGTTACAATGACCCAAAGGTTACTAGTATATCAACTGGTAAACATGAAGGCGAGAAAGTTCATATTATCAAGGGGAATAATTTCACCTACAATAGTTTTGTATATATAAACGGAGTATCTGCCGATAAAGTTTCTGGAGATGCTACAAAAATTGTTATACCTTTTTCAAAAATAAAAGAGGGTGCAGAAATTATTGTCAAAGTAACAGATCAAAACGGAAAAATCCTCTCAAGCAGTAATAAATATGTGTACAAGAAAAGCTGACTGAATTTCATCCAGTCAGCTTTTTCCATTTATAACTTCTTAAACTTCGCCGAAATCGACAGGTTTTTCTCCTGTTAGGTTAAAGTGATAGAGTATTGCCTTAACAATTCTTTCAGAAGCATGTCCATCTCCATAAGGATTGGATGCTTTTGCCATTAAATCATGTGCATCAACATCTGATAAAAGCTCATCTGCTAGTTGGAAAATGGTTTCTTCATTTGTCCCAGCTAACTTCAAGGTACCAGCCTTAACACCTTCAGGACGTTCCGTTGTATCTCTTAAAACCAGTACCGGAACTCCCAAAGATGGTGCCTCCTCTTGAACGCCGCCAGAATCGGTTAAGATTAAATAGGCTCTAGAGGCGAAATTATGAAAATCGATTACATCTAATGGCTCAATTAAGTGGATACGGTTATTATCTCCCAGCACTCGATTGGCAATTTCTCGAACAACGGGATTCATATGTACGGGATAAACCACTTGTATATCTTCGTGCTTCTCCACTAATCTTCTAATGGCATGGAACATATTTTCCATTGGCTTTCCTGTATTTTCCCTGCGGTGCGCTGTCATTAAAACCAATCTGTCATTACCCAGTTTATCTAATACAGGATGGGAATATTCCGCTTTTACGGTTGTTTTTAGCGCATCAATCGCCGTGTTTCCTGTTACAAAAATCGATTCAGCCTGCTTATTTTCAGTTAAAAGATTTTCTTTCGATTGAGTGGTTGGAGAAAAGTGCAAATCAGCTAATACGCCTGTAAGCTGTCTGTTCATTTCTTCAGGATATGGAGAATATTTATTCCATGTCCGAAGTCCCGCCTCGACATGTCCAATTGGGGTCGAGTTATAAAAAGCAGCCAAACTTGCAACAAATGTTGTGGTGGTATCGCCATGGACTAAAACGATATCGGGCTTTACCTCCTGAAAAACTTTATTTAATCCCTCTAAACTTCGGGTAGTAACATCAATTAATGATTGACGATCTTTCATGATATTCAAATCATAATCTGGCACAATTTCAAATATTTTCAATACCTGATCAAGCATTTCTCTATGCTGTGCCGTTACGGTCACAATCGATTCTATTTTGTCATTATTTTTTGCCAATTCTTTTACGAGTGGTGCCATTTTGATCGCTTCAGGTCTGGTACCAAACACTGTCATTACCTTTACCTTGTTCTTCATATATACCTCCAAATGGATAATCATGGATTCAATAACATCTACATAATAACAAAATATATGTCGAATGGAAACAACCTTACCCCGATGGAGTAAGGTTGTTTATCAATCCATTATGCTTTACGTCTTCTGAAAATCATTGTGATTCCCGTTCCAACAGCAAGGATACCCGCTAATAATAGGTTATACATGTTAGATGCTGTATCCGGAAGTGGGTTAGCACCTGGTTTATCCGTACCATCCCCCGTACCTGGCTCAGCCGGCGGAGTAACTGGTGTATCAACAGTTGACTCTGTCGCATTTAAAATTCTGCCTTCGATAGCAGCAGTAATTGGTTTTTGCTGATCTTTTACATAGTTAACGAAAGTTTCTAAATCCGTTAACCATACTGTCCGGTCTTTACCTTCTTTTAGAATGGTATATCCATCTCCACCATCTGCCATAAAGTTATTAACCGCAATGGTGTACTCAGCTTTAGGGTCAATTTTTGAACCATCTGGAAGGAAAATATCTAGGACTTTTTCTCCTAATGGTTTTTCTACTGACCATGTGTATTTAAGACCAGATACTGCCATAATTTTATTTCTGTCTGCATTAAATTGCTGATTTAGTAATGTTCTAATTTGCTCACCTGTTAACTTCAAGGTCACAACGTCATTACCAAACGGCTGGATGGCAAACAATTCACCCCAAGTAATCGGTCCTTGATTTAAGTTATCACGAATACCGCCTGAGTTCATGAAAGCAAAGTCAGCCTTTGTAGCATCACGCATTCCATCTGCAATTAAGTTACCAAGAGCAGATTCACCCGCTTCATTTGCAGTACGGGTAATTTCAACAGCCGCTGTACCAACTTCTTCATTAATGATTGGTGCAATATCAGCCATGTACGCATCGAGTTGCGCTTGAACACCTTCATCTAAGAATTCTGGTGATTGGTAGGTTGTAACAATTTCTGCCGATTTTTCAACGATATCTTGTGTTTCAGGATCAATCGTTAAATCAATATCAGAGAATGCTGTTCCATAAGAATAAGATTGAACGAGTAATTTTCCATCAACGGTTGAATTCAAGTATTTATGGTCATGAGCACCAAAAATTACGTCAATTTCATCATCGATTTGGTTTGCAAAATCAACCACTTCACCAGTTGCGTTAGCTCCATCTGGATCTGATTTTCCTGGATTATGTGCAAGGACAACGATAGATTTAACACCTTGATCCTTTAGTTCTTTTGCATATTTGTTAATCGCTTCTACTTCATCCGTGAATTTAACTCCTGTAGTACCACTAGCAGTAACAATACTTGGTGTTTCAGTTGTAATTACACCGATAAATCCAATCTTCACTCCATCCACTTCTTTAACTGCATATGGAGGTAAAATTAAATCATTGGTCTTTTCATCTACAACGTTTGCAACAACGTATGGGAAGTTTGCACCTTCAAATTCACCATACTTGTCAGCAGTCGCTGAATGTGATCCACCGTCGATAAGGCGCATCATTTCCTTTACACCTTCATCAAATTCATGATTACCAAGTGTTCCAAGATCAAAGCCAATTTCATTCAAGAAACGAATCGTTGGTTCATCTTGTAATAGTGCTGATACTGGACGGCTTGCACCAACTGCATCTCCGGCATGAAGCATGATGGATTCTGTAGTATTTTGTAATTCTCTGTCCTTCAAATAACCGGACAAGTAAGCAATTCCACCTACAGGTTGTCCATTTACTTTTGAAGAATAATCTAATTGACCATGTAAATCATTAATCCCTAATAATTGAACATGAACGTTTTGATCTAATTCAAATAATTGATAGCCTTCTTTAGTTGTTGAAACTCCAAGGTCTTTTACATTTGGTGTAGTACCAAGATAATTTAGAGCCGCTGGTGTTGAGTTAAAGACTAATTTCGCAGGACCATCAACACGTGCAATTTTCCAGTTGTTATCTGGAGCAGGTGCGATTTCACCTTGTGCAGTTATGTAGTCCATAAGGATTTGACGATTTTCAAATGGTGAATCAACAACTACTTTAGCGTCCTTTAATTCAGCAAGTCCGCCGCTGCCGCCTGCACGATAGTTATTTGTCGCTACAATGAATTTTTGATCAGGGTGTACAGGTGTGCCATCTAACAATGTTAAATTAACGACCCGTTCACCTTTTGGCTTCGTAACATCAATTTCATAGTTAACCCCATCCATTACATCGTAATTGTATGGACGGAACTCATAATCTAATAGTTCTTGCGGTTCTGTTTTGTTCGGATCAATCGTGTTGAATTGTTCTGCTGATTTTTCGATCCAGCGCTTAACCTGATCTCCAGTAACTTCTACTGCTTTTAATGTATTATCAAACAAATACAAGTCAGCCGCACTCTTAATGGTTACATCACCTTTAGCGATGTCTGTATAATCGGCAATGCCGGCACGGCCGCCTTTAAATGGCGCTGCTGCCGAAAGTACAGGTACGTCCTTGTATTCAGGTGCATTGGTAGTAATCCACTTTTTCACGTAATCCATTTGTGCATCGTTTACAATTTGCGTAGATGCATCGTCCATTACACGAGTAAAGTAACTGTGCATTGGAATGGCCGTTTTACCAATTTTCCCACGTACATACTCAAGTGTGCCTTGATGTTCGGCTGCTACTGCATTCACAATTTCTTGGTCGAGTTGAGTAGTTGCATCAACTGGTTTGTTAACTGATTTGGAATTTGCTTTATCAACTGTCCATTTGCCGGTTTCATCTTGAACTAGAGCTAAATCTAGTACACCAAGGTTATTTCCCCAGAATCCTGCTTCAACCGCATGAACTCCGTTAATCGTGCCATGTTCTTGATCAATCCCAGGCTTATCTTTGAATGAAGCATCTTCAGGGAATTTTAAGTGTGCATGGCCGAATAGCATTGCATCAATTCCAGGAACTTTTGTTAAGTCGTAAACAGCATTTTCTGCTGCTTCTTGTCCTTCTACAGCAATATCACAGCCCGAGTGTGCAATCGCTACGATTACGTCAGCACCTTTTGACTTCATTTCTGGGATGAATTTATTTGCTTGTTGAACAATATCCTTTGCAATGACTTTTCCAGTTAGATTATCTTTGTCCCACTGCATAATTTGCGGAGGTGCAAAGCCAATTACCCCTACTTTAATAGTAGATTTATTGCCTTTATCATCGATAATCTCTTTATCTAGAATTTGATATGGAGTGAAATAGTTTTCATCATTTTCGGCATTGCCATCTTTATCGTCATGGTAAATGTTAGCGTTTACAACTGGGAATTCAACCTCTTCTAAAACATCGTTAAGATAGTCTAGTCCATAGTTAAACTCATGATTCCCAACAATTGCTGCGTCATAATCTAAATAATTCATTGCCTTGAAGATTGGATGAGTATCATTCGGTCCTAATTTATTTACCTTTGCTACATAACTAGCAAGTGGATTTCCTTGAATCGTGTCACCAGCATCAAAAAGCATAGAGTTTGGAGCATCAGACCTCGCTTGCTTGATAAGTGAAGCCGTTTTGGCTAACCCATAGTTAATGTTTACATCTGTATCTTTGAAATAATCATATGGCATTACATTGGAATGAAGATCAGTAGTTTCTAAAATACGAAGAGTAGCTGTACTAGTTACTGTCGCCTCTGCGCTCACATTACTTGGTAAAGCATTTAGTGGAACCGTTGTAAGTGCGAGTCCAGAAGCCAGTAATCCATTAAGAACACGTTTCTTCATGTTTCTTTTTATTTTTCTCTTCACACTATATCCGCCCTTCGACAAAATATTTAGTATTGCAAAATTATTCTACTAGGATATTTGATAGTTTCATAGTCTTTTTTTGTAATTTTTTTGTATTTTTTCTGTTAATTTTTAAGACTTTTCCCCTAAAGAAAGCACTTCCAAAATGGTGCAAGCGTTTGAACCACGAATAATTGGAAACTTTTTTTAAAATTCATCCGTATTTCAAGAAAAAAACCTTACTCTATTAAATCTAGAGTAAGGTTTTATCACCAAGCGTCACATCATAGACAATTATACAAATATATTACAATCAAATTAGGAGAATAATATAATACTAAATTGAAGAGGTTACCAGTTTTAGGTAACCTCCTCTACTTTAATTGGCTATTTCATCTGAGACGACCATTTCAATCGACTTTTTCATCTGCTGCTTCTTTTCTAATGCTAGAAAAATTAAGTATATAGGTAAAAGAATCAACGCTACGATTTCGACAATATAATCAAAGTAATACCAGGAAATGGTTGCAAGGATATCGTAAACTGCATGCACGAGAACAGTTAACCAGAGATTTCTCGTCCATAATAAAATCAACCCAAAAAGTAAGCCCATATTCGTAAAGGTTACAATGGCACCAATTTCATATTGCCATGATTGAACTGAATTTAATGTATGATCAATCCCAAATAGTACCGAGGTAATAAATAGCGCAAGCATAACAAAGATATCACGCCGGCCTTTTTCCCAGCGCCGTGGAAAGACCTTTTTAAAAAATAGAAGGATTAGAATGATATAGGCCAATCGCCAAACCTCTTCTAGTCCGGCAAGGATATCGGTAAAAATATCGTACCCAATGCTATCTATTTCACCGACCACATCCCACATCTTGTCGACAGGTTCCATGAATTCGCTAGGTTCCATTTCCTCCTCATCAAACGTTGCCACTGATGTATACTCTTCTACATATTGTTCATAATCCTCGCTAAAATCCTGAAAGGCGTAAGTTGAGTAAATATTAATGATTGTACTGCCAAGAATAAAAAGCAAGAAGGCACCAAGAAATTGACCTATTAGCTGCACCTTTGTTTTTGGTATACCAGTCTTTAGTCTTTGGTGAAGTTTCAATCCGACAAAAAAGGAAGACACCATAATGGCATCATATATGGTACCAGCTAAAAGGCTATAACCGCTTAAATAGAGGATAATTTCGACCCCGATTGTAATCGTAAGGAGTGCAAGCAAGAGCCTTTTCGAAACAGGCTTTGTTAAATTAGTAGTCATTATCTTCATTCCCTGTTCTATGAAATAACTGCTGCAAATCTATTACTCACCTTATCTTCCTAAAAACTGTACAGCTACCATTCCTAACCCATTGAAAAACAGCAGGAAAAGTAAGCACGCAACAACCCATTTCCATTTTCTCGACACGGACTTATCTCCTTTACGTTAATTAGTACTAATTTAACATATTAATAGCGGTGTAGCACGAAGGATTTATATTTACAATGAAATCCTCCCCCTTTATACTTAACTTATGTAAATATTACCAATAATTAGAATAGGGGTTGAAAAGTGAAAAAGATCATTTCTATTATCCTATTGATAGTCATTTTATTTGTTTTATCACAAACAAATCCTGGTCGTTCAGCATACATAGAATGGATCACGGGTGAAGCGATGGATCAATCTTCTACTATACTTGAAAAAGGACTTCTTTCGTTAGCAGGTGAAAAGGTTTTTGATATGGGAACAACGGAAACAGATTACTTCATTTTTTCAGTCTATAAAACAGATTTTTCCGAAATTGGCCTTGGAAAGGTTACCTGTGTAGGGGTCTTTAATAAATTTATACCTGTCTCTAAAAGTGAAAAATAAGAAGACCAAACCGGCCGCCTTGGCTATTTGGTCTTTCTTATTATACATACTCCAATCAAGTCGATGTACCGTTCATCTGACTGCATTACCACCTATGATTTAATGAAGGGAGATTAGAGCAGTGAGTGAAAAATCAACTAAAGAAGATTTGGAAAAGCTGTACTTACAAATTTTACATCAGAAAAAAAAGGCAGAGGATACTGGAAAGGTGACGGACTTTTTTAAAGAGGTGTTAGACTTCAATAAGAATGCCTTAAATGATGAAGGACTTACCTTTATACTAAACACTCTCGAACATTTCCAAGATCATTCAGTTTTTCACGAATTATGGAAAATGCTTGAAGAACATCCTATTGCTTATGAAACCGTCATTGAGTTTATCAACCTGAATCAAGACTACACAGATTTAATAGAGGTATATCTTAATGAAAAATTCAAACTTACTAGCGTCGACGATATTTTATACGAGATCAATAGACTACTAGCTTTTGCTCCATATTTAGTTAAGAATCGCCGTTTCCAGGTGTTTGCCATCCAAAAGACAGCCTATGCCGTCGGCGATTCCCCTGATATTTTTAAGGCTGCAACAACGGTAAAAGAATTTAAACCTACCAACTCAGAAGTTGATTTCACTCATGTAAAAAATAAAATGATGGAGTTTTCGATCATTGCTGTATTAGATGAGATTGAATTTAAGAGTATTACACTCGAAGATATTGATACTTTTGGTCAGTTAACAGCGGAAAGACTTAACGCAATAGCTTTAAAGGATAGTCGAATCATTATCAAGTACAGAATGATGATGGCCCTTTCTGAAATTTTCAGCACTTCAACCGTTTCTGTGTCACTCGTTTTGAAACAGTTACCTCCTCAAAGCAGGGAGGAACTTAGAGAGGTTCTAAAAAATATTCTTGGGAATAACCTTTCTTCAAAGTATTTTCACCACATATTAGCTGCGTTTGATAATGAGGAAGGCAGTTATCATTATCCTCAATTATTTGCGTATTTGAGTAAAAATGCAGATAAAGAGCTTATGGTATTGTTTATTAAGTGGAGTGCGAATAACCTCCGGATCGATCACCACTATCATCGCGGACTGAAGAATTATTTAAAAACCCATCCAAGGTCGGTTTGGAAAAATAAATCGGGACGAAAAGAATTAGAAAGCATCCCTTCTAGCAGTTTTAGAAAAATAGTAAAAGAAGTTAAAAATGAAAAAGCACCCCCCCTCATTAAGTTAGTAAAAAAGTATGGTGTCCAGTTCGCCATTATTTTGCTTACTCTTGGGGTTGGAAGCGGACTATACCTTGGTTATGACCTCTTAGCAGACAAAAAGAATGTCGCCGCTTTTTCGAAAACAAGTAAACCTTCAGCAACAGGCCAAGTTGAAACAAAAAAAGCTGAACCTGAATTAGAGCCATTTAAAAAATGGGTAGGTGAAATTCCATTCATTTTCAATGTAAATGGAGAACAGCAGAAAATGACTTTTGGACAAGCAAATCCTGATGGTGGTAAAACGCTCGTATTAACAGACAGCCAAAATAATGAAACCTCTTTTGATTTGGTGATCAACTCAGAGGTTACACCATTTGATGAAAAAGGTGTTCTAAAAGATGGGATTTCCCTCTATCATGCAGAACATGATTTCGATGGTAATGGTAATCCAGAGATTGTCATTATGGCACTCAGCCAAACCTATGAATCATTTGTATGGGTATACAGCCCAATTTCCGAAAATGGAAGTATAGGTCTCCGTGCAGATTTAACTTTAAAAGGAATGTCTGATGCGAAACTGGCCGGCAATACCCTCAAGATCCTAGTCGACCATGGCCAATCAGAAACATACAGCTTCATAAATCAACAATTTGTGAAACAATAAATTAGTAAAAAGAGCATTCCTGGTCCGGGAATGCTCTTTTTGCTGTCTGCCTGAGAGGGGGAGAAGTGTCCATACCAGGTGGACAGTGTCCACGGGTGGTGACAGGCACCGTGTTTCTACCACTTCTTTAAAAGAATTCTAAATCTACATATAATTTTCACAATTTAAACTTGATTTCGACAAACTTCAACAATATTATTGTTAATGTGGAAATATTTACCCTTTACTAAATCTTCTTTTTTATTAGATTTATATTCTAGCATAGGCAGGTACAACTAATGGTATTTGACGGCATACTTATTTCGTTCATTGTAGGACTACTCAGAAAAGGTAATTTAAGGGCTTTCTCGCAATTAAATCTTAAGTGGGGTTGGGTATTCCCGCTCTTATTAGTAGTCCAACTAGCTGTTTTTACGTTTCAAAATGATAGTGAATTTTTAGGACAACTGAGTGGGTCTATTTATATCGTTATCTATATCATCGGTTTGATTTTTTTATTTCTAAATCGTAGAAATGCCGGCTTTATCCTCATTTTCATTGGTGTCTTTCTAAACTTTATAGTGATGGTTCTCAATGGTGGTAGGATGCCTGTTTCGGTAGAGGCTGCAGCAGTTTTAGATCCTGGTTACATCCAAGCTTTAAAAGAAAGTTTGTATGCTAAGCATACAATGTTAACGTCTACAACACAGCTTGGCTTCTTGGGTGATGTGATTCCAATAAGTGCCCCATACCCACGAACACAAATCATTAGTATTGGCGATATCATTATGAATATTGGAATCTTCGTTTTTATTCAATACCTAATGGTTAAACACCCTTTAGCAAAAAAAGGCAATGCAACTTTGCTTTCTTTGAAGGGGGGTGAAGAAAGATGAAAAAAGACCAAAAACATGGCCTAAAATTAACTGGTATTTTATACAATGCGATCATTATTGGATCGGTTATTGTTGCTTTAACTTCTGGATTTAGATTAGTATAATCATTAAGAAGTAAATAATGGGGAAAGTGATTCTTCACTTTCTCCAATCTAATTATGAGAGTGATGAATAATGCAGTTTTTAAAGACAACTACTAATAAATATCTTTTTCTCGTATCTGTATTAGGCTTCTTCACTTTTATCGCATTTAATGATCTTCAAATTCATTCAAGTTTTGAATGGGTAATCATTTTTGCACTCGCCGGATCTATTGTACTTTTAAATCATTATCCTATACTCCTTCCCCCAAAGGGCAACTCTCTTTCTATGGACTCTTCAATCTATCTTGCAAGTCTTTTTTTATTTGGACTCGATTTAACTTTGGCGGTATTGTTAATCAATTCGCTTTTATTTGCATTTACACAACGAAAAATTGTCTGGTGGAAACATATTTTTAATTTTTCTAGCTATGTCCTTATGATTGCTATTACTTATTATCTTTACACTTTAACTGGAGGTACCACAGGCGGTATCCATATTAATAACTCGGTTCCTTATTTAATTTCTTTTCTCGTTTACTTTGCTCTGAATGTCATTTTTATCGGGACATTCTTCATACTGGCAGCTACTGAAAGCTTTGAAAGTGTTTTTAGAGAACTTATTAAAGAAGCAATTTCCCCTTATATGAGTACACTCATGCTTTCGTTAGTGCTAGCCATTTTAATGAGTTCAGAAAAGTTATTTGGACTTTTTCTTTTTACCTGTATTGCTTTTTTACTTTCTTTAGCATTTAAGCAGCACTTTCGTCTATTTAAAGAGATTTCTGAAAAAGCAAATAAAGACTTTTTGACTGGCCTTAATAATCATGGGTATTTCAAAGAAATCTTAGAAGAAGAAGTAGCAGTAGCAAAGGAAAACGATAAACCGTTATGTGTAGTCCTTCTTGATATCGATGACTTTAAAAAATACAATGATTTATATGGACATATCGAAGGAGATCATCTTCTCCAGGAATTCGGCTCACTTATTAAAACTAAAGCTGAACCTGAAAATTTCACAGTGGCTCGCTATGGCGGTGAAGAATTTTCCATCATAATGCCTAATACTACTTGTCAGAAAGCTGTTTCTTTTATGAATGAGTTGCGGAAGAAAACAAATGACACCTACTATAAGGGCGTGGAGCGTCTCCCTTATGGCTGCTTATCCTTTTCTGCTGGAATTGCAGAATGCGAAAAAGAAACCTATAACATTTCTGAACTTTTAAATAAGGCAGATCAAGCGATGTACGCTGCAAAAGACCAAGGGAAAAACCTTGTTCACATTTATAATCAGTATTCCGAATATTCAGCCCTGCGGTCCCTTTCCTTAGAAAAGGAATTGGAGGAAGCAGAACAGCAGTTACGGATCTTTCTTTCAAAGGATGTTTATACATACCGGCATAGTAAACGTGTATATCAATATGCGGTTGATTTTTCAAGGCTGCTATCCTTAAGTGACTACGAACGGAAGTCGTTAATTCTTGGAGCATTAATCCATGACATAGGAAAGATTGAGATTCCTCGGGATATCTTAAATAAAAAGGGAAAACTTGAGTCACACGAATGGGAAATGATGAAAAAGCATGTAACTTGGGGAAAGGAAATCATTTCAACCAATAAAAAGTTAGAAGACTTGATTCCATTAGTTGAACTTCATCATGAACGGTATGACGGCAACGGTTATCCGTATGGACTAAAAGGGAAATCAATTCCAAAACTGGCACGAATTCTTTGCATTATCGACTCTTTTGATGCAATGACCACTGAACGCCCATATCAGAAAACAAAAACATTCGGGGAAGCAATGGTAGAACTTAGGACCTGTTCCGGAAAACAGTTTGACCCCCAATTCGTTGAGCCGTTTATTGCCATGATTAAACAGTTGGATGCTACCGGAGAAATACTTGAAGTTGATTCTTTAGTTGTGAATAGGTAAATAGGTGAAAATAAATAGTGACCTCAATCTTAACAAAGGTTGAGGTCTTTTTTCTGTGCTTACTGTCTTATGCGGTGACAGGCACCCTATTTTTCGTTATTGGCTTCTGATTCATTGTTTTCAACAATTTGCTTGATTTCGCCTTCGTCACCTTTGGCATTGATGATTTCGAAGATTTGGTTGAGACCTTCGCTTGTTTGATCTTTTTCTTTTTCCATTGTTGCCTCCATTTGTTAGGTTATTTTTAATATACCCAACTATTTCAATGTATGAACGATTTCTATTGCTTTTTCAAGGGAAACGCTTTTTAAAATACTTTGGTCTTCTCTTATTGCGGTGCCGAAGTGATAGCAATTTGTTCCTACCTGTGTATGTACGTCTCTGACATTATCTTTAGACAGTCCACTGCCAATTAGAATATCTGTTTCTTTACAAACTTCTTTTAATTTCCTGAGGGTATCTAGACGGGTCTGCCAGTCACCATGGCCTCCAGAGGTTAAGATGGTAGTAATCTCTTTATACTGATCCAATTTTTCGGCAGCTTGAACTATATGATTTGAACTGTCAATCGCTCGATGAAAAGTAACTTCCATGGAACCAGTTTCCGCTAATAACTCTTCAAGTTGCCCGAAATCAACATTGCCCTTTTGATCGAGCATTCCCAATACAACTCCATTTGCACCTAAGTTGCGAATGATACGAATATCATTTTTCATAATCGCAATGTCATCTTCTGAATAACAAAAAGATTGAGCATGTGGTCTAACCATAACATTCACGGGAATTGAAACACTATTAACCACTTTTTCGATTAACCCGTAGCTTGGCGTGATGCCGCCCTCCGATAAACCCGATACTAGTTCAATTCTATCTGCACCTGATTTTTCGATTAATTTTGCGTCCTCTACCGTTATTGCAATAAATTCAATTAACATCATCTATTCCTCCTGGTTCTTGGTACTAATTTTCATGCCTTTGATTGATTGAAAATAAGTTAAATGACGTAAATAACGTATAAATATTATTAATTGCTCAACATTTCACAAAGTGTTCACTATTTTCAGAAAAATAAGTGATTCTAATCACTAGGATATTTTTTACAAAAATTACAATGAAAGTGTAATCAAATTACATTAAAGGGGTAGGATCTAATGAAAAAGTTCCTGAAGGTAGCCAGTGTTATTGCCACTTCTATTTTAGTCTTAAGTGCTTGTAATTCCGCCAATATGTCCGTCGACAAACAATCTGCAAAAGTGGCAAAAGCGAATACAGCCTCACAAGTCATTGCACCTCATAAAAATCTCAATCAAAAACCAATTCCACTCAACATAGAACGTGTCGGTGAACACGAAGTTAATATTGATATGACAGCACAAATTACAGATATTGAAATTACCAAGGGCAATACGTACAAAGCATGGACATTTAACGGTGAAGCACCTGGACCAGTCATTGTTGTGAATGAAGGCGACATCATTAACTTTACATTGAAAAACATGGACCCGTCAATCCCGCACAGCATGGACTTTCATGCCGTGCATGCCTCCCCATCTAAAGATTTTATAGATATTATGCCAAATGAATCTGGAAGTTTTACTTACCCAGCCAACAATCCAGGGGTTTTCATGTACCACTGTGGAACAAAACCAGTCTTAGCTCATATTGCAAACGGAATGCACGGAACCATTATAGTAAAGCCTAAGAACGGCTATCCAACTGATGCCGAAGTCGATCGTGAATTCGTCATCGTTCAAAATGAATGGTATAAATACAACGACCTAGAGGATTTTACAAATGGAGTTCCTAGTAATGTGGTCTTTTCAGCAAAAGCTTTAAAAGAAGGCGATCTAAATACAAATGGTACAGTTGGTGCCCTAGTAGACACTCCATTGCTAGCGAAGGTTGGCGACAAAGTTAGAATTTATGTTAATAATGTTGGACCAAACGAAGTCAGCAGCTTTCACGTCGTCGGTACCGTTTTTGATAATGTTTATATCGATGGAAATCCTTTTAACCTCATGAAAGGTTTGCAAACCGTCATGCTGCCAGCAAGCGGTGGGGCAGTTGTTGAATTTACCGTCACAAAAGAAGGCAGTTACCCCATTGTCACACATCAGTTTAACCATGCAACGAAAGGAGCAGTTGGAATCTTAAAAGTAACAAAAGACGGGTTGAATGATAGCAGCGAAACCATGTCACACTAAAACTGACCAAAGCATCGGTAATTCGCCGGTGCTTTTTCAAATGAAACTCGCAAATCTTGAAGTTATCAACAGAATGTGGATAATAACATGATCGTTGCTTAGTTATTCACAATCTTATTTTTCCCTTAAAGTTTCTTCATTAGTTATCCACAATACCTGTAAGTTTATCCACAAAGTTAACAAATTTATTCACATCTGTTAATTAATTACTCACAATTCCCTCTATTATATCCACAATCCATTACACAAAATAAAAAGTCTGAGGATATCCCCAGACTTTTTTCTATATTCTTGTTCCTAATTCAATGGCTTTACTATTATGATACAATGACTTCACCTTTAATTCGCATTTAAGTTCTTCGCATAAGCAATCATTCTGCATCATTTCAATATGACGATACTGAAATAAATGATAATAATACTTACCCCTTAATAATACATTTTTAAACATCACAAATAAAACCTCCTCATTTGATTTACATAAATCGCAGAGGATCGTGTTCGGTAACTGGCTGGCATCGTTAAAAAAACATTAGCCCCTTTAGTTTTGCGTCACCATTTTTCAATAGTTTTGCCGTTTCGTACGATTTATGTGTTTAATAGAACTATATGATACAACGAAATAATAAAAAAGAGTCTTAGGAACTGCTTTGTATCCGCTTCCCATGCTGTATGTAGGTGTATTGTCCTGTTTTTTCAAAAAAATACGTAGTTGGATGTCGAATGATGTAACATAATGTATACTATTGATGTCTAATATGTAGAAATATGTCACTTAAGGTTGTATAAACAATTTATTTAAGTAAGGATGTTTACATATGAAAAAATATTGTTTAGTGATTGGAAGCATAGTCTTAGCGAATACTCTTCTATCTGGCTGTTCCGAAAAAATTCTCAATGCCAAAATCAACCCGGATCAGGAGGTTCAAACACCTCCTAGTGAACCATCACCAGTGACGCCTCCAAAAGAAACAACACCGGAGGAACCACCTGCAAAAGGTAATAATAGTGACAGTATTCAAGTAGTTTCTAAACCGGCTAGCATCCCTGTACTAGTGAATAAACAAAATAAATTGCCTGATAGTTATACACCAAGCGATCTTGTTTATACCGATATTCCTTTTATTTCTAGTGCAACAAAAGAAAAACGCAAAATGCGGCACGTTGCGGCTGCCGCTGTAAACCAATTATTTGCGGATGCTAAAGTACAAGGTATTTCCCTTTTAGGTGTATCTGGTTATCGATCTCATGCAACGCAAACATCCTTGTTTAACTCTTATGTAAGTAGAGATGGCTACGAAAAGGCAATAACATACAGTGCCTTGCCTGGTACGAGTGAACATGAAACAGGGCTTGCGATTGATGTTACTGGAGGAAGTGGAAAGTGTGCCGCAGAAGATTGTTTTGGCGGTACACCTGAAGCATTATGGCTTGATGAGCATGCAGCAGAATATGGGTTTATTATCAGATATCCAAAAGGCAAAGAAAGCATAACGGGATATCAATACGAGCCTTGGCATCTCCGTTATGTTGGGAAAGAAATTGCACTTGAAATCATGAACGCCGGTATTACCCTCGAGGAGTACTTTAACGAAGTGCCGGTTAATAATTAATTTTTGTAAAAAAAGCGTCAAGTCCTATGGGAACTTGACGCTTTTCTTATTTACCTTTGATTTCTAATAGTTTTAGTCGCAAATCATTTTCCATATTTGCTAGTTCTTGTTCGGCCAAGCGGCGTTTGTGGCGACCTTCTTCTTGAATGCGCATCGTTTCTTCAAGTGTCGTGATTAAATTTTCCTGTGTCTTCTTAAGTGTTTCGATATCAACGAGTCCCCGCTCATTTTCTTTCGCAGTTTCAATGGTATTGGTTTTTAGCATTTCTGCATTTTTTAATAGCAGTTCATTTGTGGTCTGTGAGACCTTTTTCTGTGCTTCGACTGCGTGTCGCTGACGAATAAGGGTTAATGCAATCGCTACTTGATTTTTCCAAAGCGGAATGGCCGTCATGATAGACGATTGTATTTTTTCGACAAGCGCTTGGTTCGTGTTTTGAATCAGGCGGATTTGCGGAGCGCTCTGAATCGTAATTTCACGACTTAACTTTAAATCGTATAAACGTTTGTCCAAGCGGTCTGCAAACTGAATCATATCGTTTACTTCTTGGAACTTCATTTGATCATTCGTTGTCTCGGCTGCTCTTTTCATTTCTGGAATTGTTTTTTGGTGTAACTCTTCCAGCTTAATTTCACCTGCCGCAATATAAACATTTAAAGCATGGAAATATTCCTTATTTGTTTCATAAAGCTGTTCCAATAATTTAATATCCGATAACAGCACATTCTTGCTGCGGTCTAGTTTGACACTAATCCGGTCTATTTGGGCGCCTGTCTTTTGATATTTAGACAAGACCTCTTGAAGAGAGTTCGAGATTTTTCCGAACATACGTCCGAAAAAGGATGGCTTCCCATCCTTGAGTTCATCCGGATTGACCTCGTCCAGTCTCTTCATTAAGTCACTGATAATTTCACCAACCTCGCCGATGTCCTTTTTCTGTACATGCTCGAGCATCGTGTGCGAAAAACTTAAAAGCTTCCCTTGTGCTTGTGTACCATAGGTAATCATTGCCTGGTGATTTCTCGGGTCAATTTGTTCAGCAAGCTGATAGGCTTTTGCACGGTTTTCTTCTGGGATAACATCAATCAGCTTTGTGGGTTTTGCCTCTTGAAACTGTGGTGATGGCTGCGCTTGCGGTGCAACTTGGTTATCACCAAACGGATTAGCTAGAATATCATCTAATAAATTACCCGTTTTATTCACCTGTGGTGAGTTTTGTTCACTCATTTTAGCCTCCTGCTTTCGTCTATGATTTTTGTATCATTTAGTTTTTTAATGGAATGCTTGGCAACATCAATTTCAAAATTCAAGGAATCTACATCATCAGAAACGACATAGTAGAGATCCTGTTCTAAAGCCTTCGTTAGGTCTGTTAATGTTTGACGGGTTTCATATAAAGAAACGTCTATTTCATGACTCTTCTTGGGCTGCTGTGATAAAAAGCGGTACTTCTCTGTAAGTTCCACCACGGAATCTAAATGGGAAAAATAAAATTTCTCAGCTTTATAGAAACGCTTCGGTTCTGTTTTGGTCATGCTGTGGATTTTCCTCGTAATGCGGAGCACATCAAGTCTCTGCTTTAATGTAGGAAGATCACGAATTGAAAATAATGATTTGTTTAGACGATTAATTTTTTGTTTGGCCTCATCTAAATTCTTTTTTATATAACGATATTCTTTTCTGGTGAGTTGATGTTTTTTTAAGAAACGAGATGTCATGACTGCGGAAGTAACATTGTAAACGATGCCCCCGCCTGCCAAAGAAATGCCGGAAGAAATCCAAAAAGTTAAATCAAATGCAAAATAGCTTAAAAACCAAATGATTGTTGCGGATGGAACAGTCACTAAACCTTGAACAAGAAACGATAAAAAACGATTCATCCTAATCGACTCCTGACTAAAAAATCCTTTATATACATACGAATGAACAAAAAAAATGTTTCACTAATCGAAAAAATACCTAAAAGGTAAGCATCTCCCATTACTTCAACAATACACCATAATAATCCTGCTTTCCATAGACCACAAGCGTAAACAATTCTAAGACCTAAGACGTATTTTTGAGTATTTGGTGACATTTCATATTGTGGCATTTCAAACTTCACATGGTGACATTTCACATGGTGACATTTCACATGGTGACAGGCACCGCCCGTGGACACTTTCCACCTCAGGTGGACAGTTTGTCTCTTCTGTCCTGGCTGATTTGTGTTTTATAGGCTTTAGTCCAAGAGGAATACCCAGATATACATAGGATATGAAGGAAACACCATAAAATTAGTAGATAGAGGAGTGTATGAATAAAAATGTATCAACCATATGGAATGCCCGTTGATTTACGATTTGGACATCAGGGAGGTCAGCATGGTGGTGGTCACCATGGCGGCGGTCACCATGGTGGCGTTCATCATGGCGGTGGTCATCACGGCGGCGGTCATCATGGCGGCGGTCACCATGGCGGCGGTCACCACGGCGGTGGTCACCATGGCGGTGGTCATCATGGCGGTGGTCATCATGGCGGTGGTCATCATGGCGGCGGATTTAATTTAGGTAATGTTGGTGCTGGATTACTTGGACTTGGATTAGGTTATTTAGGTTCAAGTCTTGGTGGTGGTTATGGACCTGGATACGGATACGGTGGCTATGGTGGCTATGGTGGCTATGGTGGCTATGGTCCAGGATATGGAACTGGATATCCTGGTGGTTATCCTGGGTACGGACCTGGATATGGTATGTACGGCCCAGGATATGGAACTGGATACGGCGGTTATGGAGGCGGCTTCGGCCCTCGGTAATAATAATGATAATAATAATAATAATAAAGAATAATGAAAGCGTGAGAGTCCTTAAGCAACATTCTTGGACTACCACGCTTTTTAATTTTTTATAATATTTTTACTGTTTTTTTGTTTCATTAGGTGTAAAATGTTTCTCAAAGGAAACATTTCTGTATTCGCGCATATATAATACTATTCTAAACCTTCAAAATAAAATTTTAAATAAAGGGAGAAGAGACTATGACGGAGAATCTGCTTTTAGCGTTTGGGCTGACCTTATTTGCAGGCCTAGCAACAGGCATAGGAAGTCTGCTCGCATTTTTTACATCACATACCAATACTAAATTTCTTTCTGTAACCCTGGGATTTTCTGCTGGTGTGATGATTTATGTATCGATGGTGGAGATTTTTGTAAAAGCAAAGATAGCCCTCGTGGATTCGTTGGGTGTTGTTCCAGGGAACTGGTTAACGGTTGGAGGATTTTTTGGTGGTATGCTTTTGATTGCTGCGATTGACAAATTTATTCCCAAGCAATCAAATCCGCATGAACTAAAAACAGTCGAGGACATGAACCAACCTACAATTAATGATGGCAAGAATCCGGACCTTTTAAAAATGGGAACTTTTACGGCACTAGCTATTGGTATTCACAACTTTCCAGAAGGAATTGCTACCTTCACCTCTGCTTTACAAGACCCTGCACTTGGTATTGCCATCGCTGTTGCGATTGCGATCCATAACATCCCAGAGGGCATTGCTGTTTCTGTACCTGTTTATTTTGCGACTGGCGATAAGAAAAAGGCTTTCAAACTATCATTCTTATCAGGATTATCTGAACCAATTGGTGCCCTTGTCGCCTACCTATTCTTAATGCCATTCTTGAATGATGTTATGTTTGGAATTATCTTTGCAGCAGTAGCCGGAATCATGGTGTTTATCTCGCTTGATGAATTATTGCCTGCGGCAAAAAGATATGATGAAACCCACCTATCAATCTATGGCCTAATCGCCGGTATGGCAGTCATGGCACTCAGCCTATTACTCTTCATCTAATCGCGATCGCGAAATTTAAATTATTGACAGAAAGCCAGCAAATTGCTGGCTTTTTTGGTGCATTTAGTCTCGTAAATGTCCGTCTGAGGGGTGGGAGTGTCCACCCTAGGTGGACACTGTCCACGAGCGGTGACAGGCACCACCAGAATTTATTTTTTTGTACAAAGTTTCAAGGGTTAATTATGGGCATATATTAGATGGAAATTTCCAAAATTCATGGAAGAGGGTGAATTTATTGATGAAAAGGGCCCTTTTTACAATTCCGCTTAGTTTGATACTTATCGGAGTAATTGTTGCTTCTTTTGTTCTAATGGGTATTAAACCAAGCTCTTCGAATATTTCTCAAGCCCAAAAGCTTGCGGAATACACGAAGCCAGCAGTTGTTCGGATACTGGGCTACTCTGTTGTCCAATGGCAGTTTAACAATCCAAATGACCCTGAAGTGGAGGCCATACTTAGTCAATTAAACTACCAGTCTGTTGTAGGGGGCTCTGGTTCTGGGGCAATCATTAGCTCTGATGGGTATATTGTTACGAATGCTCATGTAGTAGAAGCCGCTCAGATGGAAGACGAAGATATTGCCAATGCTGCATTTGATCAACTTGTTACGATAATGGCTGATTATTTTCAAGTAGATTATGAGACGGCGTATGAATATATGCTGACTTATACGCAATATACCGGGATACAAAAAGTCATTAAAGTCATTTTACCAGGTGGAGAAACGCTTGATGGTGAAGTGAAAAGCTATGGTGCACCAGTCAATGAAGGTAAAGATGTGGCGGTACTTAAGATTGAAGGGAAAAACCTTCCCACATTAAAGCTTGGAAATTCTGACAACATCCAAAACCAGGATAATATTTGGGTAAGCGGCTATCCAGCTGCTGCTGATTCAGATTTGTTATCACCAGATTCCTCTCTTGTATCTTCAATGAATGCTGGTCAAATTTCTGCTACGGATAAGAAGACGGAGCAAGGAAGTCCGGTTATTCAGATTAATGCAGCCGCTACGCATGGTAATAGTGGTGGACCGGTAATCAATGAAAAAGGTGAAATCATTGGCCTCCTAACTTTTAGAGGCGATACCGTAAATGGCCAGGAAGTTCAAGGATTTAACTTTTCCGTCCCTGTTAATACCGTAAAGGAATTTACAAATCAAGCAGGAGCAAAGAATACATCAAGCAGCACAGATAAACTTTATATGGAAGGGCTGGAACTGTATTGGGGCGGATATTATAAAAACGCTCTTGAGAAATTCGAAGCTGTTCAGAGACTCTATCCAAACCACTCCGAAATTAAGAAGTTCATCACAAATTCCGAACAACGAACTGGTGACAGTAAAACTTTATGGTCGGATTATAAAACCATCTTCTATATCGTTGATGGTGTTGCAGCCTTATTGATTATTCTGCTCTTAGTATTCACGTTTGCCATTAAACCGAAAAACCGACCTGCACCTGCAGCAGCGGCAGTTCCTCAGGCACCGCCTGCACCGCCGCCAACGCCAGAAAATACCATCCCTGACTTAAACAATGATGGCAAAATAGACGTCCAAGATATCATACTTGCGCTCCAAGAACAGCAAAAGAAACAACAGAAAAAAGACGAAAACGAATAAAAAGACGACTGCATAAAAGGATGTATAAATAGATGTATAAATGAAGGAAAATGAATAAATGGTGACAGGCACCATTTATTCATTTTCCTATTTTAATTATTGTGCAAAATATGGTTTAAACGTATAAAAAGTAGTAGGGGTTAATATCTATTTATAAATGTTAATTTTAAGGAGGAATGTCTTCTGAGAGCGATTTTACGTTTGATTGGTTTCCTCATTTTTATCTTTGGTGTGTATTTGATTTTTACGGAGCAAGTTTTTTTTGGCTTTTTATCCATTATATTAGCGTTTTTAATTTTTCCTAACCGTAGTAATAGTAAAGGCCGCCACTATCACTACGACAATGACTATAACAGTGATCACTCCTACAGTTCTGATAGCAGTTCAGGAGGCGGAGACTCAGGCGGTGGCAGCAGCGACTAAAGAAACATCCTCATCTGGAGGATGTTTTAATTTTACGTGATGGGGAGTATTGACTTTTTCACAAAGTATATGTGAATAATCCAGGAAACATATTATAATGGTAATAAATTCATTTTTTCCCATGCATGGCCCAGAACTCACAAAGGTTGTGTTCAAATGATTTGGTGGTATTTTATCTTATCCTATTTTATTGGAAGTATTATGTTTGGTTTTCTGATTACAAGGATCTTCTATCGTGAAGATATTCGGGTTCAAGGAAGTGGAAATGTCGGTGCAAGAAATGCCGGCCGCCTTCATGGTAAAACTGCCTTTGTGTTGATTTTTCTCGGGGACGCACTAAAAGGAGTCCTTGTTATTTTAGCTGCCCGTTACTTGCAATTCTCTGAAACTATTCAACTATTAGGAATTGCCCTGGCTATTTTGGGTCATATAAAGCCCGTTACCCTTAAATTTAAAGGAGGAAAGGGGATTTCTACCTTCATTGGTGGAATCATTACCTTTGAGCCACTTCTGGTTCCAGTAATTATCCTCGGATTTTGCATTCTTTACCCTTTTATTAAAAGCTTTACATTAGCGGGGTTAGGGACATTTCTATTTATCCCAGTGGTCCTCTTTTTAAAAAATAATGATTGGCTAAGTTGCCTGATAGCATTAGGTATTATCTCTATACTTTATGCAGCACATGCAGAAAATCTCAAGGAAAGGTTGAAACCTAATGAGTAAGCACGAGTTCTTTTTCAAAATTGCTACCACAACAGATGAATTTGAACAAATTCATCGCTTAAACTATCAAACCTTTTCAGAGGAAATTCCACAACATGAAAAAAATGAGGAACAAAAACTAGTGGACCCCTTCCATGCTGAAAATACATATATTATATGTGTGAAAGAAAATGAGGTTATCGGTATGACTGCGATCCGTGATAACCGCCCATTTTCACTCGATCGAAAAATAGGACCAGTAGAACAATCACTCTCTTTTCCTGTCATCTCACCATGTGAAGTGAGACTATTATCTGTCAAAAAGGAATATCGAAATGGACGAGTTTTTTTAGGACTTGCGCAGTTTCTTATTAAATATTGCTTAAAAAAAGGATATGATATAGCATTCATATCTGGTACAGTACGCCAATTAAAACTATATGGTCAGTTAGGATTTCAACCTTTTGCTCAATTAACTGGGACAGATGAGGCACGTTTTCAGCCTATGTATTTGACTAAAAAGACCTTTGACGAATCGATAGCGGGCAGAATTCTCCCGGCTGCCATACCATTTTTACCAGGTCCTGTTCAAATTTCTGATAAAGTCATGGCTGCCTTAGGCAAGACCCCTATTTCTCATCGGTCTGACCAATATAAAGAAAAAATAGAGAAAGCTAAGGGGATTCTAGCCCAATTGGTGAATTGTAAATATGTTCATATTTTCCTAGGGTCTGGAACACTCGCCAACGATGTCATTGCGGGCCAACTTTCCTTGGAAAAAGGTCAGGGGCTTATTTTAGCCAATGGTGAATTTGGCAGCCGCTTAGTGGAACAGGCTAATAGATTCGGGCTTAAATTCAATGTACTTCAGAAGGAATGGGGACAGGCTTTCACACGTGCTGAAATTGTCTCTAAATTGTCCAATGAAACGAGTTGGATTTGGGCTGTTCACAGTGAAACCTCATCCGGAATGCTCAATGATCTTGAAATGTTGAAGGAGATTTCGAAGGAACATCAAATTAAACTCTGTCTTGATTGTATTAGTTCTCTAGGGGCAATAGCAGTAGATTTAGATGGAGTATTTTTGGCAACTGGTGTTAGTGGCAAAGCCATTCGTGCTCTCACAGGGCTTTCGTTTGTTTTCCACCACCACGAGGTACAGCCGTCCCTAACACTTCCAAAATATCTTGATTTAGGAACTTATGTGGCAAAGGAAAGCATTCCCTTTTCCCAGTCATCCAATCTATTAGAAGCTCTTCTAACAGCATTAGAGGATATTAATTCAGAGACCTTTGCAAAAGTGGTGGAAACACACTCTTTCTTAAAAAATCAACTCGAACATTTTGGCTTTACCATCATCAGTGATGAGAATAGTTCACCGATTATACTCACGATTGAAATACCTAGTTCCATATCTTCAGCAGTAATTGGAGAGATACTTTACAATCACGGTTATCAACTACACTATGAAAGCGACTATCTCCAGAGAAGAAACTGGATTCAAATTGCCTGCATCGACCAGTATGCAACAGTTGACCTAGAAAAAATGGCCAACCTCTTAAACAGAGTAATAACCTATGAACAAAAAGCCAGTCAACACGCACTTGTAAACGGTCAATAAAACCTGAAAAAGTCACTTCCAGGCGTTTCTGGAAGTGACTTTTTCTATTTTGAGGGTCTGACTGAGGGGTATAAATGTCCGCCTGAGGTGGACACTGTCCACGGGCGGTGCCTGTCACCCATTTTTTCAATGTAGATTTATAGCTTCGCAGATACTAGCATCAGTTATAGTATGATCTCCTTCTAGGTCGGAAATGGTTCGTGCTAGGCGAATCACTTTTATTTGGGTCCGGTTGCTCCAGTTTTTTTTAGCTGCATGTTGTTGAATGGTTCTTTGCTGTTCCGGTGTTAACGGGCTTTTTTTTTGCAGTTCATCATAGCTGACTCTACTATTGCAGAGTTCTTTTCCATACCGCTCATATTGCCTATCTCTGGCAGCCTCGACTCTGCTTTGGGCTATACTCGATGTAATCTCTACCTTTTTAGGGCTGCTTTCTAGATCAACAGTTTTTATTCTAAGATGAATATCAAATCTGTCACGAAGAGGACCGGAAATTTTATTTTGATAAGAGAGGGTCTGCCTTGGTGTGCATGTACAATAATGCGTATTGGAACCAGCATACCCGCATGGACATGGATTCATGGCAGCGATTAAGACAAAGGACGCAGGATAGGTAAGTGTTGCATGCGTACGACTGATGGTGATTTTGCCATTTTCAAATGGCTGTCGCAGCATATCAAGTGTCTTTTTCGGAAATTCTGCAACTTCATCCAAGAATAAGACACCACGATGTGCTAAGGAGATCTCACCAGGATTTGGATAAGTCCCACCGCCAATGATTGAAATTCCTGATGCAGAATGATGCGGATTTCGAAATGGAGGAGTTTTTGCAATAGGATAGTTGCTCCCGCATAATTGGTGTAGAGCGATTGTTTCGAGTTGGCCTTCCTTTGATAATGGGGGCATAATGGATGGAAAGCTTTCTGCCAGCATACTCTTCCCGCACCCTGGCGGTCCAGTCATCAATACATGATGTCCACCAGCAGCAGCCACTTCTAATGCTCTTTTCGTTTCACTGTGGCCGATTATCTGATTAAAGTCTATAAAGTTATTCGTATGAACATCAATACCTTCTGCTTTTGGAGTGAAATTGGACCTTTCCTTGCCTTCTAAGTTCCCAATCACCTCTTTTAATGAGGAGATATAGATAATTTCCAACTCTTCGAAATCTAGGGCTTAAAGATTTTCATCATAGGGCATATAAAGCCTATTAATACCTATCCTTTTTGCTGCTAAAACAGCAGGGAGCATCCCTCCAACTGGGACAATTCCCCCGTCCAAGGATAGCACACCTATGAATCCAGTGTTTTCCGGTATCGATACGATCAACTCATTTAGGCTTAATAGCACACCAATCGCCATAGGGAGATCAAACATTGGCCCACTTTTCTTTTGTTCAGAGGGTGAAAGGTTAATAATAATTTTTTGCCCATTTACTGTATATCCTAATGACCTCAATGCTGCAAAAATTCGTTCTTTGGACTCTTTTACTGCAGCATCAGGAAGACCCACAATTCGTATAGAATCATTGCCAACAAACGTTTTCACTTCAACATTTAAACGATATCCTTCCATCCCTTTTAATCCAATACTCGTTACTTTTGCACACATGGATTTACCTCTTTTCTAGGAATCATCAACAATTTACCATTGTCTAGTAAAAATAGATCCATTAGTGGTGTTTTTATATATTCCTCATAATGCTTGGAGGCCGGGAAGGGAAAATAGGAAAGTAGATGTTTGGTGTCAACAAGTTGGGTTACTTCCCCATTCACATAAGCGTTGTAACTGCTCCATGGGTAATCCGCTAACTCATCGACTAGTCCTGCTTTAAGTGGATTGAGATGGATATACTTGCTGACATCGAATTCATAATCAAGGGAATCTAGTAATTCGGCACCATAGCGTTTCTCAAACACATGACCTGTATAGTCATACTTTTTATTAAAATATTTTGCGTATTTTGTGTTGAGGGTGCTCATGATTATGGTTGGAGAAGTGTCTGAGGTTTCGATTTGGAGGTGAGTGTGATTGGTCATTAAACAGTACGCATGAAGCGTAAAAGAGTAGCGTTCCATTGTTTCATTTAATAGACTGAGATACTTCATTCGGTCCTCATCTTCATAAAAAAGCGTAGATTTCCGATTACCTCTACTCGTAATATGATATTTTGCACCTTGAAACCAAGCACGGCGTTTTCGACCCATGGTGGTCACCCCTATTTTAATGGATTTTGATTGATGAAAAATTGGTGAGTTGAAAAGTGGAGAGAACATATTACAATAAATTATACCATTCGACAACATCCTCCAAAATTCCCCCTCAGTAAACAGAAGAAAGGTCATTTATTTCTAATTAAATGAAATTAATTATATAATTAATTTCAAAGGAGACAAATAGATGTATTTAGGGAAATTAGAACATGGCAAAGTAATACGCAGATTAAGAATGGAAAGAAACCTTACAATTGAAGAAGTTGCTGAACTTACTGGTAAAGATCCCAAATTTATCCGCGAACTGGAAGACGAGATTACCCAGATATAGAAATTGGAATCATTTATTGTCTTGCTCAGGTATTTAAAATGCAACTTCACGAGTTATATATAGAAATTGAAAAGGATAATATAGATTATTTTAATAGGAGGTCGACATATCATCGTAATAAATATAAATTAACAAAGCAAAGAGAAAAACAAAGAAAATTCGTTCTACAGAAGAAAATATCACATAACTTCAAAAATAAACATACAAAACAGCCATTGAAAAAGAAAACTAACACCATTGAAAATGGACCAACAGCCTCAATACTGAAACTCTGTAAAAGATATGACTTAGTACCTAAGTAAAACACTGCTCTCAAGTCCAACTGTCCACTCCACACGGACAAAACGACTCATTTGTCCACGAGTGGTGACAGGCACCATTAAAAATCGCCCATTAAAAGGAGGTACTAATTTGAAAAAATTATTGATTGTTTTATCCGCCAGTATGTTATTGCTGCTTGGAGGTTGTTCTTTCCTGAATGATGCCCAGGACACGATATCTTATGTTAATGAAGCAACGGATTATTTGGCGACTGCCACTGATTTTGCTAATGATGCTCCTGCTCTTGCGCAACAGGCGATTGGGGACATTCAGGCTGCTGAGGACCTTCAAACCCTGCTTCAAGAAATGCAGCAAACTGCCGAGGCTTTCAGTGAAATCCAAGCGCCGGATATCGCAGCTGACCTTCACCAGCAAATCGTTGAACAAAACAGTGTCATTGTAGCTGAAATTGAAACATATTTGAACAATTTCAAAGATGGCCTGCTCGACCCCGCTATACTTGAAAATACTGAACTGTTTCAGTCTGTTCAAGACATAACCAGCATTATTGACCAGATAAAGCAACTTGGTGGTGAATAGTTCGACTCCAAACCGCGGGAGGTAGAGCAAGATGAAAAAACTCCTAATCTTTACGCTAATTTTAACTTTCATCACCCTAACAGGCTGCAACATAAAAGGTGAATATGATATTAAAGGAACAGTTATCGAGGTAGACAAAGCAGGAAGTATTTTAGTAGAGGATGAGAAATTAGGTCTAATCTGGCTCTCGCTTCCTGAAGCTACCGACCTCACAACCCTTGAAAAAGGTCAAAAAGTTACTGTTTGGACTGACGGGAAAATTAGAGAATCCTATCCATTACAAGGTACTGCTTTAGATATTGAAGTTATAAAATAGCAAGAAATGGGGTGTCCCTTATGACACCCCATTTTTGTATTAAAGCTCACCATTATAAAATTGTAAGTATCCCAGTTTCCAAGAAATGCTGACGCTGATCAGGACGGCACCAATCATGAGAATGAAAAAGAACCAATCCATACGCGACACAGGAATCTCTCGAAAAAAAATCCGATTTTTTTCTCCAGTGAATCCTTTTGATTCCATCGCGAGTGCTGTCCGCTCGGCTTTGCGAATTGCTCCAGCAAGAAGTGGAATCACGTACCGTTTCAACTGCTTTACTTTTTCAGGTATCGTTCGTGCCCGTGCTACTCCTCTTATTCGATGCGCACTTTGCAGGGTCTGAAACTCCTCCTTGATTAACGGCAAGAAACGATATCCCGCCATGATTCCGTAAGCAAGCTTTGGCGGCAGCTTACATTGCTGCATTAAGCTTAGGAGAAAGTCTGTTGGCTTTGTCGTTAGCGTAAACATAATCGATAACGTAGCAAAGCTTAATACCCTTAACCCCAGCGAAACGCCTCTTTGAAATCCTTCTGCTGTCATTGTCAAAAATCCCCACTGCCAAAGGACGGAATCCCCTGCTTGCAGCCGCGGAAACAACATCGTTGACCAAACATAAATGAACGCGATAAATAAAAACGGAGCAAATAACAGCAGCCATTTTTTAAAAGAAACGCGTCCGAATATAAATGTCACCATTACCGACCAAAGGATGGTCACAAGCGGTGTAATCGGATCAAAAAACAGCGATAAAATTAGGATAGAAATGACGACCGCAAATGCTTTTATACTCGGATTCACCTCATGTAGTAACATGAACCTCTCTCCTAACCATTTCATTTTGCAACTGTTTCCTAAAAGGCAATTTTAGCCTTGCCCGGTCCACTATATCTAGATGGTCCCACAAGCTATCAGGCGTCCCTGAATAAATTAACTCTCCCCCATCTAACACATGAACACTATCGGCATATTGATCAACAAGCTCCATATCATGGGTAATCATAAGAACTGCACCATTCTTTTCATCTAGAACAGTCATGATTTCAGTGGCAGTGTTGGCATCCTGACCAAATGTCGGTTCATCAAGTATCAGTAGGTCCTGTTCATGAACGAGCATAGTTGCAACACTCAACCGCCGCTTCTGCCCTTGGCTAAGGGAAAAAGGGTGGGAGCCCATATGGTTTTTCAGCCCCATTTTTTCAAGAATAGCGGTTACCGACGGTCGATTCTCCAACCCAAAGGCAATTTCCTCATATACACTATCCGTGATAAATTGGTGTTCAGGATTTTGAAATACGTAGCCGAGAGCCTTGTATAAATCCTTCTCCTTCCACTTAGAAAGCGAAATGCCGAGAAATTGAATTTCACCTTGAGTTAGTGGAATCAGACCTGCCAAGCATTTGGATAGTGTTGTTTTTCCCGAACCGTTGGCACCCACCAGTGCTACTAGTTCTCCCCTATGAATACTAAGATTTATATTTTTTAGGTACCCACGAGCATTAAGACCTATGACTTCGAGAATTGAATCCCTTTTGGTAATGGCTTTGGTTTCTTTATTAAAAAAAGCAGTTGAATCCTTTAGCCCTGACAGTAATTCATGATGATGAATCGGAAGTCTCTCCCCTTTATACAGCCCAGCATTTCTAGCCGACAGCCCAGCCTCTACAACTTTTGGCAGCCAAATGCCTTCCTTTTGTAAATACGGAGCAAACTCACCAAAACATTGCACAGGAGGACCATCGAAAAGGATACTTCCACTAGAATCTAGAACCAGACAGCGGTCAATCAACTCCACCCAATCATCAAGCTTGTGTTCAATGACAATCAGCGTAAACGGGCGGTCATTCTTTAAACGAGCGATCGTTTCTACCAGGTCTGAACTTGATAGCGGGTCGAGGTTTGCTGTCGGCTCATCTAGAATAATGACCTCCGGCTCAAGCGACAATACACAGGCAAGCGCCAGTTTCTGTTTTTGTCCTCCAGATAATGTATGGATGGTAGTCTTTTTCAACTGTTGCAAGCCCACCCATTCTAGTGCTCTATCAATCTTCGCTTCCATTTCATCCCGTGGTACATGAAAATTCTCCAAGCCAAACGCAACTTCTTCCTCTACCGTCAGCATGCAGAATTGGCTTTCTGGGTCTTGAAAAACGATCCCTATTTTTTGATTAAGTTCACCCGATTTATAGTCCTCCAGGTTTTTACCGTCAAAAGCAATACTTCCCTTTAAAACTCCATCCACTGCTTCTGGATATAACTTGTTCAGACAGAAAGCGAGTGTACTTTTTCCCGATCCGCTTGGTCCCAAAAGTAGAACAGATTGATTTTTTTCAATCGAAAAGGTTAGGTTCGTGAAAATTTCGCTATCCTCATAGCTGAATCCAAGCCCCTCAGTTTTAATCTGTTCAGACGGTAACATTGCGTTTGTGTTCCTTTCCTAATGGAAAACTGTTTAAGGCTCCTGTTTTTGCAAGGCCTTCACTTAAATACTTACCAAGTAAACCAGCGAGCAATGCTCCGCTCACAAGGCGGACAAAGAACATCGCAGTCACATAACCTGGCGACAGAGCGGCAAATCCTGAGACATAAAAGCCCCAAGCAAAGCTAAATACGGATGAACCCATTCCTGCTGCCATCAATACCCAAGTCGAATAATTCTTCCATCTTGTTGCGGCAAAGACAGCTTCCGCACCTAAACCTTGAATCATACCGGAGATGATCAATTGCGGTCCTACCGCATTTCCGAGCATAACCTCCACCGTCGCAGCGACTGTTTCTGAGAGAAAAGCAGCTCCTGGCTTGCGGATAATATAAGCAGCAATAATCGAAACAATAAACCAAATTCCGAAGATAATATCATAGCCAATCAAACCAAATAGTCCGAACAGAACATTCCCAAGTTGGAGAAATAACAGATAGACGACAGCAAAAACAACTGCTAGTACGGATAAAACAATAACCTCACGGAGCTTCCATTTTGCGAGCATTTATTTATCCCCCTTTTTTGAAGGGCTGTTCGCAGACATCGCAACCGTCATAACGATATGAGTAGAATCGCTATCGTGCGCGCCTTGGAAAGCATCCTCTAACGTTTTAAAAACCTTATTTGCATCACCATCAAGCCTTGACGCATAGTGAACACCTTTTGTAAAAGTACCCTGCTCTTGAGCAAGTTTACACTGGTCCACAATTACATTCATATAGGTTGGAATACCCATTGGGTATAGCGCAAATTGAACAGCAACCTCTTGCTGGATCTGCAGCGATTTTTCCTCATTTAGTCGATCCGAGTTTTCTGAAAGATAAACATCACCGGCAGAATCTCCCGGACAGCCATTTGAAAATGTTGCTTGGAGCACGACATGATCACCGTTTTTGGATGACTCTAGGAAAATTGCTTTGACAACGTCAAAAACATGCTCCGATCTTCCTCTAACACATGTGCTTACATCGTCCGATTCCATCCAAACCTTTGAAGTATCCACTTCTTCTAAAGCTGATAGAATAATCTCTACAAACCGATCAGACATCGGATAAATCGAAAAACGCGCCCCTGTTATTTCACTCGTTCCACAAAAATTTGACATTTTGCAATCCCCCATTTAATTTATTAGGCAACAAAAAAAACTGCATCCCATGGGAATGCAGTCGAATACTATCAACGTCGAGTTCAACGATAATCTTCTCCTGCACTTCCCCACGCTAGTATTATCTAGATCGGGTCATAAGGGTCGGACAAACGTCCTCTCAGCCAAAAAGCTCCCCTAGTGCAAAAACCGTATGCAATTTTTAGTGTTGTCTTAATAGTAGGATAAATTTTCTAGATTGTAAAGGGGTTTGTTATTGTCGGACAATGTTATTTATACTTGCTGAACCCTCTTTGCTGTCATATGATTATAAAAAAAAACATTGATGTATAAACGGTGCCTGTCACCGCTCGTGGACAAAAACACCTTTTTGTCCGTGTCCAGTGGACAGTTGTGAAAAAAGGTTGATATGAAGGGAGTTTTGGCATGAGGTCGAATGGTGTTTTTAAGTCTGTTTGCCCGCTTGATTGTCCAGATCAGTGTGGATTGCTTTTACATAAAGAAGATGGAAAAGTGGTTAAAGTGGAAGGTGATCCGGAGCATCCAGTGACGAAGGGAAATATTTGCAATAAAGTCCGGAATATGGCGGAACGGATTAATGATGAAAACCGCTTAAAATACCCTATGAAACGCGTTGGAGCTAAGGGTGAAGGAAAATTCGAACGTATCAGCTGGGACGAAGCCATCGAGACGATAACTTCAAAATGGAAAACACTTATTCAAACAGAAGGTCCAGAAAGTATCCTGCCTTATAGTTTTTACGGAAACATGGGCTTGTTGAATGCAGAGGGTATGGACCGCCGTTTCTTCCACCGCATGGGAGCATCACAGCTTGAGCGAAGTATTTGTAACTCTGCTGGTTCTGCTGGGTACAGATATACCATGGGTGGCAGCTATGGAATCGATCCAGAAGATACGATACATTCCAAATTGATTATTTTTTGGGGTATTAACACGGTGAGTACCAATATGCACCAAGTAGCATTGGCACAAAAAGCGCGTAAACAAAACGGTGCCAAAATTGTGGTTATTGACGTTCATAAAAATCAAACTGGGAGATTAGCAGATTGGTTTATTCCGATATTACCAGGGACAGATAGTGCACTTGCACTTGGAATTATGCATATTTTATTTGCTGAGAACATGGTAGACGGCGGCTTCCTGCAACAATATACAGTTGGCTTTGAAGAACTGCGTGAGCATGTTATTCAATACGCCCCCTCTACTGTTTCCAATATAACCGGGGTTCCGGTTGATGATATTTATAAACTTGCCAGAATGTATGGAAATACCTCACCATCTTTTATTCGAATCGGAAACGGACCGCAACACCATGACAACGGCGGTATGTTCGTCCGGACTATTTCCTGTTTACCTGCCTTAACTGGTCAATGGATTATCAAAGGCGGCGGTGCCATAAAAGGCAATTCAGGGTATCTTACAGTTGACACCACAAAACTACAACGGCCAAGATTATTGAAAAATAAACAGACAAGAGTAGTTAACATGAACAGGTTAGGCGAGGCTTTGCTTTCGTTAGAACCACCTGTAAAATCGTTGTATGTTTACAGCTGTAATCCTGCGGTCGTTGCTCCAGAAGGGCAGAAGGTTCGGAAAGGTCTTGAGCGTGAGGATTTATTCGTTGTCGTTCACGATTTATTTTTGACTGAAACAGCAAAATACGCTGATATCGTCTTACCTGCTACATCATCCTTTGAGAATACAGATCTTTACACATCTTATTGGCATCATTATCTTCAAATTCAACAGCCAGTTATCGAGCCATATGAAGAGTCAAAATCCAATGTCTCCGTTTTCCGCTTACTGGCAAAAGGAATGGGATATGAAGACTCTGCATTTGAGGAGACAGAAGCTGAAATGATTGCCGAAGCACTAGCGGTACGTGGAAATCCCTGCTTGGATGGAATTGATTATAAAAATTTGGTAGAGAAGCATTATGTAAAAGCAAAGGTAAAACCATTGTTCCCAGGTAAGCTGCGGACACCAAGCGGGAAAATTGAATTGTATTCCAAGCGGATGGAAGCGAATGGATATCCACCATTGCCAACGTATATACCAATCGTAAAGGATGGAGACCATCCTTATCACTTTATTCCGGCACCAAATCATAATTTTTTAAACTCCACTTTTTCAAATAACCAAAAGCACATTACCCTGGAAAAAGAACCTCGGTTGCACATGAACATAGAGGATGCTGCAGTTGCTGGTATTGAGGACGGGGAATATGTGCGTGTCTGGAATCAACGCGGGGAATGTCAGCTAAAAGTCGCTGTCGGCGAAAACGTCCTCCCAGGAGTAGTCGTCACCCAAGGACTCTGGGCAGACTTAGAAGGAACTAAGCAACTCGTAAACACACTAACACCAGACAGAATCGCCGACATGGGCGGCGGAGCAACCTTCTTCTCGGGCAGGGTTAGCGTAGAAAAATTGGTGACAGGCACCACTCGTGGACACTTTCCACCGAGGGTGGACACTTCATCGTAGATAAATATACAGTGATTTATAAATGGTGACAGGCACCGCTACTTCTCAAAAGAAAAACCCCAAGCGAGATCTTTCGCTTGGGGTTTTGTTTGGCTGTCCACTGTTGATTTGGGTAGTTTTATAATGATAGTTCTCCTATGTTTTGGAGTGTATTTCCGGTTTCTTCTTTTCCTTTTTCTACTTCTATTGTACCTGTATTTAATCGAATGACATTTTGAAGGATGCCTTTAAATTTCTTTTCCCGAACAATAACTTCACCCAGAACGTCTAACGTTGAAACTTTGGATCGAAGTGCCTCTTCACTTACATCGCCATCAAGAATGAGCTGTCCATTGACAATCAAGGTAACCGGCTGATCTAAGGCGAGGAATTGGTCGTTCGTCCACACTTCTTCCCCATCAATCAAGATAAAATTATTTTCGTAAGGCAATACTTCTGTTTCCATTAGACTTAAACGTTCATAGACTAGGTCTTCGATTTCTTCGGGGCAAATGATGACGGAAGTAGAGTAGATTTTTTCGACTGCTTTCGTTAACATTTCTCTTGAAACGTCACTCTCGATAATGACAGGTTTATTTGTATACCATTTTTTCTTTTGGAAACGGCGAATGGAACGGGCATTTAAGCGAAGCGGTTTTGCCAAGACTTCATACCCTTCAGGAATCACTTCTACTATACAAGTTGTTAAAGAAGATACCTTTTTATATAAATACACTTCTTGATTTTCATGGAGCGATATTTTTCCATTTACCTCCAACTTGTTGATTTTCTCATTAAACTGGTCGAGATTAAGATCCTGTGCAAATGTAAGTAGCCCATTAACCACTAAGTATAATGGTTCCTCTACTGATTGTAAGAAAGAGTTTGTCAATGTGAATTTACCATTTTCTAACCTTGGCGGCGCACCGTGATAGGTTTCAACTGCTCCAGTGCCCTTTGAAAGCAATTTACCTGCAACACCCGACAGATGTGAAGGACTATAGACTGTACCGTTTACAACCAAATTTAATTGCCCGGATTGGACCTGGTCTGCCTGAACATTTTTATCAATAATCACAACGCCGTTTACCAGCAGAAACACCGGTTCGACAATCGAAGAAAGATAGTTGTGATCAAGTGTAAAAACCCCATTAAAAAGACGGTAACCAACTGGAATCTCTAGACTCGATCCGATATTACCGATATTTAACTTTGTTAAAAGATGTGCATTTTCTTTTCCATAGAGTACGAGTCCTACGTTCTCTATCCGTTCTACACCTTTAATACTTTCTTCCGTTGCATTCACCAAATTTAATAATCCTACATTTCCAATTCGTTGACTCATTATTTTTCCTCCTCCAAAATCGTTCTTAACTTCTTGATTGCAAGATGAAGCTTGTAGCGAACAGTAGACGCGGGAATCTTTAACTGCTCACCGATTTCCTGACTTGAAAGCCCCAACCAATATCTTTTAAAAATAAGATCACTTAATTCCTGTGGCAGGTGAGAAAGTAACTCTGTTACTTCCAAGTGACTGACACCAGCCTCTTGGATGGAAAAATCAAGGTCTTCCTCCCATTGTGTCAGCCGCTGCTCTTTTCGCCGATCATCAATCAGCCTGTTTTTCATGACTCGGAAAAACCAGGCCCGCTGTTTATAGTCTGGTAAACCAAGAAGCTGTGGTTCGTTAAGCGATTTTACCATTGCGTCCTGAACTAGGTCATTCGCTTCCTGCCCATGTCTAGCAATGGATTTCGCAAAGCGGAACAAATCATCTTTTAGTTTTTCATATAAATCACTCACTCCCACGTTCACATGGATCACTCACTTTTATTCATTTTTATTTTTCAAGGAATTCATTGTAATGCGTTGAGAAATTTCATTGTTTTAGCCGCTTTCATGTAGATAACGATTGAGGAAAGAAAAGTGTTGGAGAATTTTTAAAAAATTTTTTTTAAAACTTAACTAGTGGATTTTTCTATAGATTAATACATTGAGAAGGTTGTGCCAACAAAAAGACAAGGCACCAGACCTTGTCTCCCATAAAAAAGTTTATTTTTCTAAATCTAATGGTCTTAACTTAGCCTCAATGTCTGCCCTGCGGGGCTCCAAGAATGGTGGGAGTGCAAGCTTTTCCCCTAATGTTTCAACGGGCTCGTCCACATCAAACCCAGGTGTATCGGTTGATAATTCGAAAAGGATATGATTCGGTTCTCTGAAATAAAGAGCCTTGAAATAGTAGCGCTCCACTTTACCTGAATTCATTAGGCCCGATGAAGCAATTCGCTGTGCCCAATATTCATATTCTTCCTCATTCGGAACGCGAAATGCAACGTGATGAACACTGCCACGGCCAGCACGCACCCTCGGTAAATCTGGTCTGGTCTCGATATGCACCTCCGCACCTGGCCCGCCCTCACCTGTTGTAAATACTTGAATAGGTGGGAAATCCCCAGCAAGCGACGGATAAGTGCCTGCCGGTTTAAAGCCCATCACATCCGTTAAAACATTAACCGTTTTGTCAGGTACTGCGACAGTTAAGGTAACTGGGCCCAACCCAATGATGGCATTTTCAACGGGGACATGACTTTTATCCCAAGGTATACCTGGACGTACTCCCTCTTCACCATTATCGGCCACTAAAACTAAACGTGTTCCCTCAAAATCCTGAAAGGCCAAAGAATCACGATTATTCCGTTTCTCAATCTGACCGTGCTGAATATTAAACTGCTTAAAACGTTCCACCCAATATTGGAGTGCAATAGTATCTTTAACTCGAAGTGAGGTGGACGAAATACTTCCGACCCCAGGATAGGTATGACCCAATCCAGGAATATCAAAGAACGTAATCTCCGTCCCTGGACTTCCCTTTGCATCACCATAAAACAAATGATAAGACTCGGTGTTATCCTGATTCACCGTTTTCTTTACCAATCTCAAACCTAAAATCTTTGTATAAAATTGAAAGTTCCTCTCAGCCTTACCCGTTAGTATCGAAACATGGTGTAAACCTAACAACTCCATTGAATAGCCTCCTAACCGAACTTCAATACAATATCATGCGTGAATAATTATCTCGAATTCAAGATAATTATACCCAAATCAACCCCACACGTCAACCTTTCCCCACCATCGCTTAGTTTACTGACTGTCCACCCCGCGTGGACAAAATGGTCGATTTGTCCACGGGCGGTGCCTGTCACCGTTTGAGTATCACCATTACAAAAGCTACTGATTATAATCCCAAAGTATTCTCCACTCATCTTTTTCTTGTACAGCAAAGACCTCTTGTTCGAGGTCAAAGTTTCCGTATTTTCCTTTATAAGTTTGGGTAACGAGGATTTTGTATACGTTTTTGAATTCAGGTCCTGTTTTTGACATTTTCCACTGGTCGATTTTTTCTGGCCCACTCAATGTAAAGTTGAATGTTTCGACCCCAAAGTGGTTCATGAAAACATGAGCCCGATCTTGGATATAAAAACCTTTGCTGAATCTTTCCTTCATGGTTGAATGAAAAAGTTTCCAGGATGCGGAAAACTCTCCTTCTTGTTCATACAAATAAAACTCTTCCACCACAGCAGCTGCCTCTTTCTCGGGCGAAGACCAAGCACCTTTTATAAACATTATTACAATAACGATACCAACTAACAACACCATTCCCATTAAAAGAACCTTAAAAGACGCAGATTTCCTAGGCATGTTCCTCTCCTTTAATACAGACTCCCCGTACTAAAGACTATGTCCATCCACGTCCAATTATTAATTTAGTTGGACCGCATATACTTATTTACGTGTTAAAAATCCATCCGACTGTCCACCTGAGGTGGACAGTGTCCACGAGCGGTGACAGGCACCACTATAGTGGCACCACTAATGAGTCACCATCTATTGCACCAACCTATCGGAATTCTTCTTCTATGTATTTTAGTTCTTCCTCAGGGGTGAGGAGTCGGGTTGCTTTGCCGATGTTGCCTTTTTGGTAGGACCAAATTTTGTTGTGAGCGCTTACTGACTTGCTGAAGTCTTGATTTGTCCATGGTTCTAGTATTTCTAGCAGCATTTGTTTGTTATTGCTGTTTTTAAATTCTTTGTTTCTTATCACTTCATATAACAACTGGACCTTATCGGCGGTGATTTCTGAGGCACCCCATTTTTTATCGGCCTTTACCTTTTGATGGGTCATATTGTGAACTTCTTGGATTAGTTCCCCTTCACCCATTGTTTCATATTTTTCGGTAACTTTGCTTGATACTGGGGCCGCAAATCCTTTTTCGATGATTGTTTGTGCCTCTTTTGTCGTTACAGGATCATTTTTCTTTAAAGTCATTTTTTGCCCACTATCATTACCTAAATAAAAGTAGACTCCCACGATACAAGCCAGAATCCCAAAGATAGAACCCGCAATCCCAAACTTCTTCATGGCGCTCCCTCCCCTTCACATAAAAATTATGTATCTTTTTATCTCTCTTTTGTGAATTCCTAATTTCTATTAATTATACAAAATTATGTCAGATAGATACACTTTTTGTTTAATTAAGGATATCTTTTCAAAAAAATAGAAGTAATTCTAGGAGGAGGGAAAGAGATAACCATCATATCAATCACGATGTTCTATGGGGCAATTTCCTTGTAAAAAAATTCAGAATAAATTACTAAACTACTAATCCTGACTAGAAAATATACCTTCCTCCATCCAATGGGCCGGCACCTTTAAATAAGGACAACAATCCACCAGCAGTGGAGAAAAAATATTACGGTATAAAAGCTTGTAGCAAAGACCGTCAATCCCTTTGTGAGAGAGGAACTTGGTACTTTTTTAAAAAGAATAAAAAGGTAAAGGCATAGCGAAAATGCCAGTTTGGTAATCAGGAACAATACGGGACTAGCTTCATATATTTTACTCATTAATGGGTTCATTTCCTGTATGAATGAGTTTTCCAGACCAAAGTAAGTAATAAAGGCATCAAAAATATTTAATAGCGATAAATAATGAAAGAGTAACACCACTGCACCCATCACCTCAAAAAGTTCCTAATAACGAACATCTTATAGTTTTCCTTTTTGAAGGTGTGATATCCTTCCAATTGAATTGTAAAACGTTAGACAATTTCCCCTATAATCCCCTTATATATCAACTTATCAACAAAAATTCCCCTTTTATGAATAAAAGTAACTGTCATATTGTGTTAAAATCAGGAAAGTAATAATCTGTATGAGGTAGGTGCTTTAACCAAAACTTTTTTAAAAAAATAAAGGCTCAGATACCGATTTGCTCTGAGCCTTTATTCTGGGATTTTTTCACTATAAAGTTTTACCGGAGCGGGCAGTGCCTTGACCATCAAAATAACTATAAATAACAGGGACAACAATCAAAGTCAGTAACGTACTGCTAATCATTCCTCCGATGACCGTTATTCCCATTGGCTGATTGATTTCAGTTCCTTCGCCAATCCCGAGTGCAAGCGGAACTAGTCCAAGAATGGTGGTAAGGGCAGTCATAAAAATCGGTCTTGCCCGATCTCTTACCGACTCCACAATTGCCTCATGAGTGCCCATTCCGCTCTCCTTTTTCTGATTGATAAAGTCAACTATGACAATGGCGTTATTCACGACAACCCCCGCTAGGACAATGACCCCAATAATAACAGTGAGGCCAATCGGAGTCCTCGACCCCGCCAAAGCAAGCGCCACCCCAATCACCATCAGAGGAACGCTAAACATAATCACAAACGGGTATTTTAGTGATTCAAATTGCGCCGCCATCACCAAATAGATAAATAGGATGGCAAGAATCAGCGCGAGGATCATTTCATCGATGGAGGAATCAAGCAATTCTTTCTCACCACTAAACACAATCACCGCTTCCTCCGGGAGGTTGAGGGAAGCAATTTCCTTCTCGACCTTTTTTGAGATCGCCCCTAAATTGGTTGTTGATTTATATTTCAGCGTAAATTGCACTGCACCCTGCTGATTAATTCTATGAATATCGACCGGACCATTTTTTGTATCAATTGTGGTTACCTCTTTGAGCCTTACATAACTGCCATCTGGTTTCTTAATTAATAAACCTTTAAGCTGTTCAAGATTACTTGTAATTTCTCGGTCATATTCAACAAATACACTATAGATATCACCTTTTTCCGTAACCATTTGTGTAGCCTTCATGCCACGAGTCACATCATTTACAATCATGGCAATCTGAGCAGGAAGCAGTCCATGTCTTAGTGCCGCCTCGCGATTAACGGTCACTTGAATTTCGTCTACCTTTTCCATCAGATCCGTTGTTAATTCATTCACATCTTTTAGGTTCTTTACTCGATTGTAGATTTTATCTACCGAATCTGTTAGGCGTGCTTTACTAGAGTCTCTAACACTAAAGTTAAGTGTATGTGGATTGGACCCAGTTGAGGACTGCAAAATAAAAGAAAGCTTCGCGGTATCGTTTGCTTCACGTGCTGCCTCCTCCAACTCATCTTTTATCTTATCGACAAACCTAAAGGTAGTCTGCTTACGCTGATTCAAATCCTTCATTTTAATATAAAGTTCACCTACATTTGCATTTCTTGCTCCCCTGAAGGTACCTTCTTGGGTTGTACCAATTAAACTAACATACGTGTCGACATCATGTTTATTCTCTAATTTCTTTTCTAGAGCGGTCATGACTTTTTCTGTTTCAATTAGAGCTGCTCCGTTTTCAAGTTCAATTTTCACACTAAAAAAACCTTCATCCGTACTGGGCAAAAACTGTGTTCCCACTGTTGTTAAGCCAAATATTCCAATGACAAGCAAGGATAAAGTGATCAGTAAAACGGCTTTTCTGTGCTGCAAACTCCAGTGAACAGATTTCTCAATTCTTTTTAACCAGCTATTCTTCTGCCTTCTGTTATATAGAGTCTTTTCTGGGACGAGTAATAATCGGCTTGCCAACATCGGCACCACTGTCAAAGCAACCACTAGGGAAGCAAATAAACTAAACGAGATGGTAAGGGCAAATTCAGTAAAAAGCTCGCCAATTAACCCTGAAATAAATACCACTGGTAGAAATACAGACACGGTTGTTAACGTCGACGCCGTAATCGCTGCTCCTACTTCTTTCGTACCTTCTAGCGCAGCAACCTTTGGGGCTTTCCCCATTGAAAGATGACGGTAAATATTTTCAATCACCACAATTGAGTTATCAACAAGCATCCCTATGCCAAGCGCAAGTCCTCCTAGGGTCATGATATTTAAAGTGAAATCAGCAAAATACATCAAAACAAACGTAACGATCACAGAATACGGAATCGCGATTCCGATGATAAGCGGACTTTTTATATTTTTTAAAAATAAAAACAGCACAGCCATCGCTAATGCCCCGCCAACCAGCAGCGAAGTTGAAATATTCTTGATGGCCATCTGGATGTACTCCCCTTGGTCAAAGAGAATCTCCGATTGGACACCTTTATATTTTTCTTTTTCAAGAAGCTTGTCCAGTTGTTGAATAAATTCCTTTGACACGGCAGCCGTATTTGAATTCGATTGCTGCAGTACACTTAACAGAACTGAAGGTGCTTGATTTGTTCGCGTGATTGTCCTGTCATCTGCCTTGGTAAGTTCAACGGTACTGACGTCTTTCAGTTTGATTTGTGCACCAGTCATGGGATTGACACCGATTGTTAAACTCTCAAGGGTAGGAATTGAATCAATTCTGCTGATAATCCTAGTAGTAAGCTCTTTTCCCTCGGTTAAAATCGTGTCACCTGGTAAAGAGATATGATTGGCTTTAATGATATCAACGACATCTGAATGGCTAAGGTGATAATTCTTCAACTTTTCTTGATTTAACTCTACTCGTATCTCTTTTATCGAGGTCCCTGAAAGATTAACACTCGCCACTCCGACTACCTTGGTTAGTTCCAGTTTTAATTGTTCTGCGAGCTCTCTTAATGACTCCTCATCCTTGTCTGAACGAAGTGAAAGCTGAATAATTGGAAACATAGAAGGATCAAATTTCAAAAAACGAGGTTTGCCTACATCCTCAGAAAGTGGTGTCATATCGAGCCTTTGAATAACCTCATTCTGAATTTCATCAATATCCGTAGTCCACGAAAATTGCATGATAATGAATGTTGCACCTTCCTGTGATGAGGAAGTTAACGTTTTTATGCCAGGCAGTGTGGCAAGATTCTCCTCTAATGGTTTCGTTACCTTTTCGACTACCTCTTCCGGACTAGCACCCGGATAAGTAGTGACAACGACTCCAACCGGCGGACTAATCTCAGGAATCAGTTTCATTGGAATCTTCATTAGCGAAACTCCGCCCAAAATCAAAACAAGAAACATCGTAACAAGAGTAAAAACAGGGCGCTTAATCGAAAACGCACTAATCCCCAACCTTAAAACCCCCTTTCGCGCAAAAAAACCAGTCCATAAATACAGTATTTTCCAACATCCCAATATTAAACATCACCATATGTCGTTCTATGGGACTATGGTGCCTGTCACCACAAAATTCAGTGTCACCGCTCAAGCAAAAGAGAAGTACCGATTGGCACTTCTCTCTACTTGCTATGTTGTTTCCGTATGGATTTGCTTTTTACAGTTTCCATTTTGGGAAGTCTTTTACTTTTAGTTTTTCATACTCTGTCATTCTAGAGTATGAGTGTGACAGTTTTGAAAGGATGTATCCTTGAGGGCTAGCGGTTTCGTCCTGATCATTAACCTCTTGAAGCTTAATATTAGTAAACATAATGGCTATTTGAGCTAAACTCTCGATCGTGTCCATCAACTCAGGGTTATCATTGTAATTTTTCTTAGCAATTGCATAAACAGTGTCAAGACGGCTCCTTATATGCTTTAGCGTTTCTGCATCAAATTGGTCTTTTTTCATTACATTTCACCCCTTATTACTAAAGCATATGGAACTTTACGGTATATGGAACGTAATTAAATAAATAAAAATAATGAAGAATAAACTGTTTTAATAGAAAAATTATATTTCCGCTAAAAAAAGGCATTTTCTCGCGTAAATCTGAGAAATGCCTTTTTTCAAATTTATAAAAAATATTCGTAACAAACAACGGCCTCTACCTGTTTAAAGCCCTCTTGAAGATAAAGTGCCTGTGCCCGCTCATTCTCCCCATTTACACTGAGGATGGTTCGATTATAGCCCTTTTCCTTAGCAAACTTTAAGGCAGTCCTAAGCAAAATTCTGCCTAATCCGCGTCCCTGGTACTCAGGAATCACCGCGACCGGTCCGATATTCATGATTGGAGCATTTTCATATTCATCATCTGCTCCTCTAATTACTCCTACAGGCTTTCCCTGATGGAAAAGAAGCATCATACCTCCTTCAAGGTAATCCTCATCATGAAGCAGCTTTGTCACTCCATCGGTAGTAATAGGCGTTTCGCTGCCTTTTAAAGTAGCAAAAGCTGCATTTCGAACCTTAGCCCAATTTTCTTCATCTTGTCCTCTTTGAAAGGCCTTCATCTCATATCCTTCTGCAAGATTAGCTTCAGGGACGTCCGAATCCTCTCTCATAAGGAGAAAGGCGTACCTTTCCAAAGAGAAATTTAAACCTTGGATGATTTCTATCAATTTATTATTTACAACAGGAATAAATAAAAACACCTTATCAAGGTCTGCTGTCTGTTTTAAAACTGCCTGCAGCAGCTGTTCATAGAGTTGGAGATCATCAACTTCACAGTGAAAAATCCGAAAACGCGCTCTTCTCCCTCGTTTATGGTAATCATCCATCACCAACGAAGCAGCACCAACAATTTCATCCTGCTGATTTAGGATGACAAAAGTTGGATTCTCTTCACTAACCTCAAAGTCTCTTAATTCAAAATCATACAAGTAAGAATCATCAACCAGCTTCCGATGCTTCTTACAATACACCACAAAGTCATGAACTCTTACATTCTCTATAGCTGCCACCCTCATCCCTGCGTCCCCCTAAACAATGGTGCCAACAATGGTGCCTGTCACCATTTATGCAATATCCCTTCAATTATACATAATTTACAGCCATTTTATGCACATGTATGAAACTACTTGTATCCGTCAAACTTGTTAGTTGAGGAGGATGAGCGATGAGGAGTTTGTTTATTTTTATTTGGTGCAGCGCTATTTTGATTTTAACTAGTACTGCCAGCTTTCATGATTTGATTCATTTTGGGGTCGTGAGCTTTCAATGGGATTCCTCCCCATCTTATTCTGCGTTCTTTTCACCGTTTCCCGCTGGCATTTCCAGAGATTTAATGGTTCAAAAGCTTGGACATGTAGTCGTTTTTCTTGTTCTAACTGTTCTGTTGTTGACAAAATTCAGGTCAAACTTACTCATCCTATTTATGGCCGCCTCTTTTGCCGCCCTTACTGAAGTTCTACAATTACATTTCACCCGTGGTGGAAGGCTTTTTGATATTGGCTTTGATTTAACAGGGATTTTGATTGCAATAGGGATAGCTAGGTTCTTTAGGATAAAACAAAAAAGACAACTCGATTTAGGAAATTAAGACTATTAATACCAGCTACCCCACCTTTTTCCTTGAATTTCATCTAGTCTTAAGCAAAAATTAATCTATTAGCACATACGAAAGAGGTGTTTTAGGTGGAATGGAAAATTAATAACGTTCAAAAAGACACAATAGACCGATTTGAAATTGTGCAGGAAGACGTCACCCTGCCAAATCATACAGATATGCATTTCTCTTATGTGAATTTCTCAAAAGGAGTGTGTATACTGCCAATAACGGAGGATGGAAAGGTCATTTGTATTCGGCAATATCGCCATGCTGTCAAAGACTGGCAATGGGAATTGCCTGCTGGCGCCATTGATTCAGACGATATCGAACCCCTTTCTGCAGCAAAAAGAGAGCTAGAGGAAGAAACAGGCTACCAGGCAAATCACTGGATAGATTTAGGCAGTGTTTACCCCTCACCTGGATCCACGAGTGAACAGATATTTCTTTTTGCCGCTACCGACCTGATAAAGAAGGAGCAACAATTAGAAGCAACAGAACAAATAGACATACATACCATCGAAATGGACAAATTAAATCAGTTAATTAATAATGGGGAATTCAGACACGGAGCAGGGCTCGCAGCTATCCTTCGTTACCTAGTAAAAAAACAACAGTAATATCCAAAAGGGTTTTCAGCACAACATGTGCCAAAACCCTTATTTCATTCAACCTAACTAAGGAACAGGCAACTGTCCACCTCACACGGACAAATACACCCATTTGTCCACGAGTGGTGACAGGCACCTGAAGAGGCACCATATTATATTTTATTTATTCTAACAATGATGTATTATAGTAATATTAAATTTGAACGTTATGAGGGGGATTTAAATGAGGTTGTCTGGTGAGGAGTTAGAGGTTCTTTCGATTTTGGAGGAGAGCCATAGGGTTTCGGTGGAGGATATTGCTTTGATGGTTAGTTCGAGTGTGGAGAATGTTACGGCTATCATTAAGAAGCTAGAGGATGAGAAGGTCATTGTTAGTTATCCGGCTTTGATTGACTGGAGTAAGGTGGCTGGTAAGGAAAATATTGTGGCGATGATTGATGTAAAAGTGACACCGAAACGCGGGGTTGGTTTCGATGAAGTGGCGGAAAGAATTTACCGCTTTCCTGAGGTTACCTCACTTTATCTCATGTCTGGAGCCTATGATTTATCGATTACCATTGAAGGAAAAACAATGAGTGAGATCGCTAGATTTGTGTCGGAAAAGCTATCAACCATTGATAATGTAATCTCTACGACCACTCATTTCATGTTAAAAAAATACAAACATGATGGTGTCATCTTTGGCGATAACAATGAAAAAGACCGTAGAATGGTGGTTTCACCATGATGAAGGAACATCAACACTATTTATCGGAGATGGTAAAAGAACTAAAACCATCTGGAATTAGGAAGTTTTTTGACCTGGCTGCTTCCATTAAAGGAGTCATTTCTTTAGGGGTCGGTGAGCCGGACTTTATTACTCCGTGGAGCATTCGGGAAGCAGCAATTCTTTCATTAGAAGAAGGCTATACTTCTTACACGGCCAATCCCGGTTTACTAGAATTAAGGGAGGAAATTTCCTTCTACTTAAATCGACGATTTGGTGTAAAGTATAATCCTGTCGACCAAGTAATCGTGACAGCCGGTGCTAGTCAGGCGATTGACCTATCTTTCCGTGCTATTTTGAACCCGGGAGACGAAGTATTGATTATTGAACCTGCTTTCGTTTCTTATGCGCCATTAGTCACCTTGGCAGGCGGGAAGCCAATACCAGTCTCAACACACCCTAGTAATGGCTTTAAACTTACACCCGAACAAATCGAAAATGCTATTACCAGTCGGACAAAAGCAATATTGTTGTGTTCACCAAATAACCCAACGGGAACCTATCTAAACAAAGAAGAATTAACAAACCTTGCATCTGTAATCATAAAACACGACTTACTCGTCGTCTCGGATGAAATCTATGCAGAATTAACCTATGATGAAGAATATACAAGCTTTGCTTCTATTGAAGGCATGTACGAGCGAACCATCTTAATTAACGGCTTCTCAAAAGGATTTGCCATGACAGGCTGGCGATTAGGTTTCTTAGCTGCACCAAAACCATTCACAGAACAAATGGTAAAAATCTTACAATATACCACCATGTGTGCACCACATATGCTGCAGCATGGTGCCATCGAGGCTTTACGAAATACCTATCACGAAGTGGAAAGCATGAGAAGAAGTTACCGTAGAAGACGGAATTACATCGTTCAATCCTTAAACCATATTGGATTGGACTGCCACACTCCAGGTGGAGCATTCTATGTCTTCCCTTCTATTAAGAAAACTGGTATGACTTCTGAACAATTTGCTGAAGAACTTCTACTAGCAGAAAAAGTAGCAGTCGTACCTGGAAGTGCCTTTGGCGAGAGTGGCGAAGGCTATGTACGGTGCTCCTATGCGACTTCAATGGAACAACTACAAGAAGCCGTAAAACGAATGGAACGTTTCATGAATTCATTGGAAGAAAAGAAAAAGCATACCCAAGAGCTTTATACAAACAACTAATCACCTAAAAAACGTCAACCCCTCTTCGCAATATGGGATTGACGTTTTTTGTATGTCGCTGGTGAGTTTTGTTAGTATCTCCGGGTACGATATTTGTGATAAAATTCATTTAGATTTATTTCTATCAAATCCGTATCACCCATATATCCAGAAAAGAGGAAAGAAATGAACCAACAAGAGAATTCCAGATCTATTGTCTTACCGCTCACCATTTCGATTATTGCCATATCGTTTTCAGCAATCTTTGTAAAATGGTCAGACGCACCTGCATCGATATTGAGTATGTATCGCATGATGTTCGCAAGTCTATTAATGCTTCCTATCGTCTGGAAAAACCGCGAGGAAATTAAAAAAATCACAAAAAAGGATTGGACTTTTTTATTTTTTTCAGGCGTTTTTTTAGCTTTACACTTTGTCCTTTGGTTCGGTTCGTTAAAATTAACCACTGTTGCAAGTTCTACCATCATTCTTGCGCTGCAGCCTATTGTCTCACTAATCGGAGGGTACTTTCTATTTAAAGAACGAACAACGGCTTCCGCATTGATGACAATGGGAATTGCGATTATCGGCGCAATGATGATTGGCTGGGGTGACTTTGCTTTAAGCCGGGATGCTATTCTAGGAGACATCCTATCCTTTTTAAGTGTCATTGCCGTGGTTGGCTACCTAATGATTGGCCAAAGCATTGTAAAAAAAGTATCCCATTGGATTTATAGCTTTTGTGTGTTTTTCATTGCAACCATTGTTCTAACAATCTATAACGTAAGCGCAAATGTTGCTTTTAGCGGATACCCCGCAAAGGAATGGGGGATTTTCCTTTTACTTGCTACCGTACCTACAATAAGCCATATCATCAATAATTGGCTCTTAAACTATGTCAATGCTACAACGATTTCCATGAGTATATTAGGTGAACCCGTGGGAGCATCGATATTAGCCGTTATTATGCTAAATGAGCATCTAGCTAACTGGCAAATTGCAGGTGGAATGCTCGTCCTCCTCGGTGTCTTTTTCTTTTTAATACAACAGCAAAAAAAGATTCATATTAAAGGAACCGTTAATAGCGGAACATAATGAAACCTCCACCAGGGGGGTTTTCTTTTTCTTCAGGCAATTGTCCATCGACACCCCCCTCTCTTTCTCATAACATAAAGAGAAACTATAAATGGAGGAGATGAAATGTATAAAGTATTTGCCGGATCATTCAAGTCAAGAGAAAATGCACAGGAGCGAGTTACCTTCCTGCGTTCAAGAGGAATCCAATCCTTTATCGTTACCACAATAATCTCGGGCGAGACTTGGTACCGAGTCCAAGCCGGTGCATTTTCTACTAGGGACAACGCCCAAAGGCAAGTGTCAGAAATCAAAGCAAAGACAGGAATAACTGCTTTCATAGCAACAGAAACTGCTGCCTCCAGTACTAGTACAACTCCACGCTCCATTGATCTAAACCCAACCACCATTTTGGGACCTACCCAACTCTCCGCTGAAAAAATGAATGAATATGTCAGAACGATCAACCCTAATGCTCCATTACTGGGAGATTATTATAAAACGTTAGGTGAATATTATGGCATAAGAGGCGATGTAGCTTTCGCCCAAGCCATGCACGAAACAGGCTATTTTCGGTTTACAGGCGATGTAAGGAATGGGCAAAACAACTTTGCAGGAATTGGTGCGACAGGTGGTGGTGCCCGAGGTGCCACCTTTAATACAGCTGAGGAAGGTGTACTTGCACATCTTCAGCATTTGTTTGCTTATGCTACCACTGCACCTTTACCAAATCGATACCCATTAGTTGATCCTCGCTTCCATCTTGTCAACCGTGGTTCTGCCACAACCTGGACCGCATTAAACGGAAAATGGGCTGTACCAGGAACCACATATGGTCAATCGATCTTAAGTTTATTTCAAAGAATGGCTCAATCGTAAAACTACCTTTTTAGTAACAAAAGCCAGCCTGGTTTCCTGGCTTTTGTTTTCACTTGTTAATCTTAATAAATGAATCTATTGCACTAATTTTCTATTAACTTTATCATGTTTCGTGATATGATAGTAACAAATTCAGATAATCATGGGGAAAAATGAATGAATAAATCGGGCCAAATAACACTCGTGTTAATTTCTGTACTTTTTTCTATTTTTCAAACCATTGTCAATCATGACGATATATTTACGGTAGACTTCCTTATTTTCACAACCATTGCCTGGCTCGTTGGCTGGCAATATGACCGGGCACGATTCTATGGAAAAAAAGCGCGTGACAGTGAAGATAACTATAAAAAATTAATAGATTCCCTGCCAAAAGCCGTTATTATTCACCAAGACCATAAGGTGATCTATGTGAATAAAGAAGCTGTAAAAATGATAGGTGCAACGCAAAAGGAAGAGGTAATTGGAACCTCGATACATAACTATCTTTTTCCGGAATATAAGGAACGACTAACCGAACGTTTGAAACAAGTAAAAAAAGAAAAACTTCCTTTAAACAATATCGAATACAAATTTATCCGGTTGGACGGTTCTCTCTTTGTCTTCGAAGGCGCTTCCATGTACATAACTTTCGAAGGAAAAGAGGCTATTTTGTCAATTGGAAAAGATATTACCGAAAGAAAAGCACAAACCGAGCAACTGCTGCAAAAATCGGAAAAATTAGCTCTCCTCGGCCAAATGGCTGCAGGCATTGCCCATGAAATTCGCAATCCGCTTACCTCCATTAAAGGATTCATTCAGCTATTCAAAATCGAGCATCATCGTGAAGAATACTATGATATTGTGTTATCCGAGCTAGACCGAATCAATAATATTGTCGGCGAATTTCTTGTCCTGGCAAAACCAACTGCGGCTGTTTTTGCAGAAAAAGATGTAAAAGATTTAATAAAAGATGTTGTAACTTTAATTAATACTCAATCTATTTTAAACAACGTACAAATTTTTGTAGAATTTGAATGTGACCTGCCTAAGATTAGCTGTGAGGAAAACCAGTTAAAGCAGGTTTTTATAAATATCCTCAAGAACTCCATCGAAGCCATGCCCCATGGCGGAAATATTGATGTGAGGGTGAAGGCAAAGGACGAGGACAAAATTTCGATCCTTATTATTGATCAGGGAGTTGGAATTCCAAAGGAACGCATTCCAACACTCGGTGAGCCCTTTTATACAACGAAGGAAAAAGGAACTGGCCTCGGTTTAATGACCTGTTATAAAATTATTGAAAGCCATAACGGTCTATTAACGGTTTCAAGTGAAGTAAATGAAGGAACTACAATTGAAATCCTTTTACCAACTATAACCCAGCGAGTATTTAGCCTTTCCTAACCCTCACCCAAATGAGGGTCTTTTTTTAATTAGCTTTGTTAAAACTAAATTGATATTGGCACTCTGTTGATTTACGCGGAAGGCACGAAGACTCCTGCGGGAGGACGGGGCAGGGGAGACCCCACAGGCACTTAAGCGCCGAGGCGGCTCCCGGACCGCCCGCGGAAAGCGAAGTGCCTCGTGACAGGTAAAAACCGCCTGTCCCTGCGATGATTATTCAAAGCAGTTTTCCTTAGTGGGCGGAAATCAACAGACAAATTTAACAAAGCCTTTCAATTAAATGTAGTAAAATGAACAACAAGGAGGGGATAAGCAATGAATAGTAGAGAATTGATTTTTTTAAGCAAGGGATTGCCGAAAAATAAGGTCTATAAGGATGAAGCCTATGTGTCCGGTATTTGGAAGGAACAATGTCAGGAGCTTGATGTAAGCTTTAATCAAATAACCGGTGATCAGGTTGCGAATCCTGAATATCATGGTGGTTCCGATCGAGTCGTTTGCGTGTATCCTTTTGAACATTATGCACATTGGGAAACTGTATTTGGTGAAACCTTACCTGCTTCTCCATTCGGAGAAAATTTAACAATAACAGGCATGAAGGAAGACCAGGTCTGTATTGGCGATGTTTTTCAGATAGGTGAGGCCGTCCTGCAGGTATCTCAAGGGCGATATCCATGCTCCACCATCAATAAACGCAATCATAACCATCTTCTTTTAAAAAGAATTATTGAGACAGGCTACACTGGATATTTTTTTAGAGTGCTGGAAGAAGGAAAAATAACAGCTGATTCCCGAATACATAAGCTGCTTTCACATCCTGCGCAGATAACTGTAGCCTCGGTCCATCATCTCTACTTCCATGACAAATCACCATCAATGGAAATGATAGAGAAAATATTGTCAGTCGAAGAGCTTGCCGGGCAATGGCGAAAGTATCTTCTTGAATTAAAAGATAAATAACCAAACTCCCAGGATTCTGCCTGGGAGTTTAGTATGTAAACAACCTTAGAAACTGTCCATATCCTTTCCGCTTCTAATTTTTCGTAAAAAACCATTTAAGAAATTTTAATCTTTCGTTTAGAAATATTTTAGTTTTATACCGTATTCTTTCCTTAACGAATTCGATTCATTAGGAGGAAACGTCGTGAAGCAACTTTGGATTGTTTTTGCTCTCTCATTACTAGTACTCTCGGGATGTTCATCGAATGCTGCTAATGCAAAAAGACCTACGGATGGAGGAGGCCTTTATAAATTCAGCTGTCTATCCTGTCATGGAGAAAACTTGGTAGGGGCAGCGGGACCTCCAGTTATTAACATGGGAAGTAAGTATTCAGAAGAAGAAATACTGAAATTACTAAACGATGGAGTCGGTATGATGCCAGGCGGACAATTATCAAAAGAGGAAGCTAAAACTGTTACAAAATGGCTATTAGAAAAATAACCAAAAAAGGTTAGGAAATCCCCTAACCTTTTTCTACCTGGCCATTAATTAAGTTTTTCGGCGTTTCACCCTGTAGACCCTGAATCAAATTTTCTGCAGCAAGTAACGACATCTTTAATCGGGTGTTTTTACTGGCACTTCCAATGTGTGGCAGCACAACGACATTCGGCAGGCTGAGCAGCGGGTGATCTGTTCTCACCGGCTCCTCTTCAAATACATCTAAACCCGCAGCCCAAATCGTCCCATTCTTTAATGCTTGATACAGGTCGTCTTCATTCACAATCCCTCCGCGAGCCGTATTAATCAAAGCAGCAGTTGGTTTCATAAGTAATAACTCTTTTGCACCAATATAATTTTTCGTCTCTGGTGTATAGGGTGTCAACACACAAACGAAATCTGATTTACGCAGCAAGGTTTCTTTATCTGCATACTCAATGCCGTACTGCTCCTCTGCTTCAAGCTTTCGGGTGCGGTTATGATATAAAATGTTCATATCAAATCCTCTTGCTCTTCTCGCTAAAGCCTCCCCAATCCTGCCTAATCCGAAAATTCCTAAGTTGGCTCCATAAATATCCTGCCCGGTTAATTGCATTGGCGACCATGTTTTCCAGCTGCCCTCTCGTAAATAATCAGAGGCTTCTACGAGTCTTCTTGCCGTTGCCATTAACAGCGCAAAGGTTAAATCCGCCGTTGTCTCCGTTAGAACTCCTGGTGTATTGGTGACCATAATCCTTCTTTCTGTCGCTGCCTCTACATCGATATTGTTATAGCCAACCGCCATATTACTAACGATTCTTAATCTCGTTCCTAAATGTAAAAGGTCCCGGTCGATGCTTTCTGTTAATAAACAATACAGGCCGTCCACCTCCTGTATTTCCTTCTCTAGTACATCTCTAGGTACAGGTTCCTCCTCCTTATCCCACATTTTCACTTCACATATTTCAGATAACCTAATAACCACTGTTTCCGGAAGCTTCCTTGATATGTAGATTTTTGGTTTCATTTTGATCACTCCTTTACTTATATAAAGAATACTTTTTTGCCAATAAAATGTACATCCGCATATTTTGGAATAAAATGCCATAACATCAGACATTTTTCGACAAATATCTATTCCACTTAATGGTAAAATAGTCTTGCTTTATCTAAACAATAAAACAGAATCTGATTTCTCATGGGAGTGTCTCGGATGGACTGGTTAGTAAGAAAAAATATCTTAATATACTATACATTTTTTCAGACTCTTGGTTATTATTTTTGGCTCTTTTTTTGGGACAAAGACACGGGGACCACAACATTCGTGGAGAATATACTTTTAATAGCCGCCTCCCTCACTACATCTATTATTCTATTTTCCGTGTATAGAAAACTTAAAACGAATGATAAATACGTATGGCTTCTACTATCACTGGGGAGTTTTTGTAACCTATTGGCGATTCTGGCAAATAGCTATTTTCTACATATAGAACTTCTGCCTACAGGATGGAATGATTTCTTCTATCTGCTACAAATTGCCTGTTATTTCTTCGCCTTTATTTACAAGATACGGCTCAATAGTGAAAACCTGCACCTGATAAAACTTACCTTTGATACCTCTATTATTATGACCGTGGCAATTACTTTTAGCTGGCAGTTTATCATTCGCGATATCTTTTCTCAAAGTAACTCTTTTATTGCGATCGGATATCCGATTGGAGATTTGCTTCTCTTTTTCGGTGCCATTATCTTCTACCTAGGTGCTGAAAACATTTTCCCTTACAGGGTATTCGTTTTCATTTTTTCAAGCTTATTCATTCAAGTTTTAGCAAATTCGTCATACCTATATTTAAGCCTAACAAATATTTCGTTTTCAGAAAATCTATTTCAACCGTTATGGCCGTTTGCTCTTTTATTAATGGGCATTGCAGGAACATTAACAATCGAAAAAGATACAAATGCAGATTCATCTGCACAATCTAAATATAAAATTGATTCTTTAAAGGATTCTATTTCCTTACGATTATTATTACCTTATATCAGCGTGATTCTTTTGTTTATGGTCATGATTTTTCAAAGTAAAGAGTCTAAAAGTTTCATTATCGGCTCAGCTGCAGCCATACTCCTTGTGATATTACGGCATGTCTTTACCTCTTTAGAAAATCAAACATTGTTATCGAAATATCATGCCCTGACAGAAGAATTGGAGCAGAAAATTGGGGAAAGAACGGCAGAACTTAGTTCCAAAAACCAACAGCTTCTCTCTGCCGTTCGAAAAATGAAACATATGGCCTACCATGATGTCCTAAGCGGACTGCCAAATAGACGAATGTTTTTAGAACGGCTGGTGACAGCCATGGAAGAGGCTAAACGCAATCATTATAAACTAGCGATCATCTTCATAGATTTAGATCGTTTTAAAAATATTAATGATACTCTGGGGCATGAATTTGGTGATTTACTGTTAAAGCATGTTACCAAACAAATGGCATTAAGCGTCCGGAAAATTGATACGATTTCTCGGCAAGGCGGCGATGAATTTACCATTTTATTAAATCGAATCCGTGCGGAAGAAGATGTAATCCCCCTAATCGAACGAATCCGGGCAATTGTAGCAAAACCTATTCTTATTTCTGGACAAGAACTGCATGTCTCAATGAGTATCGGTATAGCCTTTTATCCAACGGACGGAAAAAATACCGATGAGCTAATGAAGAATGCAGATATGGCCATGTACCGCGCCAAAGAAGAAGGAAGAGACAATTACAAATTCTATTCCATGGATATGAATAAAGCCATGTCAAGAAAAATGGCGCTAGAAAAAGGGCTCCGAAAGGCTTTGAAAAACGAAGAATTTGTTCTTGTTTATCAACCACAGGTACATTTACAGACGGGGGAAATTGTCGGAGTGGAAACGTTACTTCGTTGGAATACAATGGAAGCAGGAATGGTATCACCGAATCAATTTATTCCCGTTGCCGAAGAGTCGGGACTGATCATCCCTATTGGGGAGTGGGTCCTAAAACAGGCATGTCTGCAGGGGAAAGCTTGGCATGATTTAGGACATACCCATATAAAAGTTGCCGTAAACTTATCACCTGTTCAATTCCTTCACGATCATTTAGTGGAAATGGTAAACAAGGCTCTAAGAACAACTGGCTTTAATCCAAATTATTTAGAGTTAGAAATTACCGAAGGTGTTGCTTTCACCGACGCAGAAGCGGCGATTAAAAAAATGCAAAACATACGAAATTTAGGGGTAAGAATATCCCTAGATGATTTTGGTACAGGATATTCCTCATTCATGTATCTCAAGCGATTTCCAATTAATACGTTGAAAATTCCTAAACCATTTAATCAGGATATCATGTTAAACCAAAAAGACAGAGCCTTAGTGGAAACAATTATTTACTTAGGCCATAGCCTAGGATTATCGGTCATTGCAGAAGGAATCGAAAACGAAGAGCAGTTGACGATTCTAAAAGAACTACATTGCGATGTCATTCAAGGTGACCTGTATAGTAAACCAATAAGTGTTACGCAAGTAGGTGCCATAATTGAAAGTAACAGGTCTATCTTAACCTACTAAAGAAGGAACCATCCTCAACAGATGGTTCCTTTTCAATTTGTTATGTGCTTATGAATATTATGAGGCTTTATAGCCCTTTCCCATCATTTCATGTACATTATGGATGGTAACGTAGGCATTTTTATCAATGGTATTGATGATGCTTTTTAGCTGAACGATTTCTTGTTTATTAATGACGATGTAAAGTACATCTTTATTCTGACCGGAATAGCCGCCGCGCCCATCAAGAACCGTGATCCCTCTAGACATCTTACTAGTGATATTCTCTAAAACCATTTCCGGTGAATTAGATATAATTAAAACGGCTACTTTTTCATCTAATCCTTCCACAATGAAATCAATGGCCTTCGCACCAATAAATACAACCAAAAGGGTGTACATTGATTTTTCTAGACCAATGATAAAAACCGATCCCGCCACAACGATGATATCAAAAATTAGCATTCCTTTCCCAATGCTCCAGCCTAACAGTTGATTGGTGAGCCGTGCTAAGATGGTTGATCCTCCTGATGTACCGCCCGTTCGAAAGATCAATCCCAATCCAACGCCCACCAATAATCCAGCAAAGATCGCCGCCAGAAAGGTGTCCTCCGTTAGTTGCTTACCAACATCCTCTGTCAGATATAGGAAACCAGAGCTAGCAACAATGGAAATAATCGTGTAAACCATCGTTCGTTTGTCAAAAAATTTATACCCTATCATTAAGAGGGCAACGTTTAATACAAAATTCACAACCCCAGGCGACCAGTGGAACAAATAATGGGTAATGATTGTAATCCCCAAAATGCCGCCCTCTGAAAGAGTGTTGGGAATCGTAAAATAATTTACCCCGACTGCGAAAATAAGGGATCCTATTAAAATTAGTGCGATATCTTTCAATGATTTTTTCATATCACGACCACTTTCATATTTTTCTACCATAATAATATACCATTTTGATTGAGACTTGCAGGGAATTTTTATCATTAATTGTGATTCCTATCACCTCTTGCCTGCACTCTTCATACTAAAATAAAGATACGAGGTGATTGGGATGGATAAGAATTGGTCAATTTCACTTGAACATGAAGAGTATTCAATGGATATGGAGTTGGTTATCAAGGATGGTATCGAGGCAGTGGAAAAGACATGTAAGGGGTTCTATGTAAACCTTGTTACTCCTGCTTCTTTTGGGAATCCTGCTGACTATTTGGGAGAAGCATTAGTGGAGAATTTCGGAAGCGGGATCGAAATGAAATTTATCGACCAATGCGGTTGTGGAGGGTATGTGCTGCGAGTATGGAAAAACCACTAAACGACCTATCAATATTGACAAACTACCAAAACCGACAAGTGATCTTAAACTATTATCAGGACGAGGATTTACTTTACAAACGAGATGGCTTCTACTTTCATACCATCAAAGTAACAGAAATCGCCATTATCTTCACGAAAGAGGATGGTCCCGACTTTACAATAAATCGAAAAGACTATCCTCATGCTTACATAAACACAGACTTTCCAAACTACTTCATACTAAAAAACAACACAGATGTGCTACAAATATACTTTCCTTAAACAATGCGGTGACAGGCACCGCTCGTGGACACTGTCCACCTCAGGTGGACAGTGCCAACTTAGTCATTATTTTGTTCTTAACTTATTGCCTTTGACAATGTCCTCAGGGTGTTAAATAGGAAGCGGACGGTTTTGGTTAGGTGGCCTGATTTGTTGAAGTTTCCGATAATGTAGATGTCCATGCCTAGGTTGTATAGCATGAAGGAACCAATGGATCCCAGGTGTCCCCATACGTTGTATTTTTGGATAATGGGCAGCATACGAACTCTCATAAGACCGGATCCGTAATCAACTCCTATCCACATTTTCTGCCATTGCTTCATACTTTCTAAGGTATCCTTATGGACAACTGAACCAGCAGCTAGCGCTTTCATGAATTTTAATAAATCCTCTGAGGTGCTCACTGTTTGTCCGCCTGCATAAATACTGCTGAAGCTTCGGTAGTCTTCTACATTAATCTCTCTGTTCTTCAAGTTTAACTTCGCTACCGGATAAGGGTTTTGCTCTGCAGGCTCTGAGTATTGAGACAAATAGGTATGATTCATCCTTTGAGGTTGGAAAATCATTTCATGAAGGACTTGGTGGTAAGGTTTTGAAGTGACCTCTTCAATGACTAATCCTAATAGATTGAAACCCGTATTGGTGTAATGAACCTTCTCCCCTGGCTTAAACCGAGGGCTAATTTGCTGCTTAGTCCACTCAATCGTCTCTTTTGCTGACCAATACCGAGAGGGCTCATCCAGCATGATATCTAAAAATGGTTTGCCCAACTTTGGTTTTTCCTCGTAAAAGTCGCCTAATCCAGAAGTATTGCCGATTAAATGTTGAATCGTAATCTCACGTGAATAGTCTTTACCTTTATAAATATGTAAATCACTCATGAGGTCATCTTGGAGATATTTGTCTAGTCGATCTTCATAAAGTAGTTTACCTCCTTCCACTAGCTTTGCAATTATCATAGCAGTGAACGTTTTAGCAATACTTGCAGTATGATAAGGCTGCTCTGCATTTGCAGGCATATCATCACTTCCCCCATGAGCCAAACTCCAATGAATAGCATGTCGATCTGAATGGAAGAGTAAATAAGCATTAGGAATCTTAGCGTCACGATCCACCATCTCTTTTAACTTACGCTCTATCTCTAGCTTTGCCTCTTCTAATCTCATACCCTTCCCCCTTCCTATTAACACAGTCATTCAATTCGCTTTGCTCATTCATTTTTCCTTCATATGATGTATGTATATTCCTCTCCTATTAGTACACTCTAGTTTTATAGCGTGTTCAAAGGAGACTGTGTTGTGAATACATATGAAATTACAAATATGATTATTGATGATGATTTTGACAGTGAGGAATATGTGACTACAGAGTTTACCCACAATCAAATGAATTACAGCATTACGTTTAAAAAAGCTGATCTTGAAATCATGAATTCGTGGGTATTTATGGACGGTACATCCTTACCGGCAGATCTTTCAGATGATCTAATTGAATCCATTCGGGAAGACGTAAAAAAGAGGATTTAGCTCAGTGCTGATTGGGAATTCCAATCAGCATTTTTGCTGGATTTTTGGCCTAAGGCTGATATACTCTATTTAACGCTGATATCCGGACCATGCTATCAAAACTTGTATTAAAAATGATGATTTCTGCTGTAAATTGCATCATTTCCCCAAAATAACACCCAACGGAGGTAGTAAAACTGAAGAGATTCCTAAAAAGATTGTTCGTATTTTTGCTCTTATTATCTTTATTTATTTTTCTAAACAACAGTACCTTTTTTACAAAAGAACGCGAGGGTAAACCTTTGCTGCTTGCACATCGCGGGCTTGGACAAACCTTTAGCATGGATGGGATTCAGGGCGATACATGTACTGCTGAGGTGATTCATCCACCAGAACATCCCTATCTTGAAAACACCATCCCTTCCATGGAGGCGGCATTTGAAAACGGGGCGGATGTGGTAGAGTTCGATATTAAGCCGACAAAAGATGGTCAATTTGCTGTTTTTCATGACTGGACGCTTGAATGCCGAACGAACGCGGAAGGAACAACAAAAGAATATACCTTAGCAGAATTAAAGCAACTCGATATTGGCTATGGGTATACAGCCGATAATGGTAAAACCTATCCCTTTCGTGGAAAAGGCGTTGGTCTTATGCCCTCACTTGATGAAGTGTTAACCCATTTTCCAGATGAATCATTTTTAATTCATATTAAAAGTGATGATCCGGAAGAAGGAATTCAGCTTGCAGAAGTACTAAAAAAACTGCCAGAAAACCGTTTAAAGCAGTTGACCGTTTACGGTGGCGATCGGCCGATTGCTACAATAAAAGAAGAACTCCCTGAGTTGCGTGTCATGTCAAAGGCTACACTAAAAAGTTGTTTGCTTCCATATATTGCGGTCGGATGGGCAGGTTATATTCCTAAGGCATGCGAGAAGACTCAATTACATATACCCGAAAAAATCGCTCCATGGTTATGGGGATGGTCGGATAAGTTCTTAAAGCGAATGGATAGTGTGGACACTAGAGTGATTGTGGTTGCCGGTGATGGAGGATGGTCTGAAGGCTTTGATACGCAAGAGGATTTAACTAGACTGCCTGACAACTATAGCGGCGGAATTTGGACCAATCGTATTGACAAGATTGCTCCATTAATACAAAAAGAGTGAAGGCGCACACCTACACTCTTTTTTTCTATTTCAAAATCATTTGCTTCACTAATTCTTTATTTCGCTTTTTAAAGAGTTCATTATGGGAGGAAACCATTGCGACTTTAGCCGCATCAGGCTGAATGTACTGTTTCGCCTTGTTCACGGCATTTGCAGCATCCTGGAACGCACCAGCAATCAGATTGATTTTTCCATCATGCATAAGGATATCCCCTGCAGCATAAAGACCTTCTATCGAAGATTCACTTGTGGCATTCCCCGCTATATAGTAGTTATCTACTCGTTCAATGCTCAATTCACTATTTTCCAATAATGCTGCGTCCTGCTCATAGCCATGGCTAATGATTACTTCATCAACAGGTATATATCGAACATCTCCTGTTTCATGGTTTGTTAATTCAACTGTGTCAATTTCATCACGTTCATCATTGGCCATTAATTTGGTAATCGAGGTTTGAAAGAAACAGTCAACCGAACTGTTCAAAAGCTTTGACGCTTGTGCTTCCTGTCCATGTCCACCTAACCCATCTTTTCTGTAGGTTAAATAGACCTTTTTTGCAATCGGCTCTAATTCATTTGCCCAGTCTACCGCAGAATTTCCACCACCAGAAATGATAATGGTTTTATCTTTAAATTGTTTAAACGATTTAACTGTGTAGTGTAAATTTGACACTTCAAATCTCTCTGCACCTTCTATTTCTAACTTTTGCGGTTTCAAAATGCCGCTGCCAATTGCAACAATGACGGTTTTAGAAAAATGAAGTTCTCCGGATGAGCCTTTTAAAACAAAGATCCCTTCTTCATTTCGAGTAATCGATTCCACTTTTTCATTTAGTACGACTGTTGGGCTAAATGTTAAGGCTTGCTCAACCAGCTGTTCAATTAACTTCGCCCCTGTAATTGGAGTTAAACCACCTACATCCCAGATCATTTTTTCTGGGTAAACATGTATTTTACCGCCTAACTCCGGTTGGTATTCAATCACCTTTGTTTTCATTTCTCTTAACCCGCTATAAAAAGTGGAATAAAGTCCTGCTGGTCCTCCACCAATCACCGTAACATCAAACAATTCCTGTTGTTCCATCTCCGTTCACTCCCTAACCAATTGTAATTGATTATCATTATCAATAAGAGTAATAGATTTTCTTCCCTTTTACAATAGGTATTTTTTGAAAATTCAGTGGCATCTATATTTGACAACTTTTTGACAGACAAAATATGTACTACAAAGCTTGATAACATAAGGAATTCAGCTTCCCTCTAATTAACACTATCAAACATATAAAAAATTTTCACAAAATTGTAATTGACAATCATTATCACTCACCTATATAGTAAAGGCATAACGATACTGATAATCATTATCAATTAATTCTCAATTACTAAAGGAGGTTTACCATGGTTCGCCTTTCTACAGACGAATTAAGCATTGGTTACGGTGAACGCTTAATTGTCAAAAACCTAAGTATCGAAATTCCTGATAAGAAGATAACAACGATTATCGGACCAAATGGTTGTGGAAAATCGACCTTACTTAAAGCAATTACTCGGATCATCTCCCACCAATCTGGAAACATCCTTTTGGACGGAAAAGATATTTCAAAGGTAAACACGAAGATTCTTGCGAAACAAATGGCGATCCTGCCGCAAACTCCAGAAAGTGCAAGTGGATTGACGGTTGGAGAACTCGTATCTTATGGCCGGTTTCCCTATCAAAAGGGCTTTGGCCGTTTAACAAAAAAGGATTATGAAGTGATTGACTGGGCTCTTGATGTCACTGGAACGATAGACTTTAAGTTTCGTCCTGTCGACGCACTTTCAGGCGGACAGCGCCAGCGCGTTTGGATTGCAATGGCCCTAGCTCAAGAAACAGAGATTATTTTCCTAGATGAGCCAACCACCTACTTAGACATGGCCCACCAACTAGAAGTTTTGGAGCTGCTGCAAAAACTAAATCATGAACAAGAACGGACAATTGTTATGGTCCTTCATGATTTAAATCAAGCAGCCCGATTTGCGGATCATATCATCGCCTTAAAAGACGGTGAAATTGTAAAAGCGGGAAATTGTGATGAAGTCATTAGTCATAAAGTGCTAAAAAAAGTATTTAATATTGACGCTGTTATCGGACACGACCCACGAACAAAAAAACCAATGTGCGTAACGTACAATCTACTAAAAGGAGAAACAAAACATGAAAAAGCTACTACTACTGCCATTTTTACTGCTCGCAGCGTTAATTATTAGCGCTTGCGGTACCGATACTACAAAAGAAGAGGATACTACTGCAGCACCAGAGGACAAGAAATCTGGAACGATTACCTATCAATCTGAAAACGGACCGATTGAAGTTCCAGCTGATCCGCAACGAGTTATCTTACTTTCAGGCTTTACTGGTAATGTACTTGATTTAGGCGTAAATGTCGTCGGTGCTGATGTATGGTCAAAGACTAACCCGACATTTGAAAAAGAAATGAAAGATGTCACAGAAGTTTCCGATGAAGACTTAGAAAAAATTATCGAACTAGAACCAGATTTAATCATTGGTCTATCCAATATTAAAAACATAGATAAGTTAAGTGAAATTGCCCCTACTGTTACATATACTTGGGGGAAAGTTGATTATTTAACCCAGCACATAGAAATTGGTAAACTATTAAATAAAGAAAAAGAAGCCCAAGCTTGGGTGGACAACTTCAAAAAAGAAGCTGAAGCAGCTGGCGAAGAAATTCGTGCAAAAATTGGTGAGGACGCAACCGTTTCCGTTATGGAAAGTTACGGAAAAGACCTATATGTATTCGGCAGCAACTGGGCACGTGGAACAGAAATTCTCTATCAAGCGATGAATTTAAAAATGCCTGAAAAAGTAAAAGAAGTGGCAGAAAGCTCAGGCTACTTTGCATTATCTGCTGAAGTAATTCCTGAGTATGCTGGAGATTATGTCATTCTGAGCAAATACTCAGATGCTGATACATCTTTCCAAGAAACAGAAACGTACAAAAATATTCCAGCGGTTAAGAATAATCGCGTCTTTGAAATGAATGGTCAAGGTGCTTCTTTCAGTGACCCAGTTACACTCGAAAAACAACTTGAGTTCATTAAAAAATCATTCTTAGGTAATTAATATTAGAAGAGGGATTCTATTCCTAGAATTCCTCTTTCCCCTATTCTATGACAGAAAAGATGAGAGACTTATGATGATTGAAAAACAACGTTCGATTCCTTTTGGATATAAACTGCTGCTTGGCATACTTGTATTTGCCGCAATGTTTGTATTTTCCATGATTATGGGAGCAGCAGATATTTCTTTTAAAGATGTGTGGCAAGCACTTTTTACGAATGCGGAAGGCGAAAAAATTTCAATTATTCGTGAAATCCGTTTGCCCCGTGAGGTTGCAGCAATCGTAGTCGGTGCCGCCCTTGCTGTCGCAGGAGCAATTATGCAAGGCATTACTAGGAACCCGCTTGCAGATCCTGGTTTACTTGGTTTAACCGCGGGTGCAAATGCCGCACTCGCTCTCATCATCGCCTTTATCCCATCAGCCAACTATTTCAGCATTACGATTGCTTGCTTTATTGGTGCAGCTGTCGGAACAACGATGGTATTTGGCATTGGTGCAATGAAAAAAGGTGGCTTTTCCCCATTAAGGATTGTTTTAGCAGGAGCTGCTGTCTCTGCTTTCCTTTATGCGATTGCTGAAGGAATTGGAATCTATTTTAAGATTTCAAAAAATGTCTCGATGTGGACGGCAGGAGGAATGATTGGAACCACTTGGGGCCAGCTCCAGGTCATTATTCCCTTCATCATTACAGGTTTACTTGTCTCTCTTTTTCTATCAAGGCAACTCACCATTTTAAGCTTAAATGAAGAAGTCGCCGTTGGATTAGGTCAAAAAACAACTCAAATAAAGGTGATTCTCTTTATTGCGATTATTTTATTAGCTGGAGCTTCTGTTGCTCTTATTGGGAATATGGCTTTCATCGGCTTAATGGTTCCCCACGTTGCTCGGGCAATTGTGGGTACAGATTACCGTTTTATTCTCCCAATGTCTGCGATCTCCGGTGCTGCGTTTATGCTTTTTGCCGATACACTTGGCCGGACAATGAATGCACCATTTGAAACCCCAGTTGCTGCGATTGTGGCAATAATGGGGTTACCTTTCTTCCTTGTTATTGTACGCAAAGGAGGCAAAGCATTCTCATGATCCAAGCCTCGTTACTTAGAAAGCAACGTATCTCTTTATTTATCTTATTTGCATTAATCTTGGTTACAATCGTAGTTGGTCTGGGTTTGGGTTTTTCCTCTGTATCGTATAATAGGCTGATCCCCACCCTTCTCGGACAAGGAACGTTCAAAGAAGAATTTGTATTATTTTCGATTCGATTGCCACGAATCATCATTACCCTACTAGCTGGGATGGCACTTGCCTTGTCTGGTGCTATTTTACAAGGAATTACCCGTAATGATTTAGCCGATCCTGGTATTATTGGGATCAATTCAGGTGCAGGTGTTGCCGTTGCCGTATTCTTTTTATTTTTCCCGATTGAAGCCGGTTCCTTTATCTACATGCTGCCACTTGTAGCCTTCATCGGTGCATTGTTGACAGCAGCACTTATCTACCTATTTGCTTATAGCAAAACGGAGGGCCTTCAGCCCGTACGATTAGTATTAATTGGGGTCGGTTTTTCCCTGGCACTCTCAGGAGCAATGATTGTACTGATTTCATCTGCAGAACGGGCAAAAGTAGATTTTATTGCCAAATGGTTAGCGGGGAATATATGGGGTACGGATTGGCCATTTATATGGGCGCTGCTCCCATGGTTAATTGTTCTTCTTCCTTTCACCTTATACAAAGCCAACCGGTTAAATCTTCTTGGCTTAAGTGAACCCGTAGCCATTGGTGTCGGTGTTTCGATTGAAAAAGAACGTATTGTCTTACTGATTACAGCGGTTGCGCTGGCAGCATCTGCCGTTTCGGTTACAGGCGGTATTTCCTTTATTGGATTAATGGCACCGCATATGGCAAAGGCGTTAGTTGGACCGAGAAATCAATTATTTATCCCGATTGCAGTTCTCATTGGAGGTTGGCTCTTAATGTTTGCAGATACCATTGGACGTAATTTGATGGAATCCGCAGGAATTCCCGCTGGGATTATGGTAGCTCTTATTGGTGCACCGTATTTTATGTATTTATTATTAAAAAAATAGGCGCTTCCCTTAAAAAGGGAGCGCCTATTTTTATTTAAGATGTTCGTTAAGTATGTTCTCTTCTAAGACATCCATACTGCCATGCACTTTGGCAATATGTTTTTCTCCCCATGTGCAAAGTGAATTTAGAATCCCCTCTAAACTCTCACCATACTCACTTAATTCATACTCCACTTTCGGTGGAACTTGATTATAAACGATGCGGTTAATGACTCCATCTTCCTCTAATTCACGTAATTGCTGGGTTAACATTTTCTGTGTAATATCTGGCATTAGGCGTTTCAATTCACTCGTCCGTTTTTTGCCACGGGTTAAATGGCAGAGAATGACGCATTTCCACTTGCCTCCGATTACTTCCAAAGTTGCTTCTACCGATATATTGTATTTCTTTTGTTTCATACGTAATTTTCCTCCTCACTAATAGGTACTAATAAGTACCTATATTACCTAAAGGTATCTATATCACTTAAAAGTGCGTACTTCACTAATAATCCTCTATATCTCATAATAACATCTATCGGTTATGCTGCAACATGCAAATCGGTTAAACTACAAATTTTTAAGGAGGAGACAAAATGTCTTTCAAACATAAACAAAGCACTTTTGCATTGCTTGCATTAGCCATTAGTGCCTTTGCCATCGGCACCACTGAATTTATCAGTGTCGGTCTTTTACCGCTAATTGCCAATGATTTAGATATACCCGTTACAACTGCTGGTTTAACGGTTTCCTTATATGCACTCGGAGTTACCTTTGGTGCGCCCATTCTGACATCTCTTACTTCTAGTATGTCACGTAAATCTTTATTACTTTGGATCATGATTATTTTTATTATCGGGAATGGGCTGGCGGCAAGTGCAACCAGCATCGGTGTTCTCCTTGCTGCCCGCGTAATATCTGCTCTTTCACATGGTATTTTTATGTCAATTGGCTCAACCATCGCAGCTGATTTAGTACCAGAAAATCGCAGAGCCAGCGCCATATCGATTATGTTTACCGGACTAACTGTTGCTACGGTAACCGGTGTCCCATTTGGTACCTTTATTGGTCAGCACTATGGCTGGCGGATGGCCTTCATTCTTATCATTGTGGTCGGAGCCATTGCAATGATTGCAAATAGCATCCTAGTACCAGCGACTTTACGAAAAGGGACAAAAACAACTTTCCGTGACCAAATAAAATTAGTGACAAACGGCCGCTTATTACTGGTATTTATCATTACTGCCTTAGGGTATGGAGGAACGTTTGTGGTATTTACGTTTCTATCTCCCATCCTTCAAGAAATCACAGGCTTTAAGGAAGGAGCGGTGGCGGCAATTCTTCTTGGATACGGAATAGCAATCGCAATTGGGAACATGATTGGTGGAAAAGTAGCGAATAAAAATCCGATTAAGGCGCTATTTTATATGTTTATCGCTCAAGCCGTGGTCCTTTTTATCTTACTTTTTACAGCACCTTTTAAAATGGCAGGATTAGTCACGATATTTTTAATGGGGATGCTTGCTTTTATGAACGTACCTGGACTGCAAGTGTATGTGGTCATGCTGGCTGAGCGGTATGTGCCAACCGCAGTAGATGTAGCTTCTGCCCTGAATATTGCTGCCTTTAATGCAGGAATTGCAATGGGTTCGTTTTTAGGAGGCTTCATCACCGATTCTATTGGACTCATTCATACCACTTGGATAGGAGCTTCAATGGTTCTCAGTGCTGTAATCCTTACAGGCTTGAGTCGAAAACTTGAACAAAAGGAAAATATCATACTTGTTAAAGAAAGCACTGTATTTTAATAGGCTGTGTTAAAGCTAATTTTTAATTTGCACCCGGTTGATTGGAGCGGAAGGCACGAAGACTCCTGCGGGAGTACGGGGCTGGGGAGACCCCACAGGCGCTTATGCGCCGAGGAGGCTCCCCGGCACGCCCGCGGAAAGCGAAGTGCCGGGAGCGGAAATCAACCGGCCATTATTACACAGCCTTTTACTAAAACAATTTGGAGGATAAAAAAATGACAAACAACTTACAAGCAACAACTACATTATATAATGGGGTAAAAATGCCTTTGTTCGGACTGGGTGTATTTAAAGTCGAAGAAGGTCCTGAATTAGTGGATGCCGTTAAATTTGCGATTAAACATGGTTATCGCAGCATTGATACAGCAGCAATTTATGGAAATGAAGAAGGCGTTGGACAAGCAATTCGTGAAGCAATCACCGAATACGGTATTAAAAGAGAAGAATTATTTATAACCTCAAAGGTTTGGAATTCTGATTTAGGTTATGAATCAACGATAGCAGCATACGAAACGAGCCTAAATAAACTTGGACTAGATTACCTTGACCTCTACCTTATCCATTGGCCTGTAGAGGGTAAATATAAGGAGGCTTGGCAGGCATTAGAGACTCTTTATAAGGATGGAAAAGTAAAAGCAATTGGTGTAAGTAACTTCCAAGTCCACCATCTTGAAGACATAATGAAGGACGCAGAGATAAAACCAATGGTCAATCAAGTAGAATACCATCCACGGTTAACCCAAAAAAAAGTGCAAGCATTCTGTCATCAACATGGAATTCAATTTGAAGCATGGTCCCCTTTAATGCAGGGTCAATTATTTGATAATCCGGTACTAGAGAAAGTAGCAAGTAAATATAATAAAACAGTCGCTCAAGTCATTTTACGCTGGGATTTGCAAAATGGCGTCGTAACCATACCTAAATCAACAAAGGAACACAGAATAATAGAGAACTCCAACATATTTAATTTTGAACTGACGACAGAAGATATGGACCAAATAAGTAATCTAAATGAAAATCTTCGAATCGGTCCAGACCCTGACAATATTGATTTCTAGGGAAAAATATAAGGCGCCCCCTTACTAGTGGGAGCGCCCATTTTTTATATTTTTTTGACATACTCAGATTTTAAACTCATCGCGCCAAAACCATCGATTTTGCAGTCGATATTATGATCTCCATCAACCAAACGAATGTTTTTTACTTTGGTTCCTTGCTTTAGCGTTGAGGAACTGCCTTTTACTTTAAGGTCTTTAATGACAGTTACCGAATCACCATCGCTTAAAACATTTCCATTTGCGTCTTTAATCACTCTTTCTTCTTCTACTGCTGCAGCTTCTAAACTCCACTCATGACCGCACTCCGGGCAAATCAATAAACTTCCATCTTCATATGTATATTCCGAATGACACTTTGGGCAATTTGGCAAATTCGACAAATGAATTCCCCCGCTCTATTTAATTTCTTTTCCAAGTATATTAGATTTCATAAAAAGATTCCACCATGATTCAAAAGTGCCCAATCAAATTTTGGGCATCATGTATCTTTTCTAATAAGTTTAATCTCTTGACACCGAGATAAATCTATATTATATTTATCTCGAATTAAAAATGTTTTATATAATTATATTTTAATTCAAAATAACAAAGTCTGAAAAAACCTATATAGATTAAAAAATAACAACAAGGGGTGGACAGCATGGGTTTTTTAAACAAATTATTTGGTACAACATCAAAGGAGGAAGAAACAATGACAAACGCTAAATTAAAAATAGGTATTATTTTAGGAAGTACACGTCAAGGACGTGTTAGCCCACAAGTAGGAGAATGGGTAAAAGGAATTGCTGATCAACGCGGAGATGCAGACTATGAAATCGTCGATATCTCAGATTACAACCTGCCGTTCTTAGGCACTACTGATGGAACAGAACCAGGAATCGCTGATTGGAATCAAAAGCTTGCGAGTTTAGATGGATTTGTATTCGTTGTTCAAGAATATAACCACAGCATTACTGGTGCATTAAAAAATGCAATTGATTTCGCACGTGAAGCTTGGTACAACAAAGCAGCTGGTATCGTAAGCTATGGTTCAACTGGTGGAGCACGTGCTGCAGAACATTTACGTGGAATCCTTGGCGAAGTAAAAGTTGCCGATGTTCGTACACATCCAACATTGTCTTTATTCACAGACTTCGAAAACGGATCAGTATTCAAACCACAAGATTTACACCAAACAAACATGACAGCAATGCTTGACGAAGTTATCGCTTGGAGCGGTGCTTTAAAAACATTACGGTAATTTCATAAAATATATTATGCGCCACAGTCAATCAAGACTGTGGCGCATTTTGTGTTTTTTCCAATTTGTCCAAGCCTCCCTCTTCCATTTGCATACCTTATTTCTAGAGGATTATTACTATTAAGATCTAATTTTTGAAAGGAGAATGAAAAATTGCCAAAAGTTATCCATCTGAATCTAAGAGTCGATCCGACCCAATATATTCCACAGATTCGAGAAGTTCCTAGTTATGATTATATCCATTTGGTCAGGCAGCCTAAATATATGTTTAATCTGCAACTTCTCAATGAGAAGGTTCACTACCTAAGTGAAATCTTTTCCCCAAAAGAATATGTACAAAAAAATAAGGTTTCCCTCATACACGCACACCATGCTCAATTAGGATTATTACTACTTCCATTTAAGGAAGAAACCTCCCTCCCACTCGTAACGAGTATCAGGGGAAGAGATGCAACCCTTGCCAATCAACCTGTTGGTTATTTAGATGGCATGAAAATGCTTTTTGAACAAGGGGAGCTCTTTTTGCCGGTATGTCAGTATTTAGCTCATCGAATCAATCTATGGGGTTGTCCTGCCGAAAAAATCAGAGTTCTTTATGGAGGAGTAGACCTTAACCTCTTCCCCTATAAGGGACCAAATCTACAAGGCTCCCAGAACATTGTTTCGATTGGAAGGTTAGTAGAAAAGAAAGGTCACCATATTTTAATGCAGGCATTTGAAAAGATACAATCAAAATTCCCAAATGCTACCCTGACAATTATTGGCGGTGGTGAGCTGGAAGGATATATAAAATCTCTTGCATCACAGCTAAATTTAGGCTCCTCCTTCCGTCTCTTAAATCGTGTGCCTAAGAGTCAAATACCGGAATTAATGGGACAAGCAGACATTTTCTGTGCCCCAAGCATAACAGCCTCAAATGGGGATGTGGAAGGGATTCCGAATACGATAAAAGAAGCAATGGCAACCGGTATTCCAGTTCTCACAACGAACCATGCTGGTATACCGGAGATCATCACCAATAACCGAGATGGAGTATTAGTTAGGGAAAACGATGTCGATCATCTGGCACAAGCATTAGAGTTCATGTTATTGAACAGACACTTATGGGAAGGCTATACCCTTTCTGCACGTCAAAATGTAGAACAAAACTTTGACCAGAATAAGCAGCTTCTCTTGCAGGCCAAATATTATGATGAATTGTTAGGGGGATCATAATGGTAGATTTCAGTTTAATTAAAGTTACGAAGGGTTCAAAAACTCTAATCATCGATAACCCCACAAACTATCCTTTAATCGGAATGGGTGCTCAAGGAGCCGTCTTTAAATTATCAGAGGAACAATGTGTGAAAATCTACAGCAACACGCTTCAAGCCCAAATGGAATTAGAAGCATTAAAGGCTGGGCAGCACTTATCGTTTTTCCCGCGTTTATATGATTATGGTGAAAACTATATTGTCATGGAATACTTTAATGCTCCCACATTAAAGGAATACCTCAGGAATTGTACCAATATCCCGGAATCGATTACTATAAAACTTCTGTATATTTTAGGTGAAATGAAGAGTGCACGGTTCACGATGGTCGACGCTCCGTTACGGCATATTTTCGTCCTAGAAAATGAAGAACTGAAAGTAATCGACCATGTAAATGCCTTTAAGCGCATACACCCCGTACCGCTTAAATTATTGAGAGATTTAAACATGATGTTATTAAAAGAAGCCTTCCTATCTCAAGTAAGAAAATTAGAACCTAACACATATAAAACCTGGCAGCATTATTTTGATGAAAACAAAATCGATTATCGGAACATTCCTGTTTTTTCTGGCGGAGATGGTGAAGGAGTAAAAGTGGATAGCGCTATCTCGCAAACCTTAATTGGTGCAGGACATCAAGGTGCGGTCTTTCGGATCGCTGAAGACAAATGTGTAAAAATCTATGGCAAACCAGAACATTGTGAAATGGAAAAAACGATTCTCTTGGCACACCAAGACCTTTCCTTTATTCCACAAGTCCATGAAACAGGAGAAAATTACGTGGTAATGGAATATTTAGTCGGTCCTGACTTAAACACTTTCCTAAAAAAACAAACCTCACTGCCACCTGTCGTAACAAAACTCTTGTTAGAAATTTTAACCGCCCAAAAACGTGCAGGATTTAAACAAATCGACGCACCGTTACGGCATGTTTTTGTTACCAAAAAAGGGTTTAAAATGGTCGATCATGTGTATTCCTACTCGCGTCTGCAAGAAAGACCCCTTGAACTTTTTCAAAACCTTCATGAAAGAGGGTTCCTTACTGCTTTCCTTGAGCAGGTAAATCTTCTTGATCCTGCCACTCATGGAGAGTGGACCCAGACTTCAATTCCGCTCACGGAAGAAGAAGTACAAATGGAAATAAAAGACATACCTACTGTCCTCCCAATGATTAAAAATCGTAGCAGTAAAAAAGGACGGGAGCATAAAAAGGGATATGACCGTAATAAAGGCAGGGGTCATGATAAGGACCGTGACCACAAAAAAGGACATGGACGTAATGATGAACAAGGTAAAAAAAGGGAGCACGGCAGCAAAAGAGATAACAATGACAAAAAAGAGCACAATCGAAATAGAGAGAATGGAAAAATGAAAGGGAATGATCGTAAAAAAAGGTCGGATAAAAAATGAACATAGTAGTAACAGGTGCAGCAGGTTTTATTGGGTTCCATCTTTCTAAACGTTTGTTAGCTGAAAATTATCATGTAATCGGTGTGGACAACCTTAATGATTATTATGATGTTCGTTTAAAAAAGGATCGGCTAGAGTTCTTAGAGAGGAATAAGAATTTCAACTTTTATAAAGTTGATTTAGCGGACCAAGATTCAGTAAACGCAATTTTCGAGAACCATTCCATTTCAATTGTCATCAATTTAGCTGCTCAAGCAGGAGTCCGTTATAGTCTAACCCATCCACATTCCTATGTTCATTCTAATTTAGTAGGATTCGTAAATATTCTTGAGGCGTGCAGACATTATCAAGTGGAGCACTTAGTATACGCATCGTCGAGTTCGGTCTATGGTGCTAATACCAAAACCCCCTTCTCTACACAAGATTCTGTTGATCATCCAGTAAGTATCTATGCAGCGACGAAAAAAGCGAATGAATTAATGGCTCACACTTACAGCCATTTATTTAATATCCCTACCACCGGTCTTCGTTTCTTTACCGTGTATGGACCTTGGGGAAGACCCGATATGGCTTATTTTTCTTTTACCAAGGATATTATCGAAGGAAATACCATACAGGTATATAATAATGGCGATATGCTTAGAGACTTTACCTATATTGATGATATTGTCGAAGGAATCGTCAAATTACTTGATCATCCTCCAATACCTGATACCACCCGGTGCCTCGATCCAAGCACGAGTCATGCTCCTTACAAAATCTATAATATTGGCAACAATAGCCCTGTCAGATTAATGGATTTTATTAACACACTAGAAAAGCTAATTGACCACAAAGCCAAAATAGAGTTTCTCCCTATGCAGCCTGGGGACGTAAAAGAGACCTATGCCGATATTACTGATTTGCAGAAGGAAGCAGGTTTCTCTCCTGCTACTCCATTACAAATAGGGTTAGGGCATTTTGTAGAATGGTATATGAGATATCACCTAGAATGAAGAAAAAAGCCACACAGCACGAATGCTGTGTGGCTTCAAAAATTACGTTTACCTTATTCAGTTAAACCTTTTCTTCTTCTTTGAAGAACAAAGAATGTTACACCAAGTACGAAAGTAAGCAAACCAGCTAACATAATATTGTATGTATTGGTTGCTGTATCAGGAAGTGCACTACCACCGCCAGTTGAACCATTATCTGAACCGTTATCTGATCCATCATCTGATCCATCGTCTGATCCAGTTCCGCCGGCAGCTGGTGCTTTCACTGTAACGGTTCTTTCAACAGATGTTTTATTGCCAGCTTTATCAGAAACACTGTACGTTAATGTATAGTCACCAACAGTTTTTACATCCACTGTTCCTGTAACTTCTACTTGAGCTGTTACGTCTAAATCTACATCATCCACAGCTACATATCCAGGCTCTTCAAAAGTAGAGTTTTGTGTAATCACTAATGGATTATCGCCAGCTAATGTAATGACTGGAGCAGACATATCTACAGCGAATGCTTTAGAATACGAAGCTACAGTTGTTTCGCCAGCATTTACATTAACTTCTAGAGTATACTCACCTGAAGAAAGATCCTCAGGAAGTGTAAGATTTACAGCTAGTTCTTTTTCAGTACGATCTGAAGTATATGTTTGTACATCAGATACAACTACTTCGTTAGCTGCGTTAACTACATCAGTAGTTACCGTTACTTCTTCGCCAAATGTTTCATCATCACTTACAACAGTAAGATTTAATGAGTTATGGCCTTCATTACTAGAATAAGTGTCTAATAGACCGTTAACTTGAACATTAGCTTGGTGATTATCATGTGAAATTTTAATTTTACCAACACTCATGTCATCAGCTTGTTCTAATACACTAATCTCTAATCCATATTGTGGTACATTACGTCCAGAGTAAATCAATTCTGGGGTTGAATAATCATTATAATCAATAAATGTTGGAACAGCTGGTTGAGAATCAAGCTTCATTCCCACGCCAGGACCATAAAGATGAGAATAATCCAGGAACATATCATCTGTTGCATTCAATGAGAACGCAGCATCTTGAATTTGGTATCTTGTACCCCAAACAACGGAATCATCATCAGACCATCTAGCAACCTTTTGGTGTGCGTCAACTACTCCAAGGAATCCATCACCAGGGTGATCTCCAACCCAGTTATCGCCATATAAATTATCTACATACCAGATAACCATACCTGGATCATGTGAAAGAATGGAGTTCCCGCGTGTTGTTTGTTTTAAAGCCATGTCAGCTGCAGCCCAGTTTCTCCACTCAACTAAATAATAGTGTTCAGTTGATTTCTTACCATCTGTTTTTGTAAAACCATCAGAAGTGAACACAGATTCATCAGCTTCAACGTCATCTGCTGCCACAACTTCGCCATCAACCACTACTTGGATATCATCTACATAAAGACCTGCCATTGCTACGAAAGGATCTGTCCAATAGTTGATCTTCACATCAATTACTTGACCTGCATACGCTGATAAATCGAAGCTTGCAGCTTCCCAGCCATCTGAAGTTCCTGTGATACCATGTCCAGGGTTTTGTCCAAATGGATTTGTATCAGTGGTAATTGTACCTTGAATAGCTGTCCATTCTCCTGAAGCATCTTTTACCTGAACAGAAGCATAATCCCAATCTTCTTCAATTTCATAGAAAGCGTTAAATTTAAACTCAGCACTTGCAGCATCTGTTAAATCAACAGTAGTAGTCAGGCTGTTATCTAACTCATTACCGCTTCCACTGTGATATTCAAACTGACCGCTAGTTGGAGTGTTCACTACAGTATTTTTATTAGGTAATGAAATTCTTACAGCGTCAGCATTTGTACCTTTAACACTTGCTTGGTCTAAGTTTACAATTTTTTCGCCATTGATAATTTCATCTAACGTGTATTCTACGTTTTTGAACCAGTTAGATTCTGGCCATTTATTTTGGAGATATTCTTTGTCATACGGGCTGAATCCAGTAGGTTCAGTTCCGTTGATAAGTCCAGCCCAGCTTCCAGCCGACATTAAAGTCCAATATTCAGTTGGAGCTCCAACACTATCTGCTGTATAGGCAGTATCATATTCATCCGGTAAACCTAGGTCATGAGCATATTCATGAGCAAATACGCCTGTTGCGCCATCTTCAGGCTGGATCGTGTAAGCGTATGCACTTAGACTTCCATCCCAATATGGAACTTGAGCTTTTGATTCAGTATTAGGAATAATAAATGGGGCTTCCTCAAGAGCAGAACTATGCGACCAAATCGCATCAGCACCAACGACTGCTCCACCACCTGCTTCTTCACCTGTACCAGCGTGAACAACCATTAAGTGGTCAATAATACCATCTGGTTCACGGTAATTTCCGTCACCATCTAAATCCATAAGATCTTCGATATCAAACTTGCTTAAGTCGATAGTTGGATCTTGAGAAGCATGAACCAACGCTTCTTTTATTAATTCACGTGGTCGAATATCATTATCATCCGCTGCTGGATCATTTGCTCCATAGTAAGCAGCAGGATGTTCCGCTGTATACCAATCGGAAACTGCTCCATCAATGGAATAACTTCCACCTGATTGCTGTTCATAATATTCTTTCATAGAAATGAATTGTTCACCATTTCCACCTTCGTAAGTTTCATCGCCAAAAACCATATCTTCATAGTGTTCTTTCGTGTATTCATCATACAATAAAACAGGATCATCTTCCGCTGTAATATTACTATTCTTGTAGTCTGGGAAATCGATTAATAGCACAAGAACTTGGTCTGTTTGAACAGGTCCAGCCCATCCCTCTTCTACAATCGGTCCTACTTTTTTATCACTAGCCTTAACAGACTGATTCTTTTCATCCGGAGTGCCAGCTTCTTTCAATTCTAAACCTGCTGATTTTTGAATGTCACCACGTACAGCTTTTTGATTTTGCTGGTCTGCTGACAATTCTTCAGCTTTTTGAGCACGCTTTTGAAGATAAGCACTTAATTGCTTCTCTTGTTGTGCTCTAGAAGCATTCTTATTAATAATTCCTTGCTTAATCAATGAAGCAAGAACCTTTTCTCTATTTGCAATACCAACATCGAATGTACCACTAACGTGTTGGCTAAGATATGGTAGTGTTGTTTCCACTCCACTTTGTTTAGTAGCATAATTCTTTGCGCTAGCTGCTGGTGCATTTCCAAGCAACGGAGCAAAGGAACTAAATACTAAACTAGCAGATAATACAGATGTACCAAGAACCTTTTTCCAATCGACCATTTTTCTTCCTCCCCTGTATATGTATATACTACTTTCCTATCCTCCTTTTTTATTTGAATCCACTTATTCTGTTATACTATTCTGAAATTACAGTAGATTCTCTCAATAATAAAAAATATAACACAAAACTAGTAGATTGTAAGTACTTTTTACCCATTAATTTCTAAAAAAATGAAGATTAACAATACTTATTTCACTCAAAAAACTTCTATATTAAAATAAATATATTCTTCATAACCGTCCTATAAAGTTTTTCGGGCGATGTTTTGTAACAAATATTCTGTTAATCTCGACTAATAAAAAAAGGGGTGGGTAACTATGATAAAAAAACTCAGCTTACTTGTGCTTGCTATATCACTATTTAGTGGTTGTTCGACGAACCAAGATTTAGTCGACAAACCACAATCAAGTTCCGAAAATTCTAGTGAAGGGGAGGACTCTATTAAAGAGGTAACCACCATAACAGATAGTCCAGCGAAAACGCCTCCGAAAAATGATAAAGGCGATATCAAAGATAAACCAGGAATTTCTAAAGAATCAGCAGAAAAAATGACTCCTAGTATTTCGTACCAGCAAGAGGGCAAAAATGTTCATTTTACTTTCAATGTGAAAAATAATTTGGATCAATTGTTTACATTCCACTTTGAAACGGCACAACAGTATGATTATACGATTAAAGATCGGGACGGAAATGTACTACGTACCTATTCAAAAGAGACAAAATCACCTGCTTTACCAGGTGAACAACCAGTAAAACCAGGAGGATCTATTTCATATGAAGTACCAGTTGAAAACTTACCGCCTGGCTCCTATGTCATCACCTTCTTTCTAAAGGCAAAAGAAATGCAGCCAAAAGCTGGCCTTGAATTTGTAGTGGAATAAATACAGGAAAGCTCTCACATCGAGAGCTTTCTTGCTTTTTTAAAAAACCCTACTATCTGACTAGTAAAAGACGAAGAACTGCAAAAAACAATTCAGTATACTAAGCATAGGGAATATTCAAGTTTACTAGAAAGTAGGTTGATTGCATGTCCATTGGAAAAGTTATTTATTATCACCGAAGAAAGCAAAATAAAACACAGGAACAGCTTTGCCAGGGCATTTGCTCGGTAACACACTTAAGTAAAATTGAAAACAATGTAAAAGAAGCCAACAAAAAAACACTCCAGCTGCTTTGTGAAAGATTGCAGATTTCTATCGAGGAAGAAAACAAAAAGAGCGAGTTAGTAAGACATAAACTGGATCTGTTTTACGAGACAATGGAGCGGCTCCACCAAGAAAAAGCAGCCATATTATATAAAGAATTGCTGGAATACAAGGAATACGTACATTGTACAGATATGATCTATCTGTATGAATTATATATGCTGCGGTACTACCTGCTATTGCACGATTTTTCCGCATTTGAGGAGTCCTCTCGGGGCATTCATAATTATATCTCAAAGTTTTCTCCTTTTGAGGAATATGTCTGGGATTTGCTTCAAGCCATCTATTATGGAAAAAAAGAACAATTCCCCCAAGCCCTCCTCTTCCTATCACGTATGGAAAACAAAGCAGAAGAATATCTTGCAAAAATATCAGAGTATCATTATTTTCGCTCAGCCTTGCATGGTCATTTATGCCACTACTCTTTATCGATTCATTATGCGTATAAAGCTTTGCAAGTTTTTCAGCAAACAAACAATCTAGTAAGATTGGTTCACGTCAAAATGATTCTGGCTATTAATTTCATTCATATTGGTGAATTTGATAAAGGAAAAGAACTTCTTGTACATATTTTAAGTGATGCCGAGATGCTTCAGGATACAGAAACGAAGGCCCTTTCTTTACATAATCTCGGTTTTTTATATTACAGAAAAGGTAATATAGAAGAATCGTTGGACTATTATTCACAGGCCCTTTTGCACAAAGAAAAAAATTCTGCATCCTATTATATTACGATTTCTTATCTGGCCGAGGCACTTATTTCTTTTTCACAAAATGAGAAGGCTGCAGAGCTGTTATCTGAAGTATTAGAATCTATTCATGATAAAAATTCGCCGCGATTCATTGAATTAAAGATCCTTTATTTAGAAGCAGCCGGTACAAAAAAATCTCTTATTCACTATTTGATAAAGCATGGACTGCCTATTATTCAACAGCATATGAATATTGATCGAGGAATCAAATATCTTCAGATGGTTGCTGCCTATTATGAAGAAAAAAAGGATTTTGTTTCTGCCAATCATTATCTTCATATCTCCAATCAACATCTAAAAAATTTGCTTACCAACATTGGGTCACCCGTTGACCTAAAAAGTGCAGTGGTTCGAGGAAAATAATCAAGGATAAAAGGGAGAATAACTTGCAGTTATTGTCCCTTTTTGTCGTAATCACTAAATTGTCCCAAATTACTAGAAAAGAAATACCATCATTTATTAATAAAAGCCCCCCTACACTATAAAAAAACCTTTTATTGAAGCCAGTTTTCGCCGGAAATTGTCCCAATTAACAGTCTATTTAATACCGTCTATAGTTAAAAGTGATTACAAGAATCATTTTTTTATAGAAAGGGAGAATGTGTATAATGGGCAATACAAAGTATAAAAAGTATTTTTCCGTAATGATGACGACTGCTCTTCTAGCAATCCCATCCCTTCAAGCGTTTGCGGATGATCCGAGCAACGCAAATGGTGACAAAGCTGCCGTCACGAATCTGGAAGGTGTAAATGCAAAAGCAAGTATAGGAAAGCATGTCATTACGCTCCTTACTGGTGATGTTGTAACAGTGACAGAGCTTGCAGATGGAAAAAGTGTGATTAACGTGGAACCTGCCGCTGCTGGCGGTGGTGCAAGGATTTTGACAGTGGACAAAGATACATATGTCATTCCAGACCAAGCAATGCCTTATTTAGCTTCCGGTTTTTTAGATCAGGACTTATTTAATGTTACTGCACTCATTAAAGATGGGTATGACGATGCCTCTCAAAAGACGTTACCTGTTATCGTACAATATTCTGAATCAAAAACTCGTTCAGGTGCATTACCAACACCAAAAGGTTCTAAGAAGACACATGTACTTGAAAGTATTAATGGTTTGGCACTTTCGACAGAAAAAAAGGACACAAAAAAGTTTTGGCAGGACATTACGCAGAAGCAGCAGACTGCAAAAACCTCAAAATCCATATTAGCTCCTGGAATTGAGAAAATCTGGCTTGATGGTCGTGTGGAAGCCACACTTGAACAGAGTGTCCCACAGGTTGGAGCTCCAACCGCTTGGGATTCCGGTTACGACGGTAGTGGCGTAAAAGTAGCCGTACTTGATACAGGAATCGATGCAGAACATCCGGACATCGCAAGTCAACTAGTTGATTCAAAGAGCTTCGTTCCAAATGAAGATGTTCGTGACTATCATGCGCACGGTACCCATGTAGCTTCAACGGTACTTGGAACAGGCGCTGCCTCAGAAGGAAAGAATAAAGGGGTCGCTCCAGGTGCAGACCTGCTCGTCGGAAAAGTCCTTAGCAATGAAGGATTTGGCCAAGATTCTTGGATTATCGATGGGATGGAATGGGCTGCTCAAAATGCCAAAATTGTAAATATGAGTATAGGCAGCAACGAGCCAAGCGATGGAACCGACCCAATGGCTCAAGCCGTTAATAACTTAACTGCAGAGACAGGTGCTCTGTTTGTCATTGCTGCAGGTAATACGGGTATGGAAGGAATTAATTCCCCAGGATCTGCAGATTCTGCCCTTACAGTAGGTGCTGTTGACAAGTCTGATAATCTTGCCTGGTTCTCCTCTAAAGGACCACAAAATGGAGTTTCGGGATTAAAGCCTGACCTTACCGCACCTGGTGTAGGAATTCTAGCTGCCCGCTCTCAATTCAGTAATGGCAGCGGCTCTTATATGACAATGGACGGTACTTCAATGGCTACCCCACACGTTGCTGGAGCAGCCGCTATTCTCTCACAGCGTCATCCGGATTGGACAGGCGTACAGCTGAAAGATGCACTCATGAGTACGACTAAGAAACTCGATCATATTAAACCATTTGAGGGTGGAACGGGACGTCTCGACGTTGCTTCTGCTGCCTTTGGTTCGGTACGTGCGACAGGTTCACTCGATTTTGGATTCTTTGACTGGCCGCATGAAGGTGACAGTCCTGTAGAGAAAAACATTACGTACATCAATGACGGTGACCAGGAAGTGACACTGGATCTCATTGCTTCCTTTTCTGACGGCAATGGTTCTACAGCGCCTTCAGGATTGATAACACTTTCAACAGACAAAGTGACTGTGGCTCCTAATAGCACCGCTGAAGTAAAAGTGACAGTAGATCCTCAGCTTGCCGCTCTTGGCACTCGTTATCAGGGTCACATTTCAGCCGCTTTGAATGGGGATACTGTTGTCCATACTGCTTTAGCCATGGTAAAGGAAGAAGAGAAATATTCTCTTACCATCAACGCAACGGACCGTAACGGACAACCTGCCCTTGCCTACTTCAATCTTGTTGGTCCGAGCGGCGTTCCAGAGTTTTACGCTGTGGACGGCACGAGAGAACTAAGATTGGTGCCTGGCACCTATTCGGTTCTGAGTATGATGGATGTTGATACAGATACAGACCACAGGGGTGTTGCACTGGTTGGTGATCCAGAAATTAACCTGAGCGGTCCGCAAACTGTTGAACTGGATGCTCGTAAGGCAGAAGAAATTCATGTAAACGTTCCAAATAAAACAGAAGCAAATTATCGAAAATTGGAATATTACCGCAATACCGGCGGATCTAGTATGAATGATATCTACGTTATGCCGGTATGGGTGGATAAAATGTACGCACAGCCTACAAAAGAAGTAGAAAAAGGTGAATTCACCCTGGCTACACGCTGGCGCCTGGCTGAACCAATGCTTACAATCAACTTCCAAGGCATAGAGCTGGATGATATCCCTCAGGCAGGCAGTACCCTTCTAAAAGGTGTACACAATTTAGCTGCAGTCTATGCAGGGAAAGGTGCTCCGGAAGATTATGCTGGTCTTGATGTGAAAGGAAAAGCCGTTGTGGTGGAGCGCAGTGATGAAGTTTCAGGTCAAAACCGTTCCGCTGCAGCATTGGAGGCTGGGGCAAAACTTTTGATTACGGTAAACGATAAACCGCAAGAGCTTAGCGAATGGGTTGGTATTGAAAATCCTGATTTCTCACTTTCAGATACTCCACTAGCTGTAGCTGGCGTAAGCGGTACAGAGGGTAAAAAGCTCGTGGACGCAGCAAAGTCCGGAAAATTGAAATTAAACGTCAAGGGTACTCCTGACAGTGAATTCATTTATGACCTTGTAGATATGCATCATGGAGCAATACCAAACGATTTAACCTATGCACCACAAACGAAGGATCTTGTAAAAATCGATACAGAATATAAATCAGATCGTAAGGCACCAGGTATGGAGTTCCGCTACGATCTTCTGCCTCACAGTTTTGCAGGAACTGGCTTCATGTTCCAACTATCACTCCCTTCTGTACGTACCGAATGGGTATCTGCTCAAGAAGGCACATCCTGGTACCATCAGGCTGGTGTGTATGACGCACAATGGGAAGTACGTCAGCCAAAAGTGAGTTACAAGCCTGGTCAAAAGTTTGCGGAAGAATGGTTTTCACCAGTTGTCCGTCCTCGTCTTGGCGATGGATTCTGGGCACCTTACCGTGACCGCAACTACTTTATCATTAATCTTCCTGCGTGGGCGGATTCAGGTAATGGACACACAGGAGCAGACATGAATTATCCTGGAGAGCAAACGATCGAGTTTTATCGAGGAGATACGCTCGTGAGAAAAGCCAATGGACAGGCAATCTACTCTTTTGTAGAGCAGCCAGAGGAAAACACGAAGTATCGAATCGTAACGGACGCTTCTCGTAATCCAGAACGCTGGGATACATCCGTCCGTACCCATACCGAGTGGGAATTTTGGTCTAAAAAAGAAGAAGAATTCCGCTCTGCACTGCCGCTTCTATCACTGGATTATAAAATTGATACTGACATGAACGGAGATGCAATTGCGGGTAAATCAACTCAGCTTGGCTTGTCCGTGCATCAAATTCCGGGTGCCCCAGGAAACGGAGTAGTGGAAGGTGCTGAATTAGAAGTCTCCTTTGACGAAGGCAAGACTTGGGAAAAGGTAGATCTTGCTGCAGACGGCAATGGCTGGACGGCAACAATTAAACATCCAAACAAAGCTGGAAGTAATGTCTCGCTACGTGCAAGTGCCTGGGATGATGCAGGCAGCAAAATTACTCAAGAGATAATAAAAGCATATGGACTGAGATAATGTAGCAAACAGAAATAAACGATCGTTTGACACGCGGAGGGAAAAAGTCGGCTATCAAAGTTTCTTCCGCAACATTTTAATAAAGATCAAAATTAAAAAATGTCCCCATACACCTGTTGGGGACATTTTTTGTTTCTTTATTAGGATATATGCTTCGTGGATTTATGAAAGAATAATCTCTTGTTTCCTTTGGGAGATTAGTCCTTCATAACCCTTATGAAAGACTAATCTCTAGCTTCCTTACCAAGATTAGTCCTTCATCACACTTATGAAAGACAAATCTCTAGCTTCCTTACAGAGATTTGTCCTTCATCCTCCTTATGAAAGACAAACCCCTGGCTTCCTTGCCGAGATTTGTCCTTCATCCCCTTTATGAATGGGCATTAGATTCCTCATTTTTAGCAGTATGAACCTTTACTCCATTCATTTGTTACATAAAATTGTAAAAAATATGAAAGGATAGTATTATACGTCTTTTTAAATCGTTAGGAGGTTGAACCTGTGCAGAGGAAAAAGTTCTTTAAGATTCTGCTGATAATGATTTTTCTAACTGTAACATCTTTAGCCAATAGCGATCAGAGTAAAGAAATTCAAGCATTTTCCAACCAAGTACTCCAACAAGGATCCTCTGGGGAGGATGTGATTGAACTGCAATCCCGTCTTGCGTACAATGGCTTTTATAAGAGTAAGGTTGACGGTGTGTTTGGGTGGAATACATACTGGGCCGTTCGGAATTTTCAAGATAAGTTTGGTCTTCCCGTCGATGGGAAAGTTGGTGCACAAACGAAGGCAATGCTTGTTAAAGCAACAAAGTATGAAAAGAAGGGCAACGGGAGTAGTACGACTGCCAACGTTCCAAATGGCTATAGTCAAAACGATATCCAGTTGATGGCAAATGCAGTTTACGGAGAATCACGTGGTGAACCCTATATCGGTCAAGTCGCGGTGGCTGCAGTCATATTGAATCGCGTTCAAAGCGCCTCCTTTCCAAATACCGTAGCTGGAGTCATTTATGAGCCTGGAGCCTTCACCGCTGTTGCCGATGGACAAATTAACCTAACACCGAATGAAACAGCAAAAAAAGCTGTGCTCGATGCGGTAAATGGATGGGATCCAACCGGTAATGCCATTTATTATTTTAACCCTGATACGGCCACAAGCAGCTGGATTTGGAGCCGCCCCCAGATTAAGAAAATAGGTAAACATATATTTTGTAAATGAAAAGAGGCTAACTCTCATGGCTGGTGTATTTCCAACCATTTGAGTCAGCCCTTTTTATTTACGCAAGTTCCAAAGCGATTTCCATCATTTTTGTAAACGAGGTCTGTCTTTCTTCAGGTGTGGTTTGCTCTTTTCTAAAAATATGGTCGCTGATGGTTAAGATACATAGTGCATTTACTCCTGCATGGGCTGCATTCACATAAAGACCCGCCGATTCCATCTCCGCACAAAGTATCCCCATTTCACTCCACTTTTGCAGTGCTGTCGGGTCTGCATTGTAAAAAATATCACTTGATAGGACATTTCCGACAAATACTTTTTGCCCCTTTTCATCCGCCACCTTCTTCGCCTTCTCCAATAACTCAAAGGACGCCGTAATCGAATAATGTCCTGGCAGATTGTATTGGTGGAGATAGTTGGAATCTGTTGCGGCACCCATAACAAAAACAATATCATACAAGTTTAGATGATCTTGAATAGCTCCCGCGGAACCTATTCGAATCAAATTTTTAACGCCAAATATATGAATAAGCTCCCAAGAATAAATACTCATACTAGGAGTTCCCATTCCTGTGCCCATCACCGAAATCCGTTTACCATTAAAAGTTCCCGTAAATCCAAGCATACCGCGAACCTCATTGAATTGGACCACATCGGTTAAATACGTATCGGCAATAAACTTCGCTCGTAAGGGGTCACCTGGCAGAAGAATTGTCTCGGCAATCTCCGCTCCATTTGGTTTAATATGTGGAGTTTCTTTCGTCATCTATTTTACTCCTTTTCTTTTATAGATAAACTGCTAGGATTATTATTGCTTTTAAACCATCATCTATACTGCTTAGAAAACAATCGTTTTGTTTTGATGGACAATTATCCGGTCTTCAATATGCCATTTTACCGCTCGAGCCAATACACTTCTTTCCACTCTACGACCTATTTTTTTCAGGTTGTCCACATCATCTCGATGATCAACGCGGGCAATGTCTTGCTCAATAATTGGTCCTTCATCAAGGTCATTCGTTACATAATGCGAAGTCGCTCCAATCAATTTTACCCCGCGAGCATGCGCGCGCTCATATGGTCTTGCCCCAATAAATGCCGGCAAAAACGAATGGTGAATATTAATGATTTTGTTTGGATTGGCGGCAACAAAGTCGGGAGTCAATATTTGCATATAACGGGCCAGGACCACTAAATCAATCTCATACTCTTTTAACAACTGAAGTTGCTTAGCTTCTACCTCCGCACGAATATCCTTATTTGCTGGAATATAATAAAATGGGATATTTAAGCCTTCTACTGCATCCCTTGCTGCCTCATGATTACTAATCACAACAGCTATATCAGCCATTAAATCACCGCTTTGCCATTCCCAAAGAAGTTCTAACAGACAGTGAAGTTCCTTCGATACAAAGATTGCAACCTTTTTCACATGATAAACGTGATTTAATTTCCAATCCATTGAAAACTGCTCCGCAATCGTTGCAAACTGCTCCTCCATATCCTTAGCCTTCTCCTTTAGTCCCGGGCATTCAAATTCAATCCGGATAAAGAATTCTCCGCCTTCAGGATTGGTCGAATACTGACTTGATTCGATGATATTGGCTTGATAGGAAAATAAAAAATGAGAGATTGCTGAAACAATCCCAGGCTGATCATGGCAGCTAACGAGCAAGCGTCCACGATTACGGTTCTCTTGTTGAAATAGTTCTATTTGTTCTTTTATATAAGAATTCATTGTCATAACCCCTCTGATATTATTAGAGAAGATTATACAGCAGACAGCTCCTATAAGCTAAGTTTTTTTAAAAATTCTTATATCTCTAAATTCGATTTAAAAAACAATTAATGGTACTATTTTTTTAAAAAGGAGGTAGTTGTGTTATGAAAATTGCTTTCATTTCTGATATTCACGGGAATGCAATCGCTCTAGAAGCTGTTCTCCAAGATATTGAAAACCAAGGAATTGATAAAATCTATGTGCTAGGCGACATCTGTTATCGTGGACCAGAGCCTAAACGTTCTCTTGACCTAGTCCGTTCTTTACATACAGAAGTAATTAAGGGCAATGCGGATGAATGGGTCGTGCGTGGGGTCCAGGAGGGTGAAGTTCCTGAGAAGGTCTTAGAACTGATGAACCTTGAACGTCAATGGATTGTCTCACAACTTGAACCATCAGACATCAATTATTTAGCAAGCCTGCCTGAGCAATTAAACTTTTCCATCGAAAATGTTGGAATTTCGGCATTCCATGCTACCCCAACAAGTTTATTTGATATCGTTCTGCCAAACGCCGATGATCAACAAATAGAAACCAGTTTAATGGAGGCAAATGAGGCACAAATATATGTTTATGCACATATTCACAAGCCCTATATTCGTTTCCTAAATGGCAAGATCATTATGAATATCGGCAGTGTTGGCTTGCCATTCGATGGACTAACAAAATCTTCTTATGGACTTATTGAAATTGAAGATGGTCATATCAAAACCTCCATTAGAAGAGTAAGTTACAATCTCGAAAGTGTCGTAGCACTTTACCATGAAGTCAAGTATCCCAACGCGGACATGATGAGCAAAGTCATTATGACTGCAAAAATTTAGTAGGAAATCGCTGCTGACTATACTGGCAGCGTTTTTCCCCTGACCATGCAAAAAAGGAGTACATAAAAATGAAGTTATTTGTAAGGAATATGGATGAGGAATACGCACGACAAATTTTAACCTGGAAATACGAAGCACCCTATGATTTTTATAACAATGAAGAAAGCTCTGAGTCTCTAAACGAATTACTAGAAAACCCCTATTATGCAGTATTGAATCAAAATAACGATTTGGTTGGTTTCTTTTGCATTGGAAAGGCTGCACAAGTACCATTTGGCCACACAGTAGGTGCGTATTCTGAAGACCTAACTGATATAGGAATTGGAATGAATCCAACCTTAACCGGCCAAGGATTGGGATCTGAGTTCTTCTCGTTTATCCTAACCTATTTGAAAGATTCCTATAAAAATGATGCGATACGGTTAACCGTTGCTAGTTTTAATCAACGAGCGATCCACCTTTATACAAAACTTGGCTTTGTTAAGAAAATGGAGTTTAATAGAGAATCCGCAGCGTTTATTACAATGGTTAAGTATTTTACCAAAGAATGAAAAGAACCGAGGCAAATTTGTCCTCGGTCTCTAGTATTATTGAAAGATATCCGGCACAACCTTTTGGCCAGGTTTAAAGAAACTCTCAACTTTTTTAACATTGCTTGGTTTGCTAAAATAATAACCCTGCATATTATGGCAGCCAATACTACATAAAAATTGATATTGTTCTAGCTTTTCTACACCCTCTGCTACCACATTCATACCTAAGTTTCTTCCCATTGCGACCAATGTCCGGCAGACAGCGCGCTGATTTTTATTCTCTAAGCCTGCAATAAACGATTTATCAATCTTTATCGTATTAAAAGGATATTGAACGAGATAACTAATCGACGAATAGCCAACACCAAAATCATCGAGAATAATATCGACGCCACTATCTTGTAGTTCTTTTATCGTATTCAATGTTTTTTGGACATTCGTCATCGCCGTTCGCTCAGTGATTTCAATTTTTAATAGATGGGAAGGCAATTGATAGTGTTCCAAAGTGTCTTTGACATTTTGAAGGAACGACTCAAGATTAATATGTTTAGCTGGAACATTGATGGATACATAAAAGTTCGGCAAATTCATATCCAACCACCGCTTTCGCTGTTTACAAGCAGTATCCATCACCCAGTTGCCCAATTTTATGATTAAGTCCGACTCTTCAGCAATTTGGATAAATTCTCCTGGCGGGATTAATCCTAAAACAGGATGTTTCCACCGCAATAGTGCTTCTAAGCCGATCACCTCTTTTCCATAAACATCAACAATCGGTTGATATTCCAGGTATAATTCATTTTTTTCAATCGCTTTATGAAGATATTGTTCAAGCAGCAATTTTCGTGAAAGACGTTTCGCCATTCCTACTTCATATGCCTGAATTCCCCCGCCGCTTTCCTTGGCAAGATACATCGCATGGTCAGCCTTTTGAATTAATCCCTCTGCTTCATATCCGTGATCAGGGAAAATACTCATTCCGATACTAGCACTTAACACATACTCATTCCCATTCAGCCTGATGGGTTCCGCGATGATTCTATTAATCCTAGCGGCTGCTTCCTGAAGATCCTTCCTTGTCACCAAATTTTTAAGTAAAATGACAAATTCATCCCCCCCTTGACGGGAAATGAGATCATCATTTCGTAAACTATCCTTCAATCGCTCAGCAATGACCTGTAAAACTTTATCACCCATCCTATGACCAAGTAAATCATTGATATATTTAAATCGATCAAGATCCAAAAATAATAAACCCACGATTCGTTTAATTTCTTTTGCTTCATTCAATGCTTTTTGGAGTTCATGGTCTAATTTCCGTCTGTTTGGCAGTCCTGTTAGGGAATCGTGAAAAGCTAAAAAAGTTAATTTTTCCTCTGCCTTTTTCCGTTTCGTAATATCCACAACAATTCGGTCAAGCCTAACAGGGGCATAGTGCTGTTCAGAAAAAATAGGGACGATAAAATCAGACACCCATTTATGCTCACCACTTTTGCTGATAATACTATATTCATGAAGAGAGGATTTCCCCCTCTTTACCAACTCCATATGCTTGAAGGTGCCCTTTTTATCAACCGGAAGGATAATCTGCTCCCATAATTGTGGATTCTGCAGAAAATCCTCTTCACGATAACCAAAAATGGTCTGACAAACTGGGGAAATAGAAATGGTCTCCATCGTTTTTGCATTCAGTGTCCATAAACAAATCTCAATACCCGAAAATATATTATCCCAATTACTTGTTATTGAAGAAGACAATCTTGTTTTTTCGTTCACCGCATCAGTGATATATCCGCAAATACCAAGAATAACCCCTTCTACTTTTATTGGGATCGAAACTATATTTACTTTCATTACATATCCGTTTCGGTGCCTAAGTTTTGTTTGAAGGCTCAATCTTTCTCCTTTAAGAACAGCGTTGATATGCGCGATTATCTTATCAATCTCTTCTTCATCCAATATGGAAATAAAATTTCGTTGATAATCACTGTTTCCTTCATAGCCCATTAATTGTTGAGCTGCTTCATTTGAAAAAACAATACTCCCTTCCAAATCCATCACACAACAAGGATATGGCACACCTAAAAGTAAAGGCTTACAATTCTCAATAAAGGAACTTAAGTCTGATTTTTTGACCTCATTTCTCAAAAAGAATCCTCCTTTCCACGATCACTGAAGAATCAACTTTTCCCTAAGGTGAACATATACTAAACTCCGAAAAATAGCTGTGATAGATATCAACAAACCTAGACATTTTTCTCCATTCTACACGTGGTCAAATTTTTGAAAAAACCCCTTTTGAAGATTTCTCCAAATTAATTGTAACGAATACAACCCAAATTACGTCCAAAACCCAAATGTTGAAATAACTGGTAATTAAATAGGTTGAAAGGAGTGAAAATTTAGAATATAATTTCTTTTACGTGACACTACTTCTATTATACGAATGTAGTAATTTAGAGGGATAAAATGGGGTGAGAGATTTTGAAGATTGTTAGATTAATTACATACTATCTACTTGGAATATTATCGATATTTTGTGTAAGTATTTTCCCACAATATTTTTCCACTAGAGGAACAACTTCATCTGGGTATTTTGAACAACTACTCTCTTTTGGTAAAGACTTATTTAAACCAGAATCATGGATTTATAAATTTCAAAGTTCTCAAACTGGCGGTGCTCCCATGATGGAGATTATGGGGCCGGCATTTGTGTATTCCATGCAAATTCTCTTAGGAGCTCTTTTGGCAGGCTTCAGTATTGCACTTTTTCTTGCTTTAGGATCAGTTTTTTTACCTAAAGTAGTGCTTAGTTCAATAAAAAGAGTACTGGATGTTTTAGAGTCTGTTCCAGACCTGATCCTCGCTACGTTATTACAAGTATTATCCATTGTTATTTTTAAGACATTTGGCGTTGATTTATTTCAGGTTGCTAGCTTTAAAGAAAAGGCTTATTTTGCTCCAATCGTAACGTTAGCGATCCTGCCGCTGGTCTCCATGTTCAAGATCTTACTCCTAATGATTGAGGAAGAGTTTTTAAAGGTTTATGTCACCTTTGTAAAAAGTAAAGGAATAGACAAACTCCAAATCTTACTCAGACATATATTAAAAAATATCATGCCCCTTTCGTTTCATCATATAAAGATTATTATTTGGGGAACACTTTCTAGCCAATTTATTATTGAACGAGTGTTTAACGTCCACGGATTAACATTCTATTTACTTGATAACTTCCAGCCAATAACCATTTTTGTTACGCTCGGACTTATTTTTACACCCTTTTACTTTCTATTCCAGTTAGTTGATATCTGGCTGAAAGAAGATCAACCACTGTCCTTCGAAACGAGACGGAGTAACTGGTGGCACAAATGGAGCATCGGAAATATAGCAGCAGGGACAAAGAGATTTTTTGAAAACATCCTTTTTTCTGTCCGCTCTATTAACTTAAGAGAAATATCGCCTTTCCGTCCTTTTATCACTGCACTGTTTTCTTTTGGGAGGCATATGAAAAATTGGAAGTTCGCACTTGGCGCGTTATTTTTCATTGTAACGATTAGTTACAGTGTTATTTATTCGGTCACAACCGATAACCACGTTGATCAAGTATTGCTTTACTACGCAGAAGATGGCGCTACCCTGATTAGCGCGATGCCGCATGCACCAACGAAGCCCTTTTTCTTTGGTTCAGATAAATTAGGTTTCAGCCTCTTTGATCAGTTAGTAATTGGTGCGAAGTATACGCTGATTTTTGCCTTGCTAATCGCCTTATTGCGAGTACTAGGCGGTCTATTGTTTGGTATTTTTTATGCGTTTCACTTGGGACCCCGCACCCAGCAATGGCTTGGTAGGTTAATCGATTCGATCCACTTCCTGCCTTTAAGTTTGGTTGCGTACATCCTTCTAGCACCCATTTTAATGCCGGCATTTACCGGTTTCGGCTATGAATTTACTTATACCTTTACCGAGCGGATTTTATTAGAAATGTTCATTTTAACCATTTTAGTGGTTCCGTTAACAAGTGTCTTATTAGGAAAAGAGATAAAACGAGTTCTGGATTATGAATTTATTGCCAGTGCCCGCGTTCTAGGCGGTAACAGATTTCATTTATTCTGGCGGCACATATTTCCGCATATCGGCCCCCGTTTAACGATTTTAATAGGGACTCAATTTATCCAAGTACTATTAATCTTTATTCATCTAGGGATATTTAAATTTTTCTTTGGCGGGACGAAACTTAGCTATGACCCAAATGGTGGGGATCCTCCTGTATCGATGACCAATGAATGGTCAGGATTGATTGGCGAATTAGGTAGAACCACCATTGCTTCTGGCCGCTACTGGTACATGTGGATACTCTCTGCTTTCATGCTTGCGATTTTTGCGATGCAGCTCATCATCCAGGGTGTGAAAGAAGTACAGCAAGTAAAAGTCGGCGTGTTATATAAATTACCCAGAGCCCGCAAGAAAAAGGTGAAACAAATAAGTGAAATTCCTGATTATCAAATTACCAAGGATAGCTTTCAAATGCTAAGAAATAACACTGATCATGATGAACCTGAGGTGGAACGGAAGAAAGAACGAGGGTTAAAACCAAGGTTTAAACGTGGGTTTGAACGAGGAATATAGACTAAAAAGCGGAAGCGCCTTGAACAGGGGCAACAGGCATAAGACGAGCCGGCGAGAAGGTTGTACTTTAACCTTCTTGATGGATTGGCTTAGACCTGAGAGCCCCTAGGCGCTGGAGCTAGATTCAAAAAAAGGTAACCCCGTACAATCAATCCTGTACGGGGTTAATTTTATGGTAGGTCTTACTCGCAAATTCCTTGTAAGGAGTATGCGGAAGGGTTTCGAAATTCTCAACAGCCAACTTGGCAGCCAAAAGCGCCTCTTCCATTTCTCCCAGCCCATAATGGCTAAGAGCCTTGTATGAGTAGCGGACATAAAAGAGTGATAAGTCAAAAGGATGATGCGTGGTAGACGGTGTTTCTACTTTTTCAAAATGAAGGATTGCTTCTTTATATTGTTCTAGACCATAGAGAGCCTTTCCTTTTTCGATTAAGTACAATTCTTCAACAACTTCCTTCACCTTTGGATCTGCCAAATAAGCATCAATTCGTTCCAATGCCATGATATACTGCTGTTTCTCTTCAATGAGTGTAATAATGTTGATAAGATCATGAATAAGGATTGATAATGCATCATCTGCGAAATCCCCGTATTGCTTTAGCTTTTGTAAATACAATTCCAGCTTTCCTTTATCCTTCCTCATCATAGCCTGTCCTGCACCAAGTCTGTATAAATCATCGATACGATAAAAGATTTTATGCCTTTTTGAAAAATTAATCGCATTTTCCATGATTTCAGCAGCAGCATGCTCATCCCCAACAGCAAAATGTAAAACCCCTTCAGTGTAGTCAAGGTCCACTCGCGTCATTGGATCGATCGTAACATGGTTGGACTCAATTTCAGCACGTTCCTTTACCAATATCTCAAGCGCCTTGGAATAGTCATGTTCAACAAATTTTACCATCGAACGAAAAATAGCAATTTGGGCACGGTTCGAGGTCAGATTCATTTGGTCATACATAGCCGCCGCTCGGTCCAGGAACTGCTCCCAGCAAGTACTCTTTTCCTCATAAAGACTTCGGCTATAGATATCCAATAAGCGTGCCGACTCATATCCTTGTGTAAGGTTATTTTTATAAGGTTCTATAAGTGATAACAGTTGTTTATATTTATCTGTCACAGTTTCTGACTTTGAATTAAATAACACTTCAGCTTTCTCAAGAATATCCCTTATCTCCTGTGTACTGAATTCCTCCAATAATTCAGTTACTTCAACATCCAGTCTCTTTGCAATATAGGCCAAGCTTTCCATGGAAGGCTTCGCTTTATTGTTTTCGATGAGACTGAGCATCCCCTTTGTAAGCTCTTCACCTGCAAGTGCCTCAAGTGTCAGCTTTTTTTGCTTTCTAATTTTTCGTATTGTGTCCCCTAACATGTTGGTGACCTCCTCACAAAGTAATTAGTTTAATTATATTAAACATATCCACATTTGGGAAGATGCAAACAAAATGGGCTAACAATTTGTTTAATTAAATTAAACTTTTGCTTGATTTGGAAAAAACTTCATGTTATGATTCGTTTAATAAAATTAAACTTTTTAGAAATGAGGAGATCGTATGAATAACATGTTAATGCTGAAAAAAGCGACTTATCATCTCTGGACATTTACCATAAGCAAGTTGATTTCATCCTTTGGCGCGCAAGTATACTCATTTGCGATTAGTTTTTACATTTTACAAGCAACAGGATCTGCCAAAAGTTTCGCTTTAAACCTTATCTGTAATGTACTGCCTCGCACCATTGCAGCGCCCTTTGCCGGCTATATCATTGATAAATATCCACGGAAGGGTATTGCGATTATCTCGCAGATTGTAACCACCATTGCCATTGGCGGCTTGCTAGTCGTAAGTCTCACCTCTGGATTATCCTTAACAGCGATTTACATCACTTCCTGCATATTGTCTCTTACATCAATGTTTTCTGGTGTGGCGTTTACCTCTTCGATTACAGGGCTTGTAGACGAAGCAAGGATACAAAAAGCAATGTCCTTAAATCAGATGTCGATATCCTTTGCTGCCATTGCTTCACCAGCTGTTGGAGGATTATTGTTTGGAGTGATTTCCATGCCACTATTCCTCATCGTCTATATGGCAGCCTCTAGTGTCGCCATTGTTCTCGAATCAACCATGAACTTCACCTTATTTTCCAAAAAGGCCGAACCAGTTGAAGGGAAGAAGGAATCCATGTGGCAAGGAATGAAGGCAGGGATTTCTTATTTAAAATTACAGCCGTTGCTGATGACCATTATCTGGATCGCCTTATTGGTAAATTTCTTTTTCAACGCTTATCAGGTCGGGTATTCCTATATTCTGATCGAAAAATTAAAGATGGCTTCTCAGCATTTTGGTTTTACAGAAGGTGCCTTCGCCGTTGGAATGCTACTCCTGTCCATTTATCTGTCTGTCAGGAAAGAAGTTAAATTTCCGCTGCTTGTAGCGAAAAGGGGCATTATCATTATGGGGACAATCATGGGGGCAACAGCACTGCCTTTACTATTTTCAATGGGATATAACCTAATGTTTGGCTACTATATCCTCCTTCAATTTGTCTTAGGCACTTGCATTGTTATCGTCAATACGCCGACACAAGTGATGATGCAAAAACAAATCGCGGATGAATTTAAAGGTCGTGTATTTTCAATCGTCGAAACCGTTGCCATGGCATTATCGCCTTTAGGAATGATCATCTATGGATTTTTGTACGATATCTTCCCTGCTTACATGGTTCTGATTCTGTCATCGGGTTTATTAATGGCCGTGGTTTTGGTTCTTGCACGACCCGCAGTCATTCGAAAAGTTCACCCAGACCTTACGGAGGAAAATGGATTAAAGAAAAGTGCTGAGGCGTTTTAAACGAAGTGACTGATTCCATGCTTAATGTGGGTTCGGTCACTTTTTGCTATTTATCATCTTCTTAACGATTCTTAAATGGGTAATCAAAATAAGAAATATAAATGGATACAAGCAGGCAGAATACCAGAGTTTCCATCCCGTATAGTTGAAGAAGTGCGTTTTTTCTATTATAAACTCAATGATTACGGAGACAAATGACCATGCTAGGATGTAAAGAAGTTTCGTTAGATTGGTTCCTTTTAAGGGATAATAGTTTAAAAACAATACACTAACCGGTATAAAATAGAGAAACTCACCAATATACCCCAGCCACTGAAATCCCTTACCAAAATACCCGTACAAATGGTATTTAAAATTCAGGACCATATCCACATTGATTCCAAATAATAAAGCAAACAGATTTGTTGTATAAAGCTCTATACTGCTTAATCTTTTTGGGACAAGAAAAGTGATAATATCTAGGAGAATAAAGAAAATAAATACCACTAGAATCGACATGTTATTTCCCCTTTAAAACAGTTAATTTATGTTATGTTCCCTCTATTAGTCACACACATCCACCCAGTTCTAGAAAATGCCATAATACCCACATCCGAAGTTGGAGCGTTTAGGGATTGTCTTCCAAAATACTAGTCGTTTTGCCCTGATTTATTATCCTGGTAAATATCTCACTCCAGTTATGAATAGTATTAAGTAAGTCCCCGCGAAAGGAGTGAGTATACCATGAGTGTTTTGGATCGAAGTCCTTTTCTCTATTTAGCCTGTATCATCGCTGGGTTCGCCCTTTTACGAGTACCGTTAACAGGAATTCTTCAGCCGCTGAGTCCATTAGTTGTCCTTATTGGTGTTCTAGCTATCCTTTTATTTTCACTGGTTTTAATCGTTCAAGGGGTGCTTTGTTTAGTTAAAAGAAGGTAAATATTTAGGTTAGTAAAGAGAGCGAACTTTTCGCTCTCTTTTTTCAGAAATAAAAAATAGGACAATCCACCAATTATAGGTAGAGTTGTCCTGGCTTCAATTCTTTTTATTCTTTTGAGGTATAGTAGCACTTTCTCTAATAATTAATTTCGTATTGATCGTGATTTTTTTACTAACTTCCCTTTTGGAGGTCAACTGATCGATTAGTAAATCAACAGCGGTTTCACCCATAATTTCTGTGTATAATTTAACAGTTGTTAAAGGAGGAACCATATACTGCGCTGTGGCTACATCGTTAAAACCAACAATGCTCAGTTCATCAGGAATTTTGACTCCTAGTTCATATGCAGCTTTATAGCATCCCACTGCAATTGTATCATTCGCAACAAATACGGCTGTCGGCTTCGATTCGGATGTTAACATTTCTCTTAAATTGATATAACCATCCTTCGGATCATATCCGCCGATTTTCACCAACTCTTCTTTGAAAATGCCTTTTTCTTTTAGATAATTTTCAAAAACGTCCTGCCGTAAATCTTTAAAGCGATTTCCATACATATCTGTTTCTACTCCGCCAATAAAACCAATACGTTCATGGCCCAGTTCTGTTAAGTAGTTTAGCGCATTTTTGGTGGCAGAATTAAAATCAATCACAACGGAATCAAAATAACTGCCGTCTGGATTAGAATCCACAAAGACACATGGTTTGTTAAAACCTTTCACTTTTTCAATATCCTTGCTTTTGAAAGTACCAAGGCATAAGATTCCATCTATCTTTTTGAGATTTTCCTCATTGCCTTCCTTATCAATTCTGAAAAAATCAATGCCTTTACTTTTCAATTTCTTTTCTAAGGCAACTCTGATGGATAAGTAATACGTATCAACCAATTCTTCTTCTAGTGAGAAAGAATCGTATAATCCTATTTTCCATTTGCTTTTTTGCTTTTTCTTCGGAACTACCACATAGGCTAACTCCTCAGCAGCTTCAAAAACTCTTTTTCTCGTTTCTGGAGAGACATTTAATGTTTCATCGTAATTTAACACTCTTGAAACGGTAGTGATTGAAACATTAGCTAAATTGGCTATATCTTTTATTGTGGCCATTATTTCTCCCTACCTGCATGTTTTTTTATCTTGCTACTATTCAATGACGTATTTCCTTTAATTTATTCTTTTTTAAAAAAGGTAATTTTGTTTCTGAAATAATGATCGCACAAAGGATAAGGATAGCACCTAATACCATTTTTATCGTCATTACTTCATTCAATATAGCAACGGAAAAGACCATTCCCCAAAATGCTTCTGTTGAAAGAATAATCGCTGCTTTTGTTTCGGTTATCATTTTTTGAGCAACAGTTTGCAAGAGATAAGCAATCGTTGTTGAAAAAACACCTAGATAAAGAAGAGAGAACAAACCTTCCGTTTCGATAACAACCGATGTTTCTCCTTTAAAAACAACCACAAGGCTTCCGATTACTGCAGCTGTCAGCATTTGGATGAGCGTTAAGGAAACAGGATCTGAATCTTTTACATATTTTGCTGTATAAAATATATGGAATGCGAATCCAAAAGCACAGCCCAGTGTCAGCAAATCCCCGATATTAATGTCAGCGGAGAGTTTAAGTGATAAGATGCCAACACCGACCATTGCTAGGATGGCGCCCACTAATTCATACATATCAATTTTTCGTTTATACATGACAAAGGCAATAAAAGGGACAATCACAACATTCACTGCCGTTAAAAAGGCATTTTTTGAAGGTGTTGTATATTGAAGGCCCACCGTTTGCAACGCAAAGGCCAGGTATAAGAAGATCCCCAATACAGCCCCTTTTATAATCGTACTTTTGTTAATATTTTTCAGTCTTTTATGGAAAATTATGCTTAAAATGATAGTTCCTATTATAAACCTTCCTGCCAAAATCTGATAGGGAGTAAAGTGCTCCAAAGAGATGCTACTAGCAACAAATCCACTCCCCCATATTATCGCCGTAATCGTAAGGGCTATTTCCCCCATATACTTTTGCATTTAATCACCCCTTAACTTATCTTCTAATAGCAGCAGAAATACACTAGATGTCCATGTAAAGGATGTATCAACCAATCCTTTTCCAGTTAGTGGATCGAAGTTTTCCGCCATCCCGCCTATGAGCGTGAGGTCTAAAAACTTATCTCTTAGACGATTTCCAGCCTCTTCGTATCCATTACTTTTTAAAGCATGGATAAAGAGATAGGTAACAGGAGCCCAAATAGGACCGAGCCAATATCCATTTTCCTGATATAACTCACTTGTTACACTTTCAGTTGCCAAGCCATACTTTGTTTCATAATTTGCTTCTAGGTCAGACACTAAGGTGTCCATGATGTCTTTATCCAAGCGATAACCAATGATGACTGGCAACCTTAGTATTAAACTAGTTCTAATACTGATTTTCTCTCCATTTTTACCAACGCGGCCATAAAAACCATCATCGTCATATAGTCTTTCAAGTAACAGGGCAAGAATGGAGTCTGCTTTATTCTTAAACTGTGCAGCCTCTTCCTTTTCACCCAAAATTTCAGCAAAGGAGGTGAGGATATCATAGGAACGTATTAAAAAACTTGCAAGATCAGGTGCTTCCACTGGCATTCCCTCATGAAATAACGAAGCATTATCCCAGCCGGAATCATTTCCATGTTTATAGTGTGGCAGCCTTCCCTGAAAGGTGCGATAGTCATCAAAATAGTTCATTACCTTTTTAGTAGACTCATAAACTGCTCTTAATCGCTGTGTGTCTTTAAAGTAATCATTTTTTTCCATAAGTTGCTCATAGACATAAGCAAAAATTGGCGGCTTAACACAATTGTAGGAAATGAATTTATCATTTACGAAATCTGGATAAGCGCCCGAAACATCTTGAGTGTCCATAAAAATCTTAAATTGAGCGTAGGCAAGTTCCGGATAGTGTTCACCTAAATTTAAAGCGTTAAAGCAATTATCCCACGACCAAATATTATACATCCACAGTTTTGACATATACATCGCATAGTCTTTAAGGATTCCATCCGGATGAACAACACTTGACCATGTAATATAGGAAGCCCTCTCCAAGGAAGGCAGATATTCCGCTTGTTGATATCCCTTTTTCATGGAATCGAACCATTCTTTGTATAGCACCTCAACCTGTTCTTTTCCTTGGCTAAAAGGAGGATAATCCTTTTTTTGATAAACGGTACGATAACTCTCGATAACAAAATGGCCATTTTTCAAACGCATATCAATAAAATCGTTCCCAATGATATTCCAAGGTGCCCGGACAGTCATTTCACCATTTAGGTTGATGATCATTAATTTTAATTCCTTCGGATAGATGTGGTATTCATACATGCCATCTTCCAATTCCATTAATGAATCATATTTTCCTTTTGTCGCTTTTAACCTAAGTTCTGCATCTTGTACCTCAATATGGAGTTCATCTTCTTCAGGAATGATGATTTCCGCCACACATTCCGATTGGCCCTTTAAATAGAAGGACAGGGATACCTCTGAAGCACGTACTTCGTATTCCTGTTCGACCCCATCCTTAACGATATCTAGTTGAAAAAGCTTGGATGGTGCGTCATCCCCTCCATGCACGTCTCGAATATAAACAGCATCCTTTTCTTGTGAAACACAAAAATAGGAGCCAAATCTGGAAAATGGTATTTCTTTAATATCTAAATTCATCCTATTTCTCCCAGTCATTTTATAGTCTGCTGCTAAATTTCAAATAAGCAGGGTTTCCCCTGCCTTTGAAATTTTATCTAACTCGGAAGTACTTGCTTTCTTCTACAAGATCATCCTTTTGAACGCTCCTAATTTCCAGCCCGATTTCAAAATCTTCTATTCCTACTCTATAGGCTGGCAGCTGTTCTTCACCACAGCTATTACTTCCAAGACCGCTTTGTCGATAATCGATGGTTAACACATTGAATGGAGATTTCTTAATTTTTCCTCGGTGTGTCGCATCTTCTAATGCACTTGTTTCATAGTCATGGATGGTAAAATCCCTGATTTCTTTAAAATTAAAGAGGATGGACTGATCCCCTTTCGTTACCGCTAAGAAAGAAGTATCACATCTTGACCCATTTTCCTGTGGATAAACATAATCCGTGTGCATTTCCTCGACTTGCTTATGATAAAGGCCAATGCTTTGGCTTCTTTTACTATCCTGATAACTCTCCGAATCGCCTCTGCCATACCATGTTACATCATTATACTCTTTGTTTACATGCATCGTAATTCCAATTCTCGGCAGCATTTCAGGAACTTCTTTCCCTCTAATAATCTTACTGCCTTTTAGTTGAAGATTAAAAGCCCCTGCCTGCGTGATTCGATACTGGTAATACACTTCAAAGCCCCATGCCTGATTCACACTGGATAAATATTTTCTAATTTCAATATCTACATAACCTTCGTGCTCTTGATAAGTGAAGGATGCTAGTTGTTCCTTTGCATTTTTCAAGAAGTACTTATTGGTCCAATCGTCTTTCTTATACATATCATTGTCAATGGCAGCTCTCCACAGTGTGAGTTCAGGCCCCTTTTCAATAATCTCTTCGCCATTTAGTTGATGGGAGACAAGAACACCATGAAATTTTGAAAAAATAGTTTTAAACGTATCATTTTCAAGAATGAGTTGTGTTCGAGTCTCTTCTATTGTGATGCTTTCATGAATATCTTGGCTTTCTGGCAGTACCATTTTCTTCACCTTTGTTGCTTCCAGTAAGAAACTCTCAGTGGTGATAGGATGACCTTCACTTGCATAAAGAGTTCTCTTTGGCTCTGAATAACTAAGTTTGATGCGTACATCATCGTAATGTAGGGCCTTTTCAAGATTAATTGGCAGTGACAATTCTATTTCCCCCTGTGCATGAATAGATGGGAGATTAATATTCTTTTCTTCTATTAAATGAGTATAGGATTCTACCTTAATGTTTAACTGAATTCCTTCAAGATTTCTAAAATCATATCTATTTTTTATTCTAATCTTACGTTGAGTGAGGTCAATAGCCTGTGTTACAATCGGTTCAATTACCTTTTTGTACTCAATCAGCCCAGGTGATGGTGTCCGGTCTGGGAATACGAGTCCATCAATACAGAAGTTTCCGTTCGTAGGGAAATCTCCATAATTACCGCCATATAGATAATAGATGTTTCCATCTTCGTCTACACTTTCAATACCATGGTCATACCATTCCCATACAAATCCACCTTGTAAACGCGGGTATTTCCTCATCACATCTTGATATTCTGTCAGCCCGCCAGGTCCATTTCCCATCGCATGGCCATATTCACATAAGATATGGGGCTTTTTCCCTTCGGAATCCTGCCCGATTTCTTCAAGTGCCTTTAATCTCGTGTACATCGTAGTATACATGTCACTATAGGCAGCATGAAAATCTCCCTCATAATGTACCAATCTAGTAGAATCAATTTCTTTTATCGCCTGATACATCGCTGTGAAGTTTCTGCCCTGACCAGATTCATTTCCTAGGGACCAAATAATAACGCTGGGATGATTTCGGTCTCTCTTCACCATTCTCACGGCACGATCTACATACTGCTTTTCCCACAACTCATTATCGCTGATCCAGTTATAATTCCCTGTGTTTTCAAAGCCATGGCACTCAAGATCGGCTTCATCAATCACATACAGTCCATATTCATCACAAAGATCATAAAAAACATCATTATTTGGATAATGGGCAGTTCTAACAGCATTGATATTATGCTGTTTCATTAAGATAACATCCTGAAGCATATCTTCGTAGGTTACGGTTCTGCCCATTCTCGGATTAAAATCATGTCGATTTACACCATTAAAAAAGATTCTTTTTCCGTTCACTCTCATTTGGTTGTCAATGATATCGATTGATCTTACACCAAATCGCAATGGAACAATTTCCTTTTCTCCATCTGTTAACCGATACTCCAAAACAGCGAAATAGAGATTTGGTTCTTCTGCATTCCATAATAGTGGATCTACCATTTTTCTTAACACTTGGAATTCGCCATTAATCACTTCTACAGGGAAGGAATCTATCTCTTTCTTACCGTGAACAAGCTTCACATTTGCTGAATGTATTTCACTTGTGAGAAACTGACCAGTTAATTTTAACGTAAAATCTTTAAAATCTGCATCCGGCAATGTTTCAATGAAGACATCTTGAAGCGTATCTTTGTTTACTCGATAGAGTTCCACACTTCTAAAGATCCCTGACAGCCACCACATATCCTGGTCTTCTAAGTAGGTTCCATCTGAAAACTGATAAACTCTAACGGTAAATCTATTTTTTCCATTTCGAACGTACTCGGTAAGATCAAATTCAGATGGCATTCTCGACCCTTTACTGTAGCCGGCATGATGGCCATTCACATAGAGATCAAAGGCCGAATCCACCCCGTTAAATTTAACGATGATTTTTTCTTCTTCCTTTATATCTTCCAAATAAACTTCTTTAAAATAGATGCCTGTTGGATTATCTTGTGGCACAAATGGCGGATTAATCGGATAAGGATATAATACATCTGTATAGTGCATATTCCCATATCCCTTTAATTGCCAACATGATGGCACAACAATATCATCCAAATCTTTAATATTGAATTCTTCTGTTTCAAAATTTACTGGTGAAAATTCTGGTGCTTCCAAGAAGAGAAACTTCCACTCACCATCAAGTGACGTATATCCCTTACTATTTTCCTTTTTATAGTGTAATGCCTCATCAAATGCACGGTATCTGTAAAAATCAGTATGTGCTGGGAGCCTATTTAGTGCCGTAAGATGGATATTTTCCCATCTCTTCATTTCACGTTGCATGTTTTCTTCCTCCGAACTTTATTACTTGATTGAACCGCTAATTCCTTCGACAATATATTTCTGCGCAAAGGCAAAAACGATTACTGGCGGAATGATCATAACAAGCGTCATTGCCATAATAGGAATAATTTGAAGTTCATGTACGCCTTGGAATGATGCTAAACCAAGCGCCATCGTATATTTGGATTGATCATTTAAATAAATAAGTGGTCCTAAGTAGTCATTCCAAACCAAAATAATATTTAATACAGCAATCAAGGTTAAAGGTGCCTTCATAATTGGCAGAAAAATTTTATAAAAGATTTGGAACTCGTTTGCTCCATCAATTCTTGCTGCATTTTCTAAATCTTTAGGAATGTTCATTAAAAACTGCCTTAGCAAAAAGATATTATAAGCTGAGCCGAAAAAGGCAGGGACGATCAGTGGTTTTAACGTATTAATCCAGCCAAACATGTTAAATTCCATATAAAGTGGAATCATCGTAACATCCCACGGAATCATCATCGTTGATAAAAGCAGGATAAAGAGAATGTTTTTAAATTTAAAGTCATATCTTGCAAATCCATACGCAACTAAGGAACAAGATATGAGTTGACCGATTGTCGTTAACACTGTAACAATCATCGAATTCTTAAAATATGTTCCAAAGGGCTGGCTATTCCAGGCATCCATAAAATTACTAAACAATGGGACATCTGGGACAAACTTAGGTGGAAAGCTAAATACTTCTGTTTCGGATTTAAGTGCCGTAATGAATGCCCATATAAACGGAAATAGAAAATAAAGAGAAAAGAGGACAAGAATGCTGTAAACAATGATTTTATGTTTTCGTGTTATCTTCATTTTCTTTTCCTTCCTTTTCTTTCCTTTTTCACTTCAGCCTCATAGAATACCCATGTAGAGGATGACTTAAAGATTAACATCGTCAATAGCAGGATGATGATAAACATAAACCAGGCATTTGCGCTGGCATAACCAAGTTCATGGTGTTTAAATGCATTGTTATAGACAAATAGTCCATAGAAATAAGTTGATTTTAATGGGCCGCCCCCGGTTAATAGCAACACTAATGTTAATTGCTGTAACGCCGCGATAACAGAAGTGATGACATTAAATAGGATGGTTGGTGTAATAGTAGGAATCGTGATACTAACAAATTGCCTAATCGGACCCGCTCCATCAATGGATGCTGCTTCATACATTTCATGTGGAATTCCTTTAATATCCGTATAAAAAATCAACATCATCGTCCCGACGCCCCAAGCACTTGCAACCACAATCGTTACAATGGCCCATTTGGGATCAATCAGCCAGTTTGGTCCTTCGATACCAAGCAAGGATAATATATAATTTAAAACTCCATACTCAGAGTTAAACATCCAACCCCATATAATGGACACAGCCACACCGGATACAACGGCCGGCAGATAGAAGATGGTCCTAAAGATCTTAATTCCTTTGATTGGCTGCGTGATAAGCAGTGCAAGCACCAATGCAACAAAGAGGTTTAATGGAACAAATATTAATGCAAATTTCAAAGTGATAATCAGCGAATCATAAAACTGAGGATCAGCCGTAAACATCTCCTTAAAATTACCTAATCCAATAAATTTCGCTTCGCCGGCAATCGGCCAATCAAACAAACTCATGATTAATGAAAAAACTAACGGTCCTAAAGTAAAAACGATAAAACCGATGATCCAGGGTAAAATAAATAAAAAGGGCACTCTTTTACGAACTAATGTGAATTTTTTTTGTTTGTTCTTTTTAGTAAACATATATTTCCCTCTTAATGGTTTGACCTTTTTGAATCACATAGTAAAAAACTTTTTAAAAAAATGAGAATATATCATGCTGCGATGATATATTCTCATTGGAGATCATTGGGCACTCTTACTTAGCGACACTATTTAAAGCTTCTTTAGGATCAACACGTGTACTAGGATTAAAGATTTGCTCAAACACTAAACTTAAATCCTCTGATAACTTACTCCAGTCCTCTGTTACAAAGGATGTCGGTGTATGGCCTTCACTTTGTTCTAGCATGTTGTAAAATACTTTTTTAATTGGATCTTCTTGGAGCTTTTCTGATTCAACTACACTTTTTAAAACTGGGAGTTCAAAGGATAGGCGGGCTTTATTTGCTTGTTCGCCTGTCCAAAATTCCATAAATTTAAAGGCAGCTTCTTTGTGTTTAGAATCCTTTGACATTGCAATACCAGAAGAACTCACGATACTTGCACTTGGATTGTCACCGAACGCAGGGATTTCAACAACACCATAGTTAATTCCAGCTTCTGTAAATGCAGAAAGGTACCAGGCACCGTTAATAAACATACCTACTTTGCCTGTTTTCATCTCGGTATCGCCCCAGCCTTCTGTGGTAATCGCAGAACCCTCTTCTAACATATCTTGGAACATAGTAAACGTTTCAATTGATTTTTTTGAATTCAAGTTTCCATCTAATTTCCCTTTACTATCTACATACGAAGAACCATTGCCCCATAAATACATCTCAAAATCATATGGGTCAGGTTGACCTGGGAAAGCAAAACCAGTAATTTTCTTTTCTTTATCCGTTAGTTTCTTGGCTGCTTCCTGTAAATCATCCCATGTCCAGCCAGCTTTTGGATACTCAAGTCCTGCTGCGTCAAATAAATCTTTATTATAGTAAACAACATGTGTGGTATAACCTACTGGAAGGCCGTAAATATCCTCGCCAACGGAGTTATAGTTCCATAACGCTTCATAAAAATTACCCTTGTACTCTTCCCCTCTATCTTCTATATAAGAATCAAGCGGTTCAAGCGCATCCTTGTATTGAGGGTAATTCCACATATACATGATATCGGGAGCATCTTTCGCACCAATACCTGCAGTAATCTTTGTATCATAGTCACCGCCGTACGCTTCTAAAACAACTTCGATATCACTATTTTTTGCGTTAAATTCATCAATTAATCCTTGCTGCAACTCAACATCGTCACCTACATCCCATGTTGCAAATCTTAACTTAACTTTGCCATCTTCTGCTTTATCACCCTTTGTATTTTCGGATGAACTGCAGGCTGATAAGAGCAGTGCTGCTACAATTGTAAAAAGGAATAAAAATTTCATCTTTGACGTCTTCATTCTAACCCTCCTAGTAGTTTATAGGATTATTATAATGGCAGTTTTACTAAAAGTAAATGCTTTCATTATATATTTTACTAAAAATATATTTGTATATTGGTAATAATTAGATTATTATAGTTTGGTAAAATTATACTGTAGTGATGCAGTGAAGAGTAGTATTAACATGATAATACTGGAAAATCAGTAGGTTAATAGGGATTACGCCCATAAAACCTACTGATTTTCGGTATAATTCTAATAAGATTTGTTGAGAATATTTTAGTAAAATCAGATAATAGTAGAGAGGGAATTTACCTTATATTATTCATGAGGGAAAAATGGATCAGCATAAAAAAGACAAATAAAAAAGACCAGCTATATGTATGCTGGTCTCCCTTTAGTTTTTACTGTTAGCGCTATAACCCAATGTTGATTCTCGCTGTACTAACTTAACACGCAAATCGTATTCGATTGTTTCGTTTTCAACTTTTTCTATTATATTTATTAATTTCGTTGTCACAGCAGCGCCAATATTGTAGGTCGGCTGTTCGATGGTACTTAGGGCAGGCTCAACGAACTCAGTTAATTTAATTCCATCAAAACCGATGATAGCAATATCCTTTGGAACCTCTTTGTTTAGCAGCTTCATTGATTTCAATGAACCGATGGCCATCAAATCATTGGCAAAGAAGATTCCATCAACCTCACCATGTTCCTTCAACAATTTTTCCGTCAATGCCTTGCCACTTTCTAAGGAAAAATCGCCTTCAAGAATAATCGGATCTTGTTCAGGACACTTTGCAGCTAGTGTATCCAAATAGCCCATTTTACGCTCAAAGGATGGAAGGAAGGAATGAGGTCCGCTAATATGAGCAATTCTTTTGCAGCCAATGTCGATTAAATGTTCTGTCGCGATTTTGGCGCCTTCATAATTATCTATCCAGACAACATTTAATGAGTTCATTTTTACAGCACGGTCAACACAGACAAATGGAATATTTAAACCCTCCAAAATAGCTAGGAAATTCTCATCCACCTCAAAAGAAGCCAAAATAAAACCATCGATATATCTTCGTTTAAAGTTTTCCCAAAACTCTTCAGCCTGCAATTCTGTTTCATCCGAATTAATTAATAAAAGACTGTAGCCTTTCGCTTTCGCTACTTTTTCTATCGCTCTCACCAAGTCCGGGAAAAATGGATTTGTCATATCCGGGATGATTAAAGCAATGGTGTTGGACTTTTTCTTCGCAAGTCCCCTGGCAATTTCATTTGGTTTATAATCAAGACGTGCCATAACCTCTTGTATCTTCTTTTGTGTATCTACGCTCATGTAGCTATTCTGATTAAGGTACCGAGAAACGGTCGCAACGGACACGCCTGCCTCTTTGGCAACATCACGGATGGTTACTTTGCTATTCTTCACAACTACTCGCTCCAATTGTTAAACTTATTCTAAAAAAAGGCTTGGATTATAGATATAATTTCTTTCATCATATCTTATATCCAAGCCTTTTGGTGTAATCTTTGTTAATTTATTTCTTTAATTTTCACAGTATGAATTCTACCTTCACCCTTCTCGTGACAGCCGAAACCGTACATGCCGTGAGAATAACGTGTGTCATTTGCCTGAATAACAACTTGATCATTGATAGAAAGTGACAGATTAGAACCTATACACTGCATTTTAAAGGTATAGGTTTTTCCATGCTCCCAGTCAAACGCTGCCGTTTTTAATACCTTTATCCCAAAATCATTCTGCTTCAACGAAACCTGACCATCACCATCAAAGCCAGCTAAATAATGACGTTCGGTCCCGATAGCGCGGAAAATTAAATGATGGCTCTTTCCAGAATCCGGGGTAATTTCAGCTTCCATGACATAATCCTTGGCATAATAATTCCCGCTATAAGAGGAACAATCTTCTTCTGTTTCATATTTCATCAAGTTATTTCCAAGCGTCCATTCCCCGTTATGGTGGGCAAAAGGAGTGATACACTTAAATTCAACTGATTGCTTTGCAAAATCGATGGAATAGTCCGCATTTCCGAAAATATGGAATTGATCGATAAAAAATCTTCCGAATGCACGATTGATTAAAATCGATGGACTTTCTACCAAGTACCCTACTTCATCAATGAGATCCCCATTTGTCTCTGGAATCGTAAATTGAATATCGTTCCAGCTTTGATTTTCCAAGATTACCGGTTGTAAGTATACGGATTCTTGGCTAAATGTTTTTCGAACGTACGGGGTAATAATGATGTCACTACCCTGAAACTTGTCTAAATAAATTTTCACGGCTACTGTTTGACCGCTATAAGCCGTTGGAGCGAATGTCGGCTTATATTTTTCATCATTAAATTCCTCACGTCTATAAAAAGGCTTGTAAAAAATTTTACTTTGATCACCTTCATACATGCGGTCAATGATCACTTCTAAAGAGCCTGGACGTTCAAAGCCTTGTTCATCACTATGCCGTAATAAGGTTTTAAAGCTGTTATCTGTTTTAAATCCATGAGTAGAACCAGGAAGAACAAAATCAAAATACACTTCGCCATTTTTAACACTATCCCCAAGCCACTCAGGTGCTTTCACACCATTTACTTTATAGCCAAGTAGCGTTAATTCCTTTGTAAACGTCGGAATATCGAATACATTTAAGTAACCAGATACACTTGAAGTAACGATCGCATCATTAATTGGCTTACGGTAATGCGCAGGGATTGCTTCGATTCCATGTAATACCCCTACAATCGTACCTACGTTTCCAGCATTACAGTCTGTATCCCATCCACACATGGTGGCAATTTCAATCGTTCTAGCAAAGCTGCCTTTTCCGTATAAAAGAGAAAGGATACAAACACCGGCATTCGGAATGATATGGCAGATACCCAGGTATTTGTCATACCCCCATTCGTCTTCAAGATATTGACGGCAAAGGCGGAAGTCATTTGGATTTTTCTCGTAAAAATCGATGACTGCCTTTACTACCTTCGTATATAACGAGTCGCTTGGAATGGTGCTAAGTCCCGCTTCGATTACTTCTTCAATCGTAGTGGCAGAGAAAGCCTTTGAAATACACGCTGCAATAAATCTTGCACCATATAATCCATTTCCATCATGTGATACACTTGCCGCCACTTCTGCATAATGGGCAGCTTTTTCGATTTGATTCGGAAATAATAATCCCCATGTATCAATGAAAATTTGACCGCCAATTTGTTCTGCCATAACAATTCCATTTGTCTCTGCCGCACCGGATAGAGGTGCAGGAATACCTTTTTTCAAATTGTTATAAGCGGTGTGTTCTGTACTAATCCCTTCGCCGCCCCACCAGAACATGCCAATTCCATTTCTGGAGTAATTTAACCACGCTCTGCCAACGTCCTCAGGCGTTAGTTCTCGGTCAATCGCATCATCGTATAGTGCGCGAATAAAATAGATAGGTCCGTTTGCGTCATCGTCTGCTGCAAAGGTTTTATAGTCTTTTACATAACCTGTAATTTCACCATAGAATTGATGAATTCTTTCAGGTGTCCATTCTGTAGGCTCCACGGGTGCTCCAAGTCGGATTCCGACATTCATCCCTAGAAAGCCAGCATATACTTTTTCCAAGTAATTCTCAGGAATCATTCTAACTCACTCCTTGCCTTAGCAGTTGTTTTCCAAGTATGCTTTTCTTTTCTCATTTATACGAATATCTTCAATAATGATGCTCTTTGCCACTTGTGCAAATGAATTGGATAATTCAACAAGGTTCATTTTATTGGTATCTTCTAATAGGTTAATATCTTCTTCGCGAATCACTTCAGAACCGTACATCGCTCCTAGAATAACCCCAATCATGACACCAATCGAATCTGTATCCCTGCCGGAATTTATTCCATCATAGATAGATTTGTAGAATTCGCCATCATTTAGAACGATAAAAGCAAGGGCCATTGGTAATTCTTCTATCGAAAATAACCGGCTTGGCGTGTAATGGTTAGAAGGAATTCCGATTTTCTCTATTTTTCGATGAACGTCATCTCCCATTGGAGAATATTTGGCAATAACGCTTTGGAAGGCAGTAATCACTTGGTCCATCGTGGCCTTTTCTGCACGAAGTGTTCTTGCCGCTTCCGTCATATCGATGATCGCCTGCTTGGTTCCATCCTTCGCAAAATAAATCGCTGTTTCAACAATCTCATCCACGGTAATGTTTTCTTCGAAGGCCTTGGCTACACAAGCAGCTAAGACCCCCGCAGCTTCCAATCCATAGCTGCTTTGATGACCCATCGCGAATAAGATCGCTTCGTCATAAGCAGCCTTTGGATTACCGGCATTCACAATCCCAATGGGAGAGATATACATGGCAGCACCACAGTTGATCATATTTCCAATGCCGCCTTCTCTCGGCTCACAGTTTGCTAATACATGACGCATGAAAATATATTTCTCCGGATAAAACAACCGGTCGATAATCAGACCCTCGCGTCCAAATTCAGGTATATAGGTTTTTTTATAGGAAATTTCTTTCACGAATTCATTCCCAAGATCGTAGGCATCCAGGTGTCGCTGTTCTTTCAAATAAACATGGATGAGAGCAGTTGTCATTAACGTATCATCTGTCACAATGCCATTCCCGCGCATTTTGCCAAGAGTTACTTCTTGTGGTGCATCCGCTTTATACCAGTTTGTTTTTAAAGATTCAACACGTCCGTACATTTCTTTAATTTGCTCGTAGCTTAATTTTTCAATTGTAGCCCCCATGGCATCACCTAAAGCCGTAGCTAAGATGACACCCTGAACACGTTCCTGAAATGAAATCATTGAAAGAACTCCTTACTTAATAGTTTTGTTTGCGTAGTCCGTTAATTCTTTACCACCGGCTTTTTCCCATTCCTTCACGAATGAATCAAAATCATCGATTGGACGTTTGCCAGTGATAATATCTGTTGCATATTCTTTATAAAGATTTTCCATTGCATCCCACTTAGACACATGCTCTTCAGGAATCATAAAACTGTTGTCTTCGCTGTAGAATTCCTTCGCTAATTCTTGTGATTTAACTGCTGGTTCGCTTAACAATGGAGTTTTTAAAGGCTGTTCTGTTTTAAGGTCCGTTGCTTCCCAATATCTTGCATACCATTCGCCATAATACTTGTCCGTTAATTCAATTTGGTTATCGACAATGTTATAGTGTTCACCTTCGAAGCCAAGACGGTCAAACATTTGTCCCTTCGGGCTTGCTAAGTAATCCAAAATCTTGAAAGCAATTTCTTTGTTTTCTGATTGAGAAGAAATCGCCATACCACGTGATTCTTTTGTAATATCTGTTGGTGCAAATCCTTGGAACTCACCTTTTGCAGGAGGAAGAACAACTAACTCTGCACTGTCACCATTTACTTGCTTCATTTTACCGTTATAAAGATCAACCACTTTACCATTTGTTCCAACAATTACACCTGTTTCACCATCATAAAATGCCTTTTCTTTTGTATCCCATTGCTTTGTTAGGTATTGTGGGTCTAGAATGCCATCTTTATATAATTGGTTATAGAATGCTAGCTTTTCTTTTTCCTTGTTTGATACTTTTGAATACTCGTACGTTCCGTCATCTTTTTTCAACCATGTTTGATTAATACCAAAAGCCATTTCAAACATGTAATCTAACTCAGTAATGTCTCCTGCAACGGATACACCATTTTTAGGTCCATTCGGAACCGCTAACAATTCCTTGAAAAACTTGTAGTAGTTATCTGTTGTTGGATTTGCGATAAATTCCTGAGCACTTGGTACTTGATTGAACCAATCTGCTCTTACAACAGGTGTTTTAGAATCTAGCGGCTTTACCCAAAGAAGATAAGGATAGTTCTCTAACCTTTTCTCGTTGTAAGGCTGCAAGAGATCCTTCAAATACTTTGAATCTTCAATATAAGGAGTTAAATCTTCTAACAAATTCTGTTCAGCAATCTGCTGGTCTCCACCTTGGAAGTAGATTAAATCAGGGATATCACCGCTGTATAGTAACAGATTTAGCTTTTCTGAATAATTCCCTTGCGGAACTTCAACCAGTTCAATATCAACATCAAGATTCTCATCTGCTTTTAAAGCCTTTTCCAAATTATCATAATACTTCACAGCAGCCGGATTAGAAGGACCATCATCCTTCATAACCAAACGAATCGTCGTTTTACCATCCTTATCGCCGCCCTTAGAATCCTTCGCAGAATCCTCAGAACATGCCGCCAAACCAAACGCCATAACCAAACTCATCGCAGAAACCATAAACTTCTTATTCTTCTTCATCTAACATTCCTCCTCAAAATCTGTTCATAATAGCAAAGCAATGTATAAAGATTGTGTATAAAATTGTGTATAAAAGCGTTAAAATGAATAAACGGTGCCTGTCACCTAGTCTTTTACGCCTCCCTCTAGCTGTCCTTTTGCGTAGAATTTAAGGATTAGCGGGTATAGGAGCAGCAGTGGGATGATGGATATGATTATGGTTCCGGCTTGCAGGGATCCAAAGTCTAGGGCTGCGATTTGGTCTGCGGTTAATATGCCTTGTGATCCCAGCATGGTTGTGTTGTCCTGTTGGACGACGAATTGTCGCAGCACGACTTGCAGCGGCCATTTATTTGGATCCGTTATATAGATGGTAGCCCGGAAGTATTCATTCCAATGATAGACTCCGTAAAATAAACCTAATGTTGCCAATGCTGGCTTGGATAATGGAAGCATGATTTTCGTGAAAATCCGAAAATGACCCGCTCCATCAATTCTTGCAGCCTCTAAAATACTATCAGGTACATCCTCAAAGAATCTCATAAGGATAAATAGATAGTAGACATTAACTGCTTTATATAGAATAAGAGAGGTGTAAGTATCTAATAAACCAAGGTCTTTCACGAGTAAATATTCTGGAATCAGACCTGGCTCAAACACCATTAATACAATCAGAAAGATGAGCACAATTCTTTTCCCAACAAAATTGGTTCGGGCTAACACGTAAGCCGCCATGGCTGTCAGCAATAGATTGATTAACGTTCCGACGATTGTGATAAAGAGCGAATTAAAAATACTTTTCACAATCAACGGATTTGAGAGCAGGATTTTATAATTAATCAACGTAAATCCTTCTGGGATAATACCCAATCCACTTAAGTTATGAACCTTTAGTGGATCAGATAATGACATGGCCAACAAATTCAAAATTGGCACTAACACCGAAAGTGACAATAAAAATAACAAGGTATAAACGATTACGGTAAACCAATTAAATTTCTTATTCATGTAAAGTCACCTCCATTACCAAACTCCCTTACCTGTAAACCGCTTGGAAATAAAATGAGTTCCAAGGATTAATACGACACCGATGGCCCCTTTAAACAAGCTTGCCGCCGTCGCATAGGCATATTGTCCATTCAAAATACCGATTCGGTATACATACGTGTCTAAAATATCAATTACACTAATGACGGAGTCATTTAGTAAGTTAAATACTTGGTCAAACCCTGCATTCATAAAGAAACCAAGGTTTAAGATAAATACGGTTACCACTGTTGTTGCTAAGGCAGGTAACGTAATGTATCTCATTTGCTGTAAATTTGAGGCTCCGTCCATCCGTGCTGCTTCATATAAAGAAGGACTAATTTTCATAATCGCTGCTAAATAAAGAATCGAATCCCAGCCAGCGGTACGCCACATTTCTGAAAATACCAGCACCCAGCGGATATGGCCCTTGCTCGTCATAAAATCTAGCGATGGCATTTGGAAGAAATTCCTCAGTACGTTGACACCGCCATCGACTGGATTTAATAAACTGATCCACACCCCTGCAATCACAACCCATGATAGGAAGTGGGGCAGGTAGACTACAGATTGAACATACCCTCTAAATTTTCCGTTCCGTACCTCATTGATTAATAAAGAGAGAATAATCGGAATCGGAAAAATAAACAGCATCTTCATCGAACTGATAATCACGGTATTTTTTAACACATCGAAAAAAGCTGGAGAACTAAACAGCACTTCGAAATGTTTCCATCCAACCCACTCATTATCACCAATGATTCGATAGTCCTCGAAGGCAAGCTTCATCCCAATCAGAGGGACTACATGAAAGGTAACAAAATAGATAATGGCAGGAAGAAGCATTACGTATAAGATCCAGTCTTTTTTAATTTGTTTCATCTTCGCCTTTACTTTCATGGCTAAGCCCCGCTTTCAATATTTGTTCTACCTCGTTCCTGTAAGGCATACCGGTTTGGGCTCCTTTTTTTGTAACCGATAATCCAGCTGCAACATTTCCAAAGTAGATACTCTCATAAAGACCTTTACCTTCAGAGATTCCAACAGCAAATGCACCAGAGAATGTGTCTCCTGCTCCTGTTGTGTCCACAGCATCCACTTTTATCACAGGAACGTCAATCTGTTTCTCATCATCAAAATAGGTAACCCCTTTAGTGCCGCGCGTAATAATTAATTTATTGGGATACTGTTTTAGGAGCGTTTCCATCGAATCTTCACTATCTAAGATCAATCCATATTCAAATTCATTTGGAGTCAAATAGGTAATCTGATTGATCAATTCTTCTTTTAATTTCAGCGCCGGTGCAGGATTTAGGATGATTGTTTTCCTATTTTCCGCTAATACCGGAACAATATGCTCCATCATTTCTAGTGGAGTTTCTAATTGAAAAAGAATAACATCATATTTTAACAGCTCAGCAGTTACGCTATTTATATAAGAAACATCGGTATGCATATTGGCTCCGGAAATGACTACAATCCGATTTTCACTGTCACAAAGTTCAATAAACGCAGCCCCGCTCGGATGATTCTCAATAGTATTAAGGTGAGATAAGTCAACTCTCTCCTTCTGCATTTTCCCCTTAATAATTTGTCCATTTTCATCATTACCAATGGAACCAAACAACGCGACATCTCCTCCTAAGCGGGAAGCGGCAACAGCCTGATTCGCGCCTTTCCCACCTAATGAAAGGAAGAAATGATTGCCTAGCACGGTCTCTCCTAGTTCTGGTAATCGGTCTGCTTCAATCACATAATCTATATTTATACTGCCAACGACTGCTATTTTCCCCATATTCATAACCACCTACTCTATCATGATCTTCATTAATGGAGCATGCTGCTGTGCACCATATACGTCTCGATCTCCGACCGTACCTGAAGAGGTTTTTCTAGCAATTGTAATTTTCACTCCAAGTGCCTGATCAAAGAATACGAGATGATGAACTTGATCTTCCGTAATATTGTAGAGCTTGCAAATTGTTTCAACAGAAATTTTTCCAGAATACTTTACACGATCGTAATTTTCCTTTGAATCAAACAAAATATCCAATGTTAACTCAAACGGTCCTGAATTTTTACTCCTTAATACCTTCGCTAGTTCAAAAAGTGAGGTCATCTTACATTTCCCCCTGCACATATTCGATTCTGAATGGATTTTCAGTGATTTCCATTAAGTGATAGATTGAGAATTCATAGACCGCTCCAAATTCAATATCACTTGGTGCGAATGGAAAAGCGAGATTTCCAGCTGTTGACTTTCGCTTATCATAGCCATAGTGCAAGAACGTAGATCGAACGGTTGCACAGATGGTATTCGCTAACTCCTGTGTTTTCGCAATAACTTCAAATAAAGCCCCAATTTCATGGCCTCGGAATGGTTCCGTTTCCATTTCTCCTAATACGGCATTCATTCCATAATTATAGAAATGAATCTCGTAATCCTCTGTATCAATCTCGGGGTAGTACTCTGTTACCTGTTCCTTAACCGCCTGTTGGATTTCCTCTATATTTTCGAGTAGAATCGGATCCCTTACACCGGCAATAACAAATGTCCGATACGCGACTCTTCTAGCACCTTCAAGCTTAATGAACATCTGCTCTGGTTTGGTTAACTTACTTTTCGTTACCTGGACGACACCATCTTCAATTTCGGTAAATTCACACTGGCTTAGATCAAGCTCAATCCCTGGCCCGTGCAAAAGATAGGGGTGTTCCTTCTCATAGAAAGTGTGTGCCGCTACTGTCATAGGTGTACATTTTCTAGCTGGATTTAATGATTTTACCGTAAAAGAATCCTCTTTAATGGTCCCTAATATACAATCCTTCGTGGTGCCTGGCACCGCACAAAGTGCACCGCATTCTAATATTTTCCCTAGATGGTAGGATAAAGCCTCATCCATCCCATGATAGATTCCAATTGCTGCGAATGGAGAAGGATCATAGGCTCTTCCGCAGATGATAATATCACTGTCATTATGTAACGCTTCTAAAATAGGCTCATGCCCCATTTGCGCTACAATACTTCCTGTCTCTTGGATCATTTCATTGGAAAGCGATGGGATATTGGCGCTTAATGGTTTAATCTTCCCTTGATTATTAGCTTCAATAATTTCTTCCTGTGTAAAATCAGCCCAAATGACGGCAATCTTTGCCTGAAGACCATTTTCTGCTAAGATTTCGTTCACGATATCCAGCGTCCACTCTACATGTGGTCTAGCACCCGCTCCGCCTGCAGAACCAATAATAATCGGAATATTTCTTGGTACTCCGTTTTTCAAAATGATTTCTAAATCCTTTTTTGTTGCTCGTCTGCTGACAATCGATACTCCTGCACCGAGTTTGTGAGGACCTGCATCCGTAGAACCTGCATCAACAACAATTCCGTGAATTTCCTCTTCCATTCCCCTTAGAAAAGAACTAGCAGGATAACCATATCCTAATATTCCACAAGGCGATAAAATGCGGATTTCTTTATTCATATTGCATGACCTCTTTTACTGAGTTATTTATCATTGAAAAATTAGATAAGAGTTAATAGATGAAATTAATGTGTAACCGGTTTCATATAGTGCAAAAATAATAGCCGTAATGGCTATAAATTTCACTGTTATATGTGTAACCGGTTTCATATTTTCATAGTAACACACTTTTTTTTATCTTCCAACAGTAAATTTCGTTTTTTCGTCATTTTTTTCGAAAAATTATTTCACTATAACGAAGTACGTAACTTACTGCAAATGAAATAGAGCAAAAGTCCGCATGAATTTAACAAGTTGAACATATACACCAAAAGGGAGATTTATAATCCAGTTGCAATCTTTTGAATGAAAGGATGAAAATATATGACGGTTTTAGAAGTGAAAAATTTACAAAAGTCATTCGGGTCCATCTGTGCGGTTAAGAACATTAGCTTCTCTGTCGAAGCAGGAGAAGTATTCACCATCATTGGACCTAATGGTGCTGGAAAAACAACTACACTTGAGATGATTGAAGGACTGGTTACACCTGACCATGGCGAAATCCATTTTGGAGATATGAACTGGCGCCAGCATGGTGTTGCCATTAAGATGAAGATCGGTGTTCAGCCTCAATCAAGTGCGATGTTTGATTTACTAACCCCTGAAGAAAATTTAGATCTTTTTGCCACGTTTTACGAAAAGGCCAGGCCTTCAGGAGAAATTCTAGAACTCATCAACCTAACCGAACATCGTAAAAATCAGGTCAAAAAACTATCAGGCGGGCAGCGCCAGCGGCTTGCGATTGGACTGGCGATGATCAGTGATCCCGATATTATCTTTCTTGACGAACCAACAACGGGTCTTGATCCGCAGGCACGCCGTCATATATGGGATATTATCCTCGAACTAAAGAAGTTAGGCAAAACGACTATTTTAACTACACATTATATGGAAGAAGCAGAAAAATTAAGTGATCGTGTATGTATTGTGGACCAAGGAAACATCGTGACCATTGATACCCCTTCCGCCCTCATTGAAAAACTAACCAAAGAAAGGGAAGTTCGATTATCCTTCCTAGACGGAGAAAATGCTGCCCAAGAGGGTGCTATTTTCGCGGACAATCTTAACTCTGTAGCTCGTACTGAACGTGATGGTGCAGTATTAAAACTTTGGACGATTAAACCGGAGGATACACTTTTAGATTTGTTTAAATTTACAAAAGAAAAGGAATTTCAGGTGGAACAGGTTTCCATTCGTGAAATGAGTCTCGAAGATGTCTTTATTGCTTTTACCGGTAAGGAATGGAGGGATTAACTTGAACAATTTTAACCAGTTCAAAAAAATGTTCTCTGCACAATTAAAATTGACCCTTCGTGAAAAGCAAGCATGGTTCTGGGGCATCTTTTTCCCGGTCATCTTAATGGTTATCTTTATGGTTATTTTTAGTGGAAGTTCAGATGATGAATTTCAATCAGAAATAGCAATTGTCTCAGAAAATTCGAATCCGACATCTGAAATGCTGTTAACACAAATCACTCAACTGTCCATCCTTGATGTGAAAACAGGTGAGCCAGTAAGTCGAGATACCGCCGAACAATGGGTGAAGGACCAGGAAGTGGATGCGGCAATTGTCCTGCCTGAATCAGCAAATGACACCTCGTTCGTACTTGTGGTAAACAAGGAAGATGAGCGAGGGGTAACCACTCAAGCATTATCTGCCATTCTTGACAAAATGGTTCAACAAGCAAACCTTTCAGCTGTTGGTGCAGTGCCTACCTTTGATATTGAATTTGAATCACTTACATCTGGAAGTAATGAATTAAATTATACAGACTTCCTATTAACAGGGATGATCGCTTTATCAATCGCTCAAGGCGGCATGTTTGGAATGGTGGATTTAGTAGAAATGCGACGTAAAGGATTAATTAAAAGACTGCGGATGACGCCTGCAAAAATGGGAATCTTTGGCCTAAGTGATATGGTGATGAGACTGTTGTTCAGCGTTATTCAAATCCTGCTCTTATCGCTAATTGGAGTTTTTATCTTTGGGGCAAATCTGTTTATCAATTTTCCAAGCCTTATCATTGTCTTTTTAATAGGAGCGCTTTCCTTCAATGCTCTAGGGTACTTCTTTTCTTCCTTCAGTACTTCACAAAATGCGTATATGGGAGTGGCCAACATTGTTAGCTTCCTTATGATGTTTTTAAGCGGGGTTTTCTTCCCGATTGAAACGATGCCGGATTGGCTCCAGCCGATATCCAACCTCCTTCCCCTCACCTATTTTGCCGAGGGCTTAAGGGATAGTATGGTTTATGAAACAGGTCTGTTCTCAAGTACACTCTGGTTTGGAATTGGTGTATTGGTCATTTGGGGAGCAATCTCCTTTATCATTGGCTCTTGGTTGTATAAAAGGAAATCGATTGTCGCTTCTAGATAAGAAAAAGGAAGGGAAATCCCCTTCCTTTTATGTCGAAATTCATGAAAATCCTACGGTTGTGAAAAATATCGCCAAGCCAACTAACAGGATTATCAGTAAATATCCAATAATACTTAGAATGGTAATAATCCAGCCTACCAACTTCCGATCTGTCTTAATTAAATATATACCTAGGGCAATCGCACCAAATACGAAACCAAGAACTCCCCAAAGGATAGGATTTTTACCATGCTTTCGGGAATCAATTACTAAATAAATTGTGAGGATAATATTTAAAGCTAGACCAAAGAAACCTTCCAAAACGCCATCTCCCTAAAATTAAAATCTATTATTAAAAGTATACCAAAAAAAAGCATATCTTTGACATATTACTGCCAAAAATATGCTTTTACATTTATCCGACTTGTTCTACTTTTTCCTGCTCTATCTTTCCTCGTTTATGATATCCCTTTCCATAATAGAAAGCTGTTAAAATCCCAAGCCATAGAGGTCCAACGATTAAAGCGATTCTTGTATCTGGGAAGATTGCCATTAACCCTACTACTAGAAGTAAGAATGCTAATGAAACGTAGGATGTGAATGGGAATAACGGCATTTTATATTTTAAACCGCTCAATTGACTTGGCGTTAAGCCCTTACGATACTTGATTTGTGATAATAAAATCATCGACCATGTCCATATCGCACCAAACGTCGAAATCGCTGTTACCCATGTAAAAACCTTTGCTGGTACAAGATAGTTAAGAACAACACCGACTAAGAGAGCACCCGCTGTTACCAACACTGCTAAACTAGGAACACCATTCTTATTTAATTTCCCTAATCCCTTAGGTGCCTCATCATTTTCAGCCAAATTAAATAGCATACGTGCTGTACTGAAAATACCACCGTTGCAGGAAGAAAGTGCAGCTGTTAAGACAACAAAGTTAATGATTCCTGCTGCTGCAGGGATTCCAAGCTTATCAAACGTCAGTACGAACGGACTTCCTTGTGCGCCGATTTCAGTCCATGGATAAATGGACATGATGACAAACAATGCTCCTACATAGAAAATAAGAATACGCCAAAAAACAGAATCAATCGCTCTTGAGAGTGTTTTCTCAGGATTCTTTACTTCTCCGGCAGTAATACCAATCATCTCAATACCTAAGAAAGCAAACATAACCATTTGTAAGGACATTAAAACTCCGGTAATACCATTGGGAAGAATTCCGCCGTTCTCCCAAAGATTGCTGATACCCGTGGCAATCCCGCCATTACCAATACCCAAAACAATCATCCCAATACCACTAACAATCATGAAGATAATGGTGACAATCTTTATTAACGCAAACCAAAATTCAAGTTCCCCGTATGCTTTAACATGTAGAAAATTGACGGAAGCCATGATGACCAAGGCTGCCAATGCCCAAATCCACCGAGGTACACTTGGGAACCAATACTCCATGTAGATTCCTGCTGCAGTAATCTCCGCCATACAAGTTACGACCCATAAGAACCAATAGTTCCATCCTGTTAAGAAACCAGGCAATGCTCCTAAATAATCGCGGGCATATTGACTGAAAGAACCAGCAACTGGTTTTTGAATTGCCATCTCACCAAGTGCCCTCATAATAAAGAACATGATCATACCTGCAAATGCATAACCCAGAATAATACCTGGTCCCGCAAGCTTAATTGCAGTTGCTGATCCTAGAAACAACCCTACCCCAATGGCTGCTCCCAGTGACATAAGCGTAATATGTCTTTCTTCTAAACCTCTTTGTAATTGATTTTGATTTTTTTGCATCGTCTACCCCCTATTTAGTTGAAATCTCCTATTTCCCTTTTTCACTAAAAAAGATACAATATTATTCGAATAAAACCTACTGTTTATATTTAAATAATATCCTCCTATTCTTTTTCTAAATGATAGCGTTTACAATGGCTTCTAAGAAGCTAAAAGTTAAAACTTTGTGAAATTAATATAACATATCTGTGAACGATTTATATTGTGGAATAAAGACAAATCTATTAAAAGAATATTGTTTTAAATGACAAATACGTTACATAGTGCACAATCTCATTGATAGAGGTGGTAGTTTTGATAAATAATGATCCGTTTCGCGCAAGTTTTGATAGTCTAGAAGAATTTGCTGATATGGTAAGTGAAGTCTTACATTGTCCGATAACCATAGAAGATGCAAATCATCGTCTCCTTGCCTACAGTACCCATGATGATCGAACCGACCCCGCACGGATTGCCACGATCATTGGCCGCCGCGTACCGGAAAAAGTGATTAATTCCTTATGGAAGGAAGGGGTCATTCCTGCCTTGTTAAACAGCACTGAGCCTGTAAGGGTTAAGACGGTGGATGAGATCGGGCTAGGAAATCGAGTCGCCGTTTCGATTTGGAAGAACGATGAAGTGCTCGGCTTCATTTGGGCGTTGGAGATCGATAAAACATTAGGCGACGAAGAAATGAACTGTTTAAAGCGAGCGGCGGACGCAACAAAAAATAAACTGATTCAACTGCAGAACCGTAAAAATAAAAAAGAAGAGCAATATCAAGAATTTTTCTGGCAGCTGTTAACGAGTCATCTTTCTTCCACTGAAGAAATCACTCGCAAGTTTCAAGCCATGCAAATTTCTCCACCCACACTATTTGGTATTGCCGTTTTTCAGTTTTCAAAGGAATTAGGAAGAGACGATGAAAAGCATATAGCCTACCTCTTAAAAACGATTCAACTGCCAAAGATATTGCTGCACACGATTGACCATCAACAATTAATCTTGTTTATTTCACTTGATTGTATCGAGCAGCCAGTCAATAAACTAAATGCATTTTGTGAGCTTTTTGTTGCAAAAATGAAGGAACGATTTGGAATTGAATCAATCATTCAGGGCTACAGCAGTGTTTATAGTCAATTAGGAAAAGTGGAAAAGGCCTACAAAGAAGCAGGTACCGTCCTATCAATTAAAAGAAAATTCCCAGGAGAAGCAAAAGAAATCCATGGCTACCAAAGCTTAGGAATCTATAAGTATATTGATGTTTTGATAGATAAAGCAGGTACAGACCAGAACGAAAACTATTCTTTGAAGAGGCTTCAAGAGTATGATAGAAAAAATAACACCGATCTTGTCGAAACATTAGAAGTTTTTTTAAACAAAGACAGCAATGTCCATGAAGCTGCAAATCACTTAAATGTACACACCAACACACTAAACTACCGACTCAAACGTATATCAGAAATTGGTGAAATCAATCTAAAAGATCCCAACCAAAAAATAACCCTCTACCTTGACCTAAAACTTGAGAAGTTCAAAAAATAGCGGTGCCTAATAGTCGTGCCTGTCATCTTGGTGACAGGCACAGTCTGTTTGAAAATTTCAACAAAATGAAATTTTATTTTTTTATTATGTAAGCCTTGTCATTTTTCCTTTTATAGCAAGGTCTTTGTGAACGTTTTGTGTAAATCCACAAATTGAGTTGTGCTATTTCTGTTTTCTAAACAATGAAAATTTGTTTTGAAGGGATTATTCTAAAGTCAGAAAAAATCATGAAAGACTTCTAAGGGGGATAACGAGAATGATTATTGGCGTAGTGAAAGAAATCAAAAACAATGAAAACCGTGTGGCACTAACTCCAGCAGGGGTAGTTTCATTTGTACAGGCTGGACATAAAGTATTAGTTGAAAAAGGGGCCGGAATTGGAAGCGGTTTCGTAGATGCAGATTATGCTCAAGCTGGTGCTGAATTGATTGAGTTAGCTGCTGATGTTTGGAATCAGTCTGAAATGATTATGAAGGTGAAAGAACCGCTTGAAAGCGAATACAAATACTTCCGTCCAGGTTTAGTATTATTTACGTACCTTCATTTAGCAGCAGAGCCTGCGTTAGCACAAGCACTTAAAGACAGCGGCGTCATCGCAATTGCTTACGAAACAGTTTCTGTTAACCGTACGCTTCCGCTTCTTACTCCAATGAGCGAAGTAGCCGGCCGTATGTCTGCTCAAATTGGGGCACAATTTTTACAAAAATTCAATGGCGGTAAAGGGATCCTGCTTGCAGGTGTTCCAGGGGTTAGCCGTGGTAAGGTTACCATCATTGGCGGAGGTATTGTCGGAACAAATGCTGCAAAAATGGCAATTGGTTTAGGTGCGGATGTAACGATTATTGATTTAAGCGCAGATCGTCTCCGTTACTTAGATGACGTTTTCGGCAACCAAATTAAAACTTTGATCTCAAATCCATTTAACATTGCAGAAGCAGTGAAAGAAGCGGACTTAGTCATCGGTGCGGTATTAATTCCAGGGTCAAAAGCGCCTAAACTCGTTACAGAAGACATGGTTAAAACCATGAAACCAGGTTCTGTAATCGTTGACGTAGCGATTGACCAAGGCGGAAGCGTTGAAACCATTGACCATGTAACAACGCATGATAACCCAACGTTTGAAAAACATGGTGTGGTTCACTACTCCGTGGCGAACATGCCTGGAGCGGTTCCAAGAACATCTACCATGGCTCTTACAAACGCGACTGTTCCATATGCACTGCAAATTGCGAATAAGGGTGTTGTCAAGGCCATCTCTGAAAATCCAGCGTTAAAGCTTGGTGTGAATGTAGCAAATGGAGAAATTACCTATGAAGCGGTAGCAAACGACCTTAACTATGAATATGTACCAGTGGAAACAGCATTGGAAAAAGAAATCGTTTTGAACTAACCATCTTGGTACCCTCAAGTCTATCTTGAGGGTTTTTTCATAGGAAAATCAGGGAGGGAGAATTGTGAATCAACAGAGTTATCGAGATACATGGGCAGAAGTTTCGCTAGCAGCCATTCAACACAATGTTAGCCAATATAAAAAATATATTGGCTTGTCCGTGAACTTGATGGCTGTGGTAAAAGCAGATGGTTATGGTCATGGGGCAGTCCCAGTTGCTAGAGCCGCTCTAGAAGCTGGCGCAGATTACTTAGCAGTGGCCATTTTGGATGAAGCAATTGAACTGCGTGAAGCGGGGATCATCCAGCCAATTTTGGTATTGGGATATCCCCCCTCTCGCTCCATAAGGCAAGCGATTATTGCCGGGGTCGATATAACGGTATTTAGCGAGGAAGTACTTGATGAAATTATTTTCCAGTCTAAGGATCTTCAAAAAACAGTACACATCCATCTAAAAGTCGATACCGGTATGACCAGAATTGGTGTCCAAACGAGTGAAGAAGCACTGGATTTAGCCATCAAAGCATCGGAGTCACCATTTGTTGTCCTTAAAGGTATTTTCACGCACTTCGCTAACGCTGATAGTGGAGATTCATCCTATACACTACAGCAATTTGAACGATTTCGTTCTGTTACTTCCTTTTTAGATGACAACGGAATTTCTATTCCTTTAAAGCACTGTTGTAATACGGCTGGAACCATGAATTTTCCGGAAATGCACCTAGATATGGTCCGTGTAGGAATTGGTTTGTATGGTTTGTATCCAGACGTGTCGTTAAAGGAACATCGTATTACACTTTTGCAAGCCATGACGCTTAAAACGAAAATTGCTTGGCTTAAAAAGGTTTCCAAATCGCAGCCGATTAGCTATGGCTGCACCTATACTCCATCAACTGAAAGAATTATTGCCACACTTCCAATCGGGTATGCAGATGGACTCTCCAGACACCTTTCCAACTGCGGTCAATTTCTTATACAAGGTCAAAGGGTTCTAGTAGCCGGGCGCGTTTGCATGGACCAAACGATGATCGATGTAACAACCGTATCCTCCTGTGTGCAGGGCGATGAAGTAGTTATTTTTGGGGGAAATGCTGAAGCCTTTCAATCCGTTGATGAAATTGCGCTCCTCATGGGAACGATTAACTATGAGGTTGTCTGTTTAATTGGGAAACGTGTTCCGCGTATTTATAGTGATACAGGAAAGAAGATTCACCCTCAAGTGCTGCAAACCGTGGAATATACATAATTCTTGAAAAACAGGTCACATCAACTTGGGTGTGACCTGTTTTAAACTATAATTCTATTTTTGAAACAGGTAAGAACAGCTTAATACCTCGTTTATTAAACGGTAATATTTTTAAATCGGCTAGTAAATGACTGATGTATCCCCCAAGACAGGCATAGAAAACACCATGAATTCCAAGTGATCCTTCTAGTTTTGAAGATATGACACCAAAGAAAATGACGCCCAAGATAGAGTGAGTATAGCTGCGGTGCGAGGAGATGGACGCAATGACCACATAAATCCCCAGCAGGATTAGCCATACTTCAGATAACGAGATTCCCCCCGCCAACACACCAATTCCTGTAATGGTTAACATATGCTTTTGTTTAATGAGCGAAGAGACAATGATAATCCCGAGACCAATTCCGAGACCAAGCCATTTATCTACTGCTCTGCCTTCATAAAAACTATAGAAAATCATCAGAATTCCGATGAACAGAGCAGCCATCCGAATCACCTTATGGGATAAGGTAATTTTACCGCGAAGCTTACCGTCAATATCAAGATCAGGCATTAAACCTGAAACCGCTCCTAGTCCCACAAAAAGAAAAGTCTCAGTGGGAGAAGAATGAAAGGTGTTGGCAGCAATAAATCCCGTTGCGGCACCAATTGCTGTATGTGCTGTACCATTCAAAGTTAAATCCACCTCTATTTTTGTAATAAATCTTATCATACAGCAAAACATTTGTTCTGTTTATAAGTTTTGTATAAAATCATACTATTATCCTATGAAAAAATGGCCAAAGAAAATAGCCAGACATCGTTCTGACTACTTTCCTAGATATGTTTCAAGAAATGCTGCCATCTCCGAATACGAACTTAATTTATTTTTTAATTTCATCATTGTATGTCCTTCCGCTTCGATGCGAATATACGTAACGGGATGCTTTCGCTTTTTTAGTTTGGAAACAATTTGATCAGATTCTTGGACCGGAACACGCGGGTCGTTTACGCCATGAATGATCATTAGCGGGGCTGTGATTTTATCAGCATGATTTAGCGGGTCGATTTTATCAAAATAATCACCATCTTTTTCAATCGTCCCATATTCCGCTTCCCTTAGTTTTTTCCGCCAAGGACTTGTTGTTTTTAAGAAACTACGTATACTTGACATTCCCACAATATCGATGGCGGCTGCCCACAAATCTGGAAAGTGGCTAATCGCAGCCAGAACGATAAATCCACCATAACTTCCACCCACAATTGCTGCTTTTTCAGCATCAATATCGCCTGTATTTTTTAGCCACTCCATTAAAAAAATAACATCTTTCACCGCGTTCATTCGGTTTTGCCCATCGTCAAGATGTGTATAGGTTTTTCCATACCCTGTACTTCCACGGATATTGGGAGCGACCACGGCATATCCCTGGTTTAAGAAATATTGCAAAAATGGACTGTAAACTGCACGACTTTGACTTTCCGGTCCTCCGTGAATATAGACAACTACTGGGGATTTCCCAGCCATTTGCTTGGGCTTATAGTAAAAAGCAGGAATTTGCAGGTGGTCAAAAGATGGGAACGTTATGGGCTCAGGCTCAATTAACTTTTCCTCGAGAATCGGCGTGCGCGAGATGTACGTAAGCCGCTTTGCTTGGATGGTCTTAAGATCAACCTCCCAAATATCAGGAGGATGAGCGGGCCCATTTAAGACAAATCCAAGTTTTTGATGGTCGGGAGAGAATCTGAGATTGTAAATCACACCCATTGGAGTATCCCAGTTATATAAATGACTTGTGTCCAAGTCTACTAAAAAACCTTTGGAGATTCCTCCTTCATTCATCGAAAAAGCTAATTTGTTTTTATCCTGATCCATGACCAAGTCTTCAAAATCCCACTCTCCCCGTTCCAGCCAGGTAAACTGTTTGCTTGCCAAATGAATCAAGGCGAGCCCAAAGAATTCCCTGTCTTGATTCGTTAATAAATAGATATGGTCAGCTTCTTTGTTAAAATGAATATTTTTATAGCCTGCATCCTCTTTATGCTCGGTAATCCAATCCATCTTTCCCGTAGAAAGTGAAAATACCCCTAAATCATGATCAAGGGGAGAATGTGTTTTTTTTACTAATAGCGATTTACCATCAGGAAACCACTTTTCAACCACGTACATTCCGTCACCAGTAAAAACACGGCGAATTTCCAAGGTCTCCAGATTTTGAATATAAATATCCAAATATGCCTCATTCCGACGGTTACTCGACCACGCTATCCATTTTCCATCAGGAGAACTATCACCAAACAAATGAAGATGTTCAGGGGAGTTTGTAAGGGCGATTTTTTCATCACCTTCTTTTAATAAATACAATTGCTCCTTTTCATCGCCATCTTCATCCATTCCAATAATCAAATCAGACGTACCAGCTATATATTTTATAAACGTGATTCCTTTCATAGAAAAAGAGGTTTGGGCTGGCCACCTGTCCCCTCGGTCAAGCTCCCAAACTTGTGGTACCCCGGTAAAATCAGAAATAAAGCTAATTTTCTTTCCCTTCGGATCGTATTCAAAACTATTCACCGCACGTACGTGGATATAAGGGTCAATGGTTATTTCCTCCATCACACTACCACCATTCACGATTACTTTAAAAACATCTACCTCCTTCCATTCTATTAGGTTGCAGGAAGTATCATTCTGATTATTTAGGCGGTGACAGGCACCGAATTGTTTTGTTCTTGAATACTGTAGTAAAACGGATTTTTTAGGAGTGGTTATTTTTGGATATCCCTATTTCTGGATATATGTATTCTTCTGATGATTCAGATCCTATGCATTCCCATCATCTTTATATAACTTCATGGGATGGAAGGCCAATTCATACGCATGAATTCAGCGGCCATACATCTTTTGATGACGGGCACAGCCATCGATATGCTGGTACGACTGAACCCGCACAAACGGGTGTTCAACATACCCACAGATATTTTACTTTTACTTCTGTTGATAACAGACATTATCATCAAATCCGTGGGATAACCGGCCCGGCCATTCCCCTTCCAAATGGCGGCCATTATCATGAATTTAGTGGCGTTACCACCGTCGACGGAATGAACCCACATCGTCATATGTATGGTGGCAGAACCAGTCTTTAGAATAGATAATGTAAAAAGACGATTCAGTAATCGAATCGTCTTTTTACATTATCTATTCTAGAAATTCAATAAACCATTTCACACATTGATAGGTTTTATCCCAATCTGGGTCTTGATCCTCTATTCCCCAGCATGCATAAAGCGTTCCGAGTGCAATCGAAGCTTTTAATAAACGTTGACGGTCAAGTCCTAGTTGTTCGCAAATTGTATCCACACGCAGTTTCAGAATACTTTTTGGATCAACCTTGGAATCTAATTGATTCACCAAGAAGGACACGACATCAAAATAGGGATCTCCTGCCACTCCTTTTGGGTCAATCGCCATCCAGCCGTTTTCCTCGGAATACAAAATATTTTCATGATGCAAATCTCCATGAAGGAGTTCCGTACCTTCCGATGAATCCATCACCTGTTGGAAAAATTCTTCTGCTGCCTGAACATGTTTCAATGCAATCTGACTATCGCCAGAATTACGGTAGTTGGTTAGCCCCTCGAACCAGTGTGTTAACGAAGGAGTTGAAACTCCATCCAGCAATGGTCTGCGGATTGCTTTCCAAACCTTTGTGTAATTCTCTATCACAACTATTTCATCACTTACGGTTGAAAGCATTCTTCCAGGCACAAGACGTTCCAGCAGCATGACACCATCTTCCAAGTCATACTTCAAAAGTTTCGCGCATCCATCACCGTTATAAATCTGCAGCGTCTTCATTTCATTTCGAGTATCAAAGTTTGGTACACCCAGCTTCAGGATGAAAGGTGCTCCCGCCGAATCCGTTACTTTTATAACATAATTATAGGATAGATTCTCAACAGGACCTTCGCTTGTAAGTTCCCACTTTTCAAAATAGGTTTGGATGGTAGACTCTAAAGAGTCTAACCAAGATACACCATCTGAGCCAAAGGCGTTGATTATTTTTTTCTGAAATTTACTAGAAATTTGCATAGTATTGAATACCCCTTAATTTATACGATTTCAAAAACTAATAATTCAACATCTCACTTTAAAATTCCTCTATTCATACAAAAAAGACGATTCGAGGGGGACCGAATCGTCTTTTGTTGTTTCTACTATGCAGTTGCTTTTGCTTTATTTTTACCAACTGTTTTGTTGATGAATGGTACTACCCAGTAGTCTAAACCGTATTTACCTGCGTTGTAACCAGCTGTTAAGATGATGAAGCCTAAGAAAATATCAGTTGGATTATGAGAAACAGTTCCAGCAAGGAAGAAAGAGAAGTTCATTACTAGACCAAAGAACATTGCCGCTGTTGTTAAACATCCAAGCATAAGTCCTAGACCGATTAATGTTTCGCCCCAAGGAACAATGAAGTTAAACACATCAATATTAGGTAGCGCAAAGCTTTCTAGGAAGTTCACATACCAGCCGTAAACCATGTTGCCATCTGGACCTTTTACTGGATTCGCTGTTGCATTTTTCAAGTATCCTGAAGCATCGAATCCGCCTGTTAATTTTCCAAAACCTGCAGTGAACCAAGCATACCCAAGATATAAACGAATAATTGTTAAAATAGCTGCTGAGATTTTATTTTCTCTTAAAAAGTTGTTAAACATAAGTCATTCCGCCTTTCAATATTTGGTTGTTCTTTATACTTACACTATACTCGTTTACAACTTAAAAAACATGATAATGTGAATAATTTCACAATGTGTTCAAAATGATTTGACGGAAGTATGAACATCCCTTGTAATCCCAACGAAAGAAGACAGGAACCCAATAGTGGGTCTCCTGTCTTGCCTTTTATTTTAATAGGCCTGCCACTAATTTTTCACATCTGCAAAAAAGTGCATTCTTAGGGAGGAAATGTTTGAATTGATCGGCCGGCAGCGGTTTACTAAACAAATATCCTTGTATCGCATGGCATTTTAATAATTTAAGTAGTTCTAATTGTTGCTTTGTTTCCACACCCTCTGCTACAATCTTCACGCTAAAACCTTTAGCCAATAAAATAATCGATTGAACGATGGTAGAATCCTCATTATTTTCATGAATATCTTGATAAAAGAACGATCAATTTTTATATAATCGACTTTGAATTTTTTCAAATACCCTATGGAAGAATAACCCGTTCCGAAATCATCGATAGCAATGGCAATGCCAAAGTCCCTTAACTTGTGAATAGTGGGTAAAGCTGATCCCTCATTTTTAATCAATGAGTCCTCGGTAATTTCAATTTCCATAAGACGGGGTGAAATGGAACCGCGGCTTCTTCCCTTGGTTTCATTATGAAAAAAATGGAGAATCATTGATATCCCCAATGATTCCCTCTTTTACTTCCAACTCAAATAGGGAAGGACTTCCTATACAAACCTATTTCAAGGTTCTAACATAAAACTACAGGAACAAATTCCCTATTAATGGATGAATCCGCAAGTAAAAAAGGGATATCCTGATATCATTAGGACACCCCATAAATAATGCTTCAGTTACAATATCTTCAATGGTTGGGAGAGCAGAAATAGCACCAACCTGGGTGCAAACAAACGCGCCCACTCTATTTCTTACGCATTAAATGGGACAAGCATTATGATCCTTATTGGTAAACATTATATTCATAGATTTGATGCCTTAAGATGACTACGCCTTCCCATATCAACCATGTTATTTGATACCTCAATGACTCCCTCAATCCTCTGAACTCCAATTAGGACATCATCTAATCCTTTTCTTGTTTTCACCTTTATTTTTATACAAACTTGATAATCTGAGTCTTTTAAGATAGATGTATTTATTTTTAAAATATTGATATTGTGTCCGCCTAAGAATGATGTAATTTTTCCAAGCACACCTGGTTTATCCTCTACAAGGAGATCTATATCCCATCTTGATCTTCTTATAAGCCGCTCCTCAATACGCGGGATAATGGTTAATACCAGAAGTACGAGTGTTGTAGTTGCAATGGCCATGAAATAATTTCCGGAACCAACTGCCAATCCAATTCCCATTGCTACCCAAAGAGAAGCCGAAGTAGTTAGCCCAGACACAACTAAATTTGGTCTCACCAATATAGAACCTGCTGCCAAAAAACCGATACCATTTATAACTTGTGCAGCTAAACGTGATGGATCATAACGGACATTTGGATGGTTTATCCATTCCAAAAATCCATAAATAGACAGGAGCATCAACAAACAGCTTCCCAATGATACCAACAGATGTGTTTTTAACCCTGCTGTTTTATTTGAGTATTCTCTTTCCCAGCCAATCATGCATCCAAGCAGGGCAGATAACCCCAGGCGCTTCACAAACAGGAGATCGTTTGGGTTAAAATAGTTATCTAAAAAATCCATTTACTTCACCTTATTTCATTTTATCGGGGCCTTCTTTTTGAGTCAGTAACATTACTTTTATAAATTAATGGGATTGCCCAATTATTTATTCATTTTTGTTACTGTTTCCAAATATCTGTCAGGGAAATTTGTGCAGATATATATATCCTTCGAAATTCCTATAACTTTTTCCATCGTTGCAGCATCATTAACTGTCCAGGTAACTATATCAATAGGATCATTCTTCAACCTTTCCACTAATTCAATAGTCAAGAAATTAACGTTAATTGAAAGAATAGTCGCTCCGCAATCCAACAATTGTTCCCTTAACAATACAGGATTTCCCTCGATGATTAAACCTGTCCTAATCTCCGTCTCTATGCTTTTAATATTTTTTATGACTTCGTGGTCGAACGAGGTCAAACATACTGTTTTTTCTAAATCGTATTTCTTAACCAAGTCAATAATAGTATGTTCATACCCTTTGTATCGGCCACCAGCTGTTTTTAATTCGATATTTACAAAACAGTCTTTGTTCCTCAATAATTTCAATACCTCTTCCAAACTCGGTATTTTCTCTCCGGCATATTGATTTGAAAACCAACTGCCAGCGTCCAATTCCCTTAATTCATGAAACGTTTTATCCTTAACAAACCCGCCACCATTCGTCGTTCGTTCTAACGAAAAGTCGTGAATAATCACTGGAATTCCGTCTTTGGATAGTTGGACATCCAATTCAATTGAAGTAACATAATCTAATTCCAACGCCTTTTCAAAAGCGATCAAGGTATTTTCTGGTGCTACCTTCGAAAAACCTCTGTGAGCCATACAAAATGGCATAAAAACCCCTCCATTTTTATAAATGCAAAAGCAGTGCTATTTCATAACGAAATTCACTGCTTTCTTTTTTTCTTTTCTATTTTTTTTATTCCCAACCTAGGGCTCATTTAAGACCTTTACTTTATGCCCACCACATCTCTGTTAATTGCTCTTTAAACAGGATGTCCTTTAGAGCCAAAATCGCTTTACTCAGACCCTCATCGATAGAAGCAAGCTTATCTTCATGTTCAATGGAGAGAACATGATCATATCCTACAGTGCGAAGGGCACTGACCATATCCTTCCATACTTTTTCATCATGCCCGTATCCTACTGAACGGAATGACCATGAGCGATCCAGGATATTGCCATATGGTTTCGTATCTAAAACACCGTTTATTTTAATGTTTGCCTGATCCAAATATGTGTCTTTTGCATGGAAGTGGAAGATAGCTTTTTCACGGCCAAGAATTTTAATTGCTTCAACTGGGTCAATTCCCTGCCAAAACAAGTGGCTTGGGTCAAAGTTTGCACCAATGTTTTCTCCAGCATGCTCCCTCAATTTCAGCAAGGTTTCCGGATTATAAACCACGAAACCGGGATGCATTTCAAGAGCAATTTGGTTAATTCCATGCAGCTTGGCGAATTTCGCCTCCTCTTTCCAATAAGGAATGACCACCTCGTTCCATTGCCAGTTAAGAACATCTGCATACTCTCTCGGCCATGAACATGTAACCCAATTAGGATTCTTAGCTCCCTCATAATCACCTGGACAGCCGGAAAAGCCATTTACAACAGGGACACTCAAACGTTCCGCCAATAAAACGGTTTTTCTCCATACATCGTGAGAGTCTTTAGCAACCTTTTTATCTGGATGCAAAGGATTTCCATGGCAACTTAATCCGCTAATCATTAACCCCCGGCTTTCGATTGCATTCAGGAAAGACCTTATTTTTTCAGGTGATGAAAGCAATTCATCCGGATTACAGTGTTGGTTGCCGGGATAATTCCCCGTTCCCAATTCCACTGCCTCAACTCCCATGTCCGCCAATTTATCCAGCATCACTTCGAAAGGCAGATTCTGATATAGAACCGTAAATACTCCCAGCTTCATGCAAATACCTCCTTTGTAGTCTGAACCTTCACCCATTTTTGCTGCTCATTACTCTCCAAGATGGCATCTGTGATACACATGGAATTGTGGCCGTCTTTAAATGTTGCAAAATTGGGCTTGTCTGATTTCAGGCTCTTGCCATCGCGAATAAAAGAGTAGAAATTGAGCATCATATTCTTTAATGCGTCTGGCCAGCCCTCATTGTGTCCGCCGGGGTGATGAATTTGTGACCTTGCTTCTACGGTAAACAGGGAAGGATCCGCCAATAGAGTTTCATTCGCTCGATCCCTATGTCCAATCCATAATTTTTCAGGTTCTTCCTGATTCCAGAAAACAGAGCATTGGCTGCCATTAATTTCAAAGCTTAATCTATTTTTCCGACCAGCACTAACTTGGGAGACGGTAAAGACTCCTCTTCCACCATCTTCAAACCTGACTAGAACGGACGCATAATCTTCTGTATGGATTTGAACTTCTTCAAATTCTTGTTCATTTGAAGTCTGTGTACTAAAAGTAGCAGCAGCATTTTTGGCTTTCTTTCTGACAGGAACCACGGTTGCCAAATCGGCGAAAACTTCCACAATCCGCTTTCCGGTTACGAATTGGACCGTATCGCACCAATGGGAACCAATGTCGGCAATTGCCCGGGATTTACCACCCACTTCCGGGGCAAGACGCCAGTTAAAGTCTGTTTCATACAATAACCAATCCTGCAGATAGCTACCATGTACAAGGTTCACCTTACCAAGGTCCCCGTTTGCAATTTTTGCTTGTAGGTTTTGGACAGTCGCATACTGTCTATAATTAAAATTTACTCCATGGACAATACCATGTTTCTCTGCCAGTTCTAACAATTCTACTGACTCCTGACTATTCATCGCCAACGGTTTCTCAGAAATGACATGCTTGCCAGCCAAAATTATTTCCTTATTTATCACAAAATGTACGTGATTTGGCGTACAATTGTGCACAACCTGGATCTCGCTGTCTTTCAGCATTTCCCGATAATCACCAAATGCTTTTGGAATGGCAAACTCAGCTGCTTTTTTTTTCGCCACTTCAATACTTGTTTCCGCCAAACCTACTACTTCCACAAAACCAAGCCTTCTAATAGCCTCAATGTGGGTAGGTCCAATAAACCCTGTTCCGATAATTCCAACTTTTATTTTCTCCATTTTTTATCTCTCCCACTGATTGGGGCATTGATGATAGAAGAACAAGCCGTCATCAAGGGACTTAATAGAAAAACTGTTAAGGTCAATAGAACAGACAATTTCTTCCTCATAAATGCTCCCCCTTAAGCTTGGGCTATTTTTTGTGTGTTTTTTAAGAATGTGATAGATTCCAGCAATGACTTTCGCGCTTCACCACTTAAACCACATTCATAAGACAAAAACCCTTTATAATTGATGTTGTTCAAAAGAGCAAGAGGTTCGGCAAAATCCGTATGACCTTTTCCCGGTTCCAGCCGGTTACTGTCTGCCAAATGGTAATAACCTATAAAAGGATGGTACAAAGCAATTGACTCTTCTATTTTTGGTTCCTCAATGGACATGTGAAAAAAGTCTGCCATTACTTTTATCTTGTCACTACCGACTTCCTTCACGAGGGAAACAGCTTGGGAAACGGTATTTAACATATGATCTTCGTATCTGTTCAAGGGTTCTAGGAATACATTTACATTGAATTTTTCAGCATCCTCTGCAATTCTTGATAAGGAATCCAGCAATGCTCTCCGATCCCCTTCCTCACTTCTCGGAGGATGAAAAGGCGGCAATTTTCTTGAAAACATTCCATAAGCCGCTGGGGCAATTAAACCTTGCGCACCAATCGCAGCGGTATATTGCAATGAGGATTTGATGCCTTGGACGGCTTCTAGTCGATTCGTTTCATCAAAATCCCCAATCCAATGGTTATAGCCTCCGCAAACTGCACTTGCCTGAATTCCTGTTGCATGTGAAGCATGAAGAATTGAATGTGAAGTCTCTTTGGTTAGAGGGCCTTCAAAATGGGTAATTTCTACCCCATCAAAGCCAAGGCTTAGAGCCACCTCAAAAATCTCCTGATAATTTTTTAATCCTGTTAACTTATCCTGCAAGGCAAATTTCACCATTTTTTCCTCCTGTTCATTAAAGCTTAACTCCCAGCTTTACGCTTTGATCTGGGAACAAATCTACATTTCTTTCATATCCTGATGCAGATTCTTCAAAAGGAACCACCGGATCTACAATACCTTCACAATTTAGCATTCCTTCCGACAGCATTTTCCAGCAGGTTTCTTCAATACGTCTCCAGCTCCAACGGGGGTAATCCGGATTGGGCTCACTACATGCTCTGGAGAATACAATTTTGGCATTATTAAAATGGGCTTCTCTGCCAAGATCCAAACCGCCTTTGAAAGGACGAGCCCAGCCAACATATGCGATAGTACCACCGTATGCCAATCCCCTTAACGACTGCTGGAGGGCAAATTCATTCGCACTTGTTTCGATAACAACATCGACACCTAATTTATTGGTTGCTTTCTTTAATTCCAAGCCTACATCTTGATTGAGGGGATCAAAGGCTTCATCGGCGCCAGTATGTAATGCAACTTGACGGCGTTTTTCAATCGGGTCAACAACTGCCACATAGCTAGCTCCTGCTAATTTGGCCATCTGGGCTGCCAACTGTCCAATAGCACCCAAACCTATAATAGCAACCCGATCTCCTGCCCTAACATGGGCATCTCTGATTCCTCCCAATGCAAACTGGGCTGGATCAAAACATACAGCACTTTTCCAGGACATCTCTTCTGGCATTTTAAATAGATAAAAATTATTTACTGCGTTCACAATATGGATTTCTCTAATTCCACCATATCCGCAAACCCTGTCTCCAACCTTGTAATCGACAACATCAGATCCTGATTCAGTGATCTTGCCTACCCATTGGTTTCCAAGATTCCAATTCCCAAAATTAACGCCCTTTTTATCGGTTTCGGGCCGTGGCAAAAAGGTGTGCCAAGATTCATCATAATATTCATCCATATGGGGACTTTCTCCTCTAAAACCCGCCAGCTCCGAACCGTGCTTCGGTGAAGCGAACTCTACCTGAACCCTCACTTCATTTGCTTTTATAGGACGATCCTCGCATTCCAAAATAGCTGCCTTATGCGGTGCCACCGCGACTAATTGTTTTATCATATTGATTCTCCTCAAATAGAGATATTTTCTTTTTACTTTACTAGTTTTATAAAAATGGGTTACCCCTCTGGAATATTGCTGTTCCATTTTGTATTCATATTTCTATATTGGGTAGGTGATATACCCACATAACTCTTAAATAATCGAGTAAAACCCGGGACTACCATGTAACCAACCTCTTGTGCGATTTCAGTTACTGTCATCTCTGTTGACCTTAATAATTTTTTCGCACGGTCAATTTTTAGTTCCCGCTGTATTTGAATAGGAGATTTCCCAAATAGTTCTTTAAAGCGATTACTTATATAGGTTGGGTGCAGATGAAACTGATTTGATAATTCTTTTAATGAAACTTCCTTTTCGGGATTCTTTACAATTTGAGTTAGTATAGAGATGAATCCCTTCGAATGATCCTGTTCAAAGACTTTTTCCTGAGATCTCATAATGTTTTCCAGCAACAAATAAAGAATTTCATAGGATTTCGCTTTTTTTAAGATGGTTTTAATCAAAAAATCTTGAGAATCTGTAATTTCCACAAAATCTACAAAAACCCGCTCAAATATTTCAGGGTTTTGTAGTTTAAAAGTGATTGGGAGGTTAAATATTTTCAATACATCTAAAGCACTCCCTATTTCGTAAGTGAAATGGCACCATAAAAATATGGTTTCATCATTTGTTTCTTTGTAATGGTCATGCTCTATATGGGGAGGAATGATGACGACGGTCCCAGGTGCTAAATGATATACTTCATCTCTAATTTTTAGCTTTGCCTCCCCTTTCTTTATATAGGACATGACATAACTGGGAAGGGTACGGTTAAAAGTCTTCATTTCATTTCTTTCATGAATATTAAATTCTACTATTGTGAGTTCTGCACTTTCCAAAAGATAATCTATTATTGGATGCAATTATCTATTTCCTCTCAAAATTCGTTCAACCTTTATAAATGCTTATTTCACTTTTTTAATTAATCTGAAAAGGTTTACAAGATTCATTGTCAATTAAAAACTTTTTCCGAATATCGAATGATTCCCTTCTTTACATTCATCTTTCGATAATCATTCATTATGGTTGGCAAATCTTCCAACCTGAAGTGATGACTTAACAAAGGTTTAATTTGTATCTTTCCCTGTTGCACTAATGAGATTGCTTGTTCATGTGTATGTGGATTGATAAAAGAACCTTTTATGGTTAACTCTTTCGAAAAAATATCAAATGGACTTATTTCAATTTTCATATCCGGTTTTGATACACCAAACAATAAAATATTGCCGCCTTTTTTCGCCATTTTTACAGCCTGTTCCATACTTTCTTTTCTACCTACACATTCAATAACGATATCGAAGCCGATTGGATTTTGAGAGAGTTCTTCTGGGGTGATTACTTGATCTCCGCCTAATTGGATTGCGAGTTGATGTTTTGTTTTATCAGGTTCACTTACAACAATTGGAAATGCCCCGTAGATTTTTGCCATTTGCAACATCATTAACCCGATATACCCGCCTCCCACTATTAATACAGATGCACCTGGCCAAATTTTTATTTGAGAAAACCCATGTAATACACAGCCAAGCGGTTCAATCATTGCCCCTTCTTCAAAAGAAACCCCATCTGGAATAATATAACAATTTCTATAAGGGACAGCACAGAACTCTCCCATTCCCCCATCTCGAGTAACCCCAATAGCCTGGAGATTTTCACAAAGATGTTGACGATTCTTACGACAATACTCACATTCACCGCAATATATATTCGGGTCTATCGAGACACGGTCACCTAATTTAAACTTAGTTACCTTTTCGCCGAGCCTTACAATCTCACCAGATAATTCGTGACCTAACACGATTGGATATTCTACCGGTGCAGACCCAGGTTGCCCATGATAAATATGCTGATCAGTACCACAAATTCCGCAGGCTTTAACATTTATGATTACTTCATTTTCTAATGGAGCAGGAATGGGAAGTTCCTTAATTTCCATCACCTTTTTTTTCGTTAATACGGCTGCCTTCATTGTCTCTTCAATCCATTAGAATGATTAAGAGCATGAAACATAGTCCGTTCTGCGAGGGTAGATATTTTAATGACATGGTCCATACCCACTAATGTTGTAATGGAATCATTTAAAGGAGAAATCCAATGCTTAGGTAATTTAGAAGCTCCATTCATTACTCCAAGAATAGAACCCACTGTAGCACCATTACAATCCGTATCCCACCCTGCCATAACTGCTATTGTTATACCTTGATGGAAGTCGCCTTTGCTATATAGTAGGGCCATTGTTACTATCGCAGCATTATTTATTGTGTGAACCGCATTGTAGTTCCCATAGTTTTCCTTAATTTTTTCGAAGCAATCTTCCCAGTTTTCATATTGGTGGGACCACTGAATAACTTGGTTAATCATTTGGGCTAAACGTGATGAAGGAGGGATAAACGATAACCCCTGTTTAATGATTTCCTCTACATTGTTCCTGACAAAAGCTACAGAAATCATGGCCGATACCCATAATTCACCATACAGTCCATTACTGGTGTGTGATAGCTTTGCATCGCGGTATGCCATTTCAGCCGCAGCTTGGGGATTTCCTGGATTTACCCATCCCCAAAGATCAGCCCTTATTTGCGCACCAATCCATTCTCTATATGGATTACGATAATTAGCAGTATCCGGGGGTATTTTTCCCATTATAAAATTTCTATAGGCAACGCGTTCTGCTGTATAAACTAGATTATACGGCATAGTTTGCAGCCACATTTGAGCAACATCTTCTGTTGTAAAAGCGGAACCAGCTTTATCAAGTACCTGAAGATTTAAAATGGGATAATCCATATCATCATCACGAGGAGTACCGTCTACTCGATTTTTTAAAGCTGTTTCAGAATCTCCTTTAAATATATAGCCCTCAGGCATTGGTTCTAGGGCAGGAATATAATCGTTAAGAGGAAAGGAATCTGTTAGCTTAAGATAGGAACAAACCTTTTCATAAGGCCAAAGTTCAACCGGTTTTCCAAGTGTACACCCCGCACTGCGTCCTAACCATCCTCCATAAATTTTATCAAACAGGTCTTCCTTTGATAGGTCTATTAGAGGATCTATAGAGACTCCTAACGAAGGAGGTAGTATATGTCTTAATTCCTCAGGATGATTTTCTAAATCTTCTTGATTTGTCAATTGTAATAGCTGTTTATAAATTGGTTCCAGTTTTTTTTCATCCTCTTTGTTATATTCAAATTCTTTTTCAAGGAGTGCAAAGAAGACTTCTCTTTTACTGCAACCCTTAGATAAAAGCCATTCATCAAATTGCTTTCTTAAGTTACCAATTTCACAACCTTCTTCTAGCTTCTGTTGCAACTCATAGTCTATAATTACAGGTAATAACGAATACATAGGAATCTGTCCTTTCGGTTCTTATAAATATTTTTTTAAAAGTTTATTTTTCTTAAGAACTAATGTAAATTATTTAAACTTGTGTAAGTTAAAACTTGACTCCACCTTCCTGCAACCCTGCTACGAACTTTCTCGTCATAAAGAGGAATAAAAGAATCATTGGAACAACACTTATTACTCCGCCTGCTGCCATAAGTGCCCAGTTTGTACTATATTTGCTTCCAAAGCTTAAATACTGCGCTGACACCGTTCTGACTTCCTCTATTTGTAATAAGGCATTTGCCAAAAAGAATTCATTCCAAGTTCCAAGTGTAGAGAAAATCATTACGATAATAAAAGCGGGTTTACTGAGCGGAACAATGATTTTAAAGAAAGCTTGCAATGAATTGCACCCATCCACTTTTGCTGACTCTACCAACTCTTTTGGAATTCCAAGCATATAAGCCCGAAGTAAAAATACATTAAAGGCAAAACCCCCTCCAACATAAGGGATAATGACTCCCATGTAAGTATTTATTAACCCAAATTTCACAGCCATAAAAAACAAAGGAATAAACCCAACAGGTAAACTCATAGAAATAAACAAATATCCCATAAGCCAATTAGAACCAGGAGTTTTCAAATGGGCAAGACCGTAGGCTGCTAATCCTGAAAGAATCGCAACTAAAATAACGGTTGTTCCCGTAATAATGATCGTGTTAACGTAAGCCACACTATAATTTCCTTGAATCCATGCATTGCTATAATTTTCGAATGTCCAAACTGATGGCAGCCCCATCGGGTTTGTAATAATATCTGACTTTGTTTTAAAGGAATTAATAAAAAGCAGGTACATCGGAAATAGAGAATATATACTTACTAAAATTAAAGGAATATGGCGCCAATTAATTTTTGGTATTGACATTTAAACATCCCATCCCTTCTTTTTTCTGAAATATGCAAATACAATAATGATAAAGATTGCAATAAATGTCTGGAACAAGGCAACAGCTGAGGCGTATCCAGCCCGCCTGCCGGTAGTACTTAATGTATAGTAATAAGTAGATAATGTTTCAGTAGAATGAGCTGGTCCGCCTGCCGTCATAACGTAGACCATTTCAAATGCTCCAAAAGATCCTAAAATGGTTAATAGCGTAATAACTGTTAATGTTGGTCGTAATTGAGGGAGGAAAACATGCATCAAAATTTGGAAGCGATTTGCACCCTCAATTTTTGCAGCCTCTTCCAAAGATTTATCCGTTTGAGTCATTGCGGCTAATAACCAAATGACATTCGTACCAAAACCTTTCCACATATCAGCAAATAAGACTGAAAATAATGCAATGGCCGGAATTGTAAGACCAGGCACTTCTATAAATCCTAAACCTGCTTTATCCAAATAAAAATTAATACCGCTGAAAGGATTATAAATCCAAAACCAAATTTGACCTGCTACTGTTACGGTAATAATGGATGTAGAGAAATAGGTTGCTTGATAAAGTGTTTGTCCTTTTACTTTTCTCAACAAATACGCAATCAAAAATGAAAAGATAAGGGGAATGGTGATCCAGAAAAGAGTCCATTTTATATTATTAAAAAATGCTGTAAAAACGACACTGTCTTGGAAAGCTTCAATAAAGTTTGCTATTCCTATAAACTTTGGGGTATTCAATCCGTTCCATTCTGTGAATGGCAAATATAATGACATGACTGCAGGAATAGTCACAGCTAAAATATGAAACAAAAGACCGGGCAAAATAAAAACCCATCCCACCCAATTTCGTTTCCTAGTGCGTTTCCTATGTACATTTGAATCTAGAATGTCAGAACTAGAAGCCTTTAAATTCGTGTTTATCGTTTGCAAAACCTGCACTCCTTTCAGAAAGTGGATTGACTAACAGAAGAACTAGTAATCCAGAAAACTATAAATATTTTGAAAAAGAAGGAGAAAAGTTTCTTACTCCTTCTTTCATCCCTTATTAGTAGTTACCTAGATCAAAAAGAGTTTTTTCATCAATATCCTTTTCTTTTAGTTCTTGTAACTTTTCCAGCCATTTTTCAGGAGTTGTTTTCTTAAGGTATACGTTTGGTAATTCCTTTATAGCATTTACTACACGCGGAGAACCATAAGACCAAACTACGTAACCCGTCTCTCCCTTAGCGGCAGCTCCACTAATTAAATTCAGTGCTTCAGCCACATTAGGTTCTAAGTCCATTTTACTAAAATCCGCATTTATAGGTTCCGGAATCCCATTCTTAGCCATTTCCTCTACTACATCCTCATGAAAGAAATAACTCAATAGTTCTGCCACTTGATCTTTATGTTTGGATTTCGCATTAATAACTAAACCGCCTCCAACTCCTAGAGGAATAACAGGCTTTCCATTAGGGTCCCAGCTGGGGAAAGGAGCATATCCGATATCAAAGTCCGTTTGAAGGTCTGATGCGAGAGACCATGTACCATCTAATTTCATGGCAGCTTTTCCTTGTGCAAATAACTGCATGCTATCTTCTTGAGAAATAGCATGGGATTTTTTATCGCTAAGATATCCATTATTCCAAAAATCAGAATAACGTTGAACAGCTTCTATAATTTTAGGATCTGTCCACTTTTTATCTCCGGAAAACAGTTGTTTCGCACCTTCCGGACCTAAAATACTGTTCACTATGCTGGTTATCCACCAGTTATCACAATCCGCACAATCAGCGGTTCCCCATGCTAAAGGAATCAAGTCCTTCTTTTTTAATTCCTTGATTAAACTTTCCAAATCGTTGTAATTTTGAGGTACCTCCCAGCCGTTTTCCTTAAACAATGTCTTGTTATAGACTAGAACCAGACCTTCGTAGTTCCATGGGATTCCAATTGTTTTTCCCTCAAAGACATATGCATTCTTAGCCCATTTGAACATCTCTTTATCATATTGATATTTTTCATAATATTTGTCCAACGGCTCCACATATCCCTGCTTAAAGCTCTCTTTAGCTACAAAAGGGTCCATTAGGAGTAGATCCGATCCCTCACCGGCAGCTAAGGCCGTTTCAACTTCCTTTATTGTTACTTGTTTAATCTTATATTCGGGATGATCTTTTTGATATAAATCATACATAGTTTGTAAAGCTGAACTTTCTTCCCCCCAGATAGCAGCATCAGGAACCGTTATGACGTTCTTGGATTCTCCTGAGGACTTCGAGCTGCAACCTGAGATAACCAAAACTAATAATAATAAAACTGGAAGAAATCCTTTCCTTGCATTCTTAATACTCCTCATCATACAGCCTCCCTTTTCTCAAATCAGACATGACATAAACGAACAGAGTTCGATTAAATGTTTTCATCATTGTTTCAATGTGAATATCAAACTCCATTAAGTTTGAAATGGCGCTTTGCATAAAACCTCCCTCACCTGTATAGAAGTTAATTGATTCAATTAAATGATATTTTTAAGCGCTTACAACGCAATTATATATGATTATTTTTATAATTTATACATCCCTGACACATACGTATTTAACAGTTTTACAGGTCAAGTCCTAATAATTAGAAAATCCTTCCTACTTTGCTCTTATTGTTTTGCAAAAAAGTAAATATAATACAGAATTTATTTTAAAAGGCACCCTCCTGCGGTGGATGGTGCCCTAATGATTTAAGTCATGATTGTATTTTTTAATTGAGCAGTAAATTAAAAGACGATTCGAGAGGGAGCGAATCGTCTTTTTTGTTGCTAAACACTATGCTGTTACTTTTTCTTTACCAACTGTTTTGCGGATGAATGGAACTACCCAGTAGTCTAAACCGTATTTACCTGCGTTGTAGCCTGCTGTTAAGATAATGAAGCCTAAGAAGATATCAGTTGGGTTATGTGATACTGTTCCTGCTAAGAAGAAAGAAAAATTCATCACTAATCCGAAGAACATGGCTGCTGTTGTTAAACATCCAAGCATAAGTCCTAAACCAATTAACGTTTCTCCCCAAGGAACGATGAAGTTGAACACATCAATGTTTGGCAGTGCAAAGCTTTCTAAGAAATTTACGTACCAACTGTAAACCATGTTTCCATCTGGACCTTTAACTGGATTCGCTACTGCATTTTTCAAGTATCCTGAAGCATCAAATCCGCCTGTTAATTTTCCAAAACCAGCTGTGAACCATGCATAGCCAAGATATAAACGAATGATAGTTAAGATAGCTGCAGAAATTTTATTTTCTCTTAAAAAGTGGTTAAACATAAGTCATTCCACCTTTCAAAATTTGTTTGTTTTTTATACTTACACTATATTGGATTTCAACAGTTAGTAACATGGGTATAGTGTTAAGTTCACAGTTTGTTTGAAATGATATGGAGGAAGTTTGAACAACAACTTTTGGTTATCAGGATAATCCAGATAAAATGTCTTCTACCGTAGGTATTGCAGAAATTGCACCTACCTTGGTACATACCAAGGCACCTACTTTATTACTAAAATAAATGATTTCTTTAAGTTTCTCAAAGTCCTCGATTTCAGGTTTACCTTTTGCGAATTGGAATAAAGTTGCACCTACAAACGCATCTCCAGCACCAGTGGAATCAATGGATTTTATTTTTACACTTGGAATTATTTCGCTATTATGCCCATTTGACAGATAAGTTCCCTCACTCCCTAATGTCACAGTAATTATTTTTGCTCCTAATTCATGTAGATACTTCGTTCCCTCAGCCAGGTTATTGATTCCTGTAATCAGTGTTAGCTCCTCGTCACTCACTTTTACAAAGTCAGCGAATGCGATTCCCACCTTTGCTAAGTCGATAAATTCAGGAAGTCTGTTTTTCCATAGATCTTTTCGATAATTAGGATCAAATGAAATAAATTTTCCTTGTTCTTTTGCATTACGCATGACTTGAAAATAAGTGGATTGAAAAGGGTCGCTTAATAAAGCAGTGGCAGAACCAAAATGATGAATAGCGGCCTCATTTAGCTTAACGGTATCAATTTCTTCCTCCACTAAAAAAGCGTCAGCTCCGCGATTAAATACAAAATCTCTTTCGCCATTTGCCTGTAGGGAAACAAAGGCCAATGTAGTTGGATGGAAATCATCGAACACGACCATTGATGTATCTACTTGAACGTCATCAAGAGTCTTTTTTAGAAATTGTCCAAATGGGTCATTCCCAACTTTTCCGCTAAAAAGAGCAGTACCTCCTAATTTCGCAATCGTCGCACAAACATTAGCTGGTGCTCCCCCAGCCTGTTTTTGAAAATTTTGTCCCTCTAGTAAGTTAATATCCACATCCGTACAGAAAAAATCGATTAATAATTCACCTATGCATACAATTGATGAACCCAAACTAAACACCATCCTTTTAAAAAATAAAGCTCTAACCAATTAACCGATTAGAGCTTCCATACGTCACTTACTTGCTCCAAATGGAATCAAGTTCTGTTACGTTTAATTCCAACACATTTGTTGTTCCTTCATTTGAAAATAACATGATTTCTTGCGCTGATTCAGACGGAAACAGTAAGCTGGTAATAGCAATCTCACCATCGTTTGCAAACACCTCAATGGAGGAGGCATCTAAAAACAACTGCAGTTTCAGCCTTTGATGATCCAACTTTAATGAGGCTTCTTGTACAGCTGGGAAAGAGGTCGAAAAGCTATGATCTCCAGAAAGTGTTCGGTCAACAAATAACTTTTCCTCTGTTACATCATAACCAATGATGGTTTTTTCTTCCACAGAGTGCTGTATGATGAATCCAAATTGGCTTGAATTTACTTTTTCAAATTCGATAGATATTTCCAGTGGGGAATTCTTTACTGGAACACATACAGTATTTTCAGAGTCAATCTTAGTGCCCGGATAAGATTCCGTTTCTTTTCTAATCTTACTAACTTCCGCAACTGGTTTTTGGAATAAGCGGATACCAGTCTCAGTTGTAGTTAAGAATAATTCTCTTGGTAACGTCATCGCACCTCTCCACGTCTCACTGGGAACTTGATTGGCATAGCGCCAGTTACTCATCCAGCCAAGATAAATACGTCTTCCATCTTGGCTATCGGACCAGCTCACACCCGCATAATTATCACGGCCGTAATCTAACCAAAGAATCGTCGAATTGTCATGGTCATTCACAAAAGTGGTTCCATCAAACTGGCCGATAAAATATTGAGTTCTGGAACCTTCTGCTGATTCACCATTATCACCGATACTTACAATCATTACCCACTTTTCTTGCCCGCCATCTACTGGTAGTTTAAATAAATCAGGGCATTCCCATACGCCATCATGTGAACCGGCAGTATGTCCAAATTCGCTGGCAAACTCCCATTCTTTTAAGTTAAGGGAAGTATATATCGTAATGGTTTGACCCGTCGCCAGAACCATCACCCATTTATTTGTCTCTTCATGCCAAAAAACTTTAGGATCACGGTAATCGGTAATGTTCACGTCTGAAAGGACAGGATTGCCATCAAATTTTACCCACGTTCTTCCATTGTCCTTACTGTATGCTAAGCTTTGTTGCTGAAGTGGTCTATCAGAATCAGGATAAGTGCCAGCACTTGTATAAATTGCAACCAATCCTGGTTGATCATTTTCAAAAAAGCCTGTCGTATTCTTCCAATCGACGACTGCACTCCCTGAAAAAATGCCTCCAAGTTCATCCGGATATAATGCAATCGGAAGGTGCTCCCAATGAATCAAGTCTTTACTTACCGCATGGCCCCAGTGCATGGGTCCCCAGGTCGTGCCAAATGGATGGTGTTGATAGAACAAATGATATTCATCATTAAAATAGACCATTCCATTCGGATCATTCAGCCACTTTTCTTCCGGTGAAAAGTGAAATTGTGGACGATACTGCTCTTTATAGGTTTGTGTCATTTTTATCGCTCCTTCTTTCTATTAATTTAGTAAAATAGGCTGTACAGTTGCCAAAGAACCTGTACAGCCTCAGACTATTTACCGGGTATTATTCCTGATTTCGATCGTAACCTTTTTGCTTAATATCCAGCCATTCTTGTAGTCCAAGTCGATCTAATTCTGCTAGATATTCGTTCCATTCTTTTTCAACGCCGCCATTTGCAATCCATTCGGCACGTTTTCGCTTAATATAAGCAAACAGATCCGTCTCGATAACAGAAAGTCGATCAAGGTCCTCGAGTGAGAAGAATACACGTGGGTAAATATTATCTGCTTCCATGTAAGGAACCATAACTTCTTTCATTAAGTTTAGTCTCCAAGCAGCATCGTCTGGTTTGGTTGTCACCGTACCGTAGTAGCTGTCTAAGATCGCTAATGGCCCGCCGACAGATGTTTTTTCTCTTAATTCAACTGGTGCTGTACCTTCTAATGGAAGGTGTTTTAACATTTTTGTTGCCTCATCCATTCCAAAAATGTTTTGTTGCTTTCCGTCACCATACGTACCCCAGTTATTCTGTACGGATTGGGACGGATCATAAAGCTGGTCAATCCACTTGGCTGTTAATTCAAGGTTTTTATTTGCTGATGTTACGACTAAACGTGAGCGGTCAAAGCCCATTCCGTTTGTTCTTGCAACATTTTGATGTCCTTCTGGTCCTTTTAATGGAGCTAATAGATCGTAATCATCACCCATTCCAGTGATATTTCCTTTATCCCATGTAAAGTACAAACCATATTTTTTGTCTCGGCCTTTTGATAGATACGTATTCCAATCATGTTCAAATGCCTCGATATCGATTAATCCTTCATTGTATAAATCATTGAACCAGCTAATCGCCTTTTTATAGCTTTCATCAGCAGCGGTAAGTTTTACTTCTCCATCATTCGTTACCACCGTGAAATCCCAGTTATCACCTAGTCCAAATGCACCGAATAATGAATGGGGATCCTGTCCGCCATCATTAATAATGAATGACATGGGGATCTCGTCCGCTTCGCCGTTGCCATTTGGATCCTGGGTTTTAAAAGCCAGTAATACTTGCTTTAACTCTTCTGTTGTTTTTGGAACCTCTAATCCTAATTTGTTTAACCATTCCATATTAATCCATGGGAATGCATCAAGGGAATGGATACTTTCTTTTCCTTCACCTAACTCCTCAATCCATGGGAAAGCATAGATATGGCCATCAGGCGCCGTCATCATTGCTTTGTATTGTGGTGCTTTTTCAAGGACAGCTTGTAAGTTCGGCATATACTGAATAAGATCCTCAACTGGTACAATAACTCCATCCTTTGCATGCTTTAATAGTTCATAATCGCTGAACCCGGCATTAAAGATAGCGTCTGGAAGCTCACCACTCGCGATCGCTAAATTACGTTTTTCATTAAAGATATCTGTGGTATAGTTTCTCCAATCAATTTTTACACCCGTTTGATCTTCTAAGCGTTGAAAGATTAACTTGTCATTTGGATTCTCAGGAGCTAATGGCGAACTTGACGTCATAATTTTTAAGGTTTTTTCCTCTTTCAATGGGAAGGTTACTTCCTTTAACCCATAATCCTTAGAAGAGAAACTTTCGCTGCCGCCGCTTTTGCTGGTACAGCCAGTTAAAAGTAACGAACCTGAAAGCAGTAGAGCTGAAGCCGTTGTAAACATTCTTTTTTTCATCATAAACCCTCACTTTTTTTGTTTTATTTTAGAGAACCCACCATTACTCCCTTTTCAAAATACTTTTGGAAGAATGGGTACATAATCAATAACGGTAAACTTGCAATCACAATCGATGAATAGCGGATCATCTCTGATATCCTCATAAGCTCGTTCCTTGCCTCTACATCCGCAACCATTCCAGGCTGTACTTCGTTTTGAATCAAAATCGAACGCAATACTAATTGCAGCGGATGTAATTCTCGATCATCCAGGTATATCATCGCATCAAAGTAGGCGTTCCATTGTCCAATGAAGGCATACAAAGCTAGAACAAAGATAATCGGTTTCGATAAAGGCAAAATGATTTTAAAAAAGATTTTTAAATCGGAGGCGCCATCAATGCGCGCTGCCTCCTTCAGTTCATTTGGAACTGCCTTAAAATACGTTCTGGCAAGAATAATAAACCAGACATTAACAGCGCCAGGCAGAATAATCGCCCAAATCGTATTTAACATTCCTAAATCCCGAATAACAAAATAAGTTGGGATTAAGCCGCCTCCAAAAAACATCGTAAATAAGAAGAAAATCATAAATAGCTTTTTCCCCACTAAACCTTCTACCGATAACGTGTATCCGGCAAAGAGACAAACAAGCACGGTCACAATCGTAAATCCAGTTGAATACAGGAGTGAGTTGAAAAATCCTCTCACTATGGTGTCATCCGTAAAGAGCCGCTTATACCCTTCTAATGACCAATCTGATGCATGTAACGATAGCCCTTTTCGAATGATTGCATTCGGTTCTAGGAAAGACGATAGAAAAACATATAAAAGTGGTCCAACTATCGCAAGGACGATAATCGTTAGGAGAATATTGTTGGTCAGAAGCAGTATTCGGTCGCCTCTTGCATGTTTGATTTGATTATTCATACTTTTCCTCCTTCCTTAAACGAGTCCTTCGCCTTCGTTTAGTTTCTTAACCACTTGATTGACAACTCCAAGTAATATCACATTTACAACGGCATTAAATAATCCAACTGCGGTTGCAAACGAATAATCTCCTGCCAGCAGCCCTCGTTTATAAACATAAGTAGCGATAATTTCTGATGATGGTGAATTCATTGGCGTTTGTAATAAATACGCCTTTTCGAAACCAATTCCCATGATTCCTCCAGCCGCTAAGATAAACAAGACTGCCATCACTGGCTTAAGCGTTGGAAGATCGATATGCCAAATTCGTTGTAGGAGTGACGCCCCGTCTAGTGTTGCTGCTTCATGTAGCTGCGGGTCAACGTTTGCGAGTGCGGCAACATAAACGATCGATGCCCAACCCGCACCTTGCCATACACCAGACCAAATATAGATCGTCCTAAAATAATCTGGGTCAGACATGAATGAGATCGGCTTATCTAAAAAGGTTGATAACACTGCATTAATGGGTCCAACCGGTGATAGAAAAAGAAAGACCATTCCCGACACGACAACCACAGATATGAAATGCGGTGCATATAGGGCTAACTGAACATTCTTTTTTACACCTGATTTTCGCAACTGGTTTAACATAAGAGCCAATAGAATGGGAATAGGGAATGCTATGAGGAGTTCAAATGAACTCAATTTAATCGTGTTCATTAATATTTCGATGAAATTAGGCGACGTTAGGAAACTGGTAAAATGTTTAAAACCTACCCATTCACTCCCCGTAATCCCCCGGATCGGACTAAAATCTTTAAAGGCAATTGTCGCGCCGTATATGGGGATGTACTTAAAAATAATTGTAAGAATAACAGCAGGAGCAATAAGTAAATAAAGAATGTAGTTCTTTTTAATGTAAGTAAGATTCTTGCTTAGTTTTGTAGTTGTTGCTGGTTTGCTAACTGGTATGGTTTGCTCTGCTTTTACTATTTCTTCCACTCTCTTACCCTCCTATCAACTTAGTTCCGTTGAAAGCACTTTCAACTTGGGTTAAATATAACAAAGTGGGGAGAAATAAGAGTTTAATATTTTTGGTTAATGTGTTTTAAAATTTTCGGCAGTTGATATCGCTTTCACTCTATTTTTTCGATATGATGGGAAGGAGAAAGGATGTGGGATATGCCATACAAAGCCCGGAGTGAATCAGTAGTATTAAAGACTCTTAGACTTTTAAACAAACGAATGAAATTAACCGAGGATGATCAAAGATATTATCAAAACCAAGAAAAAGGATATGCAGGGGAAGTTCAATTTGATGTATTTACGGAGAAGCTTCAACGTAGTTGCTATATTTTGAATGATTTGCTATTGGAAAATAACAAATCAAGTTTCCAACTTGATTCATCCCTCATTTTTCAAGGGACCTTTTCCCTTTTTGAAGTCAAAAATTTCGAAGGCGAGTACGTTTATGATGCTGAATATTTTAAAACACTCAGCGGACGAGATATCCAGAACCCGTTGGACCAATTAAAAAGAAGCAAGTTATTGCTGAGTCAGCTTCTTCAATCGCTAGGGAGTAAACTAACAGTTGAAGCATATGTCATTTTCATTAACCCCCAGTTTACGTTATACCAAACTCCACCTGACCTGCCATTTATTCTCCCTACCCAACTTGACCGCTTTATGAGCAAATTGGATCAAAAACCTTCACTGCTCAATCAGTCGCATAAAAATCTTGCGGACAAGCTTATTTCATTGCACCAGACAGAATCACCCTATACCCAGTTGCCTATGTATGAGTATGATCAGATAAAAAAGGGGATGACGTGCAAGGTATGCCATAGTTTTTCAGTGTCTGTCGTGGGGAAAAAAGTTGTATGCAAAGAGTGCGGTTGTGAAGAAATGGTCGCACTTGCCATCATGCGTAATGTAGAGGAATTTAAGCTCCTATTTCCAGAACGCAAAATCACCACAAATATCATTCAGGATTGGTGTGGGATCGTTCCTTGTAAAAAAACAATAAGCCGGTCACTGGGAAAGAATCTTAAAATTATAGGTAAGGGTCAATGGGCTTTTTATGAATGATAGACATGCTTCTTATCCTTTCCTTAAAGACGAATCTTTCAGACCTCTTGTTCGATTTGTCCTCAAGACCCTGGATTAAGGACAAATCCTCCTGGCCGCTCATGTGATTTGTCCTCAAGATCCTGGATTAAGGACAAATCTTCCTGGCCGCTATAGTGATTTGTCCTCAAGAACCCGGATTAGAGACAAATCTTCCTGGCCGCTTGTGCGATTTGTCCTCAAGACCCTGGATTAAGGACAAATCTTCCTGGCCGCTATAGTGATTTGTCCTCAAGAACCCGGATTAGAGACAAATCTTCCTGGCCGCTTGTGCGATTTGTCCTTAAGACCCTGGATTAAGGACAAATCCTTCTGGCCGCTCATGTGATTTGTCCTCAAGACCTTGTATTAAAGACCAATCTTCGTGGCCACTCGTGCGATTTGTCCTTAAGACCCTAGATTAGAGACAAATCTTCCTAGCCGCTCGTGCGATTTGTCCTTAAGACCCTGGATTAGAGACAAATCTTCCTAGGCGCTTGTGCGATTTGTCCTCAAGAACCCGGATTAGAGACAAATCTTCCTGGCCGCTTGTGCGATTTGTCCTCAAGAACCTGGATTAAGGACAAATCTTCCTGGCCGCTATAGTGATTTGTCCTCAAGAACCCGGATTAGAGACAAATCTTCCTGGCCGCTTGTGCGATTTGTCCTCAAGAACCTGGATTAAGGACAAATCCTTCTGGCCGCTCATGTGATTTGTCCTCAAGAACCTAAATTAAGGACAAATCTTCCTGGCCGCTATAGTGATTTGTCCTCAAGAACCTGGATTAAGGCCAAAACCTCTATGCAGCCTATAATATTTGTACTTAAGACGATAGAAAATCCTCTAGTTTCTTAACTAGAGGATTACTTTTTGATATCTTTTAAACCATTATTAATCTTCTCTACTGCTTTGTTAGCGGCCTCTTCAACATTTTCCCCTTCAAGCCCGACGTCTTCAAACAATTCCTTAATCGCTTCGCTGATGACTGGATAGGCTGGAGTTACCGGTCGATTTCTCGAGTAGTTTTGGTCTTGTTGGACAAAGATATTTTTGGGATATTCATTGAGTTCCGGGAAGTCTCTTGCAACTGAATACCTTGCAGGTAAATCCCCGGAGATTTCAACGAACAATTTCGAACCCTCATACCCAGTAGCGAATTTCACAAATTCCCAGGCTTCCTCTGGATGCTTCGTTTTGGATGAGATCCCAAGTGCCCAGCCGCCATTCGGGACAACTTGATGTTTCCCCTTCGGCAGCGGGGCGACCCCATAATCTTCTCCTAGCACAAAACCAGGAGTTTGTTGCAATTCCGATATTGCCCAAGAACCCAATATCGTCATCCCAAGCTTATCTGTTTCAAAAGGAGCAGGTGGCATTTCAACGGCCGCTACCCCATGCTTACGATATAAATCTTGATAAAATTGCAAGGCCTCTAATGCTTCCTTAGAATTGAGATATCCCTGTGCGGTTGACCCATCTGGACTAATCACATCTGCTCCGAACTGCCAAAGGATCGGCATTTTAAAATAAGCAGGTCCTTCTCCAACATTAAAGCCTTGAGCCGGGTCAATCCCTATCACACCTTTTGCCGGATTGTTGATTTTTTTAGCAATCTCCAGTACTTCATCCCACGTCATAGGATGGTTTGGATCACCTGAAGGAAAGGGGATTCCGGCCTCACTAAAAAGATTCATATTATAAAATAAGGCAATACTCGATTCCACAATGGGGGCAAGGTAAATTTCATCCTTATAGGTTAAACCCTTTAATACGCCTTCAGGGATATCGTCAATATTGCCTTCCTCTTTCATATACGAATCAATCGATAATAGCGAACCGGAATTTGCATAAAGAGCCAGGTTCGGACTATCAATTGCCATAATATCCGGATGGTTTCCTGCCGCCAGTTCAGTACGCAGCCTTAATTCGTATTCACTTCCCCAGTGCATCGATTGCATATTAATCTTAATAGTAGGGTGCGTTGCTTCAAAGGCAGCAATCATTTCTTCATAGGCTTGATTAAACGCTGGATTCGCTAAATTTCGTAAAAAGGTCAGCTCCACTTGCATCGTCGGTTTCTCTTTATCTGGACTTTTTCCTAATAAAGTAAAAAAGGCAAATCCCGCTATACCAAAAAGAATGATGACGGTTAACCATTTCTTCACCTAAATCTCCTCCTCCCTACAAACCGACCTATTCCCCTATCCAGTTACGAAATTCTAAAGGTGTTTGTCCAATGTGTTTTTTAAAGACTGTACTAAAATACCCTGAGTTTGAAAAACCAACTAAATTACTGACATCAATGATTTTCAGCTGTTTATCTTTTAGCAATTGTTTTGCCTTATTCAGCCTTAAATTCACCAGATAATCACTAAAGTTCTGGCCGACATGATGTTTGAATGTTTCCGATAAATGGGCACTATTAATGTGAAACAAAGTGGACAAGGTAGTAAGGGATATTTCACTTGCATAATGCTGGTCCAAATAATGGCGGATGCTATCAATTAATTTCTTATTGGAAAAACGAGCAAGACGAACTTTTTCAATGATTAATGAGGCTAATTGAATCAGGTCCTCTTTCACTTTATGTTGGGAATAAAGCTTCCAAATATTTTGTTGGCAATTCCAGATTGTATTTTGAATGTCTTTCGTCTCGACATCGTACTTTTTGGCTAATGAACCCAACATAAATAACACTTGGTTGGCAGCAAAAGAAAACGACATAACCGAACGGCCATCGGACCCTTCAAGAACAGTCTTTAGATTATCTTTAAATGAGGCAAGATCAACATTTTCAATTGAATTCGTTATCCGTCTTTCAAAATCCGGAGAAAAGTTAAATACTTCATCGCTCACAGCAGTATGATCCATAATCTGAGACTTCGATCCAAGTTGACTTTGGCTCCACGCAAGTAAACTGGATATATATCCACTCCTATATTCTGAAAGCCCATTTACAATCGTACCAATACCAATGACCGTTTCTAATTTTAATAGCTTGTTAACGTTTTGTTGAATGTGCAATACGAAATGATTGGTCGTTGAAGAGTTGGAATCAACCAGCTGTAAAAATTGAACCATATTCGGATAGCTTGGATCCGTAAATACATAGGTTGCATTCTGCTGTTGAGCAATTTCCTTACACAATAATTGAAATGGAATCCTTAGTTCCTCTAGACGATTGGAATCGTGGCTTTCTCTAATTTCCACTGTTAAAAACTGTACTTTCCCATTTTCATTTGCCAGTTCTTCTAACTGAAGCTGCTGAAGCCTTTCAATCACAATTGGAAGCTGTAATCTTTCTTCTTTTGCTAAATGGAGGATAAATTGTTCCTGCAATTCTTGTAAATGAGAATGCACGAGCCTGCTCATTTGCGCGATTTCAACCTGTTTTCTTTTCTCTTCCTCAATTTCTTTGCGTATCTTCCTCAATGCTTCTACTAATTCATCAGGGGCAACAGGTTTCAATAAGTAGTCTTTAACGCCTTGTTGCAGTGAATTCCGCACATAATCAAAATCTGAATAACCTGATAAAACGATGACTTTTACATGGGGAAAATCTTGATGACAACGTTTGGCAAATTCTACTCCATCCATAATAGGCATTCTCATATCCGTAATGACAACATCGATATCCTTGGTTTGGAGGATTTCAAGAGCCTCTTTTCCATTAGAAGCCTCTTCTACAAGTTGAAATCCCTCTTCCTCCCAGTCCACTTTTAAGCGTAATCCTTTACGTATTTGAATCTCATCATCCGTGATTAATACCTTCATTCTGTCTATCCCCCCTTTTCAAATCAATCAGCAATGTAATCATCGTGCCTTCATTTTTAGTAGATTCAATTTGATAGGAAAAGTCATCTCCATAAGTAAGCTTTAATCGTCCAAGGACATTTCGCAGCCCTATGCTGTTCCCTTTGCTTTCCAAAACATGCAGGGTTTCATCTGCTTGGGATAATAAATCCGAAATAATTTCTTCAGACATCCCCATCCCTTTATCTGCCACGGACAGGCTAAGATGACTTCCAACCACTTCAATTTTTATAAAAATATCTGCAAATGTCTTTTCACTGAAACTATATTTCACCGCATTTTCCACAAGTGGCTGTAAAATGAATTTTATTACGGGGATCGTTATAGTGTCAGGCTCTACATTCATTTGAATCGTGATCGTGTCTTCATATCTTAACTTTAATATGTTCGTGTAACTTTTAATATAGTTTACTTCTTCACCTAACGGCACAATATTGCTTTTTGTATTTAGAGAATATCTCAGCATTTTTCCTAAATAAATGCTTACATTCATGACCTCTTTATTTTTTCCTTGAAGCGCTAAACTTCCAATAATTTCAAGCGTATTGTTCAGAAAGTGAGGGTTGATTTGTAATAATAAGGCTTTATATTCCGCATCTTTCCGACGCAAATTGGCTTCATATTGTGTTTCAATTAGATTCTGCAATTGATCAATCGTATGTTCCGTAACATTAATTAGATAATCAACTTCATTATTTCGAGATTTAATTTGCGGCATAAAACGTTTGGCACCTGAAAAATCTCCCCGTTCGATAAACACAAGCGCTTTTGCTAGTTTTCCTAATGGACTTGTAATATTGTTTGAAAGGATCACCGAAGCCAGAATCGTGAAGAAGAAAAGGACGGCACTCGTTAGCAAAAGGTTTCGCTGTAAATGATTGGCCCTTGCAAATAAATCGGACTCTGTCACTTCACTGATTAAGATCCAATCCCCTACAGGCAGCTTTTGAAAGAAAACTAAATACTTCTCCTTCTGATAGGAGGCTTCAATTAGCCCTTCTTGGTCATCGCTAGTGTTGATTTGCTTTAAACTTTGTTTCAGGATTGAATTTGGGGTCTTTATCTTGCCTGACAAAATGTTTTCACCCTGCTGATTTAACAAATAGGTATGCTCATTTTGTCCAATTGTAATTTTATTTAGGGCCGTTTCTAGTAAAGCAGAAGGGAAATTCACCTTAATGACTCCTGCTGCTATCATCGTATTCGTATCAATGAGGGGCAAAATATAGCTATTAATCTTCTTTTGCTGCATTTCATGACTTTGCTGAAATGGATCTAAATGTGACTTAACATAGTCCCGATTATGCTGGGTAAAGTCCTGATACCAATCGGTTTCATGAAGTGAGGAATGAACACCCCAAGTACCGGTCCCATCATCCAGCAGCACCGAAATCGACATCGCATTAGAATTGTTAATCATGATCGAGGATAATCCCTGTTTAAGTTGATTCATCAATGCATCGATTTCTTTCTTCTCCGCACCTTGTCTATTTAATCGAATCCATTCCTGCGTGGTCTGGTCTACAAGCACTTGCTTGCCCAAATCCTCTGCCTGGGTAGAGATGGAATCAACATAAAGTGAAAACTGGTCCATCATTTCTATGGTCAACTCTTGCGTCTGTTCTCGAATAACAGACGTAAAAAAGCTAGGAATAATCAATGATAATATAATAAATGGAATCGTTAACAAACATGTAAAAATAAGTAATAAACGATTGCGTAATGAGAAAAGCATGTTACCCCCTTCCGGGAAAACCCTTACAATTTTTCGTATTTTGGAATAATCTATTATAGCACTTAACTATTACTAGACTCTAGTACATGGGAATAGTAGCAATTCGGAAATTTTGATACTAACCTGCTAATGTGTCAAAATAGGTAATGATATCCATAGTTGTTAATAATGGTGGAAAATCCACTAAATTGGAGGGACAAGACGTTGAGAACAATAAAATTAGGAAGCAGCACATTAGAAGTGCCAGTGGTTGCGGTCGGCTGTATGCGGATAAATTCGCTTGAAAAGAGCGAAGCGGAAACCTTTGTTCAATCGGCATTAGAGCAAGGGGCGAACTTCTTCGACCATGCGGACATATATGGTGGCGGAGCTTGTGAGGAAATTTTTGCAGATGCTATACATATGAATGCTGAAATTCGTGAAAAGATCATCCTGCAATCAAAATGTGGTATTCGCAAGGGGATGTTTGATTTTTCAAAAGAGCATATCTTACATTCCGTGGATGGAATTTTGAAACGGCTAAATACCGAATATCTTGATGTGCTTCTCCTGCACCGTCCGGATGCCCTCGTGGAGCCAGAAGAAGTTGCAGAGGCATTCGATAAACTTGAAAGTTCAGGAAAAGTACGTCATTTTGGTGTTTCTAACCAGAATCCAATGCAAATTCAGCTGCTGCAGAAAAATGTAAAGCAACCACTTGTAGCCAACCAGCTGCAACTAAGTATTACGAATGCCAACATGATTTCCAATGGAATCAATGTAAACATGGTGAATGATTCAGCGATTAACCGTGATGGCAGCGTGCTAGATTTTTGCAGACTGAACGATATCACGATTCAGCCTTGGTCGCCTTTCCAATATGGATTCTTTGAAGGCGTGTTCCTTGGGAACGAAAAGTTTCCTGAATTGAATCAGCAGATCGATGAAATCGCTGCGAAGTATGAAGTGAGCAATACAACCATCGCCATCGCGTGGCTGCTTCGTCATCCAGCCAACATGCAACCGGTTATTGGTACGATGAATGTGGACAGGTTAAAGGATTGTTGCAAGGCAAGTGAGATTCAGTTAACACGTGAAGAGTGGTACAGTATCTATCGTGCAGCTGGGAATATTTTGCCTTAAAGTATACTTTTATAAAGCAAAGGAGTGCCGATAAAGGCACTCCTTTCTATTTTGTGGTGATTATGAGAAAGGGTTAAACCCTACTCATCATCTACCTCGCCATCGCCGATTTCATCCTCTTCTTCCACATCTTCAATCTTTTCCCCTTCCTCAGGTTCCTCATCATTCCCACAACCCGTAATCGAGAAAAAGGACAAACTTAAAAGCAACATCATTAATAACTTTTTCAACTTCATAAACAAACGCCTCCTTTTACCATAGCTTTTCCACTTTAACCAGCAATATAAAAAAAAAAAAAAGCAACCGATCTAAAAAGATCAGCTGCCCTAAGTGTCCATATGGGGTGGACAGTGTCCACGAGCGGTGACAGGCACCACCATTAGAAGAAGCATTCTAATTTCCATAATCCTGATTTGTCTCTTTTTAGTAAATATTCTTGCTCGCCTTTTACACCAATTTTTGCGCTGTCTCCTTCAATATCAATGCTCAGGTTATTGAGGTTTGCTTTGATTTTTTCGAATTCAGCCTGCAATGTTTTGGCTTTTTGTTCGTAGTCGGTCTCCACAAACTTTTGGTAATCCGGGACATTCTTCGTATCCGTATTCATCAATTCATACATGGTAACAGTATGATTTAGTGCAAATGCCTGCCAGAACATCCGGAAAATGCCCTCTGGGTTCATTCTGCTTATGATTTCTTCTTCCCCCGTTTTATAGAAATGTTCATATATCGGTACGGATTCTTCAGGGATAATATCATAAGTAATCGGAATATCATTCAAAACGCCTGTATTCCCTGTTTCTGCAGCCTTCAACTGTGTTCCATTAATAGCGAGGATCTCTGCATAATCAATCTGCTCTCCAGTTTTCCGGTAGTCGACTTGATAAAAAGAAATGGACACGGTGCCTGTCACCTTATCTCCTGCTGATAGTTTCAGCAAATTAAGGATTTGTTCTTTGTTCTCCATCGAATTACTAAACATAATGGTCGGATTTCTTTTCACTCCTTTAGGTGCTGGAAGCATGGCTGCTGAGTCGGCATCAGGGTAGAAGAGGATATCTTCTGATTCACTTGGATAAACAAATATACCTGACAAGGTAACATTTCCTGTAAACAGTGCTTGAAACGGCGATTCTGGAAAATATCTGACACTTGGTGAAACCGACTCCACCGTTAAGCTGCCATATTGAACTCCCTCTTGTAATCTTTTAGGATCAAATTTAACTACGATTCCTTTAGGAGGTAAAGTGATGAGTTCACCTTTTTGAGCAATCTTGCTCTCACTAGAGTTTAAACCAAGCTGGTTACCCATAAATCCTCCTATGAGGAAAAAGAATACCGCAACAGCAGCAAAGGACATGATTATTGGGGCTAGTCGATTTTCCTTCTTTTTTGAAACCGCTGAGTCTCTAATTTTGCTTCTTATCGCTCTTTTATCATCTTCTGTAAAAAAAGGAACGGGAGAAATAAACTGATCCATTTCTTCTTTTAACTTGTTAAGACGGTTATCCATTAACCTCACCTCGCCCTAGAATATCTAATCCCATTTTCAACTTTTCCCGGCCTCGATGGAGTCTTACTTTTACCGTGCTCTCACTAATGCTTAACAGCACTGAAATATCATGAATCGAAAATTCTTTATAGTAAAACAAAATGATAACTTCTCGGTACTTAATGGGAAGCTTTAGTATTTCCTTCACCAACTCAGTTTTGTCCGATTGATCCAGGAGATTACTTTCTGGACCCTTATTGGTTCCTATGAAATCAAGGAGGTTATTCGTGTAACTGATTTTCCGATAATGCCAACTCCTTAAATAATCCTTGCATTTATTGATGGCAATCGTATATACCCAGGTTTTGATTGAACTTCTTCCCGCAAATGTATCTAGTTTTAGATAAACAGTAAGAAAGATTTCTTGTGTCAAATCCTCTGTTAGGGAGTAATCTTTAATGTATGTGAATACTAATCTTTTAATGGTTTCACCATATTCATTCATCAACAATTCCACAGCTTCGTCACGGTTCATCTTCAACAAATCAATTTTTTCATTCTCCGCATCCAGCAAACCCACATATCATCCCTCTCTCTCTACAATTTCGACGATTCACCAGATATTGAGGTTACAAAATCGATGAAATGTTTTTCATTCAATCTATCAAGAAGGACATAAAACAGGTGCCTGTCACCATTTATACATCACTGTATAAAATTGAAAATAATATCACTTTGGCATTTTAGTTGATTTCATTTCTATTCTTCTACTTCATCTGTCGTTTCTTCTGCCTCTACCTCTGTTACTTCTTCTTCCCCTTCTTCCTGTTCCTTTTCTGCCTTGATCCTCGTGATTTCTTCATTTAGCTGTTCAAATGCATTCAGTCTATGATTGGCGCTTGCCAGTAAATCATCAATAATTCGGACAAATTTTTCATAGGGAACACCGTTTTCGCTGCATCCAGTAATCATTTTGAGCAAATCTTTTTCATATAAATGATAGCGTTCTTTAAAGGTTTTCGTATCCATAGTTAAAAAATACTCATCATCGACGACAAATTCGTTAAACACTTTTTTCGTTAAACGTTTTTTGGTAACCTCTATATCTTGTTTATCCTTTTCATTGTCGTAGTGAGCCTCATCCTCATATTCAGAACAAAGCGTGTCATAGATCTTCTCCAGCAGCTCGGTCGGATTTAAATACTTTAACTCATCCACAAAATCCCTCCCTATATTTATTTTTGCCCAAAAAAGGTATTTTTCGTCAACCATAACAAAAAAGCACACGCAAGCTGCGTATGCTTTATAAAACTATTAAATAAAAAGGCTCTTATACAGCTTGAACTTCTTGCCCACTTTTCTCTTTTTTGAATGAAAGCTTTGGACTTAAAAGGCTGACTACGAAAAAGGCGATAGATAAGGTTAACACCCAAGTCCAGATTTGTTGAACTGCAGGCGTATTCCAAACACCTAAGAAGTAAAGCATTGCTGGAATGGTTAGTGTGACCCATGACAAGACAATCGCTACGATACCTACATAAGCATCAATTTTCAATTTAAGCGAGCCTGTTAAGAAGAATAGCGACCATAAAAACGCCCATAGTCCCCATGTTAAGGCATTAACAATATCGTTGAACACAACAACAGAAATAATCGTATAAACCACCGCAATAATCGCGACCCACAAGCTAAACCAGCCAAGTCCGCTGCCTTGGAGTCCCTTTACGGAGGTAACCCCAACGTATAAATACGTTAAACCAAATAAGAAAATAGCTGCATTATTATATAAGTCCCAATTACTCTGACTAGATGTCATAATTAAATAAAATGGATTAATGATTTGGATAACACCGACGAAAAGATTAAAATAGCCAACTGCTTTGCCATCTGCTTTTCCTAACAGCATCAGACCGTTTAGAAAAAGAACAGCACCTGATAAAAATAAACCTACAAAACTCATAGTAATCGCTGTGAAAAATCCTTTTTCACAACTTTCCCCTCCTTTAAAATAGAAAAAGCACTTTCCCCTCTCCGATTAGAAAAGAAATTGCCTTCATAAAAACGTGATTTAATTTACTTACTCAATATAGCATATTTACTGAACAATAGTTAAGTAAGGTTTGAACAAAATGTAAATTAAGTTATTTCCATATTCACCATAAGCGACCAAAAAACTGCCCCTAAAATGGAGGCAGTTCTCACTATGCATGTATGAATTTCACCTTTTGTCCTGGTTTTAAATAGGAAAGAAGCACAATATCTTCCTCCACTACTTTTCCGACAACATTGACCCGTTCATCAGCAGGCAAGTCACATAGCGTAATTTGGATCTCGCCACGGTACCGTCCGTAAGAATCATTATCTCTTGTGATACTACCCATCCAACGTTCGGTGGTATTCTCAGGAACAACCGCATCAACACTTCTCGTATCCATAAACCGACGAACATCACGGGAAAAATCAGGGCGAAGCTTAAACTCCCCTTCTTGAAATCCTTCAATCACAATCTCCACACAATCATCACGGTCAAAATTGATTAATTTCCTTAGTAGCTCCTCACTTACCTCTGGGTCCCCGATATAAACATCCTCGACTCCAAAATGGAACAATTCCAATGCAGCTAAAAACGGATCCATATCTCGATGCTCTTCCAGCGTTGGCAGGCCTTCAAACAGCGGACCACGTTTTTCCCCGTCCCCTGGAATATAGGCACTAACCGGTATTCCATATTTCCCAAAAAGTTCATTTTGCGACTGAAAAAACCAATCCGATAATCCAGTCTCAATCCTTGGATAGAAATTATGCCAAGCCAAAAGCTGGCTCGCCTTTAACCCGCCATCTAACAATGCCCGCACATCTTCCTCAAACAAAATGCTGGCATTCAGTGCGAGTTTGAACGCTTTCGCCAGCTTCACTATCAACTCGTTTTCAAAAAAGTCATCGAGCCTGAGACCGCTGACGCCAAGTGATTTCAAATCAAACAAACTTTCTAATTCCAAGTGACCGGGTGTTTTTAATGACACATCCGCATAAACTTCTATCCCTGCATTCTTCGCACACTGGAGCAGCACCATTGCACGACCCGCCAAATCACCGGATTCTTCGGGAATGTGAAGCGAGGTAAATGCCCGCTTCACACCCATTTTTCCAGCACGCTCAATGCGCTCCTCTGCTAGAGGATCATTGAGATAGAAGGAAATCCCGATCAATCAAATTCACCAGCCATATCATCATTGAAACCGAATAAATACGTGAACAAGAATCCTGCTGCATAGGCAATTAATACCCCTACTAAATAAAGGAGAACCTGACCTGTCACAACTAGGAACGCAAGTGGTAAACCAGATACCCCGATTGCTACGGTTGCAATTCCAAACGCTGCTTGGAACGCACCACCGACACCAGCACCTAAACATGCTGTTAAGAATGGACGACCTAATGGAAGGGTAACACCGAAAATTAATGGCTCACCGATTCCAAGAATACCTGCTGGCAGACCGCCGCCAATTGCTCTTTTTAAACGAGTTTTCTTTGTTTTAAGATAGATAGCAAACGCTGCACCTACTTGACCTGCTCCACCCATTGCTAGGATTGGAAGAAGTGGGTCATCACCGATTGTATTAATTAACTCTAAGTGAATCGGTGTTAAACCTTGGTGTAAACCCGTTACAACAAGTGGCAGGAACGTTGCACCAAGTACAAATCCAGCAACGACACCACCCATATCAAGCAATGAAGTTAACCCTTTTGTGATAATATCTGAAACGAAACCACCAAGCGGCATAAAAACAAGATAAGTAACAATACCAGTAACCAATAAGGCCACAGTTGGTGTGATGAAAAGATCTAAACTAGTTGGAACATACTTGCGTACTTGTTTTTCGACTAAAGCGATAAAGATGGCTGCAAACAGAACGCCAATTAATCCACCGCGTCCAGGAAGTAAATCTGCGCCAAACAAATGAATGCCTGCAACAGCCGGGTTAATAATTAGGATACCCGCAATCGCGCCAAGTGCTGGTGAACCGCCAAACTCCTTCGCTGCATTCGTACCAACTAAAATTCCCAGATATCCGAATAATCCACTACCAATTACAGAAAGAATTGTCGCAAGTTGAGAGTCTCCTGCTAACCATCCTGCTTGGATCACCGCTTTTGTGATCCCTGTAATTAAACCTGACGCAACAAGGGCAGGAATTAACGGAATAAAGATACCAGCTATTTTTCGTAAAAACATTTTAAATGGTGTTGCATTCTTTTTGTTGATTTCTGCCTTTGTACTCGCTGCTTTTTCTTTTAAATTGATTCCGCCTGCAGCATCGATCAACTTACCAAACTCTTCTGTTACTTTATTTACTTTTCCAGGTCCCAGAATGATTTGAAGGGTTTCCTCCTCCACCACTCCAAGAACACCATCTATCTTTTTAATGGCAGCCTTGTTGATAATACTATCATCCTTCGGTGTAACACGAAGTCTTGTCATACAGTGTGTGTAGTTGCCAATGTTATTAGCGCCGCCTAATTGTTCAAGAATCTTCTCAGCTAAAATTTTATTTTCTCCAGCCATATCGTTTCCCCTTCTCTTGAGTTGTTTTTTAATCTTGATTACCTCAGTCAACACGAATCGTGTTCACATCACCCCCTGCAAGATTAATTTCCTTCTTTTATAAAACGAATCGCTTCTCTAGTTTGGTCAATCGCATGAATCGTTTGTTCATATTGAACCGTTGCCATCGATAAAAACAAAATATCCATCATATATAGTTGCGCAAGTCGTGATGATGTTGCTGCACTTCGAAAAGGTGCTTCCCCTGAATAAGAGGTAAAAAGTTTAACGTCTGCTAAAGATGCTACCGAAGATTGTCCGTATTTGGTCAGACTAACCGTTTTCACACCGCGCTCTTTCGCTAGTGCCATCACTTTAACAACCTCTGCCGTTTCACCAGAATGAGAAATAGCAAACACTACATCATCCTTACCCGCATTCGCAATCAATGTAGCAACAAGATGGGTATCCGTAAAAGCGGTTGCATTTTTTTGAATCCGTAGGAATTTTTGCTGGGCGTCCTTGGCAATAATATTCGAGGCTCCAATTCCGAAAAAATGGACATTCTGAGCAGGGAGCAGCGTATGAACCGCGCGCTCCAATTCCTCATAATTGATAATCTCCTCAGAATCGCGAATACTCTGGATACTATTGCTGGTGGTCTTCTGAACAATGGAAAAATAAGATTCTCCAGGTTCAATATCTCGATATCCTTGCTCAGCAGGTTTCACTAAGTCGCCCGCAATTCTTACCTTTAAATCTTGAAAACCATTTAAACCAAGTGATTTACACAATCGAATGACCGCTGCTCCACTTGTTTTCGCTTGGGTTCCGATATCATTGACCGTGCTGTTTAAAATACTTCTTGGATTTTCAAGAATGTATTGAGCGATTTTCCGCTCGGAAGCGGGCAGCTGGTCAAGCATATTTTGAAGCATTTTTAAACCGCCTGTCGCCACACGATTACCACCTTTTCACCAAATCTATTGTTGAATTGCGATTTTCACATACCCATTCGCGTTTGCTAATAGTTTTTCTGCTTCCTCTTTGGTTGTCTCACATTTAATCATCACAATGGCCGTTTTCACTTGAAGTCCTGATTTTTCTAATGTCTCCAAAGCAACTTCATACGAAACGCCGGTAATTTTACGGATAATCCCAATGGCACGTTCCTTTAATTTCAGGTTACTCACCTTTACATCAACCATTAAATTCTCATAGGCTTTGCCCAAAAGAATCATCGATGAAGTCGAGATCATATTCAAAACCATTTTGTGAGCCGTACCTGACTTCAAGCGAGTGGATCCGGTTAGAACCTCTGGGCCGACAATGACCTCAATGGCTTGGTCTGCTTCTTTACTAATCGCCGCATTTTTATTACACGATAACGCAACCGTTTTCGCTCCAATACTTCTAGCGTAGCGAAGGGCTCCGATTACGTAAGGTGTCCGGCCGCTGGCTGCAATTCCGATAACGGTGTCGTTCTCTGTCAGATCCAAATTCTTTAGGTCATTTACACCAAGTTCTATGCTATCCTCAGCACCTTCAACCGCTTTTAGAAAGGCACCTTCTCCTCCTGCCATTAACCCTACAACCATTTCTGGTTCTGTGCTAAAAGTAGGCGGACATTCCACTGCGTCCAATACACCTAATCTGCCGCTTGTTCCGGCACCTAAATAAATGAGGCGTCCGCCTTTTTTAAAGGATTCAACGACGAAGTTAACCGCTGCCTCCACTTCTGGTAAAACTTCTTCGACAGCTAGTGCTACCAATTGATCTTGTTCATTCATCATGCGTACTATATCTCGGGCCTCGGCCGTATCAATTTGCATCGTATCTTCATTTCGGGACTCGGTCGTTAATAATTCGAGATTTTCTTCGATCATATCCTTATCCTCCTGTTTGTTTTTCATGTTGTAAGCGATTGCTGTAATCACATTATAAAGCCAGTGAAATAATAATTCAATATTTTTATTTAAAAAATGAAATTGTATTTCAAAATCTATTCGAACAAATATCGTCGGATTGCCTGTGCGACTCCTGCTTCATCGTTTCGGCCAGTAACATGATCAGCAAGTTCCTTTACGGCTTCCGGTGCATTTCCCATGGCAATTCCCAGTCCTGCCGCCGAGAGCATAAGGGAATCATTATAATTATCACCAATCGCAGCCATTTGGGAGATTGGGATATCGAGTTTCTCACTAAGCTTTAACAAGGACGAAGCCTTACTCACACCTGAGGGTGAAATTTCTAAATTTAAGAAATTGAAACTGCTGCTGATTTCCATTTCACCCACCTGTTCTTCAATCAACTTTGAAAAATTAGCAAGCTTGTCATCATCATTAAATACGGCTATTTTCGTGATCACAGGTTGATTGGACTTGACGTATTGGTAAAAATCATCGACTAACTTTACTTGGCATTGTCCACGAAAACGCTCAAGGTCTTCTATTCTTCCCCCCGTTTTTTCAAGGGCAGGGATATTATTCTCAATCCAGTTCCTATTCCATTTCGTTTCTGTCGGAACTAGCAAGGTATCACCTTCGTAAAAATGAGCATAAATGCCTTCCCCTTCACATAACTCCCAAAAATTCAGGAGATGGTCATGTTGAAAAACAGCCTGCTCACTGACCTCGCCAGTTTCATCAAGGATAACCGCACCATTATAAGCAATAATCGGTTCTCCTTTTAAACCAATTGTATTGGCAATCCAGCGTGTTGAAAGAGGGGAACGACCACTACAGATGACCACTCTGCCTCCTCTTTCGCGGTACTCATGAATCGCTTGAATATTTTCCTTATCAATCTCTCTATGCTCATTTAATAGGGTTCCGTCCAAATCTGTTGCAAATAATTTATATTTCAATTTACTCTCCCCTTTGCACTATTTTTTCATTATGATTATAGTACTAATTAAAATATTATTTCAAAATTTATTATTACTAACATATTAAGATGAGGTGCAAAACATGCTTCAACCCGAACTTGCTGAAAAAATTGTCAGGGAAGTCCAGCGATTAATTTCAGAAGAAATTATCGTTGTGAATATAGATGGTATGATTATGGCAAGCACCAATCGTGAGCGAATAGGGGCCTTCCATGAAGGAGCTTTACTAACGTCTCAACAAAAGAAAAAGCTCATTATCACTGAAAAAGAAACTCCTCGTTTACAGGGGGTTAAGGCGGGAATCAACCTCCCAATCTTTTTCCAGCATGATGTCATTGGCGTAATTGGAATTACAGGTGACCCCCAAAGCGTTACACCCTTTGGTGAAATCATCCGCAAAATGACGGAGCTGTTAATTAGTGAAAATTATTATGGAGAACAATTTGACTATCATTCCCGAGCGATGGAAACATTCGTCCTCGAGTGGCTCCAGGCGCATGTTCAAAGTCCTGATTTACTTGAACGAGCCAGGGCTCTGACCATTAATATGGACCTTAACCGCATAGCCCTAATCATTGAGTTTGAACAAAGAGAATTTCCTTTATCAAGGGATGTATGGTCATCAATTCTGAACTCTTTTTCCCAAAATAAAAACGATGTGTTAACAAGATCTGGAAATGAGCGAATCATCATTTTAATCGATTGCTCTGCTTCCTTCCAACCAGCAGCCGTCAAAAATCGGCTCGAGCAGTACCTCCAATTTATTAAAAATAGCTTTGGTATTGCTGCTTATGCTGGTGTTGGACAATGTGCCCCTCCTACTAACCTGCACCAATCCTATGCGCAGGCAGAACGAGCATTAAAAATGGCAAAAAGGACTAGGAAGATTATTTTCGATGAGGAATTAACGCTTGAAATGATTACCGGGGAACTTGCATCAGAGGTAAAAACCGAATACATTCAGCGGACCATTGCACCGCTTTTAGGCGAAAGAGATCTTCTAGACACCTTAGTTGAACTTTTTAAACAAAACCATTCATTGAAAAATACAGCACAAGCCCTGCACATCCATATCAATACGCTGCATTATCGTTTAAAGAAAATCGAGGAAGTAACCCATTTGAACCCCAATCAAATCCATGATTTATTTTGTTTGTATCTCGCTGTTCTATTTTTAGATGAATATCCCAAAATAGAATAAAACAGAGAAAATATTTTGTAGGTTTATCTATAGCAGGCTGCGGCCTGTTTTTTTATACTTTAAATAACATGAAAATAGTACGTAAACTGGGGGAAATAGCATGCTCTCGAATGAAGTAAAAGAGAAATTAATTTCAATTGTCACAAAAGCAAACTTCGACGATTCTAAAATAGAACGTTTAGTCTATTCCTATGACGCGACACCTAACTTCCAGTCGATGCCGGATGCTGTGGTTAGTCCGCGAAATGCAGAGGAAGTTTCACAAATTTTGAAAGTTTGTAATGAATACGGAGTTCCAATTGTTCCACGCGGCTCTGGTACCAACCTTTGTGCAGGAACATGCCCAACCGAGGGCGGGGTTGTCCTTCTTTTTAAACATATGAACCAAATCCTTGAGATTGACGAAGAAAACCTAACGATTACCGTTCAGCCAGGTGTCATTACGCTCGATATGATTCATGCCATTGAAGAAAAAGGTATTTTCTATCCACCCGATCCAAGTTCGATGAAAATCTCTACAATTGGCGGCAATATCAATGAGAATTCAGGCGGCTTGCGTGGTCTTAAATATGGTGTAACAAGAGATTATGTAATCGGCCTTGAAGCGGTACTGCCAAATGGAGATATCATTCGTACGGGTGGAAAACTGGCAAAAGATGTGGCCGGTTATGATTTAACGCGTCTGTTTGTCGGCTCTGAAGGAACACTTTGCGTTATTACCGAAGCGACCTTAAAGCTGATTCCTATGCCAGAAACACGTAAAACTATGCTGGCTCTTTATCAAGACCTTAACGCTGCTGCGCGTTCTGTTTCAAAAATAATAGCTAATAAAATCATTCCAACTACTCTTGAGTTTTTGGATCAGGCTACTTTAAAGGTAGTCGAAGATTATGCTCAAATTGGGCTGCCAATAGACGTTCAAGCGGTTCTTTTAATCGAGCAGGATGGTCCACCGGAAGTAGTAGAACGCGATATAACTAAAATTGCTGAAGTATGTAAGCAGGAAAATGCGGTTTCAATTCAAATTGCCGCAACAGAAGAGGAAGCAATGGCGCTAAGAACAGCGCGTCGTGCGGCACTTTCAGCAGTTGCACGCTTAGCACCGACGACCATTCTAGAGGACGCAACCGTCCCTCGCTCAGAAATTGCAAATATGGTAAAAGCAATAAATGAAATTACCGAAAAATATAATCTGACGATTTGTACCTTTGGTCATGCGGGAGACGGGAATCTTCACCCTACCTGTGCAACCGACGCAAGAGACCATGAAGAAATGGAACGCGTCGAAAAAGCGTTCGCTGAAATTTTTGAAAAAGCGATTGAATTAGGCGGAACGATTACCGGAGAGCACGGAGTCGGTGCGATGAAGGCCCCTTACTTGGAATGGAAGTTGAAAAAAGAAGGAATCGCTGCGATGATGGGGATCAAACAGGCCTTTGATCCGAATAACATCATGAATCCAGGAAAAGTCTTTGCGAAAGACAGCAAGAAACGCGTGGTGATTACAAGATGACAACTTTACTCGAACAAGAAAAAATTCAACAACAATTCAAAGAGCGGATGAACGAGGACGAGCTGCTAAACTGCATGCGCTGCGGCTTTTGTCTGCCAACCTGCCCAACCTATATCGAATCTGGCTATAAAGAATCTCATTCTCCTCGAGGACGGATTGCGATGATGAAAGCAGTCGTCGACGGGATTGTTGAACCGGATGAGGATTTTGAACGGTCACTGGAACTCTGCCTCGGATGCCGTGCCTGTGAGCCGGTCTGCCCTTCTGGTGTCAATTACGGCCACTTACTTGAAGAAGCGCGAGACATTATTAATCAAAACAAGAAGCATTCATTACCCGTTCGAGCGATTAGAAAAACGGTTTTTGAAGGGTTGTTCCCGCACCAAAATCGTATGCGTACGATGGTTGGCTTACTTGGTTTCTATCAGCGCTCAGGGATCCAAACCCTTGCACGTAAAACGGGTTATTTAGGGCTTTTGCCTGACAATTTAGCCACGATGGAAAAAGTACTTCCGAAAGTTCCGACCATGAAAGAAATGAAAAACCGTCCTGAGCACCTGCCGGCATTGACGGAGAAAGTCCACAAGGTTGCTTTTTTCAGCGGTTGTTTAATGGATACGATGTTCATGAAGACAAACGATGCAACCACGAAATTATTGCAGTTAGCAGGCTGTGAAATTGTGATTCCGAAGGAGCAAACCTGCTGCGGGGCTTTGCACGGTCACAGTGGTGAAAAGGATTCGGCGAAAAAGTTGGCGAAGAAGAACATCGCTGCCTTTGAAGATTTAGGTGTCGACTTTATTATTACCAATGCTGGCGGCTGCGGGGCCTTCCTTGTTGACTATAATCACCTATTGAAGGATGACCCTGTTTGGAGCGAACGGGCAGTGGCGTTTAAAGAGAAAATAAAGGATATTTCTGAAATTCTTGTAGCGGTTTCTTTTCATAAAAAAGTGAAATTAGAACTTCCACCTCAGGTGATTACCTATCAGGATTCCTGTCATTTACGAAATGTGATGAAAACCGCTTCGGCACCTCGAACACTGTTGGGGGCGATAAAAGGGGTACAGTTCAAGGAAATGAAAGAGGCAGACCGTTGCTGTGGTTCTGCTGGTATCTATAATATCGTCGAGTCTGAAATGTCGATGGTCATGCTTGACTACAAAATGGTTCAAGCCAAAGCGACCCACGCGACCACCATCGTAACCGCCAATCCTGGATGTTTGCTGCAAATGCAACTTGGAATCGAGCGTGAGGGCTTGTCAGGTAAAATGCGTGGAGTTCATATCGTAGATTTGTTAGCAGAAGCAGTAAAATAGGATGCAAAAAGACGATTCGAGGGGGACGAATCGTCTTTTTTGTTGCTATTCGCTATGCTGTTACTTTTGCTTTACCAACTGTTTTGCGGATGAATGGAACTACCCAGCGGTCTAAACCGTATCTGCCTGCGTTGTATCCTGCTGTTAAAATGATGAAGCCTAAGAAGATATCAGTTGGGTTATGAGAAACAGTTCCTGCTAAGAAGAAAGAGAAGTTCATCACTAGACCAAAGAACATAGCTGCAGTTGTTAAACATCCAAGCATAAGTCCTAAACCAATCAATGTTTCGCCCCAAGGAACGATGAAGTTAAAGACATCAATATTCGGTAGTGCAAAGCTTTCTAGGAAGTTCACATACCAGCCGTAAACCATGTTACCATCTGGACCTTTTACTGGATTTGCTACTGCATTTTTCAAGTATCCTGCAGCGTCAAATCCTCCTGTGATCTTACCAAAACCAGCTGTGAACCAAGCGTACCCAAGGTATAAACGAATAATAGTTAAAATAGCTGCTGAGATTTTATTTTCTCTTAAAAAATTGTTAAACATAAGTCATTCCGCCTTTCAAAATTTGTTTGTTCTTTATACTTACACTATATTGGATTTCGATGGTTAATAACATGGGTACAGTGTTAAGTTCACAGTTTGTTTGAAATGATTTGACGGAATATTGAACACCTATTTTTCAATGATTTTCTAGAGGAATGGTATACCTTTTTTAGCCTCGTTTCTAAGGATTATGCTATACTTTAGAAAGTTTGTTTAGGAGAGAGAGGTTGCTTTTCTTGGAATTATTAGAGTCAAAAGCGAAAACGAGATCAACTTACATATATTTTTTTATAATTGGGATTGTACTTATCGCCTTTAATCTGCGCCCGGCGATTACCTCACTAGGACCTTTAGTTGGTATGATTCAGGAAGATGTTGGACTTGCACATTGGAGTGCAGGTTTATTGATGAGCCTGCCTTTAGTGGTTTTTGCGATCATGTCGCCGCTTGTTCCAAAAATAGCGAATAAGTTAACAAATGAATTGACGTTAATTATGGGGTTAACGTCTCTTCTAGTCGGTATTGCGATTCGATCGATCCCGATGACCTTATTCCTTTTTACTGGGACTTTTTTAGCTGGATTGGGGATTGCGATTGGTAATGTTCTTTTGCCAGCAGTTGTGAAGGAGAAGTTCCCAGAAAAATTCGGATTGATGACCAGTGTATATTCAACCTCAATGGGACTAATCGCATCTTTAGCATCCGGTGTCAGTATTCCTTTAGCAATGAATCTAAACCTTGGGTGGCAGGGGGCCCAAATTGTATGGGCTTTACCTGTAGTAGTGGCAATCATCGCATGGATTTTTCTTCGGAAAAATAATTTAGGGAATTCCAGAGTTATACAACAGAAGGAGATTGCTGATGCTAATCGACTTTGGCGTACTCCTCTTGCCTGGCAGATCGCCATTTTTATGGGATTTCAGTCGTTTTTATTTTATGTAACGATTTCTTGGCTGCCTGAAATCTTACATAGTCACGGAATGAGTATGGGAGCTGCGGGATGGATGCTATCCTTTACCCAACTCGTAGGATTACCGGCCAGTTTCTTCATTCCCGTCCTCGCAGGACGTTCACAATCACAGGTAAGGATTTCGTTCATGTTAGGGATGTGCGCCGTTGCTGGGTATAGTGGATTATTGTTAGGCTCATCCTACCCGATTTTAATTGTAAGTATTGTTTTGATTGGGATCGCGCTGGGAGGAAGTTTCCCCTTAGCGCTAACCTTTATAGGACTTCGCGCACGAAGTGCAAATCAAGCAGCAGCATTATCAGGAATGACCCAATCAACAGGGTATATTCTTGCAGCAGTAGGTCCGTTGTTTATTGGCTATTTATATGATATGGCGCATTCATGGACCATTCCCATCATTACCCTTATTGTAGTTTCGGTCGTTGTAATCATATTTGGAATGTTATCCGGCCGCAATAGGTATGTATAGACCACAAATAAAAAACCGAAGGAAAAATCCTTCGGTTTCTATTGAATAAATATTAATTTTTTAAATCAATAACAACAGCTTCGTCTTCAGTTACTGCAACTTCTTCTGTTACTACTTCAACAGTTTCTTCAGAAGTTTCAGTATCTACAGTTTCTTCAGCAGGTACTTCTACAGTAACTTCATCTGCTACTGCATGTACTGCTGAATTGGCTGCTGCATGTGCTTTAGCATTATCGCTTGCTTTTACACTAGCTTGTGCCTTTGCTTTGTTAGTTGCAGATGGGTTTACTTTTTCAACCTCAGTTACTTCTGCTTCTTCAACTACTTCAGTTTCTTCTGTTTCAGTCTCAACTTCTACTGCTTCTTCATCAGCCACTACATCTTCAGCAACCTCTTCAGATTCAACTTCAGTTCCTACTTCAACAGCTTCTTCAGCAGGTACTTCTACAGTAACTTCATCTGCTACTGCATGTACTGCTGAATTGGCTGCTGCATGTGCTTTAGCATTATCGCTTGCTTTTACACTAGCTTGTGCCTTTGCTTTGTTAGCTGCAGATGGGTTTACTTTTTCAACCTCAGTTACTTCTGCTTCTTCAACTACTTCAGTTTCTTCTGTTTCAGTCTCAACTTCTACTGCTTCTTCATCAGCCACTACATCTTCAGCAACCTCTTCAGATTCAACTTCAGTTCCTACTTCAACAGCTTCTTCCGAAGTTTCAGTATCAACAGCTTCTTCAGCAACTTCTTCCGCTACTGCATGTACTGCTGAATTGGCTGCTGCATGTGCCTTAGCAGTTTCGCTTGCTTTTACACTAGCTTGTGCCTTTGCTTTGTTAGCTGCAGATGGGTTAGCTTTTTCCTCTTCTTCAACAGTTTCAGCATCTTCGTCATCTTTAGTTTTTACAATTGCGTCTGTTTCAAAATCGATGTTTTCGGAATCTTCATCCTCATCTTCTTCATCTTCAATTCTAACAACTGAGTCGGAGTCAGCATCTGTTTCTTCTTCCTCTTCTTTTGCGTCATCCTCATCTTCCGTTTTTGCAGCTACATCGTTATCAACATCAACTGCTTCTTCAGATTCAGAATCTGCAGTCGTATCCGTTTCAGTTCCATCTGTTCCAAGTTCAATTACAGGTGTTGTTTCCTCAACTTGTACTTCTTCCTTTACTTCCTCTTCCACTACCACATCTTCAGCTTTTTCTCCCTTTCCATTAACAGCTGAATTTGGGGCTGCATGCAATCTTGCCGTTTCGCTTGCATGTACGCTCGCCTGCGACTTACTAGCCTTTTCTTCTTTTGGCTTAACTTGTGCGCTTACTTTATCTTTTGCCTGAACAGCTGGTGCTGCCGGAGCAACTGGTTTAACATTCACATTAACTTTTGCGTTATTGGATTGTTTCACTTGAACACTTTTTTCAACTTTCGCGTGATCTGGGCCAGCTGCTTCCGTAAATTGACCTCCAGCAAAAATTCCAAACGATAATGCTCCAGCAAGTACAAAAGATTTAGCAACTTTATTAGGGTTTAAGTAATGTTTCATTTATAATTCGCTCCTTTTATTATCATGATCCGTGGCTTTTAGCTGCGGGTGACATTGGTTAATAAAGGAGCAGCCTGCGGCGGTTGCGATGGCGGAGCATTCACCCATTGAGTATTCAGCAAGGCTTGCCGGGAGAGGTACGGCTGAACAAGTTTGATTTCAAAATAGTCATTCCATTCAAACCATTTATCCAACAAGCTTAAATTATTTATCCCATGATTGACCCGATCATTTGATTGACCCCCTGAACCGTTGCTTCTCTGTGTTTGATTCAGTACTTGATTTACCTTAGGTATCTCTTCCTTGCTGGCAGGATCATTCTGTGGCTCCTGCACAACGGATTCTGATTTTGTTATGTCTAAGTCTTTTCCTTGCAAATAGAGAATATTATCTACTTTTACTGGTGTTACTTTTTCGACTTTTACTTCACTATCAGTATCTTGGATATAATTTTTAGGTCTCGACTTTTCTACAATATGATTTGCCTGGACAGCCTCTGCTTGTTCGGGTCCATTGACCTGAGCAACCTTCTCAGCCTTCTTTACCCCCGACTTCGCGTTTTCATTTGCCTGCTCTGGCAAACTTTTTTTCAACGCAGCCTGATTTGGAGTATTCTGGGCTGACAGCTGTTTAGCCTGTGCTTGGTTTTCACGAGCATGTTCAGGAATCGTCTTGTTCAGCGTTTGCACCTCTTCAGCTTTTGCTGGTACTGCTTTTGTTGCCGGTTCTGATATTGAAGCATGTTCCGGTATTGAAGCCGGAGCTTGTCCCTTTTGAGGACGGAGTTCATTCTTCTCAGCAAAAGCATTGTCTGGAAAAAACATCGCCGCACTAATCATTAGAACTGATATAAGAAATTGGCGGAAGTGCACTATTTCACCCCCTTTCAATGGATCTTTACGTTCACGGACAAAATTCGAGCAAAATCTTCGTTTTTTGTCGTCTTTTCTTAAAAACGATTCTTTTCACCCACCTACCTCCGACGTTATGGGTAATTTTTAATAGAAAAAAACGACGATTCGAGGGGGGCGAATCGTCGCTTTTGTTACCACTTATGCAGCTGATTTTGCCTTACTTTTTCCAACTGTTTTGTTGATGAATGGTACTACCCAGCGGTCTAAACCAATTCTTCCTGCGTTGTAACCTGCAGTTAAGATGATGAAGCCTAAGAAGATATCGGTTGGGTTATGTGATACTGTTCCAGCCAAGAAGAAGGAGAAATTCATCACTAAACCAAAGAACATCGCTGTTGTTGTTAAACATCCAAGTAGAAGTCCTAAGCCAATTAATGTTTCGCCCCAAGGAACGATGAAGTTGAACACATCGATGTTAGGTAGTGCAAAGCTTTCTAAGAAGTTAACATACCAACCGTAAACTATGTTGCCATCTGGACCTTTTACCGGATTCGCTACTGCATTTCCTAGATAGCCTGAAGCGTCAAATCCGTCTGTAATTTTATGAAAACCAGCTGTAAACCAGGAGTAACCAAGATATAGACGAATAACAGTTAGGATAGCTGCAGAAATCTTATTTTCTCTTAAAAATTTGTTAAACATAAGTCATTCCGCCTTTCAATATTTGGTTGTTCTTTATACTTACACTATATTGGATTCGGAGCTTTATTAACATGGGTATAGTGTTAAGTTCACAGTTTGTTTGAAATGATATGACGGAATGTTGAACAGCGCTAAAAAGCGAGTATTATACTTCGCCATCCGCCAGTATTTCTAGCTATCCGCCAGTATTTCTCGCCATCCGCCAGTATTTCTAGCTATCTACAAAAAAAGCTAAGTGACACCGACTAGCCCAGTGTGTCTCTTAGCTTTTTTTGTGATTTTAAATGATACATATTTTTATCCGCCACTTTTAATAGGTCATCAAGGCACTTTCCATGGTTAGGATAAAGAGCTGCGCCGATTGAAACACTTATTTTTACATCATGAAATGATAGCTTCTTCAAATTATGGTGGATTCGCTCTAGCATTTGGTCCAAATCTTCCTTTTTTTGAACATCAGGTAAAAAAATTAAGAATTCATCTCCCCCCCAACGGGCTACTATATCCGTTTTTCTTACGCTTTTCTTCAATTGATTCGTGATAAGTAGTAAATATTCGTCTCCTATTTTATGTCCCAAAAGATCATTGACCAATTTAAAGTCATTTACGTCGAGAAGCAAAACCGCACCACTCTGACCATTTTGTTCCAACCTAGACTTAACAATAGCAAATGCAGATTCAACATATCTTCTATTATAAATGCCAGTTAACGGGTCTTTCTCCGAATAATACTTTGCTTTATCGTATTGCTTTCCAAACCACCAAGCAAGTGGAAGCAAGACTGGATATCCAATATACTCAATCCAATCTATATAACCATCTCTTAGAAAATAATAAGATGTATAGAGTAAATTTATTATGAGAACGAATAAAAATGTAATGATCCTACCTTTATATCTCATTTTATCAACATCCTTTTAATAAAAAACTTTACTGTACCAAGATGATGAAGCGATTACATTTTCAATAGACTTAAATTGGTTCACAATACAATTCTACTATAAATATTGGAAAATTTAGTATGAACATTGTTAATAGTCGAAAATTCGGCAAACTCTGACTGTTTTCTTCCTAACTAATCGTTTGATTAAAACGACTACAAACCCTTTCGAATAACGGAATTTTAACTGTTTTTCAGCGAAATTTCTGTCGATAAATAGTTTGGCAGTATTCACCTAGAATTTCCCTTTTTTTCTAAAAATCATATAATAATAGTAAAAAAGTTCTAGGAGTCTACTACATGGAAAATCAAAAAAAGAAAAACCCATTATGGGCTTGGTTTGTCCTTATTGCTGGTGGGTTATTTTTGCTGCAATCTTTGCCTGGCATGCTTCTTACTATTGCAATCCCAATTTGGAAACCAGATGAATTCAGCTTTTTTACCGTCATTTATATCCCTATCGTCCTAGGCATTCTTGTAGTGACCATTTGGGGTTTAAAAAAGGCATTTTCAGCAATAAAGGATTATCAACAGGTGAAAAACACCGGAATTTCAGCCCCTCAGCCAAAACCTATTATTCTGTCAGCACCCGCTGCAAAATACCGGTTTGGCCATGGATTGTGATTGGGTCTGGAGCCGTGGTTGTGATTGGTTCTGGGCCAGGTGCAATTATGCTGCCAATCATGCCGCTTTTCTTAGCCGGAATGTCAACAGATTCACTAGATACCCCGGATTATGTACCAATCCTCATTTTCGTTATTGGATATGGATTGATGATTGGCTATACGTTCCTACTAATCAAAGCGATAAAAACACTCAGGAAAAAATAGCCCAAAAGACTCTAAGAAAAAAAGACAACTCCTATGGAATTGTCTTTTTTGTGTAAACCTTTTATGCAGTTATTTTTGCCCTGTCTTTACCAACGTAAGTCTTAGTTGTTTTACGGATAAATGGTACTACCCAGCGGTCTAAACCATATTTACCAGCGTTGAAGCCTGCTGTTAAGATGATGAAGCCTAAGAAAATGTCTGTTGGGTTATGAGATACTGTTCCTGCTAAGAAAAAGCTGAAGTTCATTACTAATCCGAAGAACATTGCTGCTGTTGTTAAACATCCAAGCATAAGCCCTAAACCTATTAATGTTTCGCCCCAAGGAACGATGAAGTTAAAGACATCAATATTAGGTAGCGCAAAGCTTTCTAGGAAGTTAGCATACCAGCCGTAAACCATGTTGCCATCTGGACCTTTTACCGGATTCGCTACTGCATTTTTCAAGTATCCTGAAGCATCAAATCCTCCTGTGATCTTACCAAAACCAGCTGTGAACCAAGCATACCCAAGGTATAAACGAATAATTGTTAAAATAGCTGCTGAGATTTTATTTTCTCTTAAAAAGTTGTTAAACATAAGTCATTCCGCCTTTCAAATTTTGTTTGCTCTTTATACTTACACTATATTGGATTTCAATAGTTAATAACATGGGTATAGTGTTAAGTTCACAATTTGTTTGAAATGATTTGACGGAATGTTGAACAGCTAAAAATGCTTACCATCCGCACATAAAATGTTGCCATTTAGACGTTATTATAAAATAGCATGTTTTTGCCAAAAACACGATTAGGTAAAGCCCTAAGACTCTATCAAGATATACCAGAATTATTTACGACTTTCGCAATTTTTCCACTATTTATAGAGCTGTTTCCATCATTGAGGAACTATGTTACTATCGGAAAGGTTTTGGAAAAATTGTATCTCTTAATAGAAAAAACAAGTCATTCTGCCCTTCCAAAACCAGATCAAAATAATATAAGAGGTGTATGATGAGAACAGATAGATTTATTGAAACTGAAAACTCGAAACTATTAATGGACATTGTTGAACTCAGAGTAAAACTAAGTAATTTATATAATAGTACAGGTCCAAACACATCCGAATATGTAAGTCTTTCGATCAAACTTGATTGCCTGATGAATGAATATTTTGATGAAAAACTTGCGCAGATTGTATAACAAGTAGGAGACTAGCACAATATTGGCTAGTCTCATTTAAATTAAACTAGTAAGATAGTGACCAATTTTTATTTTTTCAACCATGTCCTTTATGCCCTTTTTTCTATATATAAAGGGTGAAGCCGGCATTATTAAAAGAAAGGAGTGAAATCGCGTGGAGCAGATGATAGCTCTCATCAGTGAGGTAGGATTTCCAATCGTTGTCACCCTCTACTTGCTATATCGGATAGAGACAAAGCTAGATATGGTGGTCCAATCGATTCAAAATCTACCTGAACGCATGAAGGCATGAACACTAAACTTAGGTGGGTTTTTAAAATTAATAGAAACGTAAACCTTTGTTCATAGTTTGTTCATACTTAAGGGATAAGATAGATACATGAAGAGGACAAACTTTTTTCTCTCTCTTCCATAACCCCCTTTTATAAGATTTCTTTTGGATTCGGCAACCGGCCGAATCTTTTTTTTGTGAAAAAGAAACATTTCTATCTATCTGAATGAATAACTTCTAAAGACGAGAAGCTTTTTGTGGAATGTCTCGTCTGTTGATTGGAATTTGTTTAAGGTAGGTGTGATATGGATTTAAAGATAAAAAAATGTCTAGAATGCGGTGGAACTTCATTTACCAAAGCCAGTGACCATAAACTTCTTCGCTCGTTAGAAAAAAGCTTTACCAAGGGTTCCGAACAAAACTTCACAGTCTGCACCTCTTGTGGTGAAGTACTGCTAATCAAAATTTTACACCCAGGGAAAAGTAAATAAATAACCAAAAAGGCATTCGCATGACGATTGCCTTTTAAATTACTACATTCCTAACATCCAATTTATTTTTGCGGCTAACAAAAGGGAGATGTTTTCATTTAACATCCCTTCTTTCGTATGTGCTGGAGTAAAGCAGCATACTTTTCCTTTTCCATAGGAATGCTTCCAGCATGCAATAGAATCCCCAGATTCTCCGGTACTCCGGAGATCCACTTCTGTATTGTTCACATCACAGTGAACAAAATAATGCTCATCAAGTAGTGTAAATGACTTATCAACTTGCATATAAGTAACCTCTTGCAGTCCTGGTGGATGGTAATCAAAAGCTCCCCGAAGCATTTGGGTGTAACGAGTTTGCTTTGGATATCCAGCCATACCAGCATGCCAAGCTAAGACACTACCACCGTTTTTTACATAGTTTGCAATCTTCTCATCAATTTCCTCTGTTAACCAAGTGACTAATTGTTCATCTCTTGGGTTAAGCACATTCATTTTTGCATTGATAAAAAGGTCTGGTTGGCTATCAAGTACTTGAGAAACTTCCTCGTATGTAATGTACTGTAATTCTATTTCTGCCTTGTTTGGTATTCTATTAATTGCTGCTTCTAAGCCTGCTTTGGCATCATCACCGGGGTGCCAATAATCTCCTACTAATGCCGCTATTTTTATCAAGGTTCATCCATCCTCTCTTGTTTATTATAATTTCGGCACCATTCAACAAATCCCTTCTTAATTAATCGTTTGATTAAAAGTGCCGGAATCTCTTTATAAGGTGGATTTTGATACATTTTCCGGGAAATTTTTGTCGAACAGATAGTTCGGTGTTACAATTGCAGACTGTTTTTGACAGTAATCAAATAGATATTAGCGTGAAGGGATGTTATTGATATACTTACCATATGCTTTTAAAAAGGGGGGGCCCATCGTGCAGCGAATAAAATTTATGATTCAATTTTTCCTAAAAGAGCCTCTGTGGTTTAGATTATTACTCTCGATAACTTTCCTATCCTCCGTCATTTTCAGCAGTTCCGCTTTTTCGAATAACGCTTTTTATGAGGGTTTATCCAAATTAGCGGCAGCCATCTTTTTTTCTGCTCTTGGAATAAAGATGAGAATGAATCGAATAATAGCAATCATCTTATTTGCTCTGGCAGCTTTCTGTATTTACTTATCCATCCTAGCACTATATTAAAATGGCCTATTCCCAGCCTAAAAGTAAAAGCAGTGATCTATTCACTGCTTTTGCTTTGCCTATTCAAATGCCTTCACCGAAGGAGCCTCATAGTTTAAAAATTTCTCCAGTAAGGCAGCAGGCTCTTCCTCAATAATCGCCATATTACGGAATTTTTCTTGCAAAAACTTTTGGTCAATCATATGCTCAAACAAGCGGATCAGCGGGTCATAATAGTGATTGATATTGAGGAGACCGCACGGCTTTTTATGCAATCCAATTTGCCCCCATGTGAATACTTCGAAAAACTCTTCAAGTGTACCCGTTCCGCCTGGCAAAACGACAAATCCATCAACCAAGTCTGCCATTTTTGCTTTTCTCTCATGCATCGTTTCAACGGTGATTAGTTCCGTCAACCCTTTATGCGAGATTTCACGTTCCTCAAGAATCTTAGGAATGACACCAATCGCATGCCCGCCTTCACTTAGCACCGTATCTGCAACGGCGCCCATCAATCCAATGCTAGAACCACCGTAAACTAACGTAATATTCCGTTTCGCTAGCTCTTTTCCCAATTGAATGGCTCCAATTTTATAAGCCTCTGAAGCACCTAAACTTGAACCGCAATAGACCGCTACTCGTTTCATGCTGCGCCTCCCTAAGTTTCCATTTTTACTTTGATTATAGTGAAAGTTACTAAGTAAAACAAACAAAAAAACAGGAAGTCACCCTCCTGTGTTGTTAAGAAAAATTCCGTTCTTGTTTCGTAAAAATGCTAGACATTTCGCTGCGTTTCTTCCACATATATGGCAAGTGGTTGGTTTTTTGATTGAAAATGGAAATAAGTTCATCAAAACCTTTCATAGCATAAAGATTGAACGCCTGACCGCTTGCAGTCTTAACAAGTATGCTGCGCGTTGTCAGATGATCTTCTCCACTTTCGTTATCATAGTATTTGGTTTCGGTAACCTCTTCCCACCCGTATTCATGGAGTGAGGTCCCTTTACTTTGTTCACCAACTTCACCGTGAAGCCCTTTTCGTGACAGATAACGGTCGTATCCGTTCCAAAATAATGAAACATACCGAAAGCAACAACTGCCAACATCAAAACCAATGTACCGAGAAAAACATGAATGGTTAGTAAACCTATACCGATGATTCCTATGATGGCAGCTGTAATGAACGACATTCTTACAGAATTATGATTTGAAAACTCCTTACCCATCACAACACCCCCTTTTTTAAAATTTTATGAAATTCATTACCTTATATGTTATCTCCTAAAAATAAACATAAAAAACACATAAACAACCAAAATGGATATTCTACATTACTCTACACGTTTCTACTAGAATAATCCTTATTAAATGTTTAACTTAAATAGCAGTTTCATGCATACAAAGCATTTTGAATTTTTCCCCAAATAAAAGACCACTTACGAAACCACTTTTACATTAAATCGTATTACTACTATGAAAGAAGGTGGTTTAATTGAAAAAATGGCTTTCTAGTATTATTCTATTCACTTTGATTTTGTTTTTCCTATTTCCAACCCTAGGCTTTGCTGTGGAATTTTCTATTACCAATGTGAAAATTGATGCTTTCTTGCTAAAGGATGGAAATGTGGAAGTGAAAGAATCACACACATATCAGTTTGATGGTGAGTTTAACGGAATCAGTCGTGAAATCATCCCGAAGGAATCTGCTGCCATCAGCCAATTTACCGCAACAGAGAATGGAAAAAGTTTAAAAGTTGAACAAGAAGACGACCTTTATAAGATTCACCGTAAGGGCGAGGATGAAACCATTACTGTAATACTACATTACACCATTGAAAATGGGCTGGAGGTCTATCAAGACGTTGCCCAATTTTATTGGCCATTTTTCGATGACAGAAATGAATCATCTTATGAGAATCTCTGATGACATAATTGCTTTTGGATATGACGAAGCATATAGTACTGAAACCATCCAAAAAGATGGATCTGTCCTATTTAAATTAGGATATGTTCCAAGCAGTACGAATGCTGATATCCGCCTGGCCTATCCTGCTAGCCTGTTCACATCTGCACCCCACACCGCAGATAAACCAATGAAAGAGGAGATTCTTAAGGCAGAGCAAGAACTTAACCTGCAAGTTGCTAAAGATGCAAAAACAAGGGAAACACTTTCAACGATCAGTACAATAGGACTTCCCGCTTTTACAATTATCTTATTTCTGTTAATGGTGAGAGATTGGATGACTGCTCGTTCCAGACGAAATGACCTCCTACGTGAAGGCAATACATTCGGTTCCGTACCAAAGCAAATCATGAGTTTGCCGGCTACAATCTTCTTTACGAACAACAGTTATCTTCCTGCTCAAGCGATGGCTGCAGGGTTGCTTGATTTGGTCCGCCAGGGGTAAGTGACCAAAACAGCAGAGGATCATTTTCAACGAGTGAAACCAAAAAGCCCATTAAAGCATGAAAACGTACTGATGGAGTGGCTTTTTGATAAAATTTGCTCCGACAATACCTTTAGCTTCGACGACCTAACGGCCTATACAAAAAACAAGAAAAACCATGATAAATTCCATTTATTTCAGGCCCAGTGGAGAGACGCCATAAAGCAGGAGCTGGATAGTTATTCCCTTTTTGAAAATAAAACAACCTATCGTTTGGTCATTGGTTTTTCAAGCGTACTTTTGCTGCCGTTTCTGTTCTTTTTCCCGATTTATGATCTCTTAGGATCATTCTTTATGGCGCTCTTGCTGTTTTTTACGGTCATTTTATACTCAATTTTATATCGGCCAAAAACCTGGGAAGGTGCTAGGATTGCCTTTGACTGGAAGCAGTTTAAAACTTGCTTTAAGGAAACATCTCAAACAGATTGGGAAAAATGGTCTGAGGATGATCGCATGCGTGCTTATATTTACGGAATCGGCATAAGTGGCAATGAAATAAATCGGAAAAACGATGAGCTAATCGAAGCTTTCACTCCACCAGACAACTATTATAGCAATGATGCGGTATTCAACTCTATTGTCTACATTGGACCAACCACTTCCTCCAGTTTTCGGTCTGCTTATCAATCATCAGGCAGCAGCGGAGATGGAGGCTCCAGTTCTAGTGGCGGTGGAACGAGTGGAGGCGGCGGTGGCTCTGGCGCTTTCTAACTGAAGCTTGGGGGATATCCTCAAGCTTTTGTCATTTTAATTACATAAATTTGTAAGTATTATATAATAGAGTTAAAGATGTAAACGGAAACAACCTTTAATTTTTAAAAATACTTGCTATCAACGGAGGGAAACGTATGTATCCAAATATTTTGAGACACCCGGGACCTACCCCAATTCCAAAAAGAGTACAACTTGCCATGAACCAGGATATGATCAGTCATCGCACGGAAGAGTTTGTACGGTTATATCGTGAAACAACCAATCGTGTAAAACCGATTTTCGGAACGAAGCAAGATATTTTACTTCTGCCATCAGGCGGTACGGCAGCATTAGAAGCGGCCGCTGTAAATACCGTTTCTCCTGGAGAGGAAGTCGTTGTCATCACCGTTGGAGCCTTTGGAAATTATTTCGTATCGATTTGTGAGCGATATGGTTTCAAGGTACATAAACTTGAGAAAAGTTGGGGCGAGGCTTGTACGGAAGAAGAGCTAACGGAGTTTCTTAAACCTTTATCAAATATTAAGGCCGTTTTTGCAACATATAACGAAACCTCAACAGGAATTTTAAATCCGATTGAAAAATTAGCCAGGGTTGTTCGGACACAAACTGACGCTCTATTTATTGTTGATGGAGTTAGCTGTCTTGGTGGAGCGCCGGCTGAAATGGATGAATGGGGAATTGATATTTTAGTAACCGGTTCACAAAAAGCAATGATGCTCCCTCCTGGACTTGCTCTGCTAAGCGTTAGTGAACGAGCATGGAAAGTGATAGAAAATACGAATAAACCTGCTTATTATTTGGATTTATTAAGCTATCGTGAGTGGGCATCAAAAGGGATGACCCCCAACACGCCTGCGATTTCATTAATTTTTGGACTTTCCGCTGTCTGTGATTTGATTGAGGAGGAAGGCGGTTTTGCACAAACAGTTGCCAGACATGCGTTAATGAAGAATATGGTTCGTGAAGCGATGAAGGCACTTTCGATTGATTTGTTGACATCTGATGAATATGCCTCACCAACAATTACTGCGATATGTGCACCTGAAGGAATTGTTGCTTCCTCGTTCATTGGACACTTAAAGGAGAAATATCACCTGGATTTTGCAGGCGGTCTTGGTCATCTCCAAGGGAAGATTTTCAGATTCGGGCATATGGGCTACTGCTTCCCTAGCGATATCCTTCAAGCACTGTCGCTCATCGAAGCCGGCTTACAAGATTTCTCCTACTCCTTCGAACCAGGGGCAGGATTGACAGCTGCACACAAAGTATTCTTGTCTGCACAGCGGAAATAATGCTTAAGAGAGAGGCATTTGGTCATGGTGACTATGCCTCTTTTCTGTGATTTGTGCTAGGGTGACTATCTCCTTTGACCCAAATGCTTTTCATGGATGCTCGTCAGTCACTCCAGACCCCCTGCATTGACCCAAACGCATTTCATGGAGCTCTTCGGTCACTCCAGACTACTTGCATTGACCCAAACGCATTTCATGGAGCTCTTCGGTCACTCCAGACCAAGCGGTTACAGGCACCATAGATATTATTGAACGACTTATTATGTAATTTTAATTAACTAAGGATACCGCAAATAAGCGGTATCCTTTTATTCCACCTAAACTCTCTCCATAATTTTCAAAAGATCAGGATGTATACTAGGATGTGCCGCTAGTAAACTCCCGCCTTTTTCTAGGGAAAGTTCTGACCCATTTAACCTGGTTATCGTTCCGCCGGCTTCTTTTAAAATGATTACCCCGCCTGCATAGTCCCATGTGCTTAATGCCGGCATGACGTAAGCATTTAAGGTGCCTTTGGCAATCTCACATAGGCTTATGGCCGCTCCACCAAGCATTCTAAGACCTCTTGTTTTTTGATAAATTTCTATAATACTAGAATGAACGGATTCCTTCGTCCTCCAGTCTTCCCACATCATGGTCGTAGAAACCAGCGCTTCTTTTAACTGTATCGGCTTGTTTAAGCGTAACGCAACGCCATTCACATAGGCACCCTTATCTTTTTCGCCATAGAACAGTTCATCTGTTGAGGGATTATAAACAACGCCAATTATGCCGACTCCTTTATGAACGATACCGACAGAAATTCCGTAAAAGGGAAAGTTGTGGATAAAATTAGTAGTACCATCAATCGGGTCGATAATCCACTGGGTGGCAAAGTCAGAACGTTCATCTTCAAATATCCCTTCTTCCCCAACAATCCCATGTTCAGGGTACCTCTCTAAAATACTTTCTACTAAAAACTTCTCCACTGCTCGATCAACCACTGTTACTAAGTCAGAGAAGTCGGCCTTTTCCTCAAGTTCTAAAGGTTCCTTTCTTAATTTTAAGAGTAATTTACCTGCAGCCCTTACGATACCTTCGGCAAATTTACCTAATTCGCTTACGCCCAGTTCCATATCCCTTTATCTCCCTTCTATTTAAAAGTTCTATCGTTCAGCTTGTTGTCCAAACAGATTGCTACATGATAACCTTATATCCAATTTGTTAAAACTATGCATATTCTAATTGTAACAAAAGAAGCATAGCCTTCCCTTAGGCTATGCTTCCAAATGTAAAAATAAATCTAACCAGATATTCAGTATACCCTTGATTCCTCATCTCCTCAGCCATACCAAGCTCAGTTTGTTTTAAAGCCTCTCAGTCTTCCAGCTCATCGCTCTTATAGTGTTGTGTCTTTATCCCTTAATTCATAAAGTAATTCCGCTAGTTCTTTAAGAGCCCTTTTGTTAAGCAACCGATCGGAATGTATATCAGGCAGGCTTCGGTATCCTACTTCAATCCCTTTGAGCCCTCCTGTAATCGCGGCAATCGTGTCGCTGTCATTGCCCATATTGACAGCACCAATGATAACGTCCTCAAAGGAATTACGATTTAGCAGCCAATAGAATACCCATTTAAGTGAATGAACCACATAGCCGCTCGGCGGGCAATCCGGTTCTCTGCTATAATCGATATCATATCGGGTGCCTTTAATTTCTGCAGTGATAGCCTCCCTCAACTCATCACCATGAAGAAGTCTGTTCGCGATCCGATTATAGATGACACATGCTTCAGAAGCGGAGTCCTCGAAATGTGTCATTTTCGATTGGCGAATGGACACTTCATCCATTTTTTCGATATCAGAATAAGCGAAGGCAATTGGCAAGCATCTCATCAGCGTACCATTTCCGCCGCTTTGCCCCAACTGGCCATGCGTGACTTCTGCAGCCTTGACCCAATCTCCCTTATAGTTGCGAAACGTGGAAGAAATCGTAATCCCAATATCCTTCGGACGAGTATCTCTCCATTTTAAAAATTGTTCCCCAATTTCTGCAATGGGATCGTGGGAATTAGCTAGAATTCCATTTGCCACTGCCACTGTCATCGCCGTATCATCCGATGTCTCCCCTCGTTCAAAGCCGAACACACCGCCACCTAAAATTTCCGTTACCACACCATATTTCGCTTTTATTTCCTCTGGACTCATGAACTCCGTCGCTACGCCCATGGCATCCCCAATCGCAAATCCAATCAAACCGCCCTTCATTCTATCAAGCATGAACAACACTCCCATTTGATTTTATTTTACCGATAGGTATATTGTATCAAATATCAACGACATAATTTGGTGCGATAAAAATGAGTTGCACCTCCACGTGGTACCACAGAAAAAATTCCTCGTTCTAAAAAGAGGATAGCCTTCATGAGTAAATCCCCCGATTAGTATACGATAAAAAAGGATTGGGCCACTTGCACCGTGAGGAGCGAGAAACCCAATCCTTTTTATAACTACATCTGGTGCCCAGGCACCCTACGAATGTCAGGAACCTAAAGCACCTTACTTAAGAATGCCTTGGTCCGTTCATGCTGAGGGTTGCCGAATAACGCATTCGGTTCATTTTCTTCCACAATATAACCGCCGTCCATGAAAATAACACGGTCACCAACTTCCCTCGCAAAGCCCATTTCATGGGTAACAACGACCATTGTCATCCCCTCTACCGCAAGCTGTTTCATGACTTCTAAAACATCACCGACCATTTCAGGATCAAGCGCAGAAGTCGGTTCGTCAAAAAGCATAATCTTGGGATTCATGGCTAGAGCCCTTGCAATCGCAACTCGTTGCTTTTGTCCACCGGACAGTTCTCCCGGATAACTATTTGCTTTTTCTCTAAGTCCTACTTTATCTAGTAAATCAAGCGCTAGTTTTTCCGCTTCTGTTTTCTCAGTAGAATGAATCTTAATAGGTCCCAAAGTGATGTTTTCTAAAACGGTTTTATGAGGAAATAGATTAAATTGTTGAAATACCATTCCAACCTCTTGTCTTACTTTGTTAAGATTGATCTTTTTGTCCGTTATATCATGTCCATTTATGACTACCTGACCACCCGAAATTTCTTCCAACCGATTTAGACACCGTAGGAATGTACTCTTTCCGGAACCGGAAGGGCCAATTACACAAACGACCTCTTTTTCTTTCACTTCTGCATTAATATCTTTTAAAACCTCTAGGTTGCCAAATGATTTTCTCAAGTTTTTTACCGTGATCATGCTCATCGAAGTTGAAACCTCCTTTCTACGAAATTAGCAAGAAGTGTTAACAAATAAATGATGATAAAGTAAATAATACCTACAGCCAGCCAAATCTTAAAAGCTTCGAATGTTGCTGAAGCTTGAATCTGTCCTTGCTGAGTTAAATCGGCTATACCAATAACCGATAAAAGCGAAGTATCTTTTAAGCTAATGATCGATTGGTTCGTAATGGTTGGGAGCATTCTTCTAAAAGCCTGTGGAAGTACGATATAGCGCATCGTTTGTGCACTAGTAAAACCAATCGATCTTGCCGCTTCCGTTTGCCCCTTATCAATAGATTGAATACCCGCTCTTATAATTTCAGCAAAATAGGCCCCTGCATTGATCGCAACCGTAATAATTCCGGCTGTCGTACTGTTTAAGGAAATGACCTGGAGTGAATTTATACCAAAATAGATAAAGAACAATTGCACAATAAATGGTGTTCCTCGAATTGCGTCTACATAAGCCTTTGCGATCCAGTTTAAAATCTTAAGAGGTGCAAGTCGCAGCAAGGCAATCACTAAACCTATTAAAAATCCAAGCAGTATAGCAATCAAAAAGATATAAAGTGTCACTTGAAGCCCCTTTAATAACATAGGCAAAGCTGAAACAATAATATCCACCCTATTCATCCCCTTTCAAAAAGAAGGCGCGCTAGCTTTAAGCACGCCTTATCTTATTATTTTATTCACCAAGATATGTTTTTAAAATTTTATCATACGTTCCATCTTTTTTAAGCTCAGCAAGTCCATTATTAATTTTTTCTAATAACTCCTTATTTTCACCTTTCAATACAGCAATTCCGTATTGATCTCCATTTAAACGATCTCCCACAAGTTTCAATCCAAGATCCTTCTGGGCAATAGCATAAGAGATAACAGGGTAATCTTCAATTAGTGCATCTGCATTTCCATTAGATACTTCCTGGAACATCGCAGGACTATCGTTAAATTGAACAACTTCAATTCCTAGTTTGTCAGCATTATCTACTGCATATTTCGCACCAGTTGTTCCTTTTTTAACGGCAACCTTTTTCCCTTTAAGGTCATCAACGGATTTAATCGTTGAATTATCTTCTTTAACAACGACGATTAATCCAGCGTCAAAATAAGGTGTTGAGAAATCTACAATCTTTTTTCTATCATCAGTAATACTCATTCCAGCAATAGCCACGTCAAGCTGGTTAGCCTGCATAGCTGGGATAATACCGCCAAAATCCATTGGAGAAAGTTCGATTTCAAATCCTTGATTTTTCGCAATCGCATTGATTAATTCGATATCGATACCCTTATACTCGTCTCCTTCTTTAAATTCAAACGGAGGATAAGTTGTATCTACACCGACTTTATATACTTTTTCACTTTTACCACTTTCACTTGCTGTTTTATCGGTCCCACATGCAGCAATAAATAGAGTAAGAACCAAAAATAAAGTAATCAGTCCAAATTTCTTCATTACATTCACTCCCCATTTTTTAGTTATTACTATTATCATAGTAATAATAATTCCTTTTATAATATAACATAAATCTAAATAGATGTAATAGTGGAAATTCTTTAAATATAATAAACTAGAAGGTAAATAGACTACCATTCTTCTGTTAACACAGGAATAAAATCCATAAAATTGAAATGTATGCCAAAAAAAATGTTATCCTATTTTATTATATTGAAAAAAGGTACCTCCAAAAATTGTGACCATTTATTACAGTATAAAAAACTTCTTTGATTTCTGATTACAGCTTTATTTCAGAAATATTATCGCAATATAAATGCCACTTATGTAAACGAATTAACACCTCCCTGTTCTTTTTCTCAGAATTTTCTATGTTACGATAAATAAAAATTAGCAATCAAAGAACATGGAGGGTAAAAGAATGCTTAAGAAAATGGTATCAATTTTAGCAGTTGCTGTACTCTCAGTAACTGTAAGTGCTAATGTTCAAGCTGCATCGATTACAGTACAAAAAGGAGACACCCTTTGGGCTCTATCGCGTGCAAATAACACATCTGTAGAAAATATCCAAAAGTTAAATAATCTTACCACAGATCTTATTCACCCTGGAGATATACTAACTGTTGCCCCTGAAAAACGTTATTCTGTTATAAAAGGCGACACACTATGGGACATTGCCATTGATCACCAGGTAACCGTTTCTCAAATTAAAGAGTGGAACCAACTACATAGCGATCTCATCCATCCAGGATTAAATCTATTAATCTTTGAAGGTTTAAAAGATACGACGATTGCTTTAACAGATAACCCAGTACAGCCTGAAGAATCAACACAAAAGGAAAGTGCACCTTCAGTTGAAGCGGCAGCACCAACTGAAAGCGCACCTGCAGTAGAAGCGACAACACCAGCACCTGCTGCACCAGCAGCACCAGCATCTAGTTCAAAGGAAATTATCGTAGAAGCAACAGCCTATACGGCTTCGTGTGAAGGTTGCTCTGGTATTACTGCAACAGGAATTAACCTAATAGAAAATCCAAATCAAAAGGTCATCTCCGTTGACCCATCTGTTATACCCCTTGGCAGTAGAGTTTATGTAGAAGGTTATGGTGAAGCTATCGCCGGAGACACTGGCGGAGCCATTAAAGGAAATAAAATTGATGTTTTCATTCCTTCAAAACAAGACGCCATCAATTTCGGAAGAAAACAATTGAAAGTAACAATCTTAAACTAATATAAAAAAACTCGTCTAACTCTAGACGAGTTTTTTTAGTATATTTTTCCTTTAATCCTAGAGCACCTTAATTTGTTCTTCTACCGATATAGCGGTGACAGGCACCAACAACAATCAATAGCACACCCAAAAGAAGGATATTGTACATATTGCTAGCTGTGTTTGGCAGGGTTCCTGGTTCTTTCTCTGCGTTGTTTTCTGGAGTTGGACTATTTTCGGTTCCGTTTCCTGGGTTATTTCCTGGAGCGGCTGGAGTCTCACCTTCTCCTTCTCCACCAGTATCTTCACCTGGTTCATCACTTCCATCTCCGGGATTCTCTTCTTCGGCAGATGTTGTGACAACGGTCGTTCCATAAATCAAGCGTTCAAAGTCATTACTGATTCCAACAACTTCAATGCTGTACTCGGTATTACTCTGAAGGTCCGTTAAGGTATAAGATGAAGCATCTAAATCTAGTGCTACTTCCTCCCCATCCACCACAATATAGTAAAGGAAATCCTCGTAACCATCTTGCGTAACGGGTGACCAACTAATCTCAATAGAATTCTGTGTTACTTGGTCGACTGAAATATCGAGATATTCATACATGACCAAGATCCCTTTGTCTTCAAGTGTCCGGATAACGGAAAGGTCGTCGGAACCTTCACTTAAATCCAATGAATTCTTCATGAGTATAACGTATTGTAAATTCTCTAATTCTAGTAAGCTTGAAATATCTTCAATTTCGTTAAAGCCGACGTTAAGGAATTCAATATTCATTCCCGCTAACGCAGAAATATCTTTTATTTTATTCCCTTGTAAAGATAACATCATTAGATTTGGAATATGAGATAGAATACTGATATCGTTTATTTCATTGTTATCCAGCATTAAAAGCTCAAGATTTGTTAGAGAACCCAACGCTGAAATGTCTGTAAGATTATTTTTGCTCATCGATAATTGAACTAAATTCGTGAGGCCAGCGATTGGCTCAAGATTGCGAATATCGTTAGAATCCAATAGCAACTCACTAAGATTAACAGCTAACTCTAATCCTTCGAGTTCCTCAATGCCTCGAGCACTAGCATCTAAGCTTGTTAGTAACGCCATATCACTCTCATATAAATCGCGTGAGTAAATATGCAATGCATCACGTACGGCTTCTTTTAGAGCAGGGTCTTTTAACGAAACCAGCTCACCCTCTGGTACAGGTGTTGTTTGCACATAGGTATAGGCACTGCCCCAAATGAAACCATCTTCATCGACTGCATCAATTGAAATCTCATATTCTGTTAATGGCTCAAGATTTGTAAACACATAAGAACTCTCATCAACAGGAATTTCTGCAACTAATTCACCATTTAGGTAAAGATTATACGTGCTCACGAAATCAGTAACACCAGGAAAACTAAATTCTATTCCAATCGAAGTTTCTGAAGCCTCTTGAATAAGAATTTCGTTACTTTCTAACTGCCATTCAACCGTAACACCCTTCGTGATAAGGCTTTTTAGCTCTTCAACATCTTCGGAACCTTTTGAAAAATCAAGACCTTCGTTACCATGTAACGCTACATAGGTAAGATTCGGAAGTTCATTAAGAACAGAAATATCTTCAATTTGGTTAAAAGCCACTAACAATGTCTCAAGACTTTTTAACTGGGATAAATCCTCAAGACTTGTTATTAAATTCTCATCTAAATCTAGTGACACTAGATTCGTCAGGTTCGCAAGCGGTGAGAGATCTTTAATTTGGTTGCCATAAAGCAACAGGTCAGCAAGATTGACCGCTAACTCAAGGCCAGATAAATCACTAATGTCTGAAAAGCTTGCATCTAGATAAGTCAAATTTCCCATATCATCTGTGTAAAGATCACGATGATAGATTTTCAACTGATTTTTGATTGCATTTTTTAGATTGTCATCTGCAAAAACAACTTCTTCGCCTACTGGAAGTGGTGATGTCATGACATCCGCACTTACGGTCTCCATGGTTCCATCTTTGTAGACATAGTCTACTTTTACCTGATACGAAGTTGCAGGCAATAAACCGGAATACGTATAAGATGTCGTAAATGGATCTGTGATTTCTTCCACCAACTGGTCATTTAAGTAAACACGATATTTTTCTATTTCTTTGGGATCAAAGTATCCATCCCAGTTAATAGAAATCGATTGGTCCGTCTTCCCTTCAACCTTAATAATCTTTTTCAATATAAGTTTTTCATCAGGTAATACCATTTCAATTGGGTTTGTTACATAGTCTTTTCCACTCTCGACCGTGAACTCCGCGCTAATTTCTTCTTCGGTAGAGTAGTTGTATGTATTCAAAGTGTACGTTCCAATAGGAAGTTCTATGTCGCGAGAACTAGACTCGGAGTCGATAAAAAAGCCTTCCTCATCCAAAAAACCATAATAACTAACCTCAGCGCCCTCAATGAAAAAATCAAACTCAAAAGGAATAGTACCTTGATCTGTCACCACTTTAATCGTTGTCGTAACGATCTCTTCCTCAGGATTCTCAACCAAAGTAATTTGGTTATCTTCTACTGGTCCAGCAAAAGTATGTTCCAGTGGTGCACTTACTATTTTTTCCCCTGTTGATAGGTAAGCAGCGATTTCATATTTATAGAATGTATTCTTTTCAACCTTTTGATCTTCATAGGAATACCTTTTGACCTGATCTTCCGTCGATTCATTTAATAGAACCGGTTCAATATCTAGCACTTCACCATTTTTTATTAATTGGTAGTTTGTTAGCTCTTCTTCCTGGTCGTTCACCACTTCCCAAACAAGCACAGTGGACTCACTTTTCTCTGTTACGTCTAGTAAATGTAACCCTGCCGCAGCATAAGTCTTCAAACTAGCAAACGGGCTAAACAAAGAGAATAGTAATACGAGAACGATGGAAAGATTCGTCCATTTTCGATTAGACAAACTTCTTCCTCCTTAAAATAATAGTTTTCTACTAAAATAAATTATACCTGTCCAATGAGCATTTTGATATAAAATTCTTCTATAATTTTACATATTCCGATTTCCTAAATAGTACATGTAGAGCAAAAAAATAATATCAAATTTTCTATTGCTACTATTTTTATATTCTGATAATATAAAATAGCGTTATGGATTGGAAAGCTTATATTCAATATATATCCGAGTTTTTCCAAGCAGATAATTTTGACCACTTCCTTAAAGGGAGTTAAGGCCATACGGACAGCCGGGTCAAATGCCGATTGGCAACTTTAGTTGCCTTATTGATTGAGTTAAAAGCTCAAATTTTATAAGTTGGTTACTTTACAACCAGTGCATGCATATGCACAAAACTTGTGAAACGGTCAATAAGAGTGGTAAAAGTAATTATTTGCTATATAGACTCTGAACCTAATTTGATATATTTTGAATATTATAGAGCTCTTCCATATTGTCTTAGGACTTTTATGCTAGATGTATACTCTTTTGTTAGGTATACGTATGCTTACTTAATATTGATTAATATCGAAAGCAAGTGATGTGCGCCTTTATTTGCGCTATGCACTTGCTTTTTTAGTTGTTTAAAAGGCTGTGTTAGACTAGGCTGTTGATTTGCGCTCCTGGCGCTATGCTTTCCGCGGGCTCGCCCGTGAGCCTCCTCGGTCGTTCCGACCTGTGGGGTCTCACGGTGCTCGTTCATCCCGCAGGAGTCAAGCGCCTTCCGCTCCAATCAACAGGTTCTAAAATCATCAGTATCCTTTAACACAGCCAAAAAAAATTGATGTGATAGGAGATAAGAGAATGGGAAAAGCACTTATCATTGGCGCCGGCGGCGTGGCTTCAGTGGCAATTCATAAATGTGTTCAAAACAGTGAGGTATTTGAAGAGATTTGTATCGCAAGTCGTACAAAATCAAAATGTGATGAATTAAAAGCAAAATTAGACGGTACAAGCAAAACAAAAATTACGACAGCTCAAGTAGATGCAGACAATGTAGAGGAGTTAATTGCCTTAATCAATGAAGTAAAACCAGATATCGTGATGAACTTAGCACTGCCATATCAAGACTTAACCATCATGGATGCTTGTCTTGCGACGAAAACACACTACATGGACACAGCGAACTATGAGCCAGAAGATACAGCTAAATTTGAATACAAATGGCAGTGGGACTACAAAGAGCGCTTTGAAGAAGCTGGCATTACAGCACTTTTAGGCAGCGGTTTTGACCCAGGAGTAACTGGAGTATTCTCTGCTTACGCACTAAAGCATTACTTCGATGAAATTGAATATATCGACATTCTTGACTGCAACGGCGGAGACCACGGCTATCCGTTTGCAACAAATTTCAATCCTGAAATCAATATCCGTGAAGTGTCTGCTAACGGCCGATATTGGGAAAATGGCGAATGGATCGAGACGGATCCAATGGAAATCAAGCGCGTTTATAACTTCGCTGAAGTTGGCGAAAAGGATATGTACTTGCTATACCATGAAGAGCTTGAATCTCTTGCGAAAAACATGCCTGGACTTAAGCGTATTCGTTTCTTTATGACATTTGGACAAAGCTATATTACTCACTTAAAAGCCCTTGAAAACGTTGGAATGACATCTATCGAACCAATCGAATTCGAAGGAAAACAAATCATTCCGCTTCAGTTCTTGAAAGCTGTTTTACCAGATCCTGCTTCTCTTGGACCACGTACAGTTGGAAAAACAAATATCGGTTGTATCTTCCAAGGGAAAAAAGACGGAAAACCGGTAACGTATTATGTTTACAACGTTTGTGACCACCAAGAGTGCTACCGAGAAGTTGGTTCTCAAGCAATCTCTTATACAACAGGTGTTCCTGCGATGATCGGTGCAGCAATGGTGATGACTGGAAAGTGGAATAAGCCAGGCGTATTCAATATCGAAGAGTTTGATCCAGATCCATTCATGGAAGAGTTAAACAAATGGGGACTTCCATGGGTAGAAGACTTTAATCCTGTGCTTGTTGATGAGCCAGTGAAAGAAAAAGAGTTGGAGCTTGTTCGATAAGATGAGGTTCGAAGAATTACCAACACCTTGTTATGTAGTAGATGAGGATCTTCTAGAAAAGAACCTAAAAATCCTGAACGGCGTCATGGAACGTACAGGAGCTAAAATTGTTTTAGCACAAAAAGCATTTTCTATGACAACCATGTATCCCCTCATTGGAAAGTATTTAAGCGGTACAACAGCAAGCGGCTTATTTGAGGCACGTCTTGGACACGAGGAAATGGGCAAAGAGAATCATGTCTTCGCCCCTGCTTATCGCGAAGATGAAATCGATGAAATTATCTCGATTTGTGATCATATTATCTTTAACTCCTTCTCACAGTTGGAAAAGTTTAAAGATAAAGCCTTTGCAGCAGGCAGGAAAGTCGGCTTGCGCATTAATCCTGAATGCTCAACTCAGATTGGTCATGAAATCTATGACCCCTGTTCAATAGGTTCTAGATTTGGGGTAAAACAAGAAGATTTCCGTTCTGATTTGCTTGAAGGTGTTTCAGGATTGCACTTCCATACCCTTTGTCAGCAAAACTCTGACGATTTAGAAACCACTCTTAATGCAGTGGAAGAAAAGTTTGGACAATGGCTCCCGCAAATGGAATGGATTAACTTTGGCGGCGGCCACCATATTACAAGAGAAGATTACGATATTCCTCGCCTAGAGAAATGTATTAGAAAGATGCAGGAAAAGTACGGATTAGAAGTATATCTTGAACCAGGTGAGGCTATTGCGCTGAATACAGGTTATTTGATCACTTCAGTTCTTGATTTACATCGTAATGGAATCGAGCTTGCCATTCTTGATACGTCTGCAACTTGTCATATGCCTGACGTATTGGAAATGCCTTATCGTCCTCCACTGTTTGGGTCAGGAGAAGTTGGCGAAAAGCCATTTACCTATCGTCTTGGTGGACAAACCTGTCTTACAGGCGATGTAATCGGCGATTATTCTTTTGATCAGCCATTAAAGAGCGGTGATCGTTTAGTGTTTGGAGATATGGCCATCTATTCGATGGTAAAGACCAATACCTTCAACGGTATGCCATTACCAGCGATTGCTGTTCAGGATAAAGACGGAGACTGTCGGATTGTCCGGGAATTTGGCTACCAAGATTTTAAAGTAAGATTAGCTTAATGCGTAATTAAAACCAGATTCTGTTTATGAGTCTGGTTTTTTTCTAACGGCTGTGTTAAAAGTAAATGTTGATTTCTGCACCTGTTGATTTGCGCGGAAGGCACGAAGACTCCTGCAGGAGTACGGTGCAGGTGAGACCCCACAGGCGCTTGCGCCGAGGAGGCTCGCCGCAACGCCTGCGGAAAGCGAAGTGCCTCGTGACAGGCAAAGAACGCCTGTCACTGCGGAGATTATTCTAAGAAGTTTTCCTTAGTGGAGCGCAAATCAACAGACAAATTTAACACAGCCTTTCTAAAAATTTTGTCACTGAATAGTAAAAACATTTTGACACTTTAGTCTACTAATGAGGTATAATAGAAAGAAATTGGAAAAAGAAGATGATATTTTGGTATGTAAGAGCCTTGAGTTTAAAAACGAAGTTGGACAAAAGATCAAAGTGACAGATATTCCTATTATAGAAAAGAACAGTCGCTACTATTTTATGGTAGATGTTCGATTACAAAGCTATATTTCATCGCTCTATCATAAACCTCAAGAAAAAAGCAGCCATTCTTTCCGCGAACATTTGAAACGAAAAATGAACTGGGCTGAATTTAAGGAATTATATAATATACTAGATTATAAAAATAACGCTTAACCGTTCGAGTTATTCTCATTACTTACTATCAACTAGATGTACAAAAAAAGGGTTTGATTCCACGATCTAAACTCATCGTGGAATCGGACCCTTTTGGAACGTTGCGTAACCGCCCTCACTCCAAAGTCTTTGCAACTCCCCAAAACTCCTGCTCATTTTTCATTTGGGTCACTCCATAGAACTAGACTAAAAAAACCAAAACTAAACCATCTTCAAAAGCCTGCCTATCTGCTCAGCAGTTCTTTTTAAATTTAACCGGGTTACTTCTAGATCCATGGCTGTTTCTAAATCAACAGGCCCACTTACGATGGTAAAGAACGAAGATATCCCTGACTCATGCAAGGAAGGATTCCCTTCTGTAATATCTCCTGCAAGTGCAATCACGGGGATTCCACTTTTTTTTGAAAGTTGAGCAATTCCGGCAGGGGCTTTCCCCATTGAGGTTTGACCATCCAGCTTCCCCTCGCCCGTAATCGTAAGGTTCACTCCCTGAAGCTTTTCCTCCAGGCGCGCATAATCAAGTATCAACTGTACACCAGATTCCAGTTCAGCATCTAAGAATCCAGCAAAAGCTGCTCCCAATCCACCAGCTGCACCTGCTCCTGAAATATCCTGCAGATCCTTACCAATCTGTTCCAACACCATAGCAGCAAAGTTTGTAAGACCTTCATCTAATGCCTTTACGATTTCTGGTGTTGCTCCTTTTTGTGGACCATAAATATAAGCCGCACCATTCAAACCATATAGCGGGTTATTTACATCACAAGCAACACGAAACTTCAAGTCTTTCACCTGATTGGGAACAGCGCTCCCATCAATCCTTGCAATCTTCTTAAGCTCAACCCCGCCAAATCCAATAAGGTCACCCTCCTGATTGAAAAATTGATACCCTAATGCCTGAAGCATTCCAACTCCTGCATCATTGGTAGCACTGCCGCCAAGACCGATAATAATATCATGGCAACCCTTTTCTGCCGCATCTAAAATAAGTTCCCCGACACCAAAGGAAGTAGTATACAGAGGATTACGCTGTTCAACAGATAATAACGGTAATCCACACGCTTCTGCAATCTCGATAACGGCAGTCGTCTTGTCTCCTAATATTCCGAATCGTGCATTCACCGGGTGCCCTAAGGGTCCTGTGACTACCTTTTCAATAAAATGTCCATTTGTTGCATGGACTAGCGCCTCTACCGTACCCTCGCCTCCATCTGCAATCGGCACGGTCACAATATTAAAATCCGAACTAACCGCTGAAAATCCTTCAGCGATGGCCTTATTCGCTTCGAACGATGACAAGCTTCCCTTTAAGGAATCCATTGCAACTAAAATATTCAACTGCCTGCTCCCCCCCCATTTTCCCTAAAAAAATAACCTGTAAACATTTGTCTACAGGCTTATTAAAATTATTATCTAGCGAAATATTGTTCTTTTATTATCTCCCAATCAAGTTGAGATGTGGCTTCAACCTTGAAGTCCGTACCTTTCAGATAATTGCCGACACCAACCGCAAACATGCCGCTTGCTTTTATGGCCTCAATCCCCGCTTGGGCATCTTCAATGCCAATTGAATTGGCTGGATTAGCCCCTAGTCCTTTGCAGGCTGTGAGGAAAATCTCTGGATCTGGCTTCGATTTGCTAATTTTAGCCGCATCCGCACAGTAATCAAAAGATGATTCTAACTGGAGCGCCTTTAAGACCGTCGCTGCATTTTTTGATACGGAAGCAAGTCCGATGGAAATTCCCTCCGCTTTAATGGCAGCAAGTAATTGTAGGATCCCCGGCAAAACAGCTTCTGGTGTCAATTCTTTTAAGAACTCACAGTAGTGCAGGTTCTTTTTCGTCGCCATTTCTTCTTTTTCAGCTAAGGTAAAATCATTCTGTCGATTTCCCTCTATTAAAATTAACTCAAGGGAATCCATTCGGCTGATTCCTTTCAGCCTCTCATTAAATACTTCATCAATTGTGATTCCCACTTCTTCTGCCAACTGTTTCCAAGCAAGGAAATGAAAATGTGCCGTATCGGTAATCACTCCATCCAGGTCAAAAACAACTGCTTCTATATGTTTTTTTTCCATATCCCAACCCCCTAATTCTTAATTTCAACTTCAACTCGGTCACTCAAATGATATTCATGACCGTTAATCTCAATTTCTAAATCCACCCCTGCAAGCTTCACAATCTCGATACGTTCGTGAGTCAGCTTGATCGTAAGTTTCCGCCCCTGATACGTAAGTGGAAAGGCCAGTTCTGACCAGTTTTGTGGTAACTTAGGGTTAAAAGTAAGACGACCCGCAGCTTGTGACATATTTGCAAAGCCAAACATAGCAGTCAGCCAAATAGCCCCTAAAGAAGCGGCATGTATTCCTTCATCAGAGGAATGTGGATTTGGCCCTAAATCAATTAAGCATGCTTCCTTAAAGAAACGATAGGCAACTTCATCATCCCCGCAGCGCGCTGCAACTATCGCGTGGATCGCTTTGCTTAGCGAAGAGTCATGAATGGTATGTTCTTCGTAATAATGGAGGTTTTTCATAACAACCTCTTTTGGAAACAAATCTGGGAACAGATACAACAGCATGACGGTATCTGCTTGTTTCAGAATCTGCATTTCATTGACTTCAGAACGCGAATAATCCAACAATATTGCCTGACTTCCCTGCGTTTGTTTATAATGGGTCAAGTCAATTTCAGGTTTCGTTAAAAAGGTATCATCCTGCGGAATGATCTTGTTTTCATTAGGGTTCGGAAGATACAATCGGTTCAAAAAGTCCTTTCCTCTGCTGATAAACTGTTCATCAGCATCTTGGAATTGATCCATAAAATAAAGGGCTTGTTCTACATTGTAGTACGCCATGTAATTTGTATATGCATTGTTGTCAATGTGCTCTGTATATTCATCCGGCCCAATTACATCTTTGATGGAAAGCTTGTTACCTTCTTCTACTGTACGGCTAATCCAAAACCGTGCCGTTTCTTTAAGCAATGCAAGGCCTTCATTTTTCATGAACTCTTCATCCAGTGTGTTTTGGAAATACTGGACAACTGCAAAGGCAATATCCGCAACGATATGATGCTCACTTAGTGCAGAGGCTACCTTTTGCCGGGTTCCAGTCCGGATGTTTATCGCTGCAAACTCGGGTGTTTCCTCTTTTCCAGAAAAAGCACTTTCCCATGGGAATAACGCACCTTCAAATCCATTTTCGGACGCCTTTTCTTGCGCCTGTTGCAAGTGGAGGTAACGGTAACGCAAAAGCTTTTTCGCCGTTTCAGGCTGTGTGAACAAATGAAAAGGAGCAATAAAGATTTCGGTATCCCAGAAGACATGTCCTTTATACCCTTCACCTGTTAGCCCTTTTGCTCCAACACTGAAACGCTCGTCATGAGCTGGGGTCATGATCTCCATATGATAAAGAGCAAAATCTATTGCGGTCTGGTCGAATTCATCTGTAGATTGGATTTCGATACCCTTCTGCTGCCAAAACTTCTGCCATTTAGAGGCCGATCTTTCAAGCAGAGCATCATACCCTAGTAAACTGTTAGATTTAAGATCTTTTAAACCATCACTTTCAGGATTCATACTCTCGAGCGAAGTGTAAACGGTTCCGATTTTTTCAAATACAAACGGCTCATCTTTTACAAGCTCCCCAACAATTGCTGCATTCAACTGGCGATTTTTTGCATAAAAAGAAATTTCACTTGTCTCTTGAGCCATAATGCTTGCTGCTATTGCAATCTTGATTCCTGTTTCAGTTGTTTGATAGATTCCTTGAAGGATTTCTTCATTAAACACCATGACACTTTCTTCTATTAAATGTTGTCTGCCGAAGTTTGTCTGCTGGGCATTGATTCCTGTGATAATCTTGATTCTCGCGGGTTTGTCCAAACTAGTAACCGTAACCTTGGAGGCAAGCAAATGTAAATTGTCCTTGGCAGCAAAACGCTGAAAAACAAACTTAAAGCGGGTTCCCGTTTTGTGTTTCCAGATGAACTCCCGCCTTAACTCACCAGACTCAAGCGATAAACCTCGTTCATAAGAAAACACTTCACCTTCAAGCATTGAAAAATTCTTTCCATCAATCTCAATCAGCATACCGGCAATATCAGGTAAATTTACGAGATCAGACGTTTCATTGGCAGTTGCTTTATTATAGACACCTGCCACATACATCCCGCGAATTTGACCGGTATAGTCCTCCTCATGGGCGGCTCGGACACCTAAATAGCCATTTCCTAAAGCCATAACACTCGAAAATTTATTAAGAGAGTGCAAATCAAAATTATTATCGTAAATTACTTGTTTAGTTTTCATAACGATACACTTTCACCTTTTTCAGCAGATTGGTATAATGCCTCGATCAATTGTTGGATGATGTATCCTTGCTTTCCATCTGCCACCATAACATCCTTACCTAAGCACCTATCGACAAATGCTCCCATGCTTTTAGTATGTCGATCAAGGTCTGCGGTTTCTCTATTCAAAAGCGAAACAAGCTCGCCGCCTTCATCTGTATAAATTTGGGCAGGAAAGAGTGTCGCACCAGCTTGTGTACCAAAGAACTCAACGTTCATGACAGAGTCTTCTTTAATGTTCAAGGCAAAGGATGTTTCGATTTGTAACAAGCGGCCGCCTTCAAGCTCAATGAATCCGAACAGTGAATCCTCGACATCAAATTTAGCCGGATCCCATTCTCCGAGGGTACCTTTTGATTTTATTGTTCCAATCTTTTGATACATTTTTGCTGTGACTTTTTCAATTTTCGGGAATCCGAGCACATATAATGCTGCGTCAAGCATATGTGCCCCCAAATCAATCAGTGGTCCGCCGCCCTGTACTTCCTTGTTTGTGAAGGTTCCCCATCCTGGGATGCCGCAGCGCCTCAATGCCTTTGCTCTCGTCACATAGACATTTCCAAGGACACCCTCCTTCACTTTTTCACGAAGAATGGTGACATCCTCTGCGAATCGGTGATGGAAATCATATGCAAGCAGGCAGTGGTTGCGTTCGGATGCTTCTTTCATTTCCTTAGCCTCAGCAGCAGAAATAGCTGGTGGTTTTTCACACATCACATCGCAGCCATTGGCAATCGCCTGCAGGACATTCTCACAATGAAACCGGTTTGGGGTACAGATACTAACAATATCCGGATTCTCGGCTGCATACATTTCTTCTGCGTCCGTATAAAAACGTGGAATATGATTTCTCTCAGCGAATTCTTTCACCTTATCAGGATTTGGACCAACAACTGCGACAATTTCTAGTTCTTCTCTTGTTTGAAAGTAGGCAACATGTACTTTTTCTGCTACTTGTCCTGCTCCAATAATCGCAACCTTCTTTTTCAATGCGGTATCCTCCTTTTAACGTAAGGATTCTCTTAAGTGTTTTACTGCCTGTCTGTATTCAGCATCAAGGTCGTTGCCTCTGACACGGCATTCAATGGTTAGAAAACCTTCATAGCCATCTTCTTTTAAAGTGGTAAAGTGTTTCTTGAAATCAAGTGAACCGCTGCCCGGCTGGTAACGGTGGTTATCGGCAAGATGAATATGGCCGACTAGATCACGGTTTTGGTGCAAGGCTTCAGAAATATCATCTTCTTCAATGTTCATATGATAGAAATCCGCAATGATTTTTACATTCTTTAATTCATTTTCTTCAATGTAGTTTCGCGCATCTGCCAGTGTGTTAATCATATGGTCCTGATAGCGATTCAATGGCTCAAGGAAAATCGTTGTCCCTGTTTCTTCCGCTACTTTATCAAGATAAACAAGAGATTCCGTTACAGCTTTTCGGTCACCGTTCTGGCTTCTTGGTGAAGTCATTGGCGGCAGGCGATAAGTAAACATTCCCCATGCAGCCGGAACAACAATTCCTTTTCCGCCTACTTCTTTGAGCGCTTCAAGAATTAGTTTGATTTCTGCCAACCCATTAAGCCTGCGCTCTTCGATAAAATCACCAATCCATCCAATGTAACCACCACATGCAGTGGTAACCGGGATACCTGTTTCCACAATCGCTTCTTTTACTTCCTCCAAATGGTCTACTAACAGCTTCCCATCGATTTCAAAGCCTTCGAAGCCGATTTCTTTTATATACTGGAACTTTTCCTTAATATTCTCAGGAAAAAAGTTTTGATTTTGCGTTCCAAGTTTCATCGTCTATTCCTCCCTGAAAGAGATTGATGTTCCTACTATGCAGTGGCCCCCTGATGAAAGGCGGCACACATTTATTACTTGGTATATCTAATTCCCATTTTGATGCTTAACTCCGGTCGTTGATCAACAAATTCCATATACGCTTCTGCACTTTCTTCAAAGAAGACAATCGGATCAATTATATCCTCACAATTTAGATAACCGTTCATCAACAATTCCCAGCACGTATCTTCAATCCGTTTTCTATTCCAACGCGGATAATCAGGGTTAGGTTCGCTTGCAGCACGAGAGAAAATAATCTTTGCATTGTTAAAATGCGCTTCACGCCCAAAATTCAACCCTGCAGGAAGTGGTTTTCCAAAAGCGACATATGAAATCGTCCCGCCATAAGCAATACCCTTTAATGCAGCTTGAAGTGCAGCCGCGTTTCCACTTGTTTCAATAATGGAATCAGCGCCCAATTTATTCGTCAGCTTTTTCACTTCATAGCCAACATCACAAGACGTTGGATCAAAACAGAAGTCAGCTCCATTACGAAGTGCAATATCACAGCGGTTAGCCAATGGGTCAACCCCAATCACAATTCCCGCTCCTGCTTTTTTTGCAAGCTGTATCGCGATTTGGCCAATCGCCCCTAGTCCGACAACGACTACATAATCTCCAGCACGAACATTGGCATCACGAACGCCTGCCATCGCATATTGCGCTGGATCGTAGCAAACGGCATTTTGCCATTTTCCACCCTCTGGCATTTTGCGCAGGCGGTGATTATCAACGGCATTCACAATCACAGTTTCCATAATTGGTCCATACGTACATACATTTTCCCCTACTCTGTAGTCCGTCACTTCGCTTCCAACTTCAACGATTTTACCTACGACCATGTTCCCAAGCTGAAATTCACCAAACACAATCCCTGGTTTAGAGCCTTCTTCGCGGGGCATAAACATGCGCCAATCTTCGTTGAAATCCTCATCCATAAACGGAGTGATTCCGCGGAAATCTACTACTTCCGTCCCGTGTTTAGGTGAAGCAAATTCAACACTTATTTTGACTTCATTCGGTTTAATTTCACGATCTTCATATTCCACCAATGCAGCTTCTCTAGGTGCTGCAGCAATTAGCTTTTTCATATCGATAGTACCTCTTTCATTATTTTTAATATATTATCCTTTTACTCCGCCTTCAGTTGCGCCGCCTTTAATAAAGTAATCAGAAATGGAATACATAATGACAACTGGCAGTGCTGTGATCAGTGATGCTGCCATCATTCGGCCCCATACATAGTCCGGTGTGCTGAATAAAGTGTTCAATCCGATTGGCAAGGTGAAATTCAACGAGTCTGACAAGAAAATCGAGGCAAACAAGTAATCATTCCATGCAACCATAAAGGAATAAACAAATACTGAGATAATCCCAGATAAAGATAACGGAATAATGATTTTGAATATAATTTGAATACGATTTAAACCATCAATACTGGCTGCTTCTTCCAATTCTTCTGGAATCGTGTCGAAATAGCTTTTTAACATAAAAATTGCTGTTGGCAGTGTCTGAACGATCATCGTAATAATTAACGCTGTTTTCGTATCGTACAGACCCAGTCCGGAAATAATTTTGAACAATGGAACAACTAGCAAGATACCTGAAAACATATACACCGTATAAAAACTTGCATTGATCGTTGTTCTCCCCATAAACTTCAGCCTTGAAAGAGCGTAAGCACCAAAGATTCCAATGAAAACGGCTAGTCCTGCTGCCGTCAGTGCGACGACTAAGCTATTTTTAAAATAGGATAGAAATGGAAAAATAACCGGATTAAAAATATCGACAAAATGCTTGAACGTCCACTCTTTTGGAAAAAGCGTCGGACTGGTTGAAACAGCTTCTTCTGTAGACTTAAAGGATGTCATCAGCATAATGAAAAATGGAAAAAGGGATATCGCTAACAGGACGATTAGCCCCGTGTAAAATCCAACTGTTTTAATTACCTGATTCTTTTTACTTCTGGCCATTGCCATTAGTATTTCACCCGCTTTCGTGTTGCGATAATTACAAGGGATAAGATGATGAACAGAATAACAGAAATAGATGCAGCTTTGCCAAGATCATTGAAGGCAAATGCTGTTTTATACAAGTAAATCCCCAAAATGTCCACTTTGTTTGTAAGTAGGAAAACATCCGTAAACATATAGAATAACCAAATCGAACGCAATGTTATCACTGTGATAAGCACTGGCATAATGGCCGGGAGGGTAACAATTTTAAATTTTTCCCAAGCAGATGCCCCGTCAATTTCTGCTGCTTCATAGATGGATGTATCAACTGTTTGAAGAATTGCTAAAAAGGAAATAAATGCATAAGGAAAATATCTCCAAATAGCGAAAATTACCACTAGAATAAAGCTGCTTACCGGATTATCAAACCATAGCGGAGCCTTGTCAGCCAGGTTAAAAACGTCTACAACTAAGTAGTTCACCACACCATAACTATTATTGAACATGTATTTCCATGCAAACACCAAGGAAATGGAGGGTGTAACATAGGACAAAATGATTAACGACCGGGAAAGTTTCCGGAATTTAAATGGCCGATTAAAGAAGATGGCTACACCCAAACCCAGAGCCGTACTACCTGCCACGGCGAAAATCATATACAAAAGAGTAATGCCTAGTGATTGAAAAAACGCTCCATCTGACAAAATTGAAATGTAATTTTCAATACCAACAAAGGTTGCACTCAATCTCTGGTTTATTGGTTGGTCAAAGAAGCTAATCTGGATATTGGAGATCATCGGGTACGCAACAAGCAACAGCACCAAGAAGATACTTGGAAAAAGCAAGACCATTGCTAATTTTAAATCTGATTTCTCCCTTTTAATGGTTTTCATGGTACCCCCCTAATTAATAGTAAAATGTTTTATTTCATGTATTGTTTCTACAAGATTGCCAGTAGGAGGGGATCTTTTTGCAGGGGATCCCCCTATATTCAAATTATTTTTCTTTTAAAATTTCCGAAATAGCTTTATCAGCTTTTTTCAGTTCACTGTTCACTTTCTTTTCACCAACCGTTATAGAATTGATTAATTTAGGAATTGCGCCTGAACTTGTAACATCCCCCATTTTCAGGAAGTTCTTTCCTTCAACTAATCCAAACATTTGAACATCATCGAAAGATGCTGCAATTTCGGTTGAAAGCTCACCAAAGGATTTCACGACATCGTTTGCATGATAAACTTCATTCTCGACAACGAGTTTGCTAACTGGTTGGGCGCCGCCTGGTGACATTAATACCCATCTCGTCATATTTTCCGGTTGAGCCACAAATTCAACGAATTTCTTTGCTGCTGTTTTTTGCTCATCCTCTAAACCTGAGGAAATAGTCAGTGCAGATACGGTTCCATATACAGCTTTTGTTTCTTCAGTTGGTATCGCAAAACCAATATTCGCTGAATTACCTTGTTCATATACAGCTGGAAGAATATAGGTTGAGTAAACCGCCATTGGAGCTGATCCGTTCATGAAGGCATCCTTAACTTCGGTTACATCGTTAGAGCCAGGCATTGTGTACTTTGCTAATTCTTGATAGAAAATCAATGCCTCTTTCATTTCGGGTGTATTCATATTCAGTTTACCTTCTCGATCTAGGACATTCGCATTGTTAGAAAGGGCAAATTGAGAAAATGCCTGCTCAGAAAATCCACCTTCAACAGTTGGTAAGGCAATTCCGTACTTTTTGTTGCTGCTGTCTGTAAATGCCTTAGCGATCGTTAATACTTCATCCCAGCTTTTCGGTTCTTCAAATCCTTTGTAAGCAAGCATTTCTTTGTTGTACCAAATGCCTTGTACCCAACCACTGATTGGTACCCCAGTGAAACTTTTGCCATCTTCTGTTTTCACTAATTTCAATGCACCGTCATAAAAGTGATCATGACCTACTTGATCGAGAACACTTTTTACAGCATCTTTGTCGATAAGTTCGTCCTTATCCATTACTTTTGCATAGTCTTGTCCTACTTCAATAACTGCCGGAAGGACCCCTGCACTTGCCAACGTGACAACTTTTGTATTAAAAGAATCTTCTTCAACTGGAACTTGCTTGATTTTAATGTCTGGATTTTCTTTCTCGAACTTTGCAACCAATTCATTAATAACAGCCAGGCGTTCCTGTTCAACAGATGAATGCATAAATTCGATTGTTGTCTTTCCATCATTTTCATTTCCGTTGCCACAAGCAGTTAAAGCTGCTGTTACAAACAACATAATGAATGCGAACAATCCTTTTTTTATCATTGCTCTTTCCTCCTAATCAGCTGGCTTCAGCCAAACAAATTGATATGGTTCTAATGAAATGGAATGTTCACAATTTATTTTTTCACCAGAAATAGTATCAAAGAAGCTTCCTGTTAGGTCACATTCTACCAATTCATTCGTTAGGTTAATGATGGCTAAAAGGCTTTCTTCCTTGTCATTCACCCGTTTAAAAGCGAATAATTTCTCTCCCAAATCAAGGACTTCCATTCTAGTATTCGGGTGGAAAAGCGTTTCTTCTTTCCTGACTGCGATGATCTTGGTTAATTCAGTGAAGACTTTATTCCGTAAGGTATCCGGATTATTTAACTCATTTTCGATATCAGACATCGTGTATTTTTGGCGATTGATCGAGCGGTTCATCCCTGTTCTTGCAACACCCTCCACGTCATTCCGTGAACCAAGTATACTTTGAACGTAGATAGCCGGTACTCCAGGAAGGGCTAGCAGAATTGAATGGGCAGCTAGAAACCTTTTCACACGAACATCATCATCGTCTGATTGTAAATTTAACGCATCAAGATAAGTGACATTAATTTCATACGGGCTCTGGGTCCCATCTGGATTTTTCTTATAGTTGACCAAAGCCCCTTCTTTTTGCAAATCTTCGATCATCGACAGAATCTCTTCTTCCGGAATGATTCCGCGTATCGGATTTACCCCAATCCCATCATGGGATGCGAGGAAATTGAAAAAGGTTGTATCCAGCCCGGTTGGCAAAAGCTCCCTTGCCCACTTTGAAAGTGCCGTTCCATTACCATTATGGATAGAATAAAGAACAAGTGGCGGCAGCGGGAATTGGTAAACCATATGTGCCTCATCATTACCATTTCCAAAATAAGAAATATTATCTTTGTGTGGGACGTTTGTTTCCGTAATGAGCACTGTCCCTTTCGCAACTTCATCCGCAATCGAGCGGAAAATCTTCACAATTTCATGGGTTTTTTCGAGATGGATACTTGTCGTACCAGCCTCTTTCCACAAGAATCCGATTGCATCCAACCGAATATATTCTGCTCCTTGCTCAATGTAAAAGAGCAATACATCAATCATCTCGAGCAACACCTGAGGATTAGCAAAGTTCAAGTCAATCTGATCTTCACTGAAGGTTGTCCAAATATTCTTCTCTATTCCATTTTCTAAAATGAATTTAGTTAACAGCGGATGAGCCCTCGGTCTTGTAACTGCACTCAAATCAATCGTTGGATTCATATCAATGAAATAATTTTCATATTCCGGATTCCCTTTTAGGAATTCTTGAAACCATTCACTCTTGGCAGAGATATGGTTACATACATCATCAAACATAATCCGAGCAGCACCTGAAAGCTCATTAATTTGCTCCCAATCACCCAAGACAGGATTTACCTTCTTGTAATCAATAACGGAAAAACCGTCATCCGACGAGTATGGATAAAAAGGCAGTAAATGTACAATCTCAAATTTATCCGCTAAGTACTTATCAAACATCTTTTTAAAAGTGTTTAGCGTAGGTTGGTTTACTTCCTGAAATTGGTCGCCATATGTAATGAGAAACACATCGCGTTGATCCCAGTTTTGTTTTCTTGCCTTAAGTGGTAGCGCCTTTGTTTTTGCCATACGCTCCTCAATGCTTGTCCAAAGTGAATCAACATCATGATCCTCATAAATAAATGAAAGTCTTTCTTTAATCGTTTTCATAGACTCCTCCTATTGGTACCGCTCCCATATTGAGCAAAAAAAGTACCATGTTCATTGAAAGATAGTTTCATAAGTAATTACTTTATCAATAAAACTAGTATATATAAGTTTTCGAAACGCTGCCCATAACGTAAAAGAATTACCAATCTGAGATACCTTTCACACATGTGGTACCGCTCCCATATTAACCAAAAAAAATAACATGTTTAGGTGGTACCGCTCCCAAATCTACTAAAAAAAATAGATTAAACTTTACTGGTACCGCTCCCACGTGTTAAATATATTATAGAAAACCCTTTCTGTCAAACCAATTATGTGCAAAATTTATTGGTAAAAACTATTAATCGTAAATACTAAATTTTTGTTGATTGATTCAAATTTCACCCATATAATTTGTATATTGACTAAATTAATGAGATAAAGTGATTATATATGTAATCAGATTCAGTTATATCTTGTAAATCATCTTGAGAGGAGGAGCTTTATTGGGCTACACCATATATGATATTGCCCGGGTTGCAAATGTTTCTAAATCAACCGTGTCCCGTGTATTGAATAATCAGAGTAATATTTCTGAAGATGCTAGAAATCGTGTCATTAAAGCAATTGAAGAATTGAATTACCAGCCTAGCAAATTGGCCAGGGCTCTATCCTCCAGTTTTGATGCCATCATGGTTGTTTCTCGGTCTGCAAAGACGACAGCAAACAATCCATTTTTCTCAGAAATCCTCCAGACGGTAGCAGAAAAAGCGGAAGAAGAAAATTTCGATGTCATCCTGCAAACCGCAAAAAATAGCAGGGATGAACTGGAGAAGTGCATCGCCAAAATAAAAGGAAAAATGATTAAAGGAATCATCATGTTGAGTTCTCCTATTAATGAAGAATTGTTCAAACAGCTCGATGTTTTTAATATTCCAATCGTCGTCATTGGTAAAGTCGACGGTACCTATAACAATATATTTTCTGTAGATACCGATAACTATCATGACAGTTATGAGATAACAAAATATTTAATCCAACAAGGTCACAAAAAGATTGCCTGTGTACACTCTCCACTTGAATACCATGTTTCCATAGATCGTCTAAATGGTTATAAAGCTTGTATGGAGGATCATCAATTGCAAGTACAGGAAGAATGGATGATTGACGGCGGTTACAACGTAGAAACAGGCAGCCTTGCAGCCAGGAAGCTGATTTTAGGAGCAAACCGCCCTTCAGCAGTGTTGGCCACTGATGATTTAAAAGTGATCAGCATTTATAAAACGGCAATAGAACTCGGCGTTTCCATTCCACAGGATCTATCCGTTGTGGGTTACAGTAATTCGAGTTTTATTCCCTTTCTGACCCCTTCCCTGACTAGTGTAGAAATACCGGTCAGAAAGCTAGGAGAAACTGGGGCAGACCTCCTCTTTACTATTATTAGAAAAAATAAGCCTGAGGAAGCGCATACCATCATTAAGACAGAAAAAGTAATTCAAGATTCCGTTCTAAAAAAATTCACTTATAATAGTTAAAAAAGCCAATGGATTTCATTCCCATTGGCTTTTTGCGTATAAGGGAGATTACACGGTCCCTCCCACTTTATTTTCTAATTCGCTTTTTTAATGAGAAAAACAGTCTTATTTGAGAATTTGCTGATGAGATATGGGGTGATCACATGATATGGAATCACCATGAAACAAAGCATGGAAAAAATAAAACATATTGGTTGACAAGATGGGTGCTTTTATATGATAATAAGCATTGTATTAGAATTATTCTAATTTAGTTATTACTATTTGTTGTGAATAGTTCTCACAACCAGGGAAAAATGCAGTTCAATTTTTCCTAACAAATTTTAGGAGGAAATATATAATGTCATTAATCGGTAAAGAAGTATCAGCATTCAACGCAAAAGCTTATTTTAACGGAGATTTCATCAGTGTTAGCGAAGCTAACTTTAAAGGTAAATGGAGTGTTGTTTGCTTTTACCCAGCGGATTTCACATTCGTATGCCCTACTGAATTAGAAGACTTACAAAACGAATACGCAACGCTAAAAGATCTTGGTGTAGAAGTATATTCTGTTTCTACTGATACACATTTCACACATAAAGCATGGCACGATACATCCGAAACAATCGGCAAAATCGAATACATTATGATTGGTGACCCTTCTCAAAAGCTTTCTCGTATCTTTGATGTTCTAGACGAAGAAGAAGGTCTTGCACAACGCGGAACGTTCATCATCGATCCAGATGGTATTGTACAAGCTATGGAAATCAATGCAGACGGTATCGGCCGTGACGCAAGCACGCTTGTAAACAAAATCAAAGCAGCACAATATGTTCGCAACAATCCAGGTGAAGTTTGCCCAGCTAAATGGCAAGAAGGTTCTGCAACACTTAAGCCAAGCCTTGACCTTGTAGGAAAAATTTAAGGAGTCGATAAAATGTTACTAGATGCAGATATAAAAGCTCAGTTATCCCAGTATCTTCAACTAATGGAAGGAGATATCCTTCTTAAAGTCAGCGCAGGAACCGATGACGTATCTCGTGACATGTTGCTTTTAATAGATGAATTGGCAACCATGTCTTCTAACATTAAGGTTGAAAAAACAGAACTAGAGAGAACACCAAGCTTTAGTGTAAATCGTATCGGCGAAGACACTGGAGTAACGTTTGCTGGTATTCCTCTAGGACATGAATTCACTTCATTAGTATTGGCACTTCTGCAGGTGAGCGGAAGAGCACCAAAGGTTGACCAAAAGGTAATTGATCAAATTAAAGCAATCAAAGGTGAATATCACTTTGAATCTTATATCAGCTTAACTTGCCACAACTGTCCTGATGTTGTACAAGCCTTAAACATCATGAGCGTCCTCAACCCTGGTATTTCTCATACCATGATTGATGGTGCAGCTTACAAATCTGAGGTTGAAAGCAAGAACATCATGGCAGTACCAACTGTTTTCCTTAATGGGGAAAACTTTGGCGGCGGCCGTATGACGATTGAAGAAATCCTTGCTAAAATGGGTTCTGGTACAGACGCTTCCGAGCTTTCTGAAAAAGAACCATTTGATGTGTTAGTTGTTGGTGGTGGTCCAGCTGGAGCAAGTGCAGCGATTTATGCCGCCCGTAAAGGTATTCGTACAGGTATCGTCGCTGAACGCTTTGGCGGTCAGGTTATGGATACAATGGGTATCGAGAACTTTATCGGTACGAAATATACGGAAGGCCCTAAAGTGGCAGCAAGTCTTGAAGAGCACGTCAAAGAATACGACATTGATGTCATGAATCTTCAGCGTGCAAAGCGGTTAGAAAAGAATGAATTTGTGGAAATTGAACTCGAAAACGGTGCGGTTCTAAAAAGTAAAACCGTCATCCTTTCAACTGGAGCTCGCTGGCGTAATGTTGGCGTCCCGGGTGAGGCTGAGTTCAAGAACAAAGGTGTAGCCTATTGTCCACACTGTGATGGTCCATTGTTTGCAGGAAAACGCGTAGCTGTTATTGGCGGCGGTAATTCCGGTATTGAGGCAGCAATCGACCTTGCAGGAATCGTCAAGCATGTAACCGTTCTTGAGTTTGCAGCAGAACTAAAAGCTGATGCAGTGCTGCAGGATCGTCTTTACAGCCTGCCAAATGTGACTGTTATACTTAATGCTCAAACTAAAGAAATTACCGGTACTGATAAAGTAAATGGTATTTCCTATATGGATCGTGAAACTGAAGAAGTTAAGCATATTGAGTTAGAAGGTATTTTCGTTCAAATCGGTCTTGTTCCAAACACCGACTGGTTAGAGGGTACCCTTGAACGCACTCGTATGGGAGAAATCATTGTAGACAAGCATGGTGCTACTAGTATTCCAGGAGTATTTGCTGCTGGTGACTGTACTGATAGTGCTTATAAGCAAATTATTATTTCTATGGGTTCAGGTGCTACTGCAGCATTAGGTGCGTTTGATTACCTGATTCGGAATTAATGAACAATCGTTTTTAGGCAGTTTTACCGTGGTAACTCAACTTTTATTACGCAATAATTTTACAAAGAAAGTCGCTGGACTATCCTTACCGATAGGCAGCGGCTTTTTTGTGCATCTCTGGCTCTTTCCTTCTACCTAGGCTGAATGATACCTCAATTCAGCAGGTTAAAGCCTATTTCTTCTATTCCTGTCCATCCCTTCTAATTCAGAATAGACTTTCCATTATTAGACAACCTATTTTAATAGAATAAATTTCTTCGAGTACTAAAAATAGTTGTTGAAGGGAGATTGATCCGTGAAACTGTATCAAGTAAGAAAAGGGCAATTTGTTTATTATAACAATGAATTACATAAGGTATATGGCGTAAAACCCATGTATAAACTTTCCGTGCATCTTATTAAGCTTAGAGATTTAACACAGCATATCACCAATGCCGCAAGTGTTGAAAAATACAAGCCAAACGAAAATGACAGCTTTATTTTTAATCATAAGGCATATACGCTTAGAAATGACCGAAAAGCAGAAGCAGGAGATTATATTTTAATAAACAATCCAATGCCCGATTCCCTCGATACCTATTCTTTAAATGAAATTGAACTGGTTGAAACAGCGGATAATAAAGGGGTTATAACAGGCAATTCTCATGGAGTCAAACATAATGAGTATTTAGTAATGGTACCCGGCCGCGCTGCTGGCAATACTCCCATCGATTATAAAGACAAGGCGGTTGGTGAAGACGAGAACTTTTCGGTCGCCGGAACTATAGGTAATCCTAGCAGTGAACTACTGCCAACAATAGGAGACATATACAAAAAGAAAGACAATGACTCAATTTTAGAAGCAATGGTGGTCGCAACTAAAGACCAAACCGTTTACCTTGGAGGCGGATTAGAAATTACCCAGGATGAGTTGATGAACAGTGAAAAGTGGGAATATCTATATAACCTTCTTGATAAGTGATGACTACCCATCCTTTCTACCAATCAATTACCTGACACCATGCTTTACAAGGAGGTTTCTATGCTTAGCAAATTGAAAATAGGAAACAGTGTGTTTATTATTTCATTATTACTAACGCTCATTTTTATTGTTTGGGGAGTCTTTTTTACCGATAATCTCGCCAAAGTTACCGATATTATCTATAATGGTTCAATCGATTATCTTGGATGGGTGTATCTTGGAGCTACCCTATTCTTTGTTATCTTTTCCATCTATTTATTGTTCTCTAAATATGGTGATATTCGGCTTGGCAAGAAAACAGACAGACCAGATTTTAACACTGCATCTTGGCTTGCCATGTTATTCGGTGCGGGGATGGGAATCGGAATTGTGTACTGGAGTGTAGCCGAACCTGTCACTCATTATACATCTCCTCCTTATGGAGAGGCTTATACGGTGGACGCAGCCAATACGGCGATGAAATATACCTTTTTTCATTGGGGCCTTGATCCATGGGCCATTTATACAGTAATAGGTCTGGCTCTTGCCTTCTTTCAATATAACAAAAGGCTGCCTGCGGCTATAAGTTCTGCCTTCCATCCAATCTTGGGGGATAGGATTTACGGACCGATTGGAAAAACAATCGATATCCTGTCCATCTTTGCAACAGTCTTTGGTATCGCAACATCATTAGGTCTTGGTGCGATGCAGGTAACCTCCGGAATGCATGACATATTCGGTGTTCCTAATCAGTTATATGTCCAAATGATTGTGATCGTTGTCGCAACCGTAATATTTATTATCTCCATCAATACAGGATTAGAAAAGGGGATCCAATACTTATCCAATGCGGCGATGCTCCTCTCTTTTTTGATTATGCTGCTGATTCTAATCGTTGGTCCAACTCTGACTGTCATTAAAGTTTTTTTTAATACAACGGGTCTTTATATTAGTGACTTTATACATATGAGTTTAAGATTAAAGCCCTTTGGTGAAGGCGAATGGATTGCCTCCTGGACACTTTTTTATTGGGCATGGTGGATTGCCTGGGCACCATTTGTTGGCATGTTTATCGCCAGGGTTTCAAAAGGAAGAACAGTAAGAGAATTTGTTATTGGCGTGCTGGTTGTTCCTACCCTCGGAACCTGTATCTGGATGTCCATCTTCGGCGGCTCAGCCCTTGACTTGGTTCAAAACAAAGACAACCATGACCTAGCAAAAAATATTACCGAGAATGTTTCATTGTCGATCTTTACATTCTTTGATTATCTACCATTAAGTTCTGTGTTAAGTATTTTAGGATTTGCTGTTGTTGCGATTTATTATATAACCGTCGCTGATACAGCCACCTTTGTATTAGGAATGCTAAGTGAAGGCGGTACATTAAATCCTTCCAATAAAATTAAAATGACATGGGGTGTCATTCAATCCGCTTTGGCTGCTGTATTGCTTTTGGCTGGAGGGTTGAACGTTTTGCAAACTGCTTCCATTGCAGCAGCCCTGCCCTTTGCAATCATCATGATTGTCATGTGCTTCTCATTAGTGAAAGGGTTAAAAAGTGAAGTTGAAGTACAAAGAGGAAATAAAAGAAGCGCGCACCATTCCTAAAGGGTCATTACATGTAATTAAAACCAGAAGCTAATTTAGACAAAAAACCCGCCTTTTAAGAAAATAGCTATTTTCTTAAAAGGCGGGTTTATGAATGAATTTCACTTATTCTAAAAGGATTGGCTGCAAGAATCTTAGTGGGCCTAAATGGACTCGAACCATCGACCTCACGCTTATCAGGCGTGCGCTCTAACCAGCTGAGCTATAGGCCCTAAATTGGAGCGGGTGATGAGAATCGAACTCACAACATCAGCTTGGAAGGCTGAGGTTTTACCACTAAACTACACCCGCACATTAAATTGGAGGCAGCACCCGGATTTGAACCGGGGATAAAGGTTTTGCAGACCTCTGCCTTACCACTTGGCTATGCTGCCCAACCGTAAAGAGCCAACTCAAGTTATTAAGATAAATGGGGCGGCTGATGGGAATCGAACCCACGAATGCCTGAACCACAATCAGGTGCGTTAACCACTTCGCCACAACCGCCATGATTACTGTTTTCACCTTAGGTGAAAAAAATTTGGTTAGTTTCTTTACAATAAAATTTGGTGGAGGGGGACGGATTCGAACCGCCGAACCCTGAGGGAGCGGATTTACAGTCCGCCGCGTTTAGCCACTTCGCTACCCCTCCATATAAAAGACAAAAAAAGTTCAAAAAAAATAATGGCTCAGGACGGAATCGAACCGCCGACACAAGGATTTTCAGTCCTTTGCTCTACCGACTGAGCTACTGAGCCATATAATCATATCTATATCAACAGTAGAATACCTACTGATATAAAAAATGGCGGTCCGGACGGGACTCGAACCCGCGACCTCCTGCGTGACAGGCAGGCATTCTAACCAACTGAACTACCGGACCAACTTATTTAAGTGTTTTTCTAAAACTAATTTACATTAATGGAGGAGGAAGAGGGATTCGAACCCCCGCGCGGTATGACCCGCCTGTCGGTTTTCAAGACCGATCCCTTCAGCCAAACTTGGGTATTCCTCCAAATATAAGTGGAGCCTAGCGGGATCGAACCGCTGACCTCCTGCGTGCAAAGCAGGCGCTCTCCCAGCTGAGCTAAGGCCCCATATTGCTAATTGTCTTAAATGGTCGGGAAGACAGGATTCGAACCTGCGACCCCTTGGTCCCAAACCAAGTGCTCTACCAAGCTGAGCTACTTCCCGTTTTATTTTGGCGCGCCCGAAAGGAGTCGAACCCATAACCTTCTGATCCGTAGTCAGACACTCTATCCAATTGAGCTACGGGCGCAATATAATGGAGCGGAAGACGGGATTCGAACCCGCGACCCCCACCTTGGCAAGGTGGTGTTCTACCACTGAACTACTTCCGCATCTATAGTTAGTTGTTTAATAGTTAAGAACGTAAGTGCGGGTGAAGGGAGTCGAACCCCCACGCCTTGCGGCGCCAGATCCTAAGTCTGGTGCGTCTGCCAATTCCGCCACACCCGCATAATAAAAAATCATGGTGAGCCATGAAGGACTCGAACCTTCGACCCTCTGATTAAAAGTCAGATGCTCTACCAACTGAGCTAATGGCTCGTTCAATTATTTCTTAAAAGTTTAACTAGTTTTAATGCTTCCGCTGATGTAAATCAACGAAGCAAGAAGCATGGTGCCGGCGAGAGGACTTGAACCCCCAACCTACTGATTACAAGTCAGTTGCTCTACCAATTGAGCTACCCCGGCAGATGGTATGTTATTTAAACTTTTTTTAATGATTATGGTGGAGGATGACGGGATCGAACCGCCGACCCTCTGCTTGTAAGGCAGATGCTCTCCCAGCTGAGCTAATCCTCCATGCTAAAAAGAAAAACTTTGGTGACCCCTACGGGATTCGAACCCGTGTTACCTCCGTGAAAGGGAGGTGTCTTAACCACTTGACCAAGGGGCCATCCTTAAAAATTGGGAAAATAAAAACCCCAAAGGGGTTTAGCCTGGCAACGTCCTACTCTCACAGGGACAAAGTCCCAACTACCATCGGCGCAAAGAAGCTTAACTTCCGTGTTCGGTATGGGAACGGGTGTGACCTTCTCGCCATTGCTACCAGACTATTTTATTGAGGTTTCATTCCCTCAAAACTAGATAATTTCAGAAGAAGTTGTAAAACGAGTTCGCTTTAATAATTGGTTAAGTCCTCGAACGATTAGTATCAGTCAGCTCCACATGTTACCACGCTTCCACCTCTGACCTATCAACCTGATCATCTTTCAGGGTTCTTACTAGCTTGACGCTATGGGAAATCTCATCTTGAGGGGGGCTTCATGCTTAGATGCTTTCAGCACTTATCCCGTCCGCACATAGCTACCCAGCGATGCCTTTGGCAAGACAACTGGTACACCAGCGGTGCGTCCATCCCGGTCCTCTCGTACTAAGGACAGCTCCTCTCAAATTTCCTGCGCCCACGACGGATAGGGACCGAACTGTCTCACGACGTTCTGAACCCAGCTCGCGTACCGCTTTAATGGGCGAACAGCCCAACCCTTGGGACCGACTACAGCCCCAGGATGCGATGAGCCGACATCGAGGTGCCAAACCTCCCCGTCGATGTGGACTCTTGGGGGAGATAAGCCTGTTATCCCCGGGGTAGCTTTTATCCGTTGAGCGATGGCCCTTCCATGCGGAACCACCGGATCACTAAGCCCGACTTTCGTCCCTGCTCGACTTGTAGGTCTCGCAGTCAAGCTCCCTTGTGCCTTTACACTCTGCGAATGATTTCCAACCATTCTGAGGGAACCTTTGGGCGCCTCCGTTACTCTTTAGGAGGCGACCGCCCCAGTCAAACTGCCCACCTGACACTGTCTCCCACCCCGATAAGGGGTGCGGGTTAGAATTTCAATACAGCCAGGGTAGTATCCCACCGACGCCTCCACCGAAGCTGGCGCTCCGGTTTCTCAGGCTCCTACCTATCCTGTACAAGCTGTACCAAAATTCAATATCAGGCTACAGTAAAGCTCCACGGGGTCTTTCCGTCCTGTCGCGGGTAACCTGCATCTTCACAGGTACTATAATTTCACCGAGTCTCTCGTTGAGACAGTGCCCAGATCGTTACGCCTTTCGTGCGGGTCGGAACTTACCCGACAAGGAATTTCGCTACCTTAGGACCGTTATAGTTACGGCCGCCGTTTACTGGGGCTTCGATTCAGAGCTTCGCTTGCGCTAACCCCTCCTCTTAACCTTCCAGCACCGGGCAGGCGTCAGCCCCTATACTTCGCCTTGCGGCTTCGCAGAGACCTGTGTTTTTGCTAAACAGTCGCCTGGGCCTATTCACTGCGGCTCTTCGAGGCTATTCACCTCAAAAAGCACCCCTTCTCCCGAAGTTACGGGGTCATTTTGCCGAGTTCCTTAACGAGAGTTCTCTCGCTCACCTTAGGATTCTCTCCTCGCCTACCTGTGTCGGTTTGCGGTACGGGCACCTTTTATCTCGCTAGAGGCTTTTCTTGGCAGTGTGGAATCAGGAACTTCGGTACTATATTTCCCTCGCCATCACAGCTCAGCCTTTACGGTAAGCGGATTTTCCTACTTACCAGCCTA